>CAMFIF010000060.1 GCA_945952415.1 uncultured Rhizobium sp. | reverse complement strand
GTGAGAGCGGCGGTGCAAAAGTCGGCCACGGTAGCGGCGGCATAATGCTGCCGCGGGCGGAGTAAAATCCGGCCACCTATTTCCTTTCTGCAATGAGCGCAGGAGGGACAGGGGATCTACACCGTGGAACTTTATTTAAGGGTTCGGCTTGCTGTTTCGGAAGGAATGACGAAGCGCCAGGCAGCGAAGCATTTCAACATATCGCGCGACAGCGTGGCCAAGATGGTGTCGTATTCGACACCGCCCGGCTATCAGCGGCGATCACCGATCCGGCGGCCGAAGCTGGATGCGTTTGTTTCGACGATCGAGCATTGGCTCGACGACGACCTGAAGGTACCGCGCAAGCAGCGTCATACGGCCAAGCGGGTGTTTGAACGCCTGCGCGAGGAATGCGGCTTCGCCGGCGGCTACACGATCATCAAGGATTATATGCGCGAGCGGGATCAGCGCCGCCAGGAAGTGTTCGTGCCGCTGTCGCATCCGGCCGGCCATGCGCAGGCCGATTTCGGCGAGGCGATGGTGGTGATCGGCGGCGTTGAGCAGAAGGCGCGCTTCTTCGTTCTGGACCTGCCGCACAGCGACGGCTGCTACGTGCGGGCCTATCCGGCGGCGGTGGCCGAAGCCTGGGTCGATGGCCACATCCATGCGTTCGCGTTCTTTGGGGCTGTGCCGCGGTCGATCGTCTATGACAACGACCGCTGCCTTGTGGCGAAGATCCTGCCGGACGGCACACGCAAGCGGGCGACGTTGTTCAGCGGTTTCCTGTCCCATTACCTGATCCGCGATCGCTATGGCCGTCCCGGCAAAGGCAACGACAAGGGGAATGTCGAGGGTCTGGTGGGCTATGCCCGGCGTAACTTCATGGTGCCGGTCCCGCAGTTTCCAACATGGGATGCGTTCAACGCCTTTCTGGAAGAGCAATGCCGCAAACGCCAGCGCGACAAGCTGCGCGGCGAGAGCGAGACAATCGGCGAACGGCTGCAGCGGGATCTCGCCGCCATGCGTCCCTTGCCGGCGTCGCCTTTCGATGCCTGCGACCAGATCAGCACCAAGGTCACGGCGCAGTCTTTGGTGCGCTATAAGACGAACGACTATTCCGTGCCGGTCGCCTACGGTCATCAGGACGTCTGGGTCAGAGGCTATGTCGACAAGGTGGTGATCGGTTGCCGCGGCGAGATCATTGCCCGTCATCCTCGAAGCTGGGAGCGGGAGGACGTCGTCTTCGATCCAGTCCATTATCTGCCGCTGATCGAGCAGAAGATCAATGCCCTGGATCAGGCGGCTCCTCTCCAGGGCTGGGACCTGCCGGACGAATTCGCCACGTTGCGCCGGCTAATGGAAGGTCGCATGGCCAAGCATGGCCGTCGGGAATACGTGCAGGTTCTGCGCCTGCTGGAAAGCTTCGAGCTTGCCGACCTGCATGCAGCGGTGAAGCAGGCGATCCAGCTCGGAGCGATCGGCTTCGATGCGGTCAAGCATCTGATCCTGTGCCGGGTCGAGCGCCGGCCGCCGCGACTGGACCTGGCGATCTATCCCTACCTGCCAAGGGCGACGGTCGAGAAGACCTCTGCGAAGGCGTATATGCGCCTCCTGTCGTCGGATGCGGGAGAAGCGGCATGAGCACCGAAGCACCCGATATCCTGCTCGCCCATTATCTCAAAGCTCTGAAGCTGCCGACCTTCCAGCGGGAGTACCAGAAGCTGGCCCGGCTATGTGCCACCGAAGGCGTCGATCACGTCGCCTACCTCTTCCGGCTTGCCGAACGGGAGATGATCGAGCGCGACCGCCGCAAGGTCGAGCGCCGGATCAAGGCGGCCAAATTCCCCGTCGTAAAAAGCATCGACAGCTTCGACTTCACCGCCATTCCGAAGCTCAACAAGATGCAGGTGCTGGAACTGGCCCGATGCGAATGGATCGAGCGCCGCGAGAACGTCATCGCCCTGGGCCCCAGCGGCACGGGTAAGACGCATGTGGCTCTCGGCCTCGCCCTGGCCGCATGCCAGAAAGGCTTGTCCGTCGGCTTCACGACGGCCGCCGCCCTGGTCAGTGAGATGATGGAGGCGCGTGATGAGCGGCGTCTGCTTCGGTTCCAGAAGCAGATGGCAGCCTATAAGCTGCTCATCATCGACGAGCTGGGCTTTGTGCCGCTGTCGAAGACCGGTGCGGAGTTGCTGTTCGAGCTGATCTCGCAACGCTACGAGCGCGGCGCTACTCTGATCACCAGCAATCTGCCTTTCGATGAATGGACGGAAACCCTGGGGTCCGAGCGTCTAACTGGCGCCCTGCTCGATCGCATCACCCACCATGTCAACATCCTCGAGATGAACGGCGAAAGCTATCGTCTCGCCCAAAGCCGCGCCCGAAAGGCAGGCTGAAAACCTCCCGAAAAATCACCACGCCGGCCTGAGACCCCCGCTCGGGCTTAAGCCCTCCCGGCGGTCTCAGACCGGCGCCGCAGTGGCCGACTTTTGCTCCGCCCCGTGGCCGGTTTTTACTCCGCCGTTGACAAAAGGTGAAACTCCAGCGGCCGCCCCTTCTCCACGACGACCGGCAAGGCCGTCAGCCCGCCGCGCTCGGACACCTCCTGTAGAAAGGGCCGGAAATCCGGCTCGCCGCGAAACGGCCAATAGGCGCTGACGATGCGGCCAGTCACATCGCCGATCTCATCGAGCACGCGCGCCGCAATCGCCTCGCCATGGGCAAGGCGTGCCGCGACCGGCATGGCGAGGCGTTCGGCGATCAGCCGTTCCCGCTCGGCCCTGCGCCAGCGGTTCACATCCGTCCAGGCCTGCGCGTCGAGCGGCCCCGGCAGGCCGGCATAGGCCGGGTCGATCTCGTGCAGAAAGCAGGCCGGCGAGGCGAAGGTGGCGGGAGTGTCGTCGTCTGCCATCGCATCCTCCTCTCAGCAGGCCGAAAGCCCTTTTTCGAGCCCGGCCAGGAGATCGTCGATATGTTCAAGCCCGACGGAGAGCCGGAGCAATCCGTCGGTAATGCCTGCCTTGGCCCGCGCCTCCGGCCCCATGTCGACATGGGTCATGGTGGCGGGATGCGCCACCAGGCTTTCGACGCCCCCCAATGATTCGGCCAGCGTGAAGGCCGCGACATGGCGCACGAAACGCTGCACGGCCTGCACGCCGCCGGCAAGTTCGAAGCTCATCATCGCACCGAACCCCCGCTGCTGTCTTGCGGCAAGTGCGTGATCCGGGTGATCGGCAAGGCCAGGATAATGC
>CAMFIF010000059.1 GCA_945952415.1 uncultured Rhizobium sp. | reverse complement strand
AAAAGTGTTACCCATGTCTCCGGTACGTTTCGTCACCTATCTCTCAGGTCGGACACTCAGCAGTGCTTTATGATCACCCTGCGCTCAGGGCTGTCCTGGTGTCCAGATATCCGTTCGCAAAAAGGGGAAGCCCGACAAGCGGCGTCCGTGTTGCGACCCGATAGCGCGGAAAGAAGCGCAGAATACTGGCCCGAGGCATAGCACGCCGCCCTGTGAACCATCAATGAGACCGTCGATGACGGGAATATGTCTAAACAAGCACCAAGCGTCTCCCGGAACGACGGCATTTCGGGCTGCGAGGGTGACAGCCGGCTGAACCAGACGACATTGCTTTCGGAGATGGATTGGATGGCATGCAACAGCACCGCCATCAGGGCCGCAATGGCTCGCTAATCCTTAATCGAGTCGAGCCGGGCGTCGCGGTCCGCGTCGCTGTTCTCATCGGTATCCGCTGCTCTACTTTGCCTTGGAGATCTGGGCTGAAAGGGCTTTGTCGCCGACATGGAGGCCAAGACGCTTCACGCTGCCGGCCATGACTTCGATCACGAAACGCACGGGCTCCACTGATGGAATGATGGTTTCGGAATAGGGAACCGCGTTTTCATGCAGATGCACCACCCGGCCGGACGAATCGAGAAAGATCATGTCCAGCGGAAGAATGGTGTTTTTCATCCACATGAACACAAGGCGGCTTTCGCCGAAGTCGAAGAGCATGCCTTCGTTATCGCCCAGAGCGCGGCGATTCATCAAACCCTGTTCGCGTTGAGCCTCCGTCAGGGCAAGCTCAACATTGAGCTTCACGGGCGGAGCGTGCTGCCTCTCGATGCTGAGTATTTCGCGGGCGAATATTTCCCCCGCCACCGCCGCATGCGAAAGGAAAGCCATAAACAGAAAGAGCGCCACGAGGGCGCTTTTTCCGCAAGAGAGGATCCGGTTGGCGCGCATCAATGCGAGCGGGCGACGCCGGTAGGCATGTCGGGATGGATTTCGGCAGCCATCAGGCCCTTGTCGCCATCGCCGAAGCGCACAAGCACCACCTGGCCGGGACGAAGCTCCGTCAGGCCGAAGCGGCGCAGCGTTTCCATGTGGATGAATATGTCTTCCGTGCCCTCGCCGCGGGTCAGGAAACCGAAGCCCTTGGTGCGGTTGAACCACTTGACGATTGCCCGCTCGAGCCCGCTTGTCGGCACGACTTGCACATGGGTGCGGACCGGCGGCATCTGCGAGGGATGGACCGCGGTGGACTGATCCATGGAGAGAATGCGGAAGGCCTGGTAGCCGCGCTCCCGCTTGTGGATGAGCGCCACGATACGGGTGCCTTCCAGAATGGTCTGGTATCCGTCCCGCCGGAGGCAGGTCACGTGCAGCAGAACATCCTGCATTCCGTTATCGGGGACGATGAAGCCAAAACCCTTGGCCACGTCGAACCACTTCACGACACCTGTAATCTCGATCAGCTCAACCGGCTCGCCCTGAAGCTCCTCGAAATATGCAAGCCCTTTCGATGAAACCCTATCCGCCATTTTCCCGCCAGCCTCTCGATTACGCTTCACACATCATTACCGTTAACTGATTCTTGTCCATCAGATTAACATCCGGAGATCGGATCCGCGCAAGACCCATGGGTCGTTTACACATACGGATTTTTAACCATTCTGGCTTGCTTGAAGCTTGATGCGGCCTATGTTGGCGCCATCCCCACCAAAACAGGATGAAATCGATGCGTTATCTGCACACCATGGTCCGCGTAAAGGACGTCGAACAGTCGCTGAACTTCTATTGCAACCTGCTCGGCATGACCGAGGTTCGTCGCATGGAGAATGAGAAAGGCCGCTTCACGCTCATCTTCCTCGCGGCTTCCGATGATCTGGAGCTGGCCCGCAAGAACATGGCGCCCTGTGTCGAGCTCACCTACAACTGGGATCCGGAAGAGTATCAGGGCGGGCGCAATTTCGGCCACCTCGCCTATGAGGTCGACGATATCTACGCACTCTGCCAGAAGCTCAAGGACAATGGCGTGACCATCAACCGCCCGCCCCGCGACGGCCACATGGCCTTCGTGCGTTCGCCCGATGGCATTTCCATCGAAATCCTGCAGAAGGGCGAAAGCAAGGCTCCGGCCGAACCCTGGGCTTCCATGCCGAATACCGGCGCCTGGTAAGTTCACCCCGCCTTGCCCGAAACCTGCTTCGGGCAAGGCTTGCATGTCACCAAGGCTCCAGAGGGACATGACGTCGTTCCGCGCCTGACCGCGGGTCAGGCCGTCGAGGTCTGTCCCGTCAGGCCATAGGATGTGACATGCCCCTTTTTCGAACGCTGGTCGAAGCCGAACGGCGCCATGCGCCCTCCCCCTGTCTTGCCGTGCTTCTGGCCGCCGGAATAGGCCTCGGTGGCTGCGTATCCTCGAAGGGAGACCCGGTTGCGGATCTGATGACACCAGACAGCGAATCGGTGGAGCAGGCATCGAAAACCTCCGCTCCTGCCGATCCCGCAAGCCCGAGCCCCGAATATGCCTCGGCAGAGACGACACCGTCATCGCCTGCATCGGCTGGGGCACCCGCCGCTTCAGGAGAGCAGGGCATGGGCGCGGCCGTAATGCAGGCCACGGGGATCAATGCCAACAGGTCCAGCATCTTCTCAGCCGCGCCGCAGGTTCCCCAGGCAAGTCCGACCGAAGGCGGCACCGTGTCGACCATGGGCTTCAATGCCACCAGTGCCAGCTTCTTTTCCGCATCCGGCAAAAATCCGCTGCTTGCATCGGCGGCAGCCGCCAATGGGTCGGAGGACGACATGGAAGCGGATGACGTGCCGCTCATCCTTCGCGGCAAGCTCTATTCCTCCAACGATCTTGGCCCGGACCCGAACGATACCGCAACCGACATGGTCACCATGGCTTCGCTGCCCAGCATGACGCGGCAGGCGCTGACGGGTCTGCTGGTTCAGAATCCGAGCGTCCAGACCTCCTGCTTCAAGCCGAAACTGGTGACCATGCTGAAGGATGCGGAAGCCCACTTCGGCAAGCGCATCGTGGTGACCTCCGGCTTCCGCGATCCGGAGCACAATCAGCGGGTCGGCGGGGCGAAGCACTCGCAGCATCTTTCCTGCAACGCCGCCGATATCCAGATGGTCGGCGTCAGCAAGTGGGATCTTGCCCGCTATTTCCGCAGCCGTCCCGATATTGGCGGTGTCGGCACCTATTGCAGCACCAATTCGATCCATGTGGATATCGGCCGCCGTCGCGACTGGAACTGGAAGTGCCGGACCGATACGGAGCTGTGAAACGCCTTGCCTGCCGAACGGGCCGCCACGCCCAAGTGTTTGATTGCATTGCAAAGGCGGCCTTTTCCACAGCGGTAATTTTTTCTCGATTTTTTTCAAAAAGGCGCTTGCGGGAATCCGGCACCCCGCCTATAAGGGCGCCACGGCACGCGCCCTTCGTCTATCGGTTAGGACGGC
>CAMFIF010000058.1 GCA_945952415.1 uncultured Rhizobium sp. | reverse complement strand
CCATGGCCTCCGGTGACTCCACTCGAACGAGGGAGTGCAGCCGCCATGGATATTGCCCAGCTCTATATGGCTTCTCCGGATTGGATAAAGGGCCTGATGGTCATCCTGCCCCATCTCACGCTTTACGCCACCGCGCGGCTTTTCTTCACGCGGCAAAGGGCAATGCCGGTGCGTGTCGCCGCCGGACAGGAACCGGCAGAGCCGCTTCGGCCTGCCCTGCTCGAAAGGATCGTGGAGGGAAGGGCGCTTCAGGGGCTGGAGGAACTGCCAATCAAAGGGCCGGCGCGGCCGTATCCTGCACCGCAGGAGGTGAGGTGATTGTCCATTTGCGGGTAATGACGGCACCTCGAAAAATGCTCATGAAAAAACCCGGCCGCAGAGCCGGGTTTCTCAATTCTTGGGATCTGGTGATCAGCGCTTGGAGACCGGCACGTAATCGCGCTGCGGGGCGCCGGTGTAAAGCTGGCGCGGGCGGCCGATGCGCTGCTGGGGATCTTCGATCATTTCGTTCCACTGGGCAATCCAGCCGACCGTGCGGGCAAGCGCGAAGAGCACGGTGAACATGGTGGTGGGGAAGCCAAGCGCGCGCAGCGTGATGCCGGAATAGAAGTCGACATTCGGGTAGAGCTTCTTTTCCTTGAAGTATTCGTCGTTGAGCGCGATCTTCTCCAGCTCCAGCGCAACCTGCATCAGCGGATCGTCCTGGTGACCGGTGGCTTCCAGCACTTCATACATGGTCTTCTGCATGATGCGGGCGCGCGGATCGTAGTTCTTGTAGACGCGGTGACCGAAGCCCATCAGGCGGAAGGGGTCGTTCTTGTCCTTGGCGCGGGCGATATATTCCGGAATGCGGTCAACCGTGCCGATTTCCTGCAGCATGTTGAGCGCCGCTTCGTTGGCGCCGCCATGGGCGGGGCCCCAGAGGCAGGCGATGCCAGCGGCGATGCATGCGAACGGGTTCGCGCCCGAGGACCCGGCGAGACGCACCGTCGAGGTAGAGGCATTCTGCTCGTGATCGGCGTGAAGGATGAAAATGCGGTCCATGGCGCGGGCCAGAACCGGGTTTACCACATATTCCTCGCAGGGAACGGCAAAGCACATGCGAAGGAAGTTTGCCGCATAATCCAGGTCGTTCTTCGGATAAACGAAGGGCTGGCCGACGTGATACTTGTAGGCCATTGCCGCAATCGTCGGCATCTTGGCGATCATGCGCAGCGAGGCAACCATGCGCTGGTGCGGATCGGTAATGTCGGTCGAGTCGTGGTAGAAGGCGGAAAGCGCGCCGACCGTGCCGACCATGACGGCCATGGGATGCGCATCGCGGCGGAAACCGGTGAAGAAACGCGACATCTGCTCATGCACCATGGTGTGGTGCGTGACGCGGTAGTCGAAATCCTTCTTCTGGGCAGCCGTCGGCAGCTCGCCGTACAGCAGGAGATAGCAGACCTCCAGGAAGTCGCCCTGCTCGGCCAGCTGGTCGATGGGGTAGCCGCGATGCAACAGCACGCCTTCATCGCCATCGATATAGGTGATCTTCGATTCGCAGGAGGCCGTAGAGGTAAAGCCCGGGTCATAGGTGAAGGCGCCGGTATGCTTGTAAAGCGTGCCGATGTCGATGACGTCGGGGCCGATCGTGCCCTTCTTCACCGGCAAGTCGACGTTCTTCTCACCTAGCGCCAAAGAAGCGTTCTTATCAGTCATGCTGGTCCTCCAAGTGCCCGGGCGCGAACCCGCGCCATAAGGGTTAAACTGACAAACTTGCATTCGGAAATGCGCCAAGCATCGCGCTTGTTCATTCCCTGCCTATCCTTTTTGCAGACCAAGCGCGGGGACATCCTGTCCGGCCGCCATCCCTCCATCCACCGATGAAAGGGCAAGGTCTCTGCATCGCGAATTGTGCAGCGCATGGTAGACCCTTCCGCATTGCAAAATCCACTAAAAACATGGCCTTGATTGCTTGTTCGCACGAATCTTAAGTCGAATTGTTTCGAATCCCGTTAATTCCGGAAAATGCGTTTCTCCTTCCATTCGTCCATTGAAAAACGCTCATGTAAGGTGCCATAGTCTGCCATGATTTTGGGCAGACGTTCCAAACCGGCCATTCCTTCGCGCCTTTACCCGGAGCCGCGCGGCCCGGCACTCGTGGCTGCGAATGAAAATCTGCCGGATCCCGCCGAAAAAGCCTCTTTGCGCCGGGATCTCGCCCATCGCCTTGAAGCGGTGGGTGAGGATATTCTCTCCGCCTGCCGCCGTTGCCTGCAGAAGGAGACGGCCCACAGGCGCGGCTTTCTGTTTGCGCCGCTTCTGATCGGCGCAGGGGCTGCCCTCTGGTTCAAGGGTTTATGGACACCCGATTCGCTGGCTCTCGGCGCTCTCTGTCTTTTCCTTCTGGCCGCTCTGCCGTTTCTATCAGCGCGTCACCCCGGGCTTCAGCGGATGGTCTTTTGCTTCCTTCTGGCAGCGGCCGGACCGCTTCTTGCGGATTTGGAGACCTGGCGGGCATCCACGCTTCTTCTCGATCGACCGGTGACGAGTTTTGTGCGCGGACGAATCATGGAGCGGGAAGCGGGCGGGGACCGCCAGTGGCGCTATGTCATTCAAGTCATTGGAACCGACCATCCGCGCCTGGGGCGCATGCCGGCGGTGGTCGCCCTTGCCGCGCGGCAGGACGCGCCATTTTCCGTGGGCGCAGTGGTGGCGGGCAGGGCGCGGCTGACGCCGCCATCGGGACCGGCTGCCCCCGGCGCTCATGATTTTTCGTTTGCCGCCTATTTTTCCGGTACAGGCGCAACCGGATTCTTCTACGGCGCGCCGCGCCTCGTCTTCGGACCGCCACGGCCCGGGCTGGTACATGAAAGCGCTCACATCCTTGAAACGCTGGCCCGCTGGCGTTCCGGGATCGGCGACCGGATACGCGCCCGCATCGGCGGCGATGAGGGCGCGCTTGCGGCAGCGCTCATCACCAATGAGCAGAGAGCAATTTCCCGGAAGACGGTGGAGGATCTCCGGCGCTCGGGGCTTGCCCACATCATTGCTATTTCCGGCATGAACATGGTTCTGGCCTCCGCCGTCTTCTTCATCGGCCTGCGGTCGGCCCTCAGCCTATCCCTGGGTCTCGCCCAATCCGTTTCGATCAAGAAGCTCGCGGCATCCGGCGCGGTCGTGGGAACGGGGGCCTATTACCTGCTCTCTGGCTTTGCGCTTTCCGCCGAACGGGCCTTCGTGATGATGGTGATTGCGCTTGTTGCGGTGCTGCTCGACCGTCCGGCGATCAGCCTGCGCACGGTGGCGCTCGCCGCCCTGATCACCCTGGTGTTCTCTCCTTCGGCCGGTCTTTCGGCAAGCTTCCAGCTTTCTTATGCGGGGACGCTGGGTCTCATCGCCGCCTATGAAGCCTGGGCGCATTACCGACCCATGGTCGAGCGACCGGCCCTCCGCCATCCTCTGGCCAAGGCCTGGCGCGTCGGAACACGATCTCTCGCCGGGCTTGCAGCCACAGCCCTTGTGGGTGGCCTTTCGACGGCGCTCTTTTCGGTCGAGCATTTCCAGCGGTTTCCGCTGCACGGTTTCGTCGCCAACATGCTCGCCGCACCGCTGCTCGATCTCCTCGTCATGCCGATGGCGCTTCTCGCGATGCTCCTCATGCCGCTCGGCCTCGACGCGCTGCCGCTCAAGATCATGGGATTTGGACTTACGGGCCTCATCACCATCGGCGAAAAGGTGGCGGCAAGTGGTGGCGAATACATGGTGCGGCCCCTGCCAGATGTCGCTTTCGTGCTCGGAAGCCTCGGCTTTCTGCTGCTCTGCCTGTTGCGCACACGCCTGCGGCTGGCCGGGCTTCTTCTCTGTGCGCTCGGCCTCCTGTCCTGCCTCGCCAGACCCGCCGACCGGCCACCGGATCTTCTTATTCATGAAAGCGGCGAGGTGGCAGCCCTTCTTCACGGGACCGCCTGGTCTATCGGCGCGCAGACGAAAGACCGCTTTGTCACCGAGCAGTGGCAACGTCTCTATGGCATGGACCAACTGGAACCATCCGAAAGGGTGGAGCCCGGACCCGACGGGCGGCGCGATCAGGCCGATGACCGCTACCGGCCGCTTTCCGACGCGGAGGAAATCGCCGAGCGGGCCTTGATGGCCGAGACGCTGGACCAGGCATCCGAATCCCGATTCTTCTGCAAGAGGAATGCCTGGTGCCTCGCCTATAAAGGCGGCACGACGATCATTCTTGTTTCAAACAGCATTTATTCCGGCATTGCCTGCGATATGGCCGATATCCTCGTGGCACGCACGAGCCGATACTTCCAGGCCTGCCGTTCAGGGGC
>CAMFIF010000057.1 GCA_945952415.1 uncultured Rhizobium sp. | reverse complement strand
TATAAGAGACAGGCATGATCGCCTCATGCAGGTCGGCGCGGGTGAAGGCCGTGCCCTGCGCCGCGCAGCGTGCTCGCACCTCGTTGCCGCGGGCCGTCATGCTGAGCTCCCATTGGTGCATTCGAGCTCGATCGCAAGTGCGTCATTGCAAAGTTACGGTCGTTACAATATTGACTAAGCCATGGTAACTCAAGCGTGGCTGCTGCTGACCTACAAGGTACCTCCGGAGCCGGCCGCCCGCCGCATCGCTGTTGATTTCCGCCGAGAAGTGACCCGTTAGGCGGGGATTTTTCCATCGAGAAGTGACCCATGTTTTGACCACGTCTCACGCGCGATACGCGGGGGACCTCGGAGTGATCGACATGGAGTTATTGAGTGTCATCCGCCGCTGGCATGGGCGGAATCATCTTTCGATCCGGGAGATTTCCCGACGCACCGGGCTTTCGAGGAACACGGTCCGCAAATACCTGCGCACGGATAGCGTCGAGCCTCGATTTCATGTTCCCGACCGGCCGAGCAAACTCGATCCCTATGCCGACAAGCTTTCGGCGATGCTGCGGATCGAAGGCGGCAAGTCGCGCAAGCACAAGCGCACGGTCCGTCAGTTACATGCCGATCTGATCCTGCTCGGCTATGAGGGCTCCTACAATCGGGTCGCGGCCTTCGCCCGGGACTGGAAGGCCGCCCGCCTGCGCGAGCAGCAGACCAGCGGTCGCGGCACCTTTGTCCCCCTGGCCTTTGTGCCGGGCGAGGCATTCCAGTTCGACTGGTCGGAGGACTGGGCGATCATCGCCGGCGAGCGCACCAAGCTCCAGGTCGCCCATGTGAAGCTGTCCTACAGCCGCGCCGCTATCCTGCGAGCTTACCCGCTCCAGACCCATGAGATGCTGTTCGATGCTCATAATCACGCCTTCCGGGTGCTGGGAGGCGTGCCGCGGCGGGGCATCTACGACAATCTATGGACGCCTCCCGTGCAAGGTGGTCTCTTGTTGATGCAGCCGGCAGGGCATGCGTGAATCTATCCGGCCTTCGCTGGAGCGATCGCGCCCCTGGCCTTGATGGGAGTCCGCTGCTTCTTGCCTAATAACATGATCGGCCTTGCCGGCCTTGTCGTAAATCAGGCTTCGAAGTGGCGGTCCTTGCCGTTGCACCGTCAATATCCACCTCGCATTCATCACCGCATATGCGGCGATCCCGTCGGCGAGCGGCTTGTCATGCGGCTCGGTAGCTCTCCTGTCGTGCCAGCAGCACCCATGCGATCCGCGCTGTCTTGTTGGCGAGCGCTACAAGCGCCTTGTTGAACCCAGCGCGGGCAACGACGCCCTTAAGCCATTCGGATCGCCGATCGTCTCGCCTGGCAAGCCGGCTGGCGACCGCTCGGGCGCCGTGGATCAGTTGGCGGCGCAGATAGTGGTTGGCACGTCGGCCGATGCCGCCAAGGCGGGGCTTGCCGCCGGTCGTGTATTGGCGCGGCACAAGACCGATCCAAGCGGCCAGCTCACGTCCGGAGCGGAAGTGCCGGCCATCATCGACCGCGGCGACGAGCGCTGTCGCGATCACGGGTCCTACGCCGGGCAGTTCAGACAGCCGACGGCAGGCATCGTTCTCCCGGCACAGCATGATCAGCCTGGCATCGAGCCTCGCGAGGCGGATGTCGACATCTTCGAGTTGACTGAGAAGCTCAGCGAAGAGTTCGCCTGCGAGAGGGGACAGGCCCGCCTCGGCGATCGCTGCCGGAGCGCGGTCGCGGAAGCGCCATGGCCCTTTGGCCAACACGATGCCGTACTCGGCGAGCAGCCCTCGAGCATGATTGATGAGCGACGTTCGCTGGACGACCAGCCTTTCGCGTACGCGGTGGAGCGACTGCAGATCCTGTTGCTCCGCCGACTTGAGCGGCACGAAGCGCATGGTCGGTCGTGAGGCCGCCTCGTAGATCGCTTCGGCATCGACCGCGTCGTTCTTCGAGCCGCGGACGAACGCCTTCACAAAACGCGGATTGATGAGAAGAACCTTCCGGCCATCGGCCGTGAACCGCCGGCCCCAATGATGCGCACTTGCGCAGGCCTCCATAGCAACAACGACGGGTGCAAGCTCGGCCACCGCGAGATCGAGCTTGCTGCGGCACACCTTGCGGGAGATCACTACGCCATCATCATCGATCGCGTGCAGGTGGAACGACTGTTTGCCAAGATCAATGGCCAGCATCTGGATCGTCATCGCTATCCCTCCTTCTGATAGGCCCAAGATTGCGGCCGGAGAAAGGGAGGCGTCCATCCCATAACATGAAGACGGCCGTCGACAAAGTCGGCCGCGGCAAGGACCGTCAGGTCAACATCCGCTTCTCGGCCATGGTGAGCCACTTCCTGTTCGAGGCCGAGTTCTGCAATCCGGCCTCGGGCTGGGAGAAGGGGCAGATCGAGAAGAACGTGCAGGATGCCCGACATCGGCTCTGGCAGCCCCTGCCGAACTTCCCGTCGCTGGAGGCACTGAACGACTGGCTGGAGACCCGGTGTCGGGAGTTGTGGTCGCAGACCACGCACGGCACGCAACCCGGTACAATCGCCGACGTGTGGGCCGAGGAGATCCGGCACCTGATGGCGATGCCGCGCCCCTTCGATGGCTTCGTCGAGTACGCCAAGCGCGTCTCCCCGACCTGCCTGGTCCATCTGGAGCGCAATCGTTACAGCGTGCCGGCGTCCTTTGCGAACCGCCCGGTGAGCCTGCGTGTTTATCCCGACCGGATCGTCATTGTCGCCGAGGGGCAGGCGATCTGCGAACATCGCCGGGTCTTCGCCCGCTCGCATGATCGTCTCAGCCGGACGGTCTATGATTGGCGGCATTATCTGGCCGTCCTCCAGCGCAAACCCGGGGCCCTGCGTAACGGTGCCCCCTTTGCCGAAATGCCGCCGGCCTTCCGGTCGCTGCAACAGCATCTGCTCAAAACGCCAGGTGGCGACCGGGAGGTGGTCGAGATCCTGGCCCTGGTCCTGCAGCATGACGAGGAGGTCGTGCTGGCGGCGGTCGAACTGGCCCTGAAGGCTGGCGTACCGACCAAGACCCACATCATCAACCTGCTTCACCGGCTGATCGACGGCGCACCGATGATCGCGTCAACGGTCGAAGCCCCTTCCGCCCTCACATTGACCACCGAGCCGCGCGCCAATGTCGAACGCTATGACGCCCTGCGCCGGGCCGATGAGGTGCGCCATGCGTCATAATCCTGCGAGCGGGGCCATCGTCATCATGCTGCGCAGCCTCAAGATGCACGGCATGGCCCAGGCCATCAGCGAACTGACTGAACAGGGGGCGCCGGCCTTCGAGACCGCTGTGCCGATCCTGTCGCAGCTCCTGAAGGCGGAGATGGCCGAGAGAGAGGTCCGATCAACGGCCTATCAACTCAAGGCCGCGCGCTTCCCGGCCTATCGCGACCTCAACGGCTTCGACTTCGCCAGCAGCGAAATCAACGAGGCGCTCGTGCGCCAACTGCATCGTTGCGAGTTCCTCCAGGACGCTCACAACGTTGTCCTGGTGGGAGGGCCCGGCACCGGCAAGACCCATGTCGCTACGGCTCTCGGAGTCCAGGCCATCCAGCACCATCACAAGCGGGTCCGCTTCTTCTCCACCGTCGAGCTCGTCAACGCTCTCGAACAGGAAAAGGCTCAGGGCAAGGCAGGACAGATCGCCGGCCGGCTCGCTTACGCCGATCTCGTCATCCTCGATGAGCTCGGCTACCTGCCCTTCAGTGCATCAGGCGGCGCCTTGCTCTTCCACTTGCTGAGCAAGCTCTACGAGCGCACCAGCGTCGTCATCACCACCAATCTCAGCTTCTCGGAATGGGCCACCGTCTTCGGCGATGCCAAGATGACCACCGCCCTGCTCGATCGCCTCACGCATCACTGCCACATCATCGAGACGGGAAACGACAGCTTCCGCTTCAAGAACAGCTCGGCAAAGCCCGGCAAACCAGCCAGGGAGAAAGCCAAAAACTTGACCGCAACCTGAACAAACAACACCATCTGGGCGGGTCACTTCTCAGTGGAAACCCAGGGTCACTTCTCGGCGGAAATCAACACCGGGAGAGCGAGCCCCGAGGCGAGGAGCGCGGCCCGAACCCGCTCGCGGCTTTCGGCCACGGCCTTGTCGGGCAGTCCGACCAGCACGAAGGCGACGCCGCCCGGCGCGATCTGGACCTGAACGTCGACGGCGCGCGCCTCGATGCCCTCGAACGCCACCGTCGCGACCCGCGCCACCATGTCGGCCCCGCTCCCCTGCCCCTTGGGAAAGCTAGCGAAGCTTCAGCGGCAACGCAAGAACATATCAGGAACTTACCTGATCAAAAAGAAGGGGAGGCGGTGCCTCCCCTTGCCGTCAGGCTTCGACCCCGAGGCCGATCTGGCAGCCGACGCCGGTTCCGCCC
>CAMFIF010000056.1 GCA_945952415.1 uncultured Rhizobium sp. | reverse complement strand
AGGCCGGTCGCCAGTTCCTTGCCCAGTTCCACGCCCCACTGGTCGAAGGAATTGATACGGAAGAGCACGCCTTCCACGAAGACGCGATGCTCGTAGAGCGCGATCAACCGGCCGAGCGCGAAGGGCGTCAGCTGGTCATGGACGAAGGTGATCGAGGGCCGGTTGCCGGTAAAGACCCGGTGCGGCGCTATATGATCGGCCTTCGTCTCGTCCATGCCCTGCTTCAGCAGCTGCGCCTTGGCCTCTTCCAGCGTCCGCCCCTTCAAAAGGGCCTGCGACTGGGCGAGGCAATTGGCGATCAGCAGGCGGTGCTGGTGGGCAAGGTCCGGCTCGAAGCCCTTGCGGGCGACCAGAAACTCGGCTGGAATGATGTCCGTGCCCTGATGGATCAGCTGGTAGAAGGCATGCTGGCCGTTCGTGCCGGGTTCACCCCAGACGACGGGCCCGGACCGCCCCTCGACCGGGCTTCCGTCCACGGTCACGCTCTTGCCGTTCGATTCCATGTCGAGCTGCTGCAGATAGGCGGGAAAGCGCGAAAGGCGCTGGTCATAGGGCAGGATCGCGCGGGACGGATAGCCGAGCACATTGCGCTGGTAAAAGCCCAGAAGACCGAGAAGCATGGGCAGGTTTTCCCGCACCGGCGCGGTTTCGAAATGTCGGTCCATGGCATGGGCGCCATCGAGGAACCGGCCGAAATTGTCGGGCCCGATCGCAATCATCAGCGGCAGGCCGATGGCCGACCAGATGGAGTAGCGGCCGCCCACCCAGTCCCAGAAGCCGAACACGCGATCGGCCTCGATGCCGAAATCCGCCACCTTGGAAAGGGCGGTGGAAACGGCGGCGAAATGGTGCCGGACGGCACTCTCTCCCAAGGCTTCGGCCACGAAACGGCGGGCGGTCGCCGCATTGGTCATCGTTTCGATGGTGGTGAAGGTCTTTGAGGCGACGATGAAGAGCGTGGTTTCCGCCGAAAGCAGCTTCAGCGTGTCGGCCATATGGGCGCCATCCACGTTGGATACGAAATGCAGCCGCGGCCCGTCATGGAAGGGTGCGAGCGCCAGGGTCGCCATGACCGGCCCGAGATCCGAGCCGCCAATGCCGATATTCACCACATCGGTGATCGGCTTGCCGGTCGCGCCGCGCAGCGCGCCCGTGCGCACGGCTTCGGCAAACACGCCCATGGCCGAAAGCACCTGGTTGACGTCGGGCATCACGTCCTTGCCCTCGACAAGCACCGGGCGGTTGGACCGGTTGCGCAGCGCGGTATGCAGAACAGCGCGGCCTTCGGTGAAGTTGATCGGCGCGCCGGAGAACATCTGGTCCCGCTTTTCGGCAACGCCCCCTTCCACGGCAAGCTTTTCCAGGAGCCGCATGATCTCTTCATTCACGGCCGATTTCGAATAATCCATCAGGAGATCGTCGGCCGCGACGCTGAATTTGGAAAAGCGCGCGCCATCGGCGGCAAAGGCCGCGCGAATATCGGTGGCCCGCGTAGCCGCTGCAGCGGATTTCAGTTCTTCAACAATAGCTTGCGTCATGCGCCGATCCTGATGAGAAGAGGGTTTTAGGCGCGCACCTTACTGCATGGATGGCCGTTTCGGAAAGGCGCAATTTCGCTTTTTGACAGGCCGTGGCGCAGAAAGGAAAGCGCCCCGCAGGCCGTGCCCGCGGGGCTGAAAATCAGGCGCGAAGCTCCTTGCGCAGGATCTTGCCGACGTTGGATTTCGGCAATTCATGGCGGAATTCGATATGCCGCGGCCGCTTGTAACCCGTGAGGTTTTCCGCGCAATGATGGCGCAGTTCCTCTTCCGTCAGGGTCGGGTCCTTGCGCACCACGAAAAGCTTCACCGCTTCGCCGGAATGCTCGTCGGGGACGCCGATGGCCGCCGCCTCCAGCACGCCCGGATGCATCATCGCGACCTCTTCCACCTCGTTCGGATAGACGTTGAAGCCGGAAACGAGGATCATGTCCTTCTTTCGGTCGACGATCTTGGTATAGCCGTTCTCGTCCATCACGCCGATGTCGCCGGTGCGGAAGAAGCCGTCCGGGCTGATCACCTGCGCCGTCTCAGCCGGGCGCTGCCAGTAACCCAGCATGACCTGCGGGCCGCGAATGCAGATTTCTCCCACTTCGCCGACCGGCAGGGTCTGGCCCATGTCGTCGCGGATCTCGATATCCGTGGAGGGGAGCGGCAGACCCACCGTGCCGGTATACTCCCCGCGGTCAAGTCGGTTTGCCGTGGCGACGGGAGAGGTTTCCGACAGTCCGTAGCCTTCGGTGATGGCGCAGCCGGTGATTTTTTGCCAGCGCTCCGCCACCGGCCGCTGCACGGCCATGCCGCCGCCAAGCACCAGCAGCATCTGCGAGAAATCGATTGACGGGAAGTCCGCATTGTTCATCAGCGCGTTGAACAGCGTATTGAGACCCGGGAAGATATGGATCCGGTGCTTCTTCCATTCCTTGATCACGGCGGGAATGTCGCGCGGATTGGCAATCAGCAGGTTGCAGCCACCCATGGAAATGCCCATCAGCGAATTCACCGTCAATCCGAAGATGTGATAGAGCGGCAGGGCGCAGAGGAAGTTCAGCTGGGCCGGGCGCTTCTTGCGCTCGTAGACGGCCTCGAGCCAGAGAATGAGCTGCTCCTTGTTGGCAAGGAGGTTGGCGTGCGTCAGCGTCGCGCCCTTCGAAACGCCCGTCGTGCCGCCGGTATATTGCAGGAAGGCGATATCGGCACCCGTGAGCTGTACGGGTTTCATCTGTCGGCCATTGCCTTCGGAAAGCACCCGCTTGAAGGGAATGGCACCTGGGATCGACCAGTCCGGCACCATCTTCTTCAGATGCTTGACCACCAGGTTCACCAGAAGGCCCTTCGGCCCCAGCATGTCGCCCATGCGCGTCACGACGACATGGGTAAGCGCCGTTTCACCCAGCACCTGCTCCACCGTATGGGCGAAGTTTTCGAGAACGAAGATGGCCCGTGCGCCGGAATCCTTCAGCTGATGCTCCAGCTCTCGCGGCGTGTAGAGCGGGTTGACATTCACGACAACCATGCCGGCCCGCAGGATGCCGTAGACCACGGCCGGATTCTGCAGGATGTTCGGCATCATCACCGCCACGCGGTCGCCCTTGGCCAGTCCCTGCTGCTGCAGCCAGGCCGCAATGCCCCGGGTGACCTGGTCCAGCTCCCGATAGGTCAGCACCCGGCCCATGCTTTCGAAAGCGGGACGATCCGAATAGGCCGCGCAGCAGCGGCTAACCAGTTCCGCCAGCGATTGCTCCTTGGGCTCGCCGAGACGGGAGGGTACCCGCGCCGGATAGGAACCAAGCCAGATCTTGTCCTCTGCCCTGCCGCTCAGCATATGCGTTGGTGTCGTCATGAACTAATTTCTCCTCCCCACGGACCACTCACGGTTCGCGTCCGCCAGCCGGCCGGACAAGGCAGGGCTCCCATTCCCCGCCCCGGTCCAGCTTATGCCATTCGGACCCGTTATCAAGGCCGCCAATTATGAACCTTGACGTAAACGTAAGATAAACAGGCGCAGATTGGCAAGAGCCTGAAGCGCCCCGAAACCGAACAGCAACGGTTTTTCCCCTGGCGGCGCAGGAGGCGACGGGGAAAGGGGCTTCAGGAACGGGTTGCAACGGGCCAAAACGGAAGAGATAACGGTCCGGGTCCCGCAAGTCGAGGCCAAGTAAACATCCCAAGTCCGGCAGGGCAAAAATAAGATTCCGTCGTAATTATTTTATAATAGAATAAATAGAATGTTCCACATTCCTATATGAGGCTTACAAGCAACTGATAATAATGGATAATAATAGCGCATCCAAAATTCACATGCATAAATGAGAGCTAATAAAATGGGGCTGTGCCCCGGAGGTGTGCCCCATGTGCGTAGCCCTGCTCGCTATTCTTGCTCCCATTTCTTGGGGGCTGATCTTCTACCTGACGAACCGAGGAACCTTCCATGTCCGCATTGCCCGAACTCGCCGAGAACGAAACCGTAGCAGCTGGCGTCCAGCAGGAGGCGGAGATTGTAATCACCGGGGTCGCAGCTGATCCAATGGCTCAGGCCCAGATGGATCTCGAAGACAACATGATCGAGGAGGGCAAGGCGCAATACTGGCGGATGGTCGAGAAGTCCTCCACCGGGCGCGAGCGTGGGGCCGACATGATACCGGCGCGCGCAGCGATTCGCATGGCGAGCGATAAGCTGGCTGTGGCTGTAGCCGAGTGGGTCTCCAGCATGGCGAACAAGCGCGGCCCCAAGCCGACCGGCTTCCGCTCGATCTCGTCTATCGACCCGGAGACCGTGGCCTTCATCACGCTGCGCGTTCTCTTTAACAATTTGGCCTCATCTTCCCATATGACATTACCTCGCATGGCCATCAAGATCGGCATCGCGATATGCGAGGAGGCGACCATGCGCGCTTACGAGGAGCGCCACCCCGCCGTGGTCAGCCTGATCAAGCAGCGCCTTGAGAGCGCCAGCCGCATCCACTTCCGCCGCGTGCTCCGCGCCTCGATCAAC
>CAMFIF010000055.1 GCA_945952415.1 uncultured Rhizobium sp. | reverse complement strand
GAAGCCTACCCCCTCCTGTCCCTCCGGGACATCCTCCCCCGCATCCGGAGCAGCTCCGCTGCCCGCAAAGGGGGGAGGTCAAGGCTGCCCCCTTCACTCAACCATCCAGATCGTCCAGAAGCTCGGCGGCGCGGCCGGCGGTGGTGCGGCGGATGTCCACTTCGTCGCGGCGGTTGGCGAAGGTGACGCTGGCCATCAGCTGGTCGGCGAGGTCCGCGGGCATGGAGAAGATCACCCGGCGGTCGTTTTCGTGAATGCCACCCACGTCCTTGCGCTTGGCGGTGATCATGCCGCCCGCCACCGTATTGTTGGTGTCGGGATCGATCAGGATGAAGGCCCCGGTGAACCGGTTCTGGTCATAGGGGTCGAAGATGGCCGCCTCGTCGAAGGAAAGATGCACCTTCCCGATGGAATTCATCGGCAGCGTTTCCGCGTGGTGGTGCCACTTGCCGGTCTTGAGGTCGAGCTGGCTTGCGGGCTGCACGGTGACGCGCTGGCGGCGCGAGCCGCTCTTCAGCCAGTAGCGCTTGCCGGGCTCGATGCCCGACGGCTGGAGCGCGACAAGCTGCGCATCGAAGGCAAGCCCCACCTGCGGCTGGCTCTCGAGCGAGACGATCATGTCGCCGCGCGACACGTCCACCTGGCGGTCGAGAACCAGCGTGATCGCATCGCCGGCCACGGCCGCGTTGCGGACGAGGTCGAAGGTGACGATCTTGGTCACGTTCGCCACCATGCCGGAGGGCAGGATCGCGACGCTGTCGCCGGGCTTCACCGAGCCGCCGGCAACCGTGCCCTGATAGCCGCGGAAGCTTTCGCCGGGGCGGGAGACGCGCTGCACCGGCAGGCGGAAGCCCACCGTCTGGGCCGAACGGACGGTGGCCAGTTCCAGCGTTTCCACGAGCGTCGGGCCGTCGTACCAGGGCATGGAGGCGCGGCCATCATAGACCACGTTCTCGCCCTTCAGCGCCGACATGGGGATTGCCGTCACCTGCCGGATGCCGAGCGAGAGCGCCAGTTCCTTGAACTCGTGCGCAATGGCGTCGAAGCCAGCGCGGTTATAGCCGGTAAGGTCGATCTTGTTCACCGCCAGCACGAACTGGCGAATGCCCATCAGCGCGGCAATGGTGGCGTGGCGGCGGGTCTGTTCGAGCAGGCCGGCGCGCGCATCGACGAGCAGCACGGCGAGATCGGCGGTGGAGGCGCCGGTGGCCATGTTGCGGGTATACTGCTCGTGGCCGGGCGTATCCGCCACGATGAAGGAGCGCTTGTCGGTGGCGAAATAGCGATAGGCCACATCGATGGTGATGCCCTGTTCCCGCTCCGCCTGGAGACCGTCCAGCAGCAGGGCGAAATCGGGCAGGCCGAGATCGTTCTGCTTGCCGCTGTCGCGGTTGAGCGCTGCGGCCTGGTCTTCCTTGACGGCCTTGGTGTCCCAGAGAAGGCGGCCGATCAGGGTCGACTTGCCGTCATCCACGGAACCGCAGGTGATGAGGCGCAGCGGGCGCGTATCGCGAAGCGCCGGCACGGCGTCCGCATGGGGATGGGCGAGGGGGGCTGCAAGGGCAGCGGTGGCGGTTGCAGACATCTCAGAAATACCCTTCGCGTTTCTTCTTTTCCATGGAGCCGGCCTGGTCGCGGTCGATCGCGCGGCCCTGGCGTTCGGAGACGGTGGCGATTTCCAGCTCGGCGATCACCTCGTCGAGGTTGGAGGCGGTGGAGCGGATGGCACCGGTGAGCGGCCAGCAGCCCAGCGTGCGGAAGCGGATGGGGCCTTCCTGGATCTGTTCGTCCGGCAGCGCCTCGAAGCGCGGATCTTCCGCCCACAGCAGCATGCCGTCGCGCTCCACATATTTGCGCGTCTTGGCGTAGTAGAGCGGCACCAGCGGAATGTCTTCCGCCTGGATGTAGCGCCAGATGTCCACTTCCGTCCAGTTGGAGAGCGGGAAGGCGCGCACGCTCTCGCCCTTGCGGATCATGCCGTTATAGATGCTCCAGAGCTCCGGCCGCTGGTTGCGGGGGTCCCATTTGTGGTCGGGCGTGCGGAAGGAATAGATGCGTTCCTTGGCGCGGGAGGCTTCCTCGTCGCGGCGCGCCCCGCCGAAGGCCGCATCATACTGGCCGGCATCCAGCGCCTGGCGGAGCGCCTCCGTCTTCATGATGTCGGTATAGAGCGCCGAGCCATGGGTGAAGGGCGTGATGTTTTCCGCCTCGCCGCGCGGGTTGCGATACTCGATGAGATCGAGGTCGTAAAGCCGGGCGATCTCGTCGCGAAACGCGATCATTTCCGGGAACTTCCAGCCCGTATTGATATGCAGCAGCGGGAAGGGCACGCGGCCGGGGAAAAAGGCCTTGCGCGCGAGATGCAGCAGCACCGACGAATCCTTGCCGATGGAATAGAGCATCACCGGCCGCTCGAACTCGGCGGCCACTTCACGGAAAATATGGATCGCTTCGTTTTCCAGCGCCTTCAGGTGCGGATCGAGCGGCGGCTTGGTCGGAACCGGATTCTTCAGTTCGACGTCCGGTCGGGTATCGGGCATTGCAAGAGCTCCAGTTGCAGTCGTCTGGCCGGTTCCCGGGAGGTGGGCCGGCGCGAGGAGATGGGGTTGAAAGGGCAGTCTGTCAGGCCGGTTCGGGAAGCGAGGAGGCAGCGGCTTCGGCCACATGCAGGCCGCATTCGCGCTTCTCGTCCTGCTCCCACCACCAGCGGCCGGCGCGCTCCGGCTCGCCGGGCTTGATGGCGCGGGTACAGGGCTCGCAGCCGATGGAGGGATAGCCGCGCTTGTGCAGCGGATTGACCGGCACCGCATGGGCTTCCACATAGGCGTTGATATCCTCGATCGACCAGTCCGCGAGGGGGTTGATCTTGATGAGACCGCGCTCCGCATCATATTCGGCGAAGGGGGTGGTGGCGCGGTTGCCGGACTGGCCGCGGCGGAGCCCGGTGATCCAGAAATCGGCGCCCTCGAGCGCGCGGGCGAGCGGCTTCAGCTTGCGCACGCCGCAGCAGGCATGGCGCGCCTCGACGCTGTCGTAAAAGCCGTTCAGGCCATATTTCGCGGCATAGGCATCGATATCCGCCGGCTCCGGCCGGTAAAGGGCAATGCTGATGCCGAACCGCGCCTCGGTCTCGCCGATGAGATCGACCGTCTCCTTGAAGAGCCGCCCCGTCTCCAGCGTGGAAATGGCAATGTCCAGACGGTTGAGGCCGATGGCGGCTGTGATCACCTGGTCCTCGATGCCGAGCGAGGTGGTAAAGACCGCCCGACCCGCAAGGCCAGCCACATGGGCAAGCCGCGCTTCCAGCGAAAGCGCGCCGAGCGTCGCATCCAGCGCCGCGGCAAATTCGGGGGTGGCCTGAAGGGAAGGGGTCATCGTGTGCTGATCCTGAAATCTCGATCCTGCACCCATTATCGCAGCCCGGGCCGCCGAAGGGAGGAAATGGCTTTGCAAATAAATCCATGGGGGGAGCAAATCTCACCCTTCTTTCGCACTGCGGCGAAAAGCAAACGCGCGGATTTCTCCTTGATAAATCTACCAAATTAGTAGAGTATAAAGGCGCTGAACCGCTCCGAAAGGTGCCTCCCGACCTTTAACGCGTTGTCATTTGAGGCCCGATGCTATAGTGCGGTTGGCGCTCCAGACCATGGATATTCCGACACTATTGGCGTTACGATGATCTCCCAGAAGGCAAAATATGCTCTGCGTGCCCTTTCGGCCCTGGCCCGTGGCGAAGAGGGCAGGCCGCTGCAGATTTCCGAGATTGCCGCTACGCAGAACATCCCGAAGAAATTCCTGGAGCAGATCCTGCTCGACCTGAAGCGGGAAGGCATCGTGCGCAGCCTGCGCGGCAAGCAGGGCGGCTATCTCCTGCTGCGCCCGGCCGCGGAAATCACCTTTGGCGAGGTGCTGCGCATCATCGACGGGCCGCTTGCGCCGCTGCCCTGCCTCTCGATCACCGCCTATCGCCGGTGCGACGATTGCGACGGCGAACTCTCCTGCGAAATCCGCCACGTCTTCCACCGCGTCGCCGAGGCGGAGCGCGCCGTGCTCTTCTCGGCCACCATTGCCGACGGCATTCACCTGGCTGACCGGGCCGTCGCCGAAGCGCCCGAGCCGGTTGACGGCTGAGCTGCAATGCCGCCCGAGTGCGGCGCGATGACGTGATGAAAATCTAATAAAGAGTTGACTGAATAGACACTTCTGCTAACCTGCTCTTTAGGATGTGGCGAACAAGCCGTGTCCCGGGGCTTAGAAAACCCCTGCTAAGTGGTGGCCTTGTCTTGAAGGACAGGTCCCGTACCCGTTAGCTTCTGGTCTTGCGGCCGGGAGGCCCCGGTCATGTCCAGAACTTCGGTTTAAAAGCCGGGGCGGCCACGCTTAGCTGGTTTTTCTACTCCCCGGTCACCGGAGGATTGTTGCAAGACATCCACCGGTGACGCACTCCACCGACCGGGAAACCAAGCACCGTGGACCTTAACCAGATATACCTGTCCTCGCCGGACTGGATAAAGGCGCTCCTCGTCGTCACACCGTGTCTGACGGTTTTCGCCATTGCCTGCCTCTCCCGCCCGCGGCACATGCCGGTAAAGGCGGAGCATGCGTGGGGGCCCGTCCCCCGGCAGCCTCTTCTTCCCACCCCTGTCCATGGTATCGACGAAGAGGAATTGCGCTATTTCGCCCTGCTTCTGGCCGAGAGCTGCCGCAGCCGGCTGTCACTACCGGAACCATCCACCTCCTCGACGCAATCCGGCAATGTCTCGGGACCGGCGCATGGGCACGTCCCAGGCTTGGAAAACAGCCCGCTCCCGCCCGAACGGTGAAGACCGGTCATTTCATTTATACATCAGGCAAGCGTGCTATTCCGGTGCGGAAAGTGCAGAAGAAGCCGCCTGGAGGCCAGCCAGGCATCCGCACGAAGGGGCGTTGCGGAGTGGGCAAGCCTCCGCCTTTCGCTTCAAAGGAGCGACAGAAATGCGGAAATCTCCGTTTTCGATCAGCTTTATCGTTCTAAAACCCGCACGACCTGGTCCTTGACCGCGCGGATCCAATATCGGGACGGATAAAGTAAAGGGCGGCGGTCGTTCGAGCTATCGCCGCCACCTCAGTCTGTATTAGCAACGCCTGCTCCGCAAATCCGTGCAAGAAAAGCCTGGCCCCCGCACATAAGCGCGATCAGAATTGCAGCGGCCAGCGGCGTTCCGTCGGCACCACGGTAAGAATGTCGATGCCCCATTCCGTCACCCGATAGGCGAGGCTGAAGGGGAGATCCGAGAAATGCAGCTCGCGCGTGCCGGAAACCCGGCCCTGGCGACCCATTTCCGGCTGTTCGGCAAGCACGAGCGCGGCATAGCGCACACGGGTGATCATGGCCCGCGCCGCCGCCGGATCCTGCCGCGATTTGAAATTGCTGATGAATTTCAGCCTGCCGATCGCCCGATCCGTCCATCTCACCCGAGACATCGTCTACCTCACGAAAGCAGCTGGTTGAAAACCTGGCCCGCATGCTCCTCCGACACGAGATGGCCCTGCCGCGCATCGATGAGCCCGGATTCGATATCGGACAACTGCCACTCTTCCGTATCGACAAAAAGCTCGATCGCCCGCTCCGCGATCAGGTGATGGGACTGGTTGCTTCGCATGCAAAGCTGCTCGAGCCGCCCCGCCGCGCGTTCGGATATTTCAATGACAAGTGAAGGCATGATTCGAACCCCGTGAATAAGGGGCAGAATACGATTGTATAAAAAAGGGTCAATATTTGGGATTTTCACCAATTATATGTTGTAAAATAAAAGTTATATTAAAAATCGAAATTAATATACTGGGGCAGGGGAATTGAAATGCGATGCCGCCCGGTTTCAAGCACAGAAAATGCACGACATCTCCATTAGTTTGATCTAACGTTAAGACGTTCGGACAGAAGCAGCCCGCACCGTGCCAGCCGGTGTGACCGGGCAGGATGGGCCAGCCCGGCCGTGGTAACGGCCTTGTCTTCGAACAATGGAGGTGGGAGATGCGGAAAAATCCGTGGTCGATCACGCTTACCATACGCAAAACCCGCACGGGCTGGATTATCACCGTGCGGGTCGAGCGTAAAAAGTAAGTAAAGCTGCCGGCGGGTGTTCGCGCATCCGCCGGCAGCTCCATTCTAGCAGCCTTCCGCCCGGTTTCAAGCAGAGAAAATGCACGACATCTTCATTAGAATAATCGAACGTTCAGACGTTCGGGCAGAAGCAGCCCGCACCGTGCCAGCCGGTGTGACCGGGCAGGATGGGCCAGCCCG
>CAMFIF010000054.1 GCA_945952415.1 uncultured Rhizobium sp. | reverse complement strand
CTCCCCCCTTGAGGGGGAGATGTCCCGGCAGGGACAGAGGGGGGTGCGGTGCGTCAAACTCCACGCGATGCAGGGACAGAGGGGGGGCGGGGCCCCAAACTCGGCGCCTCAGGCCGCCGCCAGAAACAGGATGCCATGCACCGGAGCACCGGCATCCATGCGGATGACGGTGCGCGCGAGATGGGTGAGGCTGAAGCCGTGGGCGGCGAGGGTGGTGCGGACATAGGCTTCGGTATGGGCGTAGCGCATGGACTGGACGAGACGGAAGCCGTCGCCGTCGCCGGCGTCCTCGACGGAGAAGGCGAAGAGGCCGCCCGGGGCCAGCAGGTCGCGGGCGAGACGGAAGGGCGGGGCGAGGTCGCCGAGATACATGAGCACGTCGGCAGCGCTGACGAGATCGGCGCGGAAGAGACCCCGTTCATCCGAAAACAGCCCTGAGCCCTCGGGATCGAGCGAGAGATCCGCCTGGCCGAGATGATCGTACACGGCCTTGGCTTCTGCTTCGCGCAGCATGTTGCGCGAGAGATCATAGCCCTCGAGCCAATTGACGCTTTTCCGGATTTCCGCGCCGAAAAGCCCGGTGCCGCAGCCGAGATCGATCGCCGTTGCGAAATGGCGGCCCTGCGTGTCGACAAGCGCCTTCAGCTTCTGCGGCACGCTGTAGCCGAGGCGTTCGACGAGCGCCTTGTCGAAGCGGGCGGCATAATCGTCGAAAAGCTGCTCCACATAGCGGCTCGGCGGATGGTCGGGCATGGCAGCGCGGCCCAGCAGGGCGAGCTTGAGCGGCGCGCCGAAGACGCCGTCGGGATCGAGCGCGGTCGTGCGGGCATAGGCATCCGCCGCCTGATCGGCACGACCTGCCTTTTCCCGATATTCGCCGAGGCGGAACCAGCCGGCCGCCCAACCGGGCGCGAGCTCCAATGCCTGTTCGATCAGCTCGGCCGCGCCCGTAAAATCGCCGCTTTCGGCCATCATCCGGGCATAGTCCGCGCGCCGATCCGCAAGCACGTCGCCGGAGGAATGCTGGTGGGGGGCCATGAGGATACCCTTGTCTCTATAGGATGTGGGCAAGCCTTCTCGCCCCGTTCCGGCAAAAAGGCAAGAACTTGCCCCCGGTCTTCCCGCCAAAAGACTTGCGGGCGGAAAATGCACGGCCTATCCAGAGGCAAACGGAGTTCACCATGCCAGAAACAGTCAACCGATTCCTCGGAGACTCGCCTGCCCGCACCATCATCAAGCTGGTGGTGGTGTCGCTGATCGTCGGCTTCTTCATGAAGGTCTTCGATATCATGCCAATGGATATCGTCGACAATATTCGCGGCTTCGTCATCGACCTCTGGGAAACCGGCTTCCAGGCGCTCGGGCGCTTCGGCACCTATCTGACGCTGGGTGCCACCGTGGTGATCCCCGTCTTCATCCTCATCCGCATTCTGAGCTACAAGCGCTGATCCATGACCTTCGCCTTTTTGAACCGCCGAAACCTGATCGCCGGGGCCGCCCTCGGCTTGGCTGCCGCAATTGCGGGCTGCGCCACGCCGCCGCCCCCACCCCAGCCTGCCAATAGCCGCGATTATTCCGCAGCGGCCGTCGCTTCGGTGAATGCGATCCGCGCGAAGAAGGGCCTGAAGCCCGTTTCCGTCGATCCGGCCGCGGCAGGGGCTGCGGTCTCCCAGGCGCGGCGCATGGCCTCCTATCGCAAGATGGCGCATCTGCTCGGCCCCGGGGACGATTTCAAGGCCCGCATGAAGGGCGGCGGCGTTTCGCTGCCGGCCGCCGAAAATGTCGCCACCGGCCAGGACAGCCTGGAGCGCGCCATCGATGCCTGGGTGAAATCGCCGAAGCATCTGCACAACATGCTGGGCGATTATTCCGGCATGGGTGTCGCGGTGGCCTATGACGCGTCCCAAGGCAACCGCCCCTACTGGGCCATGGTGCTTTCCAACCCGCGCTGAACAGCAACAAGGGCAGTGAACCGATGAGCGAGAACACGGCCGGCGGACCCTTTACCGTCACGCACCGGCTGGTGCTTTCCATCGCAGTGCCGATGACGCTCGCCTTCGTGACCACGCCGCTCCTCGGCTTCACCGACACCGCGGTGGTGGGCCGCATGGGCAGTGCCGCCGCCCTTGCGGGCCTCACCATCGGCGCGGTGCTCTTCGACTTCATCTATTCGATCTTCAATTTCCTGCGCTCCTCGACGACCGGCCTTGTCGCCCAGGCCTATGGGCGGGGCGATCTCGAAGGGCAGCGGCACGTCTTCTGGCGAGCGCTGCTGCTCTCGCTCGTCTGCGGTGCGGCGATGCTTCTGATCTCGCCCGCCGTGCTGAAAGCCGGCCTGTTCCTGATGGGGGCCACGGGAGAGGCGGCGGAGGTCACCTCCACCTATTTCTCGATCCGGATCCTTGCCGGACCCATGGCGCTCGCCAATTTCGCGATCCTCGGCTTCCTCCTCGGGCGCGGCCAGGCAACAGCCGGGCTCGTCATCCAGATCGTCATCAACCTCATCAATATCGTGCTGGCCATCTGGCTCGGGCTTTGGCGGGAGATGGGCGTTGCAGGCGTCGCCTGGGGGACGGTTGCCGGCGAAACCATCGGCATGCTCGCGGGGCTGGCGCTATCGGTCAAGGGGCTGGGCGGGCTCAGGATGCCCCCGCTTTCCGTGCTGCTCGACGCGGGGCGACTCAAGGAAATGTTCGCGCTGAACCGGGATCTTCTCATCCGCACTTTCGTGCTGCTCGCCGCCTATATGCTGATGACGCGGATCGGCGCGTCCTTCGGGCCGGTCACGCTGGCCGCCAATGCCGTGCTGATGAATTTCGTGATGATCTCCGCCTTCTATCTCGACGGGCTTGCCAATGCCGCCGAGCAGCTGACGGGACGCGCGATCGGTGCCGGCTATCGGCCGGCCTTCGACCGGGCGGTGAAGCTGACGACGCTGTGGTCGATGGCGCTGGCCGGAGGGGCAGCGCTCTTCTTCACCGGCTTCGGCACGCCGATCATCGCCTTTCTCACAACCGTGCCCGAGGTGCAGGATGCTGCGCGGGAGGTAATGATCTATGCCGCGCTTTCCGGCCTCACCGGCGCACTCGCCTTCCTGATGGACGGGGTGTTCATCGGCGCCACCTGGTCACGCGACATGCGCAACCAGATGCTGCTCTCCTTCCTCGCCTTCCTGGCTGCTCTTGCGGTGCTGGTGCCGGTTCTCGGCAATCACGGGCTCTGGATCGCCTTCAACCTTTTCCTGCTTGCGCGCGGGCTCTTCCTCTACCGGCTTCTGCCGGGCAAGGCGGCTCAGGCCTTTGCGGCCCAGTAATCGAGCTTCGTATCGCGCAGATCGCGGATCGAGGCTGCCTTTTCCCGGTCAAGAAGGCCGGAAAGGCCGGTCACGATCCGTCCCGGCAGGCCCGGTCCCTCATAGACCATGCAGGAATAGAGCTGCACGAGATCGGCCCCGGCACGGATCTTCTCCGCCGCGGTTTCCGCCGAGGAAACGCCACCGACGCCGATGATCGGCAGGTCTTTGCCCACCCGCTTGCGCATGGCGGCCAGGACAGCGGTTGACTTCTCAAAGAGCGGCGCGCCGGAAAGGCCGCCCGCCTCGCCCTTCTGCGGATCGGAGAGACCGTCGCGCGCGAGCGTCGTGTTCGACACGATCAGCCCATCGAGATCGTGGGCAAGCACCTCGGCCGCGATATCGTCCATGCCCTCGGGCGTCAGATCGGGGGCGATCTTCAGGAAGACCGGCACGCGGCGGCCGGATTTTCCTGCCTCTTCGTCGCGGGCGCCAAGCACGGCACCCAGAAGCGCTGCAAGGCTTTCGCGCGCCTGCAGGTCGCGCAGGCCGGGCGTGTTGGGCGACGAGATATTGGCGGTAAAATAGGTCGCGACGCCATAAAAGGCGCGGATGCCCTTCACATAGTCGTCGATCCGGTCGGCACTGTCCTTGTTGGCGCCGATATTGACGCCGACGACGCCCCCGCCCCGGCGAGCGGACAGCCGGGCAAGGGCTGCCTGATGCCCCTCATTGTTGAAGCCGAGCCGGTTGATGACGGCGCGCTCCCGCTCCAGCCGGAACATGCGCGGCTTCGGATTGCCGGGCTGCGCAAGCGGGGTCAGCGTGCCGACTTCGGCAAAGCCGAAGCCGAGTTTCAAAAGCTGGTCCGGCACTTCGGCATTCTTGTCATAGCCGGCCGCCATGCCGATGGGGTTGGGGAAGCGGATGCCGGCAACCGTTTGCGCAAGGCGCTGATCGGCAGGGGCGGCGCAAGCAGGCACCAGACCGGTCTTCAGCCCCGCGATCGAAAGTCCGTGGGCGGTTTCCGGATCGAAGAGAAAGAGGCCCTTGCGGCCAAGGCGGTCGAACAATGCGGACATCATGCCATCTCCGGAAACTGGTGGCGGCCGTCGGGGCCGAGCGGCAGGGGCTTTTCCCAGAGCACCGCGCCCATGGGAAGATGGGCGTAGAGATGCGGGAAGAGATCGCCGCCGCGGGAGGGCTCGTATTTCAGGGCCTGCCCAAGCTTCTCGCCCTCGACGGCAACCAGAAGCAGCCCGCTCTGGCCGGTGAAATGGCGGTCCGCCGTTTCCTGCGCCTGGGCGGCGGTGGAGAAGTGGATATAGCCATCGGTTAGATCGATCGCGGCGCCGCGGAAGAGGCCCTCCGCCCGCGCCTCGGCCCAGAGGCTTTCCGGTACGATCTTGTAGATGACGCCGCCTGCCATGGTCTTCTCCCTGCATTTGCCCTTCTTTGCCACGCATTTGCCGGATGCGTGCCGGTTTGTCCATGGAAGACGTGCAATTGCCCGGGGAATAAGCACAAGCGGGAATTTCACTGCCCAGAATTTATTCTTTCGCTCAGGCCCCGAGCTGTTATAAGTTCGTCACGTGACAAGCAGACAGGTGCCGGTTTCGGGACGATCGGCACGGCTCTGGGAGGGAGCTCGGCATGTCAGCACTGACAATCATCATCGCGGACGATCACCCCCTGTTCCGCGGCGCGCTGCGTCAGGCCATCAGCGGCATGGCCGGCGAGCACCATATTGCGGAGGCCGGGGATTTTGCCGCCGCCCACCAGGCGGCCATGGAACATCCGGGGGCCGATCTCATGTTGCTCGATCTCGCCATGCCCGGCGTTTCGGGCTTTTCCGGGCTGATGGCCCTGCGGGCCGAATTTCCAAACCTGCCGGTCGTGATCGTTTCGGCGAGCGATGACGGCGCGACGGTGCATAGGGCGCTGCAGCTCGGCGCCTCCGGCTTCATCTCCAAGTCCTCAGGCATAGACGAGATCCGCCAGGCGATCAGCGCCGTCATGGAAGGCGATATCGCCACCCCACCGGGCTATCATGGTGCGGTGGAAAGCGATCCGGAATCGACCGATCTCATCAATCGGCTGAAAACCCTCACCCCGCAGCAAAGCCGTGTCCTGGGCATGCTGGCGGAGGGGCTCCTGAACAAGCAGATTGCCTATGAGCTTGGGGTGTCGGAAGCCACCATCAAGGCGCATGTTTCTGCCATCCTGTTGAAACTGAACGTGGACAGCCGCACCCAGGCGGTCATACAGCTCGGCAAGATCAACACGACGATGGTTGCATAAGGCCACACGTATACACGAGGACTATTTTCCTCATATCGGCTTTACCTCCGTGGGTGTTTGGGCTATTCTTGTGGCTCTTGAACCCGAGGCGGTTATCGCCCTTGCGATGGAATGCTGCCGATGTTTTCGCATGACCGCATCTGGATGGCGATCGACCGCCTTGCCGCCAAGCATCAGCTGACCCCTTCCGGGCTGGCGCGACGGGCAGGGCTTGATCCCACCGCCTTCAACAAGTCGAAACGGGTGGGCGCGGATGGCCGTCTGCGTTGGCCTTCGACGGAGTCCGTTTCAAAGGTGCTCGAGGCGACCGGATCGACGCTGGATGAATTCCTCGCCTTCGTTTCCGGCAAGCCCGCGGCCGCCGCCCTGCCGGAAGGTCCCTTCCCGCCGCAGATCGACAGCATTCCGCTGCTGGGTTTTGCCCAGGCAGGTTCGGGCGGCTATTTCGACGATGGCGGCTTCCCGGCCGGCGAGGGTTGGGACATCGTCGATTTTCCGACCGCCTCCGAACGGCGCGCCGGCGTCTATGCGCTGGAGGTGCAGGGCGAGAGCATGATGCCGGTCTATCGGGAGGGCGACGTGCTGATCGTGGAGCCGGGTGCCCAGATCCGCCGGGGGGACCGCGTGGTGGTTCGCACCCGCGATGGCGAGGTAATGGCCAAGGTTCTTCTGCGGCAATCGCCGCGCACGCTCGAACTTCTTTCCCTCAACCCCGACCACCCGAACCGCACGCTGGAAATGCGGGATGTCGACTGGGTTGCCCGCATCATCTGGGCCAGCCAGTAGCCGCGGGCAGCCGGCACTTGCAACGGCGCGCTTCGCATCCTATGTCGGGATGATCAACAGGGAAGCCCGATTTCGATGACCGCATCCGTCACTCCGCAGGAAGCTCTTGTCTATACGATGGTGATCGCCTCGGCGGTCGACCGGCACATGAGCGACGACGAGCTCGGCCATATCGGCGATCTCGTGAAGACGCTGCCGGTGTTTTCGACCTTCGATGCCAACCGGCTGCTGGATGTCGCGCGGGAATGCAACAGCCTGGTTTCCGGCCCGCTGGGGCTCGACGGCGTGCTTCTGATCATCCGCGATGCCCTGCCGGCACGGCTCCACGATACCGCCTATGCGCTGGCGGTGGAGGTGAGCGCCTCCGACCTGACGCTGACGCCGGAAGAGCTGCGCTTTCTCTCGCGTCTGCGCGACGCGCTGTCTCTGGACAAGCTCACCTGCGCCGCCCTGGAGCGGAGCGCCATTGCCCGCTACCGCAAGGCGTAAGCCGGCCTAGTAGAGGCCATAGGGGAAGTAGCGGAGATAAAGCTCCTTCAACCGCCCTTCGCGCGAAAGCGTAAGCAGGGCGTGGTCCATGGCCTGGGCCAGCACATCATCTTCCGGCCTGAGCATGATGGCGAGACCCTCTCCCAGATAGCGTGTGGAATAATAGGGGCCATCGAAGAGGCGGCAGCACTTCTCCGCCTCCGCGCTCGCCGCCCAGAAGGCAAGCTGGACGCCATCGCCGAAAACGGCATCGACCTTTCCCTCCTTCAAGGCGAGAAGCATGGACTGGCGGTCCGGGAAGGTTACCGGCTTGGCTTCCGGGAAATAGGCCCGGGCCATGGCTTCATGGCTGCTTTTTGCGACAAGCCCGAGCGGGCGCCCCTTCAGCGCGCCCACAGCGCCACCCTTCAGCTCGACGCGCTCATTGCGCAGCAGCCGCGCCGGCAGGACCATGAAGGGGCGAGAAAACAGATAATCCTCGCGAAGCGACTCGGTGATCGCCATGCCGGCGATGATCGCATCGCCCTCCCCCTTGTCGAGCGCTGCCCTCAGTTCCGGAAAGGGCATGGCTTCGATCTGGCACCGCGCGGCAATGTCCAGTTCGTTGCAGATCTCGCGGGCGAGATCCACATGGAAGCCCGCGGGCCGGCCGGTGGCATCGGCAAAGTTGAACGGCGGGAAATCGAGCGAGGTCAGGAAACGCAGCCGCGGCAGCTCGCTGAGATCGGGCTTGGCAAGCCTTTCCCGGGAATCGAAGAGCAGCGGAAAGGCAATCGCGCTCCCATCTGCCGCGCGTGCGGAGCCGGTGGGCAAGGCCTGCATGACGCTCACGGCAAGCGCGATCCCGGACAGGAATTGACAGAGTTTCTTTATTAGTATCATCTTATTTTTTATTCCCATGCCGCTTGCGCCGGATGCGCAGGGTTGAGAGAACGGCACTTTCCGGATGAAAATGCAAGAGGATGATGACGCAACGGCCGGGACGGACGGCGGCCTGCCCGGGAGTCGGCCGGAGGATGGGGAGGACATGTTGCAGGCTCTTTTCCGCCTGCTCCAGCTTTCCTCCGGGCAGGTCGAGGCGGCGCTGGAAAGAGCAGGACTCCATGGAAGCCGGCTGGAAGACGAACTGATTGCCGGCGGGGCGGTGGAGGAAGAGGCGCTTTACCGGGCCATGGCCGATCTTTCCGACTTCACCTTTCTCGATGCGCTTTCGACGGAGGAGGTTTCTGATGCGGATGCCCTCGATGTGCAGCTGAAGCGGCCTTCGGTTGTCCGCCTGAAGCGGGCGGGACAGGCGCCGCGCATGGCCCTGGTGCCGGATCTCGGGGATTTCTCCCGGTTCTGCCATCGGTTTCGGGACAGCATCACCCATAGGCGCAGCCATGTCATCACCACCCCTTCCGCCCTTCGCCGCGCGGTTTGGGAGGCGGGCGCGACGAGACGGGCCGAACAGGCGGTCAGCGCGCTGTTTCACCGCGAGCCCTTCGACAGTGCGCGTATGACCCTAATTTCCTGGCAGGCCTTCAGCCTCGGCGGCCTCGTGCTGACGGTGGCGCAATGGGCGATCTACTGGCCGTTCCTGGTGCTTGGCGGCCTGCATCTCTTCCTTTCGCTCGTCTATTCCATGACGATTTTCCTGCGCTGGAAGAGTTTGTTCTACATTGGCCGGGAGGAGGAGCCGACGGCCCTACCCGAGAGCGAGGGCAGATTGCCGGTCTATTCGGTGCTGGTGGCGCTTCATCGGGAAGGGGCGGTGATCGAACAGCTGGTAAGCGCCCTCACCGCCCTTGACTGGCCGGCATCCCGGCTCGACATCAAGCTCGTCTGCGAGGCGGATGACCGGGAAACATTGGACGCGCTTGAAACGCGCCGGCTGCCGCCGCATTTCGAAATGGTCCGGGTGCCCTATTGCCTTCCCCGCACCAAACCAAAGGCGCTGACCTATGCGCTGGCGGGGGTGCGCGGCGCATTCGTGACCGTGTTCGATGCGGAAGACCGGCCGGATCCCGGCCAGCTCCGGGAAGCCTATCACCGGTTCCGGCAGGAGGATGCCGGGCTCGCCTGCCTGCAGGCGCCGCTTGCCATCGACAATGGATCGGAAGGCTGGCTCGCCACACTCTTCGCCTGCGAATATTTCGCCCAGTTCCACGGTTTCCTGCGCATGACGGAGCGCCATGGCTGGCCCATGCCGCTTGGCGGCACATCCAACCATTTCCGGGTGAAGGCGCTTCTCGACGTGGGCGGCTGGGACCCGCATAATGTGACGGAGGATGCGGATCTGGGCCTCCGGCTCGCGCGGAAAGGATATCGCGTCGGCCTGTTGCGCCGCCCGACGCGTGAGAATGCGCCGACGCGGCAGAAGATCTGGATCGGACAGCGGAGCCGCTGGCTGAAGGGCTGGCTGCAAACCTTCCTGGTCAGCCTTCGCCAGCCGGTGCTCCTCCTGCGGGAAGTGGGCTGGACGGGGGTCGGCGTGCTGATCATCAACAGTGCGGGCACCGTGCTTTCGGCCCTGCTCTATCCCTTTTTCTTCCTCACCCTGGGCCTGATCGCCATCTGCGCCTGGCGGGGAACGCTTCCCGATCCCCACAGCCTCACCGGTCTGCTCCTGATGCTGGACGGGCTGAACATGGTGGCGGGCTATGCCTATTATCTCACCGCCGTTTTATGGTGGCATCGGCGGATGCAGCGCCCTCTGCCCCTCCTTCTGCCTTTGCGCATTCCCTATCTGTGGATGATGCTGACCCTTGCCGCCTGGAAGGCGCTCGGGCAATTGATCCGCAACCCGCATCGCTGGGAAAAGACGCCGCATGAGCCGGTGGGCGGGACGATCGATACGCCGGCAGCAGGACGCGCGGACGCGCTGGAAACGGATCGGACATTAGCTTCCCGGTAGGGCTCTTCTGCTATCCATGCCGCAACCGATTGCAACCACCTTAATAGAGAAATGGAACGTCAATGTCCTTGAGTCGAATTGTCACCGGATTGGTCGTCCTTTTGATTGCGGGCCTCTTTCTCAATTCCTGGTACACGGTCAATCAGGGCGAACGCGGCGTGATCACCCGCTTCGGCGCGGTCGTGGGCGTGGCAGAGCCCGGTCTCGGCTTCAAGGTGCCACTGATGACCAGCGTGACCCATCTTTCGATCCAGACTCAGAAGCTCGAGCTCGACAATGAGGAAGCCTATTCCCAGGACCAGCAGCCCGCGCGGCTTCAGCTTTCGGTGAACTATTCGATCGTTCCCGGCGAGGTGGCTGATGTCTATGCCCAGTTCTCCAACATCGAAAATCTCGAGGCCCGGCTCATCCAGCCCCGCGTTCGCCAGCAGATGAAGAATATTTTCGGCCACTACACCGCCGCCACCGCCATCAGCCAGCGCGACCGGCTGAATTCCGAAGTGCGCGAAGCCATCCAGAATGCGGTGAAGGGCCCCGTGGAAATCGAGGGCGTGCAGATCGAGGACCTTAAGTTCTCGCCCGCCTATGAGGAAGCCATCGAGGCACGCATGACGGCGGAGGTCGAGGTGCAGAAATCCCGTCAAAAGGTGGAGAACGAAAAGCAGCTCGCCCAGATTACCGTCACGCAGGCCCAGGCCAAGGCCGACAGCCAGCTGGCGCTGGCCAAGGCGGAGGCCGAAGCGGCCCGCATCCGCGGCGAAGCGGAAGCCTCCGCCATCAAGGCAAAGGGTGATGCGCTGAAGGAAAATCCGGGCCTCATCCAGTTTACGCTCGCCGACCGCTGGAATGGAACACTGCCCACCACCATGGTCCCCGGCGGCAGCGTACCCTTCATCGACGTGAAACCGGCCCAGTAACCGCCAATTTCAACCGGCACAGCAAAGCCCCTCAAGCCCCCAGGCGCGAGGGGATTTCCCTGTATCGGGCGGCTCGATTAGATGTGACCCCCTGACGGCAGTTGATTTTACCCGGTCGATCAAAGTAGGCATAAGCCTTATGCCTCTTTACGGATCGCCCATGTTGATCATTTCCAGCTTTCTCGTCGCCCTCATCGCCCTTGAGCATGTCTATATAATGCTGCTGGAGATGGTCCTGTGGACTTCACCGAGCGGCCGCAGAGCCTTCGGGATGAGTGCTGAAATGGCCGAAAAGACCAAGGTTCTGGCGGCCAACCAGGGGCTTTACAACGGGTTTCTGGTGGCCGGCCTTTGCTGGTCCCTGATTCATCCCGATACGCTGTTTGCCTATCAACTGAAGCTGTTCTTCCTCGGCTGCGTGCTGGTTGCGGGGATCTACGGCGGCGCGACCGCCTCACGGAAGATCTTCGTCATTCAAGCCCTGCCTGCCGCGCTTGCATTGCTTGCCGTTCTGTTCGCCCGCGGACTGTAGCAGGCCGAACTGGGGTCGAAGAGAACGGACCGGGAGGGCGGGCTGCGCTCCGCCCGCCTCGAACCGGCACGACATGCGCGATATCTGGCCCGCTATGACCGCCCGCGTAGAGGTGGCTAACGCCAGAACCAGCATCAATGATAGAGCGTTCCCGCCGCAGACCGGGCAAGGACGGGCCACCAAAACGCCGCGCTATTAAGTTACTCAGGGTGCTGGAGCGGGTGAAGGGAATCGAACCCTCGTATTCAGCTTGGGAAGCTGCTGCTCT
>CAMFIF010000053.1 GCA_945952415.1 uncultured Rhizobium sp. | reverse complement strand
TGCTCGCGGTCACCATGGGCGAGACCGCCGCCGACTTCCTCAACGTCAACCTCGGTTATGGGCTCACGGCGACCTCGTTGCTGATGGCTGGCATCTTCCTCGTAGCCCTCTCCATCCAGTTCTATCAGGGCAAATACATTCCATGGTCCTACTGGCTGACCGTGGTGCTGATCAGCGTTGTCGGCACGCTCGTCACCGATAACCTCGTGGACAATTTTGGGGTGTCGCTGATGACGACGACGATTGGTTTCACCGTCGCGCTCGCAGCCACCTTCGCGATCTGGTACGGCGTCGAGGGCACGCTCTCGATCCATTCCATCCACACGCCCCGTCGAGAAGCCTTTTACTGGCTGGCTATCCTCTTCACATTCGCGCTCGGCACCTCCGTCGGCGACCAGGTGGCGGAAAAGTTCGACCTAGGCTACCTCAACACGGGCCTGCTTTTCGGGGGCATCATCGCGATCATCGCGCTCGCCTATTACAAGTTCAAGCTCGACGCGATCCTGGCTTTCTGGCTCGCTTATATCCTGACCCGCCCGCTCGGCGCATCATTTGGCGACCTCCTGTCCCAGCCGTTGGAATATGGCGGCCTCGGTCTCGGAACCATCACCACCAGCTTCGGCTTCCTGGCAGCGATCATCGCCACCGTCATCTATGCAAGCCTTCGCCACATGCGCTCGCCTCACCTTTCCTGATGTTAAAAAGAGACGTGAACCTCATGAACCCGACTACCCTTAAAACCGAAACCGGTTATGTTCGAAAAATCGCAGAAGTGACTGCTACCTTCTGGGCGTTGAAGATCATCGCCACGACACTGGGCGAGACCGCCGGCGACTATCTCTCGCAGACGCTGAATCTCGGCTATGTGGCAGGCCTCGGTATCACCGGCGCACTGCTGTTTGTTCTCATCGTTGCGCAACTGGCCGCAAGGTCCTTTCATCCCGTCCTGTTCTGGGCGGCCATCACCGGGACGACCATGGCCGGAACCGAGATTTCCGATCTGATGGATCGCACATTTGGTCTTGGCTACGCCGCGGGCTCGGCACTTCTGCTGGGCGGGCTTCTGGCTTCATTGGCCATCTGGCACCGTCGCGAAGGCAACCTTCAGATCGACCATATTCACGGGCGCGGTGCGGAAACAATGTTCTGGATCGCCGTGCTCTTCTCGAACTCGCTCGGGACGGCCTATGGCGATTTCCTCGTCGACAACATGGGTCTCGGATACATGTATGCCGCAGCCATTTGCACGGGAGTCATCGCCCTGGTGCTGGTCCTACATTATCGGCGGATGGTGAACGAGGTCGCGCTCTTCTGGATCGCCTTCATTTTTACCCGTCCCTTCGGAGCGACCTTTGGCGACCTTTTGACGAAGCCCATGGCCAAGGGCGGATTTGACCTTGGCACTCTAAACGCCTCGGCGGTCTGCCTCGTGCTGATGATAGGTTTGGTCTCGGCTACAATGCTCCAGGTCCGCAGAACATAATTTCGCTAAACGAACTTTGTGAAGAGTGGAGCGTGATCCGCTCTTCACATCGTGAAGCTCGCGATAGCCATCATCTGCGTTAGAGGCGGCCCACGACATGCACAATCTCGATATCCTGGTCACCAGCAGCATCAACGGCCTCGCCGGAAGCAACAGCCTCCTGGATACGTTCATGATCAGCGTAACGTATTTCGGTGTCCCCTGCATCGTTTTGTGGGTAGCTCTGCAATGGTGGGTCAATGAGGACCGGCTGTACAGACGACACGTAGCGGTCTCGGCAGGGCTGGCCTTCCTGATTGGACTGCTGATCAACCAGATCATTCTGCTCTTTGTCCATCGCATGCGGCCTTACGATGCAGGACTCACCAGCCTTCTCATTTCCTCAACCACCGATCCTTCCTTTCCGTCGGATCATGCAACAGCATCCTTTGCAGTGGCATTTTGCTTTCTGGTGAAAGGACTGAGGCGGTCAGGATTGTTTCTGGCCATGGCAGCTTTCGTCGTGTGCTTTTCCCGCATTTATGTCGGCACCCATTACGCAAGTGACGTTGCAGGCGGCATGCTGACGGCTTTAGTTGCAAATATACTGGTCGGAGCAGTCTACAGACGTAATTCGAGGGTTGACCTCAGGCTGACACGGCTGTGGTAATACCGAACACCACCCAATTCGGATCGACATGCCATGTGTGCGCCAATCAATTAACACAGTCTAAGCGAGGACATCATGACCGAAGCGTTCCGTCCCCGCAACACCGATCCATCCAGGCGAAGCCATGCGATTTGGTGGTTGGGATTTGCGATGTCGCTCTTGCTCTTCGCGTTCATCCGTCTGACCTGCGAAATGCTTGAGGGAGAGACACGACACTTCGATGAGATGATATTGCTGGGTTTGCGGCAGTCATCAGACCTGGCGACACCGATTGGACCTGTCTGGCTGACGAAGATGATGACCGACCTGACTGCCCTCGGTGGTACCACGGTGCTCAGTCTGATCACAGTTCTGGTCGTGCTGTTCCTCGGGCTACGTGGCTCCGCGCATACGGCGGCCTACGTGACTGTTTCCATCTTGGGAGGCTGGCTTCTCAGTACAGTGTTGAAAATTGGAGTGGCGCGTCCACGGCCAGAGCTGGTGCCTCATCTCGTCGTGGTAGGTGACTTCAGTTTTCCAAGCGGACACGCAATGCTCTCAGCGGTCACCTACCTTACGCTCGGTGCGCTCCTTTCGAGAATGGAGCAGCGGCAATCTCTGAAACTCTTCCATCTCATGACGGCATTTCTGTTGACAGTCATAGTCGGCTGCAGCCGAGTGTATCTGGGCGTCCACTACCCAACTGACGTGGTCGGGGGCTGGACGGCAGGCGCTGCCTGGGCGAGTTTATGCTGGCTCGTTTCGCACTGGGTTCTCTTGGCATCGAAAGCTGATCATCCCGCTGACGACACGAACGACAGTGACCATGACGGTGGCCGCATTTCCGAATCAAGATGATCTGGTTTGAAAGTCTTCCATGAGAAACCTCCTAACAAGCTGGCAGCTATGGGCTGTGCTCTCTGCAGGCTTCGCCGCACTGACTGCAATCTTCGCAAAGGTCGGTATCGAGAACGTCAATTCGGATTTTGCAACCTTCATCCGAACCATGGTCATCATGGTGGTGCTGGCGCTAATCCTGTGTGCAATGGGGGCCTGGCAGCCGCTCTCGTCGATAACCCCGCGAACCTGGCTGTTCCTGGTATTGTCAGGTCTTGCAACAGGGGCCTCCTGGATATGTTATTTTCGGGCGCTGAAGCTGGGGGATGCAGCCCGTGTCGCCCCAATCGACAAGCTGTCGGTGATCATGGTTGCGTTCTTTGCAGTTCTCTTTCTTGGTGAGCGCCTCAGCCTACCGAACTGGCTGGGAGTTGCCCTGATCGGCCTTGGTGCTGTACTCGTATCGTTAAGAAGTTGATCCGGTCAGAGCCATTCGTTGCTGCAACAGTGCGACCCATTCGTTGTGTGGTCAACGATTACAGCAACAGGCGCGGCAGTACCTTTCTTGTAACTCGGAAATCCTCAGTACCAAGGTTGAACGCTCGGAGCAGTTTACGCTGCACGCTTGGCCAATTGCTGGGTGAGGTGCGCCGGACTGGATAATAACTCTAGCTTACATCGCAACATTGGTTCGGACGCGGGGGAGAGCTTATTGTCTGCTTTGAGGGCGCGTAGCCGCCATCGCGCGCCCCCCTATCACACCCTTACCCCCTCACCCCACCGCCCGCATTGGCGCGGCATGCCCCGCCTCCCCGCTTTCCACGGTGCCGAAGACGAGGCCGCGGGGGTTGCGTTTGGCTTCGCGCTTCAGCTCGGCGATGCGGCGGCTGACCTGACCGAGATCGGAGAGAACCTGGCCGCAGGGCACTTCCAGCACCGCCACCGAGCAGCGCAGCAGCGGGAAGAGGCTGGGGTTTCCCATGCGGTCTTCCGCCTCTATGCCGCCGCGGGCGAGGTCTTCCGGGCTGTAGAGCGGGCGGGCATCCAGCGCGAAATCGGCCGTCAGGCGCATGAGCGCCGCTTCCACATGCGCGCGCGGCATATCCACCGTGCCGATGAAGAAATCATCCCCGCCGATATGGCCGAGAAAGACTTCGCCCGCCAGAAAATCCCGTCGCATGAGGGCGGCGAAGAGGGTGATGGCCTTGTCGCCCCGCTCGAAGCCGTAGACATCGTTGAACGGCTTGAAATGGTCGAAATCGCCATAGCAGAAATAGCGCAGCCGCGCCGTGTCGCGGGTGCGGGCGAGCACGTAATCATGGATCGCGATATTGCCGGGCAGGCCCGTCAGCGGGTTCTGCTCGCGGGCATTCTTCAGCTGCTTCTCGTTGAACAGGCGCACCATGGCCGCCGGCGAAACCACACCCGCATAGCGCATGTTTTCCGTGAGGATCACGCAGTCATTGCCCTCCATGTTGGTGAAGATGGAGGCGAGCTGGTCCGTATCCGTATCCGCATCCAGCCGGAAGACCGGGGCGCTTTCGACGAACTGGCTGAGCGAGCGCCGGTAATGGGGGTTCGCCAGAAGATCCCGCCCGAAGGGCTGGTAGATATAGGCCTTCAGCGTGCGCTCGCGGATGATGCCGCGCGGCTCGCCATTGGCGTTCAGCACGGGAAAGAAGGTCTGGGCCGGGTTGTTGCGGAAGAGCGTGAAGACCCGGTCGACGCTGTCATGCTCATGCACGGCCGGCAAAAGCTCCACCTGGCGGCGAATGAGCGCCTTGTCCTGCGCCTGTGCCGGCAGGGAGGCCGCACCATAGCCGATCCGCGGCAGGTGCGGAAAGGAGGTCTTCAGCCGCGCGAGATCCGTTTCCGGCCGCGAGAGGTACCAGCCCTGCATCAGATCCGCCCCGAGATCCCGGCAAGTGAGGAATTCCGCCTCCGTCTCCACCCCCTCCCCGATCACCCGGATCCCCAGCGCATGGGCCATGTTGACCGTGTTCTTGAAGAGATGCCGCTTGCGCGGGTTCTGGTCTATGCCGGAAACCATGTGCCGGTCGATCTTCAGGTAATCCACCTGATAGTCGCACAGAAGGTTCATCTCGCCATGGCCGGCGCCGTAATCATCCAGCGCCAGCTTGAAGCCCGCCTGCCTGACATAGTTCACCAGCCCGGCAAATTCCGGCACGCCGGCATTGTCGAAGCGCTCCGAAAGCTCGAAACAGACGGATGAGGGCGGAATGCCGTGCCTGTCCATGCAGGCCAGAAGCGCTTCGGCAAAGGCCTGTCCCCGGGGGATAAGCCGCACGTCCAGATTGAGGAAAAGCGTTGCATCCCGGCAATTGGCCAGCGTGGCGAAACTGCCGAGCGCCCGCTCCGCCAGAAGCTTTTCCACCTCCATCAGCTGGCCGTGGCGCTCCGCATGGTCGAGAAAGGCCACCGGCGAGGCAAAGCCCAGCCGGTCATGCCCGCGCAGCAGGGATTCATAGCCGAAGGCGGCGCCGGTGCCCGATTCCACGATGGGCTGAAAGGCATTCGTGGCGACAAGCTTCGCCAGGGTCACGAGCTCCCGGTCGGCAAAGAGCCGAAGGAGGTCAGGCGCAAGGGTCATGAATAGCTCCAGCTTCACCCAGAAGAATCGGAAAGTCTGGTACATTTAAGCCCGGAGTTCTGAACAAAGTATAGATTTTGCAGAATATTTTTATGACATTTCAATGACATAGGCACGCCTCCCCCGTGCCTTTGCTATCAGACGATGTAACGCGAGGCCCGCTCCGCTCCCCTTTACTTCAGCGTGGCAAGGAAGGGTGCCCGGCAGACTTCCGCTCAGGCGAGCTTCCTCAATGCCAGGGCAAGCCCGATCAGCGTCGTGCCCTGGATGAGGAGGTCAACCGACAGGAAAAGCCCGAGCACGAAGAGGCTGCTGGCCGGCCAGCCGAGTGCAATCAGCAGGCCACCCAGCGCCGTCACCACCCCGCTGAGGATGACATAGGTGCCGCCGCTGCCGCGCATGCGGAAGCCGGCCACGAGGCGCGCGATGCCGGAGATGAGCAGGAGCACCGCCATCATCAGTGTCAGCACGGCAGAGGCGGCAATGGGGTTCATATAGGCAAAGATGCCGGCCCCGAGATAGACCAATCCACTCAACGCCCAGTAGAGCACATTTTCCCACCCGCGGACCTGAAAGGCATGGATGATGTAGCCGACACCCGCCACGAGCATGATGGCGGCGATGAAGAGGATCGAGGCAATCGTCGCCATAACCACATTCACCATGGCATAGAGGCCGAGAAGCGTGATGACGATGCCGAGCGCCAGAAACCAGCCCCACTTGGAACCGATGGAAAAACCGGCGCGGGACGACAGGTCATCCGGGGAATAGGACATGGAACTTCTCCTTATGCTGGGTTGCATTCGCCCTCCACTCTATACCTTTTCGCGCAAAAGGCGAGATCGGAAGCCCTGCACCCGCCGCATGGCAGATGTCCGCTGCGCTCGCCGGCGAGCCCACACGCCGGGAATGGTTATATTTTATTTTTCGAAATCACAGATATTATCGGGCGGCGAAGGCAATGCAGCCGCGCCGTGCCAGCCGGCGTATTCGGGCGAATGGGCGCCCCGAAGTGCGGCAGGACAAAGCCTGCCTTCGTAACCGGAGGTGAGTTGATGCCGAAAAACTGGTATTCGATCACGCTTACGATACGCAAAACCCGCACGGGCTGGTCAGTGACCGTGCGGGTTCAAAAAGCGAGAAAGTAAGAAAATCAGTGGCGGGGCGGTAACCCCGCCACTGGTCCGGGAATATAAGCCCGTCCGGATGGATTGGCAAGCGATCAGCGGTCGCTGACCTGCCAGTTCGGGTTGATCCAGGGCTCCTGGTTGGAGCGCGGCAGGGGCTGGCGGCCGAGGATGTGGTCGGAGGCCTTTTCGCCGGTCATGATCGAGGGGCCGTTGAGGTTGCCATAGGTGACATGCGGGAAAATGGAGCTGTCGGCCACGCGCAGGCCCTCGACGCCGATGACCCGGGTTTCCGGATCGACCACGGCCATGGGATCGCTTGTCGCGCCCATCTTGCAGGTACCACAGGGGTGATAGGCGCCTTCCAGATGCTCGCGCAGGAAGGCGTCCAGTTCCTCGTCGGTCTGGGCGTTGCGGCCCGGCTGGATTTCCTCGCCGCGATAGGGATCGAAGGCCTTCTGGGAGAAGATCTCGCGGGTCACGCGGATGGCGTGGCGGAACTTCACCCAGTCTTCCGGGTCGCTCATGTAGTTGAAGCGCAGCACCGGATCGTCCTTGAAATCGGGCGAGCGCAGCGTCACCGAGCCGCGCGACTTCGACATGTTGTAGCCCACATGGGCCTGGAAGCCATGGCCGCCGGCTGCCGACTTGCCGTCATAGGAAATGGCGATCGGCAGGAAATGATACTGGATATCCGGCCACTTGATGCCCGGCGCGGAGCGAATGAAGGCGGCCGCCTCGAACTGGTTGGAGGTGCCGAGACCCTTCTTGAAGAACAGCCACTGCGCGCCCACCACGCCCATCCAGAACCAGTTGTTCTTGGAATGCAGCGTGATCGGCTTGGTGGAATGGAACTGGTGGTAATATTCGAGGTGATCCTGCAGGTTCTGGCCGACGCCGGGACGATCCGCGACCACGGGAATGCCCATGGCCTTCAGATGCTCGGCCGGGCCGATGCCGGACAGAAGCAGGATCTTCGGGCTGTTGAAGGCGGACGCCGCGACGATTACCTCGCGGTTGGCGCGGATCACCTCCAGCTTTCCGCCGATTTCCACCTCGACGCCGACGGCGCGGGTGCCTTCCATGACCACACGCTTGGCATAGCAACGGATGAGACGGCAGTTCGGCCGCTTCAGCGCCGGCTTCAGATAGGCATTTGCGGCGGACCAGCGGATGCCGTTATGGCTCGTCTGCTCCATCAGGCCGAAGCCTTCCTGCTGCTGGCCGTTGTAATCCTCGGTGACCGGGAAACCCGCCTGGCGGCCCGCCTCGATGAAGGCCTTGTAGAGCGGATTGCGGATCTCGCCACGGCGCACGTGCAGCGGGCCGTCCGTACCGCGCCAGCCGTCCTGGCCGCCATGGGAGTTTTCCATCCGCTTGAAATAGGGCAGCACGTCCGCATAGGCCCAGCCGCGGGCGCCCAGCTCTTCCCAGCGGTTGAAGTCTTCCGCGTGTCCCCGCACATAGACCATGCCGTTGATCGAGGACGAGCCGCCGATCACCTTGCCGCGCGGCGCGATCATCCGGCGGTTGTTCAGGAAGGGCTCGGGCTCGGAGAGGTAGCCCCAGTTATAGCGGTTCATGTTCATGGGATAGGCGAGCGCCGCCGGCATCTGCACGAAGGGCCCGGCATCCGAACCGCCATATTCCAGCACGATCACCGTATGCCTGCCGTCCTCCGACAGCCTGGACGCCATGGCGGAGCCCGCCGAGCCGGAACCGATGATGACAAAATCTGCTTGGTTAGTCATGGCTAATTCCAGTATATGAGTGATTGCTGGATGGATGTTGGTGCGAAGGGCAGTGTTCTCGGCGGTCGTGGGCGACCGGATGGTCATCGAGCCTCAAGTCGCGACGGCCGGACCGCGCGGTGGCATCTCCAAGGAGTGAAGGACCATGAGCGGGATTCAACGCATCGAGATCGACGGCAAGGCCTATGTCCTCCTCAGCGAGGAGGACTATGAAGACATGATCGACACGATCGAGGCCCAAGCCATCATGGCGCGCATCGCGGCCGGTGAGGAAACCTGGCCCTATGAACTCGTGGTCGAGCTCATGTCCACCGACAGCCGCATCCGCACCTACCGCACCTATCGCGGGATGAGCGTGTCCGAACTCGCGGCGGCGGCGGGCATTTCCCAGCCCTATCTCTCCGAGATCGAAAACGGCAGGAAGACTGGCTCCGTTGACGTGCTGAAGCGCATCGCGGCTGCCCTCCGGGTCGAGCTCGACGACATCGTCGCCTAAGCGAAAAAAGGCGCAAGCGGGGGCGGTCTGGTGCGCCCTACACGCACCCGCTCCCATACCAGAGGTCTCGAAGCCCACCCCCATCATGCCTGTCCTCAATACGGCGAGGCGACCGGGCCCATGCCCACGTAAACGGTCTTCAGTTCCGAATAGTGGTTGAGCGCAGCGGCGGAGTTCTCGCGGCCGAAGCCGGATTGCTTGGCGCCGCCGAAGGGGATTTCGACCGGGCAGAGATTGTAGGCGTTGATCCACAGCGTGCCCGCTTCCAGTGCGTCCACCACGCGGTGCGCGCGGGTGAGGTCGGCCGTGAAGACGCCGCCGGCGAGGCCGAATTCGGTGTCGTTGGCGCGGGCGAGCACATCCGCCTCGTCCTCGAAATCCAGCACGCACATGACCGGGCCGAAGATTTCCTCCCGCGCGATGGTCATGTCATCGGTGACGTCGGCAAAGACGGTCGGCTGGATGTAGTAGCCTTCGCCGGTCACGTTGTTCGGAATGCCGCCGCCGGTGACGAGCGTTGCGCCTTCCGCCTTGCCCTTGGCGATGTAATCCAGCACCTTGGCGCGCTGGGCGTGGGAGACCATCGGGCCCATCTGGGTCTCTTCGTTCATCGGATCGCCGATGAGGATGGCTTCCGTGCGGGCCTTCAGCCGCTTCAGGAATTCGCCCTTGATGGCCTTGTGCACGAAAACGCGGGTGCCGTTCGAGCAGACCTGGCCGGTGGAGTAGAAGTTGCCGAGCATGGCGCCGCCGATGGCGCTGTCGATATCGGCATCGTCGAAGACGATGATCGGCGACTTGCCGCCGAGCTCCATGGTGACGTGGCGAAGGCCGGCGGCGGCGGCCTCGTATACCTTGCGGCCGGTCGGCACGGAGCCGGTCAGCGACACCTTGGCGACATCGGGATGGTTGACCAGCAGCGGGCCGGTGGTGCGGTCACCCTGGATGACATTGTAGAGGCCCTTGGGCAGGCCCGCCTCGATGAGGATCTCGGCGATCTTCAGCGCGCAGAGGGGCGTGTTTTCAGACGGCTTGAACACCATGGCATTGCCGCAGATCAGCGCCGGCGCGCCCTTCCAGCAGGCGATCTGGGTGGGGTAGTTCCACGCGCCGATGCCGACGCAGACGCCGAGCGGCACCCGCTTGGTATAGGCAAAATCGCCGCCGAGCGGGATATAGTCGCCGTTGAGTGCGGAAGCCGCGATGCCGCCGAAGAATTCGAAGCTGTCGGCACCCGAGGTCGCATCCGCAACGGTGGTTTCCTGGATCGGCTTGCCCGTATCCAGCGTTTCGAGTTCGGAAAGCTCGCGGTTGCGCTCGCGGATGATCTCAGCCGCGCGCTTGAGGATGCGGCCGCGGGCGGTCGGGCTCGTCTTCGCCCACTCCTTCTGCGCGGCCTTGGCGGATGCAATCGCCCGCTCAACGATGGCAGGGGTTGCTGCGTGGAGCTTTGCGATCACCTCGCCGGTGGCGGGATAGACGCAGTCGAAGGCAACGCCGGAGGCGTCCTCGACATATTCACCATTGATGAAATGGCTGGCTTTCGGTTGTGCGCGCATCATTCCCCCCTCGGGTAACGCTTGGATTCTTCGAGAATGTTCAGGTCCATGTGGTTGCGCATGTAGCGCTCGGAGGCCTTCTGCAGCGGCTGGTGATCCCACGGATAGTAAGCGCCGTTGCGGAGCGCCTCGTAGACCACCCAGCGCCGCGCCTGGCTTTCCCGCACGGCGGCATCGAAGTCCGCCATGTTCCAGCGCGCCTTGCGCTTCGCACGGAAGCCCTCCAGCACGTCCGCATGGGCGGGATCGGTGGCGAGGTTGGCAAGCTCGAACGGATCAGCCTCGAGATCGAAGAGCTGTTCGGGATCGAGCTCGCAATGGATGTACTTCCACTTGCCCTCGCGGATGCCGACCAGCGGGGCATAGGAGGCTTCCGCCGCATATTCCATCAGCACGGGCGCGGTGCGCGGCTTGCCGTTGATCACGGGCACGAGGCTTTCGCCATCGGTCCAGGGCATGATTTCATCCATCGAGATGCCGGCGAGATCGCAAAGCGTCGGCGTTACGTCGAGGTTGGAGACCGGGGCCAGGTGTTTCCCGGCCTTGACGCCCGGGCCTGCGATCATCAGCGGCACGCGGGCGGAGCCCTCGAAGAAGTTCATCTTGAACCAGAGCCCGCGCTCGCCCAGCATGTCGCCGTGGTCGGAGCAGAAGAAGATCAGCGTGTTGTCCAGCATCCGCGTGCGGGTCAGCGTATCGACCAGCTCGCCCACCTTCTCGTCGAGATAGGAGATGTTGGCGAAATAGGCCTGACGCGAGCGGCGCACATCCGTCTCGGTGACGTTGAAGTTCTCGTAGTCGCAGGAATGGATGATGCGCTTCGAATGCGGGTCCTGCTCGCTATCAGGCAGGGTGCCGACTTCCGGCAGCAGATGGGGGCAATCCTCGTAGAGATCCCAGAACTTCCGGCGCGCGACATAGGGGTCGTGCGGGTGGGTGAAGGAAACGGTGACGCACCAGGGGCGGCGGGCCTTGTCGTCGTTCTCGCGGGAGAGCTGGTAGAGCTTCTGGTTGGCGAGGAAGGCGACCTCGTCGTCATATTCCATCTGGTTGGTGATTTCGGCGACACCCGCGCCCGTCACCGATCCCAGGTTATGATACCACCAGTCGATGCGCTCGCCGGGCTTGCGATAATCGGGCGTCCAGCCGAAATCGGCCGGGTAGATATCGGTCGTCAGGCGCTCCTCGAAGCCGTGCAGCTGGTCGGGGCCGACGAAATGCATCTTGCCCGACAGAGCCGTGTAATAGCCGGCGCGGCGCAGGTGATGGGCGAATGTGGGGATGGAGGAGACATATTCCGCCGCATTGTCATAGACGCGGGTGCGGCTCGGCAGCTGGCCGGCCATGAAGGAGGCGCGCGCCGGCGCGCAGAGCGGCGAGGACGTGTAATTGTTGACGAAACGGGCGGAACGGGCGGCCAGCGCCTTCATGTTGGGCGCATGGAGGAAATCCGCCGGACCGTCGGGAAAGAACTTCCCGTTCAACTGGTCCACCATGATGATGAGGATATTGGGTCTTGCGGTCATGCCGGGTGTTCCCTTGGTTCTTATCGGCGTGAGAGTTGGGAGGAAATGTAATCTTCGGTCAGGGCCATGCAGGCCTCGATGCTGAGCCGCCCTGCCCTCAGGCCCTGACGGATGTAGAGCCCGTCGATCATGGCGGCCGTGCCCTCGGCGATGCGTCCCGCCTCCTCAGCCGATACCAGCGCCTTCAGTGCATCGACCAGATTGGAATGCAGGCGGCGGGCATAGATGGTCAGCAGCCGGCGGGTTTCTTCCGAACGCTGCGCTTCCACATAGAAGGCGAGCCAGGCGGCAATAGTCTCGGGCGTAAACTGGCTGGCATTGAAACTGACCCGGATGACGGCAGAAAGCCGGGCGCGCGGGGTATCGGCCCGGGACAGCGCGGCAGCCACATCCTCGTGCAACTGGCGCAGCAGAAAGCGCATGGTTTCCAGCAGCAATTGCTCCTTGCTGCCGAAATAATGGTGCGCCAGCGCCGGCGACACCCCCGCCTCGCGCGCAATCTCGGACATGGTTACCGCAAGCGAGCCGTGATCGCCAATCGCCTTCAGCGCGGCATCCACCAGCGCCTTTCGGCGTATGGGCTCCATCCCGATCTTGGGCATTCAGCTATCCTTCTTGATAAAGGCAGATTATTTTTAATTGAGCCGTCAATCAACAAAAAACGCGACCCAAATCTTGCCGTCCACGACGGCGCGTGCCGCCTGACATATAAGGAGACCATGATGAAGCTCTTGTGTGTGCAGCGAATGCTGCTAGAATGGAGCGGCTGACGGGTGGTAGCACACCCGCCAACACGTTTTACTTTTCCGATCTACGCTCGACCCGCACGGTGATAATCCAGCCCGTGCGGGTTTTGCGTATGGTAAGCGTGATCGACCACGGATTTTTCCGCATCTCCCACCTCCATTGTTCGAAGACAAGGCCGTTACCACGGCCGGGCTGGCCCATCCTGCCCGGTCACACCGGCTGGCACGGTGCGGGCTGCTTCTGTCCGAACGACGGAACGTTAGACTAATCTAATGGAGATGTCGTGCATTTTCTATACTTGAAACCGGGCGGAAGGCTGCTAGAATGGAGCGGCCGGCGGATGCGCTAACACCCGCCGACGCTTTTTACTTACTCTGCTTACGCTCGACCCGCACGGTGATAATCCAGCCCGTGCGGGTTTTGCGTATGGTAA
>CAMFIF010000052.1 GCA_945952415.1 uncultured Rhizobium sp. | reverse complement strand
ATGGAGCGGGTAGCGGGAATCGAACCCGCGTATTCAGCTTGGAAGGCTGCTGCTCTACCATTGAGCTATACCCGCGGCGGTTTCTGATCACGAGAAGGAATGGTGGAGAGAGTTGGATTTGAACCAACGTAGGCTGAGCCAACGGATTTACAGTCCGTCCCCTTTAACCACTCGGGCATCTCTCCGTTCCAACCGGATCAAACCAAGCTTTACGCGGATCGAAAAGCGCTTCGTTGAGCGGCGCCCCGTTCGATCTGCGCCGCGTATATGACTGTCTCGTTTCCATCTGTCAACACGCTCATGACGCAAAATTCCGGAAAAAATCTGGGAAGGATTTCAAAAGCCCGGAACGCCGGGGGCTTTGCGCGCGCAGAAGGGGAGACTATAAGACGGCATGAACAAAAAGCCCCCGGAAGACCGGTCCGCAAAGGACACCCACTACGCCAATCTTCGCCGCCAGCATCGCGACCAGAAGCGCGAACGCGGCGAGATTCCCACCCCCATGCCCGCCAAGCGCCGCGGGCCGAAAGAGTGGACGCCCCCGCCGCTCGCCCCGGAGCAGGTCTTTCTTTACGGGCTTCACACGGTGCGCGCCGCGATCCGGAATCCGGAGCGGAAGAACATTCGGCTCTCCTTGACCCAGAATGCGCTCGCGCGGCTGGATATCGGGCCGGCAGAGGCCCTGCCCTTTCCCGTGGACATGGTGTCGCCCGGCGATATCGACCGGGTGCTCGGCCCCGATGCCATCCACCAGGGCGTCATGCTGGAAACCCGGCCGCTGCCGGTCCGCCGGCTGGAGGCGCTGAAAGACAGCCCGCTGCTTCTGGTGCTGGACCAGGTCACCGATCCCCATAATGTCGGCGCGATCATGCGCTCCGCCGTCGCCTTCGATTGCGGTGCCGTCATCACCACCATGCGCCACAGCCCAACCGAATCCGGCGTGCTGGCAAAATCCGCGTCCGGCGCGCTGGAAATGATTCCCTATATCCAGATCACCAATCTGGCGGATGCGCTTGCCGAGCTCCATGCGCTGGGCTTCACGACAATCGGCCTCGATTCGGAGGGGCCGGCGGCGCTTGAAGGCACGCTTTCCGGCGATCGCATCGCCCTGGTGCTCGGTAATGAAGGCAAGGGGCTTCGGCAGAAGACGCGGGAAACCGTGACGGCGCTTGCCCGTCTGGACATGCCGGGCGCCATCAAGTCGCTCAACGTCTCCAATGCGGCGGCGATCTCGCTCTATGCCGCCCGGCAGTATCTAACGAAATAGCCGGCTGATGCCGGCATGAAGGGAGGACGGATCATGCGGGCAATCCAACCAGCAGCGAAGAGGGCAGCCATGCTGGCACTCGTCGCCGCGCTGCTTCATGGCCATCAAGCCAAAGCGCAGGATATCGATCCCTCCACCATCGATGCGACGGTCGGCACCTGGCTCGTCGCTCCCGCCGATGGCCAGCCGGGCTGCCGGCTCCGACTTTCCCGGGAGGGTGCCATCGGGGGCTTCGCGCTTGACGGTGCCGAGGACGGATGCAAGGGCAAGGTGCCGCAGCTCGTCGATGCCGCTGCCTGGAATTTCGGCGAGAATGCCGAAATCATCTTCATCGATCCCCTGCGCAAGGTGCTTGCCCATTTCGAGGAGGTGGAAGGCAGTCCCTATCGAAGCATCGAAGAGCCGCGACTGCTGCTGCTGCATGAGCCGCCCGCTGGCCTCGATTCCGTGCCGACAGAGAAATTGGTTGCCGGCGACTGGGTGCTGAAGCGTCCCAAGGGCGAAAAGCTGTGCGATCTCACGCTGAAGGCCGAAGCGGCGGACAGCGACAGCTATCCGCTGTCACCGTCCGGTGACTGCGCAAAGGCGGTAAAGAAGCTGAAGCTCTTCCGCTATCAGCTGAACGGATTTTCGCTCAGCCTTCTCGGCGAGGACGGAAGCGCGATCCTGATGGAGGAAACCGAGCCCGGCCATTTCGAAAAATCCAGGGAAGAAGGTGGCAAGCCGCTGGTGATGGAGCGGAAGGGCTGACGCCGGCAGCGGGCTTTGCAGCCCTCTCCTCTCAGGCCTTCTTCAGAAACTCGGTGCGCAGCACCAGACCCTTGATCTTGGCGTGGCGGCATTCCACCTCGGCCGGGTCGTCGGTCAGATGAATGCCCTTGATAAGCGTGCCGCGTTTCAGCGTTTCGGACGTGCCCTTCACCTTGAGATCCTTGATGAGGGTCACATTATCGCCTTCGCTGAGCGGCGTTCCGTTCGAGTCGCGGACTTCCATGGCTGGTTCCTTGCTGGTGTTTGACCGGGCCTAGCCGCCGGCTCCCTCTCCTGTCCAGCCCGGCTGACGGGGAAAATCCGGTTTCCGCCGATAAATCGCGCGCCGGATTGACAATTGTCAGGCCTGAGCGCCCCTCGCGATGACCGAGCCCTGTGGACGTGCAGGCGAAAAGCTTCCCCCGCTCCTGCCAACCGCTTGTCCGATGCGGTCAATCCATGTCGTATTTGACGGCGGAATCAGTCGCATGCCCGCCTATGGTCAGACAGGTTCTTTCCCGTCGCTTCCCTTTTCGAGGATGCTTTCATGCAAAACCGAACCCTGCTGGGCGTTGCCTCCCTTTGCCTGGGGGTTTTCGTGTTTTCCACACAGGATGCCATCGTGAAGGCGGTGTCGGGCTCCTATGCACTGACGGAGGTGGTCTCCATACGCTGCATCGTCTCCATGCCCATCCTGCTCGCCATGGTGTGGTGGGAGGCAGGGCCGCGGGCGCTGCTGTCGCGCAATTTCATACCCCTCGTCAGCCGTTCGGCCGTGATGCTCTTTGCCTATACAGCCTATTACATGGCATTTCCGGCGCTGAAGCTTGCGGATGCGGTGGCGCTCTATTTTACGGTGCCGCTCTTTACCCTGGCGCTCGCCGTGCCGCTTCTCGGCGAAACGATCGGCTGGCGGCGGATATCGGCGGTCGCCATCGGCTTTGCCGGGGTGATCGTGATGATGCGGCCGGGGGCCGGGCTCTTCGAGCCGGCGGCGCTGCTTTCGCTCTTTTCCGCCGCCACCTATGCGCTTTCCATGCTGATGGCGCGGCGACTCGGCGGGTTGGAGAAGGCGTCGGTGATGGCCTTCTACCAGAATGCCGTCTATCTCGCTGGCGCGCTGACGCTCGCCGGCATCCTGCATTTGACCGGGCTGCAGAGCGCCAGTCATCCCTCGATCAACTTCCTCGTCCGGCCCTGGACCATGCCGACGCCGCGGGATTTTCTGCTGATTGCCTCCTGCGGGGTCATCGCCGCCTTCGGTGTGGTGCTTCTTACCCAGGCCTATCGCATCGCCCGGGCAAGCGTGGTGGCTTCCTTCGAATATACGGGCCTTCTCTGGGCGCCGCTCTGGGGCTACCTGTTCTTCGGCGAGCAGCCGGACAGCGCGACCTATTGGGGCGCCCTGCTGATCCTCGCAGGCGGGCTTTTCGCTCTCTCCTCCCCGGCCGCCCGGGCGCCGGAAGACGATAGGGGCGACACCGCAAAGGAGGTCGGCGGGCGGGTCTGAGGCTCGTTTCGCCGGGAACCTTTCATCGATCCGATCATTCCTTTCCGGGCCGGGCGACCCTTGCCGCCTGCCCTTTCCAGCCCGGGGAGTTTTGGTTTCTATGGATCTTGAAGGCGCTAATTTTCTGGCCGCAACGCGCACTGCCCTCAACCAGCTGGCAGCGCTCACCGTTCATTATGCGCTCTCGGTGGTAGGCGCGATCATCCTGCTCGTGCTGGGCTGGTTCCTTGCCCGGCTTCTGAGCCGCTGGCTCTTCGATGCGGTCTCGCGCTTCGACGGGGTGGACCTGACGCTGGCGCAATTCTTCGCCAATGTCATCCGCTATGGCGTGATGACGCTGGTCTTCGTGACCGTGCTCGGACAGTTCGGCGTGCAGACCACCTCCATCGTCGCCGCCCTCGGCGCGGCCGGTCTCGCCATCGGTCTCGCCCTGCAGGGCACGCTGCAAAATATTGCGGCCGGCATCATGCTGCTTGTGCTCCGACCGCTCAGGGTGGGTGAATATATCGTCACGCCGGCCGTATCCGGCGTGGTGGTGGAGGTGGGCCTCTTCGCGACCGAACTGAAGACGGCGGAAGGCCTCTATCTGCTCGCCCCCAATTCCATTCTCTGGAACGTGCCGATCACCAATCACAGCCGCCGCCCGCAGCGGCTGCAGGAATTGTCGATTGCCGTTGCCAATGACAGCGACATCGATCTGGTGAAGCAGCTGATTCTCCATGTGGTGGAGGCCGACGACCGCATCGAGAAAGTGCCGGCACCGCGGGTCTTTTCCGATGACCTGACGGCGGAGAAAAGCACGCTCAAGGTCGCCTACTGGGCGCGGACGAGTGTCTGGTCCGAGGCGCGCCGGGATATCATCGACCGCATGCGCAACACGCTCGTTTCCCATGGGGTGACGCTGAAATAGGCTCAGCTCGCGGCCAGCAGCGTGGTCTTCCTTTCCTGCCAGTCGCGCAGGAAGGTGAGCATGGCGCTGGCCGGCATGGGCCGGGCAAGCGCATAGCCCTGCAGCACATGGCAGCCGAGGTCGCGGAGAATCGCCGCATGTTCCATGGTTTCCACGCCTTCCGCCACGATCTCGATGCCCTGCGAGCGGCCGATATCGATGATGGAGGCAAGAAGATCGCGCTGCGAGCGGGATTCGCGGATGGGCGCAACCAGCTTTCGATCGATTTTCAGCCGCTTCGGAGCCAGCTCCAGCAGGCTGACGATGCTTGCCCGGCCGGAACCGAAATCATCGATCTCGATGTCGATGCCGGCGGATTTCAGGCGGCGCACCGCATCGATCAGCGAGGCATCCGGATCGTCGAAATAGATGGTTTCGAGAAGCTCGAAGGAAATGGTGCCCGGTGCAAAGGCAATCCGGCTCAGGGATTTGAACAGGCGCTCGTCAGACAGGCGCTGGGCGGAGATGTTCACCGACACGGCAGGGATCTGGAAGCCGTTCGAGCGCCAACGGGCGAGATGGAAAAGCGCCTTTTCGAAGATCACCGCATCGATGTCCGCCACGCGGTTGGATGCTTCGGCAACCGGCAGGAAGGCGGCGGGCGTCAGCAGGCCGCGGCTTTCGTGGTTCCACCGGGCAAGGGCTTCGGCCCCCACCACATCCAGCGTGACCGCATCGAATTGCGGCTGGAAATAGGGGATGAACTCGTCACGCTCGAGCGCCAGGATGAGATCATCGGCCATCTTCTTGCCCTGCACGGCGATTTCCCGCAGGCCGTCTGAGAAGAATTCATAGCGGTTGCGGCCCCGCTTCTTGGCCTCATAGAGGGCAATATCCGCATTCCCCAGCAATTGAAGCGGATTTTCGTGCCGGAAAGTCTGCACGGCGACGCCGGCGCTGCACCCGATGCGACAGAGATCGCCCTCGAAGAGGATCGGCTCGCCGAGCGCGGTCACGATATCCTCCGCAAGCTTGCGGGCGCGGGTTTCCGCATGCGGGCCATGGGTGACGATGACGAACTCGTCGCCGCCGATGCGGGAGGCCACCTCGCCTGTATCCAGAAGTGCGCTGATTCGGCGTGCAGCCTCGGTCAGCACCCCATCGCCGGTGCGGTGGCCGAAGGTGTCGTTCACCTCCTTGAAGCGGTCGAGATCGGCATGAATCAGGCCGAGACCCTGATCGGTCGTTTCCTCGTTGAGGAGCCGTTCCAGATAGCGGCGGTTGGGAAGGCCGGTCAGCGCATCGTGGAGCGACTGGTGTTCCAGCTGGTCGCGCGCATCGCGCAGCGCCGTCTGCAGGGTCACGTCGTCGGTGATGTCCCAGTTGGCGCCGATCATGCGGATTTCGCCATTCGCGCCGCGGAAGGCGCCGCCATGGGCGCGGATATGGCGCACCCCGCCGGCGGCATCGATGACCCGGAATTCAGAATTGTAGGGCACTTCCTTTTCCAGGCAGTGGGCGAACACGGCCTCTGCCTCGGCGAGATCGTCCGGGTGCAGCGCGCTTCGCCAATCGCTGTATTCGCAGACGGGTTTTGCCGGATCGACGCCATAAAGTTCCCGCATGCGCTGATCCCAGATCAGCGTATCGCTGGCGGGGATATATTCCCACACGCCGATGCGCGAGACGGTGAGCGCCAGGCCGAGCCGCTGGGACAGGGCATTGAGCTGCTGCTCGCGATGGCGGAGCACCTGCGTGTTGGCCTGCCTTTGCTTGGCCAGCATCGCCGCCCAGACAAGTGGCAGGATGATGGCGATGGCGACGAGAAGCGCATAGGCGCGAAAACGGTTCAGCTCGCCGCCATACTGGCCCCAGCCGCCTTTCGGCACCGCGGCCAGATGCCAGGTATTCATGCCTACCACCATGGACACCTTGACAGGCTGCCGGGCGAGGATTGAGGGATCGCCCTGGAAAACGGTGCGGTTTCCGCGGTCGTTGAAACGGTAGACGGCGACATCGAGCACCCCACCGCCATCGAGGCCGCTGTCGGTGTAAAGGCGGTCCAGATCGATCACGGCGGAGACGATGCCCCAGAAGGTGCCGTCGGGCTGGCGGAAGACGGGGTAGCGGGCAATCAGCCCCGTGCCGCCCTGCACAAGATTGATCGGGCCGTTCAGGATCATTTTCCGGGCGTCGCGCGCAGCGAGCACGCCCGCGCGCTGGGCGGCATTCTTGGTATAGTCGAGCCCGATCGCCTGCCGGTTCGGCTCGAAGGGATAGATCATGCGCACCGTCATGTCGGGTGCGGCGGCGAGCACCTTGAGTTCGGAGGGCTGGGCAAAGAGGCTGGAGGCAAGCCCGGCGAATTCCGCCTGGTTTTCGACGGGCCGCACGCCCATGACCGTGACCAGGCCCTCCACCAGATTGGCATTGACCATGATGCGTGAATCGAGCCGCGCGGCGATATCGGCCAGATGCTTGCTGGCCTCCAGACGCTCCGCGGACCGGAACTGCTTCTCGCGATCCGCATCCACGAGAAGCAGACCGCTGACGATGGCCACGCAAAACAAGACTGCGGGCATATAATAGGAAATACCCGCTCCAGCGAAGCGAGCCTTCAGCTTTGACACCATATTTCCCAACATGAACAAGCCGTCTTTCCCGCCATTACACGGATTACCCTTATGCAAAGCTTTTAATAAAAGCTGACTATCCCTGTTTTCTCAAAGCAAATACCCCCTTCCCTGTGGGAAACGGTCTTTATTGGTCAATTTTTCCTGTACTTGCGACAGATGCACTGAACCTGGCCCCTGATATCTGCCGGAACCGGATCCGCTGCTGGCCGTTCTCCCTGGGAGACCCAGAAGGAGAAACCCCATGAGCGATACACCCACACCCAACGGTGCCCCCGGCACCACCGACCAGTGGCCGCGCTGGGAAGGTCCGCAGCAGAACCAGCCCCGCGGCTACCTGAAGGCCAAGGACGACCCCTCCCGGGATCGCGATGCGGTCGGCGAAAATCTTGAAGATCCCCGCAAGACCGATCTTGGCGATGCCATGAAAACCCGGGACGACGGAGGGCGCGACGGGGCCTGAGGCCCGAAACTGCGTCCCCGTTCCGCTCACTCAAGAAAGGGGTTCAGGCCCATGATTGCAGATTATCTCTGGCTTATTGCGGTTGCGGCGGGCCCGATCATACTCGGCGGGGCCATTTTATACGCGCTCATGCGCAGCCGCCGGCTTTCGCCCGCCGAGAGGCAGGACCGTCATGCCGCGATGCAAAAGCTCTATGAGGATGGAACGCCGGAACGTGGCGTGCAGCCAACGCCAAGGCGATCCTCACAAACCTGATCGCAACAAAAACCCCCGCAGCATCCGTTGCGGGGGTTTTTCTTTAGAGTTCTGCCACGTTCAGGGCTGGGGCTGGGGCTGGCCTTGGGGCTGTGTCTGGCCCTGGGGCTCGGGGACTCCGCTCTTGTCGTTCTTGAGATCGGGATGGCTGGTTTCATCCTCCACCGCATCCGGCGGGGCGTTTTCGGTACGCTTGTAGGGTTCTTCCACGCGGGTCTTCGTGGTGGAGTCCATATCCTGGACGTAGAAGAAAATCATGCCTGCGCACACCGCCACGATGACGGCGAGGAGGAAGGCGAGTGCGTTGGAGCGTTTTCCCATTCTCGGTTCCTTTCGTGAATTCAGGAGCGGATAGGGGCCGGCTGGTCGAGCACGGCGGGCCGGTTCGGTCCGCTTGTGCGCTCACCGAGCGGCGGCTCGTCGATGATGCGGGCGCCGCGCTGGTGGGTGAGGTAGCGGAACAGCCACTGGATGGAGACGAGCACCCGCTTTTCGAAATTGATCAGCAGATAGACGTGGATGAGCGCCCAGAGAAACCAGGCGAAGCGACCCTTGAGCCGGAAGCGTCCGAAATCGAAGACAGCGGCATTGCGGCCGATCACCGCAGTATTGCCGCGATTGTGGAAACGGAAGGCTTCCGGACCGCCTTTCCCCGCAATCAGATGGCGGATCTGGCGGCCCACATGCTGGCCCTGCTGCTTTGCCACCTGGGCGATCGCTGGCAGCGGCTCGCCCTTTTCATCCCGGGCGAGCGCCGTATCGCCGATAGCGAATATATCCGGATGACCCGGCACCTGCAGGGTCTCGCTGACGGGCAGCCGACCGAGCCGGTCACCCGCGAGGCCGAGCCATTCGGCGGCGGGCGAGGCCTTGACGCCCGCCCCCCAGACCACCGCGCCGCAGCGGATGGTTTCCGCCGCCAGTTCAACCCGGCCGGGTTCGATCGACAGAACCCGATGGTTCGTCATGACCTCGACACCAACCTTCCCGAGATAATCGGAGGCATAATCCGAAAGCTCTTCCGGAAAGGCGGCCAGAAGCCGCGGGCCCGCCTCGATCAGCAGAACCCGCATTTCATCGGGGTGGATGCGACGAAATTCTCGAGAAATCATGAAGCGGCCAAGCTCGGAAACGGCACCCGCCATTTCAACGCCCGTTGGCCCGCCGCCGATGATCACGGTCGTCAGGGCAGCGCGGCGCAGTTCAAGATTCTCTTTCCGCTCGGCCATTTCGAAGGCCGAGAGCAGGTTCTGGCGGATCAGCCGTGCTTCACGCAGGGATTTCAGACCCGGAGCCACCTGGCGCCACTCGTCATGGCCGAAATAATTGTAGTCCGATCCCGTAGCGATCACGAGATAATCATAGGCAACAGGCTCACTATCGGCGAAGAGCACCTCACGGTTCTGCGCATCGATGCCGCTGACCTCCGCGAGTTCCACGGTAATGTTGCGATGGCGGCCCAGAGATTTGCGAATGGGTTCGGCAATATCGGCGGGCGAGAGCGCTGCCGTTGCCACCTGGTAGAGGAGCGGCTGGAAAAGGTTGTGATTGCGGCGGTCGATCACGACGACATCCACATCCTGTCCGCCCAGACCATCGGCGCAGGCCAGACCGCCGAAGCCGCCCCCGATGATGACAACCCGCGGTCTTTTGCCTCCATGCGGCCCCGCCGCCGCGCGCTCCACCCCGCTCGTTTCCGCCATGCCTGACCTCTTGCCGCTGTCCATGCCGTCTGGCACCCCTTGCCGAAACGGCACGAGGGCGGCCGAGGTTCCGCTGGCGGCGTCCCCATCCAACACCGTCCCGCTTGGCAAGGGCTTCGAACGCCCAATTTTGGTGCGAATGGCGCTCGCGGGGTGGGCACCGGGCAAGCCCCCTTTCCCCGGCGAAGGAGTTGAGGCAATTTGCGGCACAGCCACTGGAGGACCCCATGCGGACCGCACTCACCATCGCCTTTACGCTTCTGATCGCCACCGCCTCGCAGGCCGATTACAAGACCTGCGCGCTCAAAAAGATCACGGCTTGCGACAACACCAACGAACTGACGCTTTCGAGCGGGTTCGAGCCGGCCCTCAAACGATTTGCCGGCAAGCAAAAGGTGCGGTGGCTCGGTCCGAAGATGACGCTTTCGAATGTGGTGCTGGAAGTGGTCGGCGCTGGCGGTGACGACCGCGTAGAGGCGGCGCCCGGCCTCTACAGGTTTTCGGCCTTCCGTCCGCACAGTGCCACGGAGCGCGGCGCGGTCTTCGTGGCCGCCGACGGAAAGGTGAAGGCCGCTGGCGTTCTGCATTTCAATTGCGCCAAGAGCTGCGACAAGACCTATAATCTCGCCATCATCCTCAAGGCTCCGGATGCCGAGCTTGAAAAGCTGGTCAAGGCCTGGGGCGATGACGAGACGCGCAAGAATGCCGAACAGGGCTTCGAGAAGGACCTGACCATCATCGGCCATACGGAGGTGATCACGCCGAAGGGCTGAGGCGGCGGCTTTCGCCCCTCAATGGTGATCGAAAAGGCATTTGCCGTGGTCGGCGAGGATTTCGATCACCCGGCATTCCGAGACATGGCCGTGACTGCAGCCTTCCACCATCAGCTCCAGTTCGGCGCGCAGCGCCACAAGGCTGCGGATGCGCTGGTTGACCTCCGCAAGCCGGGCCCGGGCGATCTGGTCCGCCTCGGCGCAGGATTTATCGGGCGTGTCCTGCAGGCTGAGAAGCGTGCGGATCGCCTCGATATCGAAGCCCAGTTCCCTTGCATGGCGGATGAAGATCAGCCGCCGGAGATCCGCTTCCTCGAAAATGCGCCGGTTCCCCTCATTGCGCCGGGGAGCGGCCAGCAGCCCGATTTCCTCGTAATAGCGGATCGTCGGCACCTTGACGCCGCTCTGGCGCGCCGCTTCCTTGATTGATACCATCGTTCCCTGATCCTTTCTCCAGTGACTAGAGCATGGGCGTGAGAGAGGCGAATGGCAAGTCTCCGCGATGTGGGAGATGGGGTCGGACAGTGCCCGGGCCCGCCTGACCACCCCTCATTTTTCCAAGTTTCGCGTGCAGAAAAGACTTGCTCCTCCAGTCGCTAGAGGATGTAGGCGGGATTTGAGCCAATCGCATGGAGAAGAGAATGACGGAACCGGGTCTCAAGCAACGCTACCGCGTGGAGGGGATGGATTGCGCAAGCTGTGCAGCGAAAATCGACACGGCAGTGCGCAGGCTTGCCGGGGTCGACGAGGTTTCCGTATCGGCCACGGCGGGCACCATGACGGTGACGGTGGAAAACGGCACGCGTCTTGAGGCCGTAGAAAGGGCGGTGCGGGATCTCGGTTACGGCTTGCGCCCAAGGGATGGCGCCGAGGCCGGGAAGCCCGCCGCTGCCGAAGTGCAGGGTCACGACCACGCGGGTTGCGGTCACGATCATCATCATGACCACCATGACCACGATCATCCGTCGGGGCATGGCCACAGCCATGGTGCCAAGGGGGAGGAAGCCCCTGCCCTTTCTGGCCTGCACGGCCATGATCACGGCGCGGAAGACGGCCCGTTCTGGGCCTCGGCAAAGGCACGACTGACGCTTGCCTGTGGCGTGGCGCTGGCCATTGCCTATGGCATCGGTCACCTCGTTCCCTCGCTTGACAGCTATGTCTTTACTGCCGCCATGCTGGTGGGGCTTCTGCCGATTGCGCGCCGGGCCTTTGCGGCGGCGCGGGCGGGCATCCCCTTCACCATCGAAACGCTGATGACGATTGCCGCCGTGGGCGCGGTGGCCATTCAGGCCAGCGAGGAAGCGGCGATGGTGGTTTTCCTCTTCCTGGTCGGCGAATTGCTGGAGGGCGTTGCGGCCGGGCGGGCGCGGGCGAGCATCCGGTCGCTCACCGCCCTGGTGCCGAAGACGGCGCTTCTCGAAACGGACGGTGCCACCCGCGAGGTGCCGGCGGACAGTCTTGCAATCGGCGCGCATATCCTCGTGCGGCCCGGCGATCGCATCCCGGCGGATGGAGTGATCCGACGCGGCGAAAGCGCGATCAACGAGGCGCCGGTGACGGGCGAGAGCACCCCCGTGCGAAAGGGCCCGGACGATCCGGTCTTTGCGGGCACGATCAACGGCGAATCGGTGCTGTCGGTCCAAGTCACCGCGGCCGCCGCGGACAACACGATTGCCCGGGTAATCCGGCTGGTGGAGGAAGCGCAGGAAGCCAAAAGCCCGACGGAGCGCTTTATCGATCGCTTTTCCCGTTACTACACGCCGGGCGTGCTGGCGGCCGGCGCGCTGGTGGCGATGGTACCCCCGCTGCTGTTCGGCGCCCATTGGGGCGAATGGATCTACAAGGGCCTTGCAGTCCTCCTGATCGGCTGCCCCTGCGCCCTCGTCATCTCGACACCGGCTGCGATTGCCGCCTCGCTTTCGGCGGGCGCCCGCCGGGGATTGCTGGTTAAGGGCGGCGCGGTGCTGGAAGACTTCCGGCGCATCACCGCGGTCGCCTTCGACAAGACCGGGACGCTGACGGAGGGCAAACCGCGCGTGACTGACGTCGAAGGCCTCGCCCTGTCTGAAACCGAAGTGCTGCGGCTTTCGGCGGGACTGGAGACCGGCTCCAGCCATCCGCTGGCGCTTGCCATTCTGGAAAGGGCAAAGGCCGATCAGCTTGTCCTGCCGGCGGTGGAAGATGCCCGCGCGCTCGGCGGCAAGGGGCTCGTCGGCAAAGCCGAGGGCCGGGTCCTGTTCTTCGGCTCACCCCAGGCCGCGGCAGCGGAGGCGGCGCTTCCCGACGACTTCTCCGCTCGCATCCGGGCGCTCAATGACGAGGGCAAGACCGTGTCCGTGCTGGTCGTCGATGGCGCGGTAGCCGGCCTGATCGCCATGCGGGACGAAGCCCGTGCGGATGCCCGCAGCGGTCTCGAAGCACTCCGGGTACTCGGCATCACCACCGTGATGCTGACCGGCGATAACCGCCGGACCGCAAATGCCATCGGCAAGCAGCTCGGCATGGACGATATCCGGGCCGAACTCCTGCCGGAGGACAAGCAGGCGATCGTGCAGGAGCTGCGCGCCAGGGGCCAGGTGGTTGCGAAAGTGGGCGACGGGATCAATGACGCCCCGGCCCTTGCCGCCGCGGATGTGGGCATTGCGATGGGCGGCGGAACGGATGTGGCGCTCGAAACCGCGGACGCCGCCATTCTCCATGGCAGGGTCGGCGATGTCGCGCGGATGATTGCTCTCTCGCGTGGGACGATGCGCAACATCACCGAGAACATCACCATAGCGCTTGGCCTCAAGGCGGTGTTTCTCGTGACCACGATTCTCGGAATCACCGGGCTTTGGCCTGCGATCCTGGCGGATACCGGGGCAACCGTGCTCGTCACCATGAATGCGCTGCGGCTGCTGTCGCCCCGGCTCTGAAGCGCCTATTCGACACTCCGCAGCAGGGGCGGCCGGGCGAGAGGATCGGCCGCTCCTCCCTCCGGCGGAGGCGGTGGCAGGAAGATGTCGCGCAGGAGGACTTCCGTCGAGCAGCCTGCCTCGAACCAGTGGATGATCTTTTTCTCAGACAGAGATCAAAAATACGGTGGGTACTGGCCTCTTCCCTCCCAGTTTTGTCTGTGTGCGTACGAAGGAAGACAGAACGGAATACAACTGTTATTGCAGGACGATCGTTCGCTTATTTGTTGATTTCCACTGAGAAGTGACCCGGCGTTAGCGGATATTTCCATCGAGAATT
>CAMFIF010000051.1 GCA_945952415.1 uncultured Rhizobium sp. | reverse complement strand
GATGCAACCATCCACAAATACAACACGAAGGACGGCCGGATGCATACGTTCGATGCCCGCAAGTTGAAGGCGCTTGACGACTAGAACGCCAAGCTGAAGAAAATGCTGGCGGAAACCATGCTGGCCAATGCGGTCCTGAAGGATGTTGCTTCAGAAAAATGGTGGCCCCCGATGTGAAGCGGGATGCGATGGCTGATGTTTGGGTGCAGCACGGGGTGAGCCAGCGTCGGGCGTGCGAAGTTCTGTCGTGGAATCGGTCGAGCATGCGATATCGCAGGGTTTGGCCTCACGATGGGCCATTCGGGGGGCGATGAAGGATGAAGAAGCGGCGTCATAGCGCCGCCGCTTCGGTTATCGCTTTATCCAAGTCATGCTCGAGCGGCAGGGGATCCTCATGAACCGGAGGAAGCGTTGTCGTTTCTATCGGGAAGAGACGCCGACGGTGCGCAAGCGTGGTTGCCGAAAGCGGGCCTTGGGAACGAGACGTCCTCTGGCTCTGCCGTCACTACGAAATGAGCGCTGGAGCTTGGACTTCCTCAGCGATGCCTTCACCGACGGTCGGCGGTTCCAGGTACTGGCGGTGTGGTCGACGACTTCACCCGTGAATGCCTGTGCCTGCTCGCCGATACATCCCTGTCGGGCGCTCGGCTTGCCCGCGAGCTGGCTAGTCTCATCGCCTGGCGCGGAAAGCCAGGGACGATTGTCTCGAACAAGGGCATGGAGATGACCAGTATGGCCATCCTCAAATGTTGCCAGTAAACCAAGGCCGATGGTATTTCATCGCCCCCGGCAAGCCGATGCAAAACGGCCTCGTGGAGAGCTGCAACGGCAGCTTCCGCAATGAATGTCTGAACGAGACGCTGTTCTCGTCGCTCGTTCAGGCTCGCGCCGCAATCGCCGCATGGAAGGAGGACTACAACAGAAATAGACCCCACTCGTCGTTGGGTAACATCACTCCGAGCGAGTTCGCAAGGAAAATGGCTCCAGAAAAACAGGCCGCATGAGGCCAGATTAGAAATCAAAGACTCTCCAGAAAACTGGAGGGAAGTCGCCTCTCAGGTCAATCGGCATAAAGACGAGATAAAGAAGGGAGCGCGCGGCTTACCGATGGGCGGAAGCTTCGATCGCCTTTTCGCGTGCACGGGCATCTGCCATGTCCGCAATAGAGGTGTGTTCCCCAGGGCCAAGGGTGACCAAAGGAGTACGCAAACGGGTGTTGAAAACATGACCCGGTATCGCCTTGGGCAGCCCGCTTGCGATAGAGCGCAACGGTCACATGGGGTTTTGACGCGCATCGAGTTGCCGGAGCACATAAACCTTTGCTTGAGAAACGCTTGTCGGAAGGTCTCTGCCAAGCGCGAGGCTTGCCGCTATCGCGGAAGCCAACATACAGCCGGTGCCTCTCATCGATGCCTTGAGCCGGGGTGCGGCATGGCGTGAGATGCCGCTCGGCTGGACAAGTTGGTCGACTGCCTCCTTTCCCGTGGCATGACCGCCCTTGACCAGCACGGCTCTGGCGCCCCGCTCGATCAGTTGTCGAGCCTGGAGAGCGGCCTGATTATCATCCAGGGCGCTATCGCAACCGATAAGCGCGGCCAGTTCGGGCAAATTCGGAGTGAGGAGCGTGGCCAGCGGGTAAAGCAGTTCATAGGCGGATGTCGCATCTCCTGCCATGAGCCTTCGGCCGGAGGAGGAAACGAGGACTGTATCGGCAATCACGGGCAGGTCCGGCTGGTCACGCAGGACCCGGCAGACGGCGGAAACGGCTTCCGGCGAGGCAAGCATGCCGAGCTTGATGGCTCCTACCTGCCCGCCTGCGAGGGCGGCGCGCATCTGGCTCTCCACCAGCGGCGCGGGCATGGTCTCGATCCACCCGACCAACTGGTCCGTCTGCGCCGTCACGGCCGTGACGGCAAGACAGGCGCGGACGCCAAAGGCCGATAGCGTCTCCACATCGCGGGCAATGCCTGCTCCGCCCGAGGAGTCCGTGCCGGCCACGACGAGCACATGCGGGTCAGGTTCCTTCAGCGCCACCTTGCCGTCTCCTCAAGCCATTTACGGGTGCGCGCTTCCGGATCGGCATTCCGTGTGATGTCCGTGACGACGGCAGCGCTATCTGCGCCATGCTCCAGGACGATCCGTGCCCTTTCCGGCGTCAACCCGCCTATGGCCACGAGCGGCAGGGCACCGATCCTGTCTTTCCAGTCCCGCAGCTTTTCCGGCTTCTGAGGTGCCCAGCGCATTTTCTTGAGGATGGTCGGCCAGATCGGTCCCAACGCCACATAATCCGGCCTGGCGGCGAGGGCTGCATCAAGTTCGCTGTCGTCATGGGTGGAAAGCCCCAGTTTCAGACCGGCGCTCCGGATGGCATCGAGATCAGCCACTGCCATATCCTCCTGCCCAAGATGAACGAAATCGCATCTCTCCTCGATCGCGAGCTGCCAATAATCATTTATGATCAGCTGGCAGCCATGGGCAGCACAGGTATTCAGCGCGCGGCGAATTTCCCTTCGGTATTGGTCTTCCGTGCCGTTCTTCATCCGCAACTGCACGAGCTTCACGCCAAGGGGCACGAGGCGGTCGATCCAGTCTGCGCTGTCGACAATGAGATAGAAGGGGTCGAGCTTCACGAAAACACCGCCTTTCCGATGACGGGCGTGGAGGGTACGGCCATGTCGCGCGGTTCGAGGAGTCCGGCCAGGAAGCCCTGCCTTCCCGCTTCGATGGCGTCGGCAAAGGCAGACGCCATGTCGACCGGGTTTCCCGCCCCCGCGACGGCGGTATTGAGCAACACGGCGTCGAAGCCGAGTTCCATCACGAAGGCCGCATGGCTCGGCCTGCCAATCCCGGCATCGACAATCAGCGGCACGCCCTGGAAATGGCTGCGATAGCTCTTCAGTGCTGCGGCATTGACCGGCCCACGCGCGGTGCCGATGGGCGCGCACCACGGCATCAGGACTTCGCAGCCAGCCGCAAGGAGCTTCTCGCCGACACCCATATCCTCTGTCGTATAGGGAAAGACCTTAAATCCTTCGGAGGCAAGGATGCGGGCCGCCTCGACCAGTTCGAACACATCGGGCGCAAGCGTATCGTGATCTCCGATGACCTCAAGCTTGATCCAGTCAGTACCGAATACCTCTCGGGCCATCTTCGCAGTCAGCACGGCCTCGCGGGCGCTGTGGCATCCCGCTGTGTTCGGCAATAGGCGCACCCCGAGTTCGCGGATGAGATGGAAGAAAACACCGCCGCCCTTGCCGCCAGCCGTTTCGCGCCGGAGCGAGACGGTGAGGATACCAGCCTTCGAGGCTAGCACCGATTGCCTTAGGATCTCCGGCGACGGATAGCGTGCGGTACCCAGCAGCAGGCGGCTTTCGATCTCCTGCCCATAGAGCGTAAGCATGTGTCAGCCTCCCTGCATGGGCGAGAGGATTTCGACCCGGTCGCCATTGACGAGATCAAAGGTACTGCGATCGTCGCGATGGACGAGCTCTCCGTTGACGGCGGTTGCCAGCCAGTCTCCTTCGTGATCGAGGGCTGCAAGAAGCTCGGCGAGCGTTCTCGCCTCGCCTGTCCAGCTTTCGCCATTGACGATGTAGGTCATGCGATTCCTCCAAGCTCGCGGATTACCAGTCTCGCAAGTGCCGGCGCGAGAAGGAATCCGTGGCGATAGAAACCGTTCAGCCGGTAGCGATTGCCGCCCTCCCGGCTGAAGCGGGGAGTGTTATCAGGATAGGCCGGGCGAATGCCCGTGCCGGTTTCGAGGAGACGGGCTTCGGCAAAGGCTGGATGCAGCGCATAGGCGGCATTGAGCAGTTCCATGACGGAGCGCACGCTCGCCGGCCCGTCATCCTCGCTTTCGATCATGGTTGCGCCGATCATGAAGCGATGGCCGGCGCGTGGAACGATATAGAGAGGTATGCGTGGATGCAGCAGCCGAACGGGACGCGAGAGCGCCACCTCCGGCGTTTCCAAGACCAGCATTTCGCCGCGCACGCCGCGGAGACCACGCGCCAGTCCACGCGCAGAAGGGCCGGTACAATCGATGACTGTCGGAAAGCCGTGCTCCTTCTCCAGAAGAGGATGGGCAGCTTCACCGCAGCGGATATCGACGCCCATGCCCTTGAGTTTCTCCGTAAGTGCAGCCATGGCCGCACGCGGATCGAGATGGGCTTCCCCTGCGAAGAACAAGGCCTGCGAAAAGCGTCCGGCAAGGTCCGGCTCTTTCTCAGCGATTGCCTGCGAATCCAGCCACACGTGGTTTTCCGTCCGGCTTGCGAAGCGGCGAAGTTCAGCCGCATCGCGGGCATTTGCCACCACAAGCGTTCCGCCCCTCGTTACCTCATCCGGCAGCACCCGTTCCCACCAGACCACGGCTTCGGTACCCAGTCGAACCACTTCAGCCGGAGCCGTCTCGCCTTCGCACCAGGGCGCGAGCATGCCTCCGGCATAATACGAGGCGCCGAGGCCAGGTGACGCGGCGATATCGGCGAGCACCACCGGGTGGCCCGCTTCCGCCAGTTCATGCGCGAGCGTGAGGCCGGCAATGCCGGCCCCTCTTATCAGGATGGTCATGAACCTTACTCCTCGGCAACATCAGTGACGGGCATGTAGAGATCGCCGCCGGCGCGGAATTTTGCCGCCATCGCCTCCATGCCCTCCTTCTGTGCCTCGGCGCGCAAATCGTGCGAGATGCGCATGGAGCAGAATTTTGGCCCGCACATCGAGCAGAAGTGCGCAACCTTGTGGGCTTCCTTCGGCAGAGTTTCGTCATGGAAGGAGCGTGCCGTCTCCGGATCGAGCGAGAGGTTGAACTGGTCTTCCCAGCGGAATTCAAAGCGGGCGCGGGAGAGCGCATCGTCGCGCAGGCGCGCCGCCGGATGCCCTTTTGCGAGATCCGCCGCATGCGCCGCGATCTTGTAGGTGATGACACCGGTCTTCACGTCATCGCGGTCGGGAAGCCCCAGATGCTCCTTCGGCGTCACGTAGCAGAGCATGGCCGTACCGAACCAGCCTATCATGGCGGCGCCGATGCCGGAGGTGATGTGATCATAGCCGGGCGCGATGTCCGTGGTCAGCGGCCCGAGCGTGTAGAACGGCGCTTCGCCGCAAACGGCAAGCTGCTTCTCCATGTTTTCCCTGATCTTGTGCATCGGTACATGGCCTGGTCCCTCGATGATGACCTGGCAATCCTTCGCCCAAGCGATTTTCGTCAGTTCGCCGAGGGTTTCGAGTTCGGCGAACTGGGCGGCATCATTGGCATCGGCAATCGAGCCTGGACGCAATCCATCGCCCAGCGAGAAGGAGACGTCATAGGCGCGGCAGATGTCGCATATGTCCTCGAAATGCTCGTAGAGGAAGCTTTCCTTGTGATGGTGCAGGCACCACTTTGCCATGATCGAGCCACCGCGGGAAACGATTCCCGTCACCCGGTTGACCGTAAGCGGAATATGGGAGAGCCGCACGCCGGCATGAATGGTGAAATAATCGACGCCCTGCTCGGCCTGTTCGATCAGCGTGTCGCGATAGATTTCCCAGGTGAGGTTTTCAGCGATGCCGTCCACTTTCTCCAGCGCCTGATAGAGCGGGACTGTGCCGATTGGCACCGGCGAATTGCGAATAATCCATTCGCGAATATTGTGGATGTTGCGGCCGGTCGACAGGTCCATCACCGTATCCGCACCCCAGCGGGTTGCCCAGACCATCTTCTCCACCTCTTCCGCCATGGAGGAGGTGACGGCGGAATTGCCGATGTTCGCATTGATCTTCACAAGGAAGTTCCGCCCGATGATCATCGGCTCGGCTTCCGGATGGTTGATGTTCGAAGGTATGACGGCTCGCCCGCGTGCCACCTCCTCGCGCACGAAGTCTGGCGTCACGTGATCGGGGATTGAAGCGCCGAAGCTTTCGCCGTCGGGAGCAAGGCCAAGTGCCGCCCTGCGGCCGAGGTTTTCGCGAATCGCGACAAATTCCATCTCGGGCGTGATGATGCCTGCGCGGGCATAGGCAAGCTGTGTCACCGCCTTGCCGTCGCGGGCGCGGCGTGGGCGATGCCGAACCGGGAATTCGGGAACGAGGACCTTGTCCGAAACATTGCCATTGTCCTCGGGACGCACCGCACGACCCTCATAATCCTCGACATCCCCGCGCGCCTGGATCCAGGCAGCCCTGATCCTTTTCAGCCCCTTGTCTATGGCAATCGTCTCATTCGGATCGGTATAAGGGCCGGAAGCGTCATAAACGCAAACCGGGGGCTCACCAGCGGTCGGATGCAGGCTGATTTCCCGCAAGGGAACGCGGATATCCGGGTGTATCGCCCCTGCGACATGAATCTTTTGCGATGCGGGCAGGGGGCCGGTCGTTACCGTGGGTGAAAGGCTCTTTTCGTGAACAGTCATCGTGAGGCTCCAATGTTTTGGTTGGAGACCCAGTCATGGTGCGAAATGGAGAGGCTGCGGACGGAATGCCGGCGCCAGTTGCCCATGGGCAAAAGGAGTGCAAGCAAGCCGTCGTGACACCGTCCCTACGCCAGTATGAACTGGATCAGGTTCAACGGGTCACTGCGCACGCTAGCAGTATCTCAGCCCCTTGCCGGGACCCCCCTGGTGAATGGCATCAGTAAACAGGGGATCATGCGGGGCGTCAATCACCCAAGCGGGATTTTGGATGGGGGGCCTCCTTGGACAGGGATGGGGGCCTCGCTTGAATTTTCCATCGTAAGCGACCAGCCACCAGAGGTGACGTCGCCGTGCCGCAGACGTCGAGCCGTTCGCCCCTTCTGCAAAGCACTGTCGTTCCGGGCCTATAGGATAAATTCAGGCCAAACGAAAAACGGACATGCAAGGGGTGACGAGAACGAGATGATCCTTCTGTCTCAGAACACCTCATGTGGCGTGGCAATCGCGACCCGCGACGGTGCCACCTGGAAATCTCTCGGCAGCATCCGGTGATGGGCCATGACCATCTGGCAGGCGCTGCGGGCGTCCTGTCGCAGGTCGTGATGGATCACGAAAGTGAGAAGGCCTTGCGCCAGCAGACTGCGGTTATCGGCATCGAGATCGTGGCCGGCAAAGACATCGATCCGGCGCCTGTCTTCGGCGAAGGCCTTCAGGATCGCCCTATTGCCGCCACCGATCGAATAGACGGCGCGGATTTTGTCATCGGCGGCAAGCGCCGCCTTCACCAGCCTTTCCGTCGTGCGATCCACACCGAAACCCTCTGATATCGTTGTGATGCCAAGATGCGGCGCGTCCTTCTGAAGCGTGTCGCAAAAGCCGCGGTGGCGTTCTTCCTCCCCGGAGAAACGGGCGCTCGAGAGCGTCAGCAACACCTTGCCCGTCGCCGGACCGGCCATTCGGGCGAGCATATAGGCGGCTGTGGCGCCGGCGACGCGATTGTCCATTCCGACATAACCCCGGCGGGCGGGTGCGGGCAGATCGGTCACCAGCGTCACGACGGGAATGCCGCTTGCCATCAGCTCGATTGCCATATCCGTGATCGCTGGGGTCGAGGGCACCTTGAGGACAACACCATGGCTGCCGCGCCTGCGGATGCGTTTAAGGATCGCGAGGAGATCGCGCTCCTCCATGGTTTCGGCCACATGAAAGCGGGCGGAGAGCGAAGCCGGCCGCATGCCGGGAAGTTCGGCCTCGAAGGCCGCGCGTACCGCATTCGAAAATCGCTGCGGCGTTTCCATCACCACGTCTATGACGAGGCGCCGCCCACCGATGCGCGCATCTGCATATTGCCGCTCCAGTTCCAGGATCGCTGCCTCGATTTTCAGCGCCGTGGCACGCGCCACATGCGCGCGGCCATGCAGGGCTCGGTCGACGGTCGCCAGACTGAGCCCTGATTGCAGGGCGATTTCCTTGAGCGGGAACGGCGGAGCCATGGGCATGATCCTGAGGTGCTTTTGAGGTGTCTTGCTGCTCATCTCTCCCAGTCCGCTTGGATATGGTCAAGTCCAGAGAGAGCATTGGGAGGAACATCATGGATACGCAGACCCTGACCAGCCACCGCCGCCAGAAAGTCTGGCTCGACAAGGAGAGTGGCAAGATTGAAGCCTTCAAGGCTCTGGTGGCACAGACCACGAATCCGCACGACTGGCCGCTTGCCTCCGGCGTGGTGAAGAACGTGTTGATCTATGACGGGACGAGGGTCCGCGAGATCGCTCGCGACCCGGAAGCCCGCCTCGAATTGATGGCGGAATGGGTGGAAGCCTTCTCGACCGGCCCCGGCGTCATCGTCATCAAGGGGGCCATCCCTGACCTGTCCGTCGTGGACCGCGCGACCGATGTCTTCAACGCCATCGTCAAGGCAGAGAAGGAAGGGGGCAAGGCCGCCTCCGACCATTTCGCCAAGCCCGGCGCAAATGACCGCATCTGGAACTCGCTGCAGAAACACGCGCTCGCCGACCCTGAGAATTTCGCCCGCTATTATGCCTCGGACGCGATCGCCATGGCGTCGGAAGCCTGGCTCGGGCGGGGCTACCAGATGACCGCACAGATGAACCGGGTAAATCCTGGCGGCAAAGCGCAGGTGCCCCATCGCGATTATCACCTCGGCTTCATGTCTCCCGAACAGATGCAGGCCTATCCCGGCCATATTCACGCAATCTCGCCGGTGCTGACGCTGCAGGGTGCGGTTGCCCATTGTGATATGCCGGTCGAAAGCGGGCCGACGCTGTTCCTGCCCTATTCGCAATCCTTCTTCGAGGGATACCTTGCCTTCGGGCGTCCGGAATTCCAGGCGGTGTTTGCCGAACAGCACGTGCAATTGCCTCTGGAAAAGGGGGACGCCGTTTTCTTCAACCCGGCGCTGATGCATGGCGCCGGCAACAATATCTCCAAGGACATCTGGCGCATGGCGAACCTTCTGCAGGTCTCCTCTGCCTTCGGCCGCGCCATGGAATCCGTTAACCGCGATGCCATGTGCAAGGCGGTCTATCCGGCGCTTCTGGCCGCCCTGAAATCTGGATCCCTGACCCTTTCCCAGGCCAACAACGCCATCGCCGCAACGGCCGAGGGCTACGCTTTCCCGACCAATCTCGACAGCGATCCGCCCCTTGGTGGCCTTGCGCCGAAGACGCAGAGCACCATGATGGAGGAAGCGCTTCAGGCCGGGTTGGAACCGGATGCCTTTGTAGCGCTCGTCGAAACGCACGCTGCCAAGCGCAGGGCATGAGGGGTATCATGGGAAGGCTGGACAACAAGATCGCCGTCGTTACCGGCGGTACGCAGGGGCTGGGCGCGGAAGTCGCCCGGCTGTTTGCCGAGCGAGGTGCACAGGGCCTGGTCATCTGCGGCCGCAGCCGGGACAAGGGCGAGGCCAAGGCGCGTGAAATCACCGAGCGTTACGGCACCCCGGTGCATTTCGTCGCCGCCGATCTCGGCGCGGTTGCCGACTGCCGCCGGGTCATCGCTGCCGCCGATGAAAAATTCGGCCGCATCGATGCGCTGGTCAATGTCGCCGCCATCACCGATCGCGGCACCATCCTCGACACGGACGAAGCGTTGTTCGACCGCATGTTCGCGATCAACACCCGTGCGCCCTTCTTCCTGATACAGGACGCGGTAAAGCTGATGTTGCGCGATGGCGTCGAAGGCACCATCGTCAACATATCCTCCATGTCCTCGATGGCTGGCCAGCCTTTCATCGCCGCCTATTGCGCCTCCAAGGGCGCTCTGGACACGCTGACCCGCAATGTTGCCTTCGGCCTCCTGAAAAACCGCATCCGCTGCAATGCCCTGAACATCGGCTGGATGGCGAGCGACGGAGAGGATCGCATCCAGCGGGAATATCACGGCGCGCCTGCCGACTGGCTGAAGGAAGCTGCCGCCCGCCAACCCTTCGGCCGACTCGTCGATCCGGCCGAAGTCGCCCGCGCATGCGCCTATCTGTCCTCGGAGGAAAGCGGCCTGATGACGGGGGCCACGATCAATTTCGACCAGTCTATCTGGGGCGCCTATGAGGACAGCCCGCATCCGAAGGAGAAAATGACGCTCTGAAGGAGGCAAGGAAGTCGCGGCCTGCCCCTCGACGCGGCTTCCCTCCGGTGCACATATCCGCTTTGCTATGCAAATACAGCCTTCGTGCGGAGCATTTCGCGCCTCTTGTTGAAGGGGCGGCGGCGGCTTTGAGCCTCCAAATCAGCCGTTGAGCCGGCTTGGAGAAACGTTTTTGAGTGTCGGTCCGGTTGTCACTGCCGCAAGGTGACGAATGTGCAATTTAGATGGGACCTTGAGCGCGACTAAACTCTGAGGCAATGTAAAGCGAGTTTGTTTTGGCGAGGGTGGTTTGCTCGGCGCAAGGCGAAATAGCAAGATGGATACAAAGGAAAGAAGATGAACAGGGATGACGCACACCTTCATTCCGTGTCCATCTTTTAAGCGACTGACATTAAAAGACGTAACGATGCGATGGATCCAGTCGCCAAAGAGATATTCAGGTATTCTGGTTTATGATTTATTTGTTGTATCACTACAAAAGAGATCTAAATTTTTATAAGAGTAATAACTGGGATTTTCTTATAGAAAACAAAGATGCGCTTCATTTTCAAAAAGGCGAGTATAATGAAGAAAAAATAGGAAATAAGAAAAGGATATTTGTCGCATATCCGTTTACGATATCAGTGTGCATAACGATAATAACCGCTTTTTTATTCGCATAAAAGGAATATTATATGGGTGTGAAATATTATATTGGCAGAGAATCGTTCACTTTAGCATATGGCAACGGGCTATTTGGTGCAAATCTGTAAATGGATGACTTTAGTCTGAGTTGGACTAAAGATTTCAGCTGCGGCAAGATTAGGCCCTGTTGACCAGCATGGCAGCCAAATCATTTCGGCGGGCGAGAGCACGGAAAGGGGAGAAGGATTTTTTCGTCGTCAAGCGCTGAGTGATCGATCAAGAGCCGCCTGACAAGTCCCCCATTAGCGCCTGCAGCCTGCGAAGGGCCGCAAACCGTGGTGCTGTCGATCATGTGCTGCCAGTCGTCTGTCAGCCCCAATTCAACGAGGGTCTGAAGAAGAGCGCCCCAATCCCCAGACAGCTGTCCCCTATTGCCAGAATCAGTTAGCACCAACACCATTGCCGCTTGAAATGATCACGCAACGTCAGGGGAATGCCCGTGGTGCAGAGCAGGGGTGAGGCCTTCAGGGCGCCCGACCGGTCCATCGCACTGGCTGAAATCATTGTGCGCGAGCATGCGGATCAGTTTGCGGAATCCTTCTACCATGTGTTCCTCGCCCATGAGGAAGCCTCAACCTATCTCAGCCACGGTGTCGTGCAGCAGCGGTTGACCCAGAGCCTGAAGGATTGGCTTGCCGATATCTGCCGTCCGACGCTCGACGAAATCTCCTTTGCCGAGCGTCAACGCCAGATTGGCGATGTTCATGCGCGCCTAAAGATTCCGATCCATCTGGTCCTCGAAGGCGCGTCCCGGCTGAAGAATGACATGACCCGGCTTCTCCATGCCAGGGCGGACGATTCGGAGGTCATTCTGGGCGCCGTGATCGCCTTCGGCGATCGGGTCGATCTCGCCATGCGCCACATGAGTGCGGCTTTCGTTCACAAGGCCGGTCAACGCGCCCGGGCCGATGAAGCCTATCGGCTCTTTGCCCTCGGCCAGGATGTCAGCGCCGAGAGAGAGGGCCAGCGCGCTGCGCTGATGGAATGGAGCCACACGGTTCTTTTCGATATCATTGCCAATGGCAGCGGCCTGAATTGCAAGCCGCTCTCGCAATCCCCCTTCGGTCTTTGGGTGCGCCATCGCGCCAATATTCTCTTCGAGGGCACGCTGCCCCTCGACAACATGAAGTCCGCCATGCGGGAGATCGACGAGGTCATCCTGCCGGGGCTCGCCGCTGCCCCCTCCAACTCGGCTGACGGCAACAGCCTGATGATGGGCGAACTGCGAAGGCGGATCGACGAGATCAAGTTCCTGCTCAACGATCTCTTCCAGACGGCCAATGCTATCGAAAACGGTCATGATCCGCTGACGCGCGCCCTGAACAGGCGCTTTCTGCCCTCGATCATCAGCCGCGAGCTGGGCCTTGCCGCCAGCAATGACGTGCCTTTCACGCTGATGATGGTGGATGTTGATCACTTCAAGGCGGTCAACGATACCTATGGCCACGCAAGCGGCGATGCCGTCCTGCAACAGGTCGCCGATCTCCTGCTGAATGCCGTTCGCCCCGCCGATTTCGTTTTCCGTTATGGTGGCGAGGAATTTCTGCTGGCGCTGGTGGAGACCGGGGCTGCCAAGGCCCGCGATACGGCGGAAGCCATCCGGGCTGCTTGCGAAAAACACCGCTTCCGCCTCCCGGGCCAGGGCGAGCTTTCGGTCACCGTGTCGATCGGACTGGCGGAATTCGACGGCCATCCGGATTACAAATTTCTGATCGATGCAGCGGATGGTGCCCTCTATCGCGCCAAAACCGCAGGCCGCAACCGCGTCGAAACGGCGGCTTCCGCCGGTTAAAACCCACCGGGGGCACATGGAGCCGCCATCTTCTCCCACGTGGCATCAAGGCGGTGTTAACGTTTATTTTCTATTGATGGATGCGAGCGTCCTTTGTCCATTTATGATGAGTGTTGTGACTCCCCATGCGCATCAATCGTACGAATTTCGGTAAATCTTCCAACGAATTAGGCCAGGGCGAAGGGGATCGCCAGCCGGGCATGGGCACCCGTTACCAGGCCCCGCGCCGTCCCGAAATGGACGAAATTGCTGCCCGTGAAATCGAAGGCAGGGGAGAATTGCCGGTCTGGCAGGATGCCTTCACGCTCGGCCCCAACGTGCGCTTCAGCCGCACGCCGGAAGCGGCCCTGACGCGGAAAACCCCGGTGGAAATGCCCGTGGCGCCCGCTATCGAGCCACCGCGAGAGATGGGGGCAGCGGTCACTTCTACCGTCGAAGCGACGCCCCCCGTGCTGGTGTCGGAAGGCAATCTCGCCGTAGCGCAAAGCCTCCCCCAGGAAATCCATCCGACCGGCGCCCGGGCGATCACCTTCCGCCTGCGCCAGGAATTTGAAAGCCGCCATCCCGCAGGCGTGCGGCAGGCGATCATTGCCCACCCGGTTTCGGAAGGCTACCGGCCAGCGCCCGGCCAGTCCGGTTCCGCCCCGCTCGGCCGCCTGATCGATGCCCTGACCGAGGGGCTGCAGGCCCCCGCAAGCGAGCCGGCACCGCCCTCCGCACCGATGGGCCCTGTCAAGGCAACGACGCCCTATCTCTCCGATTATGCCTTCTGGGAAGCGGTGGCTATGACCTCCGAGGAGGAGCCGGTCCTCGCTTCGCGAAACGCGCCCTCCGCCTGGCGCAACCAGGAAATCCTGAAATCCGCGCTGCGCGCGCCAGCCAGCGTGGAAGCATACCGGCCGGCTGCCCCGACGGTCGGCGCCGCATCGATGTCGGGTCCGTCGCCCGCCGAAGAAAAGTCTGAAGCGGCTTTTCTGCCCCCGCGGCCCCTTCCGGTCCTTCCCCGCTACCCCACGACGGATGGAGCGGTGGCGACCCTCTATCGGGAAATCCCCGTCAAGGGCCGGGCCGAGATGGCAGCGCCAGCCGTCGAACCTGAGGCCCCGGCCCCCGCAGCCGGCAGCAAGGCGGCAGGACGTCTTGTCGAGCCGCTGAGCCTTGCAACGCTCGCGGAGGAAACGCCCTCCGTTTCCCAGGCACCGCAGGCCGCGCCCGAGATACGTCTTCCCGCGCCGCCCGAAAAGCCGCGCCTTTCCATGATCGAAACGCTAG
>CAMFIF010000050.1 GCA_945952415.1 uncultured Rhizobium sp. | reverse complement strand
CCGATATCCTCGTGGCACGCACGAGCCGATACTTCCAGGCCTGCCGTTCAGGGGCGCTTCTCATTCCCCGAGATGCCCTTCGCCTGACCGGGTCGCTAGCACTGCACTTCGGAAAGGATCCCAGAAAGCCCGATATGGAATCCAGTTACGAAGCGCTCGACCGCCCATGGCTCCAAAATCGTCTCTATGACTGGCGGACAGGCGCCTATGACGCCACCCTTCCGCCAGCATTGCGGGCACTTATTCCGCACAGCACCCCACCATTGCCTTCCGACGGCCAGGGGGCGGCGGTGCTTCTCAGTGATAGCGACGAATGAGGCCGACGAGCTTGCCCTGCACCTTCACGCGGTCTGCGGCAAAAATGCGGGTTTCGTAAGCCGGGTTCGCAGCCTCCAGCGCAATGGACGCACCCTTGCGCCGGAAGCGCTTCAGTGTGGCTTCTTCATCATCCACCAGCGCCACGACGATATCGCCGGGGGTGGCGCTCGACGTGTTGCGAATGATGACCGTATCTCCGTCCAGAATACCGGCATCGATCATCGAATCGCCCTTGACCTCGAGCGCGTAGTGATCACCCGCCGAGAGCATTTCGACCGGTACCGAAATCTCATGGGTATTGTTCTGGATTGCCGAGATCGGCACGCCGGCTGCGATGCGGCCCATGACAGGAACGGCGACAGTGCTCGCATCATTGGCGGGCGCCGGCGCCGGCTTGGCGGGCTGGGGGGCCGGTTGCGGCTTGCCGAGGCTGCCTTCGATCACGCTCGGCGAGAAACCACGGCGCGGCTGGAGGCTCGGCGTGTAGGCTTCGGGGAGCTTGATGACCTCAAGCGCGCGTGCCCGGTTCGGGAGGCGGCGGATGAAGCCACGCTCTTCCAGCGCAGTGATAAGCCGGTGAATGCCCGATTTGGACGCGAGGTCCAGTGCATCCTTCATTTCATCGAAGGAGGGCGGAATACCGGACTCCTTCATTCGTTCGTGAATGAAGAGCAGCAATTCCTGTTGTTTGCGCGTCAGCATATCGCCAATCCCCAGATTCGTGAAACAAAGCCAGAACGGACACTATATGTTCCAGTTGTGTTCCGCAAGTGGCAAATATTCGATTAAAGCCGGAGAAGGATCGATGATTTTTTTGCATGATTATCCGGCGCGGGGATCGCGGGACCGGCGATTGACAGGGCCAGGCGGCCGGTCCTGCCGAGGCGGGACCGGAGCGCGGTATAGTGCTGATTTTCCTACTGTCTCCAGACGGTAACGTCGCAGGGAGAAAGCCGCGCCTCGCCGAAAAGCACTTCGGCGCCGGCGGGTATCGGCAGATCGGCGGCCTCGGTGCCGAAATTGAAGGCAAAGGTGAGGTTGCCACGCCGGCTGAGGCGTATGTCGCCGAGATCGGGCATCCAGGCAACGTCCGCCCAGTCAAGCGAGTCGCGCAGGAGCGATTCGAGAAGCTCGCGCGAGGGGATGGTGGCGAGGTAGCGGGCCTGCCCGTTTCCGATCAGGGCGGGCATTCCCGGACGATAGCTGCCCTCGAATGTCGCAAGAACCGTCTCGCCGGTTTCGATGCTTTCCCGCCAGGTGCCGGCCGCAAAGGCGATGTTGCCGAAGCGAACCGGTTCCCCGGCGGCGGATGGCAGACTTTCCACCCGGGTTACCTTCATGTCGAGAAGCTTGCGCAGCGGGCCGGGCGGAAGGCCCCCCGGAATATGCATGCTCACCGTCTTGCTGCCCGCGCGCGGCCCGAACAGCGCCTTCGCGCCCGCTGCTTTCAGCCGCTCTGGGAAGTCTTCCTGCATGATCAGGAGATCAGGGCATAGGACCAGTCGATAGCCGGAGAGATCGCTTTGCTGGCTGACGATATCCACATCCACCCCGTGGCGGGAAAGGGCGGTATACCAATCGAGGCAGATCGCCGAGGCGGAGTAGCTGCGTCCCTGCGGCAGCGCGCGGCTCGCCCAGCGTGATTCGTAATCCATCACCAGCGCCACCGGCGCCTTGCCCTTGTTCTCGCCCGCCGGAAGAAGGAGGCGCTCTCTGGCAACCTCCGCCGTTTCGTGGAAGGCCTGGTCCGGAGTGCTGTCGGGCAGAAGCAGGCCCGCATGGAACTGTTCCTGCGCGAAGGGCGCCTGCCGCCAGCGGAAATAGGCAACCATGTCCACGCCATGCGCATAGGCAAGCCAGGTCCAGAGCCGCACCATGCCATCGGCCGGCGACTGGTTGTGTGCGGCCCAGTTCACCGGGCCCGGCTGCTGCTCCATGACCCAGACGCGACCTCGGCCTGTCGCGCGATAGAGATCGTGGTTGAAGGCAACCTGATCGAGATCCCCGGTGCGGAGCAGCCGCTCCTTTTCCTCCGCCGAAAGCCGGCCATTGATCAGCCCGCCCATGGGATAGACATCCCAGGAAGCCACATCGAGATCGGCGGAAAGCTTGAAATGGTCGAAATCGATGTTGTGGGACATGAAATTGTGGGTGATCGGCCGGCCGGGCGAGCCGGCGCGGATGATTTCCACCTGCTGGCGGTTGAAGCGAACCACTTGATCGGAGGAAAAACGCACGAAATCGACAAGGTGAGTGGGGCTCGGCTCTTCCACCACCTGAAGGGGCACATCCACCTCCTCGAAGGAACGATAGCGCATAGACCAGAAGCGGGTACCCCAGGCCTCGTTCATTGCATCGATGCTGCCGTAGCGCTCGGCAAGCCAGAGGCGGAAGGCCCGGTGCGCCTCTTGCGAATAGCTGTAGATCGTATCGTGATCACCATATTCATTGTCTGTCTGCCAGGCTTTGACGAAGGGATGCGCGCCATAGCGCTCCACGAAGGCACGGGTAATGCGGCCCGCCTCCTGGAAATAGGTGCGGCTCGAAAAACAGTAATGGCGCCGGGCGCCGAAGCGGCGGGTATGGCCGTCCGGCCCGACCGCGAGGATATCGGGATGCCGGTCGATCAGCCATTTGGGTGGCGCAGCCGTGGGCGTCCCCAGAATGACCTTCAGGCCCGCCCGACCCAGAATATCGATGGCCTCGTCCATCCAGCCCCAGTCGAACTGGCCCGGCTGCGGCTCTATCAGGGCCCAGCTGAATTCCCCGATGCGCACCCATTCGAGGCCGAGTTCCACCATCCGGGCGGCATCTTCGGCCCATTTCTCGCGCGGCCATTGTTCGGGATAATAGCAGACGCCCAGTTCCAGGCGGTCAGGGGCGGTATAGGCGGTGGTCGCGTTGACCTGGCTTTGCTCGGTGTGGGACACGGCGTGCGAAGCTCCTTCAGAATGTCGGTATCGATGGAAGAGGCGGGCGGGTGCCGCCGGTTCAGGAGCCTTCGGGGTCGGTCATGTTCCGCCCCCGCCAAGGCTGGATGCGAGCAACAGATATGCGGCCGAGGTCCAGGCAAAGGCCGGGTCCCTGAGCCCACGGCCCGTCTGGGCATCGAAATTCTCGGCCAGTCCGTTTTCGGCCGCCATACGGCAGAAGCGGCGGGCAATTTCGTCCGCAAGGCCCGTTTCGCCCTGCCGCCTGAGGCCGTCCCAGACAAGCAGGGTGGTCGGCGCCCAGATCGGGCCGCGCCAATAGCCGTCGGCCTCGTAATGCGGGCTTTGAGTGCTTTCGGTCGCCAGTCCCCGTTGGGTGATAAAGCCACCCTCCTGCAGGCAGGCCATCATCGACCGTTTCATGGAGGATGATAGCCGGCTACCGAGAAGCAGCGGCATGAACTGCACCAGGCTTTGGCCCGGCAGCGCACGGTCCGGATCGGACAGAAGCCGCGCCCGGAATTGCTCCCCGTCCCAGAGCCATTCCTTCAGCAGGGTAAGGAGCGTTTCGGCTTTCTGGCGGTAGTGATCGATGGCGTCCGGCTCGTCGAGCAGCAGATCGGCGAGCGTATCGCAAGCGAGAATGAGGAAGACCGGCAGGTCTGGCGACATGACTGGACCGCCCTCGGCAAAGAAGGTCGCATTATCCCAGCCGCTGTCATTGCCGTGGAAATAGGTGGGAAGGCCCTCCTCGTCCGCGCGGGTATGGGTCAGCCAGTAATCCACCTGGGCGGCAATCGCCCGGGCCAGATAGCGGCGCCGTTCGGGTGTCAGGAAAGCCGGATTGTCTTCATGGATCAGCCGCACCGCCCAGCCATGCACCGGGGGCTTGGTGAAGGCAAAAAGCAGGTGCCGGTCGTTGACGAAATCGGGCAGGCAGCCGCTTTCGTGCTGGTGATCGAAGATTGCCGCAAACTGATCGAAGGCAAGCTCCGGATCTGCCCGGTGGACGCCCAGCGCCGAGAAGGCATTGTCCCAGCTCCAGATGTTGATCATCCAGTTTTTCGACATGTAGATCGACGGCCGTGTCAGGAGACCGCGAGGCGGGACGCGATTGGCCCAGAGCAGGGTGCAGGCCAGACGATGCACCTCTTCTTCGCCGGCGCGCGCTTTGGGCATGCGGCGCAGCCAGTCCGCAAAATCGGCCTCCGCATCCGCCCGTGCGGCGTCGAATGAAGAGGGGCGCTCCACGGGCGGCACGACCTCGAATAGCGCGAGCGATCCTTCCCAGGCGGGGGCCGGATGGAAGCGGACAAACACGTCCTCCGCATGGTCGCGCCGCCACTGGCCGCCGACATCAAGTGCCGTGCCCGAGGCCACAGGCCGAATCTTCAGATTTTCACCGGAGGCGACCACGCAATCCTCACCCGCCGGCGTGCGGAAGGCATAGTCGTAACGCGATCCCTTGAGTTCGAGGAGAAGGCCGAGGCTTCTGCCCCTTATATGCAATGTCTCGCCCTTGCCGATCACGAATTCAACCTCGCCGCCATCGGTTTCCGCGATGAGGCGGGTCGGCTCGAGGCGATAGCGGGGCTCGATTGTCCGGCCTTCGGCATCGAGAAATGAGAGCCGGCAGAGCCGCCCGAGCGAAGGACGCTCATCGCCGCCCGAGACATGACGCAGCCAGGTCGCACGCTGCCCGTCACCGTCCGCCATCCGGGATAGGGTGAGGAAGCGGTCCGCCCGGCTGAAGGGAATGCGGTCGAAATCGAAGAGCATCGGATCAGCCCTTCACCGCCGAGCCGACCGCGCCTTCCATGATGTAGCGCTGTGCAAAGAAGAACAGCACCAGAGGCGGCAGGCAGAGCAGGGTGGTTATCGCGGCGACAGCTGTAATGTCCACGTCATGCGGGTTCTTGAAGAGCGCGAGACCGAGGGTGAGCGTATATTTCGACTGATCGTTGAGGAAGATCAGCGGACCGAGATAGTCGTTCCACGCATTCATGAAATGGATCGTGCCGACCAGAATGAGCGCGGGCATCATCAGTGGCAGATGGATGCGCCAGTAGATGTCGAAGCTCGAGGCGCCATCCATCCGCGCCGCCTCGTCGATCTCCAGCGGAATGGTCATGATGAACTGGCGCAGCATGAAGACGAAGAAGGCGTCTGCGAAATAGGAAGGCACGATCAGCGGTTTCAGCGTATTGATCCAGCCGAGATAGTTGAACTCCATGTAGAGCGGGATCATCTTCACGTCCCACGGGATCATCATGGTGGCAAGCAGCAGGATGAACAGCCCGTCGCGGCCCGGAAAGCGGTAACGGGCAAAGCCGAAGGCCACCAGAGACGAGGAAATTAACTGGCCGATGGTGGAGAGCACCACCACGATCGTCGAGTTCCACAGGAAGGTGTTGAAGGGCAGCTTGCCCCAGGAGGCCGCGAAATTCTCGAAATGCCATTCTGCCGGCCAGAAGACCGGCGGGAACTGGTAGAGCTCCGCCGTGCTCTTCACCGCAGACAGGAAAGTCCAGTAGAAGGGCAGGATGAAGAGGACCGCAAAGAGAGTGAGCGCCGAGTGAATAAGCAGCTTACGCATCCTGGCCTCCGTCCTTCGATTTCAGCTCGCCTTCGTAATAGGACCAGGCGGCGGACCAGCGCATGACCACGAGGGAAAGTGCGAGCACGATCACGAACATGATCCATGAACCGGCGGCGGCATAACCCATGTCATAGAATTTGAAGGCATTGTCATAGATGTACATGGCGAAGAAGTAGGTGGCCTTCTGTGGCCCGCCCTTTGTCAGAAGCAGTGCGATGGTCAGCTGCTGGAAGGCGGCGATGATCGAGGTTATGAAGGTGAAAACCAGCATGGGGCCGAGCATTGGGAGGGTGATGAAGATCATTTGCGCCCAGCCCGGTACGCCCGAAACCGTCGCTGCCTCGTACAGTTCCTTCGGAATGCCCTTGAGGCCGGTCAGCAGGATCAGCATCGTTCCGCCGAGACCCCAGAGCGAGGCGACGATGATTGCGACGATGGCCAGGTTCCTGTCGCCCAGCCAGTTCACTGGCGCGATGCCGGCAAAGGAGAGCATGTAGTTCAGCAGGCCATATTCGCTGCTGTAGATCCAGTTCCAGATCATGACCAGCGCGACGCCGGATATCACGCTCGGCAGGTAGAAGGCGGTGCGGAAAAAGCCCACGCCGAACTTCGCATGGTGAAGCAGAAGCGCCAGCAGGAAGGACAAGACGATATTGAAGGGCACGTAGATGAGCGCGAAGCGCGTGGTGATGCCGAGGCTTTCCCAGAACATGGGATCATCGGCCAGCATGGACTGATAGTTGCCAAGCCCCACGAAGGTCCGCTCGCCCACGACCGGCCAGTCGTAGAAACTCATGACGAGGGAAAAGACCAGCGGGCCGAGGGTAAAGAGCAGAAAGCCCGCAATCCAGGGAGAAATGAACAGATAGGGTGTGATGGGAATGCGCGGACCGCGCCTTTCCATGCCGTTGGTCGCCATATCGATCTTTCCTCCCCGGATGTCAGGCCGTTCGACTTACTTCAGGAAGCGCTGCGAGCGCTGGACGGCTTCGTCCAGATGGGTCTGCGCATTGCCCTGTTCGGTGATCGCCGCCTCGATGGCGACCGCAAGGTTTTCCTGGATCTGCGCCCATTTCAGGTTCTTCAGGAAGGCCGGACGCTCCTTGTTGGAAACGGCGAGAACGTCGAAGAAGGGCTTGTAGATCGGGTCCTTCGTCATGCCCTGGTTTTCGGCCACGCTGGTGCGGACGGGCAGGTCGTTCTTGCGCATGGCGATCGCTTCCGGGGAGGTGTAGAACTTCACGAATTCCCAGGCGAGATCCGGTTCCTTGGCGTCCTTGGCGATGGACATGGCCGAGATGGAAATGGCCGACTGGACCGGCTTGCCCTTGAAGGCGGGCAGCATGGCGACGCCGTATTTCACGCCGGACTCGTCGATGCCGGACTTGTTCCACATGGCGCCTTCCAGCATGGCGATCTTGCCGCCCTTGAAGAGGGTGCTCGCGGAGGTGTTTTCGCCGACATTGACCGTCACGGCCTCGCCGTTTTTCGCCATGGCGCCGAACATGTCCAGCACTTCGGCGGCTTCCTTGCTGTTCATGAAGCCATCGATGGTCTTGCCGTCCTCGGAGATGTAGCGAGTTCCGTTCGACCACAGGAACTGTTCAAAATCATAGGGGTCGGGCTTGGCGTCCACGGCAAAGCCATAGGTCTTTTGGGCTTCGTTGCGGAATTTGCCCGCCTTGGCGCGCAGGTCCTCCCAGGTCCAGCCGTCCTTCGGTTCTTCCACGCCCGCCTTGGCAAACATGTCCTTGTTGTAGAAGACGACATGGGTGGTGAAGCCTGCCGGCATGCCATAGGTCTTGCCGTCGATCTTCGAGGCGTTGAGAAGGCCTTCCGGAATGTCCTTGATGTCGAGGGCCGCCGCATCCTTGGCGATCAGCTCATCGAGCGGCATCAGCGAGGTGTGATACTGGGGGAAGTTCCACATATACATCACATCAGGCGGATTGCCGGCGCCGAAGCCGGCGGCAAGCTTCTGGTCATAGCCATCGCCGCCATAGGCTTCCACCTGCACCTTGACGCCCGGATGGGCCTCTTCGAATTTCTTGGCGATGGCCTGCTCTATGGCCAGGCTTTCGTCGCTGTCCCAGGTAGCGAAACGCAGCACCTGTTCGGCAAAGGCGGTGGAACTTGCCAGCGCCAGCGCCAGAAGCGCGCCGGCCGTTCTGATGATTGCCTTATCCATGGGTCTCCTCCTTGGTTGCATGGGCGGTCCTGGCCTGCTTCTCCCGTTCGATGAGGCCAAGCGTTTCGGAATCGAGCGCGCGGGGCAGGGCCTTTCCTGCCGCGTCGAATAGATGGCAGTGGGCGGGATCGAAGCGGATGTCCGTCTCCTCGCCAGCCTGAACCGGATGGGTGCCGCGCACGATGGCCGTCACACGCTGGCCGGTCTCCACAAGGCTCAGATGCACATGGCTTTCCGTTCCCAGCCGCTCGACGAGATCGACACGGGCCGAAAGATGGCCGCTGCCGGCGGATACGATGGAGATGGCATCGGGGCGGACGCCGAGCGTCAGCGCCGTGCCCGCTGGGCAGGACATGTCCTCGGAAAGACCGACGGTAACGGAATTGCGGAAGCCTTCGCCGGAAACGGTGATCTCCCGCGCCGCCGTGCCCCTGGAGGGCGTTGCAAAGAAGTTCATCTTCGGCGAGCCGATGAAGCCCGCGACGAAGAGGTTGGCCGGGCGATAGAAGAGCTCCAGCGGCGTGCCGAACTGGCTGACCGTGCCCTTGTCCAGAACCACCACGCGGGAGGAGAGCGTCATCGCTTCCACCTGGTCATGGGTCACGTAGATCATGGTGGTCTTCAGGCGTTCGTGAAGTGCGGCAAGCTCCACACGCATGCTGACGCGCAGACCCGCATCGAGGTTCGATAGCGGCTCGTCGAGAAGGAAGAGCACGGGCTCGCGAACGATGGCGCGGCCGATTGCCACCCGCTGGCGCTGGCCGCCCGAAAGCTGCTTCGGCTTGCGGTCGAGCAGGTCGGTGATCTGCAGTATCTGCGCCGCTGCCGCCACGCGCCGCTCGATCTCCGCCCGCGCCATGCCGTTCAGCGAAAGGCCGAAAGCCATGTTCTTGCGTACGGACATGTGGGGATAGAGCGCATAGGACTGGAAGACCATGGCAATGTTGCGCTTGGCCGAGGGCACGTCCGTCACGTCTCGTCCGCCCAGCAGGATCTGTCCCGCCGTCGGGTCCTCAAGCCCGGCTATGAGCCGCAGAAGTGTGCTCTTGCCGCAACCGGAAGGGCCGAGGAAGCAGACGAATTCCCCATCCCGGATGTCAAGATCGATCCCCTTGAGGACCGGATGCGACCCGAAGGATTTCTTCAGGCCCTTAATCTCTACTGGAGCCAATGGTCGAGCGCCTCCCATGCACGCTTCGTCGCTGCCCGCCTTTTCGCAGATGCGAAATGTTAAACGTTTATATCGATCAATATAAACGTTTAACAAGAGATGTAAACGGCCAAATGGGCGCTGTCGGGCAATTTCCACCACGCCCGTTCGCGTGCCGCTTGCCTTGACAGCGCCAAACCTTTGTCGGACAGGCATTGGAACGGCCGCGGATGATCTGTCCTGAGCCTTGTCGAGATGGAGAGCCTGATGTCCGAGAGCGCAAGCGTGAAGAACAATGAAGCCGTTTCCGTGGGCGAGGGCGCGGGGCGCGTCACCTTCTCCAACCGCGCGCCGATTGCCCTCATTGCCGGTCCCTGCCAGATGGAAAGCCGCGACCACGCCTTTGCCGTTGCGGGCAGGCTGACAGAAATCTGTAAAGCCGCCGGGATAGGTCTCGTCTACAAGTCCTCCTTCGACAAGGCGAACCGCACCTCCTTGTCCGCCGAGCGTGGCATCGGGCTAGAAAAGGCGATGGAAGTCTTTGCCGATCTCAAGAAGGAATTCGGCTTCCCCGTCATCACCGACATCCACACCGAGGAGCAGTGCGCGCTGGTGTCCCCGACTGTTGACATGCTGCAGATCCCGGCCTTCCTCTGCCGCCAGACGGACCTGCTGATTGCGGCGGCGAAGACCGGCCGGGCGGTCAATATCAAGAAGGGTCAGTTCCTCGCCCCCTGGGACATGAAGAACGTGCTTGCCAAGATCAACGGCAGCGGCAATCCGAATGCGCTTCTGTGCGAGCGCGGCGCTTCCTTCGGCTACAACACGCTTGTGTCCGACATGCGCTCGCTGCCGATCATGGCGGCGATGGGCGCGCCTGTTATCTTTGATGCCACCCATTCCGTGCAGCAGCCAGGCGGGCAGGGCGGTTCCTCGGGTGGCCAGCGCGAATTTGTCGAAACGCTGGCGCGTGCTGCGGTTGCCGTTGGTGTTGCCGGTCTCTTCATCGAGACCCACGAGAACCCGGACCGCGCACCCTCTGATGGGCCGAACATGGTGCCGCTCGACCAGATGCCGCGCTTGATCGACAAGCTGATGGCATTCGATGCCATCGCGAAAGCGTAATCAATCCCTGCTATCACCGCCCGCCGGGCGACGCGGATTGTATTTTCCGCGTCATGCAGTATGAAAACCCATCCCACTTCACCCTTGAAAACAGGAAGCTGAAATGACCGCCATTACCGACATTATCGCCCGTGAGATTCTCGACAGCCGCGGCAATCCGACCGTTGAAGTCGATGTCTACCTGGAAGATGGCAGCTTCGGCCGTGCAGCCGTTCCCTCGGGCGCTTCGACCGGCGCGCATGAGGCCGTCGAACTGCGCGATGGCGGCAAGCGCTACCATGGCAAGGGCGTCGAAAAGGCGGTCGAAGCCGTCAACACCGAGATCTTCGATGCGGTCGGTGGCCTCGATGCCGAGAACCAGCGCCAGATCGACCAGGTGATGATCGAACTCGACGGCACGGCCAACAAGTCGCGCCTCGGCGCCAATGCCATCCTCGGTGTGTCGCTCGCCGTTGCCAAGGCAGCTGCCGAATCGGCCGGCCTGCCGCTCTACCGCTATGTGGGTGGCCCGAACGCTCACCTTCTGCCGGTTCCGATGATGAACATCATCAATGGCGGCGCCCATGCAGACAACCCGATCGATTTCCAGGAATTCATGATCATGCCCGTCGGTGCCGGCAATATCCGCGATGCCGTGCGCATGGGTTCGGAAGTCTTCCACGTGCTCAAGAAGGAGCTCGCTGCCCAGGGCCACAACACCAATGTGGGCGACGAGGGCGGCTTCGCGCCCGGTCTCGCTTCCGCGCCCGACGCACTCGACTTCATCATGAAGTCCATCGAAAAGGCCGGCTACCGCCCGGGTGAAGACATGTATCTGGCTCTCGACTGCGCCTCGACCGAGTTCTTCAAGGACGGCAAGTACCATCTCGAGGGCGAAGGCCGCACGCTGGAGCCGGAAGCCATGGCCGAATATCTGGCGGAACTCGCCGCAAAATATCCGATCATTTCGATCGAGGACGGCATGGCCGAAGACGACTGGGATGGCTGGAAGGCGATCACCGACAAGATCGGCTCCAAGGTTCAGCTCGTCGGCGACGATCTTTTCGTCACCAACACGGCCCGCCTGCGCGACGGCATCCGCATGGGTGTCGCCAACTCGATCCTCGTCAAGGTGAACCAGATCGGCTCGCTGACCGAGACGCTGGAAGCGGTCGAAACCGCGCACAAGGCCCGCTACACCTCGGTCATGTCGCACCGCTCCGGCGAAACGGAAGACTCCACCATTGCCGACCTCGCCGTTGCGTTGAACTGCGGCCAGATCAAGACCGGCTCGCTGGCCCGCTCGGACCGTACCGCCAAGTACAACCAGCTTATCCGCATCGAGGAAGGCCTCGGCCCGCAGGCCGCCTTCGCCGGCCGCTCCATCCTCAAGGGCTAAGCCACCCTTCACGTGCCTGTTATCACCCCTGTCCGCTGCCGCGGGCAGGGGTTTTTTATTGTGATCTGCACGCCGTTACCTCGCGACATGTGGTTCAGGACGCTTTGCCCCCTTGCTCGCGCAGCGTCGCGTTTGCTGAAGGGTGCCGCAAACTCAACGCCCGGCACGCACCACGACCCTGCCGCCCATCCAAGCTCCACAGTTTCCAGCGCCTCGAAATTCCACCGGCCACGGCCAATTGCCGCTCATGGTCAACGGTCGGTTAAGGACTCGGCGCTAGTTTGAAATACAAGTGTTGTCGCGTTCGGGTAATAGTGAATTGAGTATGTGGACCAAGCATCACAAGAAGCGGAGACTGGGGCGTTTTGTCATGCCGCTGATCACCGTCGCCTTCCTCTCCTATTTCGGCTATCATTCGATCCATGGCGATTACGGTCTGATCGCAACGGAGGAATTCGAGCGCCAGCGGGTCGTCCGCCAGGCGGAGCTCGAAGCGCTGACCGAAAAGCGCAAGGCCCTGGAACTGCAGGTCAGCCTGCTGAGCGGAGGTTCCATGGAAAAGGATATCCTGGACGAAAAGGCGCGTTACGAATTGAACGTCTCGCGGGCGGACGAAATTGTCATCTTCAATTCATACTTCGATTAACCTGAATTTGGTTAATTCGAAATTCTCTTTGTGTTACAGTGCGTTAATTAGAATAGAAGCCATGCATGAAAGGCATTGCTGAGATCAGGATTCTCCCATAAGCTTGCACCACTTTTGGTTCGAGGAAACCCGAGGAGGATCCTGCATGGCGACGCGTAAATCCGCGCCCGCAACCGCTCGCAAGACGACGGTGAAATCCGGTAAGAAAGACTTCAACGGTGGCACGTTCCTGGACTTTGACCGGGAGACCGAGCTCAAGGCCTACCGGGAAATGATGCTGATTCGCCGGTTCGAGGAAAAGGCCGGCCAGCTTTACGGCATGGGCTTCATCGGCGGCTTCTGTCATCTCTACATCGGCCAGGAGGCCGTTGTCGTCGGCATGCAGATGATGCTGAAGGACGGCGATCAGGTCATCACCGGCTATCGTGACCACGGCCACATGTTGGCCTGCGGCATGAGCGCCCGCGGCGTGATGGCGGAGCTGACCGGCCGTCGCGGCGGCCTTTCCAAGGGGAAGGGCGGCTCGATGCACATGTTCTCCAAGGAAAAGAACTTCTACGGCGGCCATGGCATCGTGGGCGCGCAGGTGTCGCTCGGCACCGGCCTTGCCTTCGCCAACCGCTACCGCGGCAATGACAATGTCTCGCTCGCCTATTTCGGCGATGGCGCGGCCAACCAGGGCCAGGTCTACGAAAGCTTCAACATGGCGGCGCTCTGGAAGCTGCCGGTCATCTACATCATCGAGAACAACCGCTACGCCATGGGAACCGCCGTTTCGCGCGCCTCGGCCCAGACGGACTTCTCGATGCGCGGCGCCTCTTTCGGCATCCCCGGCTATCAGGTGGATGGCATGGACGTGCGCGCGGTTGCCGCCGCTGCGGAAGAGGCTGTTGCCCATTGCCGTGCAGGCAAGGGGCCGCTGATCCTTGAAATGCTGACCTACCGCTATCGCGGCCACTCCATGTCGGACCCCGCGAAGTACCGCTCCAAGGATGAAGTGCAGAAGATGCGTTCCGAGCACGACCCGATCGAACAGGTGCGTGCGCGCCTGCTCGAAAAGGGCTGGGCCACGGAAGACGAGCTGCGCGCCATCGACAAGGACGTCCGCGACATCGTCGCCGACAGTGCCGATTTCGCCCAGTCCGATCCGGAACCGGATGTCTCCGAACTCTACACCGACATTCTGCTCTGATCCCCGGGGAGGTTTTAAGACATGCCGATTGATATCCTGATGCCTGCGCTCTCCCCGACGATGGAAGAGGGCAAACTGTCCAAGTGGCTGAAGAACGAGGGCGACGCCGTGAAGGCGGGCGACGTGATCGCCGAAATCGAAACCGACAAGGCAACCATGGAAGTGGAAGCCGTCGATGAAGGCACCATCGGCAAGCTGCTGGTGGCCGCCGGTACCGAAGGCGTGAAGGTGAATACGCCGATTGCCGTGCTGCTGCAGGAAGGCGAAAGCGCCGATGCGGCCGCCAAGGCACCGGCGCCCGCGGCACCCCAGCAGCCGGCCGCTGCCGAAACCGTCTCCGCCCAGCCGCAGATCGCCCAGCCGGTTCCCGCCGCGCCGAAGAGCGAGCCTGCCGCCGATCCGGATATTCCGGCCGGTACGGAAATGGTGACGATGACCGTGCGGGAAGCGCTGCGCGACGCCATGGCCGAGGAAATGCGCGCCAACGAAGACGTCTTCATCATGGGTGAGGAAGTCGCCGAATATCAGGGCGCCTACAAGATCACGCAGGGGTTGCTGCAGGAATTCGGTCCCCGTCGCGTGGTGGATACGCCGATCACCGAGCATGGCTTTGCCGGCATCGGCGTCGGCGCGGCCATGGCGGGTCTGCGCCCCATTGTCGAGTTCATGACCTTCAACTTCGCCATGCAGGCGATCGACCAGATCATCAACT
>CAMFIF010000049.1 GCA_945952415.1 uncultured Rhizobium sp. | reverse complement strand
ACCCATCTCGAAACCCTCTGGTCCAGCGGCAATCCCCCATGGAAGAACTGGTGAGGGCAGGCCTCAGGGGTCCTTTCCGACGCATGCCCCGCTCAAGCCTTGCGGACTATCATAACGAAAGTCCTGAATAACGAATGGACGCAGGAGTTCCTTGGCGCATGAAACCAGTCCTTTCCATCTGCATACCTTCCCGCAATCGCCAGCTCTATTTCCAGCAGACGATCGAGGCGCTTCGCCAGTCGCTGCGGACCGATATCGAGCTGGTGCTTGCCGACAATTCCGACGATCCGTCGATCATGAACGATTTCATGGCCGAGCGGCTTGCCGATCCGCGCATCGTCTACCTGCCCTCGATGGGCGAGACGCTGTCGATGATCGACAACTGGGAGCGCACCGCCGCCGCCGCCACCGGCGATTTCATGATCTTCATCGGCGATGACGACTATGTGGATCCGGAAGTCGTGGAGTGGATGAACAATATTCTCGCCATCGATCCCGGTGTCGAGGCCTTCGGCTGGCGGCTCGTCGGCTATACCTGGCCCTATCCGGGCCGGCCGAAGCTGACCTCTCCCGTGCCCTTCGATGCGTCCGTGGTGCGGGTGCAGCAGTCCGATCTCTTCCGGCGCATGTTCACCTGGCATGATTGTGCCCACGTGCCGACCTCGGGCTATTCCGTCTATCACAGCGCCATTTCCCGCCGCCTGATGAACAGTATCAAGGACAGCTATGGCGGGCGCTATTTCGAACATCCCGTGGTGGATTATGACAGCGCCTTCAAGGTCATCTGCCATGGCACCAATTTCGTCGCCACCAACCGGCCCTTCGGCGTGATGGGCAGCTGCCCGCTGTCCAACTCCTTCGGCGTCGGCAAGCTGAACACCTGGCGCGAGCGCATCGATCTCTTCATCAGCGAGGTCGGCCATAACTACGACGAGGACATCAAGTTCCGCGAATTCCCCTTCACCTCGGCGCTCGGCACCACCGCCACGGTGGCGGTGGCCCAGACATGGTTCAAGGACAAGTACGGCCTCAAGATCGAGAACTGGGGCGCCAATTTCGCCAAGGCCTGCGCCAAGGACTGCGAGAACTACGCCGACGAGGCGGATTTCAATGCCGCCGCCGAGGCCTATCGCATGGCCTTCTCGCTCTGGGAAGACGGCAAGTATCTGCGCAACTTCACGCCGCTCTACAAGGGCGGGCTCGGCAAGGGCAAGACCGTATCCTCCGGCTTTACCGCCGACAGCATCTATATCGACCAGGACGTGGGCGTATCGACGCCGGCGGAAATGTTCGCGCTGGTGCGTGGTCTTGTCTGGCCGGTCGACCAGCTCGACCTTTCGGCGATCCGTCACGGCATGCCGAAGCGCCAGAACGACGACATGCTGGAACGCCTGCTCGCCTGAGACGGGGCGTGGCTTGCTCCTCTGCCATCCGGGCCGCAGCCTGAAAGGGCTGCGGTCTTTTTCATGCCGTGCGCTGCGGGTCAGGCCACCCATTGATTCCCGCCGGCGAGGGGCTAAGCTGGCAGCGGGCCCGCTCGGGGCCGGGAGGACCATCGACATGCGACGGATGTGGCCGGAAGAACTCAATTTCGTACTGGATCATGCGGAGGAAGTGACGCTCGACATACCGCTGGCGCTGAGGGAGGACGAGGGCCATCGCGGCGCGATCCACCGACAGGCGCTTCGGGTGCGGTTGCCGGAGGAAACCTGCGCGCGGCTCTGGCCGCTTGCCGAAACCCGCTACCGCCTGGACGGCGCCCGCCGCGGCAAGGCGATCACCCTGGTGACGACCAATCCGCACTATCACAGCATCCACCCGGCCGACGGTGGCAGCGAGGAACAGACCGCCGACAGCGGCCGCCACTACACCACCCGCTACGTCATCCTGCATTTCCTCCTGGATGACGTGCGCGAGACGGCGGAGGCGGGCTAGGGCGCAACCCCCCCGCACAGGAACAATCGAAGGATGGAAGAAGAATGACGGGCATGGGCATGAAAATCCGCGAGCGGCGGACGGGGGCGACGGCGGTGATGCGGGAGGGGGCGGTCGAGATCCGCTCGGCGACCGGCGGGCAGATGATGCTGGCGGGAAGCGTCGACGAGGCGGGCTTCAACCCACTCGACCTTCTCTATGCCTCGCTATCGGGCTGCCTGGCGCTGAGTGCCCGGATGGCTGCGACGCGGCTTGGCGTCAGCGGCCGGGTGACGGGGATCGAAGCCCGCGTCACCGGCGAGAAGGCTCCGGACAAGCCCGCCCGCGTCGCGACCTTCAGTGTGGATATCCGGATCGACGGGGACCTGACCGAGGCGGAGCGCCAGGAGATCATCCGGCTCGCCGAAGGGGAAATCTGCACCATTTCCAACACGCTGAAGAGCAGTCCCGCCTTTGCCCATGGCTGATGGGCGAAGCCTGCCCGCCGATCAGGTAGACACGGCCTTGCGCGCCGCTTCCTCGAGATAGGGCAGGATTTCCGGATCGGGTGCGAGGTCGAGGAGATTGGCAAGCACGGTCGTGGCCACCATCTGGCCGGCAAAACCGGCAAGATCCACCATGGCCGCCGGGCCAAGCCGCGCGGCAAGCGGGTTCCAGATCGCATCCGGCACCCGGCCGGCACCCTCGCCCACATGGCGGCCGAATGTCACGAGCAGCGTTTCCATGTCCCCGGCGGGCGGCTCTCGGGGGTCGACCCCCGCGTCTGAAAGCGCGCGAAGGAAATAGCCGGTCGGGATTTCCGCCCGCTGCGCCTCGGCGACCGCAAGACAGAAACGGTTGATCGCCGTTGCGCCGAGAACCGGCAGAAGCCGCGCGCGCAGCGTGAACCATTCCCCATAGATGCGCAGAACGTCGGGCGAATGGGCCTGCACCCATTTCAGCCGGGTCATCCGGCCCCGGGCGGCAAGCTCCGCCTCGATCGCGGCAGCCTGTTCCGGCGTCGCCTCTTCGGGGCTCAGTCCCGGAATGCGGTCGGTCATGGTCGTCTCCCTCGCCTGGGGCAGCCCGCAAGCGGGGCGGGCCCTTGGCACAGGGGTTAGCCGATTTTCACCGGAAAGGCCAAGGAAACCGGAAAGAATCCGTCCGCTTTCGCGGGCCCTCCCGGACGGATCAAGACCGGGCGGGCTCTTGGAAGACCCCGGCTCCACCCCATATTTACGCGATTGCATCCGCGAGTTTTTTCGCCAGAAAACTGCAAGAAGCTGTTATGGTTTTTCCAATCTGTCGCTCTAGGTGTAAAGTGCGCCAGAAATCCCAGGCAACTGAAGACTTAGCGCGGCATATTCGGTCCAGGAATTCTCGGAGCTTCAATGAAAAAGAATGCGGCGCCTCTGTCGACTGCCAGGGGTCTCGGTCTCGATCCCCTCGTTGCCATCAGCCTCGGGGGCGTCTTCGCCTTCTTCATTCTCAGCACGCTTGTCGCGATCTATACGACGCAGCTCCTGCGCTCGAACAACAACAGCGTCATCCAGACCCATCGGGTCATCGTGGCGATCGATCTTCTCCTGTCCGATATCCAGGATGCCGAAACCGGCCAGCGTGGTTATCTCCTGACCGGAGATGCCCGTTACCTTGATCCCTACAACAAGGCGGTGGGTCAGATCGAGCCGCGGCTCGAGGAGCTGGAGGACATGGTGCGCGAGGATGCGACCCAGGTGCCCCGGGCGGCGGAGTTGCGCAGGCTGATCAAGGTGAAGCGCCAGGAGCTCGCCGAAACCATCGAGACACGGCAGACCAAGGGCGCCGAGGCCGCAAGCGCGATCGTCGCCTCCGATCGCGGCCGGGCCGCCATGGACGCGATCCGCGCCGAAATTGCCGATATCCGCGAAGAGGAAACGCGTCAGCGCAACATACGGCTTGCCGAAATGCGCAATGCCTATGCGACGGCCTTTACGACGAGCCTGCTGTCAGGCTTTCTGGGTCTCGTGCTCACCCTTGGCATCGGCATGCTGCTCCGCAAGGCCACCATTGCCCGGCGGCGGGAGGAATGGCTGCAAAAGGCCAAGATGGGCCTCAATGCCGCGGTGATGGGCGACCAGACCACGGAAACGGTGGCCGAAAACATCCTGCGTTTCCTCGCCGGCTATACGGGCGCGGTTGCAGGCGCCCTCTTTGTCGATGACCGAAAAGGATATCGACGCGCGGCTGCCGTCGGCATTCCTGCCGATGCCGGCCTGCCCGAGAGGGTCGGCTACAAGGACGGCCTCTTCGGCCATGCCATCGGCGAGGCGCGACCCATCACCGTCGGCCAGGTGCCGGATGGCTATCTGGCCTTCGGCTCCGCCTTCGGCCAGGAAAAGCCGCGCTTCCTCACCATCGCCCCCGCCCTTGCCGATGGCCATGCGGTGGCGGTGGCGGAATTCGGTTTCCTGCACGAGGTGGAAGAGGCGGTATCCGACCTCCTGGCCGAGGCCTCCACGATCATCGCCACCACCATCCGCTCCGCGGAATATCGCACGCGCCTCCAGAACCTCCTCATCGAGACCCAGCGCCAGGCGGAAGAGCTGCAGGTGCAGGGCGAGGAGCTCAGGGTTTCCAACGAGGAGCTCGAAGAACAGGGCCGGGCACTGAAGGAATCCCAGGCGCGGCTCGAACAGCAGCAGGTCGAACTCGAACAGACCAATACCCAGCTCGAGGAACAGGCCCAGGAGCTGGAGCGCCAGCGCGACGAGCTGGAAAGGGCCAATGCGTCTATTCAGCTCAAGGCCCGCGAACTGGAACAGGCGAGCCGCTACAAGTCCGATTTCCTCGCCAACATGTCGCATGAGCTGCGCACGCCGCTGAATTCCTCGCTGATCCTTGCCAAGCTGCTTGCCGACAATGCGGAGGAGAACCTGACGCCGGAACAGGTCAAATATGCCCAGACCATCCAGCATTCGGGCAATGACCTGCTGAACCTCATCAATGACATTCTCGACCTGTCGAAGATCGAGGCGGGGCATGTGGACATCAAGCCCGAGCCGGTCTCGGTGGAGCGGCTTGCCAACAATATTCGCCAGCTCTTCGATCCCGTGGCGCGCGAGAAGGGGCTGACCTTCCTGATCGAGATTGCGCCCGACCTGCACCCCGTGCTGGACACGGATCCGCAGCGCCTGGAACAGGTGCTGAAGAACCTCATCGCCAATGCGGTAAAGTTTACCGAGCGCGGCGAGGTTCGTCTGAAGATCCGGTCCGACGGGGCGGAGCGGATTGCCATGTCCGTCATCGATACGGGGATCGGCATTTCCGAAGACCAGCAGGCCCGGATCTTCGATGCCTTCCACCAGGCGGATGGCACGATCAGCCGCAAATATGGCGGCACGGGCCTCGGCCTTTCGATCTCGCGGGAACTGGTGCGGCTGCTCGGCGGGGAAATCCATCTGAAGAGCCGTCCGGGCGAGGGCAGCACCTTCACCGTCATCCTGCCGGAACGCTTCGATCCGGCGCTGGTCGTGGAGCGGCCCATGCCCGCGGGCGCACCGCCTGCCATGCCGGCGCCTGTGGCTGGAGCTGCCCTTCCGGCGGCCGCGCCGGAGGCGGGGGCGATCCGCCGGCGCATCATCGAGGACGACCGGGCCCATGCCTCGGACCAGGCACGGACACTGCTGATCATCGAGGACGACCATTCCTTCGCGACGATCCTGCGCGACCTTGCCCGCGAGATGAAATTCCAGGCGCTGGTGGCCGATACGGCGGAAGAGGCGCTGCATCTCGCCCGCAGCTTCATGCCGAGTGCCATCGTGCTCGATGTCGGCCTGCCCGACCAGTCGGGCCTCTCCGTGCTCGACCGGCTGAAACGGGATGTCCGCACCCGCCATATTCCGATCCACATCGTCTCGGCGGGGGATTTCGCCGAGCGCGCGCTGTCGCTCGGCGCCATCGGCTACCGGCTGAAGCCCGTCACCCGCGAACAGCTGGTGGATGTGCTCGAAACGCTCGATGCCAAGCTCTCGCAGAATGTGCGCCGGGTGTTGATCGTCGAGGACAACGAGGTGCAGCGCGAGGCGGTGGCGAAGCTTCTCACCTCCCATGACGTGGAAACCGTGGGCGCGGGAACGGCGGCGGAATGCCTGGCGCTGCTGAAGGAACAGAGCTTCGACTGCATGGTGCTCGATCTCTCGCTGCCGGATGCTTCGGGCTATTCGCTGCTCGAAACCATCAGCCAGGACCGCGTGCATTCCTTCCCGCCGGTCATCGTCTATACGGGCCGGGTTCTGTCGGCGGACGAGGAGCAGCGGCTCCGGCGCTATTCGAAGTCGATCATCATCAAGGGCGCGAAATCGCCCGAGCGTCTCTTGGACGAGGTGACGCTCTTCCTGCATCAGGTCGTCTCGGAACTTCCCGACGAGCAGCAGAAGATGATCCGCAAGGCCCGCAACCGCGATGCGCTGCTGGAAGGCCGCCGCATTCTGGTTGTCGAGGATGACGTGCGCAATGTCTATGCGCTCACCAATATTCTCGAACCGCGCGGCGCAAGGGTGGAAATCGCCCGCAATGGCGAGGAGGCGCTCGCCCATCTTCGGAAAGCCGAGGAAACGCCGGACGGGCGCATCGATCTCGTTCTCATGGATGTGATGATGCCTGTCATGGACGGGCTCACCGCCACGCGCCACATTCGCGCCAATCCCGACTGGCGCAGGGTGCCGATCATCGCGCTCACCGCCAAGGCCATGCCCGACGACCAGCAGAAATGCATCGAGGCGGGCGCCAACGACTACATGGCCAAGCCCCTCGACGTCGAAAAGCTTCTCTCCCTCGTGCGCGTCTGGATGCCCCAATGAGCGAGACAGCGGCGCGCCTGGAAGATATCGAGATCCGGCTTCTGCTCGAGGCGCTCTATCACCGCTACCACTATGATTTCCGCAATTATGCCATGGCCTCGGTGAAGCGGCGGCTTCGGCAGGCGCGGGCGGATCTGGGCTTTGCCACGCTTTCGGCGCTGCAGGAAAGCGTGCTGCACGATGCCGCCATGCTGCCGCGCCTGCTCGGCTATCTCACCGTGCAGGTGAGCGAGATGTTTCGCGATCCCGGCTATTTTCGCGCCATCCGGGAAAAGGTGGTGCCCCATCTGAAGACCTATCCGTCGCTGAAGGTCTGGATTGCCGGCTGCAGCAGCGGGGAGGAGCTCTATTCCTTCGTCATCCTGTTTCGGGAAGAGGGTCTGGAGGAGCGCACCATCTTTTACGCCACCGACATCAACCAGGATGCGCTGGCCGAGGCGGAAGCCGGGGTCTATGCCATCGACCGCATCCGGCTCTTCACCGAAAATCATCGGAAATCCGGCGGCAAGGGCTCGCTGTCCGACTATTATCATACGGGCTACGGGCGCTGCGCCTTCGACAAGAGCCTGCGCCGCCACGTGGTCTTTTCCGATCACAGCCTGGTGACGGACCAGGTTTTCGGCGAGATGCATCTGGTTTCCTGCCGCAATGTGATGATCTATTTCGATCGCGTGCTGCAGGAACGGGCCATCGGCCTTTTCAGGGATTCCCTGCCGCGAAACGGCTTTCTCGGCCTCGGCGCCAAGGAAACGCTGCGCTTTTCCGCCCATGCCTCCGCTTTCCGCGAATTCGTGCGGGAGGAGAAGATCTATCAGAGGACCGGACCATGACGGCTGATCCCCGCCCCGCCGTGATGATCGGCGCCTCTGCCGGCGCGGTGGAAGCGCTGTCGGCGATTTTGCCTACCCTGCCGGAAAGCTTTCCGCGCCCGGTCATCGTCATCATCCACGTGCCGCCGGACCGCAGAAGCGTGATGGCCGAGATTTTCGACGCCAAGTGCCGGCTTTCAGCGATCGAGGCGGAGGACAAGGAACCCATCCGCCCCGGCATCATCTATTTTGCGCCGCCCGATTACCATCTCCTGATCGAGGACGAGCGCACGATTGCCCTTTCCAGCGAGGAAATGGTTCTGTTTTCACGCCCCTCCATCGATGTCGCCTTCGAAAGCGCGGCGGATGTCTGGGGCAAGTCGCTGATCGCGATCCTTCTGTCCGGCGCCAATCAGGACGGCGCGCGTGGCCTTCGCGCCATAGCCGATGCGGGCGGTACCGTGATCGTGCAGGACCCGAAGGGGGCCTATGCCGCGGCCATGCCGGAAGCGGCCATCAGGCTCGTGCCGGAGGCGCGTGTCCTGCCGCTCGAAGCGATTGCCGCCTATTTGCAAGGGGTTAGTTTATAATGGCACCGGTCAGTTTTCTGCTTGTCGACGATCTCCCGGAAAACCTGCTTTCGCTGGAGGCGCTCCTGCGCCGGGAGGATCTTACGCTGCTCAAGGCGCGCTCCGGTGACGAGGCGCTGGAACTGCTGCTGAAACATGACGTGGCGCTGGCGCTGATCGACGTGCAGATGCCGGGTCTCAACGGCTTCGAGCTTGCCGAGCTGATGCGCGGCAATGAACGCACCCGCCGCGTGCCCATCATCTTCGTGACCGCCGGCAGCCACAGCACGGAGCGCCGCTTCGAGGGCTATGAGGCGGGGGCGGTGGATTTCATCCAGAAGCCCATCGAGCCCGATATCCTGCGCAGCAAGACCGATGTCTTCTACGAACTCTATCGCCAGCGCCAGGAAATTGCCGCCCAGCGCGACATTCTCCAGAGCCAGGCGGAGGCGCTGCAACAGGCCGACCGGCGCAAGGACGAGTTTCTGGCCATTCTCGCCCATGAATTGCGCAATCCGCTGGCCTCCATCGATGGCGGGCTGAAGCTTCTCGGCCGCAATCCGAGCCCGGAATCGGCAAGCCGCATCACCACGCTCATGGAGGGCCAATTGTCCCATCTGGTGCGGCTGGTGGACGATCTTCTCGATATTTCCCGCATCACCCAGGGCAAGATCGAGCTGCGCCGGGAGCGGTTCGATCTGAAGGATGCCGTGGATGCGGCGATCGATTTCGCAAGGCCCGCCATGGATGCCAAGGGCCATGTGCTGGCCGTGACCCTGCCCGAGGAGCCGCTGATGCTGGAGGCTGATCTGGTGCGCATCACCCAATGCATCGCCAATCTGCTGCACAATGCCGCGAAATACACGCCCGAAGGCGGCGACATTGCCCTTACAGGCCGGGAAGAGGACGGCTACTGCGTCATCCGGGTACGCGACAACGGGCTCGGCCTGCCGGCCCATGCGCTGGCGCGGATCTTCCGTCCCTTCCAGCAGGAGGATGACCATCTGGATTATGCGCAGGGCGGCCTTGGCATCGGCCTCGGCCTCGTCAAGCAGCTCGTCGAACTCCATGGCGGGGCAATCCGTGTGGCTAGCCCCGGGGCAGGCCATGGCAGCGAATTCTCCCTCTGGCTGCCGCTGACCGCCGATGAGGCGCTCACCCCGCCCGCCCCCGCCAGGACGGAACGCCTCGTGCCTTCGCGCGGGCAGGGCGAAAAGGCCTGACGCGCTTAAACCTCTCGGCCACGCCCTTCGAGAAGCGGTGCAAAGAGGGTGAGCGCGGCTGAAACGCGCGCCTCGACGGCCTCGTCCGTCAGATCATAGGGCGCCTCGAGCCCCAGCGCCGCCCGCCGCAGCGGCTCGCCGATGAGGGTTGCGAGGAGGGCGCGTGCGACGCTTTCCCGGGTTTCCGTCGGAAGATCGGTCTCATCGGCAAGGCGGGCGACCACGGAACCCACGCCCCGTTCGATGCCGTTTTCGCCATAGATCGATCCAAGCTTTTCGCGCGCCTCCGGATCGGACACGATCATGCGGAAGAGCGAAACCGCCTCCCGCGACAGCGCGACCCGGTGGATGCGGGCAAGCAGGGCCGCAAGCGGAATTTCCCTCTCCCCGGTGCCATCCTCGCCCGCGAAGCGATCCGTCCAGGAGGCAACGATGGCGCCCACCAGCGCCTCCCGATTCGGCACCATCTGGTAGATGGTCTTCTTCGCAAGCCCGCCTTCCTTCGCCACCGCATCGATGGTGAAACGCGCAAAACCCGCGCTCAGAAGCACCTCCGTCGCCACCCGCATCAGATGGTCCCTCTGTGCCGCCCGGTCCTTTGCCGGCCGGCCCCGCGCTCTCTTCTCCAAGCCTCAGCTCCTTGACATGGGATTTCCGGAGGTCTAGCACAGGAAATTAGGAAACGATATTCGTTTCCGAAATAACAAGGAGCCGATAGGATGGAAACCGATCTCGATCTTGCCCTGCCTGCCACGCTGCTCGATCCCGGGCCGCTGCATCTCGAAACGGGCGTGGAGCGCCTGGCCTCGGGCACGCTTGTCGTGGCCTGCCGCACGGTGATGCCCCGCTGCACCGGAAAGATGTTCGACTGGTGGTTCAAATATTTCGAAACGGAGGAACATCTCCTCTGGTGGCACCCCAATGACCACAAGCGCCATTTTGGCTGGAACGAGCGGTGGCGGAAGGGCGAGACCTATGTGGGAGCGACGATCCGCGCCGCCGAGAAGCTGGGCGAGATCCCCGAGGTTTCGGCGACCATCACCTTCCTCGATCCGGCCGAGCGCTTCGGCGCCGGACCGCTTGGAGCGGCCTTCGCGAAGGCCGAGCTTTCAGCCGCCGTCTATGCCGGGATCGGCTTCGGGGATAAGGTGACGCTCGACGCTGGCGGCGTGCCCGTGTCCGGCCGGATGATCCACCTGACGCGCGATACGGCGGATGGCATGGTGCTCCGCAGCCGCTTCGCCCTCGGCCTCGACGCTGTCGAAACCGGCCATCCCGTTCCCGACGAAATCGGCCTCGGTCTCCTCAAGCATTGCTTCAGCGAATTCACTTACCTGGCCCGCATCCTTCCTTCCCTCTACCACGGCGACCTCAGGAACCCCCGCCCCGCCGACATCTGGTGAAGGGCGCGGAGGAAAGGTGGAACGCGAAGGCGGCCCGGAAGGGCCGCTTTCTCAAAGGGACGGAACCCGGGAACGTTACAGGCAGCGCCGCGGTTCTGCGCGTATGGTGGGCGCCGCCGCGAAAGGCGCGTCTTCGAGCGGTTTGGCAGACGGCCTTTCGAGGGGGGGAACCTCGGGGACCGATTTCTTCCCCGCGCGAAGGGAAGCTCCGGTCTCCTGCCTGAAAGGTCAGAAGCCGGATCGTTTCCATCATCAAGGCATGAATCTCGTCCCACATGAAGGCGTCCTCCCTTTCCGCCTTTAAAGGCGCCTTGCCAGGAGGTTTCAAACGAGAATACTGTCGGGTTCACATTACCTGAGGTTATCCATGAAGCGCAGCCGCCTGCCTCTGACAGCTCTTCGTACCTTTGAGGCGGCCGGTCGGCTGCAGAGCTTCACGCTGGCGGCGGGCGAGCTGCACATTTCCCAGGCGGCCGTCAGCCGGCAGGTGCGCGAGCTGGAGCTTCTGCTGGGGCAGGCGCTTTTCGCCAGAGGCCACCGCAGCGTTTCGCTGACGGCATCGGGCGCCAGCCTTCTGGCAACGCTCACCCCTGCCTTCGACTCCATCGCTCTGTCCCTCGATCTTCTCACCCGCGGCCGCGAGCCGCGCAGCGTGAGCGTCAGCGCGGAACCCTCCTTTGCCTCCGCCTGGCTGGTGCGCAATCTCGCGGATTTCACCCGAAGCGAGCCGGATGTGGACGTAACCCTGGATGCCGATCCGGCCATTCGTGAGTTTCGCAAGGATGGGGCGGTTCTTGCCATAAGGCACAGTCTGGACAGGAGCAGTTGGCCAAGGGTGGAGTGCCGGCATCTGCTGGATGTGAGCGTGGTTCCCGTCGCTGCCCCGGCGCTTCTGGACAGCCTCGGCGCAATCAAGGATCCCGCAGATCTTCTGCGTCTGCCGATCATCCACGAAGACAGCCGCAATCTCTGGCAAAAATGGTTCTCCTTGGCCGGTGTTTCCGCCCCGATCGAGCGGGGAACGGTTTATGCCGATGGAGGGCTGGTGCTGCAGGCCGTCCTTCAGGGGGAGGGGATTGCGCTCCTGGACGAACTCTTTGTCCGCGATCATCTTGCCGCCGGCCGCCTTCGCGTGCCTTTCGTGCTGCCCATCCCCCATGGCGCCTATTGGCTGGTGGCGAAAAGCTTTCCCGCTCTTTCCGAAGAGGCCGGTCGTTTCGTCCGGTGGCTGGAAGCGCGCCTTCGCGGGCCGGCGGGGAACCGATCCTGAAAGGTCAGGCTCTTTCCTTCCTTTTCGACTGTTATCCCCCCGGACCGACTATCCAAACATTCGCTTCACCAGGGCGCGGGCGGAGAGGACGGCGCCGTGGACGGTGCCATAATGGGTTTCGGAGGTGGCCTCGCCGCAAAAGCCCAGCGCGCCATCCCAGTCCGTTCCGAAGAGGCTCTCACGCTGGCCGGGGCGGTAGCCGACGGGATTGAAGCTGTAGCTGCCGAGCGACCATTCGTCCTTTGCCCAGCGGGTGACCTGGCCTGCCTCTGGCGCCGGAAAATCATTGCCGAACATGGCCTTCAGCGCCGCATGGGCGGAGGCGATCGTTTCGCGGTCGTCCAGTTGCTCGATCCGCGCTGCCTGGTCTGCCGCATTGAAGCCCAGCAGCACCGGCTGCTGCAGCACCCGGGCAAGCGAGACCCATTCCGCCCATTCGCCCGGCCGGGGACCGAGCCACTCGACCCAGTCCACGTCATCGGGCCAGCTGACCCGCGAAAAGCGCAGCCATGTCTTGTTGAGAAGCCCCATCTCCAGCCGGTCGATGGCCGCCTGGCGGTCCGCGTCGAGGGGCTGGCTGAAGCGGATCCTGCCGCTCTTCAGCACCCCAAGCGGCACGCTGACGATGATGTGCCTGGCCGAGAGCAGGCTGCCATCCGCAAGCACCACCCGGCCGGGCCCGATTTCCCTGACCGGGCTGTTCAACCGGATATCGATGCCGCGGGCGAGGAAATCGACGATCTGCACATAGCCCTTCGGAAAGATCGCATCCTCGCCCTCAAAGCCTTCGCCGGCCTCGCCGTGCCAGGCGGAAAGCCGGTTCACCGATCCCCCATATTCCTGCTCCATGGACGAGTTCAGCACATGCTGCACGAGCCGCCTTTCGGAGGGGTCCGCGGCCTTCCACCCTTCGCTTTCGGTGACCGCCTCGCCCACCGCGCAATCGGTTTCCCGCGCGCCCGCGGCCCTGACCGCGCTTTCGACCAGCTCTTCCGCCGGCCCGAGATCGGGGTCGATCTCGCCGCCCTCCGGGCCGAGCATCATGTCCGCCTCGAGATCGGTCAGCACGATCTGCGCGCCTGCCTCTTTCGCAAGGTCGGTCAGCGGATTGCCCTTGACCCCGTGGATCCAGCTGGCGCCGAGATCCATCGGCAGGTCCGCCCAGGCGCTGGACGTGAAGGTGCGGCCGCCGATGCGATTGCGCGCCTCCACCACGATGACCGAGAGGCCCCTGGCCTTCAGCGTCTGCGCGGCCGCAAGCCCGGCGCTGCCGGCCCCCACGATCACCACATCCGTCTCACTCGCCCGGCTAGTGGCCGCGAGAAAGGGCAGACACAGGGAGGCGCCCAGAAGGCTTCGTCGTTTCAGCATGGCGTTTGTTTCCTCGGGCGGTGGCCGGCTCGGCCCTCTCGATGCAAGCACTCTATCATAAGGTGCGCTTCGCTTGCACTGCCTGGTAGAAAATCTTCGACCGCGCCGACGGCAAGCCCGACGGCCTGTCCGGGCGCGCTCGCCCATGGGGCCGGGGGCGGAGCGGCGGGCGAGGGCTCCCCTCCTTCGACAGGAGGGCCCTGCCGCATCCGCCCGAAGCGCGCGTCTGACGCCTTAAAATTGTGGGTGGAGGAAAGGGTCGGCGCGATTTGGCTTGCGTGGCTTTTGCCGCAGACATAGGGCTTGTCGAAAAGGCACAAAGTGGAGCCCGGAGGCCTATCCGTCATGACCATTCTTACTTTTCGGATTCTCAGGGCCTTTCGGTGGGTTCTTCCGGTCTTCTATGCGGGGCTCGGCATCGGGCTCGTGATCTATGCGGCTGCCTATCTCGCCAAGCTGGCAAGCTTCGCGCTTCATGCGCTTTCCAACGATCCGCTGGAAAATGCGCTGGCGCTGCTCAATCTCATCGATGGTGCGCTGATTGCCGGGCTGATCCTGCTGGTCATGACGTCGGGCTTTGCCATTTTCGTCGACAAGCCCCCTGCCGGTGAGCCCGCGGCCGGGCCGGCAACCGTTGGTTTTGCCGCGCTCAAGACCAAATTCGCCGCCACGCTCGCGGCCATCGGCGCGGTCAATCTTCTCGAATATGCGCTCGATGCGTAGCATATTCAGGTGATGAGCATCCTTACTCTCAGCGCCGTGGAACTGGTCTTCCTCTTGCTGACTCTCGCCTTTGCCTGGATCGAACAGAAAAGCGCTGCCCACGATCTCTGATCCGGTCGGACCTGGGAGATTGTTCCCTCTTTCCCGGCTCACACCATCACGGATGCGGGATGGATCCTTATGTCGGTCTGCGAGAAATCCCGGCCCTTGAACAGAAGCGGCGCGCCCGAAACCTTCGCAACCGCATAGGGGGCACCTCAGAAAACGGAAAATAAAGCACGCTAAGGCATAGCTGACCTTGCC
>CAMFIF010000048.1 GCA_945952415.1 uncultured Rhizobium sp. | reverse complement strand
TCAATTCCTTCGACCAGTGGGGCGTGGAACTGGGCAAGGAACTGGCGACCGGCCTTCTGCCCGTGATCGAGGGCAAGACCGGCACCGAGGGGCTCGACAGTTCCACCGCCGGGCTCGTCGCGACGCTGAAGGGTTGAACCACACTCACGAGGCCCCTCCTGCCGGGCGGGCGGGGCCAGCCAGATCGTCCTTGCAGGCGGGCACTTCCTGAAGCCCCGCGCTGCGCAGCACGGCCATCAGATCCATGTCGGCGAAGACCGGGATATAGCCCGAGACCGCATCCGGCCGCAGGAGAACGCTGGTCTTGACCGGGCCGGTCTTCAGGGCCGGATCGGCCGTGCAGCCGCCGGCAAAACCCACCGAAAGCGACCCGGTGCCGGCAGCGCCGGCGCTTTTTGCGCGCATGACCTCGTCCTGCATGGACTGGAAAGACTCCGCATCGGCCGCATTCAGCATCAGCAGATACAGCCGCTCGTCGGCGCGCAGCATGCGCCCAATCTGCGGGGCTGCCGCATTGCCGGTCACCAATTCCAGCGCGAAGTGGCGCCTGGTCTCGACGCCCGTATCCTGGTTCTTCCAGACGATATCCATCACCACATCGCCCTGCTTCAGGCGGATGCCATCCGGAAAGGTCACGACCACACGGATCTCCCCCGGCTTCATGGTGAGAGGGTTGAGGAGCGCCAGCTGCGCCATGGATGAGGGCGGAACCGTGCTGCAGGCCATCAATGAAAGACCAAGGGTGGCAGCCACGACCGGGCCAAGAAACGCACGCATGAAACACTCCTGAGCGATTGACGTTTATTTTTTATCGTAATACAATAAATTTTAGTTGCAATACGGGATTTAGAAAAATGCGAGACGATGCATTGGCAGCCATTCGGCGGATCAGCCGCCGGGCGAAGGCGCTGCTGGCGGTGATCACGGTCGGCCTGGTAGGCGGGGCGGTCTATCTGCTCTGGGAACTTGTTTACGACCGGCCGGGCTTCACGACAGAAATGAAGGCTTGGCTCGGGGCAGAGCCCTACATGATCACACTTACGGAGCGGGCGATTGCCGGGCTTATCCTGCTCGGGCTTGTGAATGCGGCTCTGGCGGCGGCGGCACTCCTGATCGTCTGGCGGCTATTCGACCGGATGGAAAAGGGGCGCGTCTTTACCCGGCGCAGCGGGGAATTGCTGCGGCTTGCAGGCGCGCTTGCCCTTGCCGGCGCGGTGAGCACGGTGCTGTCCCGAACGCTCGCCACGCTGATTGCCACCTATGACAATCCGCCGGGGCAGAAAATCCTGTTGATCAGTTTCGGGAGCAGCGAGGCGATGCTTCTTCTGCTCTCGGCGCTCCTTTACGCCATGGGCCATGTCATCGCGCTGGCGGCGGACATAGACCGCGAGAACAGGAGCTTCGTCTGAGCATGCCCATCGTCGTCACGCTCGATGTGATGCTGGCCCGGCGCAAGATGCGGTCACGCGAATTGTCGGAACGCATCGGCATCACCGAACAGAATGTCTCGCTGCTGAAATCGGGAAAGGTCAGCGGAATCCGCTTCGATACGCTCACCCGGATATGCGAAGCGCTGCAATGCCAGCCGGGCGACATTCTCGAATATCGCCCCGATGAGGGAAGCGAAGAGGAAACCTGAGGCTTAGAAGCCGATTTCCGCTGCCGTCGGCGGATTGGCGCCGGCGCGGGAAACGGTAACGGCCGCCGCCTTCACGCCCCAGGACAGCGCGTCCTCGATATCGGCGGCGGAGAGCGCGGCAAGGGCGGGCTTGGTCAGCAGTCCCTTCCGGTCGAGCGCGGCAAGCACGCCCGCATCGAACGTATCGCCAGCCCCTACGGTATCGACCACGTCCACCTTCACCACCGGAACGGTGACTTTGTGCGCCGCCGTATAGCCGGTCGCGCCTTCGGCGCCGCGGGTGACGAGCACCAGCTTCGCGCCATTGGCCAGCCATCTGCGGGCAAGGCTTTCCTCGTCTCCCGTCTCGCCGAACCAGGCCAGATCCTCATCGGAGAATTTCAGGATATCTGCTCTTGCGGCCATGCGGCGGATACGGGCGGCATGGGCTGGCGCATCCTTGATGAAGCCTGGCCGGATATTGGGATCCAGCGAGATGACGCGACGGTCGGCCTCCCGCATCAGAAGCGTTTCGTAAGCCGTGCCGCAGGGTTCAGGAATAAGGCTGATCGCGCCGAAATGCAGGGCGTTCACCTCAGGGCCGAAATCCGGCAGGTCGGCGACATCGAGCAGACGGCCGGCGGTGTTTTCATCATAGAAGGCATAGCTCGCCTGTCCGTTCACCAGCTTGACGAGGGCAATCGTGGTGGGGCGCGAGGAGATCGCGGCAAAGCGGGGATCGACGCCGCTCTTCTCCAGCGTTTCGCGGAGGATATCGCCCAGCATGTCATCGGAAAGACCGCTGAAGAAACCGGTTTCGATGCCCAGCCGGCCAAGCGCGATTGCCGTATTGAAGATCGCGCCGCCCGCATAGGGCGCAAAGGCCCGTTCACCCAGCGTCGTCTCGCGCGGCAGCATGTCGATCAGCGCCTCGCCACAGCATACGATCATGTGAGGGTCCCCCTAGAATAAATCACTTCAAACGATTTATTCCATCCCACTCGAAAATGCCAGCGCAATTTCCGGGCATTTGCTACTCTGGAAGGCTTTTGCCCATCAAGCGGTGGGCAAAATGCCCACGCCGCCATGGGCTTCGGACCAGGCAAGCGGTGCATCCAGGAAGGCCTCGACGCTTGAGAGGGTGGCGGGTTCGAAGAGGGCCTTTTCGCGCGCCACCGCCAGCACGTCCCGCCAGGTGGCAATGTGATGAAGCGTCACCGCACCATTGGCAAAGCGGGCCTCGGCATCGGCAAAGATGCCATAGTAGAAGAGCGCCATGCCGTGATCGACGATGCCGCCGGCCGCCCTGATGGCATCGATGAACTTGAACATGGAGCCGCCGGCCGTCGTCAGGTCCTCGATGACGAGAACGCGGGCACCTTCGGGCATGTGCCCCTCGATCTGGGCGTTGCGGCCATGGCCTTTCGGCTGCTTGCGCACATAGATCATCGGCAGGCCGAGGCGCTCCGCCAGAAAGGCGGCAAAGGGGATGCCCGCGGTTTCGCCGCCAGCGACGCAATCAAACTGCTCGTATCCGGCTTCGCGGAGCACGGTCGCCGCCGCGAAGTCCATGACGGCGGAGCGGATGCGCGGATAGGAAATCAGTTTGCGGCAATCGATATAGACGGGGCTCATCATACCAGAGGCGAGCTTGTAGGGCTTGTCGGCGGAGAAATGCACCGCCTTGATCTCCCAGAGCATTTTCGCCATCTCGGACGCCATGACGGCAGGATCGGCAAAGGTGGTCTGGAACATCGGGCATACTCCTCGGGCGGACAGCAAAAAGGGCTCAACCGCTTCTATCGGCGAGCCCCCCGCCATTCAAGAGCAAGGCCGACAAAAGCCGGCCTCTGCCCGGTGTCTCAGCTCTGGGGCGGGAAGCCGAAGCGGTTTTCACCCACCGAACCCTTGGTGCAAAACCAGATGAGCAGGAGGATGAAGCCGATGAGCGGGATGAAGGCGATGAGCAGCCACCAGCCGGCCTTGTCGATATCGTGCAGGCGCCGGACGCTGACAGCGAGACCGGGCAGGAAAAGGGCAAGCGAGGCCACCGCCGCCACCAGATTAAGCGCAACGCTTTCCCCGCCGCCCGCCTGAACCACGATGTTCAGGACCACCGAAACGATGATGTTGAAAAGCGCAAACCACCAGTATTCGGATCGCGTGGCGCGCCCGGAAAAGGTGACATACTTGTTGAAGCAGGAGGAAACGGATTCCTGAAAAGTCATGGTGCAGGCCCCTTGCGTGATTCGTCTTGTCCCGAAAATCACATGTTGTTTGTTACAGTTATAACAAACAACCAAATGGCCCGCTTCGCAAGAGGTCAGTCGATCTCCCAGTAAAGGGGGAACATCGGATCGAATACGGTGACCGGTCCTGCGCCGGTTTCTATCTTGGCCGGAAATTCCACCGGCTGGTCGCGCCGCACGAGGGTAATCCGCTCCTCATTCGCCGGCAGGCCATACCAGGCGGGGCCGTTCAGCGAGGCAAAGGCTTCCAGCTGCTCCAGCGCACCTTCCTCCTCGAAGACATGGGCGAGGCAGTTCATGGTGTTGATCGAGGTATAGATGCCGGCACAGCCGCAGGCGCATTCCTTCAGCGGGTCCACATGGGGGGCGCTGTCGGTGCCGAGGAAGAAGCGCGGACTGCCTGAAGTCGCAGCCTTGCGGAGCGCCAGACGATGGCTTTCGCGCTTGGCGACCGGCAGGCAATAATAATGGGGCCGGATACCGCCGACGAGAATGGCGTTCCGGTTGATGATCAGGTGATGGGTGGTGATCGATCCGGCGAGGTTCTTCGCGGCATTGCGGATGTAATCCACGCCATCCGCCGTGGTCACGTGCTCCATGGTGATCTTCAGTTCCGGCAGGCGATGGCGCAACGGCTCCAGCACGCGCTCGATGAAGACCGCTTCCCGGTCGAAGATATCGACTTCGGGGTCCGTCACCTCCCCGTGGACGCAGAGCGGCAGGCCGATTTCGGCCATGCGCTCCAGTACAGGCATGGCTTTCGCCAGGTCGCGCACCCCGCCATGGGAATTGGTGGTGGCCCCCGCCGGGTAGAGCTTCACCGCGGTGATGAGGCCGCTTTCCTTGCCCCTGGCCACGTCATCGGGGGACGTATGCTCGGTGAGGTAGAGCGTCATCAGCGGCTGGAAGTGATGTCCCTGCGGCAAGGCGGCCAGGATGCGCCCTCGATAGGCTTCCGCATCGGCGGTGGTGACCACCGGCGGCACGAGGTTCGGCATGATGATCGCGCGGGCAAAGGTGCGGCTGGTATCGCCGATCACGCCTTCCAGCATGGCGCCGTCGCGCAGGTGCAGGTGCCAGTCATCGGGACGGCGAAGGGTGATCGAACGGGTCATGATGGGCAATCTCCAGCAGCAGCATTCTGCCAGAGGCCATAGCACCGGGAGACGGCGCGGAACAGGGGTTCAGGCCCGCCGCAGAGGGGAAAATCAGGCGGCGGGACTGGCCGCCATCTCCTCCGCCAGTTCCTGGGCGCGCTGGCGGCGATCCGTCTCCATGATCTCCTGGATGCGCGGCAGAGCCCGCTTGAAGGCCGCGACACAAATGGGATCGAACTGGGTGCCGGCGCGGTCGAGGATATGGGCGACCGTCTGCTCATAGGTCCAGGCGGGCTTGTAAGGCCGTTCCGTGGTCAGTGCGTCGAAATTGTCGGCGATGCAGACGATGCGGCCGGAGAGCGGAATGTCATCCCCTGAAAGACGGTTCGGATAGCCCTGCCCGTCCCAGCGTTCGTGGTGGCTGCCGGCGATTTCGGCGGCAAGCTGCAAGAGGGACGAATGGCTTTTTGCCAGGATATCCGAGCCGATCTGCGCATGACGCTGCATCTGGCGGAATTCGTTTTCCGTGAGCTTGCCCTGCTTGAGGAGAACCGTATCGGGAATGCCGACCTTGCCGATATCATGCATGGGAGCGGCAAGGCGGATATCGTGGCAGCGCTCTTCGGGAAGGCCGAGCTGCAGGGCAATCGCCTCGGAATAGAGCGCGACGCGCATGGTGTGTCGGGCCGTATCCGGGTCCTTGTAACCGGCGGCCAGCGTCAGGCGATGGATGATCTCCTCCTCGCGCTCGCGCAGTTCGCGCACCGCCTTGTCTACCTCGCGCCGCAGCCATTCGGCCCGTTCGGCAAGCTGGCGGCGGGCATCGGCGAGGCTGACGATATTGTGCATTCGGGCCATGAACTCGACCGGGTTTACCGGCTTCGTCAGGAAATCGATGGCCCCGGCATTGGGTGCCGCCATGCGGGTGGTCATGTCCTTGTCCGCGGTCACGAAGACCACCGGCACCGCCGCATAGCGCTCGAAGCGGACGATCTCCGTATAGAGCTCCACGCCGTTATAGACCGGCATCTGGTAATCGATGATCGCCACGTCGAAATCCAGCTCCGGCAGGGCGGCCAGCACCTGCTCGGGCGAGGAGAAGGGAAGCGCCTCGCAGTTCTTCAGGCGCCCGACCAGCTTGGTGAGAAGCTTCAGGTTTGTATTGTTGTCATCAACCACAAGAATCCGCATGGGTCACAGGTCCTTTCAGGCAGCAAGCAAGCGCCGATGGGCGTTGATTCGTTCGTTGAGAATCTCGACGCCGGCAATGGTCGGCTTGCTGACACGCATCGAGTTGGCGATTTCGGCCACGTCGTTGAGGCCGACATTGATGGCGGCACCCTTCAGCGTATGCAGCAGACGGTCGATGAGGATCGCATCCTCGCCGCCCAGCGCATGCTGGAGATTGTCCATGATTTCGGCGGCATCCTCGAAGAAGGTTTCGACGAGTTCGTTGAAGACATCTTCGCCGAGCGCCTCGACCAGTTCGTCGCGGCGGGCTTCGCTGAAGCCCTCGCTTTCCTCCGGCTCTGCGGGTGCCTCAAGGGCGACGACACGGCGTGCCTCGGCGGCTTTTGCAGCGCCATCGGCCACCTTCATATGCGTTTCGAGCACATGGCGCAGCCGCTTCAGGGTAATGGGTTTCGATTCAAAGCCCACCATGCCTGCTTCCATGCAGGCGGCGCGGTCGTCGTCGGAGGCATTGGCGGTCATGGCGATGATCGGCGCCACATCCGGCACTTCGGCCCGGATACGCCGCGTGGCCTGGATACCGTCCATTTCGGGCATCTGCATGTCCATGAGAATGAGATCGAACGCCTGCCTGCGGGCAATCGCCACGGCTTCAAGGCCGTTATTGGCGATGGTAACCTTCTGGCCCAGCCGCTCCAGGAAGCGGGTGGCGACCTGCTGGTTCACCACATTGTCCTCGACCAGCAGGATTTCCCCGGCCGCAATTGCCGTCTGCGGAACCTGGGCCTGCGCGGCGCCGGGGCTGTCCGTCACCACATCGGCGATCTTGGTCGGGATTTCCAGCCAGAAGGTGCTGCCGGCCCCAAGCTCGCTGCGCACGCCCATCTCGCCTTCCAGCTTGTCGACGATTTCCTTGCAGATGGTGAGGCCGAGGCCGGTGCCGCCATATTTGCGGCTGATGCTCGCATCCACCTGGGTGAAGGGCTGGAAAAGCTTGGCAATTCCCGTTTCGTCGATGCCGATGCCCGTATCCTGCACCTCGAAGCGGACCATGAGCACGTCGTTGCGGATGAATTCGCGCAGCCGAAGGGTGACGGTGCCATTGCGGGTGAACTTCACCGCATTGCTGAGGAGGTTCAGCAGCACCTGGCGCATGCGGGTGGGATCGGTGCGCACATAGGGTACCATCAGCTCGTCCGGTATGTCGAGCACGATGCGGTTGCCGTGTTCCTCGGCGCGGCCGCGGACGATTTCCAGCGTGCTCTTGGAGAAGGCCTTGAGGTTCACGCCGCGCAGCTCAAGCTCCAGCTTGCCGTTCTCGATCTTCGAGTAATCGAGGATTTCGTTGATGATTTCGAGCAGGGCTTCGCCGGAGCTGTGAATGGTGCGGACGAGCGCGGAGGCATCGCGCGGCAATTCGGAAAGTTCCAGGAGTTCTGCGGTGCCCAGAATGGCGTTCAGCGGCGTGCGGATTTCATGGCTCATGGTGGCCATGAATTGCGATTTCGCCCGGTTGCCCGCATCCGCCGCCTTGTAGGCGGTCGACAGTTCCTCTGCCATCAGCTCGAAATTGCGGCCGGCTTCGCGCACCACGCGCAGCTGCCGCCGGAGATTGACCACGAGAACAACGATGCTGGCGAGGAGGAGCGACAGGAAGAGCGCCGTGGTGCCTTCCAGCCGGATGATCATGTCGCGGTTGTCGGCGCGGGTTGCGCTGAACTGGTTGTTGGCATCGGTGAGGAAATCGCCCGTCTGGCGGACCAGCGTTTCCACATCCTGGTTGAGCTTCAGCAGCTCGGCATCGGTCGGCTGATAACCGCCGGCAATGCGATCGAAGAGCGGGGCATAGGCCATGATGCGGCCCTGCACCGCATCCAGGCTCTTGCGAATGCTGTTGTCCTTCTCGAACGCATCGTCGAAACGGCTTTCGCGCAGCACCGTGAGGCGGGAATAGAGGATATCGTAGCGCAGGCCGAGCGCCTTGACCTTCTTCGGATCAAGACCGACATCGCGCACGATATCCTTCAGCTGGAAGGAGAGGCCGCGGGCCTCCCGGTCGAGCTGATAGACAGACCAGAGGGCGTTTTCACGGATACCGTCTTCCAGCAAGCGATAGCGCCGTGCCAGATCCGTGAACAAAAGCAGCAGGATGCAGGTGAAGACCACAGCGATGCACTGAAGCACCACTGTCTTCTTGCCTGCCGCCTTCAGAAACGATCCATCCGGGCTGAATCCCAATGTCACGGCAGAACCTCGATTTCCTTGATCTGCCAGACCGAGCGGCCGAAGTACTTCTCGTTATAGAGGCCCTTGTCCTGGTCGAAGGGGTAGACCAGCATCAACGGGCCCTTTTCGCGCACCGGCATGGGCTTGCCGTTCATCTTGGTCGCGAGGATCGTGTCGATCTCGGCATCCTCGGTGGGCACATCGGCGGCATAGTCATTGAGCGCCTTGACCTTCAGATTGGTGCCTTTGGCACCGGCGGCCTTCAGGATCTCGCGCAGGAAGGGGCCGGAGAACTCGACCTTGCCCTCGGTCCAGGGGGTTTCCATGCTGGCCGTACGGCCGGCCAGGGCCTCGAGCATGGGCATGTCGAACACGGCATTGCCACCATCATTGGTCTCGCTGATGGCGCCGGTAATGGTGAGAACCGGTTCGCCCTTCGGCTTGTCGAGCGCCCAGGCAGGCGCGGTTGCGAGGGTGGCTAGAAGCATGCATGCGCTGGCAAGAGCCTTCATCATCATTCCTTCCGTGGCGCGCCGCCCTTCTTCGGGCTGCGCTCTGGCGTTCCATGCGCCACGTCCGGGGAAGACCCCGCGGCCCGCCTCCTGCGGCACCGCCGATTCAACCCGCAGCCGATGGCGCGGTTATCGAAAAAATTCTCCATTTGGGACAGATCCGGTCATCCGGGCAGCGCGTTCGCATCATGCCATGTCCGCAAAGGGACATTTCGCGCCGAATTGGATCTGTTTTATAACGTAGACGTTCTTCGATATATTGAATCAATAATATAAAAATCTAGCTTTTGTCGGAATGCTTAACCGAAGCTTAATCCGAAATACTCCTCCTCTGTGTGATTTCCGCCGCAGAAGTTTAAGAAAAGCGCCGACGGCGGGGGCGGATTTCCCGCTCAGAGGGCAAGCGTCGGCCGGCGGCTCTTTGAAAGCACGGTGCGTACATTAACGAGATCATTGCCTTCCACCTTGGCGCGGATCGCTTCGGGCTCGAAACCGAAGCCTTGCCAGCGGGCAATGAGGCGCCGCTCCAGCTCCTCGATGGGTTCGCTGAGCAGTACGGTTTCATCGAAAAGCGGCGCGAGGCTCGACCAAGGCGCCTCATCGAGGAGCAGGTAATTGCCCTCGGCGATGATGATGCGGTCATCAAGGCCAATCCGCCGCGCTGCAGCGATCGCGAGCTCACGGGAGCGGTCGAAGACCGGGACAAGCACCTCTTCCTCCGCGCGGCGCACGGCAGAAAGCACATCCCGCAGGCCCCGGACATCGAAGGTTTCAGGTGCACCCTTGCGGGCGAGGAGCCCGGCCTCTTCCAGCAGGCCGTTATCCAGATGGAAGCCATCCATGGGCAGGACCGCGGCACGTTCCCCGCCCGCCTCGATCAGGCGGGCGAGTTCGTCGGCGAGCGTCGATTTTCCCGATCCGGGAGGACCGGCCACGGCCACGATGAAGCGGGACCGACCGTCGGCCCGGCGAATGATGGTGCGGGCCAGTTCCTCTGCCTTCGCGTTCATGCGGCGGCCAGTTCCTTCGGCGGTTCCTTGGCACCCGTCATCAGCGCCACGGCGTCCGACATGGTGTGTTCCTTCGGATTGATCACGCAGAGGCGCTTGCCGAGCCGGTGCACATGGATGCGGTCTGCCACTTCGAAGACATGCGGCATGTTGTGCGAGATGAGCACGATGGGCAGGCCACGGGAGCGCACGTCGAGGATGAGCTCCAACACGCGACGACTTTCCTTGACGCCGAGGGCAGCCGTCGGTTCATCCATGATGACGACCTTGGAGCCGAAGGCTGCGGCACGGGCCACGGCCACACCCTGGCGCTGGCCGCCCGACAGCGTCTCCACCGCCTGGTTGATGTTCTGGATCGTCATGAGGCCCAGCTCGGTGAGCTTGTCACGGGCGATCTTTTCCATCTTCTTGCGGTCGAGCATGCGGAAGAGCGAACCCAAAGGGCCCTCCTTGCGGATCTCGCGGCCGAGGAACATGTTGTCGGCAATGGAAAGCGCCGGCGACAGGGCAAGGTTCTGGTACACCGTCTCGATGCCGGCATCGCGTGCCTGCATGGGGTTGGTGAACTGCACCGGCTGTCCTTCCAGACGGATTTCGCCCTCATCCGGCACGATCGCGCCGGAGATCGCCTTGATCAGCGAGGATTTGCCGGCGCCGTTATCGCCGATCACGGCCAGGATTTCGCCCGGATAGAGGTCGAAGTCCGCATGGTCGAGGGCGGTGACACGGCCGTAGCGCTTGACGAGACCGCGCGCGGTCAGAATGGGTTCCATGGTTCAATCCTCCCTCAGCCCGAAACCTTGCGTATCCACTGGTCGATGGCGACGGCGCCGATGATAAGCACGCCCGTCAGCAGCACCTTCCACTGCGGATCGGCATTCAGCATGTTGAGACCCATGCTCATCACGCCCACGATCAGCGTTCCGAAGAGCACGCCGAGGATGGAGCCGCGCCCGCCGAAGAGCGAGATGCCGCCGATGACCGCGGCCGTGATGGCCTGCAGATTGTAATCCGTGACGACCGTCGACGGCGAGATGGACCCGTTGCGCCCGATCGAGACCCAGGCGGCAAGACCGGCGATGATCCCAGCCAGGGCATAGGTCTTCAGAAGCACGTTCTTGGTGCGGATACCGGCGAGATCGGCAGCTTCCGGATCGTCGCCGACGGCGTAGATGTGACGGCCGAAGGCGGTGTAGTTCAGCATGTACCAGAGCGCGATATAGAGCAGTATCATGGCCACGACGCCGAGCGTGATCGCCGCCCCGCCCAGCTTGAAGCTGATGCCGAAGATATGCAGCATGGAGGTGATCGCCGTCAGATCGGCCTCGCGCAGCGTCGCGTTTGCCGAATAGATCAGGCAGACGGCCATAACGATGTTCCAGGTGCCGAGCGTGACGATGAAGGGTGGAAGCTTGAGCCTCGACACCAGAAAACCGTTCAGCCATCCGCAGAGACCGGCAATGGCAAAGCCCGAGAGAATGGCGAGCGGCCAGGGAAGGCCGTAGGTCAGCACCGCATTGCCGGTGATGACGAAGGAGAAGACCATGATGACGCCGATCGAGAGATCGATGCCGGCGGTAAGAACCACCAGTGTCTGGGCCGCAGCGAGGATCCCTACCACCGCAACCTGCTGCATGATCAGCGTCAGCGTATAGGCCGAGAAGAATTTCGGACCCCGGGCGATGCCGAAGAAGACGATCAGCGCGACGAGCACGATGAGCGGCACCATGGCCGGGTTGGAATGCAGGAAATGCTGCAGGCGGCGCAGGCCGCTCTTCGGTTCCTCGAATTGCGCCACCTTGGCGGCGCTGCCCGACAGAACCTTTTCGAATTCCTGAGGCTGGCTCATTTTCCCTCCCACGATTTTCCTGCTGGCCCTACCCGGCAAGCCCCACATGAACACCTGCCCGGGGGCGCGAATTTCGATTTCGCCAAGACAGGCGTTCCTACAGGAAGGGCGGCTGGAGAGCCGCCCTTCTCAACTCCCGAAGAGATCATGCAGGGGCGCAAGCTCCTGCGCAATCCTTAAGAGATCAACCCCAGCACTTGTCGGTGCCTTCCTTGACGCTGATCGAGGGCACGCCCTCGGCCGGCTTGTCGGTGACGAGGTTCACGCCGGTGTCGAAGAAGGACTTGCCTTCCGTCGGCTTCGGCTTGGTGCCGTCCTTGGCGAAGTTGGCAATGGCTTCGATGCCGTAGGCGGCCATCATCAGCGGATACTGCTGCGAGGTCGCGCCGATGACGCCTTCGGCAACCGACTTCACGCCCGGGCAGCCGCCGTCGACGGAGACGATCAGCACGTCCTTTTCCTTGCCGACAGCCTTCAGGGCCTGATAGGCGCCCACGGCAGCCGGCTCGTTGATGGTGTGGATGACGTTGATGTCGGGGTCCTTCTGGAGAAGGTTTTCCATGGCCTTGCGGCCGCCTTCTTCGTTGCCGTTCGTCACGTCATGGCCGACGATGCGGGCATCGTCTTCGTCGCCGATCTTGTTGGCATCCTTCGGGTCGATGCCGAAGCCGATCATGAAACCCTGGTCACGCATGACGTCGACCGACGGCTGCGAGGGGGTGAGGTCGAGGAAGCCGATCTTGGCGTCCTTGGCCTTGTCGCCCAGGGTCTTGGCAGCCCAGGCGCCGATCAGCTTGCCGGCTTCCAGGTTGTCGGTAGCGAAGGTGGCGTCGGCGGCATCGATCGGGTCGAGGGGCGTGTCCAGCGCGATGACGAGCAGGCCGGCGTCGCGGGCCTTCTTCACCGGATCGACGATGGCCTTGGTGTCGGAAGCAGCAATCAGGATGCCCTTCGCGCCGTCGGCGATGCAGCTTTCGATTGCCGCTACCTGGCTGTCATGGTCGCCGTCGATCTTGCCGGCATAGGACTTCAGCGTGATGCCGAGTTCCTTGGCCTTGGCTTCTGCACCTTCCTTCATCTTGACGAAGAAGGGGTTGGTGTCGGTCTTGGTGATCAGGCAGGCGGAAACGTCAGCGGCGCTCGCCGGAGCGGCGAAGACAACGCCGAGCGCAAGCGCGGCAAAAGAGGCTGCAAAAAGCGATTTCTTCATCAGTGTTCCTCCCAAGGAATGTTTCTGGTCCGACTGGGCCGGACGACCGGACTGAGGCGGCTGACGGTGCGGGAGGCTCCCCCTCTTCGCGACCGGCCAGACGCCGAGCCTGCTCATAACCAACATCATCCCGAATTGCTTGTCAATAAATAAATCCAATTGAATTATTAATCCGATGTGGCATTGTGGGGAAAGCGCATGGGGCGAGCGTCGGAGACGAACTGCCGCTCGCGAGACCGTTCATGGAGGTTCGGTCCTGGCCCTGGCGGACAATTCGTGCTTGGAACGATGGCGGCCAAGGGCCGGCGGTCCAGGGGGAGGAGAGGCATGACGACAGCGGCGGAGACCCGCAACCCGTCCGCAACGCAGGGCGTGGTCGATTCCGGCGGCGGCGCCAACCAAGTGCGGTTGCGCGCCTATAATGAGCGTCTGGTCCTGTCGCTGGTGCGCCGCCACGGCAGCCAGGCGAAATCGGAAATCGCCAAGCGCACGGGGCTTTCGGCCCAGACCGTATCGGTGATCATGCGCGCGCTCGAAAAGGATGGCCTGCTGATCCGCGGCGAGCCGGTGCGCGGCCGGGTAGGCCAGCCCTCCGTTCCCATGCATCTCAACCCGGACGCCGCCTATTCCTTCGGCGTGAAGATCGGCCGCCGCAGTGCGGATCTGGTGCTGATGGATTTCGTCGGCGAGATCCGCCACCAGGTGCACCGCACCTACCGATATCCCCTGCCCCACAAGATCATGCAGTTGCTGAACGAGGGGATCGACGAGATTTCCGCCAAGCTGACATCCGAGCAGCGCGACCGGGTGGCCGGCGTGGGGATCGCCGCGCCCTTCGAGCTCTGGAACTGGTCGGAAGAGGTGGGCGCACCGCCCGGCGCGATGGATGTATGGCGCAATTTCGATCTTCATGCCGAGGCGGCCGCCGTTCTTCCCTATCCGATCTTCCTGCAGAATGACGCGACCAGCGCCTGCGGCGCGGAGCTGGTCTTCGGCGCCGGCTCCAGCTACCAGGATTTCGTCTATTTCTTCATCGGCTCCTTCATCGGCGGCGGCATCGTGCTGAATTCCGCGGTCTTTGCCGGCAAGACCGGCACGGCGGGCGCCATCGGCCCGCTGCCCGTGCGGGACCGGTCGGGCACCACGCGCCAGCTTCTCGACATTGCCTCGATCTTCGTGCTCGAAAACCTGCTCCAGCAGCGCGGCATCGATCCCGAGCCGCTCTGGTATTCGGCAGATGACTGGGTGGATTTCGGCGAGCCGCTGGAAACCTGGATTCGCGACACGGCCAGTGCGCTCGCCCAGGCGATCGTCGCCGCCTCCTCGATCATCGATTTTTCCGCAGCCGTCATCGATGGCGGCTTCCCCGGCTGGGTCAAGGAGCGGCTGGTGCGGGCGACGAACGAAGAAGTGGACCGGCTGGACCTGCAGGGCATCATCCGCCCTGACGTGGTGGAGGGTCGCGTCGGGCCGCAGGCGCGGGCCATCGGCGGGGCAAGCCTGCCGATCTTCGACCGCTACCTGCTCGACCAGAATGTCTTGTTCAAGGAAATCAGGCCGGGGGCTGTCTCTTATACACATCTGACGCTGCCGACGATATGCAGTGTG
>CAMFIF010000047.1 GCA_945952415.1 uncultured Rhizobium sp. | reverse complement strand
AGTTCGGCCAGCGACTGTACCGACGAGAGGCCCTGGTTCAGCTTCGGCCGGAGCGTCTCGGGGATCTGCTCGGCGAGGTCGGCCAGCGTCAGCGTCACCGCATGCAGGGGCTGGCGCAGGTCATGGCTTGCCGATTGCAGGAAGCGGGTCTTCTGGTTGCTCTCCGCCTCGGCCCGGCCCCGCGCCTCTTCCAGCCGGATGATGAGATCGGCATTTTCGAAGCGCAGCGCAATGCTGTTCGACAGCGTGCGGGAGAAGGAGAGTGCATAGCCGAGATTGACGGCGAGATAGATCATCGCCGCGAATGCATAGGTGATGTCGCCGAGACCGCGCCGCATCATGTAGAGCACGATGACGGGAAGCACGGCTGGCACGGCAAAGGCCGCATAGACGCGCGGCAGGGTCGAGAGCGATCCGATGGCGCCCGAGACCATGCCGCAGACGAACATGAGTGCCAGAAGCGGATCGAGGCCGTGGTCGGCGAAAATGGTCGCCCCGGCCATCAGCCCCCAGAGCATGCCCGATGCCATCGAGCCCAAGATGAAGGCCAGTTCCTCGCGGCGGAGATCGTCGGGCGGCGCGGCGGGCACGGTTTTCACCCGGGCAATGACGAGCCAGCGCAGGAGGGAAAGCGCTTCAAGCGAGAGGCACCAGAACACCGCGCCCGGCACCGTCAGGGAGGAGGTAAGCACCAGGGCCACGAAGGGCACCACCAGCATATTGGCACCGAGAACCAGCGGCATCTGTCGCCTCAGATGGGCGAGCCTTTCGGCATAGATATGCGCGTCGCGCGCATCGCCCGCCGCCATGCCGATCGTTTGAAAGCTGTTGATGTTCATCGTGCCGACCGGCGCCCCCGTAGCCTCTTCGGGCCCTTCCTTTTTGCGGATTATCGTGCGGAGATTGCAGGCTGTCGAGCGGCCTCTTGCACTAGTCCGACACACGATCGCCTCCCGAAATTTCAGTTAGTCGTCTGGCTAACTGATCGTTGACGGGACCGCTGTCTCCGGATTAGTTAGCTGCATGACTAAGTTTCAGCCCGATCTAGACCGCCGGTTTCACGCACTCTCAGACCCCACGAGGCGGGCCATACTGGCGCGCCTCTGCCTCGGGGAAGCGAGTTTTTCCGATGTGACGGCCCCCTTCGCCATGGCGAAGCCGACACTGCTGAAACATGTCCGGGTGCTGGAGGAAAGCGGCCTTATCCGCACCCGCAAGACCGGGCGCAGCCGCATCTGCGCCCTTGATGCCGAGGCGCTCAAGGCAACGGAGGACTGGCTGAGCCGCCAGATCCGCCAGTGGGAGGCCCGCCTCGACCAGCTCGATGCCTATGTGATCCAACTATATAAAGAGGAGAGGACTGCGAATGACGACGGACAATCATGAGGGCCATCTGGATCTCGAATTCGAACGCTTCGTGCCAGTGCCGCGCCAGCTGATGTGGCGGGCCTGGACCGAGCCGGAGCATCTGATGAAGTGGTTCTGCCCCCGTCCCTGGCAGACGACGGAATGCGTGATCGATCTTCGGCCCGGCGGGCGGTTCTTTTCGCGCATGCAGGGCCCGAACGGCGAGGATCATGGCAATGAGGGCTGCTATCTGGAGGTGGTGCCTTTCGAGCGCCTGTCCTGGACGGATGCGCTGTCTGCGGGTTTCCGGCCGCGGGAAGGCGGCTTCCTGACCGCCATTCTGGAATTCCGCGATGCGGAAGGCGGCACCAAGTATCGCGCCCGGGCGCTGCACAAGAATGCCGAAGACCGGGAAAAGCACGCGGCCATGGGCTTCGAACAGGGCTGGGGCACGGCGCTCGACCAGATGGTCGAGATGATCAGGGCAGAATGGATGAAATGAGGATCGGGAGGGGCGCTTCGGCGCCCTTTTTCACATCAGGCGGATGGGCGGATCGTCATCCCGGAAAAGGCCGATGATCGAAAGCGCCCGCACATTGGCGATCGCCAGAGCCTGAATGGAAAGCTGCTGCTGGGCCTTGAGGGCCAGAAGCCGCACGCTTTCGCTGTCGAGCGCGTCATCAAAACAGATGTCCCGCTCTCCGGGGCCGGCTGCGGGCATGGTGCGGTCCTGAACGAGTTCGGGCACCAGCGAAGAGCGCGCTGCGAGGTCCGACGCCCCTGTCATGCCCGAGGGGCCGCGTAGCTCACGCCAGCCCTCTCCGGACCTGGCTGACGGCCGGGTTTCGGAGGTCTGGCCTTCCCCCTGGTTCAGCGCGTCGAGCGCCGCGCGAAGGATGATGATATCGGACATGTTCCCGACCCTGCCGTGGTTCCAACCCTCTTGCCACTGCCGGATTCGCGCCTGGCTGTCTCCTGATGACAAATTCATGTGGTAAAGAACTGGTACAGGGCATTTATAAAATTTTTCATAATGCCGCGCGGCAGAAAGCCTCGGTTGCATTTTGCTTTTCACTGCATCCCGATCCTTTGCCGTCTTTCTGCGGCACAAAGGATTAAATTCGGGGATTTTCTCTTTCGCGCCGGGCAATTGCCCGTCTATCCTCGTTTCGACACGATTCCTGTTGATAGGATAGCTTTTACAAATAACAGATGTACCGGAGGTGCATCGCAAGGAAAGGATGTGCATGGCGGTCGCAAGCGATCTCTCGAGCTATAGCGATGCGATGGTGGTTCTGGCTGTCGCGGGTGTGGTGGTTCCCCTGATCCGGCGTCTCGGCGTCAATCCCATTCTTGGCTTCATCGGGCTCGGTGCCCTGCTTGGGCCCCATGCGCTCGGCGGCTTTCTCAAGGAGATGCCGTTTCTCTCCTGGTTCGTGGTGGTGGATGTGCGCCGGGTCGAGGGCATATCCGAACTGGGGATCGTCTTCCTGCTGTTCCTGATCGGGCTCGAGCTTTCCTTTGCCCGCCTCATGACCATGCGACGGCTGGTCTTCGGCTTCGGCTCGCTGCAGATTCTCCTGTCGCTCGGCGTGCTGGCGGGCCTCATGATCCTCGGCGGCATTCCGACCACGCCGGCGATCATTCTGGGGGCCTGCCTTGCGCTCTCCTCCACGGCCATCGTCATCGAGCTTCTGTCGGAAAAGGGCAAGATGACCACGGCCACGGGCCGGACCGGCTTTTCCGTGCTGCTGGCGCAGGATATTGCGGTCATTCCCATCCTGCTCTTCATCGGGCTTCTTGCCAGCGGTAATGGCAGCCTTTCCGCCAGCATCGGCAAGGCGCTGGGGCAGGCCGCCGCCGCCCTCGTCGTCATCACGGTGGCGGGACGCGTGTTCATGCGGCCGCTCTTCCGGCTCGTCGCCTCGCTGAAATCTGCCGACGTGTTTCTGGCGACGGTCCTTTTCGTCGTGGTCGGTTCCGGTTTCGTTGCCGCGCTGTTCGGCATGTCCATGGCGCTCGGTGCCTTTGTGGGCGGCCTCCTCCTTTCCGAAACGGAATATCGCAAGGCGGTGGAAGCGCTGATCGAGCCCTTCAAGGGGCTGCTGCTCGGCATGTTCTTCTTCACCGTCGGCATGAGCATCGATCTGAGCAGCGTCGTGGTGGCGCCGGTTCTCCTCGCCTCGGCGGTGATCGGCATCATCCTGGCCAAGACCGTGGTCGTGGTGGTGCTGGGGCAGCTCTTCGGCATTTCCTCGGCGGCGCGCGTGGAGGCGGGGCTGCTCCTCGCACCCAGCGGGGAATTCGCCTTTGTCGGCATCGGCGCGGCGACTGCGGCGGGGCTCATCGATCCCGCACTCTCCAAGGTCGCGCTGACATCGGTGGCGCTCACCATGGTGGCCCTGCCGATGCTTGCCGCCATCGGCCACCGGCTTGCCCAGCGCCTGGCGCGCAAGATGACGCCCGACCAGCCGCCGGAGCCGCCCCCGGCCATGAAGGGCCATGCCATCGTGGTCGGCCATGGCCGTGTCGGCAAGGTGGTCACGGGCATGCTCAGCCGCCACAACATTCCCTTCCTTGCCGTGGACGGCAATCCGGCCGAGGTGGCGCGTGACCGTCGAGACGGCCATGCGGTCTATTTCGGCGATGCGACGAACCCTGTCTTCCTGCATGCCTGCGGCATGGATACGGCGACCGCCGTCATCATCACCACCGGGTCGCGCGGTGCGGTCGACCGGATCACCGAACTCGCCCGGGGCATGCGGGCGGATATTCCGGTGATTGCCCGCGCCACCGATGCCGCCCATGCCCGGCATCTCTACAAGATGGGCGTGACCGATGCGGTGCCGGAGACGATCGAGGCAAGCCTGCATCTGTCCGAGGCGAGCCTGGTGGAACTGGGCGTGCCCATGGGGCTGGTGATTGCGAGCATTCACGAAAGACGCGACGAATTCCGTGCCGAACTGCGTGAACATTCGGGCGGTCGGCCGATGCCGGGCGACAGGGCGCGCAGCAAGCTCGCCCTTCCGGCCCAGCCGCTGAAGGATGCGTGAAGCTCACATCCGCCCGGACCCCTTATCCGGCGGGCGCCCGGCAAAAAAAAAAGGCTGGCCCGAGGGCCAGCCGAGGAGGAGGAACTTTAATCTTCCGGGCCGGACTTCAGCCGGAGATGCATTCTTCGCAGAGTGCGGCTTCCGGCACGGCCTCGAGGCGGGCCTCCGAAATCTTGCCGCCGCATTTCGGGCAGGTGCCATAGGTGCCGGCCTTTACGCGCGCCAGCGCCGCATCGATGGCGATCAGCTCCTTCTGGCTGACATCGCCCATTTCTTCCAGAACCTCGTCATTTTCCCGCTGGATCGCCTGATCCTCCAGGTCGCGGTCGCCGGGCTGCTCGAGATCGTTCTCGATGCGGCCGAGGCGTTCGTTCAGTTCCCGCCTGCGGTCCAGAAGACGCTTTTCGAAATAGGCGATATCCATGATGTCTCAAGTCCTTTCGTAAAATCGGGGCAGGGAAGGCCCGGCACCCTTCGTCATTCAATCATCGGTCGACCAGCACGGAGCAGGGGGCGTGGCGCACCACCCGGTCGGCGGTCGAGCCGAAGATGTAGTTCGACAGATCCGGCCGGTGGGAGGCCACCAGAACCAGATCCGCCGCATGTTCTTCCGCCGCGGCAAGGATTTCCCGGGCGGCATGGCCGGTCCGGATCTCGATCCGCGCGCGGCTTTCGCAGCGGGCCTTCAGGGCCGTCAGGATCTGGCGCGCCTCCTTCAGCGCGCCCTCGATCAGCCCGACGGGCACGTCGATGGCGAGATAGGAGGGCAGGTCCTCGACGACGTTGAGGAGGATGATGTCACCATCCGCATCGGCCATCTGTTCCGCCCGGCGCAGGATGGTTTCGCCCCGCTCCACTTCAGCAATGTCCACGGGTACTATGATCTTGCGATACATCACCGTCTCCCTTCAATGGGGCGTCCCGTCATCCGGTTCCATCGCCCGTTGAAAGAACTTTGCGCTTCGCCTCACTGTCCGCATTGATCAGGATCAAGACCAGACGGGCTGTTTTGGCTTTCGTTCATAAAAATTGAACGCTTCTTCCGAATTTGGCTGTCTTTATTAAACGGCAAAAAAGGTTCATTTACGGGTGACATCATGGAGATATCCGCCTTGACCGAAAGCGCTGCCCAGACCTCGTCCTTTGCCTTTGACCGCCCTGCTCATGTCGGCGAAACCCGCCTGTCCGTGACGGATCTGGCGCTTGTCAGCCGCTATTATCGCGAGGCGATCGGGCTGACGCTTCTTGAAAGCGGTACCCATGGGGCCGTTCTCGGGGCGGGCGGCAAGCCGCTCCTCCATCTCGTCTCCGGCCAGGATGTGCGGCCGCAGCCGATGCGCAGCTCGGGCCTCTTCCACACAGCCTTTCTGATGCCGGACCGGCAGGCGCTGGGACGCTGGCTGGTGCATGCGGCGCATCTGGGGCTCCGACTGGACGGCGCGGCGGACCATCTCGTCAGCGAGGCGATCTATCTGTCTGACCCGGAGGGCAACGGCATCGAAATCTATGCGGACAGGCCGCACCAGCAGTGGCGCTATGGCGGGGATGGCACGGTGGCGATGGATACGCTGCCGTTCGACCTCCAGAAGCTCTACGACGAAACGCCCAAGGCGGCCTTTGCCGGCATGGATCCAGCGGTGGCAATCGGCCATCTGCACCTGAAGGTCGGCAACCTGCCGGAGGCGGACCGCTTCTTCCTTGAGGTGCTGGGCCTTCAGAAAATGTGCGACTATCCGGGCGCGAGCTTCTATGCCACCGGCGGCTATCACCACCATTTGGCGGCCAATATCTGGCAGAGCCGGGGGACGGGGAGGCGCGAGGCCAATCAGGCAGGGCTTTCCCGCTACAGCCTGCATTTCAACGACAGGGCGGCATTCGAGCAGGTGAAGGCCGCGCTGGAGCGGCTGGAAATAGCCACGACCCGGGAGGGCGACGAAATCCGCTTCATCGATCCCTGGGGCATGGAGGTGGTGCTTAGCGCCTGATCCCGGCTTAGTGGCCGGTTCTGGCGCCGGCCTCCTCGGCCGCATCGGCGAGGCGAACGAAGGTCACGCCCCGCGCCTTCAGCTTCAGGATGCCCCGGGCAACGCCCGCACCGGCGGTACGATCCGGCTGGTTGATATGGGCGATGATGACGGAACCGTCCTTGGCTGCCGCGATCCGTTTTTCTGCGGTGGCGGCCGAGACGGATGCGCCGTCATCCCCATTCAGCGAGAAGCCAGCGACACGGTAGCCCAGCGTGCCGACCGTTTCCATGGCGGAGGTGGTGTAGCGGGCGGTCGCGCCCCGGAACCAGCGCGGCGGGGCAAATCCGGCTGCGGCAAGGGCATCCGCACCGCCCTTCACTTCCGCATCGACCGCCTCGGTGGAACCGGCAGAGGCAATGCCGTAGATCAGGCCGGGCTTGTCCACTGCCGGCACATGCATGGCGCCATGGTTTTCCACCTCGAAGAGATCGGGATGGGCCTTCAGGATCGCCACCACTTCCGGGTTTCGCTTCAGCCAGCGTGCGGTGGCGAAGAGCGTGGCGGGGATGCGGTTTTCGACGAGCGTGTCGAGAATGCGCCTGTCCGTCTTGCCGCTGCAGGCATCGAAGGTGAGCGCCACCCGCACCGGCGCGCCGCTTATGGGGGAGAGCGCCAGATGCGGCTCCACCAGCCCCTTGATGGTGGTGGTGCTTCTGGCAGGCCCGCCGGCCTTTGGGCCGGGCTTTGCCGGCGCGGACAGGCCTGCCTTCGGCGGCGGCTGGATGACTGGCGCGGGCGCCGGCGGCTGGGCGAGGGGCGAAAGAAGCACAAGGGCGGCAAGAAGCATCGACAGGGGTCCGGAGCAAGCGATCGGTTCGCGCCTCATCGGCGCCAATTGTGCCGCGAAGATGGCAGATTTCGATGAAAGCTTCGTGCAACCGGCCGGCCCTTCCTTCGCGGCCAAGAATCTGGTTTTTCTCGCTGTCGCAACAGAGCCCATGCAAAGGAACGAACCCATGGCGGACCCTCTGATCCGGGAGGCTGGCGAGGCTGACCTGCCAGCCATTCTGGAGATCTATAATGATGCGGTGCGCGAGACGACCGCCATCTGGAACGAGGTGATCGTCGATCTCGACAATCGCCGCCGGTGGATGATGGAGCGCCAGGGCCGGGGCTTCCCCGTTCTCGTGGCGGAACTCGATGGCGAAACGGTTGGCTATGCATCCTATGGCGACTGGCGGCCCCATGACGGATATCGCCACACGCGCGAGCATTCGATCTATGTGCTGAAGACCTGCCGGGGGCAGGGGATCGGCAAGCGCCTCCTCGAAGCGCTGGTCGATGCCGCGCGGGCCCGGGGCGTGCATGTGCTGATCGGCTGCATCGAGGCGGGCAACGAGGCGTCGATTGCGCTTCACACGCGGCTCGGCTTCCGCCATGTCGGCACCTTCCGGCAGGTCGGCCAGAAATTCGGCCGCTGGCTCGATCTTGCCTGTCTGGAGCGGGTGCTCGACGGGGCTGACGGAACCTGACTGTTTCTTCGACTGATGGATGAGGCGCTTGCCTTTCGGCGCTCTTGCCAGCCGGGAAAACATCCGCCTAAACTGCTGATATAGGGCGTGGAGGACGCCCGATAACGGGGGAGGTAAGGCGCATGGCATTCAGACCGGCGGCGGAGAAGGCACGGGAGATTTCTGCGGAAGAAGCGGTCCGGCTGGTCAAGCCCGGCATGTGGATCGATTACGGCACCACCCTTGTCCAGCCCGATGTCTTCGACCGGGCGCTTGCCGCGCGAAAGGAGGAGCTTCACGACGTGAAGATACGCTCCTGCCTGTCCATGCGTCCCCGCGCGGTGCTCGAGGCCGATCCCGAGGGCCGCCATTTCCACTGGTTCTCGATTCATTTCTCCGGCTACGACCGCAAGAAGCACGATGCGGGGATTGCCCATTACCTGCCGGTCAATCTGGGCGAGATACCCGATTACTACCGCCGGTTCATCGATCCGGTCGATATCGTCGTCTTCAAGACTTGCCGGATGGACGAGAACGGCTATTTCAATTTCTCCGCCGCCAATCTCTGGCACCGGGCGATCATCGAGCGGGCGCGCTGCGTGATCGTGGAGGTGACCGACGGCAATCCCTATGCGCTGGGCGAGACCAACGGCATCCATGTTCGCGAGGTGGATTACATCATCCAGGGCGACGACCAGCCGGCGCCGGAGCTGCCCAGTCTTGAGCCCACCGAGGCGGATCGGGCGGTGGGGCGGCTGATCGCCAGCCAGATCGAGGACGGGTCCTGCCTGCAGATCGGCATTGGCGGCATGCCGAATGCCGTTGCGGCGGCGCTGAAGGAATCGGGCGCGCGCGATCTCGGCGTCCATACGGAAATGATGACCGACGGCCTTCTTTCGCTTTACGAGGCGGGGCTGATCAATGGCACGCGCAAATCGCTCCATCCGAAGAAGCTCGCCTATTCCTTCGCGCTCGGCTCAAAGAAGCTCTATGATGCGATCCACCGCAACCCGGATTTCTGGTGCTGCCCGGTGGAGCAGACCAACCTGCCTCACAATATCATGCGCAATGACCGGGTGGTGGCGATCAACAACACGACCCAGATCGACCTGCAGGGACAGGCGGCCTCCGAGACGGACGGGCACCGCCACATTTCCGGCACGGGCGGCCAGCTGCAATTCGTGCGCGGGTCCTATGCCTCCTCGGGTGGCAAGAGCTTCATCTGCCTCTCCTCCACCTATGACAAGCGGGGCGAGCGCCGGAGCCGCATCGTTCTCGATCTGACGAAGGGCAATGTGGTCACCGTGCCGCGCACGGACATGATGTATGTGGTGACGGAATTCGGCATGGTGAACCTGAAGGGCAAGACGGTGGCCGAACGGGCGCGGGCGCTCATATCCATCGCCCATCCCGATTTTCGGGAAGAACTGGAACGCCAGGCTTTCGAGGCTCGCTTCATTCCCCGCCACGTGAAGCTCTAAGTGCCGTTCAAGCAATCTTGACCGCGGCCTCGCATTGCCTGTGGCGGGGCCGCACCCTATGTTTCGGCTGATCAGACGAGCCGCGAAGGATGCCTTCCATGGATACAAAGACCCTGCCGCAGACCGAAGCCGAATGGCGCTCCAGGCTTTCGCCGGAGCAGTTTCGCGTGCTGCGCGAACATGGCACCGAACGGGCCTTTACCGGCCCCTACTGGAACCAGTTCCAGACCGGGCTTTACAGTTGCGCCGGCTGCGGCGAACCGCTGTTCCGTTCGGATACGAAATTCGATGCCGGCTGCGGCTGGCCGAGCTATTTCGAGCCGGTAACTCCTGACGCGGTCACCGAACACCGCGACACCTCCCATGGCATGGTGCGGACGGAAATCCGCTGTGCGCATTGCGGCGGTCATCTCGGCCATGTCTTCCCGGATGGTCCGCCGCCGACGGGCCTTCGCTACTGCATCAATGGCCATGCCATGACTTTCGAGGAAGGCAAGTAAGGAAAAAAGGCCGAGGGAAGCCCGGCCTTTTCAGTTCCTCAGGTCCGGTCGCGGATCTGGCTCAGCGTGCGGGTCGGCGTGATCGCCTCCGGATCGAGCTTCACCTCGATGATCGCAGGCTTGCCGCTGGCGCGGGCCCGCAGAAATGCCTCGGCAAAATCCTCCGTCCGTTCCACCGTCTCGCCATGGCCGCCAAAGGCGCGGGCATAGGCGGCGAAATCGGGATTGGTCAGGCCGGTCGCGCTCACGCGGCCCGGATATTCCCGCTCCTGATGCATGCGGATCGTGCCGTAAATGCCGTTGTTCACCAGCACAGTGATGATCGGCAAGTTATAGCGCACGGCGGTTGCGAATTCCTGGCCATGCATCATGAAGCAGCCATCCCCGGCAAAGCAAATGACCTCCCGCCCGGGGAAGAGCTTCTTGGATGCCACGGCGGCCGGAAGGCCATAGCCCATGGAACCGGAGCAGGGCGCGGCCTGGGTCGCAAAGCCGCGGAAGCGGTGGAAACGATGCACCCAGGTGGCGTAATTGCCGGCACCATTGGTGAAGATCGTGTCGCCCGCCGTATTGGCCTCGATCCATTCCATGATCGGGCCCATCTGCACCGCACCGGGACCGGCCTTCGGCGGGGTCGACCAGGCGAGATAGGCGCTATGCATGATTTCGGTGCGGGTCGCCCAGACGGGCTCTTCCTGCGGTGCCAGCCCTTCCAGTGCCGCAACGAAATCCCGGGGAGCGGCCACGATCGGCAGGTCGGGGCGATAGACGCGGCCGAGTTCCGATGGATCGGGATGGACATGCACGAGCGTCTGTTTCGGATAGGGAATGTCCATTAGCGTATAGCTGGAAGACGGCATTTCCGAATAGCGCCCGCCGATGAGCAGGAGCAGGTCGGCATCGGCAATTTCCTTGCCGAGCGCGGGGTTGATGCCGATGCCGCTGTCGCCGGCATAGGAGGGATGCAGGTGATCGAAGAGCATCTGCCGGCGGAAGGAGCAGGCGACCGGCAGCTTGAAGCGGGCGGCGAAATCCTCGAACGCCTTGACCGAAGCCGCATCCCAGCGGGTGCCGCCGAGAATGGCCAGGGGGCGCTTCGCCCCGGCAAGGAGATCCTTCAGTTTTGCGATCTGTGCCGGGCCCGGATGGCTTTCCACCGGCATGGCGGGCAGGGCTTGCGGCGCCTCCACCTCATCCACCAGCATGTCTTCCGGCAGGGTCAGCACGACGGGGCCCGGGCGGCCCGAGGTTGCGACGGCAAAGGCGCGGGTGACGAATTCGGGAATGCGCCGGGCATCATCGATCTCGCCCACCCATTTGGCGAATTCCGTGAAGGCGCGGCGATATTCCACTTCCTGGAAGGCTTCGCGCTCGCGGGCGTCACGCTGTACCTGGCCGATGAAGAGGATCATCGGGATGGAATCCTGCCTTGCGATATGCAGGCCTGCGGACGCATTCGTGGCGCCGGGGCCGCGGGTGACCATGCAGATCCCCGGCTCGCCGGTGAGGCGCCCCCAGGCATCGGCCATCATCGCCGCGCCGCCTTCCTGGCGGCAGACCAGCACGTCGATATCCGTGTCATGCAGGGCATCGAGAACGGCGAGATAGCTTTCGCCGGGCACGCAGGCAATCTGCCTCACCCCGTTCGCCTTCAGCGCCTCCACCACCAGCTGTCCACCCGTACGCTTTGTCATGCTCCCCCCTTGCTCCGTTTGGAAATTCCGGCCCGTGGCCGCTTCTTTCTATCTTTCAAATCCCCAATGCCGGCGGCATGGGTAAACTGATAAATGTCAACAATCCTAGACACTTACCGATAAGTATTCGTTCTTTTCTCCATGGATTTCAACCATCGATTCAAGGAAGACCTCATGGATTGACAAGCGGTTCCTCGCGCGCCAGCCGGCGTGCCACCTGCCGCTCCCGCCAGAGAATGAAGAGACCCGATGCGATGATGATGGCGATGCCGAGCCAGGTCAGCGCATCCGGGAAATCGCCGAAGATCGACCAGCCGAAGAAGGTGGCGCAGACGATTTCGAAATATTGCAGCGGGGCGAGCGTGGAGGCTGGCGCATCGCGATAGGCATAGACGGCGAACATGCCGGAAATGGTGGCCGCCATGCCGACGCCCAGGCATTTTGCGAGGCCCGCCGCATCCGGCCAGATGGGATCGAAATGGGCAGAGCCGGTGCCATCACCGAGAAGCAGGATGATCAGGCAGCAGATGCCGCCCCAGAAGGCGGTCTGCAACTGCATGGTCCAGGGATCTTCGCGATGGGCGAGGATGCGGGTCATCAGGGCAAAGACGGCGATACCGAAGGCGCAGACGACGGGCAACAGCGCCACCCAGCCCAGATGATCGAAGCTCGGGCGGATGATCAGCAGGGCGCCGCCGAAACCCACCGCACAGGCCGCATAGCGGCGCCAGCCGATCTTTTCCTTGAGAAAGAGGCCGCCGAGAACGGTGAGGATGATCGGCTCGACGAAGAAGATCGCGATCGCATCGGCCAGCGCCATGGCGCGCAGCGCGGTGACGAAGCAGATCATGCTGACGGACAGGATAACGCCGCGCAGCACATGCAGCCGGGTCTGGCGCCAGCTGATCTGCCAGAAGGTGCCGCGCCAGAGAACCAGCGGCAGCATGAGGACCGTCTGGAACAGGAAGCGAAAGGCAGAGATTTCCGCCGGCGGCAGCGTGACTGCGGCGAGCTTGGAGAAGACGTCGATCATCGGCGCGACAAAGACGGAGATGATCATCAGGATCATGCCGAGCCGGATATTGTCTTCCCGTGTGGCGGTGGGGTCTGCGGGGTGGCCCGGCTTGATCTTTACTGTCTCATCCATGCCGGTCCCCGTATTGCTGGCCGCCGGCCCGTCAGGCCGTCACCCGTCCGCACCAGGCGATGAAGCCCCTGATGGCGATCTGCGCGCCGATATCGTTCAGAGTCTCGTGGCGCGCGTCCTGATATATCTCCTTTGTTATGCGGGAGAAACCGGCTTTTTTCAGACTTGCGGCCAACCAATCCAGTGCTTTGCCCTTGTTCGTGGCCGGATCCTGCCCACCACCCACCAGATGGAAGGGCATTGTGCGTGGAATCCGGGTGATCCATGTTTTAGAGGGAGCCCGGTAGGAAAGCTCAAATATATCTTGCCAGAGCGACACGCTCGCATCGAAGCCGCAGAGGGGATCGGCAATATAGGCGTCCACCTCGGCGGGGATATTGCTCAGCCAATCGAAGAGGGTGCGGTGGCGCGGGATCGCCTTGCCCCAGGCCTGGAAAGTCAGCTTCGGCAAGAGGGCGCTCGGCACGTCCGATCCGAGAAACATGCGCTCCACTGCCAGAATCGCCTGGGCTGCCCGACCGGCCACGCCCACGTCGAAATTGCTGTTCCAGACAGCGACCCCCGCAAAGCTTTCCGGATGGGTGACGGCGGTGTTGAGGCTGATCAGTCCGCCCATGGAATGGCCGAAGAGAATGACGGGGAGGCCCGGATGGCGCTCCTCCGCTAGGGCGCGCATGGCCATCACGTCCTCGATCACCGCCTCCACGCCGTTCCTCGCGGCAAAGCGGCCGAGAGGCGCATCCGGGGCGGTCGTTTCGCCATGGCCGCGATGATCATGGGCATAGGCATGATAGCCGGCGGCAGCGAGCGCTTCGGCGAAGCGGCGGTAGCGGCGGCTATGTTCCGCCAGCCCGTGGCAGAGGAGAATCACCCCGCGGGCCGTGCCCTCGGCAGGGCGATGCTGATAGGCAAGCCGCGCGCCGGTCGGGCTGTTCAGGTGGCGGGTCTCGGCAAAGGTCATCGGCTGGCTCCGGAAGGACGGGAGACACAGGGAAACGGATTCTCGCACGGACCGCAATGGAGGAATCCGCCTTTCCCACGACCGCCACCCGCTTGAAAAGCCCGGTGATGACGGGATGGCCGCCATTGCCCCGGCGGCGCATTTCGCCTACATAGCGGCCAACGGTTTTTCCCCCATATGCGCGCGGAGCAATACAAGCCCATGGCACGTCAATTCATCTATCACATGTCCGGCCTCAACAAGGCCTATGGTAACAAGAAGGTTCTGGAAAACATCCATCTCTCCTTCTATCCCGATGCCAAGATCGGCATTCTCGGCCCGAACGGGGCCGGTAAGTCGACCGTGCTGCGCATCATGGCCGGTCTCGACAAGGAGTTTACCGGCGAGGCCTGGCTCGCTGAAGGCGCGACCATGGGCTATCTGCCGCAGGAGCCGCAGCTCGACCCGACCAAGAATGTGCTCGAAAACGTGATGGAAGGCGTGGCTTCCAAGCGCGCCATCCTCGATCGCTACAACGAGCTGATGATGAACTATTCCGACGAGACGGCGGAAGAGGGCGCAAAGCTTCAGGACATCATCGACAGCCAGAATCTCTGGGATCTCGAAAGCCAGGTGGAAATGGCCATGGACGCGCTGCGCTGCCCGCCGGGCGATGCCAGCGTCGACAACCTCTCGGGCGGTGAAAAGCGCCGCGTGGCGCTTTGCAAGCTGCTGCTCGCGCAGCCGGACCTGCTGCTGCTCGACGAGCCGACCAACCATCTGGACGCCGAAACCATCGCCTGGCTCGAAAAGCACCTGCGCGAATATCCCGGCTCCGTGCTGATGATCACCCACGACCGCTACTTCCTCGACAATGTCACGGGCTGGATTCTCGAGCTCGACCGCGGCCGTGGCATCCCCTACGAGGGCAATTACTCCGCCTATCTGCAGGCCAAGGCCAAGCGCATGGAGCAGGAAGGCCGTGAGGAAGCCGCACGCCAGAAGGCACTGTCGCGCGAGCAGGAATGGATGGCTTCGAGCCCCAAGGCCCGTCAGGCGAAGTCCAAGGCCCGTATTCGCGCCTATGACGAGCTGGTTCAGGCCGCCGCCGACCGCCGTCCCGGCGATGCGCAGATCATCATCCCCGTCGGTGAACGCCTCGGCCAGGTGGTCATCGAAGCGGACAATATCTCCAAGTCCTATGGCGACCGCGTGCTGTTCGAAAACCTCACCTTCAAGCTGCCGCCCGGCGGCATTGTCGGCGTCATCGGTCCGAACGGCGCGGGTAAGTCGACGCTTTTCCGTCTGATCACCGGCCAGGAACAGCCGGATACCGGTTCGATCACCATCGGCGAGACCGTGCATCTCTCCTATGTCGACCAGAGCCGCGATGCGCTTGAGGGCAACAAGACCGTCTGGGAAGAAATCTCCGGCGGCAGCGACGTGCTGAAGCTTGGCAAGCATGAGGTCAATTCGCGTGCCTATTGCGGCGCCTTCAACTTCAAGGGCGGCGACCAGCAGCAGAAGGTCGGCACGCTCTCCGGCGGCCAGCGCAACCGCGTGCATCTCGCCAAGATGCTGAAGTCCGGCGGCAACGTCATCCTGCTCGACGAACCGACCAACGACCTCGACACCGAAACCCTGGCAGCGCTGGAAGATGCGCTCGAAAACTTCGCCGGCTGCGCCGTCATCATCTCGCACGACCGCATGTTCCTCGACCGTCTGGCCACCCATATCCTCGCCTTCGAAGGCGACAGCCATGTGGAATGGTTCGAAGGCAACTTCGAGGACTATGAGAAGGACAAGATCCGCCGCCTCGGTGCGGATGCGGTCAATCCGAAGCGCGTGACCTACAAGCGCCTGACGCGCTGACCGCTCGCTCTTTGTTTTTCAAAGACCCGCCGGATCAACAGGTTCGGCGGGTTTTTTGTTGTGGGTGGGGTGTGGGGTGAGAGGCGGAGGGCATCTCCCTTTGCAGCGTTGGGCGTCGAGTATGCCGTACCGCACCCCCCTCTGTCGGCTACCGCCGACATCTCCCCCTCAAGGGGGGAGATC
>CAMFIF010000046.1 GCA_945952415.1 uncultured Rhizobium sp. | reverse complement strand
AGGAGCCCGCTCCGGCTGAAGAGCCGCAGGCCGAGGAGCCAGCACCGGCGGAAGAGCCGCAGGCCGAGGAGCCCGCTCCGGCTGAAGAGCCGCAGGCTGAGGAACCCGCTCCGGCCGAAGAGCCGCAGGCTGAGGAACCCGCTCCGGCTGAAGAGCCGCAGGCTGAGGAACCGGCACCGGCTGAAGAGCCGCAGGCTGAGGAGCCTGCTCCGGCCGAAGAGCCGCAGGCCGAGGAACCCGCTCCGGCTGAAGAGCCGCAGGCTGAGGAACCCGCTCCTGCAGAAGAGCCGCAGATGGAAGAGCAGGCACCGGCTGAAGAGCCCGCTCCTGCGGAGGAAGCACCGGCTTGCGATACGGAAGAATGCCCCCAGTAAGGGCGTTGCCTCTCCCATGAAAAAGGCCGGCGGAGCGATCCGCCGGCCTTTCTCGTTTTGTCACCCCGATCAGAGCGGCAGGAGATTGCGCTCCCAGATCGGCCGGATGACGGGATTGGCCGCGACACGCTGGCCGAGCTGGATCAGTCCGGGAAACACGTCGTTCATGCCTTCCTGGTTTTCCTCCCAGCCGATCAGCATGGCGGCGTAGATATCGACCGCGCTCATGGCTTCGCCGAGCAGGAAGGGTCCGGTTCCGAGCCCGGCGGCCAACACGGCAAACTCGCGGGTAAGACGTGCAATCGCAGCGTCCTTTACCGCCTCCCCGCCCTGCGGATCGGCGGTGTAACGGTCGGGATAAAATTTCCGCAGCGAGCTTGGATAGATGGCGCAGGCGAGAAAGGCCATCCAGCGCAGATAGCGGGCGCGAAGCGGATCGTCCGGCCGGGGCGCGAGGCCCTTTTCAGGCACGAGATCGGAAAGATAAAGCACGATTGCCGCCGATTCGGTCATGATCTCGCCGTTCGGCAGCCGGAGAACCGGAACCTGCCCCAGCGGATTGACCTGAATGAGTTCGGGATCGGGCCCCGTCGGCGCCTGGATCGTCACGTCAATCCGGCGGTGCGGAAGGCCCGAAAGGGCCAGAATGGCCTCGCATACGGCCGAACCCGTGCCTTCGCTGGCATAGAGCGTAAATGTCATTCCCCGCCTCCTGCGGTCTTGTCGAACATCCTGGCAGAAGATGGCGGCGGGAAAGGAAAGGGTCAATCTGTCAGCGCGCGGGAGTGCCTTCTTTCATGGGGGAAAGAAAAAGGCGCGCCTCCCCTATGCGGGGAAGCGCGCCGTTTGGTCGAGCCTCAGGCGAGGATCAGGCGGTTACTTTGGCCGCGATCTTGGCCACATGGCCGCCCTGGAAGCGGGCAGCGGCCAGTTCGTTGGCGGAAGGCTGGCGCGAACCGTCACCGCCGGTGATGGTGGAGGCGCCATAGGGCGAACCGCCGGAGATTTCATCCATGGTCATCTGGCCCTGATAGGCATAGGGCAGGCCGACGACGACCATGCCGTGATGCAGGAGCGTCGGGATGAAGCCGAGGATCGTGCTTTCCTGACCGCCATGCTGGGTTGCCGAGGAGGTGAAGACCGAGCCGACCTTGCCGACGAGGGCACCCTTGGCCCAGAGGCCGCCGGTCTGGTCGATGAAGGCGCGCATCTGGGAAGCAACAGTGCCGTAACGGGTGCCGGCGCCGAAGATGATGGCATCGTAATCGGCGAGTTCGTCCGGGGTTGCGATCGGCGCTGCCTGGTCGAGCTTGAAGTGATGGGCGCGAGCCACGTCTTCCGGAACGGTTTCGGGAACGCGCTTCACGACGACTTCGGCGCCGGCTTCACGTGCGCCTTCGGCAACCGCATGGGCCATGGTTTCGACGTGGCCATAGACCGAATGGTAGAGAACGAGAACTTTTGCCATGGGTTATCTCCTGAATAACGGGCTGATTGGGTGCCGCCGCGGGGTTCCACGGATGCGATGGACCCGATTGATAGGTCAGTTGGCGAAAGCGGGTAAGCCGGCTGCGGGCAAACGCACTGTTCAATAACTGAACCCTTGATCCCGCCTTTGCGGTATCTGCTGTCGAAAGCCACATTGCAAAGGACAGATGCGGCGCTAGATTGTCCGTATAGCAGCCTTTCCGGATCCCGTTTTCATGACCTCATCCTCGACCATTGTAACCGCCGCCATCCTGGCCATCGGCGACGAACTTCTTTCGGGGCGCACCCGCGACCGCAATATCGGCCATCTCGCCAGCGTGCTCACCGCTGTTGGCATCGACCTCAAGGAGGTGCGAATCGTCGCGGACGAGGAGGAGGCGATCGTCGAGGCACTGAACGCGCTGCGCAGCCGCTATGACTATGTCTTCACATCCGGCGGCATCGGTCCCACCCATGACGATATTACTGCGGATGCCGTATCGCGCGCCTTTGGCCTGCCCTGCGAGCATGACGCGGCTGCCATGAAGCTCTTGGGCGACATGTATGCGGCGCGCGGACTCGAATTTACCGAGGCCCGCCAGCGCATGGCCCGCATGCCCCGGGGCGCGCGGCACATTCCGAATCCGGTTTCCACGGCACCCGGCTTCATTGTGGAAAATGTCCATGTCATGGCCGGGGTTCCGCAGGTCTTCGTGGCCATGGTGGAGGCCGTCGTACCGACGCTGCGGACGGGAGCCACCATGCATTCCGTTTCGGTCGCGAGCCCCTTCGGCGAAGGCGATATCGGCACGGCCCTCGGTGCGGTGCAGGCCGCCCACAAGGCGACCGCCATCGGCTCCTATCCGAAATATGACGGCAAGAGTTTCTCGACCGAAATCGTCATTCGAGGCCGCGCGGTCGAGGATTGCGAGGCAGCGGCAGAGGCGGTGCGGGCCATGCTCGTCGAGATCGGCGAGAGAAAGAAGGCGGCGGCCGCTATCATGGAAGCCTGAAAATTTGGGGTATCGCATTCCCCATTCCCGTGGTTGGTTATTGATTGAAATCAAGGGACCGTCATTCGCCCGGTGTAAGCTGATCTTCGACAAGGGACGGCACACCGCCGCGCCCCTGCCGCGGCCGGTCTGAAGCCGGACGCGTTGCGCTCTCGACGCGCCGCCGGCGCGACACCCAAAGGAGGCCCTTCCATGGCTTACAAGACCATCCTCTGCGTTCTCTCCAATGCGAAGAATGCCGCCCATGTGCTGAACTGCGCCATCGACATTGCCCGCAATCATGGCGCGCATCTCATTGGCCTGCATGTGGAGCAGGTAGCCATCGCGCCGCTTGCCGCCCCCATGGCCATTCCGGATCCGGTCAGCATTCAGGCCATGCAGGATGCGGCCCATAAACAGAGCGCCGAACTGAAGGCGATTTTCGAGGAATCCTGCCGCCGCGAGGCCATTTCCGGCGAATGGCGCAATGTGGTCTCCATGTCGGGCTTCGGCTCCGACAATACGGCCAATACACTGCGCTCGGCCGATCTCATCATCACCGCCCAGTCGGATCCTTCCTATGCGAGCGACGATTCCGAGATCGAGCAGGTGCTCTTCGAAAGCGGCCGCCCGGTTCTCCTCGTGCCCTATATCTTCACCCAGGCAAAGCCCATCAACCGGGTGCTGATCGGCTGGAACGGCACGCGGGAAGCGGCGCGTGCGGTGTTCGATGCCCTGCCCTTCCTCGTCAAGGCGAAGTCCGTCGAAGTCTTTACCGTCGATCCCGGCCGGGGCGACGACCGGGATGCGGATCTCGCCGGTGCCGATCTTGGCGCGACGCTTGCGCGTCACGGCATCAAGGTTACCGTCTCTTCTGCTCCCAGCGAAGGCCTGTCGCCCGCAACCGTGCTTGAAAACCGGCTTTCGGACGAGGGCATCGACCTCCTCGTCATCGGCGCCTACAGCAAGAGCCGCCTTCGCGAACTCTTTTTCGGTGGCGTCACCCGCACGCTGCTCGATTCCATGACGGCGCTGACGCTGATGTCGCGCTGACCCCATCGTTCGCGGACAATAAACGAAGCGGGCCTTGCGGCCCGCTTCTTGTTTTTGGGTGACTGCGCCCCGATATCGGGAAGCGGTCACGCATTGTTCACCGAAAATGCAGTTGCCTCACCACACGCCATTCGAAATAAGCAGGATTGAAACCTGCCGGACCGTCGAGGAATGCATTGCGGATCGATCTGCCCCAACTGAGAAAGCGCCTGCATTTCGGGTCTGGCCTCGTCATGGGCGCCTTTATCCTCGGCCATTTCTCCAATCATGCGCTGGGCATCGTATCGCTCGGGGCCATGGAGCGGCTGCGCGAGCTTCTGGGGCTGATCTGGCGCTCGGCGCCGGGCACGATCCTGCTTTACGGGGGGATCCTCACCCATTTCATTCTCGCGCTCGACGCGCTCTATCGACGCCATACGCTGAAAATGCCGCTCGGGGAGGCGCTGAAGATCCTGCTCGGCCTTTCCCTGCCCTTCCTGATCGCGCTTCATGTGGTGAGCACCCGGATCGATTACAGCCTGACGGGCTATTCCGGCGGATATACGGACATTCTCGCGCGCATGGCGAAGAGCCCTCCGACGGTGCTACGCCAGAGCGTCGCGCTGTTGGTGGCCTGGGTGCATTTCTGCCTTGGCATGTGGTTCTGGATGCGGAACCGCAGTTGGTACGGGCGGGTGCGGCTGCCCCTCTACACGGTGGCGGTGCTGCTGCCGGTTCTGGCGCTTGTCGGCTTTTCGCTTGCTCTCCGCTCGCTCGACGTGCAGCCGACGCCGGTCTGGTTCAGCGAGCGCTCGGGCGAGGCTGTGGCGCTCGCCCGGATCACCGATGCCATCTATGCGACGCTTGCGGCAGCGGTGGGTTTCGTCTTCATGGCCCGGGCCGTGCCGCGGGCGGGCCGGCTGAAAGTATCCTATGCGGATGGCGCAAGCATCACCGTCGAGGCGGGAACCAGCATCCTCGAGGCGAGCCGGCTTGCCTCAAGGCCGCATCTGTCCGTCTGTGGCGGGCGGGGCCGGTGCTCGACCTGCCGCGTGAAGGTGCTGGCGGGCGCCGATAACCTGCCGGAACCGAGCGCGCTGGAGCGCACCACGCTGGAGCGGATCGGCGCGCCGCCCAATGTGCGCCTTGCCTGCCAGCTGCGCCCGGTGACCGATCTCACCGTTTCGCCAGTGCTGAAGCCCGCACCCCATATTCGCCGCGCCCAGGCGCTGAAGGACAATGCCTCCGGCCGCGAGCGGCAGCTTGCCGTGCTTTTCTGCGACCTGCGCGATTTTACCCGGCTTTCGGAGGAGAAGCTTCCCTTCGATACGATGTTCCTGCTCAACAGCTATTTCGAGATGATCGGCGAGGCGGTGGAGCAATCCGGCGGGGTGATCGACAAGTTCATCGGCGATGGCGCACTCATCCATTTCGGCCTGTCGGATGGCTATCGCACGGCCTGCATCAAGGCGATAACGGCCGCGGTGCGGATTTCCCAAGGGATCGAGGATCTGAACCGCAGCTTCAAGGGCGAGCTGAAGGAGCCGCTGCGGGTTGCCATGGGCATGCATGGGGGGTCGGCCATCATCGGCCGGGTCGGCTATGGGGAAATCTCCGAGCTCACCGTCGTCGGCGACACGGTGAATACGGCAAGCCGGTTGGAAGGCATTGCCAAGGAGCATGATGCGGAGCTTGCCGTCTCCTCGGAAATCCTCGACGGCGCGGGCATGAAGGTGGAAGCAGCGCTGCGCCAGGAAATCAGCCTGCGCGGCCGGGCGCAACCCGTGCGGGCCTCGATCTTCGCCGATGCGCGGGAACTCAGCCGTTTTCTCTACGCCACGCTGTGAACGACGCCCTGCCCGGCACGCCTGCCCTTGCCAAAAGTGCGGGATTTCCGCTATTGGCGAAGCCTATCCCATAAAATCCGCTCGCAAAGGTCCGTCATGTCCCTTCCCGATAAAGCCTTCCCCGTTTCCTGGGATCAGTTTCACCGCGATGCCCGCGCGCTGGCCTGGCGGCTCGCCGGCCTGAACCAGAATTTCAAGGCCATCGTCTGCATCACCCGGGGCGGGCTGGTGCCGGCGGCGATCATTTCGCGCGAGCTGAACATCCGCCTCATCGAAACGGTCTGCATCGCCTCCTATCACGATTATGACACGCAGGGCGAAATGAACGTGCTGAAGGGCGTGACCGAAAAGCTGACCGAGAATGGCGGCGAAGGCGTGCTTGTGGTGGACGACCTGACCGACACCGGCAAGACCGCGGCCGAAGTGCGCGCGATCCTGCCGAATGCCCATTTCGCCTGCGTCTATGCCAAGCCCAAGGGCGTGCCGATGGTCCACACCTTCGTGACCGAAGTTTCGCAGGACACCTGGATCTATTTCCCCTGGGATATGGGCTTCACCTATCAGGAGCCGATTGCCAAGGGGTCGCGCGGCTGAACGGCCGCCCGGCGTTCCCCATCGCGTTTTGCAGATCCCCGGCCCGAAGCCGGGGATTTTGCGTTTGCCCGGCTTAGCGCGGCTGATCCCTCAGGAAGGGCACCGCATCCCCATCCACCGGCATGTCGAGTTCGCGCGCATAGCGATGGCCGGCATAGGTGGCATGGACGATCATGCCCGGCGCGTGGGCATCGCCGATCGTGGTGACGGTTTCCAGCCCCGCATCCGCCCATTCCGCCTGCCGGGCCTTGAGGGCATGGAAGAGCTCGAGCTGCGGCTCGCGGCTTGCCACCAGCACCACGTGATCGGCGGCCAGGTCGAAGGGGCGCCCCGTGACCCCATCGGTCGCCGCAAAGACGCCCGGGCGAATTTCTGCTGCCACGGCGCGGGTAAGAATACGGACTCCCCTTTCCACCAGCCGGGCCTCGATGAAGCCCTGTTCCAGCGTGTTGTGGGTCCAGTGCGAGACGAGTGGCGCCGGGGTGACCAAGGTCACCCGACAGCCCTCACCCGCAAGCCTTTCGGCAAGCGCCGAGCCGATAGCGTAGTGCTCGTCATCATAGACCACCATCTCGCCGGACACGCGCCTTCCTTCGAACAGGTGATCGGGCGTGAGAACGGAAGCGCCCTTTGCGATGGCGATGCCCTGCGGATGGTTGCGGCCCCGGCCATTCTCGCGGAAGCGCGCGCCGGTGGCGAGCGCCACATGGGTGGCGCCGAAGGCGAGCACGTCATCGGCGGTCATCAGGCTTGCGGGATAGGTCTCGACATTGGCGAGCTTCTCGATCTGGCCCAAACGATAATCCGCGACCCGCTGCCAGGTGCGCAGGCCCGGCAAGGTCGCCTCGCGGGCGACTCGCCCGCCGAGCGTATCGCGGGCATCGGTGAGCGCCACGTCATAGCCCCGTTTCCCGAGCTGGTGGGCGGCTTCGAGGCCTGCGGGACCGGCACCGATGACGAGCACGCGGGCCTCGCGCGCCTTCGGGGCGATCTTTTCGGGATGCCAGCCGCGGCGCCATTCCTCGCCCATAGTCGGGTTCTGGGTGCAGCGGAGCGGCACCGACTGCATGTCGCCGGCCACGCAGATGTTGCAGCCGATGCATTCGCGGAGATCCTCCGAGCGTCCCTCCTCGATCTTTTTCGGAAGGAAGGGATCGGCGATCGAGGGGCGCGCCGCGCCGATGAAATCAAGCACGCCGGAGCGGATCTGCTCCACCATGGCATCGGGCGAGGTGAAGCGGCCGACGCCGACAACCGGCTTCGTCGTCAGCTTCTTCAGGCCGCGCACGAAGGGTTCCTGGAAGCCTTCGGCGGAAAAGCGCGCGGTGCGGCTGTCGCGCGACCAGGAGCCCATGCAGAAATCCCAGAGATCCGGAAGCTCGGCGAGCATGCCGACGATGTCTTCCATCTCCGCCCGCTCGAGCCCGAGAGGCAGCTGGCTTTCCTCGACCGCGATGCGCAGCGGCACCGCACAATCATGGCCGACCGCATCGCGGGTATCCTCAAGAAGCTCCTTCAGGAAGCGGACGCGGTTTTCCAGCGAGCCGCCATATTCGTCGGTCCGGTCGTTGGTGGCGCGCGACAGAAGCTGCTGGGTGAGCGTAAGCCCATGGCCCGCATAGACATAGATGAGATCGTAGCCCGCCTTGCGCGCCCTGAGCGCCGCGTTGCGATGCCAGCGGCGGATGGCGCGGAAATCCTCCCGGTCCATTGCCCGGCTCTGCTGCGGCTCCAGCCATTCGGAATTGACGGGCATGGAGTTGACGCCCATGGGCGGCAGGCGTGAGGCGAGATTGGTGCGCGGTCCGTTATAGACGAGCTCGATGCCGGCAAGCGCCCCGTGGCGGTGGATGCCTTCCACCACGCGCTCATGGGCGAAAATATCCTTGTCCTCCCAGATGCGGCCTTCGATGGCGGGCGACACCTCGCTTGAAGGGTGGATTTCCACTTCCTCGGTGCAGACGACCGCCCAGCCGCCTTCCGCCTTCATTGCGCGCATGCCGGCGAGCGCGGTCGGCTCCCGATGCCCCATGCCATTGCAGTGCGGCACCTGGTAGAAGCGGTTGCGCGCCATCTTCGGGCCGATGGCCAGGGGTTCGAACAGGATATTGTGCCTGATGTCGCGCATGGTGCGGGGCCTTTGTTGTACAAATGAATAATTTCACCATTCGTACTCGCAAAGTCCCCGCTGTCAATGGCTCGATTGGATCAGGCACTTGATAAACCGGTTGAAGGCCGGCTCTGAAAATGAATCCGCTTTCGAGCCTTAACTGTTGTAAACTATAGCTAACTTGTTGCCCGCGGGATCGCGCACATAGGCGCTCATCCAGTTCGGGCCATAATGCGGGCGGGGGCCGGGGGCGCCTTCGTCTGTGCCGCCATGAGTCATGGCCGCGGCATAGAAGGCCTCGACTTCTGCGTAGTTGCGCGCCTCGAAGCCCATCATCACACCGTTGCCATGGGTGGCGGGGCCACCATTGAAGGGCTGGCATATCCAGAGGGTGAATCCCTCGTCCCGCCCGTCTGCGGCATAGGCGCGCCAGCCGGGAAAACTGTTGCAGCACCGCCAGCCGATGGTTTCCAGAACGGCATCGTAGAACTGGGCGGAGCGTTCAAGGTCGTTCGTTCCGAGAGTCGCGTAAAGGCCCATGGACTGATTCTCCTCTGCTCGATGGGGATGAAAAGAACATAAAGGGAACAAACTCGGCGGACAATCACCATAATTGGGGAGGATGGAAAATTTCTTTTTCATAACAGTCCCCGCGCCTCGGCCGGAGGTTTTCACCCTCCTGTGTCAAGGGCTTGCAGGGTGTTTCCAATGTCATCTTTTTTTCACATGAGGCTGTCGCATTTTCCGTGAATTCAGGTCGCAAAAGGCTGGTCATTGGGGAAAATGGGCCAAAAGGCCCGTTGCAAGTGTTTGATTTTTCGGCCGAAGTTTCCTTTCCCCATTTTCCACAGCAAAGAGACACAAGATGTTGTGGTTAAGAAACGACTAAGAACCAGTGCTTGACGGAATCAGGTGTTTCAAAGTTAATGAGGGTCATGTTGCGGCGGCGACTGGACCGGAAGTAACGAGGCCGGTTCGATACCAGACAGGCTCATGCTGATCGATATCCCCTGCGCTGATCACCGGGCGGGGAAACGAGAGCGGCTGCGCCCTTGCCAGGATCACTCCTTTCGACCGCCCACCATGGGGAATGGGTAAAATTACGGAGTTGGCAAAAAATCTGTGAACACTATATTTAGTGTTTGCGAGCTATGATCTCCACAATATAGAGGGTCGCATGACAGCGACCCACGGCATCTGGGGCAGCAATCCGGCTCGCGTTTTGCGCGGTCCGGAACAGGAAACTCGTGCGCCTTCTTCTTGGGCGCCACGTATCGATAGAGGACGGAAATTCACATGCGCATCGAACGCCGTTTCACCAAACCCGGCCAGTCTCCCTATGCGGAGATCCCGTTCCGGAAGGCCACGAGTGAAATCAAGAACCCCGATGGTTCGATCGTTTTCCGCCTCGCGGATATCGACGTCCCCGAGCAGTTCAGCCAGGTGGCGGCAGACATTCTCGCACAGAAGTATTTCCGCAAGGCCGGCGTGCCCGCCCGCCTGAAGAAGGTCGAGGAAAACAGCGTACCGTCCTGGCTGTGGCGTTCCGAGGCCGATCTTGCCGCGCTGGAAAAGCTGCCGAAGGAAGAGCGCCATGGCTCGGAAACCGATGCGCGCCAGGTCTTCGACCGTCTGGCCGGCACCTGGACCTACTGGGGCTGGAAGGGCGGCTATTTTGCCTCTGAAGAAGATGCCCTCGCCTTCCGTGACGAGCTGGCCTACATGCTGGCCACCCAGCGGGTTGCCCCCAATTCTCCCCAGTGGTTCAACACCGGCCTGCACTGGGCCTATGGCATCGACGGCCCCGGCCAAGGCCATTTCTATGTGGACCCCTTCACCGGCAAGCTGGTGAAGTCCAACTCCGCCTATGAACATCCGCAGCCCCATGCCTGCTTCATCCAGTCCGTCGAGGACGACCTGGTGAATGAAGGCGGCATCATGGATCTCTGGGTGCGCGAGGCGCGCCTCTTCAAGTACGGCTCCGGCACCGGTTCCAACTTCTCCTACCTGCGCGGCGAAGGCGAGAAGCTTTCGGGCGGCGGCCGTTCCTCCGGCTTGATGAGCTTCCTGAAGATCGGCGACCGTGCGGCCGGCGCCATCAAGTCCGGCGGCACCACCCGCCGTGCGGCGAAGATGGTCGTGGTCGATATCGATCATCCCGATATCGAGGAATACATCAACTGGAAGGTGAAGGAAGAGCAGAAGGTTGCCGCCCTCGTCACCGGGTCCAAGGTCGTCGCCAAGCATCTGAAGGCGATCATGAAGGCCTGCGTGAACTGCGAGGCCGACAAGGACGATTGCTTCGAGCCCGCCAAGAACCCGGCGCTGAAGCGCGAAATCCGCGCCGCCAAGAAGGACCAGGTGCCGGAAAACTACATCCAGCGCGTGATCCAGTTCGCCCGCCAGGGCTACAAGTCCATGGAATTCAAGACCTACGACACGGACTGGGATTCCGAGGCCTACCTGACCGTTTCCGGCCAGAACTCCAACAACTCCGTCTCCATCAAGGATGACTTCCTGCGCGCCGTCGAGACCGATGGCGACTGGCACCTGACCGCCCGCAAGGATGGCAAGGTGATGAAGACGCTGAAGGCGCGCGATCTCTGGGAGAGCATTTCCTACGCCGCCTGGGCATCAGCCGATCCCGGCCTGCACTTCAACACGACGATGAACGACTGGCACACCTGCCCGGCTGCCGGCCCCATCCGCGCTTCGAACCCGTGCTCGGAATACATGTTCCTCGACGACACGGCCTGCAACCTCGCCTCGCTGAACCTTCTGCAGTTCAAGGATGCCGCCACCAAGCGCATCAATATCGGCGATTACGAGCATGCGGTCCGGCTGTGGACCATCGTTCTGGAAATCTCGGTGATGATGGCGCAGTTCCCCTCGCGCCAGATTGCGGAGCTTTCCTACCAGTACCGCACGCTCGGCCTTGGCTATGCCAATATTGGCGGCCTGCTGATGTCTTCCGGCATCCCCTATGACTCGACCGAAGGCCGCGCCATCGGCGGTGCGCTGACCGCGATCATGACCGGCGTCGCCTATGCGACCTCGGCGGAAATGGCGGCCAAGCTGGGAGCCTTCCCGCAGTTCAAGCCGAACCGCGAGCATATGCTGCGCGTCATTCGCAACCATCGCCGCGCAGCCCATGGCGAAGCCACCGGCTACGAGGGTCTTTCGGTCAATCCCGTTCCGCTCGCCCATGGTGACTGCCCGGATCAGGACCTGATCACCCATGCCAAGGCCGCCTGGGACAAGGCGCTGGTTCTCGGCGAGAAGCACGGCTACCGCAATGCCCAGACGACCGTGATTGCGCCCACCGGCACGATCGGCCTCGTCATGGATTGCGATACGACCGGCATCGAACCGGATTTCGCGCTCGTCAAGTTCAAGAAGCTCGCCGGCGGCGGTTACTTCAAGATCATCAACCGCGCCGTTCCGGAAGCGCTGCGCACGCTTGGTTATTCGGAAAGCCAGATCGCCGAGATCGAGGCCTATGCCGTGGGCCATGGCAACCTCAACCAGGCGCCCGGCGTGAACCCGTCGACGCTGGCCGCCCGCGGCTTTACCGCGGAGAAGATCGAAGCCGTCAACGGCGCGCTGAAGAGCGCCTTCGACATCAAGTTCGTCTTCAACCAGTGGACGCTCGGCGCCGACTTCCTGAAGGATGTGCTCAAGGTTTCCGACGAGCAGCTGTCCCAGATGGATTTCAACCTGCTCGACCATCTCGGCTTCACCCGCAAGGAAATCGAAGCTGCGAACATCCATGTCTGCGGTGCGATGACGCTGGAAGGCGCGCCTTATCTGAAGAACGAGCATCTCGCCGTCTTCGACTGCGCCAATCCCTGCGGCAAGATCGGCAAGCGCTATCTCTCGGTCGAAAGCCACATCCGCATGATGGCGGCGGCCCAGCCCTTCATCTCCGGCGCGATCTCCAAGACGATCAACATGCCGAACGATGCGACGGTGGACGACTGCAAGAGCGCCTATATGCTGTCCTGGAAGCTCGGCCTGAAGGCCAACGCGCTATACCGCGACGGCTCCAAGCTTTCCCAGCCGCTCAATGCCTCGCTGATCGAGGATGAGGAGGACGAGGACCAGCTGGAGGAATTCCTGCAGCAGCCGGTGGCTGCCCAAGCCGTCACCGTCACGGAAAAGATCGTCGAGCGCGTCATCGAGAAGGTGGTGCATGGCCGCGACAAGTTGCCGAACCGCCGCCAGGGCTACACCCAGAAGGCTGTCGTCGGCGGTCACAAGGTGTACCTGCGCACCGGCGAATTCGGCGATGGCCGTCTCGGCGAGATCTTCATCGACATGCACAAGGAAGGCGCGGCCTTCCGTGCAATGATGAACAACTTCGCCATCGCCATCTCGCTCGGCCTGCAGTACGGCGTGCCGCTGGAAGAATATGTGGAGGCCTTCACCTTCACCAAGTTCGAGCCGGCCGGCATGGTGCAGGGCAACGACGCGATCAAGAACGCCACGTCGATCCTCGACTACGTGTTCCGCGAACTCGCCGTTTCCTATCTCGGCCGCCACGATCTCGCCCATGTGGATACGTCGGATTTCGGCAATACCGCGCTTGGCAAGGGCATTCAGGAAGGCAAGACCAACCTGATCTCCACCGGCTGGACCCGCGGCCACAAGCCCACCCTCGTCTCCGGCCACATGCCGATGGGCGAGGCCAAGGGTTCTGCCACCGCGGCCCCGGCCAAGGCTTCCTCCGGCGGCAATGTGACGGCCTTTGCGGGATCGGCAGCCCGCAAGCTCGAAACGACGCTGGCGATCTCCACTTCCGAAGTGGTCTCCTTCAAGCGGGACTATGAGGAGCGTGCGGCCGAACTCGCCGAGGAAATCGCCGAAGACCTGGCATCGGAGGAACAGCAGTCCACCACCGCCCTCTTCTCCGACAAGGCCGCCGCCGACGCGGCATCGGCCAAGGCGGAGGCCAAGAAGGTGGAAGCCGAACGCCGCGCCCGCTCCATCATGCAGGGCTACACGGGCAACATGTGCTCCGAGTGCCAGAACTTCACGATGGTCCGCAACGGCACCTGCGAGAAGTGTGACACCTGCGGCGCGACGAGCGGCTGCAGCTGATCTGGCGAACTAAGGGGACCTACATGTTCAAACAGCGAGCGTTTTGACCATATCGCGAGTATAAATGACCAAAAACAACGGCAAAAGGGACTAGAATCGGGAAAGGCTTCTAGTTTCAGTGTTCAACAGCCGAGTTCGGTCGAGGTAAGCTTATTTTTAATACGGGGCTCTAATCAGTCCTTTAAGTCGGCGATGGCATCGACCCATGCTATGAAAACACCCTCCCCCGAACGTTTCGAACGTTCGGGGGAGGCAAGCAGAACGGCAGCTCCTTGTAGGCTAAAGTAAAACTGAAGGCCGCAACTCGCTCTCACGCGCCCCTGCCGAACCGCAGTATTGTCCATGATCAGGAAGACCGGAGACCAGACTCTTAAGCATTCTGGCGGCACAAAAACGCATCCTTATAATCACCGGCGGCTATTGCGTACAAAGCTTGAGAGCGCAATCATTTTCATATTGCGGAAATTTCGAATTTTCAAATCCATAGGGCAACCCATTTTTCCCGGCGAAAAATTGACTTGACACTATCCGGACACAACATAAAGGTTGTCATGAAGTTAGAATTCGGTGGAATGACAAAAAACCTTCGCAGCGGCATCCATGCGCTGAGCTGGGTTGATGCTGAGAAGCAGCTTGCCTTTAATGACCGGCGGAAGCAGTTGATGGCTGGTTTTCTCGAAGCATGTAGAGCACTGAAGGCAGCAGGCGCTACCAAGGTTTACCTGGATGGCAGTTTCGCGTCGAAGAAAGCTAACCCAGCAGATTGGGATGCTTGCTTCGACATGAACGGCGTTGATTCGAAAAAGCTCGACCCGGTCCTTCTTGACATGAAGGACGGTCGGGCAGCGCAAAAAAAGAAATACCTCGGCGAAATGTTTCCAGCCGAAGGCATTGCGATGCTGGGGGAGCCATATCTGTCGTTTTTCCAGCATACCCGTGAAGGTAAGCCCAAGGGCATTGTGTCAATAGATTTAGGAACCCTTCCGTGATCAAGAACGAACGCCAGTTTGGGATAACGCAAAATCAGATCAGGGGCTTCGGAGAAGCTCTCACGGCTGCTCGTGCCAAGGATGTTCCAGAAGGCACCGATCCAGTAATCTGGCAGGCATATCTCGATGGCATGGAAAGCCAAATTGAGACCATGACCCATGAGGTAGAGGAGTACCTTCTGCTGAAGCAAGGCAATATCGATCAGATCGAAATTGACTCATTTGGCGAGTTGCCTGCCGGGCTCATCAAAGCAAGAATTGCGCGGGGACTGACACATAAGCAGCTAGCTGACCTTATTTCAGTGAAGCCTCAACAAATTCAGCGGTGGGAAGACACCGATTATGAAAAAGCGGGTTTCAGCAACTTGCTCAAAATTGCCGAAGCCCTTCGCATCGACGTTCATGAAAGCATCACTCTGCGGCGAAACGCCGAAAGCAGTTTTGAGCGCTTAAGTGAGTACGGAATCGATCTGAAGTTTATCGCTAAGCGGTTGGTGCCGTCAGAGGTAAGCGATCCGCACCAGCTCCTCATGGCCTCAGCACGCTCGCTTAAACGTATCTGGGGTATATTGATCGGCTCGGACGGTAAAGTCGAGAACGAAGGCTTCAACTGGTCAGCAGCTGCGTTTGCACGATACAAGTTGCCTAAGGATGCTAACCCCAAACGCGTAAGAGCATATACCCAATATGCGTTTCACATCGCGCAATGTGTGGCGTCGACGACTGCCGGAGAAAGCTTACCTGTGCCACGCGACTGGCGAGAGGCGCATGAGTTATTCCACGAGCCTAGCGGACAACTGACCTTGGCTTCCGTCTTAAACAAATCATGGGACTTGGGTATTGCGGTCATTCCGTTAAGTGACACACTTCGCTTCCACGGATGTTGCTGGCGCATCAACAATACGAATGTCATTGTATTGAAGCAGAGCGTGAGAGAACAATCTCGGTGGCTATTTGACGTTCTACATGAGCTTTATCACGCCGGTGAGGAAGCAGAACACAGTTTCAGTTCCGTTGCAGGCGACGGCGTAGGTGCTGATCGCCGGGAGTCTGACGATGAACACGCGGCAAATGAGTTTGCTGGGAACGTATTGCTCTCGGGGAAGGCGTACCAACTTTATGAAGAATGTGTCACTCAGGCCGGAGGGCAAATTCCTCGCCTAAAGAAGTCAGTTCAGTATGTTGCTGCAAAGCATCAGGTGGATATTGGCGTGCTCGCAAATTACGTGGCTTATAAGCTGAAAGCAGAACGCGATATCGACTGGTGGGGCGCGGCGACGAATCTGCAGCCGGACAGCGGCGACGCGTTCAGCGTTGCATCCAGCATTTTCCACGAGCGCTTCAACTCTTCAAAACTTTCTACCGACGACAGGATCATCGTAGAACTCGCTATCAAGGAGGTAAAGCTATAGCATTAGGAGTTGTTTCGCACGGCCCCAGACATGCTCCCAACAGTGACCAGGGCCAGCCGCTGCCCCTGCCTGTCCAAACTAAGCGTGAGGCAAACTTGTCGGTCGAACACGGCACTTGACATGTCGCACTTGTTCCTCTTATGTTCCGATCATGATCAGGCTCATCGCACATCTGCTCCGAATATGAACCTCCACTGACCGCCGTTGGCGGTATCAGTTGGACGTGTTCATCTCGGAGTTTGGCAATGACTGCCTTTGATCATCCGTACGAGCTGCCAAAGCGGCAGGCTCGCCATTTCTTTGCACCTTCACGAACGATTCGCTGCACGGGAGTTCCTAAGTTCCGCAGCCAGCATGCTCGCGACGTCGCCACACTGCTTGATGTGGATGATGAAGTCGTCGCCTGGAATGGCCACCCGAGATTGGTTTTGCTCGGTGCCGCCAACTATCGCCCCGACTTCGCTGTCGAGTATACCATTGGCAGAGCACTTGTTCTCGCAACTCCCGAGGACTTTTGCGACGATCCTGACGCAGAGGCCGACGCCAAGCGACTGGGCTATAAACTATTGGTTCAACGTCCTAGCGATCTTCCGCCCGTACGGCTACAGAATGCGAAGGACCTCATTGCGGCCGCGTCATTCAGAGTTTCGCTAGACGAACGGCTACGGCTACTTTGTTTTCTTGACGAAAATGGGTCAGCAGTTCTGGGCGAATGCCTGTCCGTGATGCGGACCCCCACCCCAATGGCGACCCTCAGCACGCTTTTTCTGCAGCGCTTCATCCATATTGAGATCGACGCTGCACTCATCGGGACTGATACGATAGTCCGCCGCCGTCGCGCCTAGCGCTGTCCCTCCCCCTTCTCTGCAGCTCCGTCACAACGCCGCGCATTGCGCCGGTGAAAGGAAATCTATGTCCAGCGTCGAAACCTCTCAAAATCTGAAAACCGTCAAAAGCTACGCACTTTTCCTCACCATCGTTCGAGCCTTGAAGGCACATCTCAGTCGACAGTCATTGAGGCCTGGCACTTTCGTTCTGCTTCCTCCGGACGGCATGAGCCCTGACGAGTATGATGAGCCTGCGGAAGAGATTGGCAAATGTCGCATGACGGCGGTGCCCGCCCATAAGTTCAAGTGTCTGACCATCAAGGATCGGGTTAAGCGTGACAACTTCGCCCGACAGATTACTGAAGCTATGGCAGAAGCACCTTTTGGAATTCTTGTAACGGCTGACGTCGGGAACCTCCCGGACGCGCTTCTTCTAACTGTGGATCACATCATCACGCTGCCGACGGTGACGCCCGCCGATTTGGTAACAGCCTGCAAGGTAGTCCTCGAATTAGAGGTTTCTAGAAAGCAGGCGAGAGAGCTACTTGCTTATCGGTTGGACGACGTCGGCGCAGCAATGAAGCCGGGCCGATCAGTGGAAATGGTTTTGGCGAGATTGAGGTCGCTGTCCGCTAAGATCGTTCAGAGAACCCGGAGCTTCGAAGTTGCCCCACTGCAGCAGATGGCTGGTTACGGTCCAGCTCAAGCGTGGGGCCTTCAGTTGGCTCAGGATTTGTCGGACTGGAGAGATGGGCAGATCAGTTGGTCGGAAGTTGACAGTGGTCTTTTGCTGAGCGGGCCACCCGGATGCGGCAAAACGATCTTTGCCGCATCTCTCGCAAAAACTTGTAACGTCTCCTTAATCGCCACTTCGGCCGCTCAGTGGCAAGCGGCAGGCCACCTCGGCGATTTTCTCAAAGCGATGCGGGCGAGCTTCAGTGCGGCAGTAACCAAAGCACCGAGCCTACTTTTCATTGACGAGATCGATAGCATCGGGGATCGTCAAGCGTTCTCTGGAGACAACAAGGCCTACAGCGTCCAGGTGGTCAACGGACTGTTGGAAGCGATGGACGGTCTGGCTGGCCGAGAAGGCGTGGTTGTGATTGGAGCCACCAACTTTCCTGGTAATCTCGACGCTGCACTCACCCGTCCCGGCCGCCTTGATAAGAGCTGGCTCGGTTTGTCTGAACAGTTTCGGGCGTTTCGTTAAGTGGATTTCCG
>CAMFIF010000045.1 GCA_945952415.1 uncultured Rhizobium sp. | reverse complement strand
TCGCGGCCCTTGCAAACCTCCCGATTCCCCGGGGTTTCAGAAATCGTCTTCAGCAGCACCGGCCTGTCGGGATTATCGCCGGCCCAGCGGCAAGGCGCTCGCCTTGAGGCTCCGGCAGACGGACGGGAGCACGGGAAACGGCGCACTGGAAACCAGTTAAATTTCGGGGATATAACCGGGTGAAGGCCATGGTGAAAATGCGGGGCAATTGCGCGGCCCTCCGGTCAAAGCCGACGAGACGTCACCTCTCCTCATCGTTCGCGCCGGCGGTTGCTGCGGCGGGTGCCGTCCATGAAGCCGGGTGGCTTCTTGCGCACCCAGGCCACGAAGGTCTGGATGGCCGGATGGGCAAGCAGCGCTTCGGCGGAGGCATAGTGGTTTTCCAGCTCGCTCTCGGAAAAGAGGGCGTGGATCTGCCGGTGACAGATTCGGTGAAGCGTTGCCGTCACCTTGCCGCCCCGGCTTTTCGGCACGAGATGGTGCTCGTCGCGCTGGTCGGGAGGAATGTCGCGGCCGCAGAGCGGGCAGATCACCGGCGGGGGCTGCTCATACCAGGACGTTACGTCCTGCCTGTGCTTGCGAACCATGGCGTTCCATCCGGTGGGTTCTGTCGTGACGGGGGATGCGGCACCGGAAAAGGGCCGCCGCACGGCAAGATAGGCAAGCCCCTGCCGGACGGCAAGGCGAACCGGAACCACAGCCGGCAAACGTCGGGAGCGGATAGCCACGCCGCGCAATAGGCAAATTCTAGTTTTCTTGCAAGATTGACCGCGTGCAAGTCTTCTGTCAGTCTTCCAGGCGAGGAGGACGGCGAAGTGAGCAAAAGGGGTGGAGGAAACGGACCTGAACTTTCGGCTGCACCGCCGGTCGGGGACCTGCGCCAGCGCCTCGCGCAATCGGCAAGCGAGGGCACGCCGACGGAACGGGCGATCGCCTCCTATTTTGCCAGCAATCTGCAATCCCTCCCCTTCGAGACGGCAGCCACGGTGGCGGTGCGCCTCGGCGTTTCGGAAGCCTCGATCGGCCGCTTCTGCCGCTCCATCGGCTATCGCAGCATGAAGGACCTGAAGGGTGTCCTGAAATCCGATCTCGGCGACCGCGCCTGGCTGATCGGCGACCGGCTTCAGGATTTTCATCGGCGCAGCCGCAGCGGCAATGGCGAGCTTGCGCTGGCGCTCGAAAGGGAAATGGCCGCGCTGGTTGCCGTTTACGAGATCGCCTCCACACCGGAATTCGACCGGGCGGTGAAACGGCTGGCAAGCCGCAAGCATGTCTTCATCGCCGGCTTCCAGACAGAAAGAGGCCATGCCGCGCAACTGGTGCACAATCTGCAATATCTCCGCTCGGGCGTGCAGGCGGCGGATGTCGCAGGTGGCCATTTCGGCGAGATCCTGCTGGGCGACCCTGAGGAAACCACGCTGGTCATGATCGACGGCCGCCGCTATTCTCGGCTGACCCGCGATCTGGCGATCGCCGCCCACCGCGCCGGCATCCCCGTTACGCTCATCACCGACCCCTATTGCGACTGGGCGCGCGACTGCGTCACCGAACTCTTCGCCGTGCCCACCGATCTCAACCATTTCTGGGATGCCACATCCGCCATGTCTTCGCTGGTCGGCCTCCTGGTCAATGGCGTGTTCAAGGAACTGGGGGCGGATGTCGAGGCGCGCATGGCGAAAATCTCCTCGCTCTACGGGGAATTCATCGGACATACGGGCCAGCAGCGCCGGCGGGCGCGCGGCCGGGACGGATCAAGCGAATAAACAAAAAACCACAGAGAGGAACAGCCATGACAGCCTATCGCCTTCGCACCATGCTTGCTGCCGCAGGAATCAGCCTGACAGCCCTTCTCGCCGGCCCCTCGCTGGCCACGGCCCAGGAAGCGGTCTTCGTCATCGCGACGAACGAAGTGGGCGCACCCACCTACAATCCCATCAAGGCCAACAATCTCAACATCGGCACCACGCTGATCTTCGACCGTCTGGTCTCGCAGGATGCGGATCTGACCTACCATCCCTGGCTCGCCGAAAGCTGGGAAGAGGCGCCGGATGGCATGTCCTGGACCTTCCACCTGAAAAAGGGCGTGAAGTTCCACAATGGCGAACCCTTCAATGCAGAAACCATCGTCAAGTGGCTGGAGCTCTTCAAGGCTTCGGAAAATGCCTACATGACGGAGGCCATCCAGAAGGTGGAAGTGGTTGACGACCTGACCGTGAAATTCGTCATGTCCCGGCCGGAGCCGAACCTGCTCTATAACTTCTCCTCCAGCTATCTTTCCGTCATCGAGCCGAAATCCTACCAGGCGCTGGGCGACAATTACGGCGTGACCGAAGTCTACGGCACCGGCCCCTTCAAGATGGAAAGCTTCACGGTCGGCCAGGAGACGGTCCTCGTCCGCAACGAGGACTATGCCTGGGCCTCGCCGCTCGCCAAGAATCGCGGACCCGCCAAGATCGCGAAGCTGACGCTGCGGGAAATCCCGGAAGATTCCACCGCCTTCCTCGAACTCAAGTCCGGCGGCGTCGACATGCTGCTCGGCGTGCCGACCGATTTCCTCGGCGAGGTCAAGAAGGAAGCCAATCTGGAAGTCGTGACGCTTCCCGGCCAGGATGTGGCCTACATGCCGATCAACGTGACCAAGGAGCCCTTCACCGACATCAAGGTGCGTGAAGCGGCGGCCCGGGCAATCAACCAGAAGGAAATTCTCGATTCCGTCTATGGCGGCGTCGGCGAGGTTGCCAACACCTTCCTGATTTCCGCGCTGCCGGAATCCAAGGTCGATCCGAAATACAAGATCGCCTACGATCCGGAGCGGTCCAAGGCGCTGCTCGACGAAGCCGGCTGGAAGATGGGAGCCGATGGCGTTCGCGAGAAGGAAGGCAAGCCGCTCAAGGTCTCGCTCTGGACCCAGAGCGATTCGAGCTTCCGCCGGCTGACCGAAGTGGTGCAGGCAGAGCTGAAGGCCGTCGGCATCGACAGCGAGATCACCACCTTCGACAGTTCCGCCATCCGCGACCAGTACAAGTCCGGCAACCAGCAGCTCGCCGTCCGCTCCTACAACTGGGACAATGCCGATATCATCGACTGGTTCTTCGGGGGCGACCGCCTCGGCTATCCGAATGTGTCCATGTTCAACGATCCCAAGGCGGAAGAGCTTCGCAAGGCGGCCATGACCGGCTCGAAGAACATGGCCGAGCGGGTGAAGAACTTCACCGCCTATCATGAATATGTGCTCTCGCAGTTCCCGATGGCGCCGATCTACCAGCCGGTCACCTCGGTTGCCTACAACAAGGATCGCCTGGTTCTTCCGGCTGAAATCCATTCTCCATCGGTGGGCGCGACCGCCATCATGGACATGGAAGTGAAGGAATAGGATAGCCCCCGCGAGGACCATGAGACATGCTGGCCTATGCCCTCAGACGTGTGCTGATGCTGGTACCCGTGTTCCTCGCGGTGTCCCTGATCATATTCCTGATCCTGCATTTCATACCCGGCGACCCGATCGACAATCTCCTGAAGGTCGGGGCGCCGCCCGAACAGCGGGCGGAAATGATGGCCCGTTACGGCCTCGACCGCCCCTTGCCCGTTCAATATGGCATCTGGCTCGGCAAATTGCTGACCGGTGATCTCGGCATGGCCATCGTCGCGCGCCGGCCGGTGGCCGATCTCATCGCGCAGGCGCTGCCCCATTCGCTGCTGCTCGGCGGTCTGGCGCTTGCCTTCTCCACCATCGTCGGAGTGGCGCTCGGCGTCATTGCCGCGCTGAACAAGGACGGGCCAATCGACCGGGCTATCATGGGCGGCGTGCTGATCGGCTCGACCCTGCCGAGCTTCTGGCTGGGGCTGCTGCTCATCCTCGCTTTTTCTGTCGGGCTTGGCTGGTTTCCCGTGTCAGGGGCCCGGACCTGGTCCTCGCTGGTCCTCCCCGTCCTCACCATCGGCCTCGGCGGCACGGCGCTGGTGGCCCGCATCACCCGCGTTTCGATGATCGATGCCGCCGCGCGCGATTTCGTCATGCTCCTCCATGCCAAGGGGCTCTCGCCCCTGCGAATCCAGCTGCGCCATGTGCTGCGCCACGCGCTGATCCCCGTCGTCACCATTCTGGCGCTCCGGATCGGCTGGATCCTCGGCGGTGCGGTAACGGTGGAGGTGGTCTTTGCCCGCCCGGGCCTCGGCACGCTGCTGATCAAGGCCCTCAGCCAGCACGATTATCCCGTCGTGCAGGCAAGCCTGCTGATGCTCGCCATGGCTGTCATGCTGGGCACGCTGATCGGCGATCTCCTTCAGGCAGCCATGGACCCGCGGGTCAGGGGTGCGCTGGCATGAGCGTCGTGGAAACGAAAACGGCCGGTAAAGCCCGGTCCCTCCCCCTGCTGCGGGCGATTTTCCGGCGACCATCGGGCGCGCTTGCCGCAAGCTGGCTGATCCTGGTGGTGCTGGGGGCTATCTTCGCCCCGCTTCTGACACCCTATGCCTATGACATCCAGTCGCTGAAGGAGGCGTTCCAGCCCCCATCGGCCAGCCATCTGCTGGGTACCGACGAGTTCGGCCGCGATCTTCTGACCCGCATGCTCTACGGCGCCCGCACCTCGCTTTCGGTCAGTTCGATCTCGATCCTCATCTCCGTGGCAGCGGGCCTGACGCTTGGCGCCGCCGCCGGTTACTTCGGCGGGCTGTTCGACCGTGCGGTGACCACCGTTGCCGACCTGACCTGGTCCTTTCCCGAAATCCTCATCGCCCTCATTCTCGTGGCTATCATCGGACCCGGCATAGCCGGCACCATGGCCGCCATCGCGGTGGCCTATCTCGCGCAGTTCGCCCGCCTTGCCCGGGCGCAGATCATGACGCTCAAGGGCGAGACCTTCATCGAGGCCGCGCGCAGCCTTGGCGCAGGCCACAGCCACATCCTGTTTCGCCACCTGATCCCCAATGCCCTGGCCCCGGTGCTGGTGAGCGCCATGCTCGCCACCGGCGATGCGATCATTCTCGAAGCCACGCTCGGCTTCTTCGGTCTGGGCGCGCAGCCGCCCACGCCAAGCTGGGGCGCCATGATGTCCTCCGGTTCGGCGCTGCTCTTCAAGGCGCCCTGGATCATCATCTTCCCCGGTCTCGCCGTTGCCATCACGGTGGTGGCCATCAATCTCTTCGGCGATGCGCTGATTGCCGCGCTCGACATTCGCGACCGGGTGAGGAAAGACGCATGACGGCCCTTCTGACCCTCGACCACGTGTCCGTTGAGATCGGGCGAAGCCAGCTTCTCGACGATGTCAGCCTCTCCCTCGACCGCGGGGAAATTCTCGGCCTCGTCGGCGAGAGCGGCTCGGGCAAGTCGTTGACGGCACTGACGATTGCCGGCCTCCTTCCCCTGATCGGCGGAAGGATCAGCGCCGGCACCCTTCGCTTCGACGGCACGGACATGGCCAGTCTCGGTGCCGAAGGCATGCGAAAGCTCAGGGGCGGCCGGATCGGCTTCGTCATGCAGAACCCCATGACGGCGCTCGATCCCGTCCAGCGGATCGGCGAGCAGATCGATGTGGTCTCGCGGCTCCACCTCGGGCTTTCGGCCCCGGCGGCCCGCGCCCGCACGCTCGACCTCCTGCGCCAGTTGCGGATTGCCGAGGCGGAAGCGGTGGCGGAGGCCTATCCCCACCAGCTGTCCGGTGGCATGAAGCAGCGCATCGTCATCGCCATGGCACTGGCCGGCGAGCCGGACCTGATCATTGCGGACGAACCAACGACGGCGCTCGACGTGACGGTTCAGGCGCAGATCATCCAGATCCTTACCGGCCTCGTGCGCGAACGCGGCCTTGCCCTGCTTCTCATCACCCATGACATGGGGGTGGTGGCGCAGGCCTGCGACCGGGTCGCGGTTCTCTATGCCGGACGCATGGCCGAGGAACGCCCGGTCGGCGCACTCTTCGACGCGCCCTCCCACCCCTATACGCGGGCGCTCATCGGCTGCATTCCGCGCGAGGGCATGGAACCGGGCGGGCTGAAAGGCATTCCCGGCGCGGTGCCCTCCGCTTCGAATTTCCCGGAGGCCTGCCGCTTTCATCCTCGCTGCGCGCTCGCCATCGAGCCCTGCCGCACCGAAAGGCCAGCCCTCGCGCCGCTTTCCGGCGGGGGGCAGGTGGCCTGCCATCGCGCCGAAGGGAGACCCCGATGAGCGATCCGCTTCTGACCGTAAAGGGCCTCACCAAGCGCTTCACCACGGGCGGCGGCTGGTTTGCCGCGCCCCGCAGCATGACCGCGGTGCGGTCGGTCGATCTGACGATAGAGCGTGGCGAGGTGGTGGGCGTGGTCGGGGAATCCGGCTGCGGGAAATCCACCCTGGCACGGCTGATCATGCGCTTGATAGAGCCGACCGAGGGCGAGGTCCTCCTTGACGGAACCGAGCTGACGAAACTGGACCGCAAGGCGCTGCGCGCCATGCGCCGCCGCATGGCCATGGTGTTTCAGGACCCCTATTCCTCGCTCGATCCCCGCTTCACCATAGCGGAGGCTATTGGCGAGCCCTTCCGAATCCAGTCGCGGCCGGTAACGGCGGCGGATGTGGCCGCCATGCTGGAGGCCGTCAGCCTGCCGGCTTCCATGGCAGAGCGCTACCCGCATCAGCTTTCCGGCGGCCAGCGGCAAAGGGTGGGCATTGCCCGCGCGCTGGCGCTGAGGCCGGATTTCCTCGTGCTGGACGAGCCGACCGCTTCGCTCGACGTCTCGATCCAGGCCCAGATCGTCGAGCTTCTCGTTTCCCTGCGCGACCGTTTCGGCCTGACCTATCTCTTCATTTCCCATGATCTCGGGCTGGTGCGCTATTTCTGCGACCGGATCGTCGTCATGTATCTCGGGGCCGTGGTGGAAGTGCTGCCCGATGCCCGGGCAAAGGCCCGCCATCCCTATACGCAGGCGTTGATGGATTCGAGCTTCGCCCCCGACCCCGCCCTCAGGCGTGCCATCGCACCGCTGACCGGGGAAATCCCCTCCCCGTTCCATCTTCCGTCCGGATGCGCCTTTGCCGCGCGATGCAGCCGGGCACAGGAAACCTGCCGGCACGATGTGCCCGTGCTTCAGGAAGAAGGCGGCCATGCCGTCGCCTGCTTCAACCCCCTTTAACCGAGAGCAGGATTGCGATCCCATGTCCTTTCGCGTGCTGACCGCCGAATTCATCCATGAAAGCAACACCTTCAAGAAGGGGAGCACCGATCTTGCCGCCTTTCGCGCCGAAACGCTCGATCTCGGCCAGGCCGCCATCGACCGCTTCGGCGATGTGAATACGGAACTGGCCGGCTTTCTGGATGCGGGCCGTGCCGCTGACTGGTCGATCCGCCACGTGGTGTCCGCCCACGCAACGCCCGGCGCCCGCGTGTCCCGCGACGCCTTCGATCACATTGCCGGCCTCATCTGCGCGGCCGCGCGCGAGGAAAAGGACCGGCTGGACGGCATCTTGCTGGCGCTTCACGGAGCCATGGTGCCGGATTTCTGCGAGGATGGCGAAGGCGAGCTTCTCTCGCGGCTGAGAGAGATCGTCGGTCCGGAGCTGCCGATCTCGGTGACGCTCGATCTCCACGCCATAGCGACAAAGCGCATGACCGGCGAGGCGCAGATCTTCGTCTCCTACAAGACCTATCCGCATGTGGACATGCGCGAAACGGGCCGCCATGCCGGCCGGCTGCTGGATGCGGCAATGCGCCGATCCATCAAACCCCGGACGCTGCGCGTCCAGGTTCCGATGCTCGACGAAGCCAATGCCGGGCGCACCGACGTGCCCGAAACCGCCGCCCTTTACGAGAGCGCGGCGCGCCATGAGGCGGAGCCGGGCATTCTTGCCGTCTCCATCAACGCCGCCTTTGCCGAGGCGGATGTGGAAGAGGCGGGCGCCACCGTGCTCGTGACCTTCGACGCGGCCGTAGCCGGCGCGGAAGCGCGGGCGAAAACCATTGCCGATACGATCGGCACGCGCATCTGGGAAGGGCGCGGCTATGTCGCGAACACCTTCCTGACCCCGCAGGAGGCAGCGCTGACCGCAAGGGATTTCGATCCCGCCGCCGGCCCCCTGATCATTGCCGATTATGCCGACAATCCGGGTGCCGGAGCCTATGGCGACGCGACCGCGCTGCTCGCAGCGCTCCTCGATGCGGGGGCAGACAGGGGCGCCTTCGCTCCGGTGATCGACCCCGAAGCGGCAAACATCCTCCACAATCACCGCGAGGGCGAGACGGTCACGCTCGATATTGGCGGCAAGGTCGACCCCACTTTCGGCGGCGGTCCGCTGCGGCTGACGGGCCGCATCGTCAAGCTCTCCGACGGAACCTATACGGGCGACGGTCCGATCCTCGGCGGCATAACCCACACTTTCGGGCCGACTGCCGTCTTCCGGGTGGCGGGCATCGATATTCTGGTTGTTTCCCTTCCCGGTCAGATGCTTGACCTCCAGCAGGTCAAAGCCTTCGGTATCGAGCCGGAAGCGCTGCGCTATCTGGTGGTAAAATCCATGCAGCACTTCCGCGCCGCCTTCGAACCCATCGCCGGCAAGGTCATCGTCTGCGACAGCGGCGCGCTCGCCACCCCCCGCGCCGAACTCCGCCCCTACGGGCGCGTAAGGCGCCCGATCTGGCCGCTCGACCGGGATTTCACCCCCGCAGTCTTTGTGTGACGCGGGAAGGAGGGCCCCGAGGTCTCAGGCTGTCCCTGGTATAACGGTCAGCGCAGGCTGATCCCGTTGCCGTGCAAAGAACGACTATGCGGGTTGCCAGCCAAGGTGGGGGGCGATCTCGTAGCGGAAGGTTTCGAGGATCTGTCGGTAGTCATCGGTGCTGAAGCCGTAGGGCAGTTCGAGCCGGAGTTCGCTGATCTCCGCGACGGCGGGATCGGCCAGGAGCTCTTCGACCACGGCATCCGGCGTGCCGATGATATCCCTGCGAAACAGCGTGCGCCGCGGCCCTTGGGGTGCAAGGGTCCTCGCGTGGCGCGCGGCGCCGTAGGCCTCGTATCGGGCCCGGCGATCCGTATCGCCTGCGGGATAGGGGACGATGACACGCCCGAGCGCAATTCGCGCCTGCGGATGAGACTTTGAATGCTCGCGAAAAACAGCCAGATGGCTGAGCTGTGCCTCGTAGAAATCATCGGTCTTTTCGCCGCTGTTCAGGTTTCCGGTGAGGAAGTGATAGCCGTTTCTGGCCGCCCATTCCGCCGAGCGCAGGGAGCCGCCGCCGTACCAGAGGCGCTGGTTCAGCCCCTGGGCCACGGGGTAGACACGCGGAAGATAGGTGCCGTGCGGCGTCTCCACCTCGGAGGCGCCCTCGGAAAGGTCCGCGCTTTCAAGGCAGTGGCGCAGCCGGGCGATACGGTGATGGGAAAAATCCTGGCCCGACCAGTCGCCGTCGAAAAGCCATGGCGTCAGCAATTCGCCCTGCGGCGGCGGCCCGGAACTCAGCCCGACATTCAGGCGTCCATGGCTCAGCACATCTAGCGTGGAAAGATCCTCGGCGAGCCGGAAAGGGCTTTCATATCCCATCTGGATGACGGCTATGCCCAGCGCGATCCGCTCGGTGCGCTGGGTCGCGGCGGCGAGAAACACGGCAGCGGAGGATATCCCGGGTTCCAGATGTCTCTGCCGCACCCAGGCGCTGTCAAAGCCCAGCGTCTCGGCAAAGGCGATGGTATCGAGTGTGTCTTCAAGTCCCTTGCGGGGATCGCCGATGGCGTAATTGCCGGGAATGAGAAAGCCGATATGCGAAAGGGCCATGAGGCGGGATTCCGTGTTGAAGCAAAAAAGAGCGGGCACCGGCGGGAATCCGCCGGTGCCCGTATCGATCTGGCAGATTACTGGGTCTTCGGCAGGCCGGCCGGGTTGGTCTCCGACTGGCTGATGCTCTCGGCTTCAAGGTTCCAGCGCTTCAGCACTTCACCATATTTGCCATCGGCAATCAGCTTGTTGAGCGCGATGGTGACAGCACCGGCAAGGCCTGCCCCTTTCTTTGTGGTCACGGCGATTTCGGCGGTCAGCGGCCAGCCGCCATTCACCGTCCCGACCAGGCGGGTTTTGCCGTTCGTCGCCGCCGCATAGGCGAGCGTCGCGTTCGGGTTGAACTGCACGTCCGCGCGGCCGGACTGGATGGCGAGATCGGCAGCTGCAGCATCATCGTAATACTGCACCTCGATCGGCTTCAGCCCTTCGGCCACGTTCTGCTTGTCCCATTCCAGAATGATCTTTTCCTGGTTGGTGCCGGAACCGGTGATGACCTTGAGGCCGGCAACGGCCTTCCGGTCCTTGATTTCCTTGATCGGGCTGTCGGCCTTGACGTAGAAGCCCAGCACATCCTGGCGATAGGTGGAGAAATCGAACTTCTCCTTGCGCTCTTCCGTCACCGTTACATTGCTGATCACGGCGTCATACTTGCCGGAGGTGAGGCCGAGCGGCCAGTCCGGCCAGGCGACGGGAACGATTTCGAGCTCCAGGCCGAGCTGGTCGGCAATCAGTTGCGAGAGGTCAGGATCGGCGCCGACGACAGTCTTCGCATCGGTCGCATACGTGGCGATGGGCGCATCCCAGGGCGAGATGGCAACCGTAAACTTGCCGGGCGTTGCAAACTTGAAGTCGGGCGAGATGGCCTTGATCGCCTCCTCGTTCTTTTCCGACCGGATCCGGTTGGATGTGTCCGGGCTCAGATTGACGGGTCCGGCCAGCGCCGGCTGCAGGCCGAGGCCAAGAAGGGCAATGGCGCCCAGAAGCGTATTCTTGAGAGAAAGGGTCATGTCCGTTTCCTTTGCTTGTTAGGATGAGAGGAGACTTGGAGAGAAGGCGGGGGTCAGCGGACCCGCGCCAGGAATTCACGGGTTCTCGGATGGGCGGCGTTCGAGAAGATGTGCTCGGGCGAGCCGGTTTCGATGATGCTGCCGCGCTCCATGAACACGACCGTATCGGCGACTTCGCGGGCAAAACCCGCCTCATGGGTAACGATCACGAGGGTCGTTCCCGTACCGGCCAGTTCCTTGATGACATCGAGCACTTCGCCGACCAGTTCCGGATCGAGAGCGGAGGTGGGCTCGTCGAAAAGCAATACCTTGGGCTTGAGCGCCAGTGCCCGGGCGATGGCGACGCGCTGCTGCTGGCCACCCGAAAGCTGACGGGGATAGGCTTGCTCCTTGTCGCTCAATCCGATGCGGTCGAGGAGATCGCGCGCCTCGGAAACCGCGACCTCACGGGGCAGGCCGAGCACGGAGATCGGCGCCTCGATGATGTTTTCCAGCGCGGTCATGTGCGGAAACAGGTTGAAGTTCTGGAACACCATGCCGATTTCGGCGCGCCGGCGCAGGATATCGCGTTCCTTCAGCTCATAGAGCGTCCGGCCTTCGCGACGATAGCCGACCAGTTCGTCATCGATGGAGATGAACCCTTCGTCCACCCGCTCGAGATGGTTGATGGTGCGCAGGAGGGTCGACTTGCCCGATCCGGAAGGACCGAGGATGGCCGTCACGCTGCCCTTGGGCAGGTGCAGATCGATCCCGTCAAGCACCTTCAGCACACCGAAGGACTTGGAAATACCATGGATGCGCACGTCGCCGCCGGCACGCTGGATGATGGGGGCGCCCTGCAGTCCCTTGACCGGCCGGGATTGGCTCCGCGCGGCTTCCGCTTGCCGGGGCTGCGCCGCCTGCGGGAATATCCGTCGGAACAGGCCGGCCAGCGGCAGCGGGGGCAATGTGCGCACGGCACCCCGGGCGAAGCGTCGCTCGATGAAGAACTGCACGGCGGAAAGGGCCGTCATGATCAGAAGATACCAGACCGTTGCCACCATGAGCAGCGGTATGACTTCCAGATTGCGCCGGTAGATGACCTGCACGGTGTAGAAGAGATCCGGCAGCGCTAGGATGTAGACCATCGACGTGCTCTTCGCGAGGCCGATCACCTCGTTGAAGCCGTTGGGCAGGATCGAGCGCATCGCCTGGGGCAGGATGATGCGGAAGGCCTGACGACCTCGGGAAAGTCCAAGTGCGGCTGCCGCTTCGCTCTGTCCCTGATCGACGGAGAGAATGCCGCCACGGATGTTCTCCGCCGAAAAGGCGGCCTGGTTGAGCGTCAGCCCGATGATTGCCGAGGTGAAGGGCGTCAGAACCTGCGTCATCGGATAATCGAGATAGACGGTACCCGTCAGGGGATTGGCAATATGCAGCGTGTCGTAGAGATAGCCGAGATTGTTCAGCACCAGCAGCAGGACGATCACCGGGACCGAGCGCAGAAGCCAGCTGTAGAGCCAGGAAAGGCCGGAAACGAGCGGAGGGCCGGATACCCGTGCGAGGGCGAGCACGGTGCCGAGCGCGAATCCCAGGACAGTGCCCAGCACCGTCAGCAGCAGCGTCCGCCCGAGCCCGACGAGGATCGGTTCCGAGAAGAAGTAGTCGGCAAAGACGGGCCAGCCCCATCTCGGATTGGAAAGGACAGACCACGCGATCAGCGCCAGGAATGCGACCGCGGCAGCGGACAGCAGCAGGCGGCTGAAACTGCGGGCGGGAACCACCCGGAACCGGTCATAATCTCGGTCGGTCTGTGTCGCCAGTTCCCCATGCTCCCGCACGGAAAGAAGATCCTTCTCGCTGAAGGTGCGGGGATAATCGGTCACGAGAACCATGCTGTTCATCTCCTTGGTCGCAGGACGGCGGCGATTGATGATTTCGCTCAGGCAGCCGGGTTTTGAGTGGAAGGCGCATTCGTCGGGACGCCCCTCCCGCGGGTGGTGGCGGAAAGACGGACCGGGGCGGAAGCAACCCCTTCGAGGCGCTTTTCGAAGGGCAGAACGCCATGCACTTCGGGATCGACCGACCGGTCGAAAAGCGCGGTATAGCCGTAGCCGAGATAGAGGTTCACCGCCTCGGGCTGGCGGAAGCCGGTGGTGAGATAGACCCGTTTGTAACCCTGGCGAGCGGCCTGCTGTTCGAGCTCGACAAGCACCTTGCGGGCGAGACCCTGCCGGCGCAGATCAGCCCGGGTCCAGATCCGCTTGAACTCCGCGGTGGCCTCGTCGTAGCGCATGAAGGCGCCGCCACCGATGGTTTCGCCGTCCCGGATGAGCAGCAGGAAATTCCCGTCCGGCGGCGCGAAAGCCTCGGGCGGATAGCGGTAAAGCTCCTGGCGGGCACCATCCTCGCCGAAATAATTGCCGTAGCGCGCGTGATATTCTCGGATCAGGTCCTCGATCAGCGGCGCGGCGCGGGGATCGAGCGTGTGGGTATAGACAAAGCTGTCGCTCATAAGACGGACCTCACGAAGGCTGCAGGAAGGTTTCGGCGAGCCGCACCCAGTGGATGGCGGCCGGTTCGATGGCATTGTCGTTGAAGTTGAAATGCGGACTGTGGAGCGGCGCCCCGAGGCCATTGCCGACGAAAAAATAGCTGCCGGGAATTTCCGCGAGGAAATAGGCGAAATCCTCGCTTGCCGTCCGCGGCTGAAACCGCAGGTCGATGGCATCGGCTCCGAAGGTCGCAAGGGCCACGTCCCGGGCGAAGCGTGTCTCGCGCTCGCTGTTGTCAACGATCGGAAAGCCCAGACGGTAATCGATCTCGGCCTTGGCGCCGAAACCCTTGGCATGGGCGACCGCAAGGGCGGGAATGCGCTCCTTGAGCTGCGCCCGCACCTCCTCGCGGAAAGCGCGCGCCGTCAGCTTGAGTTCGACAGATTCCGGAATGACATTGGAGGCCGAGCCCCCATGGATGGACCCGATGGTCACCACCGCCATGTCGCGGGGGTCGATATTGCGCGCGACGACCGATTGCAGGGCGGTGATGAACTGCGCGGCGACCACCACGGGATCCACCGTCGTGTGGGGTTCAGCGCCATGCCCGCCCTGCCCCTTGAAGCGGATGATCGCCTGGTCGACCGAGGCCATCGCCGGCCCCTCGATAAAGGCGAAGCGCCCGGCTTCAAGTCCCGGCCAGTTGTGCAGGCCATAGATCGCGTCGACGGGAAACCGGTCCACGAGCCCATCATTGAGCATGGCACGGGCGCCAGCGCCGATTTCTTCCGCCGGCTGGAAGACAAGGTGCAGCGTTCCGGAAAAATGGCTGCGTTCGGCAAGCTGCCGGGCGGCGGCGAGCAGAATGGCCGTGTGCCCGTCATGGCCGCAGGCATGCATCACGCCCGGGCGGTTGCTCTGGTAGGGCAGGCCCGTCTGTTCGGTGATGGGCAAAGCGTCCATATCGGCGCGCAATGCCAGCTTGCGCCGGCCGGAGCCCTTTACCAGGGTCGCCACCAGACCCGTCTTGGCCACACCCGGGGTCACGGTGTAACCGAGACCGGTGAGATAGCGGGCGACGAGATCGGCGGTGCGCCGTTCCTCGAAGGCGAGTTCCGGATGCCGGTGCAGGTCATGCCGGATTGCGGTGATTTCCGGCAACAGGTTTCTGATCCCTTCCTGGAGATCCGGAAGGGTGGGGGCGATGGCAATGGTCATGGCGTTTTATCCGGCTATGCGCGTGCTCAGGCGCGCGCCGCCTTTCGCTGGATGTCCGGTTGATCCTCGGGGCTCTGGGCATATCGGCTTTCGCGATAGGCAAGGCCCAGATGCTCGCGCAGCGTGTCGCCTTCGCGGATGCCCTCGAAATAGCCGCGCTCCCTCAGGATAGGCAGGACGAGATCGACGAAATCGGGCAGGCCTTCGGCAATGACAGGCAGGGCCAGGATGAATCCATCGGCCGCCTTCTCGTCGACCCAGCGGATGATTTCGTCTGCGATCTTGTCGGGCGTGCCGATGAAATCCGTGCGGGGCGTCGCCGCATCAAGGGCGACCTGGCGAAGCGTAAGGCCCTTCTCGCGCGCGGCTTTCTTGATCTGGTCCGTGGTGGCGCGGAAGGAATTGCGGCCGATGTCGCCGAGTTCGGGAAAGGGCTCGTCCAGCGGATAGACCGAGAAATCATGATGATCGAAGAACCGGCCGAGATAGGCAAGCGCCTCCTCGATGGTCACGAGTTCGCGAATGATGTTGAACTTCTCTTCCGCCTCTTCCTGGGTGCGGCCGATGACGGGTTGCAGGCCGGGGAAGATCTTGATGTCCGCTTCGCTGCGGCCATGGGCAATGGCGCTGGCCTTGACGCTCGCATAGAAGGTCTTGCCATCCGCAAGGCTGCCGCCGTTGGTAAAGACCGCATCCGCATGACGCCCGGCCAGCCGGATGCCGGATTCCGAGGCGCCGGCCTGGAACACGACAGGATGACCCTGACGCGACCGCTGGATGTTGAGCGGCCCCTCCACCTGGAAGAAGCGCCCCTTGTGATCCAGCCGGTGCAGCTTGTCGCGGTCGAAGTAACGGCCGCTTTCCCTGTCCCGCACGAAAGCATCGTCATCCCAGCTGTCCCACAGGCCTCGGGTGACGTCGATATATTCCTCAGCGATTTCGTAGCGCAACTCGTGTTCGGGATGGGCCCGGCTGTAGTTGCGGCCGGAGCCTTCGAGCGGCGTCGTCACCGCATTCCACCCGGCGCGCCCGTTGCTGATGATGTCGAGCGAGGCAAACTGGCGGGCAATCGTGAAGGGGTCGCTGTAGGAGGTCGAGACCGTTCCGACCAGACCGATGGTCGACGTCGAGGCGGCAAGCGCGGACAGGATGGTCAGCGGCTCGAAGCGGTTAAGGAAATGCGGGATGGATTTTTCGTTGATGTAAAGGCCGTCCGCCACAAAGGCAAAGGCAATGCCCGCCGCTTCTGCCTGCCTTACGGTGTCGACATAATAGGCCAGGTTGACACTGGCATCCGGCGTGCTCTTCGGGTGCCGCCAGGCATTCATGTGTCCGCCGGGGCCATGAAGAATGATGCCGAAGGAGATGGGTTTGGACATGCTCGTTCCTCCTGGTCGTTCAGGCTGCGATGGAAAGTCGGGTTTTGGCGAGAAGCTCGATGGAATGGAGACGGTCCGCCTCCCCCACATGCGGGGTCTCGATGATGAATTCATCGATGCCGAGCCTTTCATGCAGGTCATCGAGCTGGCGGCGCACGCCAGCAGCCGTTCCGGCAAGTATGGCGGGTTGCTTTTCCTCGATGCGGTAATTGGCGATGCCGGCCTGGCGGGCAAATTCCACCGCCTGCTCCGGCGAACCGACGCTGACGCTCTGGCCGTTTTCCAGGTGAACCTTGAAGATCTTGATGCCCTCGACGGCTTTTGCCGCCTGTTCCTCGCTGTCCGCTGCAAGGGCCGCAAGCGCCAGCAGCGGAGAGCGGCCGCCGCTTTCGGTTCGATAGGCTGAAAGGGTCGCTTCCAGCACGGCCGGATCGGCATTCAGATGGCCGGCATAGACAAAAGCCCAGTCGCGCCGCGCCGCCGCGCGGGCACTGTCGACACTTGCACCGAGCAGGAAGGGCTGTGGGCCTTTTTCCGGCACGGGCTCTGCGCGCACGCCATGCAGCGGATGGATCTTGTCGAGGGACTGCTTGAGGAAATCGTCGAGGAGAGCAAACTGCGCGTTGAAATCCGGCTTTTCGGCGAGATGCCATTGCAGGGCCCGAGTGGAAAGCGGCAGGCCGCCGGGTGCCTTGCCCACGCCGAGATCGACCCGGTCGGGCGCGATCGCGCTCAGGAGGTGAAAGACTTCTGCCACCTTGTACGGGCTGTAATGCTGCAGCATCACGCCACCGGAGCCAATCCGGATGCGGCTGGTGCGGGACAGCAGATGGGCAACCAGGATTTCCGGTGCCGAGCTTGCCAGTTCCGCCACATTATGATGCTCTGCCACCCAGAAGCGGTGATAATCGAGTTCCTCCGCCCGCTGAGCGAACCGAAGCGTCGCCTGAACCGCCTCGGCCGCACTCTGGCCTGGCGCGATCGGGCTCTTGTCTAGGAGGCTCAATGTGTAGGGCATGGGTCGTTTTCTCCCGGCAGATTTCATTCTCTATAAATTCTATAGAAATAATTATTTTCAAAAGAGCAAAATGTTCTTCTTCCGGGCAGATAGCGGAAGATAATTCCACAATGCGGCTGCAAGTTGAAATGGTGACCGGCGCTTGTCGCTCGCTTCGTCTGCCGGACATAAACCTGTCACATGACAGGAAAGCGCGGGATATTTTGCGGTCGACTGCCCCGTTGAGGGCCTCACCCTGGCAGAACCCATAAGACGTCCTGCCAGGTGCAGCAGATTTGCCCCTCCCCGCCCTGCAGGGGGACGGAATGACAGGTCATGCCTCCTCTGCGAGCCTCAATCTTCTCCTCTGAAACCACCCTTTCGGGACTTTCACGCCCTTGTCTTCGGAACCGTCCTGAACCGGCTGCCGTAATGATGGGCTGGCAGCCGGTCGCCGGCCTGGAAAAGGGCATGGCGCAACGTACCATCCGTATAGGCGGTCTTGTAAGCGCCCCGCGCCTGCAGTTCCGGCACGACGATATCCACGAAATCCTCGTAGCACTCCGGCACAACGGTCCGCGTCAGGTTGAAGCCATCGATCCCCGTCTCGTCCATCCAGGAGATCAGCTCCTCGGCAACCTGCCCTCCGTCTCCGACAATGACGGGATAGCGTCCGCCGATCGCCAGCTGCTCCAGCAGTGCCCGTCGAGTCAATCCGGCGCGACGGGCAGCATTGTTGACCGACTGGATTGCATTGCCGGTGCCGAAGGCAATGGGGTCGTCCGGCCCATAGCGCGACAGATCGATTCCGCTGCCGGCAGAGAAATGAGCGAGGCCCGCCTCGGGGCTGGCATGGGCGATGTAGTCGGCATGTTTTTCGCGCGCCTCGGCCGCGGTCCGTCCGGGAACGACCGTGATCCCCATCAGGATCCGGACGGAATCCGGCGATCGTCCGGCCTGCCCCACAGCGGCGCGCAGCGCGTCCACCGCGCTGCGCGCCGTCTTCCGATCAGAACCGGTGATGAAAACGCATTCCGCATGGCGAGCCGCGAAGGCCTGGCCGCGGCCCGAGGTTCCCGCCTGAAACAGAACAGGCGTGCGCTGGGGCGAAGGTTCGGACAGGTGGTAGCCCTCGCAACGATAGTAGGGGCCATCATGGGAAATGGCCTTCACGCGCGCGGGATCTGCGTAGATCCGCCGCGACCGGTCGGCGAGGATCGCCCCCTCTTCCCAGCTTCCCTCCCAGAGCTTGTAGAGCACATCGAGATAATCGTCGGCGCGATCATAGCGGGTATCGTGGTCGATCATACCCTGATCACCCAGCGCGCGCGCTGCACTGTCCAGGTAGCCCGTGACGATATTCCAGCCGATACGACCATTCGTGAGATGGTCGAGCGTCGACATGCGCCGGGCAAACGTGTAGGGCGCCTCATTGCTGGTGTTCACGGTGACACCGAAGCCGAGATGCCGGGTGACCGCAGCCATGGCCGAGATCAGCATAAGCGGATCGTTGACCGGCAGCTGGACCGACTCGCGCAAGGTGAGATCGACCGATCCGCCATAGACATCGTAGACCCCTAATATGTCAGCGAGAAAGAGACCGTCGAAAAGGCCCCGCTCAAGCGTGGCCGCAAGGTCCGTCCAGTAAGACAGGCGCCGGTAATCGCCGGACCGATCCCGCGGATGGCTCCAGAGGCCATGGTTGATATGGCCGACACAGTTCATGCTGAAGGCATTGATCAGCATCTTTTTCCGAACCGCCACCTGCTCCTCCTGATCTTCCCGGCTTCCTGAAGGCGGCTTCCCGGCGGACTGCCGGAAGCGGATCACCCTTCTCCATGCCTACCGGATTAGTCTAGTAATTATCTAGAAATTATATGGCGCAGGAGAAGCCGGCGGGGAAAAATCTATTTAAAACCAGGTGACAGCGAGCATTACAGCCGCCGGGTTACCGACGGCTGTTGATTTCCACTGAGAAGTGACCCGGCGTTAGCGGATATTTCCATCGAGAAT
>CAMFIF010000044.1 GCA_945952415.1 uncultured Rhizobium sp. | reverse complement strand
AAGTGGATGCCGAAGAACGCCAAGAAGCACAAGAAGGGCAGCAAGGCCGCGATCTATCTGGAGCAGCCGGGCGCCAACACCCGCGTCCGCACCTGGTGCCCGACGCCGGGCGCCCAGTATGGCTTCCTGGTCACCCATAACGAGTCCATCTCGATCGCCGACTATTTCACCGTCCGCGACAAGGATGGCGACGTGACTTTCCGTCCGACCTGCCATTACGCCTATCACCCGGCCAATGATGCCGTGCTGTCCCTGCACGAAATGTTCGGCAATGGCGGCAACCACCAGCCGGAACTCCATGTTCTCGACGAGAACGAACTGGTCGACGGCGTGGATGAACTGGGCGTGCTGCTCTACGGCCACGACAAGAACGCCTACTGGTACGGCTCGCGCCTCTCGCTCGAGGAAACCCGCCAGATCGCGCCCTACCAGAACGCGACCGGGCTGCAGGTGACCTCCGCCGTGCTTGCCGGCATGGTCTGGGCGCTGGAAAACCCGAAGGCCGGCATCGTCGAGGCCGACGAGATGGACTACAAGCGCTGCCTTGAAGTGCAGTCGCCCTATCTCGGCCCGGTCGAAGGCCACTACACCGACTGGACGCCCCTCAAGGACCGCAACGACTTCTTCCCCGAAGATCTCGACACGTCCGATCCCTGGCAGTTCCGGAACATCCTTGTCCGTTAAGCCACAGCTTTAAGGAAATTGAAGGCCGGGAGCGCGTTCTTGCGTTGTCCCGGCCTTGTCATGCCGCCAGACGCGGTTCATGTTTTTGCTATTGAACAGCATCGAATCGCCGGAGATCACATATGCGCAGCCAAAGGGTTCTTGCACTTCTCGCCGCCGGAGCACTGCTTTCCGCCTGCCAGACGGCTGAGCCGGTGCGGGAACTGCCCGCCCCCGCCAAGGCGCCGACCGTGGAAGGGGCCTGGCAGGACAAGAATGCGCTGGTTTCCACCTTCCAGGGTGGCCAGTTCGTGACGCGCACAACCGACGGCTACAATGCGGTACTCGCAACCGGCACCTATACGGTGGATCCGACCGGCCTCGTGCAGGTCTCCTTCATCTCGGCGAAGACCAAGAAGTCCCAGCGCGCCAACTGCCAGCTGGCCACCGCAGCGCAGCTGAACTGCACCTCCGACAGCGGCGCCCAGTTCTCGCTGACCCGCCGGGCCGACATGCCGGTGGCGGCGGCCCAGCCGGTTCAGCCCATGGGCACGGTCACTCCGCCGGCAAGCCTGCCGAACTGAGGTAACACCTCCTATCGCATACCAGACCAAGCCTCCGCGCCACGGGCCGGAGGCTTTGTTTTTGCAACCTTTTAGAAGGGGCGCGTTTACCACCTCAATCCTTGTGTGCTGTTTTCGCTTGCATGCCGCAAGCGCAGGTGAAACCATTTCCCATCTCCGCGGTGCTTCGCGCCAGGGATGAAACAGGCCGCCGCCTGTCATGAAATCATGATGGTTTTCCGCTTGATTTCCGGTCTTGATGACAAAGACAAGGAGAAGAGAATGTTCCGCCCCCTCCGTTCCGTGCTGCTTGCCAGCGCCTTTATCGGCTTCAGCTCCGGTATCGCCTTTGCCGATTTCCAGCTCGACATCCTGCACATCAACGATTTCCATTCCCGCATCGAGCCGATCAACAAGTATGATTCCACCTGCACGCCGGAAGACGACCAGAAGGGTGACTGCTTCGGCGGCGTCGCACGCGTCAAGGCAGCCATTGATTCCCGCCGTGCCGCGCTGAAGGACAAGCCGGTGCTGGTGCTCGATGCCGGCGACCAGTTCCAGGGCTCGCTCTTCTACACGACCTACAAGAGCGCTCCGGTGGCCGAATTCATGAACGGCATCGGCTTCGATGCCATGGCCTTCGGCAATCACGAATTCGACGACGGCCCGGAGGAACTCGCCAAATTCATCGCCGCGCTGAAATTCCCGATGATTTCTGCAAACACGCTGGCCGGCCTGAACACCCCCATTGCCGGCAAGTACAAGCCTTACATCGTCAAGGAATTCGGGGCCGACAAGGTGGCCGTCGTTTCCGTTCTCGCGACCGACACGGATGAAACCTCCTCTCCGGGCAAGGACGTCCTCTTTGCCGACGAGATTTCGACGCTCAAGGAACAGGTCAAGGACATCGAAGGCCAGGGCATCAACAAGATCGTGCTGCTCTCCCATGTGGGCTATGAGCGCGACAAGCAGATCGCCGCAGCCGTCGATGGCATCGACGTGATCGTCGGCGGGCACAGCCATACCCTGCTCGCCAACAACAATGACAAGGCCGCCGGCCCCTATCCGACTCTGGTCAAGAACCCCTCGGGCATCGCCGTGCCCATCGTCACCGCCTATGCCTATTCCAAATATCTGGGCGATCTCTCGGTCACCTTCGATGACAAGGGTGTGGTGACGGCGGCAAGCGGTGATCCGATCCTGCTCGACAAGTCGGTCACGCCCCATTCTGGCTACGTCACCCGCGTGGCGGAACTGGCCAAGCCGCTGGAGGAAATCCGCAAGAAGGAAGTGTCCGAAACAACGGAAGCCATCGATGGCGCGCGCGAAAACTGCCGCCAGAAGGAATGCTCCATGGGCAATCTCGTCGCCGATGCCATGCTGGACCGCGTCAAGGGTCAGGGCGTGACCATCTCCATCACCAATGGCGGGGGCCTGCGCGCCTCGATCGACCAGGGTCCGGTGACCATGGGCGAAGTGCTGACCGTGCTGCCCTTCCAGAACACCATCGCCACCTTCGAGCTCAAGGGCGCCGACATCAAGGCCGCGCTTGAAAACGGCGTGAGCGAAGTGGAGGAAGGCGGCGGGCGCTTCCCGCAGGTGGCCGGCCTCAAATTCACTTTCGACCGCTCGAAACCCGCCGGCAGCCGGGTGACGGCCATCGAGGTCCGTGACGGCGACGGCTTCAAGCCGATCGATCCGGAGAAGACCTATGGCGTCGTCTCCAACAATTACCTGCGCGGCGGCGGCGATGGTTATGCGGTCTTCGCCGAAAAGGGCATGAAGGCCTATGATTACGGCCCGAGCCTGGAAGATGCCGTTGCCGCCTATCTCGGGGCCAACCGTCCCTACAAGCCCTATACGGATGGCCGCATCACCGGCACCGGCGCAGCCGCAGCGCCTCAGGAAGCAGCCGCCAGCACCTCAAACGATGCGACCAAGGCAGCCCCCGCAACGCCCGCCGCTCCCGTCGACAAGGCCGTGAAGACCGCCCCCGAACCCTCCACCGCGCCCGCCCCTTCGGCCGCCGGCAACCGGCATGTGGTGGAAAAGGGCGATACGCTCTGGGATCTTGCCGCAAAATACCTGGGCTCCGGCATGGAATGGAAGAAGATCGCAGAAGCGAACGGCAATCCGAAGCCCCGCGCCCTGCATGTGGGCAAGGAACTGACCATTCCGGCAAAGTAACCGGCCCTTCCGCTTGAGACAAAATGACCGGCCCGGCTTTTCCGGGCCGGTTTTTCATGGAAAGAGGGTGTTTCCCGTGGCAGGCTGCCCTATATGGGCTGCGCCTCATTTACAGAATTCAAAAAGAGATCTCTCCATGGCCGCTGACACATCCCATTTTCCCGCCAGTCATCCCCCGGTGAAATTCGGCAAGGTGGGCGTTCTCCTCGTCAATCTCGGAACGCCCGACGGCACCGATTACACCTCCATGCGGCGCTACCTGAAGGAATTCCTGATGGACCGCCGGGTGATCGAATGGTCCCGCCTGTTCTGGTACCCGATCCTGTTCGGCATCGTGCTCAACCGTCGCCCGCAGAAGGTGGGCAAGGCCTATGAGGAGATCTGGAACCACGATCTCAACGAAAGCTACCTGCGCACCTATACCCGCAGCCAGGGGGAGAAGCTCGCCGAGGCCTTCAAGGACCACCCGAACGTCGTGATCGACTGGGGCATGCGATACGGCCAGCCGTCCATTCCGTCGCGGATCCAGTGGCTGAAGGATCAGGGTTGCGAAAAGATCCTGCTCTTCCCGCTCTACCCGCAATTTGCCGCGGCGACCACGGCGACCGTGAACGACAAGGCCTTCGAGACGCTTTTGAAGATGCGCTGGCAGCCGGCGCTGCGCACCGTGCCCCCCTATCACGACGATCCGGTCTATATCGAGGCGCTCGCCAATTCCGTGCGCAAGCATTACGAAACGCTCGACTGGGAGCCCGATCTGCTGATCACCTCCTTCCATGGCATTCCGCAGTCCTATTTCAAGAAGGGCGATCCCTATCACTGCCAGTGCATGAAGACGGCGCGTCTTCTCCGCGAGAAGCTCGGCCTGCCGAAGGACAAGCTGATGGTCACCTTCCAGTCCCGGTTCGGGCCCGAGGAATGGCTGCAGCCCTATACGGACAAGACGGTGGAGAAGCTTGCCAAGGACGGCGTGAAGAAGATTGCCGTCATGAATCCGGGCTTCGTCTCCGACTGCCTGGAAACGCTGGAGGAAATCGCCGGCGAAGCGGGAGAGCTCTTCCTGCATAATGGCGGGGAGAAGTTCACCCATATTCCGTGCCTCAACGACAGCACCGATGGCATGTGGGTGCTGGAACACGTGGTCCGCCGCGAACTCGGCGGCTGGATCTGACGCGAAAAGCGAAGCGGACCATGACCTCGGCCTTGCAATTGGAGGATGAACCCTCCAGTTGTAAGGTGGCTGGCATGGAGCCGGCATCGCCTTCCTGGAGGATTGGAGAATGACGGGTTTCGATATTGCAGTGGTCGGCTTGGTGGTCCTGGTCATCCTCGTGCTCTTTGCCGGGGTGAAGACCGTGCCGCAGGGCTATCTCTACACGGTGGAGCGCTTCGGCCGCTATACCCGCACCCTCCATCCGGGCCTCAACATCATCACGCCCTTCATCGAGACCATCGGCTCCAAGATGAACATCATGGAGCAGGTGCTGGATGTTCCGACGCAGGAAGTCATCACCAAGGACAATGCCTCGGTGGCGGCGGATGCAGTCGCCTTCTACCAGGTGCTGAACCCGGCCCAGGCGGCCTATCAGGTCTCCAATCTCGAAAACGCCATCCTCAACCTCACCATGACCAATATCCGCTCGGTCATGGGCTCGATGGACCTCGACGAACTCCTCTCCAACCGCGAGGTGATCAACGAGAAGCTCCTGCGTGTGGTGGATGATGCGGTCGGCCCATGGGGCATCAAGGTGACCCGCGTCGAGATCAAGGACATTCGCCCGCCGGCCGATCTGGTCGATGCCATGGCCCGCCAGATGAAGGCCGAGCGCGAGAAGCGCGCCCAGGTTCTGGAAGCGGAAGGCTCGCGCAACGCGGCGATCCTGCGGGCCGAAGGCGCCAAGCAGGCCGCCATCCTCCAGGCGGAAGGCGAGCGCGAGGCGGCCTTCCGGGATGCAGAAGCGCGTGAACGCCTGGCGGAAGCCGAAGCCAAGGCAACCCGCATGGTATCCGAAGCCATTGCCGCCGGAGACGTGCAGGCGATCAACTATTTCGTTGCCCAGAAATACACCGAAGCGCTGGGCTCGATCGGCCGCGCCAACAATGCCAAGATCGTGCTGATGCCGATGGAGTCGTCGTCCCTGATCGGCTCGCTGGGCGGCATCGGTGCGATCGCCCGCGAAGTCTTCGGCGATGGACCGAAGCCCTCCTCCGCGCCCTCCTCCACCCCCCGACGCCCGGCCACCCGCACCGTACCGGACGTGCAGATGGCCGCCGCCGACAGGCCCGCCGAGACCGGCAATGTCTGGCCGGCTACGCCCGGCCAGCAGCCGCCGGAGGCCTGATCCATGATAGCGGCCTTTCTGGACGAAGTGGGTCCGTGGAGCTGGTGGGTGCTGGGGCTTCTGCTGCTCGGCGCCGAACTTCTGGTGCCGGGCGTCTTCCTGGTCTGGATCGGCCTTGCGGCCATCGCCGTCGGCCTCGTCTCGCTCGCCCTCTGGGGAAGCGCCCTGTGGCCCTGGGAGGTGCAGTTCCTCCTCTTTGCCGTTCTGTCCGTGCTCTTCGTGCTTCTCGGCCGCCGCTTCTATGCGGGGCCGGCAGGCTTGAGCGACGAACCGCTTCTCAACCAGCGCGGCGCCTCGCTTGTCGGGCGCATTGCGACGCTCGGCGAACCGATCCGCGACGGGCGGGGACGCGTGAAGATCGACGACAGTTTCTGGCCGGTGAAGGGCAACGACCTTCCCGCCGGCACCCGTGTGCGGATCGTGGCGGCGGACGGCGCGACGCTTTCCGTGGAAGCCGCCTGACGGAGCGGCGAAAGGCGGAGGTCAGGCGACGCCGACGCGCAGGAAATCGTGGAAATGTACGATACCGGTCGGCCTCCGCTCGTCATCGATGACGATCAGCGCCGTAATCCCCATCTCGTTCAGCAGGGCCGCCGCACTGGTGGCGAGCGCGCTCGCCTTGATGGTCTTCGGCGTGCGGGTCATGATGTCGTCGACGAGAAGCTCGGCCAGCGGCCGGGCCAGGTTGCGGGCGAGATCGCCCTCCGTGACGATGCCGCAAAGCCGCCCGTCCGCATCGGTCACACCCACGCAGCCGAAGCGCTTCTTCGAAAGCACCATCACCGCCTCGGTCAGCGCCGTTCCCGAAGCCACCAGCGGAATGCGGTCCCCCTTGTGCATGATGTCGCCCACATGGGTAAGGCTCGCGCCCAGCTTGCCGCCGGGGTGGAAGGTGCGGAAATCCTGCGCCGTGAAGCCGCGGCTTTCGAGAAGCGCAATTGCCAGCGCATCGCCGAGCGCCAGCTGCATCATCGTGGATGTGGTGGGGGCCAGCCCATGGGGGCAGGCTTCCTGCTCCTTCGGCATCAAAAGCAGGATATCCGCTTCCCGCGCCAGCGTCGAGGTTTCGCCCGCCGTCATCGCGATCAGCGGAATGCGGAAACGCCGCGAATAGGCGATGATGCCCTTGAGTTCGGTGCTCTCCCCGCTCCAGGACATGGCAATGATCACGTCATCGCGGGTGATCATGCCGAGATCGCCGTGATTGGCTTCGACCGGATGGACGAAAAAGGCCGGCGTACCGGTGGAGGCGAATGTGGCCGCCATCTTCGAACCGATATGCCCGCTCTTGCCGACGCCCGTGACGATCACCCGGCCGGAAATGCCATAGATCCGCTCGACCGCAGCGGAAAAGGGCGCGGCAAGCGATCCGGAAAGCGCCGCCTCGAGCGAGGCGAGGCCCTTGCGTTCGGTTTCGATGGTGCGCATGGCCGAGGCCAGGGCATCGGCGGCAAGTGAGGTCACGGCAATCTCTGTCATGGGCAGGAGCGTTAGCGCTTTCCGCTTCGCCTGTCCAATTTCTCGGCAGGGCCGCTGGCGCTTTTTCAGCGGAAAATCGCCGGAAAGGCGGCCCCGCGGCGGGAAACGGCCCTCCCCGGGCTGGAAGACAGGTCTTCTTTCACGTCCGCACAGCCGAACTGGCCCGAACCGGACATTATTTCAGGATTTATTTTCAAAGCGATAACTGAAAAACACCGGCGCCGTCGATCCCCTAAACGAAGCATTAACCATGAGGTTTTAGAAATGGGTAACCATTCCTGCTTCCAGGTTTTGCACGACCATGACCGAACGCCGTTCCAGAACCGGGTTTTCACGCCCCGCCGCCTGCCGCAGCCTGCTGGCTGGCGTGGCGGTGCTGGGCCTGTGGCCGGCGCTTGCGGCGGGCCAGAGCCTGGATTCCGCCCCGGCGGCCTATGGCGCCGCGGCAGTGACAACCGTGCCCGATGGGGGTGGTGCCGACGCCGCGCCTGCAAAACCCGTCCGGACGAAAAAGAAGACTAAGAAACAAACGGTCGAAGAGACCGGCTCCATCAATGCGCGGACAGCAAAGCTCAGTGGCCTTCAGGACAGCGAACCGCTTGCCGATACGGCCGATCTCGGCCGCGACAACCTGCGCGAACAGCCGCTTGACGGCCTGCGCCCGGCGATCCGCTCCGACCGGAATGAAACGCCCGGCATCGGGCTCGGCAGCTTCGTGCTGCGGCCGGCGCTGAACACGTCGGTTGCCAGCGAAACCACGAAATCGGCGGGCGCCAGCACCAGCCGCAGCTACCTCCAGACCGAGCTGAAGGGCACGCTCACCTCCGACTGGTCCCGCCATCAGCTGACCGTCACCGGCGATGGCATTTTCCAGCGCAATCTCTCCGGTGAAGGCCAGACCAAGCCCTCGGCAACCATCAATGGCGATCTCAGGCTGGATCTCTCCCGGGATACGGTGGCCCATCTGACGGGCGGCTACAGCCTGACCCGCGAAAGCGCCACCGATCCCAATGCCCTTCTCGATGCGGTGGACCAGTCCCGCGTCCAGACCCTCACCGGTGGCGCCACCATCGAGCGGGATTTCGGCCTGCTGCGTGGATTGGCCGCCCTGGATCTCAGCCGGACCACCTATTCCGATGCGACCCTCTCGGACGGCTCTTCCGTTTCGCTCAGCGAGCGCAACCGCAACGAGGGCAATCTGCGCCTGCGGGTCGGTTATGAACTCTCGCCCGCACTCATCCCTTTCCTCGAAGCCTCGGCCGGTCGCAGCATCTATGACGAATCGCTCGATTCGGCAGGCTATGAGCGGGATTCCCAGAAGATCGGCGGCAAGGCCGGCGTCGAGATCGATCTCGGCGAGAAACTGAAGGGCGAGCTCGGCCTCGGCTACCGCCATGTGACCTTTGCCGATGCGCGGCTTGCTGCCATCGATGCGGTGGTTCTCGATGCCGCCGCCAGCTGGTCTCCGCGCCGGGGCACGGATATCACGCTCGGTCTCGTCACCTCGGTCGAGCCCTCCGTCGTTGCCGGCCAGTCCGGCTATGTTTCCCGCGCGCTCACGCTCGCCCTGACGCAGCAGGTCCGCGACGATCTGGTGGCCAAGCTCTCGGGCGGCGCGACCTGGCGGGATTACCGGCCCGCCGGAACCACCGGGAACGACGTGGTCACCACGCTCGGCGCCAGCATGGCCTATGGCCTGAACCGCTATGTGGATCTGACAGCCGATCTCTCCTGGGAGCGAACGACACCCGACAACGGATCGGATACGGATGTCCTGCGCGCCGGGCTCGGCATCACCCTCAAGCGATAGAAAAAGCCGCTCCGGCGAACCGAAGCGGCTTCTCGAAAGGACAGAGTGGGGCCAATCAGCCCCTGGCGCGCTCCAGCAGCTTGATCATTTCCGCTTCCACGCTGCCGCGAATATCGGCGCGCTCCAGCGCGAAAGCCACGTTGGCGAGGATGAAGCCATCCTTGGCGCCGCAATCGAAGGTCTCGCCCTTGAAGTGATAACCGGCGAATTCCTGCTTCGCGGCCAGCTTCAGCATGCCGTCTGTCAGCTGGATCTCGTTGCCGGCACCGCGTTCCTGGGTTTCGAGAATTTCGAAGATCTCCGGCTGCAGGATGTAGCGGCCATTGATGAAATAATTGGAGGGCGCGGTGCCCTTAGCCGGCTTTTCCACCATGCCGGTGATCTTGAAGCCGGAGCCGATCGCCTCGCCCACGCCGACGATACCATATTTATGGGCCTGGTCCGGATGGCACTCTTCGACGGCGATCACATTGCCGCCCGACTGTTCGTAAAGCTCCATCATGCCCTTCATGCAGCCCTTCTCGCCGCGCATGATCATGTCGGGCAGAAGCAGCGCGAAGGGTTCGTTTCCGACGATGTCGCGGGCGCACCACACCGCGTGACCGAGCCCCAGCGGCTCCTGCTGGCGGGTAAAGCTTGCGGTTCCCGCCTTCGGCAGGATTTCGGCAAGAAGCGTGAGTTCCGCCGTCTTTGATCGTTCCTTCAGCGTCCGCTCCAGCTCGTATTGGATATCGAAATAGTCCTCGATCAGTCCCTTGCCGCGGCCCGTGATGAAGACCAGATGCTCGATCCCCGCCTCCAGCGCCTCATCGACCACATACTGGATGACCGGCTTGTCGACGACGGTCAGCATCTCCTTGGGAACGGCCTTGGTTGCGGGAAGAAAGCGGGTTCCCAGACCCGCGACCGGAAAAACTGCCTTACGAACTTTACGATGCTGTCCCAAACTGGCCTCCAACGGCGATCCAAACATGGACATTCATGCCATGCGGTCTCGAATTAGTTTCAAAAAGCTACTTTTTTGCGAAGAATGACGCCAGCCCCCGAACATGGTAAAGATTTTGTTGAGAGTCTCGCGTTAGCCTCGAACCAGGCGTGGCCCGTCTCGGCCGCCCCTTGCGTTTCGCCACAGATCGGGATTGCACGATGCTCATGAGAACCTGCCTTCACTTCGGAAAACTGGGCATGGCCGCCCTTCTGGCACTGCACATGGCGGGCCCGGCCACTGCCCGTGCGGATGAAGCCTTCCGCAATTTCGTGATCAAGTTCTATCCGACTGCGGCCAAGGCCGGCATTTCCGCCCGCACCTACAAGGCCGCCTTTGCCGGCGTCAACGAGCCCGATCCGGACGTGCTTCGCAAGGCGGGCTTCCAGCCCGAATTCAAGACGCCGGTCTGGGAATATATGGACAGCCGCGTGAACCCATACACGGTCCGCGTCGGGCAGGACATGCTGAAGCGCTACGGCTCCGTTCTCTCGGCCATCGAGCGGCATTTCGGCGTGGACAAGCACATCCTCCTCGCCATCTGGTCAATGGAATCCAATTACGGCGCTATCCTCTCCAAGGAGGAAAAGCTCCATTACGTACCGCAGGCGCTGGCGACGCTCGCCTATTCCGATCCGAAGCGCTCCAAATATGCCCAGAAACAGCTGATTGCCGCGCTGAAGATCCTTCAGGCCGGCGATATCAGCCCGAAGGAAATGACCGGTTCCTGGGCCGGCGCCATGGGCCATACCCAGTTCATTCCGACCAGCTACCTGCTCTATGGCTTCGATGCGGACGGCAATGGCAAGCGCGATATCTGGAACTCCATTCCCGATGCGCTCGCCACCTCTGCCAATCTCCTGAAGGAGAATGGCTGGGTTTCCGGCAAGACCTGGGGCTATGAGGTGATGATCCCCGCGGGCGGCCAGGCCTATGCCGGCAAGACGCTGACGCTTGCCCAGTGGGAACAGCTTGGCTTCGTGCGCCCCAATGGCAAGGGCTTCAAGAACGGCGGCGATCGCGCCCAGCTGAAAATGCCCGCCGGCGGCAAGGGTCCGGGCTTCCTGATGGCCAAGAATTTCTTCGTCATCAAGAAATACAATGCCGCCGATACCTATGCGCTGGCCGTCGGGCAACTGGCCGACCAGATCGCCGGCTATCCCGGCATGCGCCAGAGCTGGCCCCGTCCCGACAGTTCGCTCGATATCAACGAGAAGTTCGAGCTTCAGTCGAGGCTGAAGGAACTTGGCTATTACGAGGGCGAAGTGGACGGCAATTTCGGCTCCGGCTCGAAGGCGGCCATTGCCTCGATCCAGCAGCGACTGGGCCTCCAGCCGGATGGCGAACCCTCGCGGCAACTTCTGAAGGCGCTGAGGCAGTAAGGCAGGCTGCCTTCACCTCTTTTCCCTTTTCCAGGGTAGCGTTCTGCCTATAATGGCCATGCGGGGCAAGAATGCCTTGCCCAATCCCGTGAGCGCATCCGCATGACCGTCGCCCCTCTTGCCCGAACGCTTCTGCGAAGCCTTCTCCTTCTGGGGATGGTGCTGTCCTTTCTGCTGAGCGGCATGCCCTCCGCTTCCCAAGCGCAGGAGCTGCGCCAGCGCCGCACCCTCTTCGACTGGATCTTCGGCGCACCGCAGCGCGAGCAGCCCGACATCATCGAGCTGCCGGCCCGCAAGAAGCCCCGCATCAAGAAGCGGAACCCCTCAAGCGTCACCACGCTGGAAACCACCGCGCCGCCTGCCGTCAAGAATGCCGATGCGCGCCATATCCTCGTCGTGGGCGATTTTCTGGCAACCGGTCTTGCCCAGGGCCTGACGGCCGCCTTTTCGCAGGACCCGGCAACCGTCATCGACAGCAGGACCAACAATGCTTCGGGCCTGGTGCGCGACGATTTCTACGACTGGCGAAAGGAACTCCCCGCGCTTCTCAGCGAAATCCGCCCCGCGGCCCTTGTGCTGATGATCGGTGCCAATGACCGCCAGCAGATGCGGCTGCCCGAGGGCAAGGCGGATTTCGACACGCCCGCCTTCAACGAGGCCTATATCGGCCGCGTTCAGGCCATGCTGAAGATCGGCAAGGACGCCGGCGTGCCGATGATCTGGGTGGGGCTACCCGCCTTCAAGAGCACCAATACCAGCGCCGCCGCCCTGCAGTTCAATCTCCTCTACCGCAATGAAACGGCCCGCGCCGGGGCCGAATTCGTCGATATCTGGGACGGCTTCGTCGACGAAAACGGCAAGTTCATCCAGTCGGGATCGGACTTCACCGGCCAGCCGGCCCGACTGCGCACCTCCGACGGAGTGGGCCTGACGGCGGCCGGCAAGCGCAAGCTCGCCTTCTATGCGGAGAAGCCGATCCGCAAATATCTCGGCGAGCCGCTGACGGTCGAACAGCTGATCCGGCTCGACGACCAGTCGCTGCTGGCGTCGGGCCAGCAGCAGAAACCCGCAGGCCCACCGGTCCGGACGCCGCCGATCAGCCTCACCGATCCGGAACTCGACGGCGGCAACGAACTGCTCGGCGCCCCCGGCACGCCGCCCGCCGTTGCGAGCGCCCTGATGCTCGGCAAGGATCCGGCACCTGCCGGGCGGGTGGACGATTTCTCCAGGCCGAGTCTCTGACCTCAGGCAACCGCCCGCCGCCTTCTGGAGGGCAGCAGCAGCGGAACGACACCGATGGCAAGCCCGCCAAGACCGATCAGGCTCGTTTCCAGCGGCAGGTCGGTCAGGCTGTAAAGTGCGACGAAAATCATCGTCGCTGCACTCGCAAGCGGCCAGAGCACATGGGTGACAGCCGGAACGATGCCCTTTTTCAGACTGTCACGGAAATGCCAGGCCGCCGCCAGGCAGGTGAGCGTGAGATAGCAGCAGATCTGCAGGCCAAGCGCGAGGATCGAACTGTCAAGGATCGACCGGACCGTGGGCAGGTAGCTGGAGGCGACCAGGAAGAAGACGCCGAGGACCCAGATGACGACGGTGGCCGCATGGGGCGTCTGCCAGCGATCATGGATCCTTGCAAAGCGGGCATGAAAATGCCCGTCCCGGGCCATGGCGAAAAGCGAGCGGGAAAATTGCAGCGTCTGCGTTTCCAGCGTGCCGATGGCACTGAGCATGAGAGCCAGCACCGCCAGATAGTTGAAGGGGAAGGGAAGCAGCCGGCTGCCGAGTTCGAAAAGCAGGTTCGGGCCCGCGTTGGAGGCATCCTGATCGCTCAAGGTAAGCACAATGGCGAGCATCAGCAGCGTGTAGAGCACCATGAGATTGATGACCGACCAGAGCGCACTGCCGCCGGAGGCATCCGCATCGCCGGCCAGGCCCGTCTCTTCGCTGAGATTGATCGTCACATCCCAGCCCCAGTAGAAATAGAGGCCAAGCAGCAGCCCCGTGGCGAACTGCCCGGGAGACAGGGAAAAAGGCGAGAACCAGCTCCACTCCGGCATTCTCACCGCCAGCGTCGGCCAGTGGATGAGCCCTGCCCCGACGATGACCAGAATGGCCACGCATTCGATGGTGACGAAGCTGATCTGCACCAGGCTGGCATGCTTGATCCCCCTGAGCGTCACGAAGGCCACGAGGGAAAACCAGAAGACGCCGGTCAGCACCACATAATGGGTATCCTCCGCCCGGTCGGGCGCAATCATCATCAGCGTGGCGGAAGCGGCCGGAACGGCAGCAGCCACCATGGCAAGCGCAAAGGCCATCAGCGCCGCCCACCCCGCGAAGTAGCCCCAGCCCGGACCGAAGACATGGCCCACCACCGCATAGCTCGCACCCGCATTGGTGACGACCCGGTTGAGGTTGCGAAAGGCGAGCGCCGTGCCGAACATGATGACACCGCAATAAAGAATGGCGCCGAGTGACAGGACGCCAAGGGCCGCAACCATGGAGGCCGCTGCCGCCGAGATGGTAAAGGCCGGGGCAGCACCGGCCACCCCCATGATGATCGATTCCGCCACGCCCAGCGCACCGCTGGCGAGTTTTTCCTGTTCCGACATGTGTTCCCCCTGCAGGCCTTTTTTATGCCTTGCTTGCCCTGGCCGGGATGTGGATTTCCCATCTCCGCCCATCCATTCGTATGTAAGAAAGAACACATGCACAACGCACCAGAAATAGTGCTCTTGCGGCCTTTCCCGCAATTTTCATCCGGTGCCAGAAAAAAGAACGACCCCGCTCCCGGGGGAGCGAGGCCTTGTCAGAGAATCACGGTCTCACCGGATCACCGCGGCAGGATGGTGCTTCCCATCAGCGCCTCGTCGATGGCGCGGGCAGCCTGGCGTCCTTCGCGAATCGCCCAGACCACCAGCGACTGGCCGCGGCGAACATCGCCGGCAGCCCAGAGCTTTTCCACCGAGGTTCGGTAGTCGCGGTCATTGGCAACCACATTGGTGGAGCCGCGCTTGTCGGTGTTGAGCGTGAGCTTGCCGTCGAGTTCCTTCAGCACGCTATCCTTGAACGGACCGGAGAAGCCGATGGCGATGAAGGCGAGATCCGCCTTGATGACGAATTCCGTCCCGGCGATCGGCCGACGGCGTTCGTCCACTTCACAGCACTTGACGCCCGTCAGCACGCCGTCCTCGCCGATGAATTCGAGCGTCGCCACCTGGAACTCGCGGATCGCGCCTTCGGCCTGCGAGGAGGAGGTGCGCATCTTCGTTGCCCAGAAGGGCCAGACGGCAAGCTTGTCTTCCTTTTCCGGCGGCTGCGGACGGATATCGAGCTGGGTGACCTTGACGGCGCCCTGGCGGAAGGCGGTGCCGACGCAGTCGGACGCGGTATCGCCGCCGCCGACCACGACCACATGCTTGCCGCCAGCCAGGATCTGCATCGAAGGCCAGCCGACACTGTCGGTGTTTTCGCGGCCGACGCGGCGGTTCTGCTGCACGAGATAAGGCATGGCATCGTGAACGCCCGCGAGATCGACGCCGGGAATGCCGGCCGGACGGGGCGTTTCCGAACCGCCGCAGTAGAGAACCGCATCATGCTCCGCGAGAAGCTTTTCCACCGGCAGCGTGACGCCCACATTGACGCCGCAATGGAAAGTGACGCCCTCGCCGCGCATCTGCTCGACACGACGGTTGATGAAGTTCTTCTCCATCTTGAAATCGGGAATGCCGTAGCGCAGCAGGCCGCCCGGCTTCGACTCGCGCTCGTAGACATGCACCTCATGGCCGGCGCGGCCGAGCTGCTGGGCAGCCGCAAGACCCGCAGGCCCTGAACCGATGATCGCCACCTTCTTGCCCGTATGGGTGGTCGGCGGCTGCGGCACGATGAAGCCGAGCTCATAGGCCTTGTCGGCGATTGCCTGTTCCACCGTCTTGATGGCAACCGGCATGTCCTCGAGATTCAGCGTGCAGGCTTCCTCGCAGGGCGCCGGGCAGACGCGGCCGGTAAATTCCGGGAAATTGTTGGTCGAATGCAGGTTGCGGATCGCCTCTTCCCAGTTGCCGTTATAGACGAGATCGTTCCAGTCCGGGATCTGGTTGTGAACCGGACAGCCGGTCGGGCCGTGGCAATAGGGAATGCCGCAATCCATGCAGCGCGCCGCCTGTTTCTGCACTTCCGGGTCCGACATGGGGAGCGTGAATTCGCGGAAATGGCGAATGCGGTCGGAGGCCGGCTGATACTTCGCCACCTGCCGGTCGATTTCCATAAAACCTGTAACCTTGCCCATCGTCCTGTCCGTTCGTTCAGAGGGTCCGGCTCACCGGATCCAGTTTTCCACTTTCAGCCCGGCAACCCGGGAGAATTCAGTCACATTGTCAGTCACCAGCACCGCATCGAGTGCCATGGCATGGGCAGCGATCAGCAGGTCATTCGGCCCGATGATCCTGCCCTCCGATGACAGCCTTTCGCGGATCTGCGCATAGGCTTCATCGGCAGGTGGCTCGAACGGCGCGGTATAGAGCCGCTGAAGGATCGCGTAGACCTTCCGATCGAGTTCCTCGGACTTTCGCTTCCGAAGCCCGAACAAAATTTCCACCCTCACGATCACACTCGTGAAGACATTGTCTTCGCCCACTTTTCCGATCTGCTCGGCCACCCTGCCGCGCGGATCGGAGACCAGTACCGAGATGATGTTGGCATCGAGCAGATACCTCACGGCAAGCTCACCTCATCAAGTGGCGAAAGATCGCTGTCATCGCTCAGAAAATCGCCGCCCGTCCAGGGGTCGGCGGTTTTCAGGTAATCCAGAAGACCCGTCGTTGCCGCCGGGGAAATCAGGATCGAGCCATCGGGCTGTAGCCTCAGAACCGCCGCTTCCGCCTCGAATTCGAATTCCTTTGGGATCCTGATCGCGCGGCTTCGGCCATTTTTGAAGACCTGCACCGTCTTGCGCACCGGCTGGCCGTCCTTGTGATCCTGATAGCCCATTCCGACCTCCTCAAACTCGGCATATGCCGGAAGCATATGCCAAGTTCCGTCTCTCGGCAATCACTCCGCCGCAACGCCCATGGCCAGCCGCTCCATGTCTTCAAGCGCACGCCGGTATTCGACCGGCATGACCTTGCGGAACTTCGGACGATAGTCGCTCCACCGGTCGAGGATCGCGCGGGCGCGCTCCGAACCGGTATAGTGATGGTGGTTGGCAATCAGCTGGTAGAGGCGCTCCTCGTCATGGCGGGTCATGTCGCCCGATACGTCGACGAGGCCCTTGTGCTGGAGGTCGCCGCCGCGATGGTGCAGCTTCTCCATCAGGTCGTCCTCTTCCGGCACCGGCTGCAGTTCGACCATGGCCATGTTGCAGCGGGAGGCGAAATCGCCCTTCTCGTCCAGCACATAGGCGACACCGCCCGACATGCCGGCCGCGAAGTTGCGGCCCGTCTCGCCGAGAACGACGACGACACCGCCGGTCATGTATTCGCAGCCATGGTCGCCCACGCCTTCGACAACCGCGATGGCGCCGGAGTTGCGGACAGCGAAGCGCTCGCCTGCGACGCCGCGGAAATAGCATTCGCCCTCGATGGCGCCGTAGAGAACCGTGTTGCCGACGATGATCGACTGTTCGGCGATAATCTTCGTGTCCTCGGGCGGGCGGACGATGATGCGGCCGCCGGAGAGGCCCTTGCCCACATAGTCATTGCCATCGCCTACGAGCGAGAGCGTGACGCCGCGGGCGAGGAACGCCCCGAAGGACTGACCGGCCGTGCCGGTGAGCTTCACGTTGATCGTATCGTCCTTGAGCCCCTTGTGGCCGAAGCGCTTGGCCACTTCGCCCGAGAGCATGGCCCCGACGGAGCGGTCGACGTTGCGGATCGCGCTTTCGATCGTGACCGACTTCTTCGACTGAAGAGCGACCTTCGCCTTCTCGATCAGCTTGCGGTCGAGAATATCGTCGATCGGGTGCTTCTGCCGTTCGGTCCAGTGGGTGGCTTCCTTGGGCGCTTCGACCTTGTGGAAGATGCGGCTGAAATCCAGCCCGCGAGCCTTCCAGTGAGCAATCGCCTCATCCTTTTCGAGGAGGTCTGAGCGTCCGACGATCTCGTTCAGCGAACGGACGCCGAGCGAGGCCAGGATTTCGCGCACTTCCTCGGCAACGAAGAAGAAGTAGTTGATCACATGCTCAGGCGCGCCCTTGAAGCGCTTGCGCAGAACCGGGTCCTGGGTGGCAACGCCAACCGGACAGGTGTTCAGGTGGCACTTGCGCATCATGATGCAGCCGGCGGCGATCAGCGGCGCGGTGGCGAAGCCGAATTCGTCGGCACCGAGCAGCGCCCCGACGATGACGTCGCGGCCGGTCTTGAGACCGCCATCGACCTGCAGCGCGACGCGCGAGCGAAGACCGTTCAGAACCAGCGTCTGCTGGGTTTCAGAAAGGCCGATTTCCCAAGGGCTGCCCGCATGCTTCAGCGAGGTGAGCGGCGACGCGCCCGTGCCACCGTCGAAGCCGGAAATGGTGATGTGGTCGGCGCGTGCCTTGGCAACACCGGCAGCAACGGTGCCCACGCCCACTTCCGACACCAGCTTCACCGAAACATCGGCTTCCGGATTGACGTTCTTGAGATCGTAGATCAGCTGCGCCAGATCTTCGATCGAATAGATGTCGTGGTGCGGCGGCGGCGAGATGAGACCGACGCCCGGCGTCGAGTGACGGGTCTTGGCAATCGTCGCGTCCACTTTGTGGCCGGGCAGCTGGCCGCCCTCGCCGGGCTTTGCACCCTGCGCCACCTTGATCTGCAGCATGTCGGCATTGACGAGGTATTCGGTCGTCACGCCGAAGCGGCCGGAGGCAACCTGCTTGATCGCCGACCGTTCCGGGTTCATCGACCCGTCGGGAAGCGGCAGATAGCGATCCGCTTCTTCGCCGCCCTCACCGGTGTTGGACTTGCCGCCGAGCTTGTTCATGGCAATGGCAAGCGTCGTATGCGCCTCGCGGCTGATCGAGCCGAAGGACATGGCCCCCGTAGAGAAGCGCTTGACGATCTCGGAAGCCGGCTCCACCTCGTCGAGGGAAATCGGCTTGCGGCCGAGCGCCTCGGCGCCCTTGATCTTGAAGAGCCCGCGAATGGCATTCATCCGCACCGTGCTTTCGTTCACCTGCTCGGCGAATTCCTGGTAGCGGTCCTTGGCATTGCCGCGCACCGCATGCTGCAGCGATGCGACCACGTCAGGGGTCCAGGCATGATCCTCGCCGCGCATGCGATAGGCATATTCGCCGCCGATATCCAGCGTGCGGGCCGTCAGCGCATTGGTGGAGAAGGCGGCCTGATGGCGGGCGAAGGTTTCACGGGCAATCTCCTCGAGACCGACGCCTTCGATGGTGGTGGCCGTGCCGAAGAAGAACTTGTCGACGAATTCGGACGACAGACCAACCGCATCGAAGATCTGCGCGCCGCAATAGGACTGGTAGGTGGAGATGCCCATCTTGGACA
>CAMFIF010000043.1 GCA_945952415.1 uncultured Rhizobium sp. | reverse complement strand
CGGATTGGTGGCGGCGATGTGCATCGCGACCTGGCGGCCGATGGCGTTCAGGGCTTCCTTGTCGCCGGTGGACTTCAGAGCGACGAGAACGCCGAGCTTGCCGAGGCCATCTGCAACACCATTGTGGATGTAGGTGGCAACCACGCCTTCATCGACCGAAAGGGCGGCGGCGCGGCGCAGGTTCATGTTTTCGCCGATATGGGCGATCGCATCCTTGATGGTGTCGGCAACGGACTTGCCGGAGGCCGGGTAGCTGGCAGCGGCAACGGCATCGACCGAACCGTCGGTGCCGAGAGCGACACTGGCAACGCCGCGGACGAGGTCCTGGAAGGCGTCGTTACGGGCAACGAAGTCAGTTTCGGAGTTCACTTCGACGACTACGGCCTTGTTGCCGGAGGAAGCGATGCCGATCAGGCCTTCCGCAGCGGTACGGCCGGACTTCTTGTCAGCCTTTGCGATGCCCTTGGCGCGCAGCCAGTCGATGGCGGCTTCCATGTCGCCATTGGTTTCGGCCAGCGCCTTCTTGCAGTCCATCATGCCTGCGCCGGTCTTTTCGCGCAGGTCCTTCACCATTGCTGCAGTTACGTTGCTCATTGTCTGCCTCTTTGCGGGTTCACGCGGCACCTGCCTTTCGGGGCGGTGCCGGAAGGGTGGGGAACGCTATCCCCCGAAATTGTAACAACGTGATGAAACATCACGGGAATTCAGGCCATGGCGCGGATGCGGCAAAAGCCATCCGCTTGCCTGAAATGGATGAGGCCGCTGAACGCGAGTGTCACAACGGCCTCAACACCAGTTCATTCCGTACCGGGAGACGCATCACCCGGGGACAGGCGCCAATCAGGCGCCCGTGTCTTCGAGGACCGGCTCGACCGGGGCTTCGGCGGAGGCGCCGATGTCACGACCGGCGGCGCCCTGCTGGCGGGCGATCCCGTCGATGGCAGCGCGGGCGATCAGGTCGCAGTAGAGCGAGATGGCGCGCGAAGCGTCGTCGTTGCCCGGGATCGGATAGTCGATCGCGTCCGGATCGCAGTTCGAGTCGATGATGGCGACGACCGGGATGCCGAGGCGCTTGGCTTCGTCGATCGCGATCTTTTCCTTGTTGGTGTCGATGATGAACATCAGGTCCGGGGTGCCGCCCATGTCGCGGATACCGCCGAGAGCCTTTTCCAGCTTCTCGCGCTCACGCTCCAGGTTCAGGCGTTCCTTCTTGGAATAGCCGGAGCCTTCCGAAGACAGGATCTCGTCGAGCTTGCGCAGGCGCTGGATCGAGTTCGAAATGGTCTTCCAGTTGGTCATCATGCCGCCGAGCCAGCGGGAGTTGACGTAGTACTGAGCCGAACGCTTGGCGGCATCAGCAATGATGTCGGATGCCTGGCGCTTCGTACCGACGAAGAGAACGCGGCCACCACGGGCAACGGTATCGGATACCGTCTGCAGGGCGCGCGACAGCATCGGAACGGTCTGTGCGAGGTCGATGATGTGGATGTTGTTGCGGTCGCCAAAGATGTAGGGCTTCATCTTCGGGTTCCAGCGGTGGGTCTGGTGACCAAAGTGGACGCCGGCTTCCAGAAGCTGGCGCATGGTGAAATCAGGCAATGCCATGCCGTGTATCTCCTTTTCCGGTTGAACCTCCATGGGGTGAACAGCCCTCGCCTTCCGGTCCGGACCACCGGCGGAACCATCAGGATTTCTCCCTGACGACCCCAACCCCACGTGTGGAATGCGCTGCCCTTATCCCCGAAAACCCGAGAATGCAAGGGCAATCGAGAAAAAAGGAACAGTATCGCGCCTATTTGCAGGTCTCTGGCGGCAGCATTTCGAGCTTGGTCAGCTTTCCGGTCAGCACGTAATCGCTGTAATCCATGGTGAGATCGCGGATGATGCCATTGTCGTACAACTTGAACGCCATCCGGTAGACCGGCGGGGCATCGGCAACCTTGTCATCGTTGAAATAGGCGATGGTCACGGGCCAGAACTCGCTTTTCGCCAGCGGCGAGGCGGCAGCGAGTTCTGGGTCCGTCGGCTGGCCGGTGCTGCGCTTGCCGATGACCGTCGTGGCAAGCAGCGTCTTGTCGGCGTTTTCGCTGCCGTCAAAGATCCTCGATTCGAAAAGCGGCTTTCCGGCGCGGGCGCTTTCCAAAACGTCGATCATGTGTTCAGTCGGGAAGCGGCCGAGATCGAGATCCACATCCCGCTTCTGGGGCGCCGCGAGTGCCACCTTGATGCGCCCTGCCCGCTCCGCCGCATCGCCGGAGACTTCCTTGTCCAGCTGCTGGTCGGTGAAGGATTTGGTGGTGAAACGGAAGGTGCGCTGGTTCAGATCCTCGAAGGTGGTGGTCTGCTGGTCGGACAGGCGCTTTTCCTCCCCGGTATCCACCTCGGTCACGAAGCGGAAATTGGTGGTGTAGCCCGCGCAGGACGATCCCTTGAACTCATAGACCATGCGCCCGTAGATGCCGGCGATGCCTGCCCGTTCATTGGCTTCCTTCAGGGTGAGATCGTAAACGGCGCGGTGCGGTGCCAGCGTGTCGGCGGGAGTAACCGCTGCGGCAGGGGTGAGCGCGGCAGCGGGGCTGGCGGCAATGGATGCAAGCAGCACTGCGGCAATGCGCAACCGGACCATTCGACATTCTCCCGTTCGGCGAGGCTTACCAGCCCCGACCCCTTCCCTTGCCAGGCCCATTGTGGGGCCATCGGCGACTTTTCGCAAATTATGACACATGCGGCACGCCAGCAGGCTTGAAGCGCGTCATAATCTCTTCTTTAAATCGAATCCAAAATGCAAGACTTATAAGCAAGCCCACCCACATTGGGGCGAGGGTGCGCAGTAGAAGACGGATGGGAGAATAGAATGTCCGAAACAATTAATGATCGTCTGAGCCAACTGGGCATCACACTGCCGCCAGCAGCCGCACCGGCTGCAAATTATGTGCCCTATGTGATCTCGGGCAATCTTCTTTATCTTTCGGGCCAGCTGCCGATCGAAAATGGCGCCGTAGCCGTAACCGGCCTGCTCGGCCGGGATGTGGACGTGGCGCGGGGCCAGCGCGCGGCAGAGCTTTGCGCCATCAATATTCTGGCACAGGCCCAGGCGGCGCTGGGCGATCTCGCGCGAATCAAGCGCGTGGTGAAGCTGAACGGCTTCGTGGCCTCCGTGCCGAACTTCGTCGAGCAGCATCTGGTCATGAACGGGGCGTCAAACCTGATTGCGGCGGTTCTTGGTGAACCCGGCAAGCATGCCCGCGCGGCCGTGGGCATGGCTTGCCTGCCGCTCAATGCCGCCGTCGAAATCGATGCCGTGATTGAAATCGCATGAGCCGGGATCTCTCGTTTCTGACCGCAAGGCCCATCGCCCATCGGGGCCTGCATGATTCCAACCGCATGGTGTGGGAAAACACGCTTTCCGCCTTCCGGCGTGCGATCGATGGCGGCTATGCCATCGAATGCGACCTGCAATATGCATCGGATGGCGTCCCAGTCGTCTTTCATGACGACGACCTGCAGCGGCTTTGCAAGATCACCGGCGATGTCAGGGCGCGGACGGCAGCCGAGCTTGGCCTGCTCTCGGTCGGCGGCACGGCGGACCGGGTGCCGACGCTGAAGCAGCTTCTCGACCTCGCCGCGGGGCGGGTTCCTCTTGTGCTGGAGCTCAAGGGCCGCAAGGATGATGACGAGGGCTTTGCCGCCTCCGTGCTCGAGGTACTGGAAGGCTACAAGGGTCCGGTTGCGCTGATGAGCTTCGATGTCTGGCTGCTCAAGGATCTCAAGGATCTCGAATGCCCCTATCCCGTTGGGCTGACCGCCGAGGGTACCCGGCCGGAAGAATTTTTCGCCCATGACGAGGCGATGCATCTGGGGCTCGACTTCATTTCCTACTGCTACGAGCACCTGCCGAACAGCTTTGTCACCGCCCAGAGACAGCGCGGCATTCCTGTCATCACCTGGACGGTGCGCAATGAAGAGGGTGCCCGCCATAGTTATGCCCATGCGGATCAGATAACCTTCGAGGCTTTCGACCCAGGGACCACTGCCACCGCATGAGCGAAGACTATACCATCCGCGCCGTTCGCAGCTTCGCCGAGATCGACCCCACGGGCTGGGGCCGTCTATGCGGGACGAGCCGCGGCGCGGACGGGGGCTATAATCCTTTCCTCTCCCATGCCTTTCTCTCGTCGCTGGAGGAGTCCGAATCGGCCACCGCCCGAACCGGCTGGATGGGTCACCACCTGCTGCTCGAAAACGGGAGCGGCGATCTGATGGGCGCCCTGCCCTGCTACTTCAAGAGCCACAGCCAGGGCGAATATGTCTTCGATCATGGCTGGGCGGATGCCTTCGAGCGGGCCGGCGGGCGCTATTATCCAAAACTGCAAGCCTCGGTGCCCTTCACCCCGGCCACGGGCCCTCGGCTGCTGGTCAAGCCCGGGGAAACCGAAGATGCGGCACGCGTCGCACTCGCCTCCGGACTTCGGCAGTTTGCGCGGAAAATGGGTGTATCTTCCGCCCATGCGACTTTCGTCGACGAGACCGACCTGCCCGTTTTCCTGGACGAGGGTTTTCTCCACCGCACCGACCAGCAGTTCCATTTCATCAATGCCGGATATGCAGATCACGACGCCTTTCTGGAAACACTCGCCTCGCGCAAGCGCAAGGCGCTGAAGAAGGAGCGTCGGGCCGCGCTGGAAAACGGCATCACCATCGACTGGCTGACGGGCAAGGATCTGACCGAGGACATCTGGGACCAGTTTTTCGCCTTTTACATGGATACCGGCAGCCGGAAATGGGGCCGGCCCTACCTTACCCGCCGCTTCTATTCGCTGATCGGCGAACGGATGGCGGAGGATATCCTCTTGGTCATGGCGAAGCGCGGCGGGCGCTATATTGCCGGTGCCATCAATTTCATCGGCTCGGATGCGCTTTACGGTCGGCATTGGGGCTGCATCGAGGACCATCCCTTCCTGCATTTCGAGGTGTGCTACCATCAGGCCATCGACTTTGCCCTTTCAAAGGGGCTGAAGCGGGTCGAGGCGGGCGCGCAGGGCGAGCACAAGCTCGCGCGTGGTTATCTGCCGGTCACCACCCATTCCGTGCATGACCTCACCCATCCCGGCCTTCGCCGCGCCGTTGCCGACTATCTGGAACAGGAGCGGGAGCAGGTGGAGGAAATGGCAGAAATTCTCACCGAGCACAGCCCCTTCCGCAAGGGCGAGCGGCAACAGGACGATTAGCGTCACCCTGCGGTGACCACCATGAACCCAAGGAGCAGATGCGCATGGCCACGGCCGGTTACGACGACAACAATATTTTCGCGAAGATCCTGCGCGGCGAGATCCCTTCGGTGCGGGTCTATGAGGACGAGCATACGGTTGCCTTCATGGATGTGATGCCGCAGGCGCCCGGCCATGTGCTGGTCATTCCGCGATCGGGCTCACGCAATCTGCTGGATGCGGATCCGGCGGTTCTCTCGCGCACCATTCCGGTTGTCCAGAAGGTCGCCAATGCGGTGAAGGAGGCCTTTGAGGCCGATGGCGTTTTCATTGCCCAGTTCAACGAGCCGGCGGCCGGACAGACGGTCTTTCACCTGCATTTCCACATCATCCCCCGCCACGAGGGCGTGGGCCTGAAGCCCCATAGCGGGCAGATGGAAGACGGTGCCGTTCTGAAGGCGCATGCGGACAAGATCCGCGCGGCCCTGGCAGAGACCTGATTCTCGCTCAGTGGGGGACGTGCTGGCTGAGCCAGAGATAGCCGACGAGCAGCACCTCCCCCGCGATCACGCCCCGATAGACCTTCCGTCCCATGGTGACGTAAACCAGAAAACCGAGGGCCATGGCCGAAAGCCGGAGTGCGAGTGGCGAGCCTGCCAGCGCTCCCTCCGGATAGAGAACGAGCTTGGCAATGACAGCCGCAACGAGCGCCGTGGCAAGCGTCCGGGCAAGCACAAGAAAGGCGCTATCCTCCCGCACATGGCCGGCGAAGTATACGCCGAGGAAGCGCCAGATATCGGTGGGGAGCCAGCCTGCAAGCAGAATGAAGAGAAAGGGCCACCAGGGGGCATCATAGGCGGTAAAGGTCACTGGCCCCGCCTCCGTGCCAGCCTGCCAGCCGCGAAGGCCACCGTGCCGCCGACAAGCCCGGTGAGCAGAATATCCATTTCGGGCGCCAGCCAGTGAAAGAGGGGCGTGAGCAAGAGCCCGATGACCATGGCGAGATGGCTTTCCCGTTCCCGAGCCGATCCCCAGAGCGAGAAGAGGAAATAGAGCGGCGTGATGAAGATCAGCGCAGCGGCAAAGAGGGGTGGCAGCCTGTCCGCGATCTCGAAGGTCACCGCCACCAGCAGCAGGTTTGCCAGCAGGAAAATCCCGCCCATGCCGCCGAAAAAGGCGGTTCTGTAGGGTTTGGGTATTACCCGGAAGCGCTCGAGCGCCATGACCCAGGCGGTGATGGCGACGAAATGGGAAAGCAGGTAAAGTGTCACCTTGCGCGTCTTCGGCGTGCGCATTTCCGGCAGGATCGCCACCGCCATGGGCAGCAGCCGGATGGAGGAGAGCGCCACAGACAGCGCCGCGGTGAAGATCGACGCCTTCGACAGCACCGCACCCACCAACACCACATTCGCCGGCAGCGCCCAGATCGTACCGGCCATGAAGACAGTTTCGGCAAGGGTGAAGCCCGCATCCCGGCACAGCCCTGCGAAGCCGACAAAGGCAAACATCAGGATAACGGACGGGATTGTGGCAACCTGCGCCACACCCCGCCAGAACCAGCGCCAGGCTTCGGCGCCATCATACATGTCTTCGGTCATGGCTGCGGGGATGTACTTCTGAGGATTGAATGTCGCCCGGACCCTACGCTCCGGTCTTTCGCATCGCAACAGAGAATGTCAGCGGTGGGGTGAATGCGGTTTGCATCGAAAGGCGTCGCGTTTGCGGGCCCGCACCCCCCTCTGTCAGCTCCGCTGACATCTCCCCCGCATGGGGGGAGATCGGGCTTGGCGTATGCCGAACCCTCCCCCCTCTGTCGGCTACCGCGGACATCTCCCCCCTCACCGGCAGCGAAGCTAATAGAAAAGTCGGAGGACATCGATAGAGCAGTGCACTTCCGCAAACGCGGCGCCTTCCCGGACAGAGGGAAGCGGCTCACGCCAACGCTAGCCCGCACAAATCAAGACGGCACAGCCCACACCTCCTACCCGGGTACCTGCTCCGCAATACAAAAGGCGGCCCTGAGGCCGCCTTGAGGTTACTTCTGCTTCGGCACCTTGGGCACCGACCGGCGCTTGACCGAAGGTGGGGGCTCTTCCGTTACGGAAGGGGTTTCTGCCGTGACGAGTTCGGCCTGCTTCTTGCGGGAGCGGGCTGATTTCGGGCTGGCCACTTCCTCTTCCGGCTTTGGCTTGACAGGGGCCGTATCGGGTTCCGATACCAGCACCAGCCCGTCCTTGCCCTGCGCATCCTTGCCGGTGGAGACATGCACGACGCCGCCCTTCTTGAGCTTGCCGAAAAGGATTTCCTCGGCGAGCGGCTTCTTGATGTGCTCCTGGATGACGCGGGCGAGCGGCCGGGCGCCCATCTTTTCGTCGTAGCCACGGGTGGCCAGCCATTCCACCGCGTCCGGCTTCACGTCGAAGGTGACGTTGCGTTCGGAAAGCTGGGTTTCCAGCTGCATGACGAACTTGTGCACCACCTTGTGGATGACTTCCGTCGGCAGCGGCGCGAAGGCGATGGTCGCATCGAGGCGGTTGCGGAATTCCGGCGTGAACAGCCGGTTGAGGGCTTCCGTATCCTCGCCCGTCCGCTTGGACGAACCGAAGCCGATCGCGGCCTTCTGCATTTCCGATGCGCCCGCATTCGTGGTCATGATCAGGATCACGTTGCGGAAGTCGATCTTCTTGCCGTTATGGTCCGTCAGCGAGCCATGGTCCATGACCTGCAGCAGGATGTTGAAGATGTCGGGATGCGCCTTTTCGATTTCGTCGAGCAGAACCACGCTGTGCGGATGCTGGTCGACCCCATCGGTGAGGAGGCCGCCCTGATCGAAGCCGACATAGCCGGGAGGAGCACCGAGCAGACGGGAAACCGTGTGCCGCTCCATGTACTCCGACATGTCGAAGCGGAGCAGTTCCACGCCGAGCGAGCTCGCCAGCTGCTTGGCAACCTCCGTCTTGCCTACACCCGTGGGACCGGAGAAGACGTAGCAGCCGATAGGCTTGTTCGGCTCGCGCAGACCCGCACGGGCAAGCTTGATCGAGGTGGCAAGCGCCTCGATGGCCTTGTCCTGGCCATAGACCACGGAACGCAGATCCTTTTCCAGATTGGCGAGAACCATCTCGTCATCCTTGGAAACGGTCTTCGGCGGAATGCGGGCCATGGTGGCAATGGTCGCCTCGATCTCCTTCTCGGTGATCAGCTTGCGGCGCTTGGAGACCGGCAGCAACATCTGGGCCGCACCGGTTTCGTCGATCACGTCGATCGCCTTGTCCGGCAGCTTGCGGTCGGAAATGTAGCGGGCGGACAATTCCACGGCCGATTTGATCGCCTCGTTGGAATAGCGCAGCTTGTGATATTCCTCGAAATAGGGCTTCAAGCCCTTCATGATCTCGATGGCATCGGGGATCGAGGGTTCGTTGACGTCGATCTTCTGGAAACGACGCACGAGCGCCCGGTCCTTTTCGAAGAACTGGCGATATTCCTTGTAGGTGGTCGAGCCGATGCAGCGGATCGCCCCGGAGGAGAGCGCCGGCTTCAGCAGGTTTGAGGCGTCCATGGCGCCGCCGGAGGTGGCACCCGCACCGATGACCGTGTGGATTTCATCGATGAACAGCACGGCGCCCGGATATTCCTCAAGCTCCTTCACCACCTGCTTCAGGCGTTCCTCGAAGTCGCCGCGATAGCGGGTCCCGGCCAGGAGCGTGCCCATGTCGAGCGAGAAGATGGTGGCATCCTGCAGCGCTTCCGGCACCTTCTTCTCGATAATGCGCTTGGCGAGACCTTCCGCGATCGCGGTCTTGCCCACGCCCGGATCGCCCACATAGAGCGGGTTGTTCTTCGAGCGGCGGCAGAGCACCTGGATGGTGCGGTTCACCTCGTCGTGGCGGCCGATGAGCGGATCGATCTTTCCGTTCTTCGCCTTTTCATTCAGATTGACGCAATAGGCCTTGAGGGCCTCGGTGGTCTTCTTGGCGGAGCCTTCTTCCTGCTCGCGACCGGGCTTGGCCTCGCTGTCGGGCTCTTCGGCACCACGGGGGGTGCGCACCTGCGACGAGCCCGGGCGCTTGCCGATCCCATGCGAAATGAAGTTCACGGCATCGTAGCGGGTCATTTCCTGCTCCTGCAGGAAATAGGCCGCATGGCTTTCGCGCTCGGCGAAGATGGCGACCAGCACATTGGCGCCGGTAACCTCTTCGCGTCCCGATGACTGCACGTGAATGACGGCGCGCTGGATGACCCGCTGGAATCCCGAGGTGGGCTTGGAATCCTCGTCGTAACCGGTCACCAGATTGGAAAGCTCATTATCCACATAGGATGTCAGCGTTTTCCGCAGCGCGTCGAAATCGACGTTGCAGGCCCCCATGACGGCGGCCGCATCGGGATCGTCCATCAGCGCCAGAAGCAGATGCTCGAGCGTGGCATATTCGTGGTGCCGCTCATTCGCATAGGTCAGGGCCTGGTGCAGCGCCTTTTCCAGACTAGGAGAAAATGTTGGCACGTTCAGATCCTCACTTCTTTTCCATGACACACTGCAAAGGATGTTGGTGCTGGCGGGCGAAATCCATCACCTGGCTGACCTTGGTTTCGGCCACCTCGTAGGTATAGACCCCGCATTCGCCAACGCCGTGATTGTGCACGAGAAGCATGATGCGCGTGGCTGCTTCGCGATCCTTCTGGAAAAACCGTTCCAGAATGTGAATCACGAACTCCATCGGCGTGTAGTCGTCATTCAGGAGCAGAACGCGATAAAGGTTCGGTTTCTTGGTCTTCGGCTTGGTACGGGTAATCACCGAAGTGCCGCGGCCGGGAGTGTCGCCGTCACCTTCGGAATCGCCCTGCATCAGGACCCTCATCACCGTCATCGTCTCCAATTCCCATTTCATGGCTGCTCGCTATCCTCAGCCACCTATATTTAGTATCCGCGGGAATGATTTTAAGCCCCCCGCTTCACACTGCAACGACTATTCAGCATGCCCCTTCAGAAATGCCGCATCAACCCTGTGTGAAGTTGGCGTGACGTCAGGGTGACGGCAAATTGAAAAGGCCGCACCCCAGGGCGCGGCCTTGATATTTTCGTCCGGAAACCGCCTTGGGTCAGGCCGCGCTCACCGCCGGTGTTTCGACCGGGGTCTGAACCGGTGCCGGGGCGGGAGCCGTCGCCTTTGCGGCAGCCTTGCGCACCACAGGTGCCTCGAAAGGCTTGTAGGCGGTGCGGGCAAGATCGACATACATGTCACCGATGCGAGACATGCCGGCAATCGCGCCTTCGTAGCTCGCACGCAGGTAGGCCATGTTCAGATCCAGAAACGCTTCGGGCGACTTGACCGAAGACAGCGCCTCGGCATGGGCCACACCATCCTGATAGGACTTCTTGCTGTATTCCGCTGCTTCGCTGGCAATCGCCTGGAAGACCTTGCTGACCTCGGCATAGCTTTTCAGCATGCCGTCCATGACTTCCCTGCCCTTCTGATGGGCTTCATCGAAATTGAACACGCCGGAGCCTCCTTCTAGACGATGGAAGCCCGACAATAATGCGACGCAATAGAGAGGTCAATAATATTGTGCGCTGCACAAGAATTGGCGGCGCGCGCTGTCGCCTCAGAGGTCGACGTCGAGGATCGCCATGGAGAAATTGTAGGAAACTTCGCCGTCTTCGTCATCGCGGTAGACGACACCGAGGAATTCGTCACCCATGTAGACTTCACCGCTGTCGTTCTTGCGGGGACGGGCCTTCACGATCAGATTCGGGTTCAGGGTGCGCTTGAAATAGGCGTCGAGCTTCTTGATTTCTTCGGGTTTCACCGGATTCTCCGTGTTTCGTTTCAATGGAAGGCTGCGCTTGTGGCAGGACCGGGGGCGACTGTAAACCCCCGCTGCCTCCTCTCGTCCGCAGCAAAAAACCGGCGAGGCGTCGCCCACTTCGCCGGTTGCGTCGCGCAGGCCCTTCAGTCGGCCGCGTTTATCAGCTGGTCCATGGAGCGGGCAGGCTCGGAACATCCCGCCTCGCCCACCACCTTTGCGGGGACACCAGCGACCGTCGATTTCGGCGGAACGGGCTTCAGCACCACGGAGCCGGCGGCAATGCGCGAGCAATAGCCGATCTCGATGTTGCCGAGGATCTTCGCCCCCGCGCCAATCAGCACGCCGTCACCGATCTTCGGGTGACGATCGCCCGATTCCTTACCGGTGCCACCGAGCGTCACGCCCTGCAGAATCGACACATTGTCGCCGATGACGGCTGTCGAGCCGACGACAAGGCCCGTCGCATGGTCAAGGAACAGGCCCCGGCCGATGCGGGCCGCGGGGTTGATATCGGTCTGGAACACGCTCGATGCGCGGCTTTGGAGATAAAGCGCGAAATCCTGGCGGCCCCGCTTCCACAGCCAGTGGGCCAGACGATGGGTCTGGATGGCATGGAAGCCCTTGAAATAAAGAATCGGTTCGATGAAGCGGGTGCAGGCCGGATCGCGATCGTAAACCGCCTGGATATCCACGCGCAGGATCGCACCCCATTCGGGCCAGTCATGCAGCATTTCTTCAAAGGTCTGGCGCAGCAGCACCGCCTGCATGTCTGGGTGGTCAAGCCGCTCGCAAATGCGATAGATGACGCTATCTTCGAGGGAGCGGTGGTTGAGCACCGTGGAATAGAGGAAGGCCGCGAGGATCGGATCCTTGTCTGCAGCGGCACGCGCTTCGTGCAGCATCGTGTCCCAGATGGGGTCCACGATCTTCACCTGCTCCTTCTGACGGATATCGCCTACGAAACCCATGGTCGGACTCCTCTTCAAACGGCCGGCCGGAATGCTTAACTGACCATACTATAGGACAGATCGGTCCCAACTTAAATGGGGGATGGCAGGAAGATGGACATGCGCTTTGCCTCGGACATGCTCAAGGCCTCGGTTCACGACCATGTCGGCACGCTTCTGATCGACAATCCGCGTCGCAAGAATGCCGTCACCAAGACTATGTGGCAGGCTATCCCGAAGGCGGTGCGCTGGCTGATCAACGAGGCGGGCGCAAGGGTGATCATCCTGACCGGCGCCGGGGATACGGACTTTTCCGCGGGTGCGGACATATCCGAATTTGCCGAGGTGCGACGCGATGCGGAGACCGCACGCATCTACGAAGCGGAAAATTCCGCGGCCTTTTCCGCTGTCCGGCAGGCGCCGGTGCCGGTCATCGCGGTCATTCGCGGCATCTGCTATGGCGGCGGCTTCGGGCTTGCGGCGGCGGCCGATCTCCGGCTTGCCGACAGTTCGGCGCGCTTCTGCGTGCCGCCGGCCCGGCTCGGGCTCGCCTATCCCGCCGACGCGGTGCATGACATCGTCTCGGCGCTCGGCGATCAGATCGCCCGCTTTGCGCTTTATACGGGCGAAGTCATGCTTCCGGAACGGCTGGCGATGAGCGGCTTTCTGCTGGAATGCCATCCACCGGAAAAGCTCGGCCCCTCGGCAGAGGCGCTCGCCGCCACCATTGCAGGCAATGCGCCGCTATCGGTTCGGGCTTCGAAGCTCGCCATTCGCGGGGCGAGCGAAACCGATCCCGTCTTGATCTCCGATGCGGCAACGCTCGGGGCGGCGACCTTCGACAGCCAGGACTATGCGGAGGGGCGGCTGGCCTTTGCCGAAAAGCGCAAGCCGCAATTCACCGGCCAGTGACCCCCGCTTCAGCGGTGCTCGTAGAATTCCAGCACCGCCTGTTTGAAGACCTTGTCACCCACGGCCAGCATGTGATCGCGCCCGGGAATATCGATCGCCACCGCATCGGGCATCAGCACTGCCAGAGCCTGGGGCGAGCCGGCAATATCGTCCTTCGTTCCAACGGCGATCAGCGTCGGCATGTCGAGCCGGGCGACTTCGCCGGCCGTGACGAGCGTGCGTGATGTCTCGATACAGGCGGCAAGGGCTTCCCGATCGCTCTTCGTCTGGTCGGCAAAGGCACGGAACATGCGGCCGCGGGCATGGGTGACATCATCCAGCGAGGGCGCGCGCAAGGCATCCGCAATCGGGTCCCAGTCCCCTACTCCTTCGACCATGCCGATGCCGAGGCCGCCGAATACCAGCGTCCGCACCCGTTCGGGATGGGCAAGGGCGAGAAAGGCGGAAATCCGCGCGCCCATGGAATAGCCCATGACATGGGCCGCCGGAATGCCGAGATGATCGAGAAGTGCAACGGCATCCTTGGCCATGATTGGCGGATGATAGGCCTCCCGGTCGTGGGGCTTGTCGCTCCGGCCATGGCCCCGATTGTCGATGGCGATGACCCGGTAGCCGGCATCGCCCAGCGTCTTCAGCCAGCCGGGATGCACCCAGTTCACCAGCGCGCTCGAGGCGAAGCCATGGATGAGCAGAACCGGATCGCCCGAGGGGTCGCCCTCGTCGAAATAGGCGAGTTTCAGGCCCTGATGGGTGAAGTCGTGGAAGTGGGGAGCGTTGAGATGCATCTTTTTCGATTCCCGTTCGGCGCTGGCGCGTGCTGCCCCTCCATAAAGCAAAGCGGGAAGGCAGAAAACCGGGGGAATGCGCCCTGTCGAAAAGCGCATTCTTGCGGCACCTTGGCCCTACCCTTCCGGAGAAAAGCGCATTAAAGAGGAGGCAAAGACAAACACATTGCTGCGGAGAGTCTCATGGCTGGCCATCACATCCCTCACTTCCAGAATGACGGCGGTCATCGCCAGATCGAGGTGGGCGTGAAGGAATTCATGTGCACCGGTGCATCTGCGCCCTTCGACCATCCGCATATCTATATCGACATGGGCGACGAGCAGGAAAAGATCTGCCCCTATTGCTCCACCCATTATCGCTACAACCCGGAACTGAAGCCGAACCAGACCAATCCGGCCGGCTGCGTGTTCCACGTCAAGGCCGCTTAACGCGCCACAGGGCGCGACCGAGGCTATCATGCCCGTACAATCCGTTGCCATCGTGGGGGCCGGCATTGCCGGACTTGCCCTCGCGCTTGCACTTGCCCGCAAGGGCATTTCCTCCGACATCATCGAGCAGGCGGATGCGCTGCGCGAGGTGGGCGCCGGTCTACAGCTTTCTCCCAATGCGACCCGGGTTCTGGCCGATCTCGGCATTCTGGAAGCCCTGCGGGCCCGGTGGACAGAGCCGGTTTCCATTGATCTCTGCTCCGGCCTCACGCTTGCCACGCGCACCAGCATTCCGCTCGGCAAGGCGGCGGTTTCGCGCTGGGGTGCGCCCTATGCGGTGGTGCACCGGGCGACGCTGCAGCGCGCGCTTCTCGATGCCGTCAGCGAATCGCCGCTCGTCACGCTCCATCTCGGACGGAAAAACGAGGGAATGAGCGCCGCCGACATTGCCCTTCACTGCACACATCCCCCGGACCTGATCGCCGGGGCGGATGGAGTGTGGTCCCAGATCCGCAAGCTGGTGCCAGGGGCGCCGAAAAGCAGCTTTTCCGGCAATGTGGCCTGGCGAATCGTCGTTCCCTTCACGGAAGCGCCGCCAGAACTTTCCCGCGACCGCGTCTCCGCCTTCATGGGGCCGGGGGCTCATCTCGTCTGCTATCCGCTGGCGGATGCGGGCGGCTTCAATCTCGTCGCGATCACCGGCGGCTTCGATCCCGGCGAGACCTGGGATGCGCGCATGGAGCGGGGGCGGACGATTGCCCTGCGTGACCATTTCGGCGGCTGGCATCCCGTGCTTCGCCAGCTGATCGGAAAGGGCGAGGACCTCCTCTACTGGCCGCTTTGCCAGGCGAGCGATGGCGCCTGGCATGACGGCAGCCGGGTGGTGCTGCTCGGCGATTCCGCCCATGCGATGATGCCCTTCATGGCGCAGGGTGCGGCAGCGGCCCTGGAAGATGCCTATGTTCTGGCAGATGCGGTCTCCACCCTGCCCCTGCCCCGCGCGCTTGCCGCTTACGAAGCCCGCCGAAAGCCGCGTGCCAACCGGCTGCGGCAGCGGGCGGAGTTCAACCGCCGGATCTACCACGCCAGCGGCCCCCTACGGCTCGGGCGGGATCTGGCGCTGGCGCTGCGCCCGGCAAGCGCCTTTGCCCGGGATTTCGACTGGATCTACGGATATCGCGCCGCGCTTTGATGGGGCGGCGCCTTTAGATGCCGCTCAAGCCTCGCGGACGGCTGCGAAGCCCCGCTCGAGGTCGGCCTTAAGATCCTTGACGTCTTCCAGACCGATCTGCAGGCGGATGATCGGGCCCGTGGTCGGTCCCTTGCAGATGCGCCGGTCCCCCAGATAGACATGGACCGCGAGGCTTTCATATCCGCCCCAGGAATAGCCGAGGCCGAAATAGGTCAGCGCATTCAGGAAGGCCTGCGCCTTGCGGGTCCAGTCCTCCGGCCTGTCAGCCTTGAGCACGAAGGAGAAGACGCCGCTCGCGCCCTTGAAATCCCGCTTCCACAGGGCATGTCCCGGAAAACTCGTCAGACCTGGATGGAGCACTTCCGCCACGTCCGCACGCCCTTCCAGCCAGTGGGCGATATCCAGTGCGCTGTCCATGTGATGGGCCAGGCGCACACCCATGGTCCGCAGGCCGCGCAGGATCTGGTAAGCATCATCCGCCGTGACGCAGAGGCCGAAGTCACGATTGGCGGCCTTCAGGCGCTCCCAGGTTTCCGCATTGGCCGAAACGGTGCCCATGAGAATGTCCGAGTGGCCCGAAGGATATTTGGTCGCCGCATGCATGGAAATGTCGACGCCGTGATCGAGGGGCCGGAAATAGAGCGGTGTCGCCCAGGTATTGTCCATCGTCACCACACAGCCATGGCGCTTGGCCACGGCAGCCATGGCGCCGACATCCTGCATCTCGAATGTGTTTGAAGCCGGGGCTTCCATATGCACGAGCCGGGTGTTTGGCTTGATCAGGCTCTCTAGGCCGATCCCGATCGCCGGATCGTAATAGTCGACCTCTATCCCCAGGCGCTTCAGGACATTCTCGCAGAAGCGCCGCGCCGGCGCATAGACCGAATCGACCATCAGCATGTGGTCGCCTGCCGAGAGACAGGCAATGAAAGGCAGCGTAACGGCCGCGAGGCCCGACGGCAGAAGCAGGGTTCCGGCCGAGCCCTCAAGCTCGTTCAACGCCTCGCACAGGGCGTCGGTCGTCGGGGTGCCGTGGGTGCCATAGGTATATTTCTGGCTTTCGCTGCGCATCACCTGGGCATTCGGGAAAAGCACCGTGGAACCGCGCTGGATGCCGGGATTGACGAAGCCGTGCCGCTCGGACGGGCCCGGCCCCATATGCGCCAGCCGCGTGTTGATGCCGATCTCCTCGTGAGCGTCCGCCTTGCCTGCCATGGTCTCCAACCCTTTCATCTCAAGGCAAACTTTGTGGCAAGCGGCGACCCATCCGGTCAACCCCGGTCCGCATCCGGCTTTCCCCAAAAATTGTGATCCTTGGGCCCCTATCTTTGATGAATTGTTAATGCTCGCTGCGTGCCATTCGTGGCGGGAAAAGTACAATTATAACAATTTGTTGACAGTTGCCGCGCGAGAAAATCATGCAAATGCATGGAATTAGCGGCCGCGACAGGCGCGAGACGACACTTGACCCAGGCTGCATTTCTGACTGTGATAGCCCTTCACGCCGCGTTCGTGTAACGCGGCGCCGCATTTCGGATCCTGCAAGGATCCGCCTAGGATCACAACAACAATATCAGAGGGATGGAACATGAAGAAAACTCTCCTTACCGCCGCAGTCGTCGCTGCCGCAGCGGGTTTTGCAGCCACGGCTGCATCGGCCGACACGCTCGACAACGTGAAGCAGAAGGGCTTCGTGCAGTGCGGCGTCAACGGCGCAGGTCTGCAGGGCTTTGCCTCGCAGGACAGCGCGGGCAACTGGTCGGGCCTCGACATCGACCTCTGCAAGGCCGTTGCCGCCGCGGTATTCGGCGATGCCACCAAGGTGAAGTACACGCCCCTCTCCGCCAAGGACCGATTCCCGGCCCTTCAGTCCGGTGAAATCGATCTCCTCGCCCGCAACACGACCTGGACGATCAGCCGCGACACGCAGCTTGGCTTCAACTTCCGTGCCGTGAACTATTATGACGGCCAGGGCTTCATGGCGAAGAAGAGCCTCGGCGTGAAATCCGCGCTCGAACTCTCCGGCGCCGCGATCTGCGTGCAGACCGGCACCACCACCGAACTCAACCTTGCCGACTACTTCAAGTCCAACAAGATGGAATACAAGCCCGTCGTGTTCGAAAAGCAGGAAGAGGTCGATGCGGCCTATGATGCCGGCCGTTGCGATGCCTATACGACCGACCAGTCCGGTCTCTATGCGATCCGCACCCACCTGAAGCAGCCCGACGAGCATGTGATCCTGCCGGAAATCATCTCCAAGGAACCGCTCGGCCCGGCCGTTCGCCAGGGTGACGACAAGTGGTTCGACATCGTGTCCTACGCCCATTACGCCATGGTCACCGCCGAAGAATTCGGCATCACCCAGGCCAATGTGGATGAAATGCTGAAGTCGGATAATCCCGACATCAAGCGCTTCCTCGGCGAAGAAGCCGAATCCACCATCGGCAAGGATCTCGGCGTCGACAACAAGTGGGCCTACAACATCGTGAAGGCTGTCGGCAACTACGGCGAATCCTTCGAGCGCAACGTGGGCGAAGGCAGCCCGCTGAAGATTGCACGCGGCCTGAACGCGCTGTGGAGCAAGGGTGGCCTGCAATACGCACCGCCGATCCGCTGATCCCGTCTTGCTGATCCAAGCAGGGTATCCGGCGCCTGACGCCGGATACCAACCCTGAAAAAGAACAGCCCGCTCAAGGGTTCAAAGGGGGCCTCGACAAGAGGCAAACGGGGGAAACCAGACCATGACAATGGAAGAAGCGGATCTTTCCGCTCCGCGCCAGCCCGCACGGGTGGCTTTTTACAACGATCCTTTCTGGCGCAGCCTCGCCTATCAGGTGCTAACGGCGGCCATCCTTGCCGGCCTCCTCGTGTGGATGTGGCTCAACACGCTGGAAAACCTGAAGCGCGCCAATCTCGCCTCCGGTTTCGGATTTCTGCAGAGCCGCGCTGGCTTCGATCTTGCCCAGACGCTCATTCCCTACAGCAGCGATTCCAGCTATTTCCGCGCGCTGGAAGTGGGGCTTCTGAACACGCTGGCCGTGGCGGCGCTCGGCATCGTGACAACGACCATTCTCGGTCTGCTTGTCGGGGTCGGCCGGCTTTCCAGCAACTGGCTGATCCGAAAGCTTGCCACGGTCTATGTGGAAGGCTTCCGCAACATTCCGCTGCTCGTCATCATCTTCTTCTGGTACAAGGGGGTGCTGAACGCGCTTCCCAATGTGCGGGAATCGATCGTCATGCCCTTCGGCATGATCCTCAACAATCGCGGTTTCTATTTCCCCGCGCCGCTGTTCGGCGAGGGCTCCATCTTCATCCTGGCGGCACTGGTGGCGGGCATCGTGGCCGCCGTCATCTGGTCGCGCCGTGCGAAGGCGCAGCAGATGGCGACGGGCAGCCGCCCGCCCGTTTTCTGGGTGAATGTGGCGCTGGTTCTCGGCCTGCCGGTGCTGGTATTCCTGGTTCTCGGTGCGCCGCTGACCTTCGATCCGCCGGTGGCCGGCAAGTTCAACATTTCCGGCGGCAGCTTCATCGGCCCCGAATTCATGTCGCTCTATCTGGCACTGTCCTTCTATACGGCGGCCTTCATCGCCGAGATCGTGAGAGCCGGCATCCGCGGCGTGCCGAAGGGGCAGACGGAGGCGGCCTATGCTCTGGGCATCCAGCCCGGACGCACGATGCGGCTGGTGATCCTGCCGCAGGCGCTGCGCATCATCATTCCGCCGATGACCAGCCAATATCTGAACCTTACCAAGAACTCATCGCTGGCCGTTGCCATCGGCTATGCCGATCTGGTGGCCGTGGGCGGGACGATCCTCAACCAGACGGGCCGCGCCATCGAGGTGGTGGCGATCTGGCTGGCGATTTATGTCTCGATCAGCCTGGCGACATCGCTGTTCATGAACTGGTTCAATCGCAAGATGGCCCTGGTGGAGCGTTGATCATGACCGAGACCCCTTCCAACGGCCTTCACTTCGTTCGTCGCGAACTCGCTGAGGCCCGCAAGCCGCCTTCGCAGGAAATCGGCCCCCTCGCCTGGGCTCGCCGCAACCTGTTCGGCAGCATCTTCGATACGGTCCTGACGGTGCTGGCGTTGCTGGCACTCCTCTGGATCCTGCCCGATCTCATCAACTGGCTGTTCGTCAATGCCATATGGCACGGAACGGACCGCACCTTCTGTGCCACGGTGGCGCAGGGCGGTATTCAGCCCGATGGCTGGAGCGGGGCCTGCTGGGCCTTCGTCGGAGACAAGTTCCAGTTCTACATGTTCGGCAGCTATCCGGTCGACGAGCGCTGGCGGCCGACGCTCGTCTTTGCGATCTTCGCGCTGACGCTTGCTCCGCTCCTCATCCCGAAGGCGCCCTACAAGGTAGCCAATGCGCTGGCAGCGCTGATCGTGATGCCGGTCATCTCCTTCTTCCTGCTCCATGGTGGCGTCTTCGGCCTGCCGGTCGTGGAAACGGCGCTTTGGGGCGGCCTTCTCGTCACCCTCATCATATCCTATGTGGGAATTGCGGTGTCGCTGCCGGTCGGCATCCTGCTCGCGCTCGGCCGGCGCTCGCAGATGAGCGTGATCCGCCTACTCTGCGTTGCCTTCATCGAACTGATCCGCGGTGTGCCGCTGATCACCGTCCTCTTCCTGGCCAGCTTCATGCTGCCGCTCTTCCTGCCGCCGGGCACGTCGGTCGACAAGTTCCTGCGTGCGGTCATCGGGGTGTCCATGTTCGCCTCCGCCTATATGGCCGAGGTGATCCGCGGCGGCCTTCAGGCCATTCCCAAGGGGCAGTTTGAAGGCGCCGATTCGCTCGGCCTTTCCTACTGGCAGAAGATGGGCCTCATCATCATGCCGCAGGCGATCAAGCTCGTCATTCCCGGCATCGTCAACACCTTCATCGGCATGTTCAAGGACACGTCGCTCGTTTCGATCATCAGCATGTATGATTTGTTGGGTATTGTCCGGGCGAGCTTTGCCGATGCTAACTGGGTGACGGCGGTTACGCCGCTCACCGGCTTGATCTTTGCGGGATTTGTGTTTTGGCTATTTTGCTTTAGCATGTCCCGCTACTCGAACTTCATCGAACGTCATCTCGACACGGGTCACAAACGATAAAAAGGGGGCAATTACCCATGGCGCAAGCCCAGACCAAGGAACTCAAAGTCTCGGAAACCGAAGTGGCCGTAGACATAATCGACATGAACAAGTGGTACGGCGAGTTCCACGTGCTTCGCGATATCAACCTGCGTGTGATGAAGGGCGAGCGAATCGTCATTGCCGGCCCCTCCGGCTCCGGCAAATCCACCCTGATCCGCTGCATCAACCGGCTGGAAGAACACCAGAAGGGCAAGATCATCGTCGATGGCACCGAACTCACCAACGATCTCAAGAAGATCGATGAGGTACGCCGCGAAGTGGGCATGGTGTTCCAGCACTTCAACCTCTTCCCGCATCTGACGATTCTCGAGAACTGCACGCTGGCGCCCATCTGGGTACGCAAGATGCCGAAGAAGCAGGCCGAAGAAGTGGCCATGCACTTCCTGAAGCGGGTAAAGATCCCTGAACAGGCCCACAAATATCCGGGCCAGCTTTCGGGCGGCCAGCAGCAGCGCGTGGCCATTGCCCGTTCGCTCTGCATGAACCCGAAGATCATGCTGTTCGACGAGCCGACCTCGGCGCTCGATCCGGAAATGATCAAGGAGGTGCTGGATACCATGGTGGGCCTGGCCGAAGAAGGCATGACCATGCTGTGCGTGACCCACGAAATGGGCTTTGCGCGCCAGGTGGCAAACCGAGTTATCTTCATGGACCAGGGCCAGATCGTGGAACAGAATTCGCCGGCGGAGTTCTTCGACAATCCGCAGCACGAGCGCACCAAGCTGTTCCTGAGCCAGATCCTGCACTGACAGACCTGGCGTTTCGGCCAGCAAAAAAGCCTCCCGGAGCGATCCGGGAGGCTTTTTCTTTGCTACGTCAGCCGTGCCGGTGTTCCGGCCTCAGTTCGAGGCCAGCACCACGATGCGGTCCTTCGGTTCATAGACAACCTTGTCGGACTTGGTGGGGTTGATGACCACGCCGCCGAGATTGCGCTCGTCGGCATCGCCTTCCCGCTGCCGGCGGTAGCCAATGGCCACTTCCCCGCGGGAGCGGGCCGCGAGCACGACGGTTGCGAAATCCACGGGCTTGCCCGTGACCACATAATCCTCCACCGGACGCAGGTAGATTTCCGAGCCATTCTCATCGAGCAGGCTGCCAAAAATGGCGGACATGAACTCGTTTTCCGAGGCCTGGGAGAGCATCAGGCTGACGAGCTTGTTGCTGACGACGAAGTCATCGGCCTTGGAGACCTCGGCGAGCTCCCGATTGCGCACGTCGATCATCTCGCTGACGACGCTGATGTGGCGGCCGGAGCTTTCGGCGATCTTGCGCAGATGCAGGAGTGTTACGAGGGTGCGGGTATCGGCCGCCTGGTCTGCCATGTCGTCATTATAGCCGAGCACCAGAACATGGTCGAAGCGGTGGATATCGAGGCCGTTCAGCACGCCGCGGTTGGAGCTGTCTTCGGAGACGATCTCCACCTTCATCTGGCTTTCCGGGAATTCCATCGGCATCAGCCGTTCGGCGAGCCCCGGGGTGCTGGCGCAGATCGTCAGCTCCGAACCGGGCTCCACATAGCGGGACAGTTCCCGCACGATCAGCGGCCCGCGGCGGTTCCAGCCGAGAATGAGCGTGTTTTCCGGCCTTTTCTCCACGGGTGCCGGCGAGGAAAGCAGCGAACGGTTGAACTCGCGCTTCACCTGCGCCAGCTTGATCGCATCGTCGTCCTCGGCAATCACGATCAGCTTCATGCCCTCGGTCAGCAGGGTTTCCATCGGCGGGTTCAGCTGCACCTGTCCCTCCGCGGTGACGATGCCGATGAGGGTCGAGCTTTCATAGGCCATAAGCGCGCTGCCGAAGGGGCGGCCCACCAGTTCCTTCTGTTCCACCGTGTAGATTTCGCAACCGTCGAAATCCAGGAGTTCTGAATAGACGGCGCTGAGACCGGACTGGCGGCAGGACTGGACCATGATGCGGGCAATCAGATCATCGGCCAGCACCAGCTGCACCTCGTCGCCACCGACGGCAACGCCCAGCTCCCGGCTTTCCATGTCGCGCAGCTCGGCCACCACGCGATAGCGCTCTTCCCGCCGCTTGGGATCGTTGGTGAGCGCCAGCACCGACTTGATAACGCAGGAATCCGGATCGTCCGCCTCGGGCGACAGCACGATGATGGAGCGCGAGGTCTGCGGGTTGACGATGCCGAGATCATAGAGATCGGTCGGATCGCCGCTGCGGCAGATGATGCGGGTGTTCTTGAGATCGGCGATCTTGTCGGCAATCTCGTCTTCCATCTCCACCTTATCGCGGTTCGCCATGATGACGATCCGCGGCTTCTTCCGGCTTTCATTGGCGATCACGAGCTCGGAAATGATGTCGAAGATCGAGGACGACCAGTTCAGGATGATGGTGTGATCTTCCTCCAGAACCTTGGAGCGGCCCTTTCGGAGAATATCCAGCTTGGCTTCCAGGCCAGAATTCAGAACGCCGATAAGCGCTGAGACGATGAAGATGCCGCCGAAGGTGACGAAGATCATGGTGAAGCGGAAGGCCCAGCCATTATCCCCGCCGATGGTGCCGGCATCCATGGCGCGCATCATCGATTCCCAGACGGCCTCGCCGAAGCCCATGGGCCCGGCCCCTTCGGGCGCGATGCCGGCCAGGGCCACGAAGGCGCCGAAGAAGAGGATGATGGCAAGCGAAATCACGCCCAGCCAGCCGATCAGCGCGCCCGTGCCGGCGGCCATCGTCTTGTCGAACTCGTAGCGGAGCTTGTCCCGCAAGCGAACTTTGTTTTTCATGATGCCCCCGCATCCACATGCAAAGCCGCGCGGCCTTTGGCGGTCGCGCGGCGTGTTTTGATCGTCGCGAAGTTTATGCCGCGAATGACAACCAGCTGTAAACAATGGCGAAGACCGAATCGTGGCGGTTGTTCGTGGTTAGCAGGATTTTTATTGGGCCGATTATTATGGGAACGAACCGGTACGGCTGGCGAAACCGTTCCCGTTGGAAACGCAATTTTAGGAGTTGCAGGAACAGGTTATACCGTGTATCTCCGCCGCATCGGCGTCTCGGAGTGTAGCGCAGTCTGGTAGCGCATCTGGTTTGGGACCAGAGGGTCGGGAGTTCGAATCTCTCCACTCCGACCACCGTCGATACCACGCGCATGCGGGGACAATGGACGTGATATCGGGCCTGGCCCGTGCCCAAGGGAGCGATGTGAAAGCATGTCTGCCAAGATTTACCGCCCGGCAAAAACCGCAATGCAATCCGGCAAGGCCAAGACTCATCGCTGGGTTCTGGAATTCGACCAGGAAAAGCCCCGGAAGATCGATCCGATGATGGGCTATACGACCAGCGCCGACACGCAGCAGCAGGTGAAGCTGTCCTTCGAGACGCAGGAGCTCGCTGAAGCCTATGCCCAGCGCAAGGGCATCGAATACCGGGTGATCGAGCCCAAGGAAGCGACGCGCAAGCAGGTCTCCTACACGGACAATTTCCGCTTCAACCGCCTCCAGCCCTGGACACACTGATTTCCTGCCAGGCGCCCCACGGGGCGCGCTTTTCATATCTTTCAGGCCCGCCCCTTCAGGCGATACGGCCCCTTAGCTCAGCTGGATAGAGCACCTGCCTTCTAAGCAGGTTGTCGCAGGTTCGAATCCTGCAGGGGTCGCCATTTTGGTCTCTGTCCATACCGGATACATAGGTAACAGTTTGTACCTAAGACATGGGTGACAATCT
>CAMFIF010000042.1 GCA_945952415.1 uncultured Rhizobium sp. | reverse complement strand
CATCCCGATCTCCCCCCTTGAGGGGGAGATGCCCGGCAGGGCAGAGGGGGGTGCGCATCCGCAAACTCGACGGCTTGCAGGGCAGAGGGGTGTATGCAACTGCAAACTCGACGGTTTGCAGGGAAAAGCGGGCGCCTGCATCTGCCCCGGTCTCTTCGCACCTCCGTTCCCCCCCTTTCCCTTTTCCTCCCCCATCACTACCTTGGCCGATGTGACCGAACACGATGCCGCCCTTGCCCTGTTGCCCTCCGTCTTTCTCCGCTGGTTCGCGGAAAAGGGCTGGCAGCCGCGTGCGCATCAGCTGGAGCTGTTGCGGCGCGCGCGCGATGGGGAAAGCACGCTGCTGATCGCGCCGACCGGTGCCGGCAAGACACTCGCCGGCTTCCTGCCGGCGCTCACCGAGCTTGCGGCCCGCGGCAGGCCGAAGCCGGGGACCGGCTTTCATGGGGTGCACACACTCTACATCTCGCCGCTGAAGGCGCTGGCCGTCGATATCGAGCGGAATCTCTCGCGTCCCGTCACCGAAATGGGCCTGCCCGTCACCATTGAGAACCGCACCGGCGACACCCCGACGGGCAAGCGCCAGCGCCAGAAACTCAATCCGCCCGACATATTGCTCACCACACCCGAACAGCTGGCGCTCCTGATAGCCTCGAAGGATGCGGATCGGTTCTTCAAGGATCTGCGTTTCGTTGTGCTGGACGAGCTTCATTCGCTGGTCACCTCGAAGCGCGGGCACCTGCTGTCTCTGGGGCTTGCACGACTGCACAGGCTCGCGCCGGGGCTGCGCACCATCGGGCTGTCGGCAACGGTCGCCGAGCCGGAGGAGCTTTGCGGCTGGCTGGTGCCGCAGGCGGAGGGCGAGGCGCGCCGCGCCGGCATGGTCACCGTGGCAGGCGGGGCAAAGCCTGATATCACCATCCTCGGCACGGAAGAGCGCGTTCCCTGGTCCGGCCATTCGGCCCGCTATGCGATGCGGGACGTCTACGAAACGCTGAAGGATTTCAAGACGACTCTGCTTTTCGTCAACACCCGATCGCAGGCGGAAATGCTCTTTCAGGAGCTCTGGACGATCAATGACGACAGCCTGCCGATCGCGCTTCATCACGGCTCGCTCGATGTCAGCCAGCGCCGCCGGGTGGAGGCGGCGATGGCGGAAAACCGGCTGCGCGCGGTCGTTGCCACCTCGACGCTCGATCTCGGCATCGACTGGGGCGACGTGGACCTCGTCATCCATGTCGGCGCGCCGAAGGGGGCGAGCCGGCTTGCCCAGCGCATCGGCCGCTCGAACCACCGCATGGACGAGCCGAGCCGGGCGATCCTCGTGCCCGCCAACCGCTTCGAGGTAATGGAGTGCCAGGCCGCCCTCGATGCCAATTACATCGGCGCGCAGGATACGCCGCCGATCGGGGAGGGAGCGCTCGACGTGCTTGCCCAGCATGTGCTCGGCATTGCCTGCGCCGGCCCCTTCGATGCCGTGGCACTGCACGAGGAGGTGCGCTCGGCCTATCCCTACCGCATGCTGGAATGGGAGACCTTCGAGAAGATCGTCGATTTCGTTGCGACCGGCGGCTATGCGCTCCGGAGCTACGAGCGCTATGCCCGCATCCGCAAGACGAAGGAAGGCCTCTGGCGGATCTCCAATCCGCAGGTGGCGCAGCAATACAGGCTGAATGTCGGCACCATCATCGAAAGCCCGATGCTGAACATCCGGCTGGTCAAGCGCAATGCGAAGGGCACCATCGGCCGGGGCGGTGCCTCGCTCGGCAAGGTGGAGGAAAGCTTTCTCGAATCGCTGACCCAGGGCGACACCTTCCTCTTTTCTGGCAAGGTGCTGCGCTTCGAAGGCATCCGCGAGAACGAGTGCCTCGCAAGCCAGGCCTTCCATCTCGATCCGAAGATCCCCGCCTATGCGGGGGGCAAGTTTCCGCTCTCCACCTATCTCGCCGATCAGGTGCGCGCCATGCTGGCCGATCCCGACCGCTGGCAGAGCCTGCCCGATCAGGTGCGCGACTGGCTGTCGCTGCAGAAGGAGAAATCCGTCCTGCCCGGGCGCGGCGAGCTTCTGGTCGAAACCTTCCCGCGCGGCAACCGGCATTTCATGGTGCTCTATCCCTTCGAAGGAAGGCTTGCGCACCAGACGCTTGGCATGCTGCTCACCCGCCGGCTGGAACGCTCAGGGGCAAAGCCGCTCGGCTTCGTCGCCACCGATTATGCGCTCGCGGTCTGGGGACTGGAGGACATGGGCCGGATGATCCGCTCCGGCCGGCTGCCGCTCGGCGAACTCTTCGAGGAGGATATGCTCGGCGACGATCTGGAGGCCTGGCTTGCGGAGAGCTTCATGCTGAAGCGCACCTTCCGAAATTGCGCGGTCATTGCCGGGCTCATCGAAAGGCGCCATCCCGGCAAGGAAAAGAGCGGGCGGCAGGTCACTGTTTCCGCCGATCTCATCTATGACGTGCTGCGCAGCCACGAGCCGGATCACATCCTGCTCGAGGCCACCCGGCGGGATGCGGCAACGGGGCTTTTGGATATCGGCCGTCTTGGCGATATGCTGAAGCGAATCAAGGGGCACATCACCCATCAGGCGCTGGATCACATTTCGCCGCTCGCCGTGCCGGTCATGCTGGAAATCGGGCGCGAACCGGTGGCGGGCGGAGCGGAAGACGCGCTTCTGGCCGAAGCGGCGGACGATCTGATCGCGGAAGCCATGATGTGAGCCCGAAACCCGTGACCGAGGACGACGACATCACCGTGCTGACCCGCATTGCCATGGCTGCCGGCCCTGTTCCGCTTTCCACTGAAGCCACCGAAATCCATCTTGCCGGCATCCGCGCGATCTGCGATCCGCTGGGCGCGCTTTATCTTCCGGGTTCGCGCACGCTCGTCGTCTCCGATCTCCACCTGGAAAAGGGGGCGGCCTATGCGCGGCGGGGGCAGATGCTGCCGCCCTATGACACGCTCGCAACGCTCAGACTTCTGGAGCAGGTGATTGCCCGCCACGATCCTCGCCTGGTGGTAAGCCTTGGCGACAGTTTCCACGACCGTCGCGGTGCCTCGGAAATGGCCGCACCCTTCCGCGCCATGGTGGCTGCCCTTTCCCGCGGGCGGGAATGGATCTGGATCACGGGCAATCACGATCCCGAAGGGGCGGGCGATCTGCCGGGGGAAAATGCGGACATGCTGGCGCTCGACGGGTTGATCTTTCGCCACGAGCCGGTAGCGGGCAGCGCGCCGGGCGAGGTAGCGGGGCATCTCCATCCCGCGGCCACGGTCAGGCGCCGGGAAAAATCCGTGCGCCGCCCCTGCTTCGCAACCGATGGAACGCGGCTCGTCATGCCCGCCTTCGGCGTTCTGACCGGCGGAATGGATCTCTCCCATCGTCTTTTCCAGCCCTATTTCGACCGGAACGCCCTCGTCGCGCACCTGCTAGGCCAGGACCGGATCTATTCGGTGCGCTACCAGAACCTGAAGGGCTAAGCCTCAGTCCCGCCGGAAGATCAGGCTGGCACCCCAGCCGGTGATGAGCGCCAGGAAGACCGAAAATAGACCATAGAGCACCGGCTGCTTGTGGGCGGCATCGGTGATCTGCTGCTCAAGGCCCGTCTTGGTCACGCGCAGCGGCAGGGTCTTCTCCATCACGAACTTGCCGCTCTTGAAGAGGGCCGCCCGCACCATATGCGTGCCGTTCGGAATATTGGCCGGCAGCTTGATATTGGCCTGGAAGAGGGTCGAGCTGATGAAGCGCACGCCGCCGGGATCGGGCACATAAAGGCCGCTTTCCCGCTTCAGCCGGCGCAGCGCGCTGCGAAACTCCTCCAGGAAGGCGCCTCCGCGCAGAAAATCCGTCGGCGTCAGATCGATATGGTCGATGCCTATGCCGGGCGCTTCGAGCGGCGGCACGCCGGGCTCGCCCTCGATCTTGCGGGTTGAGGACATGGAATAGGATGCGGGCGCTTCCTTGAAGGTTACCGAATGCCGGTTCATCCAGATGCCGAAGACGCGCTCCTTACGGCGCACCGTGGTGAAGTCCTTCGGGCCCTCCAGCGTCACGACGATGTCATACTGGCCGATGGAATTCAGCAGTTCGTCCGCATTCACGATAGTGCCGAAGATTGCAAGATCCGCGCCGGCAAAATCAGGGGTAATGGCGATCTCATTGGTGTTCATGCCGATTTCGAGCCGCTCGGGCGTCATCGGTGCGGGAGCGCCGCCGAGCACCTCGGCGGATGCGGGACCTGCGGCAAGCCCGGTGCCGAGAAGAAGGAGCAGAAGGGGAGCAATGCGGCGGATCATCCGTTTCCTCCCCCGATGGCCAGAGAATAGATATCCGTGGGCGTGATCACCAGCTGCAGGAACAGGCGGATGCCGACCGCGAGCACGAGAAGGGCGAGAAGTGCCCGCAGCTGCTCGCCGCGAAGCTTCTGCCCCACCCGGACGCCATATTGCGCGCCGACCACCCCTGCCGCCATCAGGATGAAGGCGAGCACCACATCCACCGAATAGTTGGTCGCAGCCTGGACCACGGTCGTGTAGGCGGTGGTGAAGATGATCTGGAAAAGCGATGTGCCCACGACCACATTGGTCGGCACGCGAAGCAGATAGATCATCGCCGGCACCATGATGAAACCGCCGCCGACACCCATGACCGAGGTGAGCACGCCAATGCCGAAGCCGATGCCGATGACCGGGATCACGCTCAGATAGATCTTCGATTTCTTGAAGCGCATCTTGAAGGGCAGGCGATGCACCCAGGGATGCTGCCCCGGCGCCTTGACCGGCTGGACGCCCTTGCGGCTCTTGCGGATGGCATTGACGCTTTCGATCAGCATCAGCCCGCCGACAAAGCCGAGGAACACCACGTAGAGCAGGGAGATCACGAGATCGAGCTGCCCGAGCCTGCGCAGCAACGAGAAGATCCATATGCCGACCGTTGCGCCAGCGAGGCCGCCGATCAGCAGGATCGATCCGAGTTTCACATCCAGCGTGCCCCGCCGGAAATGGGTGATCGCCCCGGAGACCGAGGAGGCGACCACCTGGTTCGCGCCGGTCGCCACCGCCACCACCGGCGGAACATTGTAGAAGATCAGCAGCGGGGTGATCAGGAAGCCGCCGCCGACACCGAACATGCCGGACAGGAAACCCACCGCCGCGCCCATGCCCAGAATGACGAAGATGTTCACGGACAGCTCGGCGATGGGCAGGTAGATGGTCACGGCCCGGTTCCTTAAACCAACACGCCCCCGGTGGGCGAATGACGGATATGCACCGCAACGGCCGGAAACCGGCAGCCACGGCACGGGTGCTCTATAGACAAGAGCCCGAGCCGGGCGGTCCGGATCGGGTTCCTTTAAGCAAGATCCTCAAATCACGACGGAATTAAGGACCCTGAAACGATGTGGAGGCGCTGTGCGGCTGGGGCCCGGGGAACCCGTCCGTGCAGTGCCGGCGGTCGAAGCCTTGCCCTCGTCGCAGGCATTTGCTCATCAATCCATGAGCCCGGCGGGCGCGGCTGTCAATCGGCCGAGCGGCCTTTGAAAGCCTAAATGCGCCCCGGGCCTATTTGTTGCGGGCGAGCAGTTCCTTGACCAGCCGGTCGGTGATCCGCCCGTCCTGTTGCATGCCGACGGTCTTCTGGAAAGCCTTGATCGCGGAGATCGTCTTGGCGCCCATTTCACCGTCCGCCTTGCCCGCATCGAAGCCATTATTGTTGAGGATGGCCTGGATGTTGCGAATGGCCTTCTTCATGTCGACGCTGGCCGTCTTCACGCCCTTGCCGGCCCATTCATCGGGAATCTCGGTCTGGTTCGCCTTCGGATCGACCGGGGTCACCTTCCAGAGCTCGACCTTCGCCTTGGCATTGGAAAGCTGCTCGGGGCGCATCGCATTGGCCACCTCGTCGCGCTTGGTCGCGGCATCCTTGTCGCCACCCTTCGCGGCAATCGCGAACCACTTGTAGGACTCTTCGAGATCCTGCGGGATGCCGTTGCCGCGGGCATAAAGGATGGCGAGGTTGAACTGGCTGTCGGAGACGCCGAGATCGGCGGCCCGCTTGAACCAGTCCACCGCCTTGGCCGTATCCGGCTTACCCTCGGCGCCCGTTGCATAGAGCACGGCGAGATTGTGCATCGCGCTGGCATTGCCGGCCTTGGCGGCCTTTTCGTAATAATCCTGTGCCTTCACGAGATCGCGATCGACGCCGTTGCCCTTCTCGTAGAGATTGGCGATCCGGTACTGCGCCGGAGCGAAGCCGAGATCGGCGGCCTTCCGGTACCAGCGGGCCGCTTCTGCGAGGTCCGCCTTGACGCCGCGTCCCTCGGTATAGCGCGCGCCGATTTCGAAAAGCGCCAGCGGATCGCCCTTTGTGGCCGCATCGGCAAGCGCCTTCGGCTCGAGACCGGCGGGAACGGTGATGGAGACCGGAGCCTTCATCGAAGAAAGCGCCATATCCTTGGCAGGATCAGCGGAAAGCGGCTGTGCGGCCTGGCTGCCGGCAACCGGGGCGGCATCGGTCAGCCGCGGAGCTTCGTTCGCCGCCGCAGGCAGCGCGGCCGCCGTGGACGAGACCGGCGTTGCGGGCTTCGTCAGGCTGACCGGTTTCGGGGCCTCGGGCAGAGCAGCCCCTCCGCCCGCCTCCGTCTTTACCTTGGGCTTTGCGGCATTGGTCTGGGTGGCCTGGGGCTTGACGGCGGGCTTCGGTGCCGGCGCCGTCTCTGCCTTTGCCACCGGCTGGCTCTGTTCGATCTCGGTCGCCACTTCCGCGGAGTTCGAACCGCTGAGGAAGGCATTCACCAGCGGCATGGTCATGATGACGAGCAGAACGGCGCCGACGGCCATCAGGATCGGCCGGCGGTGGCGGTTGAAAACCGAGCCCTTGGCGGAATCGGCCTTGCCGGCGGTGGCCTCGCGGGCGGGCTTTCCGGCAGATTTCGACTCCTGGGCAGCCGCCTGGGCGGCGCGCCGTGCGGCGGCGATCAGGTCCGTGCGGTCGGCTTCCGAAGGAAAGGTCCCGGAGCGGCTTTGTCCTGCCCGCACCCGTTCCAGAATACTCTTGACGTCGGGCGCGCCGGAGCCGGGTTCGAGAAGCTCGGTCTCCACGCTGGCCAGCGCCTCGTCTTCCGGAACCATCGGCGGGGCCGGGTCGACGATGGCGCGATCGGTCGTTGCGGCAGCGGCCTTGCGGCTGCCGGCGCCTGCCTTGTCCTTGCGCAGGAGCTTCTGGGTCAGGCCGGCAAGAAAGCCCTTGGTCACCCGCGGCTGAACCGGCGCCGGCTGTTCCGGCGTGGTAAAGGCGCGTGCGGTTTCTTCCACGGCTTCCGCCACATCCGGCTCCACAGTCCGGATCACGGGACCGGCGAAATGCTGGTCATTGTCCATGGAGGCGAAGGGATCGAACTCGTCTTCCATCGTGTCCGCCAGCACCGGCGCGCCCTGCCGGGCTTCCATGCGCGGCGCCGGCTCGTGGCGATAGACCGGAGACTGTGGCTCGGGCATGCGCCGACCGAAAGGCTGTTCCGCCTGGGCGGCCGCGGGCTGCGGCTCGGCCGGGAAGGGGGCGTCATGCAGGCGGTGGTCGAGATCGTCGAGCCGCCCGGCAATCTGCACCAGCGTGTCATGCAGCGCCTCGAAGGTGCGGTGGGTCCGCTCTTCGGAAGAATGGGTGAGTTCCTCCAGATGGCGCAAGTCCGAAGCGAGCGCCGAAAGGGCGGAGAGATCCACATGCTGCGCGCCTGCGCCGCCATTGCGGCCATAAGCCTCCATTACCGCTTCGGCGGCCTGGCGCGCGGCTTCGATGATATATTCGTCGCTCGTCGCCATGTACTCCTCGATGGAGGCCATGCGGCTTTCGAATTCCGGCGGGAAGCTCGCGGCCGGCTGGGCCTGCGGACGGTTGATCAGCGCCGCCAGATTGGCAATCTGGCTTTCCAGGCTGGCAAGGGCGCGGTTGTCCTGCTGCGGGCTGGTTGCGGTCTCGTCGAGGCGGCGGGCAATGTCGGCCAGCCGGTTTTCGAGACGCAGAATGGCACCATCGTCCTGCTGCGGCGCCGCAAGCGGCGCATAGTCCAGCTCGTCAATGCGGCGGGCGAGATAGTCGAGCTGCTCGCTCAGGCGGTCATTGACCACGCCATTGTCGAGCGCATCGATCTTGCGGGAAATGTCGGAGAGAAAGCCGGTAAGCTCGGGGGCGGGCGGTGCCTTCTGGTTGCGCTCCAGCAGGCGCGAGAGCTGGTCGAGCCGCTCTTCGAGCCGCGCGGCGGCTTCCGCATTGGCATCCACGGAGGCAAGCTCCTCGACACGGCCGGAGAGCGCCTCGATGCGTCGGGCAAGATCGTCGGCCGGGTTCGGCCGCCGGCGGCTTTCCTCGCCGATCGCCTCGATCTGGTCGGCAAGCCCCGCAATGCGGCGCTCCAGGCGGCTGAAAAGCTCCGGCTCCTGCGAGGGAGCATTGCGGGTGCCCGCGGCAATGGCGCGGCTGATTTCATCGAGCCTGAGATCGAGCCCGGCAAACTGCTCGGCAATCAGGTGGTCGTTCGGCTTCATCTGCCGGCCCATGCTTTCCAGCGCCTCGGCGACCGTCAGCAGGCGGTCTTCGAGCGCGCGGATGGCCGGGCTCGGATTGAGCATGCCAAGCTGGGTCTTGATGTCGTCCAGACGGTAGGCGAGGGCGACGACCTCGTCGCGCATCGGGGCCGGATCGATTTCTTCCAGACGGCGCTCCATGCCGGACCAGCGCTTCTCGATGCCGCGCAGCGAGTCCTCACGGGCCAGGCCGTCCATCAGCGCGCGCAGATCCTCGAATTCGGCGCGCAGCGCCTCACTCGACCCGCGGGCCCGGCTCTGATGGCCGAGAAGATCGATGCTTTCGCCGAGCCGGGCAAGCTCGACGCGCAGATCTTCGGTATGGCCGCGGCGGTCGGTAGCCGCTGCCTTGATGTCATGGATTTCCGCCTTCAGCGCATTCATCTCGCGCGACACGCCTTCGGAAAGGTCGCGGCGCAGGTCCTCGCGAAGCGAAACCAGCGCCTGGGCGATCTCGCGCAGATCCGTTTCGGCCGGCGCCGGAGCCCGGCTTTCCCGCGAACGGTAGGGATCGGGCGCCCGATGGGCATCGGCGCGGGGCGTTTCCGGCGCGCGGTAGGGGTCCGCCGACCGATAGGGCTCGGAGGAGCGATAGGCCTCGGGAGCGCGATGGTTTTCGGGCGCGCGGTAAGGCTCCGGAGCGCGCCTTTCCGACTCGCGGCGATAATCCTCGCGCGGCTTCGGCTGCGGGATCGGCGGCCGTGCGGCCCCGGACAGGGCGCGGTTGCGGCTTTCTTCCAGCATGCGCTGGCGTTCGCGAATTTCGGCGAGCGGATCGGGACGGACCTCGCGCGGATCGCGCTCGGCCTGGCGGCCCCGAGCGCCCCCATGGCCAACGAGCCCTTCGATACGGGCCTCAAGCCCTTCGATCGTGCGGCTCAGCGCGTCCAGAGAGGACCGTTCACCAAGACGTTGGGAAGTCGATCGGGATCCGTTCATCTTCAAAGCTCGCTTCGACAGTTGCGCCCGGAGATTCGGGCCAAGAAGGGAATGAAGGCTGTCCCCGCTGTGGCACCCCGAAAGAGGGCGACCTCTCCAGCCTTGCGGGTCTAAACCTGCATTCTTTCGCGGACCTGACCGGAGCGACGGCCCCTTCCGAGAAAAATGCATGTTGACAAACCGCGGCCCACCGCATTCCCTTCGTCACCATTCTCTAATTATGGTAAACAAGTCGTTAACCTCATTCGAAAAAATTTAACCTTTTCCTCCAAGTCCGTTGCGTTGGGTGGCCTTCCCGGGTGCCGTTGAAGCAGGCTGTTAAGAGTTGCGTCCCTAAGCTTTTCCGTGTGGAGTGGGAGAAGCTTCCCGTTGGTGCGTTCCGGCAGATGTTTTTGCGCAAGCGTCGCAAAAAATTCACCGATTCCGGCAAACATGACGTTTACGCGCACGTCAATTAATTGTAGAGTGATGAACAATTCCGGAGGAGGATCCGGACAAGAGGCGAAGGACAGGAACGATGCCGATCTACAAGGCCCCGGTAAACGAGACGCTTTTCATCCTGAACGAGGTGCTGGGCCTCGAACGCTACAACAATCTGCCCGGTTTCGAGGACGCGACCCCGGACATGCTGGACGCGATCACCGGCGAGGCGGCAAAGCTCGCGGAAGAAGTCCTCTTCCCGCTGAACCTCTCCGGCGACCAGGAAGGCTGCCACCGCGCCGATGACGGCACGGTCACCGTGCCGAAGGGCTTCAAGCAGGCCTATGATCTCTACCGCGAGGGCGGCTGGCTCGGTCTTGCCGTTCCGCCGGAACATGGCGGCCAGGGGTTGCCCTATACGCTGCACACCGCCGTCGGCGAATACATGTCCTCCGCCAACATGGCGCTGATGATGTATCCGGGCCTCACCCAGGGCGCCATTGCCGCGATCCTCGTCCATGGCTCCGAAGAGCAGAAGGCCACCTATCTGCCGAAGATGGTCGAGGGCACCTGGACGGGCACCATGAACCTCACCGAACCCCATTGCGGTACCGATCTCGGCCTGCTCCGCACCAAGGCGGTTCCGAACGGCGACGGCACCTACAGGATTTCCGGCCAGAAGATATTCATCTCCGCCGGCGATCACGACATGTCGGAAAACATCATCCATCTGGTGCTCGCCCGCATCGAGGGCGCGCCTGAGGGCACCAAGGGCATTTCGCTCTTCATCGTGCCGAAATTCGTGCTGAATGCGGATGGCACGCCGGGCGCGAAGAACGGCGTCTCCTGCGGCGCTATCGAGCACAAGATGGGCATTCACGGCAATGCCACCTGCGTGATGAATTATGACGAGGCGACCGGCTATCTCATCGGCCAGGAGAACAAGGGCCTAAACGCCATGTTCGTCATGATGAACGAGGCCCGCCTCGGGGTGGGCCTGCAGGGTCTCTCGATAGCCGAGATCGCCTATCAGAACGCTGTCAACTACGCCAAGGACCGCATTCAGGGCCGCTCGCTCTCCGGCGTCAAAGCGCCCGACAAGAAGGCCGATCCGATCATCGTCCACCCGGATATCCGCCGCACGCTGATGACGATCCGCGCCTTCAACGAGGCCGGCCGTGCCTTCACCCTCTGGACCGCGCTGAAATCCGACATCGCCCACCGCTCGCCCGATGCCGCCGACCGCCAGACGGCGGAAGACCTGCTCGGTCTTGCGACCCCCATCCTCAAGGGCGTGATGACCGACAAGGGCTTCGACCATGCAGTCATGGCCCAGCAGGTCTATGGCGGCCACGGCTACATCGAGGAATGGGGCATGAGCCAGTATGTGCGCGATGCCCGCATTGCCATGATCTATGAGGGTGCAAACGGCATCCAGGCGCTCGACCTCGTCGGCCGCAAGCTCGCCGCCAATGGCGGCCGCGCGGTCATGGCCCTCTTCAAGGAAGTGGGCGATTTCTGTGAGGCGAACCGCAACGACGAGACGCTCTCCGTCTATACCAAGGGCATCAAGAAGGGCTTGAACGACCTGCAGGCATCCACCATGTGGTTCATGCAGAACGCCATGGCCAAGCCCGACAACGCCGGTGCCGGTTCGACCGACTACATGCATCTCTTCGGCCTCGTGGTGCTCGGCTACATGTGGGGCCTGATGGCCAAGGCCGCGCAGGAGGGCCTCGCCTCGGGCGACCCCTCCAAGGCCGATTTCTATCAGGCGAAGCTCGTCACGGCCCGCTTCTACATGGAGCGGATCATGCCGGAAACGGTGCTCCGCAAGACCCGGATCGAAGCCGGAGCCGACAGCATGATGGCGCTCGCCGCCGAAGCGTTCTAACATTCAACGGCCCGGCCCTCGCGAAGGGGGCCGGGCTGCGCTCATTCCGCATGCGGCTCGGGAGGCCGCCGCCGCCCTTCGTCACGGGCGGCTCTTGAAGGAGATCACTGACATGACGGAAGCCTATATTTTCGACCACGTGCGCACCCCCCGCGGGCGCGGCAAGAAGGACGGCGCGCTGCACGAAGTGCCGACCCCCCGCCTGGGCGCGAAGGTGCTGGAGGCGCTGCGCGACCGCAACGGTCTCGACACGTCGAAGGTCGACGACATCATCTTCGGCTGCGTCGATCCCGTCATGGAAGCGGGCGCCGTGATTGCCAAGTCCTCCGCCTTCGAGGCGGGCTATGCCAACCGCGCGCCCGGCATGCAGATCAGCCGCTTCTGCGCCTCCGGCCTCGATGCGGTGAACCTCGCTGCCTCGAAGATCGCGCAAGGCGCCGATGATCTCGTGATCGCCGGCGGCGTCGAGAGCATGTCCCGCGTCGGCATGGGCATGGCCGGCGGCAGCTGGTACATGGACCCGTCGGTCAACTTCCCCGGCTATTTCATGCCGCAGGGCGTCTCCGCCGACCTGATCGCCACCAAATACGGCTTCTCCCGCGATGACGTGGACGCCTATGCGGTGGAAAGCCAGCGCCGCGCCGCCGAAGCCTGGGCCGAGGGCCGTTTCTCGAAATCCGTCATCCCGGTAAAGGACCAGAACGGCATCGTCATTCTCGACCGGGACGAGCACATGCGCCCCGGCACGGACATGCAGTCGCTGGCAAGCCTCAATGCCTCCTTCCAGATGCCCGGCGAGATGGGCGGCTTCGAGGCCGTTGCCCTCCAGGCGCATCCTGACGTCGAGCGCATCAACTACGTGCACCATGCCGGCAATTCGTCGGGCATCGTCGATGGGGCGGCCGGCGTCCTCCTCGGCTCGAAGGAAGGCGGCGAGGCGATGGGTCTGAAGCCCCGCGCCCGCATCCGCAACTTCGCCAATATCGGCTCCGATCCGGCGCTCATGCTGACCGGCCCGGTCGACGTCACGGAGAAGCTGCTCAAGCGCTCCGGCATGTCGCTCGCCGATATCGATCTCTTCGAGCTCAACGAGGCCTTCGCCGCCGTCGTGCTCCGCTACATGCAGGCCTTCGAGATCCCGCATGACAAGATCAACGTGAATGGCGGCGCGATCGCCATGGGCCATCCGCTGGGCGCCACCGGCGCGATGATCCTCGGCACCGTGCTCGACGAGCTGGAGCGCCGCGATCTCTCGACCGCGCTGGTCACGCTCTGCATCGGCGCCGGCATGGGCACCGCAACGATCATCGAACGCGTCTGATTTCGGGAGAAAAACTCCATGGCTTACAAGAATTTCACCGTTGAAACCGACGCCGACGGCATTGCCCTCGTGACCTGGAACATGCCGGACAAGTCGATGAACGTCTTCACCGAGGAGGTGATGGTCGAGCTGAACGCGATCACCGACGAAGTGACCGCCGATGCCGCCGTCAAGGGCGTGGTCTTCACGTCGGGCAAGTCCTCCTTCTCCGGCGGCGCCGATCTCTCCATGATCAAGGGCATGTTCTCCTTCTATCAGGCGGAAAAGGCGAAGGACGCCTCGACCGCCGCGCAGAAGCTCTTCGATCTGGTCGGCAAGATGTCCGGCCTCTTCCGCAAGATCGAAACCGCGGGCAAGCCCTGGGTTTCGGCGATCAACGGCACCTGCATGGGCGGCGCCTTCGAGCTGTCGCTCGCCTGCCACGGCCGCGTCGCCTCCAATGCCAAGTCGGTGAAGATCGCCCTTCCGGAAGTGAAGGTCGGCATCTTCCCGGGCGCCGGCGGCACCCAGCGCGTTCCGCGTCTCACCAATGCGCAGGACGCCCTGCAGATGATGACGACCGGCTCCTCGCTGACCGCCTCCCGCGCCAAGGCCATGGGTCTCGTCCATCAGGCCGTCGAGCCGGATCAGCTGATCCCGGCCGCCAAGCAGATGATCAAGGACGGACTGAAACCCGTCCAGCCCTGGGACGAAAAGGGTTTCAAGGCACCCGGCGGCGGCATCTGGACGCCGGCGGCCGCCCAGCTCTGGCCGGCGGCCACCGCCATCCTCCGCCGCGAGACCGGCGGCAACTATCCGGGCGCCCTGGCGATCCTGAAATGCGTCTATGAGGGTCTTCAGGTGCCCTTCGATACCGCGCTTCGCATCGAGCAGCGCTATTTCACGCAGATCCTCCAGACGACCGAAGCCTTCTCGATGATCCGCTCGCTGTTCATCTCCATGCAGGAGCTCGGCAAGGGCGCGCGCCGTCCTGCGGGCGTTCCGAAGAGTGAGCTTGCTCGCGTCGCCGTCGTCGGCGCCGGCTTCATGGGCGCCTCCATCGGCTATGTCACCGCCGCTGCCGGCATTCCCGTGACGCTCATCGACCGCGACCAGGCCGCCGCCGACAAGGGCAAGACCGTTTCCGAAGGCCTCGTCCAGGGCTCGGTCCAGAAGGGCCGCATGACCAAGGAAGAGGGCGAGAAGCTGCTGTCCCTCATCACCCCCACCGCCGATTATTCGGCAGTGAAGGATGCGGATCTCGTTATCGAAGCCGTCTTTGAGGACCGTCAGGTCAAGAAGGAGGTAATCGAGAAGGTCGAGGCGCACATGAAGGAAGGCGCGATCTTCGCCTCCAACACCTCGACGCTGCCGATCACGGGCCTTGCGAAGAACTCGAAGCGCCCGGCGGATTTCATCGGCGTGCACTTCTTCTCCCCCGTCGAGAAGATGATGCTGACCGAAGTGATCCTCGGCAAGGAAACCGGCGACAAGGCGCTGGCTGTCGCGCTGGATTATGTCGCCGCGATCAGGAAGACGCCGATCGTCGTCAACGACACCCGCGGCTTCTACGTCAACCGCTGCGTCTTCCGCTACATCCACGAGGCCTATGACATGCTGATCGAAGGCGTGCCGGCGGCCATGATCGAGAATGTCGCCAAGCAGTCCGGCATGCCGGTTGGCCCGCTCTCGCTCAACGACGAGGTGGCGATCGACCTGTCGCAGAAGATCCTCAAGGCCTCCATCGCCGATCTCGGCGAAGCAGCCGTCGATCCGAAGCACATGGCGCTCGTCAACAAGATGGTCGACGAACTCGACCGCAAGGGCCGCAAGAACGGCCGAGGCTTCTACGAATATCCGGCCAAGCCCGCGAAGAAGTTCCTCTGGCCGGGCCTGAAGGACCTCTTCCCGCAGCAGAAGGCGGAAGACGTCGATCCCGCAATCATCCGCGAGCGCCTGCTCACGACGATTGCGCTCGAAGCCGCCCGCACCATGGAAGAGGGCATCGTCACCGATCCGCGCGAGGCCGATGTGGGCTCCATCCTCGGCTTCGGTTTCGCGCCCTATACCGGCGGTGCGATCTCATACATCGACGGCATGGGCGCCAAGGCCTTCGTCGCCCAGTGCGAAAAGCTGGCGGCCCGCTACGGTGAGCACTTCCAGCCCACCCCGCTCATCCGCGATCTCGCCGCCAAGGGCGAGACCTTCTACCAGCGCTTCAACCCGTACCCGGCAGACGCCAAGGCTGCCTGATACCGGCTCCGGCCAGATTGAATCCCCTGTCCGCCCCGGCGGGCAGGGGGTTTTTGTTTGCCGAGCTGGATGGAGTATGCCGGCACCCACACCCCTATGCCCTGTCTGGCATCTCGATCTCCCCCCTTGCGGGGGAGATGCCCCGGCAGGGGCAGAGGGGGGTGGGCGTCGGCGTACTCGGAGCCCACTCTCCCCCACTCAACTCGCATAGCGCAGAACCTGCCTGCTGCTCGTCCCGTCGCGGAAGCGTTCGATGAGCTGGTCGAGGCCCTCGGCTTCGCGGGAAAGACCGAAGGTTGCGGCATTGGCCTCTTCCACCATGGCGGCATTGTGCTGGGTGGCCTGGTCAATCTGGCTGATCGCGCCGTTGATTTCCTTGAGCCCTGTGGTCTGCTCGCGGCTGGCATCGGCGATGGCGCCGACGAGCGTGTCGATCTGCTTCACCTGGTCGGCAATGCTCTGCAGCGCCGAGCCCGCGCGGGAGACCAGCTCCACGCCCTGTTGCACCTTCTCGTCGGAGCGGCCGATGAGATCCTTGATTTCGCGGGCCGCATTGGCCGAACGCTGGGCAAGTTCGCGCACCTCGGTGGCGACAACCGCAAAGCCCTTGCCGGCCTCGCCGGCGCGGGCGGCTTCCACCCCGGCATTGAGCGCCAGGAGATTGGTCTGGAAGGCGATGGAATCGATCACGCCGATGATCGCTGAAATGGAGTGCGAGGATTTCTCGATCTCGTCCATGGCGGTAATCGCGGCGGTGACGACGCTGCCCGATTGTTCCGCGCTCGACCGCGCTTCGGAGACCAGCTTGCCTGCCTGCTGGGCCCGCTCGTTCGAAACTGTCACGGTGGTGGTGATTTCCTCGAGCGCTGCGGCCGTTTCCACCACGGATGCAGCCTGCTGTTCGGTGCGCTTGGCCAGCGTATCGGCCGCGCCGCGAATTTCCGCCGAACCGTCGCGAATGCTCTTCGCCCGCTCCTTGAGTTCGTAAACCGTGGACCGAAGCTGGGTGAGCGTCCTGTTATAGTCGAGGCGCAACTTCTCGAAAGCGGGGGCAAAGGGATGGTCGATGGAGCGGGTGAGATCGCCGTCGGCAAGGGCGGCAAGCCCGTCGCCGATGGTCTGGACAGCCTGTTCGATTTCGGCATCCTTTTCCGCTTTCACCCGGTCGGCCTCGGCGCGCGCTTCTTCGGCAAGGGCGGTGGTTTCCCGCAGCGCTTCGCTCTTGGAAGCCACTTCCTGCGCGGAAGCGAGCGCTTCCATCGATGCCTGCTGGGCATCCTGGAAGGCATTGGCAATGGCGGCAACGATGAAGACCAGCACGGCCGACTGCATGATGAGGATGACCGCATGCAGAAGCACGCGCGCAATTCCGGGATCGCCGGGGAAGACCGCGGCAGGCAACGCGAAATTCAGCACCAGGTGATGCACGGCCACGGTCGCCGCATTGGCAAGGATCGCACGCCAGTCCACCCACCCGGCGGTGAGCGCCAGCGTCGCGAAGAAATACATGTGCATGTCGATCTGGTAGGGAGTGCCGGCAAAGGCGTTCACCAGAAGCGCCACCTGCACCGCAAGCGCCACCGAATTGACGATGCGGGTCGTCAGCCCGGTCTTGTCGCCCCACCACACGCCCGTACCGATAAGCGCGGCCCCGGCAGCCAGGACCGTCATCAGGACCGGCACCGCGTTCTGGGCAAAATAGCCCCCGATGGCGATGGCGATCACATTGATCCACAAAAACCAGGTCGCGCCATAGGAGGCCTGCAGCCGAAGGCGCTCGAGCTTATCCACCATCATTCTCCCTCATGCATCCATAGCCGATGAAATCATTGGCGACTGCCATGGCACCGGCTTTCATCAAGGCAAGGGAGAACAGGCCGGATGATCCTTCCGCGACCACGATCCAGGAAAGGCGCGTGCCTGCCACCAGCCGGCCATCCGCCGCAGCCACGATGGCCATCATCTGGCGCTCCGACATGCCCGGGTGGCCGATCACGAGAATCCGATCCCCCTGCGGCGCAAGATACCCCCCGATCATCAGAACGAGCAGCATCCCAGTCCAGAGGAAAGGCTTCCACCCAGCCAAAACAGTCTCCCATGCAATCTGCACGAGATTAGGCCACGGGGCTTCCCCGAGTGCTAATAATTACATATAGAAAATAATCATTTAGAAATTGGGTGGCGTGGAGCAGCAATGGATTGCGGGGCGCCGAACTGCCCGTCCGGGCCTCTTTTCTCTCCTCACTCCGCCGCCGCCTTGAGGCTCATCACCTGGGTCAGATAGGCGCGCAGGGCCGCGGGCTTGACGGGTTTGTTCTGCAGGCCGATGCCGTGTTTTTCCGCCTCGGCGCGTACCTCCGGCGTGCGGTCGGCGGTGACAAGAAGGCCGGGAATGGCGGCGCGGTAGATCGAGCGGAGTTCGAGGATCGCTTCGATGCCGTCGCCGTCATCGAGGTGATAATCGGCAATTACGAGGTCGGGGACGGGGCCTTCGGCGGAAAGGGCAAGAATATCGGCCATTGAGCTGGCCGTCATCACGCTGCAGCCCCAGCCGGAAATCAAAAGCTTCATGCCCTCGATGATGCGCGGTTCGTTGTCGATGCAGAGAACGCGCACGCCCGAGAGCGGCTGATAGGCCGAAGGCGCGGGGCCGGGCGGGCTGATTGTCTGTTCGATCGGGAGGGCCGCCACCTTCGGCAGGCTGACCCGGAAGGTCGTGCCGCGTCCGGGCGTGGAGGAAAGATCCACCGGCGTGTTCAGCACCCGCGCGATCCGGTCGACGATCGAAAGGCCGAGCCCCAGGCCCGATGCCGTCTTGGCCCCTTCGTCGAGGCGCGCGAATTCCTTGAAGATCGTGCGGAATTTCGAGGACGGAATGCCGATGCCGCTATCCACCACCTCGATCACCACCCGGTCGCCCCGGCTGCGTGCACCCACCAGCACCTTGCCGGAAACCGTGTATTTGATGGCGTTGGACACGAGGTTCTGCACCAGTCGGCGCAGGAGATTGGGGTCGGACCGCACCACCAGCTTGGAGGGCATGACCGTGAGCCGCAGGTTCTTTTCCCGTGCGATGGGGGCGAAATCGGTTTCGATGCGGGAGAGCAGGTCCGCAAGCGGCACGCTTGAAAGGCGCGGCTTCATCGCTCCCGTGTCCAGCCGGGAAATGTCGAGAACGGCGCCGAGAATGGTCTCCACCGATTCCAGCGCGGAGTCGATGTTGCGAACCAGTGCGCTGTTGTCGCTCTCCGCCATGCGCTCCACCAGCGCCGAGGAATAGAGCCTGGCCGCATTGAGCGGCTGGAGAATGTCATGGCCGGCAGCGGCGAAGAAGCGGGTCTTGCCGAGATTGGCTTCATCGGCGGAAGCGCGCGCCTCGCCCAGCTCCCTGTTCACACGGGTCAGTTCCGCGGTGCGTTCGGCCACGCGCTGCTCCAGCGTTTCATTTGCCTGCTTGAGCGCCTGGTCGGCCGCCACCTGGGCGGTAATATCGGTGAAGGTCGCGACGATCCCCTTGTCCGGCAGCACGTTTGAGCGGACCTCGATGATCGTCCTTCCGCCGGAAAGCTCCAGCCGGAAGGGCTGGTCGCCGGTGGTGAAGTTGCGGATGATCTCGCCCTGCTGCTGCGGCGCGATATCGCCCCGTTCGGAAATCATCTGCACGATGGCGGCCAGCGGAAATCCCACCTGGCCCGCGGTCTCGTCGAGATCGAGCAGGCTGCGGAAGCGGCGGTTCCAGATCGTCAGCTGGTTCTGGCTGTCGAAGACGGCAATGCCCTGGTCCATCTGCGAAAGCGCGGTCTGCAGCATGTCCTGGTTGTATTGCAGCGCCTCCGAAGCCTGGTCGAGCAGCCAGGCCGTATCGGCAGAGGCATCCTCCACCTTCTGGAGGATAAGCGACAGCACGAGCCGCGCCGAGGAAGAACCGATGGCGCTGCCAAGCAGCTGTTCGGAATAATGAATGAGCGCCATGTCGGCCGGCTGGTTGTCCAGGAGCGTGCGCCCGGCCTGACGCTCGAAGGTCTGCATGGAGCGGCGCATGCGCTCTTCGCCCAGATAGCGGGCGATGGCGGTCTTGAGATCGCCGACCGAGACGCGCGTCTTCCAGCTGCGTGTGGCAAATTGCGAGCGCGAATGACGCTTGACGAAAATGCCGGACTGGATGCGCTCCACCGGGCGCGGATTGCGGCTGAGCGACCCGAAGATGAAGGCGGCACTGTTGGCAAGCAGGCTGAGCACCGTCGCATTCACCAGCGGATCGGGCGTATGGGAGAAGAGCGAGACTCCGGGGAACAGGAAGGAGAGAATGGCCGCAGCCCCCGCCGAATAATTCGGGCCGCCGAGGCTCGGCAGGAAGAGAAGATAGGCCCAGATGATGAAGCCGGTCAGCATGCCGGCCAGCGCGCCGCGGGCATTGGCCCGGCGCCACATCATGCCGCCCAGCAGCGCGGGCGCGATCTGGCTGATGCAGGTAAAGGCGAGCAGCCCGATCGAGACCAGGCTGGAGGCCGTATCGGTGGAGCGATAATAGGCATAGCCGAGCAGCATCACGCCGAAGATCGCCATGCGCCGGATGCGCAGGATGACGCGGGCAAAATCCCGCCGCTCGCTGGAGCGGGCAAAAAGGCTGCGCTGCAGGAAAGCCGGCATGATGATGTCATTCGAAATCATGATCGACATGGCCACGCTTTCCATGACCACCATGGCCGTTGCGGCCGAAAAGCCGCCGATGAAGGTGATCAGCGAAATGGCGTGATAGCCCGACGACAGCGGCAGCGTCAGCACATAGACATCCGCATCTCCTGCGCCGCCGAAGGTCATCAGGCCCGCCGCCGCAACGGGAATGACGAAGATGTTGATGGCGATGAGATAGGCGGGAAAGAGGTAGCGCGCGGTCTTAAGCTCGTCCGGATGCCGGTTTTCCACCACGGTCACATGAAACTGCCGCGGCAGGAACAGGATCGCGAAACCCGAAGTCAGGATCAGCACCAGCCAGCGGGAAATCGGTGTCTCGTGGCTCATCGCCTCGATGACCAGCGAATTGGTCGAGGCCATCTCCCAGAGGTGGCCGGGACCGTCGAAAAGCAGATAGACCACCGTCAGCCCCACGCCGATGAAGGCGATCAGCTTCACCATGGATTCCATGGCAATGGCGAGGATCAGCCCGTCCTGGTGCTCGGTCGCATCCGTGTGCCGCGTGCCGAAAATCACCGCGAAGCAGGCGAGCAGCAGCGTCACGATCAGCGGCATGTCGATGAAGTAGAGATTGCCGGCCCCGATGCCATAGGCTTTCGGATCCACCATCACGCCGACCGTGCTCGACACCGCCTTCAGCTGCAGCGCGATGTAGGGAATGGCGCTCATCAGCGAGATCAGCGCGACAATGCCCGCCACGGCGGAATTCTTGCCATAGCGCGCGCCCATGAAGTCGGGGATCGAGGTGATCTTTTCCGATTTGGCGATCTCGGTGATCCGCCGCACCAGCGGCATGCCAAGCGTGAACACCACGATGGCACCGATATAGATCCCGAAGAACTCGAAGCCGCGCACCGCTGCCAGGCCAACGCTGCCGAAATAGGTCCAGGACGTGCAGTAGACCGCAAGGCTCAGCGCATAGACCACCGGCCGCCCGCGCGGTGGCGGCCCGTTGCGGCGGCGCACCCGGTCACCATAGCTTGCCACCGCAAACAGCAGCAGCAAATAGCCGATCGATGACGCGAATATGATCCAGCCAGGCAGCATCTCACCCTCATTCCGTCAGCTAAAGGCCGGCGGAAGGGCAGGATAGGGTAAAAAGCCGACGCTGAAAACGGAGAGCCCTGTTGAACGAAAGTCCAATAAGGAGGATAAAATACAACCACAGGCCGGAAGTTGCAGGATATATGAGGGAAAATCACGTCTTGGCTTTTTTACGGCTTACGTACGGGTAAAAACTCTGCTAATTATAACCCACAACATTTTGCATGGCTGAGCGGGAAAGGAGCTTATGCATGATCGAGGAATTCAAGGCGTTCATCGCGCGGGGCAACGTGGTCGATCTGGCGGTCGGTGTGATGATCGGCGGCGCCTTTGGCGGCATCGTCACCTCGCTGGTGAACGACATCATCACCCCCATCGTCAGTCTTGTTGCGGGCAGCGTGGATTTCTCCAACTACTTCATCCCGCTTTCCAGCAAGGTCACGGCAACGACGCTGGCGGCGGCCCGCGAACAGGGTGCCGTCATTGCCTATGGCAGCTTTCTTACGATCGTCATCAACTTCCTCATTCTGGCCTGGATCATCTTCCTGATGGTCAAGGGCATTGCAAAGCTGCGCCGGGAAGAGCCCGCCGCACCGGCTGAACCGGCGGCCGCGCCGGCCGATGTGCAGCTTCTGACTGAAATTCGCGATCTGCTGAAGGCGCGCGGCTGAAGGGCCAGCCGCTCTGGCAGGGGGCCGCGTCGCGGGTGGGGTAACCGCGGCGCGGCCATCAATTTTTTGGATTCAATCCTCAACCGAAGTCATGAGATTTCGGCCCCTCCCTCCGCTACAAGAGGCGGAACCGTATGGGAGGTCGTTCATGTCCGTGCTTGAAACCCTGAGCCCCCGGGCTCTTGCCGCACCCGAAAGCGGCATTGTGGAAGTGGTCAATTATGCCCGCGGCCGCGATGGCCTCATCCCCCTCTGGGTGGGCGAAGGCGACAGCGTGACGCCCGAATTCATCAACCGCGCGGCCAAGACCTCCCTCGACAAGGGCGAGACCTTCTATACCTGGCAGCGGGGCATTCCGGCCCTCCGGCAGGCGCTTGCCGATTATTACACCCGCCATTTCGGCACAGATCTGCCCATGGAGAATTTCTATGCGGTGGGCTCCGGCATGCAGGCAATCCAGCTCGGGCTGCAGGCGGTCACCTCGCCGGGCGACGAGGTGGTCTATCTCTCGCCCTCCTGGCCGAATTTCGCCGCCGCTGCGGAGATTGCCGGGGCGCATGCCATTCCGGCCGAACTCACCTATCAGGCAGGCCGCTGGCAGCTGGATCTCGACCGCGTGAAGGCTGCCATCACGCCCAAGACCCGCCTCCTCTTCGTCAACACCCCTTCCAACCCGACGGGCTGGACCGCGACCCGCGAGGATCTCGCCGCACTGCTCGGCCTTGCTCGCGAGCGGGGTCTCTGGATCATGGCAGACGAGATCTATGCCCGCTATTATTACGGCAAGGCGCTGCGCGCCCCCTCCTTCCTCGATGTCATGGCGTCGGAAGACCGCATCCTCTTCGTCAACTCCTTCTCGAAGAACTGGTCCATGACCGGCTGGCGCATCGGCTGGATCGTGGCGCCCGCGGAAATCGGCCAGGTCATCGAAAACCTGGTGCAATATTCCACGTCGGGCGTTGCCCAGTTCATCCAGCAGGGGGCGGTGGCCGCGCTTGACGAAGGCGATGGCTTCGTGGCGGAAAACATCGAGAAGGCGCGCCGGTCCCGCGATATCCTCTGCGAGGCGCTGACGGCGACGAACAGGGTAGAGACGCTGAAGCCGGAAGGCGCCCTCTATTCCTTCCTGCGCATCGATGGCCTGGCCGATACGCGCCGCGCGGCGATCGATATCGTCGACAAAACGGGCGTGGGCCTGGCGCCCGGAACCGCCTTCGGCCCTGGCGGGGCGAGCTTCATGCGGGCCTGTTTCCTGCGCGATCCCGCCATTATCACGACGGCCGCAGATCGCCTGCAGGATTACATCCGCAAGCTGTAAGCAGGATTGGATAAAATTTTACCGTTCCGGCTAGGAGGCCTCTAACCAAAGCTCCAAAAGTCCGGCCCGAAATACCCGCAGAAGTGTTGCCGATAACCATTTCGACAGGGCTTTGCGTGCTTGATCTTCCCAAAAGAAAAACAGGGAAGACAGGGACATGGCAGTACTCGTAACAGGCGGCGCGGGCTATATCGGCAGCCACATGGTATGGGCCTTGCTCGACGCGGGAGAAGAGGTGGTTGTACTCGACCGCCTCTCGACCGGCTTTCGCTGGGCGGTGGCCCCCCGGGCCCGTTTCTATCTGGGCGATGTGGGGGACCGGGCGCTTCTGGCGCAGGTCTTCAGCGAGAACGAGATTTCGGCGGTCATTCATTTCGCCGGTTCGGTCGTGGTGCCGGAATCGATCCGCAAGCCGCTCTTCTATTACGAGAACAACACGGGCAATACCCGCACGCTGATCGCCGCCACGCTGGAGGCGGGGATCCGCCATTTCATCTTTTCCTCCACCGCGGCCGTCTATGGCGCAAACGGCATCGAGCGGCCGATCATCGAATCCGATCCGCTCTCTCCGCAGACGCCCTATGGCCTGTCGAAGCTGATGTCGGAAATGATGCTGCAGGACAGCGCCTTTGCCCATGACCTGCGCTATGTGGCCCTGCGCTACTTCAACGTGGCGGGGGCCGATCCGGATCTGCGCACCGGCCAGTCGACACTGAACGCCACCCATCTGATCAAGGCTGCCGTGGAAACGGCGCTCGGCAAGCGCAAGAAGATGGATGTCTACGGCACGGATTATCCGACCCATGACGGCACTGGCGTGCGCGATTTCATCCATGTCGCGGATCTCGTGGATGCGCATCTTTCGGCGCTGCGCTATCTCCGGGCGGGCGGTACGCCGCTGGTCGCCAATTGCGGCTACGGCACCGGCTATTCCGTGCTCGATGTGCTGAGTGCGGTGATGGAAGAAAGCGGCCGGCGTTTCGAGGTGAACTATCTGCCCCGCCGCGAAGGCGACATGGCCAGCGTGATTGCCGATTCCAGCCTGCTGCGCCACACGCTGAAATGGACGCCGCGCCATGCGAGCATCAACGAAATCGTCCGCACCTCCCTGGAATGGGAAGTACTGCTCACGCGCCGCAACTCCTTCTCCGTTGCGGCCCTCCAGCAGCGGCTGGCCTCCCTGACCTTCTGATCCTGAAACCCGTCTCTTGTCCCCTTGAAAGGGCGGCGTCCCGTGGCGCCGCCCTTCTCCAGTTTGACGACAGTTTCAAGGGATACATATTCGGC
>CAMFIF010000041.1 GCA_945952415.1 uncultured Rhizobium sp. | reverse complement strand
ACCAGGCCGCGAAGATGGCGAAGACGGCGCCGAGCGACAGAACGTAGTGGAAGTGGGCCACCACGTAATAGGTGTCATGCAGCGAGCGGTCGAGGCCGGCATTGGCGAGCTGAACGCCCGTGACGCCGCCGACGGTGAAGAGGAAGATGAAGCCGATCGCCCAGACCATGGGGGTCTTGAAGGAGAGCGAGCCGCCCCACATCGTCGCGATCCACGAGAAGATCTTCACGCCGGTCGGAACCGCGATGACCATGGTGGCGAATACGAAGTAGCGCTGGGCTTCGAGCGACAGGCCGACCGTGTACATGTGGTGTGCCCACACGATGAAGCCGACGGCGCCGATGGCGACCATGGCATAGGCCATGCCGAGGTAACCGAAGACCGGCTTGCGCGAGAAAGTGGACACGATGTGGCTGATGATGCCGAAACCGGGCAGGATCAGGATGTACACTTCCGGGTGACCGAAGAACCAGAACAGATGCTGGAACAGGATCGGGTCGCCGCCGCCTTCGGGTGCGAAGAAGGTGGTGCCGAAGTTGCGGTCGGTGAGCAGCATGGTGATGCCGCCGGCGAGAACCGGGAGCGACAGCAGCAGCAGGAAGGCGGTGATCAGAACGGCCCAGGCGAAGAGCGGCATCTTGTGCAGCGTCATGCCGGGGGCGCGCATGTTCAGGATCGTGGTGATGAAGTTGATTGCACCGAGGATCGACGAGGCGCCGGCCACGTGAAGCGCAAGGATGGCAAGGTCCATCGCCGGACCGGGCTGGCCGGTGGTGGAGAGCGGCGGATAGATGGTCCAGCCGCCGCCCGTGCCATAGGCGCCTGCCGGGCCTTCGACGAACATCGAAAGCAGCAGCAGCAGGAAGGCCGGCACGATCAGCCAGAAGGAGATGTTGTTCATGCGCGGGAAGGCCATGTCCGGCGCGCCGATCATGATCGGGATCATCCAGTTGGCAAAGCCGCCGATGAGCGCCGGCATGACCATGAAGAAGATCATGATGAGGGCGTGGGCGGTGGTGAACACATTGTACATGTGCTTGCCGCCGTCGATGGCCGCATCGCCTTCGAAGCCGTAGACCATGGAGGCCAGGCCGTGGAAGATCTGGATGCCAGGCTCCTGCAGCTCCATGCGCATGGCAATCGACAGCGCACCGCCGATGATGCCCGCGATGATCGCGAAGATCAGGTAGAGAGTGCCGATATCCTTGTGGTTCGTGGAGAAGAACCAGCGTGCGAAGAAGCCCGGTACATGGGCGTGATGATCGTCATGCCCGTGGGCGGGGGCGTGATGGTCGTGAGCGGATGGTCCAGCCATTGTTCCTCACTCCTTGGGATTACTGAGCGGTGTTCTGGGCGACATTGACAGTGGCCGGCCCGTCCGTGGCAGCCATCAGGTCCTTGTTCGCCTTGGCAAGATCGGAGCCGGCAGCGGCCAGCCAGGTCTTGTACTTGTCTTCGGAAACCACGCGGATCGCGATCGGCATGAAGGAGTGATCCTTGCCGCAGAGCTCGGAACACTGGCCATAATAGAGGCCTTCCTTCTCCGCCACGAACCAGGTCTCGTTGAGACGGCCCGGAACGGCATCGATCTTCACGCCGAAGGCCGGCATGGCGAAGGCGTGGATCACGTCGGTCGGCGCGGCGGTCACGAGAACGCGGATGTTCTTGTTGACGGGAACGACCAGCTCGTTATCGGCGGCCAGAAGGCGCGGGTAGCGGGCGATATCGGTCTTGCCGGCGGCCTCACGGTCGCCTTCCTTCAGCATGTAGCTGTCGAAGGAAACCGGGTTCTCGCCTTCATATTCGTAGTTCCACTGCCACTGGGTGGCAGTGGCCTTCACGGTCACGTCCGGCTTTTCGGGCAGGACCAGTTCCTTGTTGAGGAGCTTGAAGGACGGAACGGCGAGGAACATCAGCACGATGACGGGACCGAGCGTCCAGACGATCTCGATGGCCGTGTTGTGGCTGGTCTTCGACGGCACCGGATTGGCGCTGGCGCGGAACTTCACCACAACAATGACAAGAAGCAGCAATACGAAGAGCGTGATCGGAACGATGAACCACAGCGTATACTGTTCGAACCAGCGGATATCGGCCATCACGGGGCTTGCGGCCGCCTGCAGGTCGGTCTGCCAGGGTTTGGGCTGATCGGCGTAGGCGCCGGAAGCAAAAAGCAGCGAGGCCATGGAGGCCAATGCCGCAGAAGCCTTCTTAATCACAACGTATCTCCCTCATGCGTTTGATCTGCATCAAACCGAAACGCGGAATCCATGCTATCTCCCGCTTCAAATCACAGTTTGTTGCCCGCCGCAACCACTGTGAAGCTTGGCGCATGCGGCATTTTTGCGCAAAATCAATTTTATCAGCGCTTTCAACAGCCTTGCGCAAGCTGGCTTGCCTTAGCTCTGAAGCGCGACGGGCGAATTTTGCCTTGCGGCGGATAGCTTTGTCCTATTTTGGCCGCTTTGGGCGGCATAAGAGCGGCTGGAGCCGGAAAAGACCCTAGGCCGCCTGCCCTCATGGGCGCCGCGGGGTCAGGATTTCCGGTCCGCGCGGGCCCTCGGGCCTTTTCATTTCTCACGCCGGAGCCCATCAATAGACCGGAGTGATTCGAGACAACAGAGGTTTTCATGGGCGTTCTTCACATCGCCAGGCCCCTTTCCCGAATGTGCCTCCTTGCCGGTTTCCTGGCGGGCGCACTGGTTCCGGCCCATGCAGCGGGCGAGGCCAAGCCCGGCAGCCAGCAGCCGGCACAGATGGGCGCGGTGAAATCCACCCACGATGCCTGGTCGGTCGTCTGCGACAAGCCGGCGGGCGCTTCCACCGAACAATGCGTGCTGATGCAGAACGTGCTTTCGGAAGACCGGCCGGAGCTCGGCCTTTCGGTGGTCGTGCTCAAGACTGCGGATCGAAAGGCGCGCATTCTCCGGGTCCTCGCCCCGCTCGGCGTGCTTCTGCTCCCGCCCAAGGGCGGTCTTGGCCTCAATGTGGATGGCAAGGATCTCGGCCATGCCTATTTCGCCCGCTGCTTTGCCGATGGCTGCTATGCGGAAGTGACGCTCGACGACGACCTTCTGAAGACGCTGCGCAGCGGCTCGGTCGCCACCTTCATCGTGCATGAGAGCCTGGAACAGGACGGGATCGGCATTCCCGTCGATCTCAAGGGCTTCGCCCAGGGCTATGACGCCCTGCCCTGACGGTTGTCAGGGGGCCATCGCCTTCCCTATATGAAGCCGGGACGGATCCGAAGGGCTGACGCGCTCCGGAGCCTTCCGCCTTCCTTCAGCGCTCACCAAGGATAGACTCATGTCCACCGCTCCCGCTTCCCTGACCAGCCTGTTCGATGCCAGCGAGGAGGATCTGATGGCGACGCTTGCCGGCGCCCTTCGCGGCGCGGACGACGGCGAGCTTTTCCTCGAGCAGAGCCAGCTGGAATCGCTGACCTTCGACAATGGGCGGCTGAAGGGCGGAAACTTTTCCACCGATCAGGGTTTTGGCCTGCGCGCGGTTGCCGGCGAGGCGGTCGGCTATGCCCATTCCGGCGAAATGAGCCTTTCGGCGCTGAAGCGGGCGGCGGATGCGGCCGGTGCGGTGGCGGCCGGCCATAGCGGCACCTATGCCGAAGCGCCCGCCCGCACCAACCGCAAGCTCTATGGCGAGGAGAACCCCATCGGCGCGCCGAGCTTTGAGGAGAAGGCGAAGCTTCTCGGCGAAATCGATGCCTATCTGCGGGGCAAGGACCCCAAGGTGCGGCAGGTGACGGCTTCCGTCGCCGCGAGTTTCCAGGTGGTGGAAATCATCCGCGCCGACGGGCACCGGGTGCGCGACATCCGCCCGATGACGCGGCTGAACATTTCCGTGGTTGCCGGTTCCGGGGACCGGCAGGAAAGCGGCTCCTTCGGCACGGGCGGCCGCGTGGCCTTCGACACCTTCCTTTCCGAAGGCGGCTGGCAGCGGGGCGCCGACGAGGCGCTGCGCCAGGCGCTCGTCAATCTGGAAGCGGTGGAAGCCCCGGCGGGCACGATGGATGTGGTGCTCGGCAATGGCTGGCCGGGCGTGATGCTGCACGAGGCCGTGGGCCACGGGCTGGAGGGCGACTTCAACCGCAAGAAGACATCCGCCTTTTCCGGCCTGCTCGGCGAGATGGTCGCCGCGCCGGGCGTTACCGTCGTCGACGACGGCACGATCGAAAACCGCCGCGGCTCGCTTTCCGTGGACGACGAGGGCACGCCTTCCGCCTATAATGTGCTGATCGAGAACGGGCGCCTCGTGGGCTACATGCAGGACCGGCAGAATGCCCGCCTGATGGGGATGAAGGCGACCGGAAACGGCCGCCGCCAGGGCTATGCCCACCAGCCCATGCCGCGCATGACCAATACCTACATGCTGTCAGGCGACAGGACGCCCGAGGAAATCATCGCCTCGGTGAAGAAGGGCATCTATGCCGTCTCCTTCGGCGGCGGGCAGGTGGACATCACCTCGGGCAAGTTCGTCTTCGGCTGCACGGAGGCCTATCTGATCGAGAACGGCCGCATCGGCGCGCCGGTGAAGGGCGCCATGCTGATCGGCAACGGTCCGGACGCGATGAAGCGCGTGACCATGATCGGCAATGACTCGAAGCTCGACACGGGCATCGGCAATTGCGGCAAGGCCGGCCAGTGGGTGCCCGTCGGCGTCGGCCAGCCGCATCTCAGGATGGACCAGATCACCGTCGGCGGCACGAAGGCGTGAGGGGCGCAGCCACCGGCTGGAACCGATCGTCCTAGATCGCTTCTCCGGCGCCGGAATCTTGCACAGGCCGCAGCCCTCTACCAGCTGACTCCTGGCCTTCGGCCATGTCTTCCACTGCCCTCACGGTGATGGTCACATGGCCTTCCAGCGCATGGGCAAGCTCGCCCAGCGTGCGCATGGTCCAGTTCCTCGGTCCGGAAAGCGCACGCGATACCCAGGCGGGATCACGTCCCAGCTTCTCCGCTATATCGCGCTGCGTCATCCCCTCCGACCGGCGCCGCAGCCAGAGCATATAGATGGCATAATAGGCTTCGTATTGGGCGCTGATGAGGGAACTGTCAGCCTGCTCCCGGTCTGTAAGATCAAAGGGGTTTGCCGGATTCAAAACCGTCTTTCGAGACGTAATCACGGGCCTGTCGTCCGCGAAAGGCTGCTGCTCCTCCGAAAAGCCTTCTCCATTCCGACTGACAGCCATACATCGCCTCCGTCCATAACTTGCTTTGCCGCCCCGATCGGGAGAAGGCCCGGCCAAGACGATCCCTGTTGACTGCCGACACGCCTACAAGAATGTCGGTTGCGGCGAAACATGCGAATATGCGGAGCTGGGGCTTTTGCTCCGTGACCCGAAGTTCCCAGATATCTTCCGGCGGCGGTTTAAGCCGGGCAAGCAGTGCCTGGTGACCGTTGTCGTTGAGCCGCATCGACACGGGATCGCCGCAAACCCACCGCTTGAACACGGCCTGGACTGCCGGCATCTGACCGAAGAAATTCAAACCGGACCGGTGATCGCCCATTTCGCGATAGAGTCCCGCGGCCAGATAGAGCCTTCGCCGCATTGGCCGGCCCGGAGGGGCGGGATAAACTATCAGATGCCCTTCTTCCTCCAACGTCTCAAGCATCTCATGAATTGACATATAAGTCAACATCTCCAAGATTATGCGATTTTAGGAATATAGAGATTCCTTGCCCCGGCACAAGCGACGGGCTAGCCTGGGGTCACCCCTTCGGCATCCATGGTGCTTGTCCGTGCCGTCCTTCGCCTCCCTCCTTCCCATCGGTCTTTCCCCACACGGGCTCGGTTTCATCCTTGCGGTCACGCTGGTGGCGGGGCTGGCGCGGGGGTTCTCGGGGTTTGGGGGTGCGCTGATCTTCATGCCGCTGGCCAGCATCCTCATCCCGCCGCAGCTCGCTTCGGCGACCCTCCTGATTGCGGATGGCTTCACCGCGCTGACGCTCATTCCGAATGCCGCTGTTTCGGCGCCGCGGCGCGATCCGCTGCTCCTGGCTTTGGGCGCGCTTTTCGGCGCACCGCTCGGCACGCTGGCGCTGGTCCATGTGCCGGCAATCGAGCTGCGCTGGGCCATTTCCCTGACCGTTCTCACGCTTCTCGCGCTGCTCGCCTCCGGCTTTCGCTATCGCGGCCGGTCCAAGGCGCCGCTCAGCGTCGCGGTGGGGATGGTGTCGGGCTTTTTCTCCGGCGCAGCGCAGCTTGGCGGGCCGCCAGTGGTGGCCTATCTGATCGGCCGCGACATGCCCGGGCGGGCGGTGCGGGCCAGCATCATCCTGTTCTTTGCCATGTCGAGCTGCATTTCGGCGGCGAGCTATGGGCTGAACGGCCTGCTGACAATGCAGTCGCTGCTGCTGGCCATCATCGTCGCACCGGTCTTTTCGCTGGGTCTGTTCCTGGGCTCGCGGCTGTTCGGCGTTGCCAGCGAGCGGCTGTTTCGCCGGGTCTGCTTCGGGCTGATCGCGGCCGCCGCCATCGGCGGCCTGCCGCTCATCGAAAATCTGTTCCGCTAGGGGGCGTTACAGCCTCGCTCAAGGATACATGCGGACCTTGTTCCAGGGGCTCTCCGGCGTTTCGCGGCGGAACTCCATTCGGTCATGAAGACGGAAGGGGCGGTCATGCCAGAATTCGATGGAGGTGGGGCGAAGCCGGAAACCGGACCAGTGGGGCGGGCGCGGTATCTCGCCGATCGGGTAGCGCGCCGTATATTCGGCCACCGCCTTTTCCAGCGCGAATCGGCTTTCGAGCGGGCGCGACTGCTTCGACGCCCAGGCCCCCAGACGGCTGCCGCGGGGGCGGCTGGCGAAATATTCGTCCGCCTCGGCATCGCTCACCACTTCAACCGGGCCGCGTATCCGTACCTGCCGGCGCAGCGACTTCCAGTGAAAAACCATCGCGGCCTTCTGCTGGCCGAGCAGCTCGCGGCCCTTCTGGCTCTCGAAATTCGTGTAGAAAACAAAGCCATGCACGTCATAGCCCTTGAGCAGGACCATGCGCACATTGGGCAGTCCCGTCTCGTCCACGGTCGCCAGCGCCAGCGCATTCGGGTCATTGATTTCCGAGGCTTCCGCCTCCTTCAACCACTCGCCGAAGAGGGCAAAGGGCTCGTTCTCTTCGGTAAAGTCACGGGTTGTTAACTCGTTTCCAGCCATGATAGTTCAAATGCCTCGAATTTTGGTAACGGAGTTCAGAGGTCGGTTCCCGAAACTCTTAACCGGACAGGATGCACGGTGGAAGAGACAGACAAGCGAAATCTTGACGCAGGCCAGGCTCGCCGCCTGGCTTCGAAGCTTGTCCTTCTGGCAAGCCTCGCCATGGCGTCCGCTTCGCTTTCCGGTTGCGCCAGCGACGGGCTGGACCTCTTCGGCTCGGGGAAACCCGACCGCTCGCTCTCGACCGCGGCCGTGACGCCGGCCCGATCCAATGATGCGATTTCCGACGAAGTCACCGTGACGAATGCGGTTACTTCGGCAGATGTGGCGAAGATCGGCGGCAATCCCATTCCCTGGGCCAATGCCTCCACGGGCAGCGCGGGCGTCATCACCACCGTGCTGGAAGAGAAGGAAAACGGCATTCACTGCCGCCAATTCCGCACCACCCGCCATTCCTATATGGGCATTGCCAAGTTCCTCGGGCGCACCTGCCTCGAAGGAAACGGCAGCTGGAAGCTGATGAGCTTTCAGGAAGAGGGTTGAACCCCCTCCCGCTTGACGATCGTCAGGAAAAGAAAGGCCCGCCCTTAACCCGGCATTAGGGTTCGTCGGCAGTCATCGGGTGAACATCCGGAACGCGGTATGGGGCCCATACCGTTGAAATGAATGATTTTTTCCCGATAATCCCGCCATTTGCCGCAGGCTGCACCGTCCACAGCCGGGGCCTTTGATGCTTATGATTGTCTTAACAGGCCTGACGTAACGTCTGGTTAGCAGATTTCTGGCAATCTCGCGTCACGACATGCCGCTTCAGCCCGTTTGGCGCCGGCGGCAGATGATGTGTTCTTGTATTGCGTAGCGCTTCCTTCGGGCAACTCAGTTCGGGGCAGCGACAAATCATCGGTGTTCATCATGCGTGATCCCTATGCCGTGCTCGGCGTGAAGCGGGATGCGGATGCCAGCGAGATCAAATCCGCCTGGCGCGCTCTTGCGAAGAAAATCCATCCGGACCAGAACCGGAACGATCCGAATGCCGCGAAGATCTTCGCCGAGGCGGGCGCGGCCTATGAGCTTTTGCGCGATCCGCAGAAGCGTAGCCGCTATGACATGCTGGCGCGGTCCGGCAAGCAGGAGGCGACGATCCAGCAGCAGCGCGAGGCGGCCCGCGAGGCCGCCGCCAAGCGCAAGGCGGCGGAGGAAAATGCCCGCAAGGTCATGGAAGAGCTGATGAAGGCGGAAGCCGAAAAGGCCCGCAAGGCGCAGGCCGAGGCGGCGGCCCGGGCCGAGGCCGCGAAGGCGGAAGCCCCCCCTTCCGAGCGCCCGGCGCCCGGCGATGCCTCCCAGTCCCAGTCCCAGCAGCAACAGCAGCAGGCGCGCAGCGACGGCGGCGAACAGCCAAAAGCCGCCGGCTCGGAAACGGCAGAAGAGGTGATCAACCGCATCTTCGGCGCCCAGCCGGGCACGGGAGAACCGAGCGGCGCGCGGGCAAGCGAGAACGAAAGCCGCGGCAGCGCGCAAGGGGGCTCCGCCGACGGCAGCGCGGATCAGGGCAGCAGCCCGATCAAGCTCATCGGCGATTTCATTCGCCGGCTGGCGGGCCGCATGCCGCAGGAAAAGGCGCCCGACCAGTTCGTCGAGGCGCGGATTACCATCGAGGATCTCCTCAAGGAGAATTTCGTCTCGGTGCCGACGCTCGAAGGGCGCGACCTGAAGTTTCGCCTTGAAGCCGGCCAGACGGACGGCCAGACGATCCGGCTCAAGGGCCAGGGCTTCAAGGTGCCCGGCCTGCAGCGCGGCGATGCGGTGGTGACGCTGCGGGTCGAGCCCTCGGCGCTCTTCAGCGTCAGTGGCCACGATATTCGCACCACCCTGCCGATCCCGCTCGAAAATGCGGTGCTCGGCTGCACTGCCGAGGTGCAGTCGCCGACCGGCCCGGTGGAGGTGACGGTTCCGGCCTGGACCGGCTCCGACCAGTCGATCCGGCTGCCCGGTCTCGGCCTGTTCAACGGCCAGGGCGGGCGCGGCGATCTGGTCGTCGAAATCCGCATCATCCTCTGGGAAAAGCCCGATGCGAAGGTGACGGATCTGATGCGCTCCATGCGCGAGGGTCTCTATCTCTGAGCGCCAGTCTTTTCGGCTGCCCATGCTGATCCAGACGACCGAAAGGGGCGGCCCGGCCGCCCCGCCCCCGCGCTTCGTGAACCGAGCCCGTGAGCGGCACAGGGTTACGCAAGGGTTGCGATCAGGGCATTTCATCCGATTTATCCGCGGAAAACTGCCCCAAATTTCATGGGATTGTAACAATACATAACAGCAGTTGATCCCGCCCCGCCTTGAACCGGCGAAACCTCTATGTCATAGGCACTGACACTATTTTATCAGGGAGCAAAGCATGGCTCAGGCATCTGGCCTTATGGCAGGCAAGCGCGGCATCATCATGGGCGTTGCCAATAACCGTTCAATCGCATGGGGCATTGCGAAGGCCTGTGCGGATGCCGGCGCCGAAATTGCGCTCACCTGGCAGGGCGATGCGCTGAAGAAGCGCGTGGAACCGCTGGCCGCCGAACTCAATGCCTTCATGGCCGGCCATTGCGACGTGACCGATCCGGCGACCATCGAGGCGGTCTTTGCCGGGCTGGAAGCCAAGTGGGGCAAGATCGATTTCGTGGTCCATGCCATCGCCTTTTCCGACAAGGACGAGCTGACCGGCAAGTATCTGGACACGACCCGGGACAATTTCATCCGCACCATGGATATTTCCGTCTATTCCTTCACGGCCGTTGCCAAGGCTGCCGAGAGGATCATGAATGACGGCGGCTCGATGATCACCCTCACCTATTATGGTGCGGAAAAGGTCATGCCGCATTACAATGTCATGGGCGTGGCCAAGGCGGCCCTGGAAGCCTCCGTGCGCTATCTGGCGGTCGATCTCGGCGGTCGCGGTATCCGCGTCAACGCGGTTTCGGCCGGGCCGATCAAGACGCTGGCTGCCTCCGGCATCGGCGATTTCCGCTATATCCTCAAGTGGAACGAATATAATGCGCCGCTGAAGCGGACGGTGACGATCGAGGAAGTGGGCAAGTCCGCCCTCTATCTTCTCTCCGATCTCTCCACCGCAGTCACCGGCGAGGTGCACCATGTGGACAGCGGCTACCACACCGTCGGCATGAAGGCGGTGGACGCGCCCGACATCGCGGTCGCCAAGGACTGATACCGAAGGACCTGCCCGTGCAAATCTACATGATCCGACACGGGCAGACCGACTGGAATGCGGAACTGCGCATGCAGGGCCAGAAGGACATTCCGCTGAATGCGCTTGGTCGCGAGCAGGCGACCGGCAACGGCACCGTGCTGAAGGCGGTGCTGGGGAGCGAGGCGGCGGATTTCGATTTCGTCGCAAGCCCCCTTTCCCGCACCCGCGAGACGATGGAGCGGGTGCGTGCGGCCATGGGGCTCGATCCCCTCGCCTACCGCACGGATGAGCGGCTGGTGGAACTGAATTTCGGTGATTGGGAAGGCCACACGCTGCCGGAGCTCGAAGCGCTCTGGCCGGAGCGCATCGCCGCGCGCCATCGCAACAAGTGGGATTTCATTCCCCCCGGCCCGGAGGCGGAAAGCTACGAGATCCTTTCCTGGCGGGTCGGCTCCTGGCTGAAATCGCTGACGCGCCCCACGGTCTGCGTCAGCCATGGCGGGGTGATGCGCAGCATGCTGAGGCTCGTCGGCGGCTATAGCGGCGATCAGGCGGCGGAAGCCTATATTCGCCAGGACCGCATACTCGACGTGGATCTTGCACGCGGCGAGGCGCGCTGGATCGAGCCGGACGGGCACGCGGCGACGGCGCCGCTGCCCGCCTGAGAATGCGCCAGATGCGGTACCGCCTTCACTTTTCCTTCAGCATCTCCGCATATTCGGCCGTTTTTTCCCGCTGAAATGCCAGCAAATATGACGTTTCGCTCAACATCCCATTAAGGGGCTTCCGCTAATATCATCCTCCACATGGGGACGGATACTGGTGGACCGCACTTGAGACTGTATGATCATCTCGTGCGCCTGGGCGGCGCGCTGGCCAAGAACACACGTTCGACCGTGATGGCGGCGGCGGTGGTGGGCAGCGTCGTCACCATGCTCGGCTTTCTGGTGGATTACCAGAACACGACCTTCTACGAGCGTGAATTGCATGCGCGGGTGGAAAATCGTGCGCAGCTCATCCGCGCGCGCGTGGAAGCGCGCATCCGCACCTATCTTTCCACCATCGGTAATTTCGCCAACCAGCTGTCCATCCGACCGGACCAGCCGGATTTCATTCTCGAAGCCCAGCTGCGCCGCCTGCTGCTCGACGATCCGACCCTGCTTGCCGTGTCGGTGGCGCCGAATTTCAAGGCAAGGCTGGTCGCGCCCTGGAAGAGCCAGGACATCGAGGCGGGCGTGGACCTGCGCAAGCTTTACGGCCATGACTGGAACATTCTGGACGAGGACGCCCGACGCCCGCGCTTCTTCGGCCCTGTCGTGACAGACGGCATGCGGGGCGCTTTCGTGGTGGTCTATCCCGTGGTCGTCAGCTCGCGGCGCGGCTCGCTGGTCTGGGGCGCGGTGCAGGCGGTGATCGACGAGCACAGTTTCTATAACAATACGAGCCTGACCCAGGCCGGCATTGACGGGCCGGACGTGGACAATGTGCGCTTCTCGCTGCGCGACCTCTCGCGCGGCTTCGAGGATGCGCAGGTGTTTTTCGGCGATCCTGACGTGGCGCGGATGAATGCCGTCAGCCAGAGGCTCGTCTTTCCCGGCGGCGTCTGGGAAATCAATGCCGCCCCTGCCGATGGCTGGGACAAGCGCCCGCAGAACCAGGTGCTGCTGCGCATCCTGCTGCTTCTCTCGGGTGCCGTCATTCTTCTTCCGATCACCGCATCGCTGCTTCTGCTTTCGGAGCGCAACCGCTTCATCCGCGTGCTGCAAAGCCGCGAAACGCAGTCGCAGACCCTGTCGCAGCGGCTGGATCTGGCGCTCGAATCCTCGCAGATCGGCGTCTGGGAGCTGACGGACGACCATACGTCGCTCTATTTCGACGATTGCAGTGCCGGCCTTCATGGCTTCGAGGGAGCCGAGGCGACGCGGCGGATGGAGGAATGGCGGATTGCCGTGCACCCCGAGGACCGGGATCTCTGGCTCGATCATTTCCAGCGCGCCGCAGGCCAGGACGGACCCAAGACCGCCCAGTTCCGCATCGTCGGCCCGGATGGATCGCTGCGCTACCTGCGTTCGGCAAGCTCCCACATCGAGGAGGGCGAGCGGTCGCGCACGGCGGGGATCGTCTGGGACGTGACCGACGATGTGGAGCGCAACACCACGCTGCGCCAGGCCAAGGAAAATGCCGACATCAAGAATGCGGAGCTGGAACTGGCGCTCGACGAGCTTTCGATCCGCGAGCGGGAGCTGGAAGAACTGTCGCGCAAGCTGGATCTGGCGCTCGATTCCTACAATTGCGGGATCTGGGAAGCCTCGCTGCCGGATGGCACGGCGCTGTGGGACGACCGCATGGAACAGCTCTTCGGCCGCCGGTCGGTGAGCGGCACCGTCAGCGTCGGCCAGTGGGAACAGTGCCTGCTTTCGGAAGACCGCGCCGCCTTCCGCGATGCCTTCGCAACGCTTTCCGCCTTTGACGGGCGCGATTCCATCGTCTGCCGGGTGCCGCTGGACGAGGCCGATGACGTGCGCTACGTGCGCCTTGTCGGTCAGGTGCATCACGACAAGGATGGTCACATGACCATCATCGGCATGGCATTCGACATCACCAAGGATGCGCTGATGACGGCGGCGCTGAAGCAGGCCAAGGATGCCGCCGACGCGATGAATGCCGAGCTGCGCGCCGCAAAGGAGCATATCGAGCATAATGCGCTGCATGATCCGCTGACGGGGATCGCCAATCGCCGCCAGTTCGACATGGCGCTCGACGAGCTGTCGCGGCGCAGCCATCAGGAGCGGGTGCGCTTTGCGGTGCTGCATCTCGATCTCGACAGGTTCAAGCAGATCAACGACACGCTCGGCCATGCGGCGGGCGATGCGATGCTGGTGCATGCCTCGGAAATCCTGAAGCGCGCCGTGCATCCGGACGATCTTGTCGCCCGCATCGGCGGCGACGAATTCGTCATCCTCATCGAGCAGCGGACAGGCGAGACGGAGCTTGCGGCCCTTTCGCAGGCGATCATCGACGAAATGCGCCATCCGCTCGACATCGAGGGTTTCCCCTGCCGCTGCGGCGTGTCCATCGGGATCGCCACCGCCACGGGCCAGCGCATCGATGCCCGCAAGATGCTGATCAATGCGGATGTGGCGCTTTACCGGGCCAAGAACGAGGGACGCAACTGCTTCCAGTTCTTCACCCAGGACCTGCATGCGGAGATCATCACCAGCAAGCGCACGGCGGACGAGATCCTGGCCGGGCTGGAGCGCGGCGAATTTACCGCCTGGTACCAGCCGCAATTCGATGCGAAGAGCTTCGCGCTTGTGGGCGCCGAGGCGCTGGTGCGCTGGAACCATCCGAGCCAGGGCATTCTCACCCCCGACCGTTTCCTCGGCATTGCCGAGGAACTGAACGTGGTGCACATGCTCGACCGGATCGTGCTCGAAACGGCGCTCCGCGACAAATATCGCCTCGCGGCCCGTGGGATCGACCTGCCGCGCCTTTCGGTCAATGTTTCCGCCAAGCGCCTCCATGACAGCACCCTTCTGGAAACGCTGAAAAGCCTGCCGATCCGCCCCGGCGAAGTGGCGTTCGAACTGGTCGAATCCATCTTCCTCGACGAGGGCGAGGATGGCATTCAGGGCAATCTTGCGGAAATCAAGGATCTCGGCATCGAGATCGAAATCGATGATTTCGGCACGGGCCATACGTCCATCGTCAGCCTTCTCAGGCTCCAGCCGAAGCGGCTGAAGATCGACCGGCAGCTGGTGCAGCCGATCATGACCTCGCCCAAGGAGCGCGCCTTGGTGCGCTCGATCATCGAGATCGCCCGCTCGCTCGGCGTGGAGACCGTGGCGGAAGGGGTGGAAAGCCTCGATCACGCCAAGCTGCTTCTCTCGCTCGGCTGCGATATCCTGCAGGGCTATGCCTTTGCCCGGCCGCTGTCCTTCGATGCCTTTGCGGAATCGGCGGCGGGCGCCTCCTTTGCCTATCAGGACGGGGCGCTGCGCCAGCGGGGCGCGGCGAACCGCTGAGAAAGGCCCTTGTCGCGCCGCCCCCTGATCCTCTAAAGGTGAGCCCGTCATCGATGGCGGGCCCTTTCTTTCGGGCCCGGCCAAGGCTTCGCGAAAACGGTTCTCTTCCATGTCCCACAACACATTCGGCCATCTCTTCCGCGTGACCACCTGGGGCGAAAGCCATGGCCCGGCGCTCGGGGCCGTGGTGGATGGCTGCCCGCCCGGGCTGCGCTTCACGCTTGCCGACATCCAGGACTATCTGGACAAGCGCAAGCCCGGCCAGAACCGCTTCGTGACCCAGCGGCGCGAGGACGATCTCGTCAAGGTGCTGTCCGGCGTGATGCCGCAGGATGACGGATCCTATGTGACGACAGGCACGCCGATTTCGCTGATGATCGAGAATACCGACCAGCGCTCCAAGGATTATGGCGAGATTGCCCGCCAGTACCGGCCGGGCCATGCGGACTATACCTATGACGTGAAATACGGGGTTCGCGACTATCGGGGCGGCGGACGCTCCTCCGCCCGCGAAACGGCGGCCCGGGTTGCGGCCGGCGCGCTTGCCCGCCTCGTTCTTCCGGGCGTCACCATTCGCGGCGCGCTGACCCAGATCGGCATCCATCGGATCAACCGGGAAAACTGGGACTGGGCGGAGGTGAACAACAACCCCTTCTTTGCCCCGGACAAGGACATCGTCCCCGTCTGGGAAGACTATCTCGACGGCATCCGCAAGGCGGGCTCTTCCGTCGGCGCGGTGATCGAAGTGGTGGCGGAGGGCGTGCCCGCCGGCCTCGGCGCGCCGCTTTACGGCAAGCTCGACCAGGACATTGCCTCCCTTCTCATGTCGATCAATGCGGTGAAGGGGGTCGAAATCGGCAATGGCTTCGGTGCTGCGGAAATCACCGGCGAGGAAAATGCCGACGAAATGCGGATCGGCCCGGATGGCCAGCCGCAGTTCCTTTCCAACCATGCGGGCGGCATTCTCGGCGGCATTTCCACCGGCATGCGCATCGTCGCGCGCTTTGCCATCAAGCCCACCTCCTCCATTCTCACCGAGCGGCGCTCGATCAATGCGGATGGCGAGGAGGTGAACGTGCGCACCAAGGGGCGCCACGACCCCTGCGTCGGCATCCGCGCCGTGCCCGTCGGCGAAGCCATGCTCGCCTGCGTGCTTGCCGACCACTATCTCCGCGACCGCGGCCAGACCGGAAGGCTGGCGTAAGGGGGAGGTTGCGCCAAGCAATCGTGGTCGACTTCTGGGGTTTTCGAGCCTTGCATATCTGCTAATATGCGAAGCATGGACTCATTCAAGAACGGCGAAGTGGCAGGATTTTTCAGCGAGGCGCAGGTCTCGCGACTGACCGGCTTGTCCATTCGTCAACTGCGGCTATGGGCAAAATCCGGCTTCTTTCGCGCCATAATCGATCCCCGCGGGGATCCAGCCTCTACAATCGCGCTTTACGATTTCCGCGAACTTGCCTGCCTGAGGGTGATTGGGTTGCTCCGGAAGAAGCATGGGGTGTCCCTGCAAGAGTTGCGCAAGACGAGAGACCGGCTCTCGGATATCGGGCCGGATCTCTGGGCGAAAACGACGTTGTACGTGCTTCGAAAGCGGGTCGTCTTTGTCAATCCGGAGACAGGAAGTCGAGAAGAGGTCACTTCCGGCCAGGGCGTCCTATCCATTCCACTTCGCGTGGTCAGCGGAGAACTGGAAAAAGAAGCCAGACAGCTTCGCCAGCGTGACCCTGCAACTATCGGGCATATCGAACGCAAGCGCGGACTGGCCAACAACAGGCCTGTGATCGCGGGTACCCGCGTTCTTGTCGACACGGTCCTTTCCTTTCTGGAAGAGGGCTTCGACCATGCTGAAATCATGAGACAATTTCCGGTTCTTTCCGAAAAAGACATTTTCGCCGTCATTCATTTCAAAGAGAGCGCTTGAGCACTGTTCGACCGAAACTGATCATATTGCTGGACGAGGGTGCACCGGTGCAGGCGGCGGAGCCGTTCCGGGCGCGGGGCCATGATGTCCTTCTTCACCAGGACACGCTCTCGCCCGGAGCCTCGGACGAAGCCGTCGTGACCACGGCAATCGCCCATGGTGCGATTCTGGTTGCGGTCGATCGCGATATGCAAGGATTTGCAAAGCGCTTTGGAGCGCCGACGCAGAACGAGAAATATGGCAAGCTCGACCTGCTGTTCCTTGGGTGCCGTCACCACCATCATGAGGCGCGGCTGGAACAGGCCATGGGCTTTATCGAACTGGAATGGACCTATAGCCAGCAGAAACCCACGCGGCGGCTTTGGCTTAACATCGAAGACCACCGCATGACCACCTACCGGTAATCACCCCCTCCACCCCTCCAGATAGCGGACGCTTTCCACCCCGGTGAACCGCGCCAGGCGGTTCAGTTCGGCGTCGAGCTTTTCCAGCCGGCCGGCTGCGGGCTTGATGCCGGGTTCGAGCCAGAGGCGTTTCACATCCAGCGTGCCGCCCTTGCGCTCCGCCTTCATGTCGATGCGACCGATCAGGCGGTCGCCCTCCAGCAGCGGGAAGACGTAATAGCCATATTCGCGCTTCGCCTCGGGCACGAAGATCTCGATGCGGTAGCGGAAACCGAATAGCCTTTCGCAGCGGTTTCTGTCGCGGATCAGCGGATCGAAGGGCGAGAGGACGCGAATGCGCGCCGGCGGTTCCGGGCAATCGGCAATATGGGCCGAAAAGCCGGCATGCGCCAGCGAGGGGCGCATCTTGCCATCCACCGTGCCGATCCTGACCTCCTCGAGCCGGTCGCGGCTCTTCTCCACCCAGGCTTTTGCTTCGTCAGGCGTCACGATGTCGAAGAAGGCAGCGATTTCGCCATGGGTGGCAAAGCCGAGGCGGGTCAGCGCGCTTTTACAGGCCCAGTCGATGAAAGCCTCCTCGCTCACCTCCGCCTGATGATGTTCCGGCGGAATGACGCGCTCGGTGAGATCGTAGATCTTCTGGAAGCCCTCGCGGCCGGCAATCGCAAGCTTGCCCGTATGCCAGAGAAATTCGAGCGCGGTCTTCGACGGATGCCAATCCCACCAGCCTGTGGATTTCTGCGGGGTTTCCTTCATTTCCCGCGACAGCAGCGGACCGTTTTCGCGGATGCGGGCCAGAACCTCCTCGGTGGCGCTCATGAACCCCTCCCCCTGCCATCTCGTCCAGCGCTCGATCATGACCGGTTCGCGGCGGCGGAAGCGGTGCTTCCAGTAGGGAAAGAAGGCGGAGGGGATCACCGAGGCATCGTGGGTCCAGTGCTCGAAGAGGCTTCTGTCCTTTTCGAGCAGATGGGGAAGATCCTCCCGCCGGTAGGTCTGGTTGCGGGAAAACAGGATCTGGTTATGGGCGCGCTCCACCGTCTGCACGCTGTCCACCTGCACGAAACCGAGGCCGTGGATGAGATCGAGCAGGCCCTTTCGCCCGAGCGCGCGGCCGGGCGGATCGGCCAGCCCCTGGCTTTGCAGAAACAGGCGGCGGGCGAGCGCATTGGAAATATCGGTCATGGAATCGGCCTGAACGTTTGGTGAACAAACGCCATAACACGGCTTTTCACTTCGTCTGTCCACCCGGAAAATCCTGCAGTCCGCGGCTTTTGCTGGACGTTCCCGGGACCTGCCCCTATCTGTCAGCCAAGAGCCAGGAGCCCGCATGACGACCCATTACTACGAGAACCCGGTTTTCCTCCGCCACGAAACGCCCGCAGGGCATCCGGAGCGGGCAGACCGGCTGCGCTCGCTGAACATTGCGCTGGAGCATGAGAACTTCAGACCGCTCGTTCGGCTGGAGGCCCCGATTGCCAACGAGGATGCGGTGCTTCTGGCCCATCCGGAAAGCCATCTCTTTTCGGTGATGCGCGCCATGCCGGAGACGGGCATGCGCCAGCTGGAGGCCGATACCTATGCGGGACCGAAAAGCCTCAAGGCTGCGCTTTCGGCGATCGGCGGGGCGCTTGCCGCGGTCGACGACGTCTTTGCCGGCCGGGCCGACAATGCCTTCGTCGCCGGCCGTCCTCCCGGCCATCATGCCGAGCGCGAGAAGGCCATGGGTTTCTGCTTCTTCAACACGGTGGCGATTGCCGCGCGCCATGCGCAGCAGGCCCACGGGGCCGAGCGCGTCGCCATCGTCGACTGGGACGTGCATCACGGCAACGGCACGCAGGACATTTTCTGGGACGATCCCTCCGTGCTCTTTGCCTCCACCCACCAGATGCCGCTCTATCCTGGCACCGGAGCGAAGACAGAGACGGGCATGGCGGGCACCATCGTCAATGCGCCGCTCAACCCGCATGACGGCAGCGACCATTTCCGCGCCGCTTTCAAGGAGCGCATCCTGCCGGCGGTCGAGGCCTTCCAGCCCGATCTCATCCTGATCTCCGCCGGCTTCGACGCCCACTGGCGGGACCCGCTCGGCCAGATCAATCTCGTCGGCGAGGATTTCGACTGGGCGACCGGCAAGCTCCTCGAACTCGCGGGGAAAACCGCCCATGGCCGGGTCGTCAGCCTTCTGGAAGGCGGCTATGATCTGGAGGGGCTGGCCGAATCGGCAGGCCTGCATATCCTGCGTCTGATGAAGGGTTGAGATCGATATCATGAGCACCGACGCGAAGGCCGCCGATGTGTCCGCCTATTCTTTCGAAAAGGCCGTGGCCGAGCTCGAGACCATCGTCCAGCGGCTCGAACGCGGCGATGTGGCGCTCGAGGAATCCATCGCCATCTACGAGCGTGGCGAGGCGCTGAAGAAACACTGCGAAACCCTGCTCTCCGCCGCCGAAGGCCGCATCGAAAAAATCCGCCTCGACCGCGCCGGCAAACCCCAGGGCACCGAACCGCTCGACGGGTAAGGGTGCAAGGGGGACGTGGTGTGTGCCTAAACGCACCCCCCTCTGTCGGCTACCGCCGACATCTCCTTCGCATCCGGAGCAGCTTCGCTGCCCGGGAGGGGGAGATCGGGGGTCGAGTATGCCGACACCTACCCCCCTCTGCCCCTGCCGGGGCATCTCCCCCGCAAGGGGGGAGATCGAGATGCCGCTAATCTTGGAAGTCCCACGCCACCGTTTCTACGGATGAAACGTCAGTTGTTTGACGGAGTGGAAAGGCCAGCTTCGATCTCCCCCCTTGTGGGGGAGATGTCAGCGTAGCTGACAGAGGGGGGTGCGGTGCGGCATACGCCGACCCTGATCTCCCCCCTCACGGGCAGAGTAACTGACAGAGGGGGGTGCGCTCCGGCAAACTCAAAGCCCTGCAACCCCACCTCCCCACCACACTCTCCAGAAGACAAGTCCGCAACCATCCGCCATACTCCCCACAACCTCCCCCAGCCGAAGGACCACGCCCATGAGCTTCTTTCCCGGAAACGATCCCGATGCAGGCGATGCGGCGGCGGCGGATCTGATCGAGCAGCTGATCATTCCGCGGACCAGCGATATTGGCGGGTTCGAGGTCAGGCGGGCGCTGCCCACGGCGAAGCGTCGGCTTGTGGGTCCCTTCATCTTCTTCGACCGCATGGGCCCTGCCCGGCTTGAGGCGGGTGCCGCGCTCGACGTGCGCCCGCATCCCCATATCGGCCTCTCGACCGTCACCTATCTCTTCGACGGCGACATCAAGCACCGCGACAGCCTGGGGACCGAGCTGGTGATCCGGCCGGGCGATGTGAACCTGATGACGGCGGGGCGCGGCATCGTGCATTCGGAACGCACGCCGGAAAACCTGCGCGGCGGGCCTCTTTCTCTCTCGGGGTTGCAGACCTGGCTCGCCCTTCCCTCCGACCGGGAGGAAATCGACCCCGCCTTTCACCATACCGGGTCGGCTGAACTGCCGACCTTCGACGAGGCAGGCGCATCGGGACGCGTGGTGATCGGCTCCTTCCTGGGGCTCAAGGCACCCGTGCCAACCTTTTCCGGCACGCTTTACGTGGACCTGCGGCTCGAACCCGGCACCCGCTTCCCCTTCCCCGCCGACGAGGAAGAGCGCGCGGCCTATATCCTGACGGGCAGCGTGACCATCGCCGGCGATACCTTCACGGAAAACCAGCTCCTCGTCTTCCGTCCGGGCGATCCGATCACGCTTTCCGCCGGGCCGGAAGGCTGCCACCTGATGCTCTTCGGCGGCGATGCCATGGAGGGCAAGCGCTACATCTGGTGGAACTTCGTGTCCTCCAGCCAGGAGCGCATCGAGCAGGCCAAGCAGGAATGGAAAACCGGCCGCTTCGACATCGTGCCCGGCGACGAGGAAGAGTTCATCCCGTTGCCATCGGGATAATATTTTCTAATATTCAGGCCATCTAATGATCGGATGGCACTGAGATGAAGAGCTTTGCTTTTGTGAATGCAGCTGCGGAGCGTGCTTTCCGTGATCTGCCGATAGAGATCCAGAAGCAGTTTCTTTTCGACCTTTCGCTTGTTCAATCCGGAATGGCACCCGCCTCAGAGTTCAAGGTGCTCAAGGGCAACTGGTCCGGTGTCATAGAGCTGATCGAGAATGGATCTCCGGCCTATCGTGCGGTCTACTGCGCAAAATATCGGGAAACCGTCTACGTCCTGCATGCCTTTACGAAGACCACGAACGCGGTGGACCGGAAGGCCATGCAAACGCTCGAAAGCCGGTACAAGGCCATGATGGAAATCGTGCGGAAAGCCTGATCAGGCCGCCGCGCCGGTCACTTTGACAACGTCGCAGGTGACACCCGTGCCAGCGACCATGTCGGGCCTCAGCTGGTATCCGAAAAGACCCAGATAGCCGACCAGCTTCGCAGCAGACAGAAGTGCAATTCTCCCCCGCATCAATTCGCTGACGCGCGGTGCCGGTATCCCCAAAATCTCCCCCACCTGCCTCGCCGTGAGATCGCGTTCCCGGATCAATGCCAATATGGTCCGAAGCAGATCGGCCCGCAGCGTCAGGTCGAAGAGTTCCATGGGGTCAGTCGTGACCACCTCGAAGACATTGTCGTAATGGATCGGGCCGGACATGGAGACCTTCGGATTTACATTTTTCTGTAAATTGACACAAGCCTCGCTAATATTCAACCCCGCCGTTTCACCTTGCCCGGCGACGAGAAAGAGCTCATCCCGTTGCCGGCTTAAGCCTCGTCGTTCAGTGCCGCGATCTTCCGTCCTATGCGCCGCAGCCGGTATTGCTCATAGGTCCGGGAGTGTCGCCAGGCGCTGTCTTCGTCGATGATCACCACCCTCAGAGCATCTTCTCCATAGATGGCGATGCGTTCGCGCGCCTCGGCGGTGATCTCCGCTTCTGGCAGGAGAAGGGGAGCAAATACCTCGCAAAGATGCCAGACAACCGCGCCGATCATCGGCGCGAAGCCCAGAAGATGGAGCCAGATCATGGGATCTCCCAGATAATCTGAATTTAAGATAATCTGGAATTCAGATTAATGGAAGTCCGCATTTGAAACGGCGGGCATTTCAGTGTCGAAATCCTTGGGCAGTGCGCGACATCGAGCTTTGATCTCGCTGCTCATCGAGCGGCGGGAGAAGGCCGGGCTGACCCAGGCCGCTCTCGCCGAAAGGCTGGGCGAGTATCAGTCCTTCGTCGCGCGCCTCGAAAGCGGGCAGCGGCGGGTCGATGTGGTGGAATTCCTGAAGCTGGCGGAAATTCTCGGGTTCGATCCGAAGGATGGGCTGGAAGAGCTCGGCAAGATCGACTGCGATTAGCGACAGACCCAAAATATCCGCGATCTCTAATTTTTATTTGAAGCCGGAGGGTATATGATGCTCCACCCGGGCGCAAATTGGAGATTTCGCATGCCACGCGAGGATGAAGGCCGCGTCATGCTGAACCTTCCGGCTGATGTCGTGAAACGGATCGACACGATTGCGGCTTATATCGACCGCGATCGACAAGATGTCGTGCTTCTCGCACCGCACTCTTTTCTTGCGAAGGTTGGCGCAGATATTCTCGATGAGGCAGAAGGATTTGCGGAACTCGACCGTGCGGAAGGCATCGCGCCCGAGACCGTTCTTGCCGAAGCGCGGATCATCGGTGCCCGCAGCGAGCGGCAGGATTAACCCCGCCCGCCGATGACCACCATTTCCGGCATGTCCGGGCCCCAGGCCTCGCCGGACCAGTCGCCGAGCCACTGTTCCGCCTTGAGGCCGGCTTCCTTCAGAAGGGCTTCCAGCTCTGCCTTGTCGGGGAAGGCGATGCGGGATTTTGCCTGGTAATGTTTCGTGCCGATCAGGTTCTGGTAATGGGTCTCGTAGGTGACGATGCCGGTGGCCGGGTCTTGAGAGGCCTCGTTCCAGGCGAGGAAGGTTCCCTGTTCGGGATGTTCGATCACCCGTTCGCTTTCGTCGCGGTTCCATTCCAGCCATTCCTCCGCGGCCGGGTTGCGGCTGTCGAAGATGAAGCGGCCCTTTTCCGCCAGATGGGCGGCGATGGTCTTCATGAGGGCCAGCCGGTCTTCGCGCGTCAGCATGCACTGGAAGGCGTGGCCGGTCATGGTGATCAGCTCGAAGCGCTCCTCAAGCCTGACGGTGCGGGCATCGGCCTCGATGAAGGTGGCGTCCCCGCCGCCTTCCCGGGCGCGGGCGATCGCCAGCATGGCCGGTGCGGGATCGACGCCCACCACGCGGCGCTTGCCGCCTTCGGCCATGGCCACGGCGAGAAGGCCGGTGCCGCAGCCGAGATCCAGCACGGAGCGGGCTTCTTCCGCCATGCGGAAGCAGCGCTCCGAATCGTCCATCCACTCGTTTTCCACGTCGTAGAAGCTTGCGAGTGCGGGATCGTTGTAAAGCAGGTCGTCGTGCATGGTCTCATCCTCGGCTGGAGGCGAGAGGTAGCGCAGAGTTCGCCCGCTTCCTACCCCATGCGGCAATATTCCCGCGAAAATCGCGGGAAATCCGGAACTTCGGAAGACCGGGCCTTTGATTTTGCGCTATAGTCGATGATGGTTCTTGAATTCGCCGGCTTTTGCCGCGACCTAAATTGCAGTAAAGCCGGGCCGCCGGTCCGCATGATCCGCGGGCCAGACCGTCCGCATGACCAAGAATGAGGCCAAAGCCCGTGACCACACGCCCCGACACGCCGCTGCTCGACAAGGTGCACTTCCCGTCCGACCTGAAGGGGATCGACGACAAGGACCTGCCCCAGCTCGCGCGCGAACTGCGCGACGAGATGATCAGCGCCGTCTCCGTGACCGGCGGGCATCTGGGCGCCGGGCTTGGCGTGGTGGAGCTGACGATCGCCATCCACAAGGTCTTCAACACGCCCGACGACCGGCTGATCTTCGATGTCGGCCACCAGTGCTATCCGCACAAGATCCTCACCGGCCGGCGCGAGCGCATCCGCACGCTCCGGCAGGAAGGCGGGCTTTCGGGCTTCACCCGCCGGGCAGAGAGCGAATATGATCCCTTCGGGGCGGCCCATTCCTCCACCTCGATTTCCGCCGGCCTCGGCATGGCTGTTGCCGCCGACCTTTCCGGCAAGGATCGAAAGGTGATCGCCGTCATCGGCGATGGCGCCATGTCTGCCGGCATGGCCTATGAGGCGCTGAACAATGCCGGCGCGCTCGATGCGCGCCTCATCGTCATCCTCAACGACAACGACATGTCGATTGCGCCGCCGACGGGTGCCATGAGCGCCTATCTCGCGCGCCTTGCCTCCGGCCGCACCTACATGGGCATGCGCGATCTCGGCAAGAAGCTCACCGCCTATCTCGGCAAGACGGTCGACCGGGCGATCACCCGTGCGGTGGAACATGCCCGCGGCTATGTGACCGGCGGCACCATGTTCGAGGAAATGGGCTTCTACCATATCGGCCCGATCGACGGTCATTCCTTCGAGCATCTGCTTCCCGTCCTGCGCAACGTGCGCGACAACCAGCGCGGCCCGGTGCTGATCCATGTGGTGACCCAGAAGGGCAAGGGCTATCCGCCGGCGGAAGCCGCCGCCGACAAGTATCACGGCGTCAACAAGTTCGACGTCATCACCGGGGCGCAGGCGAAGGCAAAGCCCAATGCGCCCGCCTATACGTCTGTTTTCGCCGATGCGCTGGTGGAAGAGGCCCGGCTCGACGAGAAGATCGTCGGCATCACCGCCGCCATGCCGTCCGGCACCGGCCTCGACAAGCTGGCCGATGTCTTCCCGAAGCGCTGCTTCGATGTCGGCATTGCGGAACAACATGCGGTCACCTTTGCCGCCGGCCTTGCGGCGGAGGGTTACAAGCCCTTCTGCGCGCTCTATTCCACCTTCCTGCAGCGCGGCTATGACCAGGTGGTGCATGACGTGGCGATCCAGGGCCTTCCCGTCCGTTTTCCCATCGACCGTGCCGGTTTCGTCGGCGCCGACGGGCCGACCCATGCGGGCTCCTTCGACACGGGCTTCCTCGCCGCCCTCCCCGGCTTCGTCGTCATGGCGGCGGCCGACGAGGCGGAGCTGAAGCACATGGTGCGCACCGCCGCCGCCTATGACGAGGGGCCGATTTCCTTCCGCTATCCGCGCGGCGAAGGCGTGGGCGTCGAGCTTCCGGCGCGCGGCGACATCCTCGAGATCGGCAAGGGCCGGGTGATCAAGCAGGGCTCCAAGGTGGCGCTGCTTTCCTTCGGGACGCGCCTGGCCGACTGTCTGCTGGCGGCGGAAGAACTGGATGCCGCGGGGCTTTCCACCACGGTTGCCGATGCCCGCTTTGCCAAGCCACTCGACACAGCCCTGATCCACGATCTCGTCAAGAACCACGAGGTGCTCGTCACCATCGAGGAAGGGGCCGCCGGCGGCTTTGCCGCGCAGGTGCTCCAGCATCTGGCGGCAAACGGCCTCATCGACCACGGCCTCAAGATCCGCCCGCTGGTGCTGCCCGATCTCTGGATGGAGCAGGCCAAGCCCGAAGCCATGTACGAAAAAGCCGGCCTCGACCGCGCCGGCATCGTCCGCACGGTGTTCGAGGCGCTTGGCGAGGGCGGGTTGAAGGCCCGGGTTTCCGGCCCCGTCGCGTGATTCCGAGGAGATATCGTGCGGCTGCGCCGCTCACCTTCAAGGATTTACAACTAATCAAGCATTGACTGAAAAGACGGTCCTGCTAACCTTGCCTTCAGGATAGGGATCAAAACCCTGTCCCGGGGCTTAGAAAACCCCGTCATACGAAACGGTGCTGCCTTGATCGGCTGCTCCCGAAACCATTACCTTCCTGCCACTGCGGCCGGGAGGCCCCGGTCATGTCCAGAACTTCGGTTTAAAAATCGGGGCGACCGTTCGTATGCGGTTTTTCTACTTGTATGTTTCTCGTGCATCCGACACCGAAACGCGAGACAGTGTCGGGCATGG
>CAMFIF010000040.1 GCA_945952415.1 uncultured Rhizobium sp. | reverse complement strand
AGTCAGGCAGAAATTCCACTTATCCCCGCTGTGCAGATTTCCCAAGCCACCTCTGTGACCCTGGAGATGGCAAACGTAAATCAAGGCACCATCGCTGGCCCGCCCAATGGCCATTGCATACAACGTGTAGAATGCACCAGGCGGACAACCTTATCGAATTTGTTCAGACGCTCCATCAGCGTGGCCGGACCTGCAAACGGCCTGGCCGATTGCTCAACGCGCCAACTAGTCCCGCTCCTCCTCTAACGTGGAATTCGCCATCCAGCCGGAGCTGTCCACGTCTACTTGGACGCGGCTCCATGCGCCGCGGGATTCCAGTATTGTGACTTTGCTTCCGTTGGGAACAACTGTCAGCACAGCAAATGTCGTGCCTGGCCCTTTACGGAGGTTGGCGTTGGTCTTCGTATGACGGGTATTTGTCTGCGGAGGGCTGTCATTTTCTACAGAAACGGGTTCGATCGGCTTAGCTTCCACTGCTGGCGTTGGTTCGCGCGGCGAAATATCGGGCGTGTTCGAAGAGGACTCGCCTTGTCTTGTGTCCTCAACCGGTTCGGATATCTGCCGCACCAAAGGGGGTGGGGTTACGGGATCGGCGTCCCTCTTTGCGGATCCTGAGATCATCTTGAAAGCTGGAAATGCGACGAGGAGACCGACCCCGACCAGCAGCGCGCCTTTGAGAACGCCGCCCTTCCCTTCCGGACTTCTGACGGATCTGTCTTCAGCGGCATCGACTGTATCCGTACCTGGCAATGCGAGTGCAGTTTTTCGCTCTCTGGGCAGTGCGGCAAGCATTCGGCACCCATCAGCAAATGCGCTGGCCACTCCCGTTCTGGAAAACTCCAGGAGCTCATTGACGCCGCTGCTGCTCGTAAGGTGTATGGTTTCGTACAGGCAGATCGGGATCTGCCTGTTATCTTTGAAACGCCGGTCGGGGCCGCCGCTCTTATTCGGATGCTTCCAAGTGTGATCAACGACCCTGGCATCGCTCGGGACGCGCTCCGTCTCGATGAACCTGGAATCCTGCCAACGGATGTTGAGGTCAGCGTAGCTGACAGCGCCCACACGACCGGCGTCCTCAACCAGAACTATATCCGGCATAAAGAACATTATCTGCCTACCGACGCGTAGAGCCGGAGGCGTTAGATTACTTTTGATCACGGGAGGGAGCGCATAAGTCAGGGTGGTCGTTTTTCTATTAACGAGATGGGAGGCCCCCGCGTTGCGCTTCCAGGCTGTCAAGCTTTGGATCGCGCCTCCAGCTTCGATATGCCATTTGCCGGCACATCCATTCAGCCCGTCGTATCCTTCAGTGAGCCGTTTGTAGGCTGTCTCCGCGTCTCCCTCGAGGTCATAGTAGAGCACAGTCGTTCTGTGATATGAATCCAGCCAGCTGCCGATCGCCGCGGCTGGCAAAGCAAGAGCGCATAGTAGTAGGCCAGGTCCACCTGTGGCGAGGCCAGCAATCCCACCGAGTATGAGAGCGGCCAAGGCCAGCGCCACGGACATTCGAGTCTGCCGCGCCTTGGAATTGATCTCGTCGAGAACCTCGGAGAAAGAAGCGTCCCGCATGTGCATGACATCGCCAGAATCGATCTCGATCATTTCGACGTCGCTGTTGTGAGAGGCGAAATCGGGCGAACCCTGCTGTTGCCTCGGGACGGCAGCCTGTCGGCCCTTCCCGGCATTGCCGAGAGTTGCTCGATAGTAGAGGCCGCCCCGCCCCGCGTGAATGTAGTGACCGCGGGGACCGGTACCTATCCGAAGGCCTTTTACGCCAACAGAGACACCGACGCCCGATTTTGAGAAATTGAAGCGAAATGGACCCGCCGAAACCGATTTTCTGAAATAGAATGGCAATTGCGCCCCCGCACTTGCGCCTCTCTCCCTCTCCGCCGAATTTTTCCTCCGGTAGAGGTCGAGCGTGACTATCAGTTATGAAGCGTGCATAGGCAAGCGCGATAAAGCCCTCGATTGCAATCAGTTGACAAGCCCAGCGAGGCTAGCCCGATGTTGACCGCAAGCACTCGTGCCTTGTGCGGCTGTCTCAGCAGGTGTTTTGAGAAGGTGGATCAAAGCTAAGGAATTGTCGTGAAGCGTTATGCGCGTTGACGATGGCGTGAGTTGTGGCGTGGAAAAACCGAATGCGTCCCCCCCTCGAGCTGCTGCGTGAGCCTTACGACCCAAGCGGAATGTCCGGTCGAAAGTAGGTGCAGTTCAATCGCGCGGGTCAAACGTTTGCGAAGGTCGCCCATTCGGAATGTCGCGAAAATTTCACCGGCGGAAACCCAAGCACGCAAATCGGTATAAGCTTTGATATCCACTAAGCAAACCGTCATGTCATTTTGGGAAACAACCGGCAAATCAGACGAATGGTACACTCCTAAGCACGTCTTCGATGCGCTCGGGTGCTCGTTCGACATGGATGTGGCCGCGCCGGCGGCGGGTGTTACATTCGTTCCTGCGGCGAGCTTTATCTCTTCGGATTCGCTGGAGACAAACTGGTACGGTTTTGTCTGGATGAACCCGCCATTCGGAGGCCGGAACGGTCTTGCTCCCTGGCTCCGCAAGTTCTTCGATCATGGTAATGGAATAGCTCTCGTCCCAGATAGAACGAGCGCACCCTGGTTTCGCGATGCGTGGCAGTATGCTGACGCCGTACTTTTCACGCCAAAACTCCGGTTCATCAGGCCGGACGGCTCTGAGGGCAAGTCACCGTCAAACGGCACGGCACTTCTTGCTTCGGGATCTAAGGCTACCCAGGCGCTTAATCACGCGGCAGCCGCAGGTCTCGGGATACTCGGCTTTCCAGATCGAAAGAGCCATTCGAGCATCCAAGCATTGACCCGATAGAAAAGCTTGGTGATTTGCCGCATTGTTGCAGATGTTCAACGTGTCCTAGCCTTTAGCCAAGACCGCTTCCTTGACGGCGATCCATACTCGGTCGGCGCGAGTGCGATTTCGTCGTCACTATAGTGGTTGTCAATTTCGATAACGCATCCGGTCCGCAGAAGACTCTCCGCGAGGACCATGATGACAATATCTGGAATCTACGGCATGTTTCAGCGTCATTCCAAAGCCGTGTCGATGGAATCTCATTTATACGGCAGGCGGACAACTTCTGACGGATAGCTCAAGTTTCAGGAGGTCGGAAGACCATTTTGTCGACACCTGGTTTCGTGCATCCACCGCCGACATACCTGCGTCGATCAGGGATATGAAATCATTTCGCATGTGAACATGAACGTAGGGATATTTTCGGAGTGCAAGAGGAAGCGGTTTTCCACCCCGAAAGGCATCCATAGTCGACCCGCCGGACGATGCGCGCCATTCGATCTGGCTATCAGGGATGAACTGGAAGCGCGAGGGCAAGCTCGTTGTTTGGGGTGTCAGACAATACCAGTCCCATCCGATATTCACGACCGAATGGAGTGTTAAATCGGAGCCATGGATATACCAACCCCAGACGTGACGGCTCAGTCCTTCTGGATCATTTGCCGCCTGTGCCGCACAATTCGCGTGGCAGTCATTCGGCCGCATGCCGATCGCAAGCAATTGCTCGTCCGGTGGACGCGTCACGGTCACGCGCGGAAGTGTCAGCGCCTCGAGAAGGGTCGCCGCCTCCCATTCGGAAGGCTCAAACGCCATCTCCTCCACATTCCGGATGATGAAATGATCGAGATCGGTCCGGGCCGTAGTCATGCGGGTGGTCGGGCTGGCCATGGTCGCCTTCTTCTATCGTCGACGCTAAGTGTCTTATATCCAATCAAACGTAAGACGAGCTGTCGACCAGATTGAAGCGCCGCGTCATAGGTAAACACGCGCCTACTCGGGAAGGCCCCAGTTTCGATCCGGATCGTTAGCACGATTGAACGCTTCCGGCGGTTTCCCTGTCCCGGAGCTCCGTTGCTGACCGTCCGAACCGGTCCAGTAGAAGGTGACTTCGTACCCTGTGTTCTTCCGGCTGTTCGTGTGGTATCCGCGGACGTCCTTCATGACGTCAATACCATCAAGCGTCAGCGTCCTGATACCTTTCGGAGCGTGGGCGAAGAAGATGCGGTCAAGCAAACGGTTGTCTGTGAAATCACGTTCCTTCACCAAAGAGATATCCTTCAGGCAAGCTTCCTTACGCCGGCGCTCCCGAAACTGCTCCCTTACAACCTCGTCGTTGACGTACTCGGTTGCCCGTGGAGCTTCGGAGACACCCTTGCCCCTGTTCATGGGCAATTTGCCCGCCTGGTATGCCGCCAAGATGGCGGCTGCAGCATCCGGACTGACAAGCCGGACGTCGTCGGCGAAGTAGGCGTTGCGATAGATGATGCCTCCCCGATCTTGCTTGCTGAGGATATCGCCCTCAAGGATCGCGGTCCGGGCCAGTTTAGGCTTTACGCCCGGCAGGTATGCAATGAAGTCCGTCAGTGAAAGCAATTTGACTCCTTCTAGAACATTGTCTGAGGTTATGTAGTGTCGCTTTCGCTTATCGCAAAGCCAGCTTCCGGCAACAACCATTCCGGGATAGCCACGTTGGGTCTGGCATTGTTACATGTTCAGTGTGAGCGGGTGGCGTAATCCTGCACCTCCATAGTGGTAGCCAAGGAAGTCAGTATTTTTTTGATAGATAGAGTTCAGGCCCCCCTATCCCATTCGACGTTGCAAAGGTACCCTCCGGAAATAATGTCATTATTTCGTCAGCTCCGTGCCCAGCGACCATCGACATCATAACTTGCTCGAGTTCATCCAAATCCATTTCCGATAAGATCTTCTCCCGATGAGCATTTATATCCAAATTTCTGGCCTCAAGGCCAATTACAACCGCTCTTGTGAGTATGTCCCTTTTTTCAAAGGCAACACCCCCATCATAGATCTGCTTTAATATAGGATCATTCCCCACATTTAACCTAAACATTTTTATGAACCCCACTCTGGTTTCTTTGGAAACTCTGCGCAAAGTTGCCGCAACTAACAATATGCTGGCGAGCGGCAAACTACACTGACAACCGTTTTGCGATAGGTGCTTGGCGATGCGCTCGGCCAGTGAGTGCCAAACCGCCTCCTCACTATCGTTGCTGCATAACTCCGCCAGTATCCAGTTCAGTGGCAGTCTGCTGTTCTTCAGGCGATGCCGCCAATCCTCCTCGAATTCACGTATGTCTGCGAGAGAGAAGCTGTAGGCGAAATTCTCATCTTCAATAGCGCGACCCATCTTCATCGGGTCAAAACCAACGTACAGCACCTTTTGTATAATTGATCGCGGTTTCCGAGACTTTTTCATAAAATATGACTTATAAAGCGAGTTTCGGTAGTCTAACATTCGGTATCGAATCGTTTCATCATTCCAAATCTGAAACTCAACGTGGAAGATGCGATCATTTTTTTCGACGAGAGCATCGACTTCGGTCTGATCAAAGCTTGCAAAGGCTAACGGCAACTCCCTTCCTGCTGGAATGTCCAGCATTCTTCGTAGATAGGATTGCCTGACCAAAAACATAATCTTGATGTCATACTTAGGAAAATTTTTTTCTAATATTTCAAGCAATCTGCTCATAACGCACCATTGTATTAGCCCGACCCGTGACATCAACCGTTGAAACAGCCCATGACAGATAGCCGCTCTATAATCCGCAAACCGCTTCCAAAGCGTCTTCGCCACTGCGTTACATAGCGGACTAACAAATGTCGCCTTGAAAACAGCTGAGTGGAAAGCCTTGCTCCGCTACAGGTTTTGACTCCGCAGCGCACCCTAAGGTCGGCGGGAAACATCGTTGAGCCAGACCTACTCTCGCTGTCGATGACACGACGGCCTTTCGCAATCCGGGCAATTAACTAACATATCGCTGACGTCCCTTATCGCTCCAAGCTATTTAGAAAGATATTATGTTCCTGCCCGTCAACCGGCATGATTGTCTGTCGTGTCGCTACGCAGTCTTATGCGCTATGGGAAAAAAACGTCGCACTTCTGCCTCGAACTATGACATGGGCTGTAACCTACTTCTGACGGTGTAGTGGCACTGCCGTTCCTTCTACAAAATCCGGAACGCAGTAAGAACATCACTTCAATCTCGCGAAGCAGATCTCCTCGCGTACATGAATGTATCAAAAAAATACAAGCCAATGAATATCTTTATGAAATCTCTTCACCATCAGTCGGAAACTATGAAGATTCGACGACGTTTTCGGCGGTGCACCATAATGGGGCTCTTTACAAGTCGAACTCCATGCCTGTAAGAAAGTCACAGTAGCAACTCAGGAGAGTTAAACATGCGAGCGATTATATACCATATAGGAGGAAACGTCGATCTTATATGAGGTTGCTCGCCTCTAAGTGATTGTCGGTCCCTCCGTGCACGATAACCCAATTCCGGGAGCAAGGAGATCCAGATGCACTTCGCTACTTCTGTCAAATGCGCTCTGTATTCTAAGCGTTATGGGTTCGATGCTCATAGCCTGAAGAAGATTCCCGTTCGAGCGCCTAACCCCTCCAACATTGAACACGCGGTAACCGCCACCATCGGGGGCTATTGTTAGCGAAGCTGTGCCCCATCCGGAGCCCAGTGATCACCTCGTTAGCGCCTACTTCGTCGAACCGACCCCAGGGCTCGCTCGACGGAACCCGAAGTCGAAGAATTCCGCTACCGCACGCGGCAGCACGATCTTCGGCAAAGTGGAGGTCTATCACGAGAGTGATCTGGAACGCTACGCGGCCCACATCATCTGGGCCGACGTGCGAACCAGGGAACTGCACTCGCAGTACCCGCGGCTTGCCTACCGAGATGAACTCGGGGATCTGCGCCATCATTTCATTGATCTCTTCGCCTTCCGTCGTGACGGGCGCAGAGTCGCCTATGCAATCAAGCAGGAAAATAAGACTGCGGGATTGGAGACGATTTTGGAACTCGCCGAAAAGGCGGGTTTTGCGGAGGAAGAAGGCGGAGAGCGCCTGATCGATGAGGTGGTCGTGATGACGGAAGAAGAAGCTTGCCTGGAGCAGTATGAGAACGCTCTGAACATTATCGACGCGCGTCGGGAATATGATGCCCGCGAGTGCAATGCACTTTTGGCAGCACTCCGCTCCATGCCTGGGAAGTTCAGGTTCGGGGAGCTTCTGAAGGGCAGCACGGACATCCCCAAGCGCCGAGCTGCGATTTGGCACCTTATCGAAATCGGCCGCTTGAAGCCGGTCGCCTTCGAAAAGGTCTACGATCACAGCTTCCTGCGTTTCGTAACGTAGCGTCCGATCCCACCAAATTTCACCAGCAAGGCGAAGCCGCATGCCGCGCCCACGGCGGAGCTATGCCTTGCCGGCACATGCCCAAAAATCAAATAGGAGACGCTTACCATGCGCATCAAGCCCGTCCGAAACCCGCGCCGAGAGCATCGGCTCGCTGACACCGCGCAGACGTGCCGCGATGGCTTTCGTGTTTCCATGCACCATAACCTCGCGGAGGTTCCGTGCGGACGTCACTACGGAACTCTGATCCGTCCAGCTGGCAACGGTGAAAGCGGTCGCGTCTCTGGCGACGTGAACACCAGCGGCCCCGCGGCCCATCGGAACTCACCGCATCTCGTTATGGCCGCTTCGAAACTCTCGAAGCGTAACGTGCCGCATTTCAGCCCCTAGCACCGGCATGTAGCGGGCCCTCAATCCAGTTTCACTGATCCAAGGCGAAGCCACCCGCTCCGCTCGACGGCGAAGCTATGCCTTGTCGGCTGCCGTCCCTCCTCACGACCACTACGCCACCCCCTCGCCTGGAACCTTTTCCGTCGAAACTAGCGGACCATCGACCATGAACTTCAATCCCGTACCCAGTCGCGTGCACAGCCATTCCATCATCGACGTCGGGCCTCAGGACCGCGTCCGGATCGGCACGGAATATTACTCTCTGAGCCGCAGAGAGCGCGCCAGCTACGAATTTCAGAACGAGGAAAGCGGTGCCACCGTTGTTCTCAGCCATGCCGAATTTTATGAGCAGCTGACGTCCGATAACGCCGCAATTCACTACGCATATCATGAGCCGGAGATGCAGCGTTTGCGGCTTCTCTATGGCGACCGTCTGCTGAGCGACTTCAAGGACAGCGCCCAGTTCAAGGCGCTCCGCTACTACCGGCTGATCGAACGCTTCGAGCGCGAAGTCGCAGACCGAAAGGCAAATCGCAAGAAGCGGCTCGGACGCTCCAGAGGCGGAGAATTCGAGCGCCTTCTCAAGGTGTGGGACAAAGAGGTCGTTGAAGAGCTGACGGCGGCCGAGCCTTCGAGCCGTTGCGACGTCGCGGTGGAAATCAAGAAGTTCGCCGCCCCCTCGGTGAAGACCTTCAACAAATTCTACGCTCAGTTCCAGAGATGCGGCCGGGAGCTGATCGCTCTCGCACCCCGACATTTCGGCCCGGGGGCCCGCCTTGCTGGCCGCAACATGACCAACGAGCAGGTCGAAAGCGAGCAGATCGCGATCGAGTACGCCAACAAGTTCTGTTCTCGGCTGAAGCCGACCGCCATCGCTCTCTACCGAGAGTACCACGGCAAGATCGACCAGTTGAACGAACAGCGTACGGCAAAAGGCCAGAGTGTGCTTCCGCGCATCTGCGAAAAGAAGTTTCGCAAGATGATCGACGACATCGACGAATACTACAAAGTCGCCACCCGAGAGGGTGAAGCCGTGGCTCTGCGCCGCTTCCAGATGATCGACAAGAATTTCAACGTCATGGTTCCCGGCCATCGTGTCGAGATGGATGAATGGAAAGTCGACCTGGTGACCGCACTGAGAGCAATGGGTGTGTGGAGCCGTCTGTCCGCGCAGGCCAAGCGGGAGTTGCAGGTAATGCGACTGTGGCTGACCTTGGCGATCGACGTCGCGACCCGCTACGTCGTGGCATTCCGCCTCGCTGAACAGGTGAACACCGCGACCACGTTGTCAACGGTGCGCATGATCATGTCCGACAAGACGCATCTGTCGGAGGCCGCCGGCGCTAAAACGCCGTGGTGCGGGCGTGTTTTCCCGCATGCGATCTTTACCGACAATGGTACTGCGCTGTCCAACGAGACCGTTGACCGAACCTTGATTAATGCGGGCATCGGCGTGTCGCGCCCGCCCGCCGGTCAACCCCAGAGACGACCGTTCATCGAGCGCTTCTTCAGAACGCTTGGCCTTCTCATCTGCCATTACTTCGATGGTCGCACGTTCGGCTCCATCGCCGAGAAGGGCGACTACAATCCGGTCGCGAACGTAACGCTCACCCGCCGTGAGCTGCTCAACATCCTCATCATCGCCATCTGCGACGGCTACCACAACATGCCTCACAGCGGGCTTGGTGGACAGACCCCGCACAACAGGTGGGTCGAAGCTGTCCAGAGCATGCCGGTCCGCGCGGTTCTCTCCAGGGAGCAGATGATCAACGTGTTCGGCATCCGCCATCAGCGCACGATCACCAAAGCCGGCATCCTGTTTTACGGCATCCATTACAACAGCCCGCGGCTGAACGACCTGTTCAGGCAAGTCGGCAACACGCCGGTAGAAGTCAAGCTCGACCCTTACAACCTTCATTCCGTTTCGGTGAAGGGTCCTCAGGGTTGGTTCCTGGTCCCCAACCGGCTGGATCTGGATGACACGGTCAACATCGAAGAGTGGACCGAAGCTTATCGACAGCTTGTTCGCGAAAACAGGGCATCCAGCGCCGACGCAGCACGTCTGATGCGCCAGACGATCCTCCGTCTCCGGAAGATGGGCGAGGAAGCTACTGCCCGCGCCGGACTTCCGCTGCAGACGATCACCATGCGTCAGCTGAAGAAGCTTGAACACGACGTCATCAAAGGCTGGCGTTGCCCTCAGCCGCTTGATGCGCCTCTGCCCGAAGAGCTTGCCAATTCTGAGGTCGTTGCCGAAGCCGCCGATACCCAGGTGGCCCATGCCGAACCGATCATGACCGACGAGGCCGAGACCCAGTCCGACGATCACCCTGCCTCCGCCTTTGATTTCGGCTTTGATGTCGAGGAGTGAACTTATGGAACGCCATCACGAAATTGCGGCCACTCTGCGGAATTCCGGTCGAAGCCGTAACTGCTCGCAGCGCTCGCCGTCTGCACCTTACTTGATCGACAGCGCTACTGGCACCTCGCCCTGGCCTGCACCCGGCAGCTTTATCCGCTTCCTTGAGCAGGAACTGCTTCACAGCGCCGGCGGGCTCAATTCACCAGAAGCCACGACTGTGACTCCTCCGCAGGGCCGCCCGCCCGACAGCCGACACCACACCCCTACGTGCTTATCCAACCCTGAATTCTCTCGCAGGAACGAGAAGGAGTAGACCTGTATGTCCGCTAACCAACCTGATGCCACCGCCGCACGACGCCATGCCGTCCGCAACTACTATGAAAACAGCCGCGACGGGCTGGTACAGACTCATCTTCGTGAACTGGTCCGCAATTCCGCTGATGCTTTCGCTGCAGCAGGATCGAAGCGCGCCTGCCTGTTCGTCATCGGTGAGAGCAACTCCGGCAAGACCTATACCCTTGAACAGAGCTTCAAAAGGGTGCCTGAGTTCCAGCCCTATGAGAACGAATATGGCGAGACCATTCACCCGCTTCTGAGCATGTACGCGCCGACGCCTTGCAACACCAAGACGCTCGCAATCGCGATCCTTACGGAGATGGGTCTTGCGGTTGGTGGCAAGCTCAACGAAGCCGCGCTCTGGGAAATGCTGAAGAGGCAGCTGATGCAGCGCGGTATCCGCTTCCTGTTCATCGACGAGATGAGCCATGTGCTGCGGCACAACTCCCCCACCCAGATTCGCCAGGTCCAGGACCGGCTGAAGCATCTCCTGAACAACAAGGAGTGGCCCCTGCACACGATCTACTCGGGCGTGGGCAATCTGGCGAACCTCCTCGAAGGCGATCCCCAGCTGAGCAACCGCACTCGCGTCATGCGGTTCAGCCCCTTGGCATGGCCCACTGACAAGGCATTCCTGACGAAGTGTATCAGGGAAGTTGCGGCCATTGGTGAAATCACCGTTAGCGACATCCTGCTGGAGGACGATTTCCTCGAACGTCTGCTCAAGGCGTCCCGGGAGAGCACGGGCACTGTCATCCAGTCCGTCAAGGAAGCCTGCTGCACCGCCATCAATCGCGGCATCCCGGAACTCTCCGTAAAGACGTTCGCCGAGAATTACGCGCGGGATACCGGCTGTATCCCTCGCGACAACATTTTCACCGCGAAAAACTGGCGGGAACTCTCCCCGAAAACCGCACTGCACGATCTCGAAGGACGCTTGAGCGAATCCTCCAATTCCAAGAAAGGAAGCAAGTAATGACCGTGCCGGTAATCCTCACTCTTCACGACGACGAAACCACTGTCGGTTTTGCCAGCCGTCTCGCTGCGACAAACGGCTATGCCTCTCTCGACGAATTCCTCATGTGCATCGGCACAAACCGTCGTCTCCTCACTTGGGGTGACGCCGACAGCGTGGAGGCGCTTGCTTACTGGTCAGGCGAAAACGCTGACAAGCTTAGCCGCTTTTGCCTGCCCAAAAAGAATCATTCTGGCCGCTGGTGGCTGGGCAGCGCATACTTGGACGAGGAAACACACACGGGAAAGACAGTCCGTTACTGCCCCTGCTGCATTTGCGATGACTGGAGTAACCGTGCGGGCCGCAAATTGGCACGGCCGTACGAGCGGGCAATCTGGCTGACGCGCCTTGTGTCTGTTTGTCCGGTGCACCAGGTACCGATTATGGAGACAGAGGTAGACTCATGTGCGCCAGATTTTGCCCGGTTTGTAGAAAGCAGCGAAGCCTCAATCCGCAAGCTGGCGGCCGCCGCTGTCCCACACCCAGTACCACCGCTTTCCAAGTACGTCGCGGCGCGGATCATGGGAAATCATGACAATGAATTTCTGGATCAGAACCCTTGCTACATTGTCGTTTCGCTGAGTGAACATCTCGGGGCCGCAATGGAGAAGCATCCCGAGAGCCCCGCAGTCTTTCCTTGTGACCAAAAGCTCGCGGCCGCGGATAAGGGATATCTCTTGGCATCGAATGGCCCCAAGGCAATTGAACAATACTTCTATTCCGTTGCAGCATGCAGCTCTCATTACCGAACTCAGGCAAGCTCGCTTTTCGCTCGATGCTTGATGTGGCTGAGACGCCATCTCGATACCCCCGATCACGAACCTATCGCTCGGATTTTCCATGACATCGGCAGCAACTGTCTGGTGCTGGCTGAAGGAAGCACCGTAGTATTCCCCTTGGAGAAAAGGGTGTTGTACTCAGCTACGCTAGCCGCCCGGGCCTACGGCATGACCGGAGATCGAGTCGTTCGCCTTGTGAATGCAGCAGGAATCGCAATGTCAACAGGGCAGTATTCAGGCGACTGCATCTTCAAGGCGGAGGAAGCAGACCCGATCCTGCGCAAAGCGGCGCAGATGCTTCGTATCAGTGAAATCGCCAAAATACTCAGCGTCAGCCATACAACAGTCAATGGACTCGTAGAGCACGGAATTATTCAGGCACAAGAGGAGCGGACGACCGAAAGCCGCAAAATCGCACGCTTTTGCCCCGATGACATCGCCGATTTCCAGCGCCGACTGTTTGAGGGTACCGAGCTCACTGAGGACGACACCTTGATCACACTGGGACAGGCAGCTCGGCGAATGTCTGGCAGCTTCGAACTGGTCGTAAAGCTAGTGCTTGATGGAAAGATCAAACACCGGGCACGGTCCGACGACTCTCTGACCCTGAATAGCTTACTGGTTGATTGGGAGGAAATCCGGCACCATCGCGTTACTACTTTCCAGCCCGTCCACGCGGCGACAAATGGGACGCTGATTGGATATCATGAAGCCCAAAAACTAATCGGTGCCAATTATGGATCAGTCAAAGAACTTGTTGCGCATGGATTCCTGAAGATCGGGAAAATCACCACCCATGCCAACGGAACTCGTAAAGGTATCAAAGCGGCCTCCGTCGAAAGATTCATCAAGGAGTTTGTGCCGCTGAGCAGCGTCGCTGAATCAAGAAGCATGGGTCCGATCGCGATGCGAAAGCTACTGGAGTCGAAAGGGGTTCTCCCAATTTTCGAACCCGGTAAAGCCCGTACCCGCTATTACAGCCGCGGTGACATCGAGACCGCCTTGTCGGACTGATTCAAGGCTACACAAATATTTCAGAACTTAAGAAAGCCCTCAAATGAGGGCTTTTTTTGCGTTATGGCCGTTGTATTAGGACCGATTTGACACCTTTTATCAGGGGCTTTTTGTACCCGTTCTATGTAGCACGGGACAACTTAGGTTATTGAATTAATTGTATATTCTTATTTTACTGACACCAACCTATGGGAATTCGACAACTAGCCTCAGTCTTATCGACGGTCGATCGGAAGAGGGTTTTCCCGCTGCCATTGGTCCGGGCACAGGTCGCGGACCGAACCGTCATCAGCACGGGGCCGCGAACCAGAGACGATGTCAAGCAGAGCGTCCGGCAGCTCATCAAGCCCGAGCGCGTGGGGCAGGACGAGGATGATCTCGCCCGGCTGTTCCTCGATCACGCGGACCGCATGAGCGGGAAGCGGATCGAAGCCGAGCATGGTCTTCAGGGCCTCGTGTGGATCTGTAAGGAGAAGGTGCCGGAAGGCGGGATCATCCTTTGTCTGCGCCACGAGCGCGGCCTCGATCCGCGGGCGGGCTTCGCCGATGGGTGCGTTTAGATCTGTCATGGAAACACTCTCCTTGCGTCTTGCGACGTCCGGAAGGACGCCGCAGGCAGCGAGAATGCCATGTTGCTGGAAGATCCGGCCGATCCACCTCAATTGTTCCGGGAGACCTGAGGTTTCAGTCTGCCTTGAGCATGAAGATGACCGGTTCGGACGGATCGCCGCTGGCGGATGGATCGGGCTCCGGCACGATCCGGCAGCCATTGAGGACGATCGGGCCGGACGGATAGCAGTAGGAGCCGTGAGCGCAGATATAGGAGAGCTGATCGCCGGGCATGACCTGCAGCTGTGTCGGCGTGCCGAAATCATCGCCCGGGTTCAGCGTCGAGGACGTATCCTCGAGAGCCGAGACCGGTTCGGTGATGGTCGCCGTGCATGCTGCATGCGCGGCACCGCTGAGGGCCGCGCTTGCGGCGAGCGCAAGGAAAAGACGTTTCAAGGTCCGGTTCCTCAGGCTGCCAGATCGTCGGCTTCCGTGCCCTTGAACATCTTGGCGAGGTTCAGGAAGCAGATCATGCCATTGTCATTGGCAATTACGCCCTCGCAGAAGGTCTTGTCGAAGGAAGCGGTCACTTCCGGCACCGGCTGCACCTGGCTCGCCGGAATGGTGAGGATATCCGAAACGCGGTCGACCAGCATGCCCACCACCATGGAATGGACTTCCGCGACCACGATGGCGCTGCGTTCATTGGCAACCGTGCTCTTCATGCCCAGCTTGTAGGCAAGATCGATGATCGGGATGACCGAGCCGCGCAGGTTCATCACCCCGATGATTTCAGGCGGGGAATGGGGCATGGGGGTGGACGGCGCCCAGCCGCGAATTTCGCGGATCGTCGTCGTCCGCACGCAGAATTCCTGGTCATGCAGGCGAAACGCAATGATTTCCAGCATTTCGCCGCCGAAATTGGTCGAGTTGATCATGGTTGCCATCTAAATTCCCATCCAGCCAAAAGAAACCGGCAACAAGGGCCGGAAGATCTGCACTGCGCTTTCCCCAAGGATCCGTGATCCTATGGAAAATCACCCGTTAAGGCGGAGATTAGCAACATAGTGTTGATCAAGTCTGAACTGGCGTGATGCGCGGGCACCCCGCCGGCAGCATGCTGCGGGGTGCGGCAAGGAAGGCCGATATCAGGCCGCGCGCGTCGGCCGGTCGAAGATCCGACGGCCGAAAAGGCTTGCCGCCATTTCCACCAGAATGCGCGCGCTCTTGCCCCGGTCATCCAGGAAGGGGTTGAGCTCCACCAGATCGAGGGAGGAGACAAGCCCGCTGTCGCAGAGCATTTCCATGATGAGATGCGCCTCGCGGAAGGTCGCGCCCCCGGGAACGGTCGTTCCGACACCCGGTGCGAGATCGGGATCGAGGAAATCCACGTCGAAACTCACGTGCAGCAGGCCCTTGGCCAGCTCCACCTGCTCGATGATTCGCTTCATGATCACCGCGACGCCGTTTTCATCGATGGCGCGCATGTCGAACACATTCACGCCGTGTTCGCGGATGAGCTCGCGCTCGATGGGATCAACCGAACGAATGCCCACCTGATAGACCCGGGCCGGATCGACGAAGGGCCGCTCCGCCGGGAAGATCGGCGCGAATTCCGAAAGGCCGCAGAAATGGGCGACCGGCATACCATGAATATTGCCGGAGGGAGACGTCTCCGGCGAGTTGAAATCGGAATGGGCATCGAGCCACAGTACGAAGAGCGGGCGCCCCACCTCCGCCGCATGGCGCGCCATGCCCGCCACGCTTCCGATCGACAGCGCATGATCCCCGCCCAGGAGAATGGGCAGGCCGCCGGCAGCGGCAATGTCATAGGTCTGCGCTTCGAGGGCCCGCACGAAGGCCCCCACCGTCTGGAGATTGAGGGCTTTCGGCAGCACGGGAAGGTCCCGGGCCGGAACCGGCCTGATATCGCCCGCATCCTGCACCTCGTAGCCGAGATCGATCAGCGCCCGGTCGATGCCCGCAATGCGCAGCGCCGCCGGTCCCATGGCCGCACCGCGACGGCCGGACCCCTCCTCCATCGGAACGCCGACAAGCGTGATGGGCTTCTTGTCCGGATGGGCCATGCTGATCTTCCTTCTGCCAAAACCGTGGGGAAGCGCACTCTAGATCGGAACCAGCCGTTACAAAAAGATGGAAAATTGCTCAAAATTTCTGGATACTAGGCAAATTGTCAGATGAAAGTTGCATTTTGCCATGGACGATCTGGATCACGAACTGCTGGCCGCCCTTCGCCACAATGCCCGCCTGCCGATCTCTTCGCTTGCCGCCATGACGGGCGCCTCGCGCGCGACCGTTACCGCCCGGATCGACCGCATGGTGGAGGACGGCACGATTGCCGCCTTTACCATTCGCACGGGACAGGAAACCCGCCTTCCCAATGTGCGGGCGATCATCATGATCGAGGTTCTGGGCAAGATGGGAGACCGGGTGGCGGACCAGCTGAGGGGCATGCCGCAGGTGCGCGCGCTTCATTCCACCAATGGCCGCTGGGATTTCATCGCCGAACTCGAAGACCGCGACCTCGCCGCCTTCGACGAGACCCTGCGTCGCATCCGTCTGATCGAAGGCATCAACGTCACCGAGACGAACATTCTCCTCAGGACCCGGAAATCGAGCTTCTGATTTCGGGAGCCGGGCTCAATATTCCTTTTCGTAGAAAATGCCTGCAGCCCCCGCGCCATTGCTGCCGGCCTCGCCCTTCAGCTTGATCCCGCGCCCGACATCGAGGTTGATGGAGGCCTTGCCGCCCGAATTCGCCCCCTGCTCCACCTGGATATAAGTGCGGTCGTTCAGATATTTGCCAGCCTTCACCTGCGCCTGGCCGCTTTCGTCCGAGGTCACGTCGAGATCGTCGACGCCGAGATTGGAGCGCAGACTCTGGAAGAGCGAGGTCGAGCGCCCGCCCGCGAGCTGCGCCACCGCATCCGCAAGCTGGGCAATCTGCAGCACGGAAAGTCGCGACAGCGACTGGTTGAAGATCAGCTGGGCAAGCACCTCGTCCTGCGGCAGGGCGGGGCTCGAAGAGAAACTGACCGCGGGATCATTGGCCGGACCGCTGATCGTCACGGTGACGGTGGTCGAGCCCGTATCCGATTCCGCCGCCATGTCGAGCGTGGGCGTCAGGTCGCCGCCGAAGGAAATGGTGCCCGAGGTGAAGTCGAGCCGCCGGCTGAGGATGGTCAACCGGCCGCGCCTCATCTTGAAGCCACCCGAAACGACAGGATCATTGGCGGTTCCCCGAAGGGTGAGGTCGCCGCCGAGTTCCGCATCGATACCGCGTCCCTGCACGAAGATGCGCGGGGCGGAAACCACGAGATCGAGGGCGATCGATGAGGACGACCCTTTGCCGCCGCCCTTGGTCCGGGACATCACATCCCTGTTCTGCTCCGCAATCGCCTTGGATTCGTTCTTGTGCTGGACGTTGATCTGCGCGAGCGATGCCGGCAGCTTCTGCGGAATGGTGATGGCCGACCGGCCAAGCGCCAGGTTACCCCCGAGCTTGGCATTGCCCGTCAGCGGACCCGTCAGCGTCAGGGCGCCGTCGAGCACGGTGGAGACGATCTTGCCATCCACATAGGCAGCCCGGTTGAGGGCAATCTTGAGGTCAGCCGGAAAGCCGCTGCCCGGCTGTATGCCGACCGACCCGGTAACCGAAACGGTGCCGCCGGTGGAAAGCGCGCCCGTGAGTTTCGATATGGTCGCCTTGCTCCGGTCGAGATCGATGGCAACGGTAATGTTCTTCAGCGTGAGATTGCGCCTGACATCGACAAGTGACGCATCGCCGGAGGTGATCCGGCCCGTGATCGATGGCTGGGCGGCGCTTCCGGCAATCTTGACATCCAGGTTGGCCGTACCGGCAATCACGAAGCCCTGGGAAGCGAGGAGGCCGGAGACCGCCTTCAGCGGTACCTTGCCGGTAAAGGCGAGAGCGAGCGCCCGGTTCCCCCCGACAGCCGCCGTGCCGCCACCCTTGATCGCAAGGCCATCGCCATTGGAGGCGGTGGCGTCCAGCTTCACCACGCCGCCGCGGAAGGTCCCGTCGAGCTTGATGCCGAAGGCCTGAAGGCCCGCGCCCCGGCTCTGCGCCACCGCGGCCCGGTCCAGCACAAGCCGGTAGGTCACATCGGGCGCGGCTGCCGTTCCCTTGATCGCGACCGTGCCGGAGGCCGTGCCTTCCGCCTGGAGCGCGGGCTGCACCGCATTGACGAGGTTGAGCGGCAGGCTCTTGATATCCGCGTTGAGATCCAGCCGGCTGCCCGCCTGCCCCTGAAGCCGCACGGTACCCTTGCCCGCCCCGATCACCAGATCGGCAATCGTTGCCACGCCACCCTCGAGCGTGATCGTGGTGGGCTTGGCAAGCTTCAGCGGCACGCCCTTCGGCGTCGCCGCAAAGCTATCGAGACGGATGGTCGTCCGCGGTCCGTCGAGCGCAGCCGCGCCCTTCAGCGCGAGCGGCTTGCCGTCATAGCCGGCCTTGAGATCGAAGAGCGTCGTCTTGCCCTGGCGGTCGAACTGCAACGTGAGGCCGGTCAGGCGGTTGGCGCCGGAGGCGATTTCCGCCGCCGCCACGTCACCCGTGGCCGAAAGGCTCTTCAGATCCTGCACATCGAGCGTCACGACAGGCTTGCTGACGGAAAGGCCGTCTCTCTGTACGCCCTTGCCGCTCGCCTCGATCCGGGCGGAAACCGCGCCGTCCCGCCGGGCGAAAACGGCCGTGCCTTTCAGATCACCGGAAGCCCTTTCTCCGGCGAGCGCCGCTACAAGGCCGACATCGGGCAGATTGAAGCGGAGATCCCCTTCCGGCAGATAATCGGACCCGAGCCGGATTGTCCCGTCGATGCGGTTCGGGCCCACCTGCGCCTCTAGCACAGGCAGCTGGATGAGACCATTTCGCGTTTCCACCTGCCCCTGGATCGAGACCGGCTGTCCGCCAAGCCTGCCCTCGACCTCGACCCGCGCCGCGGGCGCCTTGAGATCCGCCTTGCCCTCGGCAGCGACACTGAGATTTTCAAGCACACGCCCGGAAAGAACGGCCTTCTCGGAAGAAAGCGTTGCCTTTACCGCCGGTGCGACCAGATCTCCCGCCGCGGAAAGCGAGAAGGCGGCCGTTCCCTTGGCATCGGCAAGCAGCGCGCCCAGCGACGGAAGCGTGCCGGCGAGATCCGCCTTCACCTGTCCGGCCAGCAGCGAGACATCCCCCTTTGCGGTCAGAATATCGGTCTTGAGATCGAGGCCGGACAGGGTGATGGCCCCGGTCGATGCATAGGTGAGGCTGGCGGCAAGGGCGATCTGCCCCTTCACCCGCTCGGCGAGATTGTCCGGCAGGATATCCGGCACGGCAAAGAGCTGGAGCTTCGACTGTATATCCCCGGTCAGGAAGTCGATCTCACCGGAAATCTTTCCGCCTAACCTTGCACTTTCAAGCGTCGCCCCCTCGGCCACGGCCTTTTGCGGGCTGAGGGCGACGGGCATGGAGAGCGCGAAAGGCCCCGGCAAAACCCGCTGCAGGTTCGGATCGGCAAAAATGCCCCGCTCGAAGGAGAGCCGGGTTTTCACCTCGCCGGTCCGGGCCCCAAGATCGAGCCCCGTACCCGAGGCCGTCACGATCGCATCCTCCACCCGGTAGTCCGGATAATCGGCGGACTGGATATCGGCCCGGCTTTCGAGCACCGCAGCCGATGCCTCGCCCGAAAGCGAGAGATCCACCTGTCGCACCGCAAGCCGCGCCAACCCCTTGCCGGCCGGCAGGGCCAGCATGACCGGCCCCTGAGCGCCGGAAAGCTGGGCGACGAGCGAATTCTGTCCGGCCGGATCATAGACGCCCGATGCCATCAGCCGGGCGCTCGAAGAAGTGAGCGTACCCCGGGTAATCTCGATCCGCCCGGCCTTGCCGAGGCTGATATCGAAGGCAAAGGCGGTTTCGCCGGCAAAGAGCGCCCGCACCGTTTCCGGCATCAGCGGCTCGGCGGCCCCTCGGCCGGCCACGATCACCCGATGGCCATCTTCCGGCAGTGCCTGGTGTTGCAAATCCATGCTGAAGGCCTGCGCCCCGTCAAGCGCAGCAACCAGCTTGCCCTGCCAGTCGGACAGCGGCCCGGCGCCGTCGACATTGAGATGGAGGGCCGGCCGGTCGGGAAGCCGCAGCAGCGCGGCGATCATGCCGTCCTTCGGCTCGTCGACAGAGGCCTTGAGCGTCAAGCGGTTCTCGCCCGGCACATAGGCAATTTCGGCGCTCGCTCGTGCCTCAGGCATGTCCTGCCGGGAAGCGGAAAGGGAAAGCACGATATCCCGATTGTCCGCCCGGCCCGAGCCGCTGGCAGCCAGCCGGAACTCCCGGCCCGCCACCGCCTGGCCCACGACAATATCGGGCAGTTCCGCCTGGCGGATATCGATGGCGACAGGCAGCCGGAAGGGCGCCCGATCGGTGTTGTCGACCGTCTCCGTCTTCACGGGCGGCCGAAGATATTCCACATGCCCCGCACGAACCGCATCCGCCTGGAAGGTCAGGCCGAGAAGCGCACCCGGCGACCAGTCCACCTCGAGATCGCGTATCCGGGCATAAACCCCCTTGGTGTCCGAGAGGGTGATCTCCGGCGCCCTGACCGCTCCCGTCAGCAGTGCCGAGTCGGTCTCGATCGAAACGATCTGGTCAGGAGACGAAATGAGAGGCGCGATCCGCTCGGCCACCATCCGCGCGCCGGAGGCCGTGAAGCCGAGATAGGCCACGAAAAGCACGGCAAGGAGCAGGAGCGCCAGCACCAGACGCCCGACGATGCGGAAGAAAAACCGGAGAATGCGAATCAATTTGGTCATGGTTGAACCTACTGCCCCGGGCGCCAAACGGAAATCCGCCCCTTCGGGCGGCGCTTGAGCCGGGCGCCGGGCATCGATCAGAAGGCCTGACCGATCCCCGCATAAATGCCGTAGCTGCTGCCCCCTTCATAGGATTGCAGCGGAACGGCGACATCGAGTCGAATCGGGCCAAAGGGCGTGGCGTAGCGCAGGCCTATGCCTGCCCCTGCCCTGATATCACTGAAATCGGGCACGGATTCGTCGGAAACCGTCGCGGCATCAATAAAGGGCACCACGCCGATCGTTTCCGTGACATTGACGCGCGCTTCAAGCGAGCCCTGCACATAGGAGCGGCCGCCGGTCGCCTCGCCTTTTTCGTTGCGTGGAGAGATCTGCTGGTAGGAATAGCCGCGCACCGAACCGCCGCCACCAGCGTAGAAGCGCCGGTTGACGGGAATATTGTCGAGCGACCCGCCACCGACGATGGTCCCGGCCGAAAGCTTGCCGGCAAGCACCACGCCATTGTTCTCGCCGAAGCCGTAATAACCGGACGCAGAGGCCTCGAAGGAAGAGAAAACCGTGCCCTGCAGCGCTTCATAGCTGGGTTTGGCATTCACGAGTGCGCGGTAACCCGAGGTGGGATTGAGCTTGTCGTCTCGGGCATCCCGCTCGAATTCCACGGGAATGGAGAAGGTCAAGTAGTCGTTGACCCCGAACGCATCCTCGGTCTTCGCATAGCTCACCTCGCCACCGCCGGTGATCTTGTCCCAGTCGTTGAGCTCATAGGTGAGGCTTGCCGCCGCCGTGACGGTCTTGGCCTCGTAGGATTCCGGCGCCTCCATCTTCGCCTTCAGGCTGGCATTCAGCGTCATGGTTGGCAGGATGAAGCCGGGCTTGGAGAAGAGGATACCGGCAGAATAATCGAGCTTCTGCACATCCGTGGTTTCGCCGAGCCGGCTGACCGACCCTTCTACCCGCAGCGATTCCGCGCGGCCGAAGAGGTTCCGATGGCCCCAATAGCCCTGCAGGCCGAAGCCGTCGATGGTGGAATACTGCGCGCCGATGCCGAAATAGCGGTGCTTGCCCTCCGACACCCTGATATCGACCGGGATGCGACCGTCATTGTCCAGCGCCTGCGCCTCGCGAATGGTGACGCTCGAAAAGACCCCAAGCTTGCGCAGCCGTTCCGATGCCTTGTTGAGCGCGGCCGGCGAATAGGGCCGGCCATTGTTGAGCAGCGAATAGTCGCGCACGAAATCCGAATCGACTGTCTCCGTGCCCGTCACCCGGGTTTCGCCGATCGGCGCGACGGGACCGCCTTCGGCCGTAATCGTCACATCCACGCGGTTGGTCCGGTGATCGGCCACCACGTCGCGTGCGGTCAGCCGGGCGAGCGGCCGGCCCTCGTTCTTGAGTTCGTTGACCACTTTCTCGCCGGCCTTGATGATGGCGAGCGATCCCGCATCCGCACCCGGGCCGAGACCGAAGGCATCGGGCGAGAACCGAGCCGCATCGCCGCGAAAATCCACCGTCCCGAGGGCAAATTTGGGACCCGGATCGATCCGCACCGTCACCGGCACGGGCTGGGCCCGGTTGAAGGCGGGATTGGGCGGCAGTTCGGTAAGATCGATGCCGTTCACGGTCACCGTCACCACGGCGCCATAGCGGGCCTGTTCGTAAAGGGTGGCAAGCAGCCGGTCCCGGTCATCGCGGGCCTTGATGGCCACGCCGAGATCGCCGGACACCGGATCGCCCTTGTCGGCGACCAACTGCGAGGCGGATTCGAGCGTTTCCTTGAGGTCCTTGTCCCCGCCCGCGACATCCAGCGTCACGCTGTAGCGCACCGGATCGAGAACCTGCTGGGCTGGATCTTCGCTTTCGAAGAACTTGTGGCCGAAGAGCGTGAAGGCCTGCGCCGGCGGCACGTCCATCGACAGAAGCGCGGTTCCGGCCGAAAGGGCCAGAGCGGCTTTCCTGACCACCCGCGCAAGGGGCCATTTCGCTTCATACGAACGGTTGTGCATACGCCATACTACTGAGTGACACGATTGCGATCATGCGCCGCAAGGCTTGCCTGATGGTTAACCGGGGATTGCCTCTTACCATCAAAATTGCGCTTCCGGCACCCATCCGGGCAAAATAAGCGCCAAAACGAAAAAATCCCGGGCTTTCGACCCGGGATCTTTCCATGGAAGGCTCGCGTCTTAGTAGCGCGGGCAATCGTCGATGTAACGGCGACCATAGCGGTCACGGTAGTAGCACTGGCCCGGCTGCTCGGACACATGGCCGATCACGGCGCCGGAAACACCGCCGATTGCCGCGCCGACGGCTGCGCCGCGTACGTCACCGGTGATGGCACCGCCGAGAATCGCACCGCCAGCGGCGCCGATAGCTGCACCCTTTTCGGTCTGCGAGCAGCTTGCTACCGACAAACCAACCAACAGAAGAACGATGGCCTTTTTCATTGAACTCTCTCCAAGTTTCTAAGGTCTGATACGCCAACTCCGGGTAATAGCCGCCCCCCGACATTGCCGCAGCAAGGACAATCTTGATCATACATGAGCTACCGGACCGGGCAATATGGCCGGTTGAATCTTTAACTACCTCCGCCTGTGAAAGTTCCAGCCCGTTGCAATTCGGACCATAAAAAATCCGACCCTGTAAAAGTAAGTGTTGATAGGCGGGCAAAAAAGACAAATGATGCCCTCGCGCCGGGGAGAGGCGCGAGGAGGAACATCTATGGCGAAAGTGACACTGACGGTGAATGGCCGGACAGTGAGCGGCGACTGTGAGGATCGGACGCTGCTCGTGCATTTCATCCGGGAAAAACTGGGACTGACGGGAACGCATGTCGGCTGCGATACGAATCAATGCGGCGCCTGCGTGGTTCACATGGACGGGAAGTCGGTGAAGAGCTGCTCCATCCTGGCCGTGCAGGCATCGGGCTCGGCCATCACCACCATCGAGGGTCTCGCCCAGAATGGCGAACTGCACCCGGTGCAGGCAGCCTTCAAGGACAATCACGGCCTGCAATGCGGCTTCTGCACGCCCGGCATGGTGATGACCGCGGTCGATCTGATCAACCGTCACGGCACCAGCCTCACCGAGGAAGACGTCCGCGCCGGCCTGGAAGGCAATATCTGTCGGTGCACCGGCTACCACAACATCGTGAAATCGGTGCTGGCGGCCGCTGCGGAAATGGGCGGCGCCAAGCAGGCGGCCGAATAAGCGAGACCATCGGCCCCGGCCCAAGGCCGGGCGAGAAACCGTTCACCAGATACCCCATTGGGAGGAAATCATGGGTGTGGAAGGCATTGGCGCGCGCGTAACCCGCAAGGAGGACAAGCGCTTCCTGACCGGCAAGGGCCGGTATACTGACGACATGACCGTACCGGGCATGAAATATGCCTATTTCATTCGCAGCCCCCATGCGCATGCGCGCATCAAGGGCATCGATACCGCGGCGGCGCTTGGAATGCCGGGCGTGATTGGCATCCTCGATGGCAAGCAGCTGAAGGCCGACGGTATCGGCAATCTCATCTGCGGCTGGATGATCCATTCCAAGGACGGCTCGCCGATGAAGATGGGCGCCTGGCGTCCGCTGGCCGACGACACGGTGCGCTATGTGGGCGATGCCGTTGCCGTGGTGGTGGCCGACAGCCTGGGAGAGGCCCGCGATGCGGCCGAAGCGGTGGTGGTGGACTATGAGGTCCTGCCCGCCATCATTTCCTCTGTGGACACGCTTGCGCCCGGTGCGCCGCAGCTTCACCCCGAAGCGCCCAACAATCTCATCTTCGACTGGGAGATCGGCGACAGCGCCGCGGCCGATGCCGCGCTTGCCGCAGCCGCCCACGTCACCGAGATGGAGATCGTCAACAACCGCCTCTCCCCGAACCCGATGGAGCCGCGGGCCGCGCTCGGCATCTATGATGAGGCGGAAGACCACTACACCTGCTACACGACGAGCCAGAACCCGCATGTGGCGCGTCTCGTCATGAGCGCCTTCTATAATGTGGCCCCGGAACACAAGCTGCGTGTCATCGCCCCCGATGTCGGCGGCGGCTTCGGCTCGAAGATCTATATCTATCCGGAAGAGATCGTCTGCCTCTGGGCCTCGAAGAAAACCGGCGTCCCAGTCAAGTGGACGGCGGACCGGACGGAAGCCTTCCTGACCGATGCCCATGGCCGCGATCACGTGACGAAGGTGCGGCTGGGTTTCGACAAGGACAATCGCATCACCGGGCTGAAAGTCGACACCATCGCCAATCTCGGCGCCTACATGTCGCTCTTCTCCTCGGTCACGCCCACCTATCTTCATGCCACGCTCTTCTCCGGGCAATATGTGATCCCGGCGATCCATGCGAATGTGCGGGCGGTCTACACCAACACGGCCCCGGTCGATGCCTATCGCGGCGCCGGCCGTCCCGAAGCCACCTATGTGCTGGAGCGGCTGATGGAAACCGCGGCCCGCGAACTCGGCGTTTCGCCGGCGGAGCTGCGGCGGAAGAACTTCATCACCACCTTCCCCTACCAGACGCCCGTCATTCTCACCTATGATGCCGGCGACTACGCCGCCTCCCTCGACGCAGCGATGCAGGCAGCCGACTGGAATGGCTTCCCCGCCCGCCGTGCCGAATCGGAAAAGCGCGGCATGAAGCGCGGCATCGGCATGAGCTGCTATATCGAGGCCTGCGGCATTGCGCCTTCGGCAGCGGTCGGCTCGCTCGGCTCCGGCGTGGGCCTTTGGGAATCGGCGGAAGTCCGGGTGAATGCGGTCGGCACGATCGAGATCCTCACCGGGTCGCACAGCCACGGACAGGGGCACGAAACGACCTTCGCCCAGCTCGTCGCCCACCGCTTCGGCGTCCCCATCGACAGTGTCTCGGTCGTCCACGGCGATACGGACAAGGTGCAGATGGGCATGGGCACCTATGGCTCGCGTTCCGGTGCGGTCGGCATGTCGGCCATCGTCAAGGCGCTCGACAAGGTGGAAGCCAAGGCGAAGAAGATCGCGGCCCATCTGATGGAAGCGGATGAAAGCGACATTGTGGTCGAAAACGGTACGGTGAAGGTCGCCGGCACCGACAAGTCGCTGCCCTGGTTCCAGGTGGCGCTTGCGGCCTACACCGCCCATAACCTGCCGGCCGGCATGGAGCCCGGCCTGAAGGAAGGCGCCTTCTACGATCCCTCCAACTTCACCTTCCC
>CAMFIF010000039.1 GCA_945952415.1 uncultured Rhizobium sp. | reverse complement strand
TGTCTGCGGGCACTCAACGGACGAGTTCTGGAGCGAATATGCGGTCTTTTCCGTAGGGGATGATCGCATTATCGACGCCGCTTTCAAGGCGTGGTGCCGGGACAATGGGATTGGCTTCAAGGCGCTCATCGGGTCTTACAAAGGCCAGACGGAAAGCTCCTTCATTGCCCGGCGCTCTAACCTTCTGGCCATTGCCGAAGGAAATTGGCTGAAGGGACAGGAGAGTGTTTTGCTCCTGTCCATGCCCAAGAACATGGGAGGCGGGCAGTTCTACCGTAACGCTGCCCTCCTGTATCTCGAAGACGGGCGGGAGGAGCCCGTCGGGAGGTTCATTGAAGCAGGACGCGACAAAGCCATGAAGCAGGACGGTTGGACCTATGATCCGGCGTCTGGGAAGTACTGGATTTGCGAATAAGCTTCCATCTTTGCATGTGAGATCGATTGAGCAATCTGAAGGCATCTGCCGGGTGCCTTCATGCGGTTCAATCTCTGCGGAGTATTGGGATGAAACAGTATCGAGTTTGGACGCGGTATCAGCGTCCTGAGGATGGTTGCGTCCGCGCGGCGGAAAGCAGCTTTGAGGCGCGGAAAGCCGTCTCGCGTATCCGTGGTATCGCGGTTGTCAATGTCATGGCCCGGCCTGAGGAAGAGGAATGCCCGTGCGGGGTATGCCGGGAGGCGGGAGCATGAATTATTTCGAACGCGACTGCCGGGAGATCTCCCGCGCGGCCCTCCAAGACCCTGCGGTCTATATAAATTGCGCTGCGCTGGTCCTGTTGTCGATCCAGCAGCCTTTCTACCAGATGCCGCAGCAGATGCTGGATGTCTGGGAGAACGGACGGACTTCCAAATGGCTCTTCGGCCATAAGCGCGGCGGGCAAGGGCTGGGAATATCACCGCGCACTCAGGGCCTATGCCATGGGTTCGCTCGCCTGAATACTACCATCTGCCAATGTGAAAGGAACATCAGATGAAACTGCAATACCTCATACGCCGCACCCGTCAGGGCACCTACAGCCTGAAGGTCAGCTCAATGACCCTCGACCGCTTCGGTCGTCCGGAGCAGCTGCTCGGCACCTTCCATACCGTGCGAGGGGCGCGTGCATACGCCGCCATCCACGCGGGAGACCAGCCTAAGAGCATTTCGCTTCTGGTGAGGGCGTGAGCATGACGAAGCACCTAAAGCCATTGCCTGAAAGTATTCTGGCCGCTGAAATTTCCACGGAAGTCCAGGCTGTCAAGAATGCTAAGGCATCCCTCAAGGCGCAGCTTGCAGCGGTTCAGGTGAAATGTTGTCACCGCATCGTGTCAGAGAAGCCGTATCAAACGAGCTACAACCCAGCGAAACGCATCTGCAACCATTGCAGGATCGAGGAGACTGGCTCGCACTGGAGCGGCGGAGACTTGTGGTCCCGTGATGATTTCCAGCCGCCGATCCTTGGCAACGAGGTTGGACGCATTGTGATCCCGATCAGCGTGGATGAATTCACAAATATGGTTGTTCGCACATGAACCACGTCTCGGCACTCAAGAGGATCAATGGTCCTCACCCCGCGACCGCCGTTCGCCGCGCCATTGGCAACCCCGGCAAGGTCATCAAGTTTCGGGAGCATCCGGATCTCCGAGCGCTCCGCATCTTCACCCGCTCTGCAAAGCGCGGCCACTATTATCACGGTCTCTGAAGGAACCAGCACCATGCAGCATTTCAATCTTCTCGACGCCCTTCACTACGTCTTCGGCGGCGCTGCCAATATCATCCTGATGGATGAGGTCTTCTCCGAGCCCGAGCTGCCCTTCGCCAAGGGCGACCGCGTGGTCTTCAAGGCGGGGGGCGGAAAGGTCTTCACGGTCAGCGACTGCAAGGTGAGACCCTTCGACGGCGCGCTCATGGCCAGCGTCCAAGATCCGGAACTCCCCTTCCCATCGGAATATGTGCCCACTTCTCTCCTAAAGTTCGCGCCGAAGGAAGAGCCCCTCGTCATGATGGAGCATTTCCCCATTGCGTTGGACGAGCCGCGCTTCATCGTGGTGGTCCGCGAGGACAACGGCAACTGGGTTCCGACGTTCGCACCGGCAGACAATCCGAAGGTGCACCTCTTGCAGGAGGATGCAGAGGCTGAGGCCCGTCGCCTTGCCCGCAAGGTCCCCGGCAAGGCCTTCTACGTGCTGACCACCACCTACGGCGCAATGATGGGGAAGCTGCCCGCTTAACGGCGGGCCACCCCTACCACCTGACGATATGAGAGGAACGAACATGCACAAGAAATTCGCAATCGGTGACGTGGTCCGCTGCATAGAACCGGACTACACCCTCGTGAAGGACAAGACCTACAAGGTGCTCGCTGTCGAGGACTTCAAGAGCGCGCAGCTGATCACAGTCGATGAGCCGTGGGCGGGTTGGCGCGACAGCAAACGCTTCGTCCTGGTCGAGCGCTCCTGTGAGGACTGGGTTGACACGGTCGATCAGATCATCAGCCGGATCTCCTACAAGCCGGGCTGGCAAATCATCTTCGAGCGCGGCGACCGGCCATACCTCCAGATCTCTGTGACTGAGGAGGCCGAGGCATCCGAGGACAGCGCAAAGCGGGACGGTACGCGGACCCCGTGGAAAGGGGCGAAGCGATACCTCTCCCAGCACATGTGCCGCCAGGAAATCGTGGGGCTCTGCTTCGACATGATCAAGGCGGCGGAGATGCACGAGGTGCATGAGTGGTTCCGCTACAAGAACGCCTCGATCTTCAACCCGCACCTCGATCCGGATGTCCTCGCCGAGGTGGCCAGCCGCAAGGCGAACTTCAACGTGAGGGATAACGCCATGTCAATGGTCGAGGACGAAGAGCTGGAGCCGCGCCGCCGGGGGCGGGGACCGTCCGCACCGACGCTGAGCGAGCGTGACAAGTAATTCCTGAAGCTCCGCCGCGCTGGTCTCTCGTATGGTGGCATCGCCCTGAAGCTGGACATGTCGGCGTGCGGAGTGAAGTCCATGGCGCAGCGCGTGGTCGTCGCCGCTAAGAGGCTAGGCATGGACGTGTCGGACATCGAGCAAAGACGCATCCGGTCTTGAGCATGTGAATAAAGTCCTAAGCGGACTTGACCCTGATAGGTAAATGTTCTCTATATGTTCCCATAGGTTGCGACAAGAGGCGTCGGTATTAACCACCAGATGGAACTTCAGGTAGGAATTGCAGCCTGTCAATTGACTGTAGAGGTAGCGGAACATAATCCGCTATCTCTCCCCACACCCCTGAACGGAGCTTAATTCGACATGCGCGTACGGAACCTTGAAATTCATGTCACATCCCAATATGGTAGAGAGGAGGGTGAGCCGAACCTCTGGGTTGCAAAGCTTGGGGACAGCATATGGCTCCGCCTGTTCCGTCTTATGATCGTCATTTCACCAGCAAAAACGTAGGGATTAAAGCAATGAACACCACACCTCTCGCGCTGTGCCTCCTTGAATTCCGCAAGACCTGGAAGAACTTCCCAGTACAGCACATGCTGGTCTTCCTGGAAGTAGCAAGGAACGATCTCGAAGACAGACGTTGGGGTGTGTTGGATATAGCCGAACGCCTGGAAATTCCTCAGGCCACTGCGTCTCGCATCATCTCTGACCTTGGTCCCCGAGCCATCCCAACCGGCAGCACCGAGCCCGTCGATCTGATGGAGACAGTGGCAAGCAGGTCCGACCACCGCAAGCGCATCCCTGTTCTGACCAAGCGCGGTCGCATCTTCCACGAAAAGTTATCCAGAATTCTTGAGGTCCGAAATGCCAATCCGTAAGCGCGGCAATTCCTACATGGTCGATGTCAAAGTCGGCGCGAAAGACAACCCTACCAACCAGCCTGTCCGCATCCGCGTGACTGTCCATGATGAGAAGCTGGCGAAGAAGCGGGAGGCCGAGATCCGCGCGGCCATCATGACCCACGGCACCTGGAACGCCGACATGATGGTCGAAGGAGTGCACGGCAACGCGAAGCGCAAGGTCATCGGCACTCTCGGCGATGCTCTCGAAGAGGCGTGGAGCTATCCCTCTGGGCGCAAGCGCGGCTGGAAGTTCCAGCGCACCGGGACGCGCAGCTATCAGCTGGCTAAGATGTGCGTTGATTTCTTTGACGCGGATCGCATGTGCGCCTCGATCAAGTCCGAGGATATCGACAGGCTGGTCTCCTACTTGACCGCTCAGAACTTGGCGAGCGACTCGATCAATACGTACATCCAGCCGTTCTATCGTGTGCTCTGGCACGCGCAGCGAAAGGGGTGGGTCGTGAACCGGCCCATCTGGGAGCGGCTTGCTCCTGGCCGACCCCGCCAGTTCATCTTCACCGAGGAGCTGGTGGTCAAGGTGACTGATTACTTCAGGGACATCGAGCGAGACCCGCGTCTGGCCGACCTGTTTGTGCTCGGCATCGAGACCGGGATGCGTCTCAATGAGCTTCTCAGAAGCCGCGTCAAGCAGTGGGATCTGAAGGACCGTCTGGTCTACATCCCGCACGAGCACAGCAAGAGTGGCGTCGGGCGATACGTGACGCTGACTGATGAGGCAATCGCGATCATCACCCCGCTAGTTGCCGGGCAGGATGAAGAGCACCGCATCTTCCCGATGAGTGACCTGTACGTCCAGCATCGCATCAGGAAGGCCAGGACGTTCTGCGGAATGGAGGACAACAAGGACTTCGTATTCCATGCTTGCCGCCACACGCGCGCCACTCGTCTGGCCAGAAAGACCCGTGACCCGTTCGTCGTAATGGCGCAGCTCGGTCACTCCAACATCAATATCTCGATGAGATATATTAAGATGGTGGCAATGAATATTGAATAGCGTGTCTGTAATAGTTGGTCTCTGAAGATGTGATGTGCCCCAATGATGTGCCCCAGTCTGTGTCTCGTGACCAACTTTGTGACCCTGGGGCACAATACTAAGGCATTGAAAACGCAGGAATCTTTCTTCAAACTTCAGTACTATAATAAAAATAAATCACGCTGCCGGCCATGATCACGACACCTGCGTCCTCGGCCCAGAGAAAATCAAGCATACGCCTGGTCCGTTACCAGGCCTATGTGCTGTTTCTTGTCGTCGTGTCTGCAACGCTTGCTGCCCTCTATTTTGCCGATCAGCAGCGCGCGCTCTATCAGGAAGAAAACAGCCGCAACATGGTTACCGAACAGCTCAGCGTCATGCGCGCCGAGATCGAGGGTCGAATCACCGGTAATGTGCTGCTTCTGAAGGGGCTTGTCGCAGCGCTCGAAACCGAGCCGGCGATGGATCGGGACCGGTTCCAGCGTATGGCCGACCGCATTCTGGGCGATGACGGCAATTTTGCCTTTGTCAGCGCCGCGCCCGGCATGGTCGTCACCATGGTCTATCCGCCCGCGGAGGCCCGGCGCGTCGGCTTCGATTTCCGCAAGCGCAACAAGGAGCACGGCGCGGCCTTCCTCGCCGCCCAGTCTCGCAAGGTCAACATATCCGGCCCCGTGGAGCTCGACGACGGCGGCAAGGGTCTGGTCGTCAACTATCCCGTCCTTCTCCGGCGTGATCAGGGCAAGGCGGAGCTGTGGGGCATTCTGTCAGCGACCATCAATCTCAACCGCCTCTTTCAGGACGGCGGCCTGATGGCCGAGGACCTGCCGATCTATTTTGCCATTTCCAGGGGCGATGCCCATGGCCTCTTCGCCGCCCCCTTCTTCGGCAAGGCCGATGTGTTCAGCCGCGATCCGGTCCGCATGACGGTCAATATCGGCGAGGATTACTGGCTGCTTGCCGCCGTGCCCAAGGCCGGATGGAGCATCGAGACCGCCGGGCTCCTGCGCTTCCGCCTGTTTCTCTTCCTGGCCGCCGCCGCCATTCTGGTGCCTGTCGCCTGGGTGATCCGGCTGATGGCGGAGCGCCACCAGACCATGGAACATCTGGAGCGCAACGGCGAAAGGCTGGAAGCTCTCTCCAGCCGGCTGGAACTCGCGCTCGATACGTCCCGCATCGGCATATGGGAACATGATCTCCACCTTGGCCGCCAGACCTGGGACGACCGGGTGCGCGAACATCTGGGCATCGGCTGGAAGAAGGAATTCTACGATTTTTCAGACTGGCGGGCGGTGGTGCATCCTGAGGATCGCCGCGCGGCGGAAGCCGCCTATGCCCGCGCCATCCGCACCCGGGCGCCCTATGCTGGCCAGTATCGCATTCTCCGTCCGGACAGCGGCGAGATCCGGCATATCCGCGCCTTTGGCCGGATGATCGACACGACGGAGGGCCGGGAGCGGTTCCTCGGCGTCGAATGGGACATTACCGAGGATGTGAAGCGCGAGGAGGCGCTGCGGGCCGCGCGCGAACTCGCGGAGGAAAAGAACCGGGCGCTGGAACAGGCCCATCGGCAGATGGAATATAATGCGCTGCACGATTCTTTGACCGGCCTGCCGAACCGCCGCTATCTGGACCAGCATCTCGCGCGCCTTGCCCGGCCGGACGAAAACCAGGCTCTCTCCATTCTGCATCTCGATCTCGACCGCTTCAAGGATATCAACGACACGCTCGGCCACGCGGCGGGCGATGCCATTCTGCGCCATGCGGCGGATCTCCTGAAGCAGACCGCGGATCCTGGCGATTTTGTCGCCCGCTTCGGGGGCGACGAATTCATCATTGTGCACCACCATGCCTCGGGCAGCGGTTCGGAAGAGGTACTCGCCCGCCGGGTGGAAAAGGTACTGGGAGAGCCCATTCTTTTCGAGGGTCAGGAATGCCGGGCTGGAACCAGCATCGGCATCGCCACCTGGCAGCAGGAGGCGGAGGCCGCCCAACTGCTCGTCAACGCCGATATCGCTCTCTACGAAGCCAAACGCCGCGGCCGCGGCCGGGTGGAATTCTTTACCGACAGCCTGCGCGCCCAGATGATCGGCCACAAGCAGACGGCGGACGATATCCTGAGGGCCATCGAGGAAGGCGAATTCCTCGCCTTCTTCCAACCCCAGTTCGATGCCCGCACGCTGGAGATAACAGGCGTGGAAGCGCTGGTGCGCTGGGATCACCCGGAACGGGGACTTCTTGCGCCCGACAGTTTCCTGCGGATCGCCGAAGGCATGCATGTCATGCAGCGTATCGACGAAATCGTGCTCGACCAGGCGCTTCTGCATTTCCGACAGTGGCAGGCCGCTGGCCTCTCCGTGCCCCGGGTTTCGGTGAATATCTCCGCCCAGCGGCTTCTCGACGGCCAGCTTTTGGACAAGGTGCAGCGCCTGCATTTCGAGCCGGGTTCGGTCTGCTTCGAACTGCTGGAATCCATATCCTTCGACGATGACGACGATACGGTGGTGGAAACGATCACCCGATTGAAGACGCTTGGCATCGAAATCGAGATCGATGATTTCGGCACCGGGCATGCCTCTATCATCAATCTCCTGAAGCTCACGCCCCGCAAGCTCAAGATCGACCGGCAGCTGATCAAGCCCATCCTCACCTCCCTGCGCGAGCGCCAGCTCGTTTCCTCGATCATCGATATCGGCCGCACCTGTGGCATCGGCATCGTGGCGGAAGGGGTGGAAACCATGGAGCATGCGGCCCTGCTGAAGGACATGGGCTGCCAGACCCTGCAGGGTTACGCCTTTGCCCGTCCCATGCGCGGCAATGATTTCGTCGCCTTCGCGCGCGACCACAAGCCGAAGCCCGTGGAATCGCCACGCCGCCGCGCTTAAGTGCCGGCCTTTGCGAACCGCGCCGGAACCGGCAGGCCCGGTTGCGGATTGAACCTTCCGTAAAGCCGTCAGCGCTGGCGGCAAATGGAGTGTTCCCATGCGGCGTTTCTTTCGCAATAACGGCCTGACCCTCGTTCTTCTCCTCGCGACAGCCCTCACCATCGGCGGCATGGTCCTTTCCGGCTGGTCGGTGGAAAACGAGGAGCTTGCCCATCACGGTAAGCCCGGCCTGACGCTGCTGGCCTATCTGGGCTCGGGGCCATTCCTCTCCGCGCTCTTCGAAAACTGGGAGAGCGAATTCCTGCAAATGTCGGCCTATGTGGTTCTGACCGCCTATCTCTTTCAGAAAGGGTCGGCAGAATCGAAGGATCCGGACAAGGACGAAAAGCGAGAGGCGGAAGGAAAGAGCGCACCTTCCGGTCGGTCCCGCTCCGCAGGGCGCTGGCTCTATGAACATTCGCTTGGGCTTGCCCTTGCCATACTCTTCCTCGTGAGCTTCGTGCTCCATCTGGTCGGCAGCGCCGAAGCCGAGGCGGAAGATGCCCTTCGCCATGGCGATCAGGCGGGTTCGCTGGTCGATCACCTCGGCAGCGCCCAGTTCTGGTTCGAATCCTTCCAGAACTGGCAATCCGAATTTCTCTCGACCGCAGTCGTCGTCGTGCTGTCGATCTTCCTGCGCTACAGGGGATCGCCGGAATCGAAGCCTGTCGACGCGTCCGATGCGGAAACGGGAAGCTGATGGTCAGGAAAGAAAGAGTGGTGCCGCTTACGTGACTCGAACACGTGACCCCATCATTACGAATGATGTGCTCTACCGACTGAGCTAAAGCGGCCCTTGACGATCATCGCCGGGCGATGTCTGTGCGGGCTGATACAGGGAACTGAACCGAAATTCAAGCCACCATTTGCGCTTTCGGAAAATTGCCGGAAAGGTCCGTCCTTTCCGGGAAGGCGAGGGGGCCGGACCCTTTCCGATCCGGCCCGATGCCAGCACTTAGGAAAGAGAAAGCCGGGCGCGGGCGGCGCGATATTCCTGTTCCAGCCGGTCGACAACCGCCGCCACCGGCTCCACCGCCTTGATATTGGCAATGCCCTGGCCGCAGCCCCAGATGTCCTTCCAGGCCTTGGCGCCGGTCTGCTCCTTGCCGAAATCCATCTTGGAGGGATCGGCTTCCGGCAGGTGGTCGGGATCCATGCCCGCCGCCTTGATCGAGGGCTTCAGGTAATTGCCGTGAATGCCGGTGAAATAGTTGCTGTAGACGATGTCGGCCGCAGTGCTGTCGACGATGCACTGCTTGTAGGCCACCGAGGCCCGAGCCTCTTCCGTCGCGATGAAGAGCGAGCCCATATAGGCAAGATCCGCACCCATGGCCTCGGCCGCCAGAATGGCGCCGCCCGTGGAAATCGCGCCAGCGAGGGCCAGCGGCCCGTCGAACCACTGGCGGATTTCCTGCACGAGGGCGAAGGGCGAGAGCGTGCCCGCATGGCCGCCGGCACCGGTCGCCACGGCAATGAGGCCATCGGCCCCCTTGCGGATCGCCGACTGGGCGTGCCGGTTATTGATCACGTCATGCAGCACGATGCCGCCATAGGAATGGATCGCATCATTCACCTCGGGCACCGCGCCCAGCGAGGAAATGACGATCGGCACTCGGTATTTCACGCAAAGCGTCAGGTCATGCTCCAGCCGCTTGTTGGAGCCATGCACGATCTGGTTCACCGCAAAGGGCGCGGCAGGCCGGTCGGGATGGGCCGCATCATGGGCGGCCAGCGTTTCGGTGATTTCCGCCAGCCAGTCGTCCAGCTGGCTTTCCGGCCGGGCATTGAGCGCCGGAAAAGCGCCGACGATGCCGGCCTTGCATTGGGCAATTACCAGCGCCGGGTGGGAAATGATGAAAAGCGGCGAAGCGATCGCCGGAAGCCTCAATCGGTCTTTCAGGATGGGCGGCAGCGCCATGGCGACAGGTTCCGTCTTACGTTTACGATAACGTCAATATTGCTAGCACGGCGCTTTCGCCTGTCAAAGCCGAAATGCGGACGGCCATCGGGATAATTCCCGAGCCGGGGCCCCATGGCAAGCGGCAGAAAAGCGGCATCTGCCGCAGATGCCGCAAACTGGCCACTTGCGGTCAGCAAGGCTTCTCTCTATCGATTTGACGGGATGCCCGTGCCTTGCGCTTCGGCGCAGGCGGCCGGCATTGGAACAGAAGGACGACCTGTTTGAACGGATTGGAAACGGCCATCAGAAAGGCTCTGGAACGGGCCGACCGGAGCAACCCGGAAATCCGGGCCCGCATCTATCAATCCGCACGCCAGGCGCTCGAGGCCGGACTGCGCAAGCAGGATGTCACCGATCCGGCCCTGGTGGCCCAGCAGCGTCATCGGCTGGAAGCGACCATCAAGACCATCGAGACCGAGGAACGCCAGAAGCTGGGCATCGTGGTGGCCGACCCTGCGGCCGACATCCAGTATGGCGATTTCGAAGCCGACATGGCAAGCCTCGACGATGAGCGCACCCGCGAGGATGACGGGGAGGAGGCGGATTCCTTTGGCGGTCTCCGCGCCGAAAGATTGTCCGGCCCCGCCCCGGAAGCGGAGAGGGCGGCCGACGAACCGGTTCTCTCCGGCGCCCCTTCCGGCAGGCCCGCCGGCCGGGCCAGCAGCCGGCCCTCCGGCCCGGCGCGGCCGCGCAAGCGGCGCGGCTTTTTCGCCCGCCTTTTCATCTGGGTCATGCTGCTTGCCTTCCTGGCGGTCGGCGGCTGGTGGGCGCTGAATTCCGGTCTTCTCCTCAGCGATGCGGAGCGGGATACGTCCGTTGCCAATCCGCCCGCGGCCGTCAGCGAAGAGGATCTGCCCGATGCCGGCGAGGGCGGCAATACCGCGCCTGCCCAGAACGAGGCTTCCAACTTCTCCAAGGACTGGATCGAGATCTTCAAACCCGGCGATATCAAGAGCATCGCCGCTGGCAGCCTCGCCGAAGCGTCGCTGCAATCCACCGGCGACGGGCCGGTTATCCGTATCATTTCCCGCTCGGCGGAGCCCGAAGGGGCAGTACGCATCCTGCTTCCGGCGGAAATCCTCAGCAAGGCCGCCGGTCAGGAAGCGACGCTCGCCATCACCATGCGCTCCTCCAACGACAAGCCGGTTCAGGTGACCGTCGATTGCGAACTGGCGGGCATCGGCACCTGCGAACGCCATCGCTTTACGGTTACGGCCCAGCGTTCCGACGCCCTGATCCAGATCGCGCCGGCCGAGGGGGAGGGCGGTTCGCCCGCCCTGGTGCTGAACGCCGATGCGACGGGCGAAGGCGGCGGCGTCGATCTCGTTGCGGTGAGAATGCTGCCGGTTCCCTGATAGAGAGAGGCCTGCCTGAGCCCGAAAGGCAGGCAGGCCGTTGCCCCCTTATTTTTTGTCGAGCATCTTTTCCGGGTCCGAAAAGAGGATCTTCCGGTCGACGGTGCCGAGCGCCTTGTCGTCGCGGCCCTCGTAATCCAGCGATTGCAGGATGTGGCGGATGATGTTGGTGCGGGCGCGGCGCTTGTCGTTTGCCAGCACCGCCGTCCAGGGCGCCTTGTCCGAATGGGTTTCCTTGAACATGCGGTCGCGCTTTTCCGTGTAATCGTCCCACTTGTTCAGCGCTGCAATATCCATGGGCGAGAGTTTCCACACCCGCAGCGGATCATGGCGCCGGTCGTGGAAGCGCTTCAGCTGCATCTCCCGGCCGATATCCAGCCAGAACTTGAAGAAGTGAATGTTTTCATCCACCACCATTTTCTCGAAGCGCGGCACATGGTCGAGAAACTGCTGGTACTGCTCCGGCGTGCAGAAACCCATGACTGGCTCCACCCCGGCGCGATTGTACCAGGACCGGTCGAAAAGCACGAATTCGCCGGCGGCCGGAAACTGGGTGATGTAGCGCTGGAAATACCACTGGCCCCGTTCCGTTTCCGTCGGCTTGGAGAGCGCGACGGTCCGGGCGGATCGGGGGTTCATATATTCGCGCGTCGCGGCAATCGCGCCGCCCTTGCCGGCGGCATCGCGCCCCTCGAACAGCGTCAGCACCCGCTTGCCGGTCTTCTGCAACCAAAACTGCACCTTCACGAGTTCCACCTGCAGCGCGTTGAGCTCGGCCGCGTAGTCCTCTTCCTTCATCTTTTTGTCATAGGGAAAGCCACCGGAGGAAAGGGCGTTTTCCTTGATCCAGTCCGGCAGTTTCGGGTCGTCTATGTCGAAAATCCGCTTCTCCTTGCCGATTTTCAGCTCCACAGCCCTGCTTTCCGTCTCGTCCGCCATGCCTCTGCTCCTTTTGGTTGTTGATGGAAATTGGTGCAAAGCATGAATTATGACAAGCGCCTTGTGGATAGCCGCGGAAATCGCGTGCCTTTCCCGGCATGACCGTCATGATTTCAACAGCCGTTTGCGGATGCCGGGATGATTTGAGACATGACTGTCATGAAGCCCCGATATCTGGAGGGCTTCGTCGAAGGAGGAGACGGCCTTGGAGGATGACGAGGGCTTGGACATTGCGGGGCGTCTGAAGGAAAATGCCCTTCTGCTGGCGGGGCTGTGCCTGGCGGCCGCGGCCGCAGCGAAGGCGGGTCTGTCGCTTGCGCCGGTTCTTGCTTCCCTTGTGGTCCTTGCCTTCCTGGCGCTGCTTCGCCCGGCCCGGAAAAGGGTGGAATTCATCCCGCCCCGGGTCCTTTCGGCAGAACCCGCCCCCGCCGGACCGGAAGCCGCCGCCCTCATCGATGCCTTTGATTTTCCGGTGCTGCTCATCAACCAGGAGGAAGAAATCCTCAGGCAGAACGAGGCCGCGCGGCAGATTTTCGGCATGCTTGCGGACAGGGCTCATATCTCCGCCCGCCTGCGTGCTCCGGGGCTGCTCGACATGGTTCGCGAAGGACTGAAAACGGGCAAGCCGCAGCAGAAGGATTATGTGGAGCGCGTTCCCTCGTCCCGTGCCTATCGCGTCCGCGTCTCCTCGATCGGGCAGGGCCAGTTCGTGATTGCCTTCAACGATGTCTCGAGCGTCCACAAGATGGACCAGATGCGCACCGATTTCGTCGCCAATGCCAGCCACGAGCTGCGCACGCCGCTCGCCTCGCTGCGCGGTTTCATCGAAACGCTGCAGGGTCCGGCGAAATCCGATCTGAAGGCGCAAGAGCGCTTTCTCGGCATCATGCTGGAACAGGTGAACCGCATGACCCGCCTGGTGGATGACCTTCTTTCGCTTTCGAGGCTCGAGATGAAGGCCCATATCGCCCCCGGCGACACGGTGGACCTGGTGCCGATCCTCTCCCACGTGCGGGATTCGCTGATCCCGCTCGGCGCGAGCCTCGGCGTCGCCATCAGCCTCAAGGCGCCGGACGCCCCGGTCATGGTGCCGGGTGACAGGGACGAGCTGGTGCAGGTCTTCGAAAACCTCGTCGAAAATGCCTGCAAATACGGGCAGGAAGGCAAGGCGGTCGATATCGAGATTGCGGCCGAGCCCGGCAAGCCCGTCGCCGTCACTGTTGCCGATTATGGCCCCGGCATCGAGGCGGAGCATGTGCCGCGGCTCACCGAGCGCTTTTACCGGGTAAATGTTGAGGCCAGCCGGTCGAAGAAGGGCACAGGCCTTGGCCTTGCCATCGTCAAGCACATTCTCACCCGCCACCGCGCCCGCCTGCAGATCCAGTCCCGTCCGGGCGAAGGAAGTCGCTTTACCGTCGTCTTTTGACATATATGACAGTCATCCCGGCGATTGTGACAGGTGTGTTCTATAAAAATCAAAGACTTGGCCTGTCACAATAGTTTCATGCAACTGACATAAAAGGTGAGCCGTCAGCGGATACATCAGCCCTTGCCTCTCCTGATGAAAGGCCGGACACGGTCCGCAACAAAACGGTTTCCACGACGGGAGTTTCCCATGAAAGTTCTTCACTTCACGGCTGCGGCGCTGATCGCTTCGGTCGCATTTGCGGGCGCCGCCCATGCGCGCGACCAGATCCAGATTGCCGGTTCCTCCACCGTTCTTCCCTATGCGAAGATCGTTGCCGAAGCCTTCGGTGAAGCCAACACCCAGTTCAAGACCCCGGTCGTCGAATCCGGCGGCACCGGCGCTGGTCTGAAGGAATTCTGCAAGGGCGTCGGCCCGGACACCATCGACATCGCCAATGCTTCCCGCCAGATCAAGAAGGAAGAGCTGGAAGCCTGCAAGGCCGCCGGCGTGACCGAGATCCAGGAAGTGCGCATCGGTTATGACGGCATCGTCTTCGCAACCGACGCTTCCAACGTCGATTTCGCCCTGACCCCGAAGGACGTCTACCTGGCGCTCGCCGCCGAGATCGTCGTGGATGGCAAGCTCGTCGCCAACCCGAACAAGAAGTGGTCCGACGTGAACAAGGACCTGCCGGACGAAGAAATCATGGCCTTCATCCCGGGCGAAAAGCACGGCACCCGCGAAGTCTTCGAACAGAAGCTGCTGGCTGACGGCTGCAAGGCCACCGGCGCCGTCGACGTGATCAAGGCGTCGATCAAGGACGAGAAGGAGGCTGCCGCCAAGTGCGTGAAGGTCCGCAAGGACGGCGTTGCTGTCGACATCGACGGCGACTACACCGAAACGCTCGCCCGCATCGACAGCAACAAGAAGGCCATCGGCGTCTTCGGTCTGTCCTTCTTCGAAAACAACTCCGACAAGCTGAAGGTTGCCACCATCTCCGGCGTGACCCCCTCGGTCGAAACGATCGCTTCGGGCAAGTATCCGGTTTCGCGTCCGCTGTTCTTCTACGTGAAGAAGGCCCACCTCGGCGTCATCGCCGGCCTGAAGGAATATGTCGAGTTCTTCACCTCCGACAAGATGATCGGCCCTGACGGCCCGCTCGCCGAATACGGCCTGGTTCCGGCTCCGGATGCCGAGCGTGAGCAGATCCGCAAGGATGCTGCCGAAGGCAAGACCCTCTGATTTCTGATCAGGAACCCGGCGCGGCCAGCAGGCTGCGCCGGGTTCGCCCCATGCCCAAGCCCCGGCCCCCGGCAATAGGGTGCCTCCCGTTGGATGACGGGTCGTTCCAGTCCTTCCGGGAACTGCCCCAGTAAAGGTGCTCGATGAAGACGCCCCTTATTCTCCTGATCCTGGCCTTGATGGCGATTGGCGCCTATGTGGCGGGCCGGGCCCGATCCCACGCCCTTTCCCGGACCAGCAAGGTAAAGACCCATTCCCGCCCCGCCTATCACAGCGCCTATGTGGCGCTTGCAGGCCTGCTGCCGGCGGTGCTTGTGCTGATCGTCTGGTCGATTGCCTCTCCTATCTATATCGACAGGACCGTGCGGGCGACTCTGCCCTCCGATCTCCGGATTGACCAGGCCTCCGAAGCGCTGAATTACGGCACCGTGTCCATCGTCGCCAGGGGCGTCGAGCAGCTCACCGAAGCCGAGATCGCCGCAGCTCAGGCCGGCACCGTGAAGTGGCCGGAGCTCCTGGTCTCCAAGGCCGTTCCCGTCGCCGCCGACGTCCGCCCCGAAATCATCCAAGCCGCGCTGAAGCGCACCGCGATGGATGCTGCAAGCCACAAGGCCATGGCCGCCGTTTGCATCGTCGTGGCCGCGCTTGGCGCTTTCCTCGGCTATCGCCGCCTAGCGCCCTCCTTCCGGGCCCGCAACCACATCGAAAAGCTGATGCTGGTGACGCTCGCGCTCTGCTCCACCATCGCCATCCTGACCACCGTCGGCATCGTCGTCTCCATGCTGTCGGAAGCCACCCGCTTCTTCGCCATGGTGCCGATGCATGAATTCTTCTTCGGCACGGTCTGGGACCCCCGCTTTGCCGCCGCCGGCGCCGGCGGGGAAGGGGGCCAGTTCGGTCTCATTCCGCTTCTCGCCGGCACGCTCTACATCGCCTTCTTCGCCATGCTCTGCGCCGTTCCGGTGGGCCTCCTCTCCGCCATCTACATGGCGGAATATGCCTCGCCCCGGGTGCGCAACCTCGCAAAGCCCGCGCTCGAACTGCTGGCGGGCATCCCGACCATCGTCTACGGCTTCTTCGCCCTCGTCACGGTCGGCCCCTTCCTGCGCGACATTTCCGCGGAGCTTAACGGGCTCGTCACCGGCAATTATACGAACTTCATCCAGGCGCAGAGCGTGCTGACGGCCGGCATCGTCATGGGCATCATGCTCATCCCCTTCGTCTCTTCGCTCTCGGACGACATCATCACCCAGGTGCCGCGGGCCCTGCGTGACGGTTCGCTGGGGCTCGGGGCCACCCGTTCGGAAACCATCAAGCGGGTCATCCTGCCGGCAGCGCTTCCGGGCATCGTCAGCGCCCTGCTTCTCACCGCCTCGCGTGCGGTCGGCGAAACCATGATCGTGGTGCTTGCCGCGGGCGTTGCAGCCCGCCTGTCGCCGAACCCCTTCGAACCCATGACCACGGTGACCGTGAAGATCGTGAACCAGCTGACAGGTGACCTTGAATTCACCTCGCCGCAGACGCTGGTCGCCTTTGCGCTCGGCATCACGCTCTTTGCCATCACCCTCGCACTTAACATCTACGCGCTCTACATCGTGCGCAAATATCGGGAACAGTACGAATGAGCGACGCCGTCACTCTTACCGGAATGCCCGCGCAGGCGCGCCGTGACATCGGCATCAAGCGCCGCTACGCCGCCGAGCGCCGCTTCCGCGCCTATGGCATCATCGCCATGGCCGTCGGCCTCTTCTTCCTGGCCGCGCTGATCTTCTCCGTGGTCTCCAAGGGCTATACGGCCTTCGTCCAGACCACGATCACCCTCCCGATCGAATTCACCGAAAAGGATGTCGATCCGGACAACAAGCGAGGCGAAAATCCTGCCGTCCTCGCGCAGGGCGATTTTGCCAAGCTGATCAAGCAGGGCCTTGCCAAGCGCCTCGGCTTCGATCCTTCCGACCGCAAGTCCGCCAAGCTCGCGACCGCGATGATCTCCGACAGCGCCCGCACCGACCTGCGTGACATGCTGGTCGCCGATCCCTCGCTGGTCGGCAAGACGGTCAATGTCTCCCTGCTCGCCGAAGGCAATATCGACAGCGCCAACAAGGGGCAGATCGACCTTTCCGTTCCCGAGGCGCGCCGAAAGGTCAAGGACAAGCAGCTTGAGTGGATGAAGACGCTGCGCGATGCGGGCGATCTCACCAAGGCCTTCAACACCGGCCTCTTCACCAACGGCGCCTCCTCCCGTCCGGAAGCCGCCGGCCTCGGCGTCGCCGCCATGGGTTCGCTCTTCATGATGGTGACGGTGTTCGTGCTCTCGCTGCCGATCGGCGTTGCCGCCTCCATCTATCTCGAGGAATTCGCGCCGAAGAACCGGCTGACCGATCTCATCGAGGTGAACATCAACAACCTCGCAGCCGTCCCGTCCATCGTCTACGGTCTGCTCGGCCTGTCGATCTTCATCAACTTCGCCGGCATGCCGCGCTCTGCGGCCCTGGTCGGCGGCCTGGTGCTGACACTGATGACCCTGCCGACGATCATCATCGCCACCCGCGCCTCGCTGAAGGCGGTCCCTCCGTCGATCCGCTCCGCTGCCCTCGGCCTCGGCGCGTCCAAGATGCAGACCATCTTCCACCATGTGCTGCCGCTGGCCATGCCGGGCATCCTCACGGGCACCATCATCGGTCTTGCCCATGCGCTGGGCGAAACCGCACCGCTGCTGCTCATCGGCATGGTGGCCTTCGTGGCGGATTTCCCCGCAACCCCGCTCGAACCCTCCACCGCTCTGCCCGTGCAGATCTACATGTGGGCGAACGAAGCCGAACGCGCCTTTACCGAACGCACCTCCGGCGCAATCATCGTTCTCCTCACCTTCCTCATCCTCATGAATCTCGGCGCCATTCTGCTGCGTCGCCGCTTCGAACGCCGCTGGTAAGGAGAACCGTTCCATGAACATGATGGCAGAAACCACTCTCGAACCGAAGCAGGCCCAGGCGATGAACGAACCGGTCTACAAGATGATAGGCAACAAGGTGTCCGTGTTTTACGGGACCAAGCAGGCGCTTTTCGAGGTTAGCCTGCCCGTCCGCGAAAAGACGGTGACGGCGCTCATCGGCCCCTCCGGCTGCGGCAAGTCGACCTTCCTCCGCTCGCTCAACCGCATGAACGACACGATCGACAATTGCCGCGTCACCGGCCAGATCACGCTTGACGGTCAGGACATCTACGATCCCTCGATCGACGTGGTGGAACTGCGTGCCCGGGTCGGCATGGTCTTCCAGAAGCCCAATCCCTTCCCGAAGTCGATCTACGAAAACGTTGCCTACGGCCCGAAGATCCACGGCCTCGCCCGCAACAAGGCCGATCTCGACCAGATCGTCGAAACCAGCCTCATCAAGGCCGGTCTGTGGAACGAGGTGAAGGACCGCCTGCACGAGGCCGGCACCGGCCTTTCCGGCGGCCAGCAGCAGCGTCTCTGCATCGCCCGTGCGGTTGCCGTTTCGCCGGAAGTGATCCTGATGGACGAGCCCTGCTCGGCGCTCGATCCGATCGCCACGGCCAAGGTAGAAGAGCTCATCCACGAGCTGCGCTCCAACTTCACCATCGTCATCGTCACCCATTCCATGCAGCAGGCGGCCCGTGTTTCCCAGCGCACCGCCATGTTCCACCTCGGCAATCTCGTCGAGGAGAACGACACCGACAAGATCTTCACCAATCCGGACGAGAGCCGCACCCAGGATTACATCATGGGCCGCTTCGGCTGAGCCCTGGTTCTCCCTCTCGTCCGCAAGAAGAACAAGGAACAGGCATATGGCTTCGAACCACATTTATTCCGCCTTTGACGAAGAACTGAAATTCCTGGCGCGGCGCATCTCCGAAATGGGGGGGCTTGCGGAGCAGATGGTCAGCGAGGCCGTGCAGGCCCTCGTCAATTCCGATGCGGCGCTGGCCCAGAAGGTGATTTCCGACGATGCGGTGCTTGACGCCGCCGAACGCGAGATCGGCGACAAGGCCGTCATCATCATCGCCCGCCGCCAGCCGGTCGCCAATGACCTGCGCGAAATCATGGGCTCGATCCGCATCGCCGGCGACCTCGAGCGCGTCGGCGACCTCGGCAAGAACACCGCCAAGCGGGTGATCGCTGTTCAGGCCCAGGGCGTGCCCCGCAAGCTCGCCCGCGGCCTCGAACATCTCTCCGAGCTGGCGCTGATGCAGCTCAAGGAAGTGCTCGATGTCTATGCGAACCGCTCCGCCGAGAAGGCGAAGTCGATCCGCGAGCGCGACGAGGAAATCGACGCCATGTACACGTCGATCTTCCGCGAGCTTCTCACCTACATGATGGAAGACCCGCGCAACATCACGCCCTGCACCCATCTGCTCTTCTGCGCCAAGAACATCGAGCGCATCGGCGACCACGCGACCAACATTGCCGAGACCATCTACTACATGGCAACCGGCGCCCAGCCGGAAGGCGAGCGGCCGAAGGACGACACCGCCAACACGGTCGTCGCCTCCGTCGCCGAATAAGCCTGTCGATCAAGGAACATGCGAATGACACCCAGGGTAGCCGTTGTCGAGGACGAAGAGGCCATCTCCGAGCTCCTCCGCTACAATCTCGAATCCGAAGGCTTCGAGGTGGATGCCATCATGCGGGGCGACGAAGCCGAGACGCGGCTGAAAGAGCGGGTTCCCGACCTCCTCATTCTCGACTGGATGCTGCCGGGCGTTTCCGGCATCGAACTCTGCCGCCGGCTGCGCCAGCGCCCGGAGACCGAGCGCCTGCCGATCATCATGCTGACGGCCCGCGGCGAGGAGAACGAGCGCGTGCGTGGTCTTTCGACCGGCGCCGACGATTATGTGGTCAAACCCTTTTCGACGCCGGAACTGATGGCCCGCGTGAAGGCCATGCTGCGCCGTGCCAAGCCGGAAGTACTTGCAAGCGTCCTGCGCTGCGGCGAGCTGGAACTCGACCGGGAAACCCACCGCGTCCATCGCAAGGGCCGCGAAGTGCGCCTCGGGCCGACGGAATTCAAGTTGCTCGAATTCCTGATGTCCTCGCCCTCGCGGGTCTTCTCCCGCTCCCAGCTTTTGGACGGCGTCTGGGGCCATGACATCTACGTGGACGAGCGCACCGTCGACGTCCATATCGGCCGCCTGCGCAAGGCGGTGAACCTGCCCGGCATGTCCGACGTGATCCGCACCGTCCGCGGCGCGGGCTATTCGATCGAGGGGTAAGGCCCCCTCGGCGAGGCCGGTCCGCATGAGCAAAAACAAAAAGCCCGGTTCGCGAGAACCGGGCTTTTCATTGGAATTCTTTGCTTTTCGCTCAGCGTACCGCGCGGCGGCGGTCGGATACGGGCTGATAGGCAAGCTTCTGGTGGTAATTGCAGTAGGGAGAGCTGTCCGGGCTGTCATTGCCGCAGAAGTGGAAATCCTCCTTCAGCGGATCGCCCACCGGCCACTTGCAGGTGCGCTCGGTCAGCTGCGTCAGCTCGAGGCGACGCGAGATCGGCACGACCACATTGCTGGCCGGCACGAATTCGACATCCTCCACCGTATCGATCTCGATTTCCTCGCGAACGACGGTGGCGCCCTGCGCGCGGGTGACGGTGCGCGTCGTGGCGCGGGCGGCATAATTGGGAGCGCGCGGGGCAGAGGTGGTGCGCTTCGGCGCGCGGGCGGCGGTGGCGGGCGCGGTGCCGCCGGCCTTTGCACGGCCCGGAAGGCTCAGGCGGTGCACCTTGCCGATGACGGCGTTGCGGCTGACGCCGCCCAGCTGTGCCGCGATCTGGCTGGCGCTCAGGCCTTCGGACCACAACTTCTTGAGTTTCTCAACGCGCTCGTCTGTCCAGTTCATGCACATTCTCCGCTGTCGCGCCCGTGATGGATAGAATCCGTCACCCAGCGCCGGGTGTTGCCCGGCGCCAAAACGCCTCACCATTGTCGTGACTAGTTCCGCCGCATGCAGTCTAGTAATTGAGATTTAACCTAGTGTGAGGCTGACTCCGTGACAAGAGTCGCCGGAATCATCGTGATTCGATTTTCGACTTTTCCCCAACTTGCTTCCCCCTTCCGCACCGCTTCGCATGCCTTCCGTAACGGCAGGAAGACCCGGCGGGGCGAGCGGCTAAATGCGCCGGTTTTGTTGACATTGCACCGCGAAATGGGGATAGTGCGCCGCCGCCGAAAGGCGGCATTTTTGATTTTTCCGGACCGTCAGTCGCGGTCCCTGTCGAAGCCGCTTTTCATAAGACGAGGTGGGTCATGGCTGCTGCCGCGCCGCTTTACAACACGTATAACCGCACGCCGCTGCGCTTTTCCCATGGCGAAGGCGTCTGGCTGACGACGGAAAGCGGCGAGCGATATCTCGATTTTGCGGCGGGCGTGGCGGTGAATTCGCTGGGGCACGCCCATCCGCATCTCGTCAAGGCGCTGACCGACCAGGCCGGCAAGGTCTGGCACCTCTCGAACCTCTATGAGGTACCCGGCCAGGAAGCGCTCGGCGAGCGGCTGATGCGCGTCACCTTCGCCGACAAGGTCTTCTTCACCAATTCCGGTGCGGAAGCCCTTGAATGCGCGATCAAGACCGCGCGGCGCTATCATTTCGCCAAGGGCCATCCGGAAAGATTCCACATCATCACCTTCGAAGGTGCGTTCCATGGTCGCACCACCGCCACCATCGCGGCCGGCGGCAACGAGAAATATATCGAAGGCTTCGGCCCGAAGGCCCCGGGTTTCGACCCCGTGCCCTTCGGTGACCTCGAAGCGGTGAAGGCGGCGATCACGCCGGCAACGGGTGCGATCCTCATCGAACCGGTCCAGGGCGAGGGCGGCATCCGTCCGGCGTCCATCGAATTCCTGAAGGGCCTTCGTGCGCTCTGCGACGAGCACGGTCTCCTCCTCGTTCTCGACGAGGTCCAGTGCGGCGTCGGCCGCACCGGCAAGCTCTTTGCCTATGAATGGGCCGGCATCACTCCAGACATCATGGCCGTTGCCAAGGGCATCGGCGGCGGCTTCCCGCTGGGCGCCTGCCTCGCAACCGAAGAGGCCGCTTCCGGCATGGTCGCCGGTACCCATGGCTCCACCTATGGCGGCAACCCGCTCGCCATGGCCGTCGGCCTTGCGGTTCTCGATGTGGTTCTGGCGGATGGCTTCCTCGACCATGTTCGCGACATGGCGCTTCTTTTTGCCCAGGGGCTTGCCTCGCTTGCCGACCGTTTCCCGGATGTGATCGCCGAAATTCGCGGGCAGGGCCTGATGCTTGGCATCAAGGCGAAGGGACCCTCCGCGGATCTTCTCGTCGCCATGCGCAACGAGCATCTTCTCGGCGTACCCGCCGGCGAAAACGTCATCCGCCTGCTGCCGCCCCTCACCATCACCGCAGAAGAAGTACGCGAAGGCCTTGCCCGCATCGAAAAAGCGGCCCTTGCCGTGCGCGCCAACGCTGAAACCAAGCCCGCCTGAACGCATTGACAGGACTTCATTCCATGGCATCCCCGAAGCATTTCATCGATCTTTCGACCGTCGCCGCCCCGGACCTGCGCAACATCCTGGAGGATGCCAAGATCCGCAAGGCCGCCACGAAAGCCGGAACGGCCGAAAAGCCGCTCGCCGGCAAGATGCTGGCCATGATCTTCGAGAAGCCCTCCACCCGCACCCGTGTGTCCTTCGATGTCGGCATGCGCCAGCTGGGCGGCGAAACGCTGTTCCTCTCCGGCACGGAAATGCAGCTCGGCCGCGCTGAGACGATCGCCGATACCGCCCGCGTGCTTTCGCGTTACGTGGATGCGATCATGATCCGCACCACGGATCATGCCCGCCTTCTGGAGCTTGCCGAACACGCGACCGTTCCCGTGATCAACGGCCTTACCGACGATACCCATCCCTGCCAGATCATGGCTGACATCATGACCTTCGAAGAGCATCGCGGCCCGGTGAAGGGCAAGACGATTGCCTGGACCGGCGATGGCAACAACATTCTTCATTCGCTGGTGGAAGGCGCTGCCCGGTTTGGCTACCGCATGAACATGGCGGTTCCCATGGGCTCGGAGCCCCATGACAAGTTCCTGAACTGGGCCCGCAACAATGGCGGCGACATCATGCTCTGCCACGATGCGGAACGGGCCGTCGACGGCGCCCATTGCGTGGTGACGGATACCTGGGTCTCCATGAACCAGGAACACAAGGCGCGGGGCCACAACATCTTCCAGCCCTTCCAGGTCAACGAGGCGCTGATGAAGAAGGCGAGCCCCGATGCCCTCTTCATGCATTGCCTGCCCGCCCATCGCGGCGAGGAAGTGACCGATGAGGTCATCGACGGGCCGCAGTCGGTGGTCTTCGACGAGGCCGAAAACCGCCTTCACGCGCAGAAATCCGTTCTCGCCTGGTGCTTTGGGCTGGTGTAATCGGAAAGACCACCCATATAGGGCGCTTTCAGGCCGTTTCAGGAGTTTCCCATGGCAGATCACGCAGCCAAACTCGGCGAACTGGGCTTCGCCGGTGACGATCACGTCGTTCCCTTTCAGGTGGAGGGAATGGATGTGCGCGGCCGCGCCGTGCAGCTCGGGCCGATCCTCGATGCCATCCTCGGCCGCCACGATTACCCGCCGGCAGTTGCCCGGCTTCTGGCCGAAGCCATCGTGCTGACCGTGCTCATCGGCACCTCGCTGAAGTTCGAGGGCCGCTTCACGGTCCAGACCAAGGGCGATGGCCCGGTCGATCTGCTGGTCGTGGATTTCAGCACGCCCTCCAGCGTGCGCGCCTATGCGCGCTTCGACGAGGAGGCCGTGAAGCAGGCGCTCGCTGCGGGCAAGGCCGCGCCGCAGGATCTGCTTGGCAAGGGCATGCTGGCCTTCACCATCGACCAGGGCCGTTACACCCAGCCCTATCAGGGCATCGTTGCGCTGGATGGCGCCTCGCTCGAGGATATTGCTGGTGTCTATTTCCGCCAGTCGGAGCAGATCCCCACCCGGGTGCGGCTGAGCGCTGCGGAATTTTACGACCGTGGCCCCGATGGCAAGAGCCGCCATCACTGGCGGGCAGGCGGCATCATCGCCCAGTTCCTGCCGGCCGCGCCCGAGCGCATGCGCCAGGCCGATCTGCCCGGCGGTGACGGGGAGCCGGAAATGCCTGCCGTGATGGAGGACGACAGCTGGGCCGAAGCCCGCACCATGCTGGAAACGGTGGAGGCGGCAGAGCTCACCGATCCGCAGGTCGGCGCCGAGCGGCTGCTGTTCCGTCTCTTCCACGAAAGGGGCGTCCGGGTTTACGACCCGCAATCCGTCGAGGATCACTGCAGCTGCTCGCGTGACAAGCTGAAATCCGTTCTCTCGGGCTTTACCCGGGAGGAAGTGGAGGAAAGCATGGAAGAGGGCGCGATTTCGGTTACCTGCGAGTTCTGCTCGACCACCTATCGCTTCGAGGCAACGGAAATCCTGCCGGCCTGACCGGCGGGGTTTTCCCTAGTTCAGCACCCGCACCAGTCCCGGCACGTCCAGCGAGAAGGCCGGGATTTCGACGTCGAAGATCACGCCTCGGTCAGTCTCCATCTGGTAGCGGCCGAACATCACGCCGGAGGGCGTGTCGAGCGGGCAGCCGGAAGAATATTCATAGGTATCGCCGGGGCCGAGATGGGGCTGTTCGCCAATCACGCCGGGGCCGGTCACTTCGTCCACCTGGCCATTCTGGTCGGTGATATGCCAGTAGCGGCTGATCAGCCGCACCGCTTCCTGCGAAAAATTGGAAATGACGATCCGGTAGCCCCAGACATAGCGGTCGTCGTCCGGATCGGATTGCTCCTCCAGATAATAGGGTTCAACGACGACTTCTATACCCTTGGTCAGGGCCCTGTACATGGTTCGACCTTCGATCACGTCCTGTCCCATCATCCTACAATATAACCGCTCCGGCGGAAAATACCCCAGGAAGAATGGCTCGACGGCTAAACCCTAGTGTCAAAAAGTTAAACATGAACAAAGAATGGAACAGGGGGCGGCGGCACCGCCCCCTTTTGAGCGGCCCTCAGGCCTTCACCTTCGAAAGGGCAGCGGCGAAATCCGCAATCAGGTCTTCCGCATCCTCGATGCCCGCGGAATAGCGCACCGTGCCGGCGGAAATGCCAAGCTCGGCCCGCGCCTCGTCCGTCAGGTTCTTGTGTGTCGTGGTGGCCGGATGGGTGATCAGGCTCTTGGAATCGCCGAGATTGTTGGAGATGCGCACCACTTCAAGCGCGTTCTGCAGGGCAAAGGCCGCTTCCTTGCCGCCCTTCAGTTCGAAACACACCAGCGTCGATCCACCGCTCATCTGCCGGGAAATGATATCCGCCTGCGGATGGTCCTTGCGGCCGGGATAGATGACGCGGGCGACCTGAGGCTGCTCGGCAAGGAAATCCGCCACGCGGGCAGCATTTTCCGTCTGCTGCCGGACACGCAGCGGAAGCGTTTCCACGCCCTTCAGCAGCGTCCAGGCATTGAAGGGAGACATGGCCGGGCCCGTATGCCGGAAATAGTCGTGCAGGTTCTCGTCGATCCACTGCTTGTCGGAGAGCACGATGCCCCCGAGGCAGCGACCCTGACCGTCGATATGCTTGGTGGCGGAGTAGACGACCACATGGGCGCCGAGCGCCAGCGGCTTCTGGAAAAGCGGCGTGGCGAAGACATTGTCCACCACCACCTTGGCGCCGATCTGGTTCGCGAGCTTGGCGACGCCGGCAATGTCGATCACCTCGAGCGTCGGATTGGTCGGGCTTTCCAGGAAGAACACCTTGGTGTTCGGGCGGATCGCCTTTTCCCAGTTGGCGAGATCGCGGCCATCGACCAGCGTGCATTCGATGCCATATTTCGGGGCAAGCGTTTCCACCACCCATCGACAGGAGCCGAAGAGGGCCCGGGCAGCGACGATGTGATCGCCGGCCTTCACCTGGCAGAGGATCGCGGCGGAAACGGCCGCCATGCCGGATGCGGTGGCGCGTGCATCTTCCGCGCCCTCCAGCATGCACATGCGCTTTTCGAACATGTCATTGGTCGGGCTGCCATAGCGGGCATAGATGAAGCCGTCCGTCTCGCCCTTGAAGCGGGCTTCCGCCGCTTCCGAGGTCTCGTAGACGAAGCCCTGGGTGAGGAAAATGGCTTCTGACGTTTCGCCATGATGGGAGCGGGTGGTTCCGCCATGTACGAGCTGTGTCGCGGGGCGCCAGGTCTTGCTCATGCCAATCTGCTTTCCATAACAAAAAACCGGTCGCCCAAAGGGGACCGGTTGCCATCAACCCGGTCCTTTTAGCCACTTGTTTAACGTGGCTGCAAGCCGACCGGCCAAATCACCACGGGATAAATCTGCCTTAGCGCCGAATTAGGCTTGCGTCAATTGCCGGGGGCGGAAAGAAATGTCCTGAGGACAGCAGCATATTCCGGTATGCGGCTCATGATTGTATGGAGCATGGGAAATGGCACGGACCACGGGCATTCTGGCGGATAGCGCCATTCGGGCCCTGTTCGCCGAGGGCAGGCTGAAGAGCGAGGCGCCGCTCGATGCGGACCAGATCCAGCCGGCAAGCCTCGATCTTCGGCTCGGCAGCCGCGCCATGCGCGTGAGGGCCAGCTTCATGCCGGGGCCAGGCGCGCTCGTTGCCGAAAAGCTCAAGCGACTGACGCTCCATGAAATCAATCTCGAAGACGGTGCGGTTCTGGAAACGGGCTGCGTCTACATCGTACCGCTGATGGAAAGCCTCGATCTGCCGGAAGGGCTTTCGGCATCGGCCAATCCGAAGAGCTCCACCGGCCGGCTGGATATCTTCACCCGCGTGATCACCGATCGCGCCCAGGAATTCGACAAGATCCCGGCGGGCTACAAGGGGCCGCTCTATCTGGAAATCTCTCCGCGCACCTTCCCCATCGTCGTGCGTCGCGGGTCGCGCCTGTCGCAGATCCGCTTTCGCAGCGGCCACTCGGTTCTCTCCGAGGATGCGCTTCTGGTGCTCCACCGCGCGGAAACGCTGGTGGCAAGCGAGGAGCCCAATGTGTCGGGCGGGGCAATCGCGCTGTCGATCGATCTCAAGGGCACGGGGCCGAACGGCCTCGTCGGCTATCGCGGCAAGCACCACACGGCCGTCATCGATGTGGACCGGAAGGCCGCGCACGACGTGCTCGATTTCTGGGAGCCGCTCTTCAGCCGCGGCAGCGGCGAACTGATCCTGGATCCGGACGAATTCTATATCCTCGTTTCCCGCGAGGCCGTGCATGTGCCGCCGCTCTATGCGGCGGAGATGACGCCCTTCGATCCGCTGGTGGGTGAGTTCCGCGTCCATTATGCCGGCTTCTTCGATCCCGGCTTCGGCCATGCAGGCGCCGGCGGCGCCGGCAGCCGCGCCGTTCTCGAGGTGAGAAGCCATGAAGTGCCCTTCATCCTCGAACACGGCCAGATCGTCGGCCGGCTCGTCTACGAACACATGCTCACCCGGCCGGAAGGCCTCTATGGTGAGACCGGCTCCAACTACCAGGCGCAGGGCCTGAAGCTCTCCAAGCATTTCCGTCCGCCGGATATCCGCGACCTCTGATCGCCCGCTTGACAAGAGCCGCATAAACCGGACAAAAGAGATGCCATGCGGGTGTAGCTCAATGGTAGAGCAGCAGCTTCCCAAGCTGAATACGAGGGTTCGATTCCCTTCACCCGCTCCA
>CAMFIF010000038.1 GCA_945952415.1 uncultured Rhizobium sp. | reverse complement strand
GGTGGACGTTCCACTCGCCAACCGGGTCAGGTCCGGAAGGAAGCAGCCCTAACGAGCCCGGCACGGGTCATCGTTCCAGCCTCCCACCCTTCATTTTCATGGGCTTTGCGACAAAGACCCTCGCGCCTTGAGGCGAAAGGGCGTGAAAGGGGCTTGAGACGCCATGAGCGAGATGGAGCCGAACGGCGCACAGGGTCAGCCGGCATCCGGCTACCGGGTTCTCGCCCGCAAGTATCGCCCCAGGGATTTCACGGATCTGATGGTCGGCCAGGAGCCGATGGTCCGCACCCTTACCAATGCCTTCGAGACCGGCCGCATTGCCCAGGCCTACATGCTGACCGGCGTGCGCGGGGTCGGCAAGACCACGACCGCGCGCATTCTCGCCCGCGCGCTGAACTACAAGACCGCCGAGATCGACCGCCCCTCGATCGACCTGAAGATCCCCGGCGACCATTGCCAGGCGATCATGGAAGGCCGGCATGTCGACGTCATCGAGATGGACGCCGCCTCCCATACCGGCATCGACGACATCCGCGAGATCATCGAACAGGTGCGTTACCGCCCGGTTTCGGCCCGCTACAAGGTCTATATCATCGACGAGGTGCACATGCTCTCGACGCAGGCCTTCAACGGCCTGCTGAAGACGCTCGAGGAGCCGCCCGAGCATGTGAAGTTCATCTTCGCCACCACCGAAATCCGCAAGGTGCCGATCACGGTGCTGTCGCGCTGCCAGCGCTTCGATCTCCGCCGCATCAGTGCCTCCGATCTCGTCGGCCTCTTCACCGTCATTGCCTCCAAGGAAGGCATTCCGGTGGAGCCGGAAGCGCTCGCCATGATCGCGCGGGCGGCGGAAGGCTCGGCCCGCGACGGCCTCTCGCTGATGGATCAGGCGATCGCCCATGGCGGCGGACGCATCGAGACCGAGGCCGTGCGCGGCATGCTCGGCCTTGCCGACCGCGCCCGCATCGTCGACCTTTTCGAACATGTGGTGACGGGCGATGCGGCGGCCGCGCTTCAGGAATTTGCAAGCCAGTACGAGGCGGGTGCAAGTCCGGTCGTGGTCCTGACCGACCTTGCCGATTTCACCCATCTCGTCACCCGCTTCAAGTATGTGCCCGATGCGGCAAAGGACCCCTCCTTGAGCGAAGTGGAGCGCGTCCGCGGTGCGGAATTCGGCCAGACGCTCGCCGTCAGCACGCTCTCGCGCATCTGGCAGATGCTGCTGAAGGGGATTTCCGAAACGGAAGGTGCGGCCCGTCCCGCCGGTGCGGCGGAAATGGTGCTGATCCGGCTTGCCCATGCCGCAAGCCTGCCTTCGCCGGAAGAGGCGGCCCGTCAGGTGCTTGGCCTTTCAGGCGGCGCGAGCCCGACGCCCGGGCGCCCCGTGCCCTCGGGCAATGGCGGCGGCAATCCGCAGATGATCAGCCAGAGCCAGACGGTTGCCGGAGGCCAGCCGATGGCCACACCCGCCCCCCGTCCGCAGGGTCAGCCCGTTGCCCGCCTCCAGGCGGTCGAGGGATCCCGTCCCGCCGCCGAAACGGTGGGCCGCACCGAACCCCGGCCGGAACCCGCGGTCGCCATTCGCAGCCTGCAGGACATGGTGGATCTCTGCACCGGCAAGGACGCGGTGCTGAAGGCGAAGATCCGGAATTTCCTCAAGCTCGTTCGGCTGGAAACGGGCCGTCTGGAGGTGGCCCTGGCGGAAGGGGCGCCGGCAACACTGCTCAACGAGCTTTCCGCCAAGCTGCGCGAATGGACCGGCATTCACTGGGCCGTCTCGCTCAGCAAGGAGGACGGCCAGCCCACGATCGTGGCACAGGAGGCGGCCCAGCATGGCGCGCGCCTCGTCGACGCCCGTTCCGATCCCGATGTCGCGGCAATCCTCTCCCGCTTTCCCGGCGCCAAGGTCACGGATGTCCGCATCCGCGTGATCGAGGAGGACGATGGCGAGGACGCGGATCTCAAGCCGCCGGCTGTTGCCGAATCGGAGGAAGGCGACATCCTTCCCGGTGACGACATCGAATTCTGATCCCTTTTGTAAATGGCAGTCAAAGGAGTTCCGCCGATGAAGGACATCATGGGCATGATGGGCAAGGTCAAGGAAATGCAGGCCAAGATGGAGAAGATGCAGGCGGAAGTCGCCGCACTCGAAGTCGAGGGCAAGTCCGGGGGCGGTCTTGTCACGGTGCGCATGAATGGCAAGTCCGAACTGCTTTCGCTGAAGATCGACCCCTCGCTCTTCAAGGAAGATGAAGTCGAGATTCTCGAAGACCTGATCATCGCCGCCCACAAGGACGCCAAGGACAAGGCAGAAGCCCAGATGGCGGAAAAGACCAAGGCGCTCACCGCCGGCCTGCCGATCCCGCCGGGCTTCAAGCTGCCCTTCTGAGGACCTGTCGACAGGCGTGAGCCGGGCCGCTAGTCTGCCCGGACACCGGAGTTGCGCCATGACCTTCGCCTCGCTTCTGCTTTTTGCGGCCGCCCTCTTCGTCGCTGCCGGTTCGCCGGGGCCAAGCGTGGCGGCACTCGTGGCCCGCGTTCTCACGCGCGGCTACCGGGACGTGCTGCCCTTCCTCGCAGCCATGTGGATCGGCGAGGCCGTCTGGCTGTCGCTCGCCATTGCGGGTCTCTCCGCCGTCGCCCAGACCTTCCATCTCGCCTTCGTGGCGATCAAGTGGGCGGGCGTCGCCTATCTGCTGGTGCTCGCCTGGAAGATGTGGCGGGCGCCGGCCGAAATCGCCGGCGATCAGGCGCCCGATGACAAGTCGCCGCTCGGCCTCTTTCTGACGGGCCTTGCCCTGACGCTTGGCAATCCGAAGATCATGGTTTTCTACATGGCGCTTCTGCCGACGCTCCTCGATCTGGCGGCGGTCTCGCTCCTCGGCTGGGCGGAACTGCTACTCGTCATGTTTGCGGTCCTCGCCTTCGTCGATCTGGCCTGGGTCTTCTTTGCCGCAAAGGCGCGAACGCTCTTGAAGAGCCCGCGCGCGGTGCGCATCGCCAACCGGTTGAGTGCCGGCACGATGGGCCTGGCGGCGGCGGCGATTGCCGCCCGCTCCTGACCGTCAGCCACTAAGACTTTTGCGAACCCTTTCGCCAAGCGGCGCCGCGAGCATTCGGGCCCTGTCTTCCGCCTCCGGTTTGCCGGTCAGCGCGCGGATCAGCGCCGTCAGGAGAATGCGCGGTCCGCCATGGGCTTCAAGACTGACCGCCTGGCCCTGCTCCAGCAGGCCGGGTTTCAGCACCCGTACATAGATGCCCGGCCGTCCCGCCCTGAGAAACCGGCGGGCAAAGCCCGGTTCCTCCATACGCTGCGTCAGCACCGTGCAGGGAAGGCGCGGACCGGTGACTTCAAGCAGAACTTCGCCGATCAGGAAGCGGTCGCCGACCGCCACCGCCGCCGGATCAAGCCCGTCGATCACCAGGTTCTCGCCGAGCGTGCCGGGCAGCATCGATCGGCCGAGTTCCTTCGTCCACCAGTCGAGCGTCTCCGCACCCTCGATCAGCAGCGCCTGATCGGGGCCGCCATGATGCTTGCGGTTGAGAACCGCGTCGCCCGCAAGCCCCAGCGTATCCACGATGACGGGGCCGGAGACCGGATGCTTGAAGATGCCGGTCTTCGTCTTGCGGCCCGGCAGGCGCTCCGGCGCACCGATGCAGACGGCCCGAATTTTCATGGGTTTTCTCCCGCAACAGTGATTCCCTCGAATCGGATAGATGGGATAAAAGCGCCGGATGGCAAAGCGAATTACCGGTCCCGAAATCGAAAAACTCATCCAGCTCCTGGCCAAGGTGCCGGGGCTCGGTCCCCGTTCCGCGCGGCGGGCGGCCCTGCATCTCGTCAAGAAGAAGGACCAGCTGCTCGGCCCCCTCGGCAAGGCCATGGGCGAGGCCTATGACAAGGTGCGCATCTGCTCCTGCTGCGGCAATATCGATACGGCCGACCCTTGCGCGATCTGCACCGACGAGCGCCGCGACCACGGCGTCATCATCGTCGTGGAAGACGTTTCCGATCTCTGGGCGCTGGAGCGTGCGGGCGCGATGAACGCCGCCTATCACGTGCTCGGCGGCACGCTGTCACCGCTTGACGGCGTCGGCCCCGACGATCTCAATGTCCGGGGGCTCGTGTCGCGGGTGGCTGAAGGCAAGGTCCGTGAGGTGATCATCGCCGTCAACGCCACTGTCGAGGGGCAGACCACCGCCCATTACATCACCGACCAGCTCTCCGGCTTCGAGGTGAAGATCACCCGTCTCGCCCATGGCGTGCCTGTCGGCGGCGAGCTCGACTATCTGGATGAGGGAACGCTTTCCGCGGCGCTTCGGGCCCGGACGGCGTTTTGACGATCAGAACAGTCCCCCTCCCCCTCGTGGGGAGGGAAAGCCGCCGCGAAATCCATCCCGGGAGAACTCCATGAATCGCATCAGACCCCTTCTCCTCGCCCTTGCCGTCACGCTCGCCTCGGCCGTTTCCGCAAGCGCGGTGGACAAGGCGGCGGTGGAGCGGCAGTTCCGGAGCTGGATCGAGGAGACGCTCTGGCCGGAAGCCAGGGCCAACGGCATCGAGCGCCAGACCTTCGAGAAGGCCATGGCGCGGGTGAAGCTCGACTGGACGCTTTCGGAACTCGTACCGCCGGGAACGAGGCCGCCGAAGGAGGTGCCGCAGACGCAGGCGGAATTTTCTTCCCCCGGTCCCTATTTTTCCGAGAAGCGTCTTTCGGCGCTTGCCGCCAAGGGGCGGGCGCTTGCCTCCACCCATGCCCGCACGCTGCGGCAGATCGAGAAGACATACGGGGTTCCGGGCTCCATCCTGCTTGCCATCTGGGGGCGCGAGACCGGCTATGGTGCGGCGAAGCTGCCGAGCCCGGCGCTCGACGTGCTCGCCACCCGCGCCTTCATGTCCACCCGCCAGGACCTCTTCCGCCGCGAACTGATCGCCGCGCTTCATATCGTCGAAAGCGGCGACGCGACGCCCGATCAGCTGCGCGGCTCGTCTGCCGGGGCGCTCGGCCAGCCGCAATTCATGCCGACGAGCTTCCTGAAATACGCGGTGGATTTCGACGGCGACGGCCATCGCAACATCTGGACCTCCGTGCCCGACAGTCTCGCCTCCATGGCCCGCTTCCTGGTGGACAAGGGCTGGCAGGGCGGGCGCGCCTGGGGCTATGAAGTATCCATTCCGCAGGGTATTTCCTGCGCGCAGGAGGGGCCGGACCGGGAAAAGGCGCTGAAGGACTGGGAAGCGATGGGCATCGCCCGCATCTCGGGCAAGGCCTTTCCCGCAGGGGAGGCCGGCAAGGAGGCGATGATGCTGGTGCCGGCCGGCACCCACGGGCCGGAATTCATCGTCTCGCCGAACTTCTACGTGATCAAGGAATACAACAATTCCGATCTCTATGCCCTCTTCATCGGCAATCTGGCGGATCGCATCGCCTACGGATCAGGTGCCTTCCAGGCGCCCTTCGGCGATGTCGGCGGCATGCTGCGCTCGGACGTGAAGGCCATGCAGGACCGGCTGGTGAAGCGCGGCTACGATGTCGGCAAGGCGGACGGGCTCGCGGGCTACAAGACGCGGCGCTCGATCGGCGCGTGGCAGGAAAAGAACGGCATGGCCCCCACCTGCTTCCCCGAACCGGCGCTGAAGAAGGCGATCCGCTGAGGCCTGTCACGCGTCCTCCTTGCAATCAGGGGGAAAGAGGTTTATATCGGGTTCAAATTCTTGATCGTCTTGATGAAGAGTGGGCCCGCAAGGACCCGCTCTTTTTTGTTACCGTCATCACGGTGGCCGGACGATCGGCCCGCGCCGGAGGGCTTCCGGCGGCAAGAGACAAGATCGACGGACCATGAGCGAACAGACAGTACCCGAGCCGCGCCTGATCACCGAGACGGGCATCGACCAGAGGCTGGCCGAGATCATCGAGCCTGTCCTGACCGGAATGGATTACCAGCTGGTACGGGTGCGGCTTCTGAACCAGAACGGCCTGACCCTGCAGATCATGTGCGAGAAGCCGGATGGCACCATGACCGTGGAAGACTGCGAAAAGGTTTCCATGGCGGTTTCTCCGGTTCTGGATGTGGAAGATCCGCTCGATAAGGCGTATCATCTGGAAGTGTCATCGCCCGGTATCGACCGCCCGATGGTTCGGATCTCCGATTTCCGCCGCTGGCAGGGCCATCTGGTGAAGGTGGAAACCTCGATCCTGGTGGAAAACCGCAAGCGCTTCCGCGGCAAGATCGTGGATGTGACCGATGAGGGTTTCACGCTTGAGCGCGACCAGATCGCCTATGGCGAGGAGCCCACGGTGAAGATCCCCTTCTCGACGCTGGCCGAGGGCAAGCTGATCCTGACGGACGATCTCATTCGCGATGCATTGAAGGCGGACAAGGCAGCCCGCGCCGCCGCCAACCAGAACGACGAAACGGACGGCGAAGAAGACGCCTGAACCGAACGAAAAGAACAGGGGCAGGCCTGGGACAGAGGAGCCCGCCCTTTCAGTTTAACAGACGGAGACTTGAGACATGGCAGTCAGTGCGAACCGGCTTGAACTTCTGCAGATCGCAGATGCAGTGGCGCGCGAAAAGGTCATCGACCGCGAGATCGTGCTGGCCGCGATGGCCGATGCCATCCAGAAGGCAGCCCGCTCCCGTTACGGCAGCGAGAGCAACATCCGCGCCGACATCAACTCCAAGACCGGCGAAATCCGCCTCCAGCGCCTGCTCGAGGTCGTCGATCACGCCGACGACTATTCCACACAGATCCCGCTGGCGCTTGCCCGCGACCGCAACCCCGACGCCCAGATCGGCGATTTCATCGCCGATCCGCTGCCGCCGATGGATTTCGGCCGCATCGCCGCCCAGTCGGCCAAGCAGGTCATCGTGCAGAAGGTGCGCGAAGCCGAGCGTGACCGCCAGTATGACGAGTTCAAGGACCGTGTCGGCGAAATCGTCAACGGCACCGTGAAGCGCGTCGAATACGGCAACGTGATCGTCGATCTCGGCCGTGGCGAAGGCATCATCCGCCGCGACGAGATGATCCCGCGCGAAACCATGCGCTACGGCGACCGCGTCCGCGCCTATGTCTATGACGTGCGTCGCGAGCAGCGCGGCCCGCAGATCTTCCTGTCGCGCACCCATCCGCAGTTCATGGTCAAGCTCTTCACCATGGAAGTGCCGGAAATCTATGACGGCATCATCCAGATCAAGTCGGTCGCCCGCGATCCGGGCTCGCGCGCCAAGATCGCCGTGATCTCGAACGATAGCTCGATCGATCCGGTCGGCGCCTGCGTCGGTATGCGCGGTTCGCGCGTTCAGGCCGTGGTCGGCGAACTGCAGGGCGAAAAGATCGACATCATTCCGTGGAGCCAGGACCCGGCGACCTTCGTCGTCAACGCGCTCCAGCCCGCCGAAGTCGCCAAGGTGGTTCTCGACGAGGATGCCGAGCGCATCGAGGTGGTCGTGCCCGACGAGCAGCTCTCGCTCGCCATCGGCCGTCGCGGCCAGAACGTGCGCCTCGCCTCGCAGCTCACCGGCTGGGACATCGACATCATGACGGAGCAGGAAGAATCCGAGCGCCGTCAGAAGGAATTCAACGAACGCACCAACCTGTTCATGGATGCGCTCGACGTGGACGAGATGGTGGGCCAGGTGCTCGCCTCCGAAGGCTTCGCCGAAGTCGAGGAACTCGCCTATGTAGACCTCTCCGAAATCGCCTCCATCGACGGCTTCGACGAGGAGACCGCCGACGAGATCCAGACCCGCGCGCGCGAATATCTGGAGCGGATCGAAGAGGAAATGGATGCCAAGCGCCGCGAGCTCGGCGTCTCTGACGAGCTGCGCCAGATCGACGGCATGACCGCCCGCATGATGGTGGCGCTCGGCGAGGACGGCATCAAGACGATCGAGGACTTTGCCGGCTGCGCCGCCGACGATCTCGTCGGCTGGAGCGAGCGCAAGGACGGCGAGACCAAGAAGTTCGAGGGCCTGTTCTCGAAGCTCGACGTGTCGCGCGTCGAGGCCGAGAACATGATCCTTCAGGCCCGTCTGGCCGCCGGCTGGATCACGGAAGAGGAAATGGTGGCCCAGGCCGAGGCAGTGGCCGCCGAGAATGCCGAAGAAGAAGAGGCATGATTTCCGGTGAAGGCGCGGAAGGCCTTGGTGAGGATGGAGACGGGTTCGATTATCCCGACGAGGGCATGAACGGACGCACCTGCATCGTCACCCGCGAAAAGACCGAACCGGATCACCTGATCCGGTTTGTCGCCGCGCCGGATGGCACCGTCATCCCCGATCTGAAGCGCAAGCTTCCGGGCCGGGGATGCTGGGTGGGCATGGAGCGTCAGCGCGTCGAGACCGCCATGGCGAAGAACCTCTTTGCCCGGGCGCTCAAGCGGAAGGTCACCGTGCCGGCGGATCTCGCCGACCAGGTGGATACGCTTCTGTCGCAGCAGCTCGCCGGCATGATGAACCTCGGTCGCAAGGCCGGCCAGTTCATCTCCGGGACCATGAAGGTGGATGCGGCCGTCCGTTCCGGTGCGGCTCTTGCCGTCTTCCACTCGCTGGATGCGGCCCCCGACGGGGTGAGAAAGATCGACCAGGCCCGCAAGGCCTGGCATCTCGGAATGGAAACCGAGGCGGAAATACCCTCCTACCGGCTCTTTACCGGCGCCGAGATGGAGGAACTGATGGGCCAGAATGCTTTTATCCATGCCGCAGCGCTTGCAGGGCAGGCGGGTGAGGGTGTAGTGAAGCGCGCAAACCTGCTCGAACGGTACCGCAATGGCGGCCGCACCCGGGCTGTTGGCCGCGCTGGCCGGCAAGACCAATGACGCGGACACCGGCTTTGCCGGCCGCAATGACGATTGTGCAGGGAATGAACGACGGGGTCTGATGTCATCATCCGGCCCCTGTCCGAAGGAACGGGAACGGAATGACCGACAACAAAGACGACAAGACACTCAGCGTAACGGGCAAGAAGACACTCACCCTCAAGCCATCGGGGATGAGCCAGGGCACCGTTCGCCAGGATATGGGTCGGGGTCGGACCAAGGCAGTCGTGGTGGAAACCCGCAAGCGCCGCCCGCACCGTCCTGAGGACGACAAGCCGCCGATCCAGCCCGTTGCCGCCCAGCCCGCGCCGCGCGCCGAGCAGCCCGCCCAGCCGCAGGCCCCGCGTCCGCAGCAGCCGGGTGGCCGCCCGCAGCAGCCCCAGCGTGGCTATGACCAGCGCCAGGACCGGGACCGGGATCACGGCCGCGACAACAACCGCGGCCAGCGCCCGGGCGGCCAGGTTCTGAACCATCTGTCCTCCAGCGAAATGGAAGCCCGCCGTCGCGCGCTGTTCGAAGCGCAGGCGCGTGACGCCGAAGACGCGCGCCGCCGCGCCGAGGAAGAGGCCCGCCGCCGCGAGGAAGAAGCCCGCCGCGCTGCCGAAGAGGAAGCCCGCCGCAAGGAAGAGGAAGCCGCCCGCGCTGCGGAAGAAGCGGCCCGTGCCGCTGAAGCCAAGGCTCAGCCGCAGGCCCAGGCTGCCACCCCCGCCGCTCCGGTCGCTCCGGCCCAGCCCGCCATTCGCATGGATGGTCCGGTGCGCCGGCTCAACGATCCCCGCCCGCCGGCAGGCCGTCCTTCGGCAGGCCGTCCGGCGCCGGCCGCCCCTGCGCCTGAACCGCAGCCGGCTGCACCGGTTCGCGTTCGCAAGGTGGATGTCGAGGAAGACGAAGACCGCAAGTCTGCCCGTCCGGGTGGTGCCGGCCCGGCCCGCAAGATCACCCGTCCGGAGCCGGCCAAGCCGCCGCGCGTCAAGACCGAGGAAGAACGCCGCCGCGGCAAGCTGACGGTGACCGCCGCCGGCCTCGACGAGGACGGCTCGACCCGTGGTCGCTCGCTCGCCTCCATGCGCCGCCGGCAGGAGAAGTTCCGTCGCAGCCAGATGCAGGAAACCCGCGAGAAGATCTCCCGCGAGGTCATCCTGCCCGAGACCATCACCATTCAGGAACTGTCGCAGCGCATGTCCGAACGCGCCGTCGACGTCATCAAGTACCTGATGAAGGAAGGCCAGATGATGAAGCCCGGCGACGTGATCGATGCCGATCTCGCCGAACTCATCGCCGGCGAATTCGGCCATACGGTCAAGCGCGTCTCGGAATCCGACATCGAGCAGGGTATCTTCAACGTCAATGACGAGGAAGGCGACGTGCTGCCGCGTCCGCCGGTCGTGACCATCATGGGTCACGTCGACCACGGCAAGACCTCGCTGCTCGACGCCATCCGCCATGCCAACGTGGTTGCCGGCGAAGCCGGTGGCATCACCCAGCATATCGGCGCCTATCAGGTCGAGCAGAACGGCCAGAAGATCACCTTCATCGACACCCCCGGCCACGCCGCCTTCACGGCCATGCGTGCCCGCGGTGCCCAGGCGACCGACATTGCGATCCTCGTGGTGGCCGCCGACGACAGCGTGATGCCGCAGACGATCGAATCGATCAACCATGCCAAGGCGGCAGGGGTTCCGATCATCGTGGCGATCAACAAGGTCGACAAGCCGACGGCTGACCCGCAGAAGGTTCGCACCCAGCTCCTGCAGCACGAAGTCTTCGTGGAAAGCATGGGCGGTGAAGTGCTCGACGTGGAAGTCTCGGCGAAGAACAAGACCAACCTCGACAAGCTGCTCGAGGCGATCCTGCTCCAGGCCGAAATCCTCGACCTGCGCGCCAACCCGAACCGCACGGCGGAAGGCACGGTCATCGAGGCCGAGCTCGACCGCGGCCGCGGCGCGGTGGCAACCGTCCTCATCCAGAAGGGCACGCTCCGTCCTGGCCAGATCATCGTTGCCGGCGACCAGTGGGGCCGCGTGCGCGCCCTCGTCAACGACAAGGGCGAGCACGTCAAGGAAGCGGGTCCGGCCATGCCGGTCGAGGTGCTGGGTCTCTCCGGCACGCCGGCCGCCGGCGACAAGTTCGCCGTGGTCGAGAACGAAAGCCGTGCCCGCGAAATCTCCGAGTACCGCCAACGTCTGGCCCGCGACAAGGCGGCGGCCCGCCAGTCCGGTTCGCGTGGCTCGCTCGAGCAGATGATGAACCAGCTCCAGACCTCGGGCGTGAAGGAATTCCCGCTCGTGATCAAGGGCGACGTGCAGGGCTCCATCGAAGCCATTGCCGGCGCGCTGGAAAAGCTCGGCACCGACGAGGTCCGCGCCCGCATCGTCCACTCCGCAGTGGGTGGCGTGACGGAATCGGATATCTCGCTCGCCGAAGCCTCGAATGCCGCCATCATCGGCTTCAACGTCCGTGCAAACGCCCAGGCCCGTTCGCTGGCCGAGCGCGAAGGCATCGAGATCCGCTACTACAACATCATCTACGATCTGGTGGATGACGTGAAGGCAGCGATGTCGGGCCTGCTCTCGCCGGAGCGCCGCGAAACCTTCCTCGGCAATGCGGAGATCCTCGAGGTCTTCAACATCACCAAGGTGGGCAAGGTCGCGGGTTGCCGCGTGGTCGAAGGCAAGGTCGAACGCGGTGCGGGCGTTCGCCTCGTGCGCGACAACGTCGTCATCCACGAAGGCAAGCTCAAGACGCTCAAGCGCTTCAAGGACGAAGTCTCCGAAGTGCCGGTCGGCCAGGAATGCGGCATGGCCTTCGAGAACTACGAAGACATCCGCGCCGGCGACACCATCGAGTGCTTCCGCGTGGAGCATGTGACGCGCACGCTGTAAGCGGTACGGTCAAACTTCTCCCTCCCCCTTGTGGGGAGGGGTTAGGGGTGGGGGTGCTGCTGCCCTTTGTTCAGGAGAACGGCGTCCTGTTTCATGGCCAGACCCCAACCCCTAGCTCCTCCCCACAAGGGGGAGGGGACTATACACGCACTCCCCGGACAGTCCTGACGCAGGCGCTTGCCGACGCTATGCCGTTCCGCCCGCGCGCCGTCCGCATGACATACACGTTTGGGTCCCACCCCCAAGGATGAACACCATGACCAAAGCTACCTCTTCCGCTCCCTCCCAGCGCATGCTGCGCGTCGGCGAGCAGGTGCGCGCGGCCCTCACCAAGGTGCTGCAGCGCGGCGACGTGCAGGATCCCGTCATCGAAAAGACGGTGATCGCCATTTCCGAAGTGCGCATGTCGCCCGATCTCAAGATCGCCACCGCCTATATCTCGCCGCTCGGCGTCGCCGATCACCAGACCGTCATCAAGGCGCTGGCGAAGAATGCGAAATTCCTGCGCGGCCTCATCGGCCCGGAGCTTCGGCAGATGAAATACATGCCCGAGCTGCGTTTCCGCGACGATACGAGCTTCGACAATTATTCGAAGATCGATGCGCTTCTCCGCTCGCCGGAAGTGGCCCGCGATCTCGGGCCCGATACGGAGGAAGACGACGCCTGAGGCGTCCTTCCCCTGGCCCCTTCTCTCCGCAGCCGGCCAAAATGCGCCTGGCTGCCCATGTTCCTTGATTGAGACGGAAAAGCGATGTCCAAACCGCGCAAACCCAAGGGCCGGCCGATTTCCGGCTGGCTGATCCTCGACAAGCCCTATGATTTTGGCTCCACCGAAGCGGTCTCCAAGATCAAGTGGCTGTTCAAGGCGGAAAAGGCCGGCCATGCCGGCACGCTCGATCCGCTGGCCTCGGGCATGCTGCCGATCGCGCTGGGCGATGCCACGAAGACCGTCCCCTATGTCATGGATGGCCGCAAGGTCTATGAATTCACCGTCACCTGGGGCGAAGAGCGCGCGACAGACGATATGGAAGGAGCAGCACTCCGCACCTCCGACAAGCGCCCGACTGCGGAGGAAATCCGCGCCCTTCTGCCGAATTACACCGGCACCATCCTGCAGGTGCCGCCGCAATTTTCCGCGATCAAGATCGACGGCAACCGTGCCTATGATCTGGCTCGCGATGGCGAACAGCTGGAAATTCCGGCCCGCGAGGTGGATGTTCACCGGCTGACCCTGCTGGCCACGCCCGACGAAAACACCGCCCATTTCGAGGTGGAATGTGGCAAGGGCACCTATGTGCGCTCGCTCGCACGCGATTTCGGCCGTGATCTCGGCTGTTTCGGCTATGTATCCGGCCTGCGGCGCACCTTTGTCGCGCCCTTCGCCGAAGAGAGCATGGTGCCGCTCGCAAAGCTTGTCGAACTTGAGGCCATCGAGGACCAGGACGAGCGCCTGGCCGCCCTCGATGCCTTCCTCATCGATACGGCCGAAGCGCTCTCCAGCCTGCCCCATCTCCCTGTTTCGGAAGACCAGGCGCACCGGCTGAAGATGGGCAATCCCATCATCCTGCGCGGCCGCGATGCCCCGCTTCCCGCGCCGGAGGCCTATGCGACGCTGCGTGGCCGGCTTGTCGCCATCGGCGAGATTGCCGAGGGCGAGTTCCGCCCCCGCCGGGTCTTTGCCTGAACGAAGCGCTTTGCTACCTTCTCCCCGACGGGCCTCATGAGGAGGCCGCGAAAGGGAGAAGGACGATGTTGAAATCCCTGATTGCCGGACTGGTCGTGACCCTCGGCCTCTTTTCGGCGGCCCATGCCGACGACCGGTGGAAGACACTGCCCGATATTCCCCCGATGCCGAAGGCGGAAAAGAGCGGCTATGCCGAGGTGAACGGCATTCGCATGTATTATGCCACCTATGGCAAGGGAGACCCCATTCTCTTCATTCATGGCGGCCTCGGCTTTTCTGATGTCTGGGCCCATCAGGTGGAGGACCTCGCCAGGGATCATCTGGTCGTCGTAGCCGACAGTCGCGGCCATGGACGCTCCACCCGCACCACCGAGCCCTTCGGTTACGATCTGATGACCTCCGACTACGTGGCGCTGATTGACCATCTGAAGCTCGGCAAGGTCACGCTGGTCGGCTGGTCCGATGGCGGCATCATCGGCATCGACATGGCGATGAAGAACCCCGATCACCTCACCCGCGTCATCGCCCAGGCGGCGAATGTAACCGTGGACGGGGTGAAGGCCGACGTGATGGAGAACAAGACCTTCTCCGATTACATCAACCGCGCCGGCGAGTACTACAAGAAGCTCTCGCCGACGCCGAACGAATATGACGCCTTCGTCAACCAGATCTCGGCCATGTGGATGAGCCAGCCCGCCTGGACACCGGACATGCTCGGCAAGATCACCGTGCCAGTCACGATCGTGATCGGCGACCACGACGAGGCGGTGAAGCGGGACCACACTGAACAGATGGCGAAGGACATTCCCGGCGCGAAGCTCGTGATCCTCAAGGATGCCAGCCATTTCGCCATGCTGCAGGATCCGGCGGGCTACAATGCCATGATCCGCGAGGCGATGGCGGGCCATTAACCGAAGGCAGGGCAGGGGGAAGGGCGCCCCGCGTGAGGCCCCTTTCCTTTCTGCGCCGAATGGCGTATAGGCTGCGGCAGCTTTTCCAAAGCCGGCAACGGGCGGACGAGCATTCACGGCCAAGGCTGGACGACATCCCGGCTTCTGGCGCCCCTTTTCCTCTCTCTGAAAGGATCATCCGATGTCGATCACTGCTGAGCGCAAGGCTGCGCTGATCAAGGAATACGCAACCGCCGAAGGCGACACCGGTTCTCCGGAAGTACAGGTTGCCATTCTGACCGAGCGGATCAACAACCTGACCGGCCACTTCAAGGACCACAAGAAGGATAACCATTCTCGTCGTGGCCTGCTGAAGCTGGTTTCCAGCCGCCGTTCGCTTCTTGACTATCTCAAGAAGAAGGATGAGGCCCGGTATTCGAAGCTGATCGCTTCGCTGGGTATCCGCCGCTAAGACCTTTCCGGCGGGTGTGGCAGAGGCCGCACCCGCCGGTTTTTCTTCCGGCCCGCAAGGGCCAGAACGATGCCTTCCGCCCGTCCGCGAAGGGCCCTTTGGAAAGGGTCGCACCGGAAACACGGAAGATGGCGAGCCGGATGGGCCGGTCTCGCCAGGATAAACCGATGGCCTGTCATGGGGCAGGATTGCCGGATGCTTCCGGGACGAGTGTCCCGGCGAACGAAGCCTCCCGTTGTCTTGCCCGTGATACGCCTCACGACCGGTGACGGAGCGTGCATGAGACTGGCCCGAATGGCCGTCATGCCCCGTCGCCCATGAAGGACAAGACATGTTTGATGTTCATACCGTGGAAATCGAGTGGGCAGGCCGCCCGCTGAAGCTGGAAACCGGCAAGGTCGCCCGCCAGGCCGATGGCGCCGTCGTTGCCACCTATGGCGAGACCGTCGTTCTCGCCACCGTCGTTTCGGCCAAGGCGCCGAAGCCCGGCCAGGACTTCTTCCCGCTCACCGTGAACTACCAGGAAAAGACCTATGCCGCCGGCAAGATCCCGGGCGGCTACTTCAAGCGCGAAGGCCGCCCGAGCGAGAACGAGACGCTGGTTTCGCGCCTGATCGACCGTCCGATCCGCCCGCTCTTCCCGGAAGGCTACAAGAACGACACCCAGGTGGTCGTCACCGTTCTCCAGCATGACCTTGAGAACAACCCCGACATCCTCTCCATGGTCGCCACCTCGGCTGCTCTCACGCTGTCCGGCGTGCCCTTCATGGGCCCGGTCGGCGGTGCGCGCGTCGGCTACATCAATGGCGAATATGTGCTGAACCCGCATCTCGACGAGATGGACGAATCGAGCCTCGACCTCGTCGTCGCCGGCACGGGCGATGCCGTTCTGATGGTGGAATCCGAAGCCAAGGAACTGCCCGAGGACATCATGCTCGGCGCCGTCATGTTCGGTCACCGCGGCTTCCAGCCGGTCATCGATGCGATCATCAAGCTCGCCGAAGTGGCTGCCAAGGAACCCCGCGACTTCACGCCCGAGGATCACTCCGCTCTCGAAACCGAGATGCTCTCGATCGCTGAAGCCGAGCTGCGCGAAGCCTACAAGATCACCCAGAAGGCCGACCGCTACGCTGCCGTCGACGCCGTGAAGGCGAAGGTGAAGGCGCACTTCCTCCCCGAGGAAGGCGAAGCCAAGTATTCGGCCGAGGAAGTCGGCGCCGTCTTCAAGCACCTGCAGGCGAAGATCGTCCGCTGGAACATTCTCGACACCAAGAGCCGCATCGACGGCCGCGATCTCGAGACCGTCCGTCCGATCGTCGCCGAAGTCGGCGTTCTCCCGCGGACCCATGGTTCGGCCCTGTTCACCCGCGGTGAAACCCAGGCCATCGTCGTTGCCACGCTCGGCACCGGTGAAGACGAGCAGTATGTCGACAGCCTGACCGGCATGTACAAGGAAAACTTCATGCTGCACTACAACTTCCCGCCCTATTCGGTCGGGGAGACGGGCCGCATGGGTTCGCCGGGCCGCCGCGAAATCGGCCATGGCAAGCTCGCCTGGCGCGCCATCCACCCGATGCTGCCCTCGGCAGAGCAGTTCCCCTACACGCTGCGCGTCGTATCGGAAATCACCGAATCCAACGGCTCCTCCTCCATGGCCACCGTCTGCGGTACCTCGCTGGCGCTCATGGATGCGGGCGTTCCGCTGGCCAAGCCGGTTGCCGGCATTGCCATGGGCCTGATCCTCGAAGGCGACCGTTTCGCGGTTCTCTCCGACATCCTGGGTGACGAAGACCACCTCGGCGACATGGATTTCAAGGTCGCCGGCACCGCCGACGGCATCACCTCGCTGCAGATGGACATCAAGATCGCCGGCATCACCGAAGAGATCATGAAGGTCGCGCTCGGCCAGGCCCAGGGCGGCCGCAACCACATCCTCGGCGAAATGGCCAAGGCCATTTCCGAGGGCCGTGCCCAGCTCGGCGAATTCGCGCCGCGCATCGAAGTGATGAACATCCCGGTCGACAAGATCCGCGAAGTCATCGGTTCGGGCGGCAAGGTCATCCGCGAGATCGTGGAAAAGACCGGCGCCAAGATCAACATCGAGGACGACGGCACCGTCAAGATCGCCTCCTCTTCGGCCAAGGAGATCGAGGCCGCCCGCAAGTGGATCCACTCGATCGTCGCAGAACCGGAAGTCGGCGCCATCTATGAAGGCACCGTGGTGAAGACCGCCGATTTCGGCGCCTTCGTCAACTTCTTCGGCGCCCGCGACGGCCTCGTCCACATCTCGCAGCTCGCCTCCGAGCGCGTTGCCAAGACCACCGACGTGGTCAAGGAAGGCGACAAGGTCTGGGTCAAGCTGATGGGCTTCGACGAGCGCGGCAAGGTCCGCCTCTCCATGAAGGCCGTCGATCAGGCGACCGGCAAGGAAATCGTTGCCGAGAAGAAGGCCAAGGAAGACGGCGAAGCCGCTGCCGAATAATCGGCCTTCCCGAACTGAATGAAAAAGGGGCGCGGGTTTTTCCCGCGCCCCGTTCCGTATCTGCGGCAGAGATGCCGGCCGGGCGGGCGGATGTCTCGGAAAACCGACCCCATTGCTCGCCAACAACCACGAACGCAAGAGACCACCATGGCCCGTGAAACGCTGAAGACCCTGTTCCATCCCTTTGCCAGCGGCACGCTCGAACTGCCCGCCGAGGGCGAGCGGATCGTCTTTCTGGGCGCAGAAGCGGGCTATCCGCTGCCGGAAGGCTTTTCCGCCCATGTGACGGCCGTGCAGGGGCTGCGCCCGCTCTATCGCCGGCTGGAAGCCCAGCGCGCCGATGTGCATCCAGCCCTTCCCGAAGGCAGCTATGATGCGGGCTTCCTGCTTCTGAACAAGCACCGCGGCGAGAACGAGAATCGCCTCGCTACCCTTCTCCGGGTGGTGAAGTCCGGCGGTCTCATTGTCCTTGCGGGCAGCAAGGAAGACGGCATCCAGCCCATGCGCAAGCTTCTCCTGCAGCAGGGCATCGCCTTCGAGCACATGCCGAAATATCACGGCGTGGCCTGCTGGTTTGCCGTGCCCGGCCATGGCGCCGAGCTGGCCGGGAAAATCGCAAAGCCGGCAAAGCGTGTGGAAGACCGCTTCATGACCGCGCCCGGCATGTTCAGCCATGACCGGGTGGATGAAGGCTCCGCCCTGCTCGCCTCGCGCCTGCCGACGGATTTCGACGGCAACGCGGCCGATTTCGGCGCAGGCTGGGGTTATCTTTCGGTGGTGCTGGCGGAAAAATCGCCGCGCACCGCCCGCATCGATCTCTTCGAGGCCGACCATGCGGCGCTGGAAGCGGCAAAGTCCAATCTGGCAAGCCTGGTGCCCGATCTTCAGGCCCGCTTCTTCTGGCAGGATCTCGTGCAGGAAGAGCCCAAGGAGCGCTATGATCTCGTGATCATGAACCCGCCCTTCCACGAAGGCCATGCGGCCGAGCCGGGTCTTGGCCAGGCGATGATCCGCGCGGCTGCCAAGGCGCTGCGCCCCGGCGGCCGGCTGATGCTGGTGGCAAACCGCGGCCTTCCCTATGAGCCCGTGCTTGCCGAGCTCTTCCGCGAAAGCGGCGAAACCTGCCGCAATGCCCGCTTCAAGGTGCTCTGGGCAAAGAAGTGAAAAGGCAAAGGGCGGCCCGGCCGCCCTTTTTCAATGGCCCTTCTCGTTGCGGAATTTCCGCTCGAGCAGGCCGACCAGCCTGACCATCGGCCAGAGAATGGCGATATAGATGAGGGCCGCCGCAATCAGCGGCGAGGGATTGGCATAGAGCGCCTGGGCGTTGTTCGCTTCTTTCAGGAGCTCCGGCAGTGCGACCGTCGAGGCCAGCGACGTATCCTTGAACATCGACACGCAATTGCTGGTCGTCGGCGCCACGACGACTCGCATGGCCTGCGGCAGCACGATCTTCAGCATCACCACCCGGAACGGAAGCCCGAGTGCGGCCGCCGCCTCGAACTGCCCCTTCGGAATGCTCTCGATGCCCGAGCGGAAGACCTCTGCCGAATAGGCCGCCATCACGATCGACAGCGCCAGGATGGCGGACGACCAGGATGACAGGCTGATGCCGATGAAGGGCAGCGCGAAATAGATGAGGATCATCACCACGAGCACCGGCGCTGCGCGGAAGATATCGATGAAGCCGATGGCGAGCAGCCGAACCGGTTTCGGCGCATAGAGCCGGAGAAGCGCCACCACGAGGCCACCCGGCACGCCGATGCCGATGGCGGCCAGCGCCAGCAGGAAGGTGTTCAGAAGCCCCCGCAGAAGCGCCGGAAGGGCATCCTGCATCACCCCGGCATTGAAGAAAGTATCGATCAGCGACATGAAGCCCCCAAGCTGAACATGCAAGCGAAAGGCCCGTTCCCGATGCCGAGACGAGGCAGAAAGACCGCGCCGGCAGGGCCGGCGCGGCAATCAGATCGGCGACGGGCCGGCGATCAGCCCTTCGGAATCGGCTGTTCGGTCAGCGTGGAGCTGTCGGCGGGCGCATCGGTGCCGAACCACTTCTTGTGGATCGCCGCCATGGTGCCGTCCTTCTTCATCTCGGTGATGGCCGCATTGACCTTTTCGAGCAGCGGATGGTCCTTGGTCATCATCAGACCATACTGTTCGCCGGTCTTGATGCGCGACTTCACGGCGAGATCGGTCATCTTCAGGAAGGCATATTGCATGCCCGGCACGTCGGAGACGGCAGCATCCACGCGGCCGGCATTGAGGTCGAGCAGCATGTCCTGCTGGGCATTATAGCCCTTCACCTCGGAGATGCCGAGCTTGTCCTTGTTTTCGTTCGACCACTTCTCGCCGGTGGAGCCGGAGAGAACGCCGACGACCTTGCCCTTCAGATCCGCCTCGGAAGCGAGCGTTGCATCCTTCTTGGTGGCGATGCCCATGTCGGAATCATAATAGGGCTGGGTGAAGGACTGGCTGCCCAGGCGCTCCTTGGTGATGGTGATCGAGGAGATCGCCACATCGATGCGCTTGGAGCTTGTGGCGGCGAAAAGCGCCTGGAAGCCGAGGTCGGAGAATTCGGGCGTCAGGCCGAGGCGCTTGGCGACTTCCGTGGCGATTTCCGCCTCGAAACCCTCGAAGGTCCCGCTCTCGTTCTTGAACTCGAAGGGCGGGTTGGACGGATAGGACCCGATCAGCAGCTTGCCATCCTCGGCGGCGGCGAAATGCGGCATGGCGAAAAGGCTTGCCCCGGCAAAGAGGCCCATGACGGTACGGCGTGTAAAGCGCATTGCAATCTCCCAGTGTGTCAGGTTGTCGAAGAAGCGTTCCCCCGGCGATTGTTCTTTTGTCCGCCGGTCTTTGGCATGCGGATGGGCGCGTTTCAGGAAAGCGCGCCCACCATCCGGTCGAGCGCGCGTGCGATATCGCCGGTGTCGCGGCAGACGCACATGCGCAGAAAGGCCCGTGAGGATTCCCCGAAGAGATAGCCGGGTGCAAGCCCCACCCTGGCCTCTTCAAGAATGCGGCGGCAGACCGCGCGCGAATCCGGCTCTCCCTCGAAGGCAAAGAAGGCATACATGCCGCCCTTCGGCTTCTCCGGCAGGACGATGCCCGGAATGGCGGAAAGCCGCTCATAGGCAAGGTCGAGCCCGGTCTTGGAGAGGCCCCGCACCTTTGCCACCAGCGGCTCGCCCTCGGTAATCGCAGCCGCCCCGGCTGCCTGCAGCACTGCCGGCGTTCCGCTGTTGATATACTGCGTCATGGCGCCCAGCTGCGGTGCGACGGAGGACGGATGCGTCAGCCAGCCAAGCCGCCAGCCGGTCATGGCCCAGGCCTTGGAGAAGCTGTTGACCGACATGACCCGGTCGCCATCCTCGGCGATCTGCAGGATGGAGGGGGCAACCTCCCCGTCAAAATAGAGCCGGCCATAGACCTCGTCGGAAATGATCCAGATGCCGGTCTTGCGGCTGAAATCCAGCAGCGCCTGCATCTCCTCGCGGCTCGCGGTCCAGCCGGTGGGGTTGGAGGGCGTCGAGAGGAAGATCGCCCTTGTCCGGGCATCGCAGGCGTCGAAAAGCCGGTCGAGGTCGAGCCGCCAGTCCGTATCGAAGCGAAGCGGCACCTGCCGCGGTTCGGCGGCGGAAAGATGGATGACGCTGTGAATGTTCGGCCATTGCGGGCCGACATAGACCACATTGGTGCCGGGATCGGCAACGAGCTGCACCGCAAGGAAAAGCGCCTGCATGCCACCCGGCGTCACCGTGGTGCGTTCCACCGGCACGGGCCGGCCGTGAATGCGGGTCTGATAATCCGCAAGCGCCGTCGTCAGCCGGTCGAGCCCGCGCATGTTCGGCACGTAGAAGGTCAGCCCCTCGTCCAGTGCCGCCTTGGCCGCATCGCGGATGAAGGGCGGAGTCACGAGATCGCCCTCGCCATACCAGAGCGGTATGACATCGCCGATCTCCCGCGCCCGGACAGCCAGAAGTGCGATGTTTTCCGTCACCAGATCGCGGATCTGGCCACGGATACCCTGGAATGCGAAGAGTTCAGGCGAAAATTGCAGCCGTTGAAGCGCGGTGTCGACAGTCATCAGCTCGTCCCTCGGCGGGCATCCTGTGGCCGCCCTTTCTTGTTGTTTAAGGGATCGTGGGGCAATTCCACGACAATTTCAAGCAAGAAGTTTTAAGTTTAAAAGAACCCTATTTGCTCAGGCCGCCCCCGTCCCAAGGGCCGCTTCTCGCGCGGCGCGCATCGTCCCCTCCACGGATGCGGTCAGCGCCATGGCGTCACTGCCGAGAATGAAGAAGCGCATGCCGAGCGAAAGATAATCCTCGATCCGTTCCGGACCCGGCCGGAACATGCCGAAGACGCGGCCCGCGGCCCGGCAGGCATCCGCAATGCGCCCGATTGCGGCGTCGAGCGTCGGGCGTTCCGCCTCGGGCAGAACGGACAGCGACACGCCGAGATCACCGGGACCGATGAAGATCGCATCGATCCCCTCGACGGCAGCGATGGCCTCGATATTGTTCAACCCCTCCACATTCTCCACCTGGATCGTCACCAGAACCGAACGGTTGGCAGCCGCGAGATAATCGGGAATCCGATAGCCATAGCCTGCGGCTCGCCCGGGACCCACGCCGCGCCGGCCGAGAGGCGGATAGCGGCAGGCGGAAACGATCGCTCGGGCCTCCTCCGCCGTGGAAACCATCGGCACCATCACTCCCCGCGCGCCCGCATCGAGCACGCCGGCAAGCGCCTCCGGTGCCTTGCCCGGCACCCGCGCCATGACGGGCACGCCATGCACATCGCCCGCCCGGCAGAGATTCTCGAACTCGCCGCGGCCGATCTGCGAATGTTCGCCGTCGAGGCAGATGAAATCCGGCCGCCCGAGAGCCAGCACCTCCACCGCGGCCGGATGGGCAATGTTGCAGAAAAGGCCGAATTTCGCCTGTCCGGAAAGGCAGGTCTCGCGGAACGAAAGGGGTGTCGTCATCAAGTCATCCTGACAGGCGGTGTAGGGGCGAGGTTTGGTGCTTCAAGCTTAAACGATCATCCGGCTGCGGCAAGGGGCATCCGCATCCAAGGTTTCCTTCGTCCGGCGGCTTCGCTATATCAGCACTATGACATCACATCCGGAGATCCTGATGACCACCATCCGCTATCACGAAGGCGATATTTCTGCCGCCGACGCTGCCCGTTATACCGGCGCCATCGCCATCGACACGGAAACGCTGGGCCTCGTGCCCCGCCGCGACCGGCTCTGCGTGGTGCAGCTGTCTCCTGGCGATGGGTCCGCCGACGTGATCCGCATCGCGCCCGGGCAGAAGAGCGCGCCCAATCTCACCGCCCTTCTGGAAGATCCGGCCCGGCTGAAGATCTTCCATTATGGCCGCTTCGACATTGCCGTGCTCTTCCACACCTTCGGCGTCACCACCGCCCCGGTCTTTTGCACCAAGATCGCCTCGCGCCTGTCGCGCACCTACACGGACCGCCACGGGCTCAAGGACAATCTGAAGGAAATGCTGGAAATCGATATTTCCAAGGCCCAGCAATCCTCGGACTGGGCGGCCGAAACCCTCTCGCAGGCCCAGCTCGAATATGCCGCCTCCGACGTGCTCTATCTCCACGCGCTGAAGGACAAGCTCTCTGCACGGCTTGCGCGCGATGGCCGGACGGACCATGCCGAAGCCTGCTTCGCTTTCCTGCCGACCCGCGCCAAGCTCGACCTGCTCGGCTGGGAGGAAACGGATATTTTCGCCCATAGCTGATATTTTTTGGCCCGCGCGCGCTCCTGCCTGCGCGGGCTTCAACTAACGGAAATCATTGCGAAAAGCTTTACGTCTTGCGGACGTCTCCCGGCCCTTTCAGGCCCGTGCTCCCGCCAATGGGCGAGCCTTCCCAAACCCTATGTTAACCATTTTCGGGTGGACTTCGCCTTGCCGGACGCGGAGTGGGATCTCGCCCGGCATGTTCAGAATAGTGTTTCAGTCTTGGGGGCGTTATGGGTGCCGCATTGCTTGGCAGTTTATCCTTTGAAGATACCAGCGACCATATTCTTAGCGACCATTTTCATGACGGTCTCGCCGGCGATTATGCCGCGCAGGACATGACCGAAGAGGACGGCACGGAAGCCCAGCCCACATTCGTGCGGGGCAGTGTCCTGGATGCCTTTGCGGCCCATGACCGGGTGGAGCGGGCTCTTCCATCCAGCCACATAGCCGCAATCGATTCCGACGATAACGGGATCTACCGCCTGTTCCGCACCCGCTGAACCCGCGCTCTGCCCTTACCGGATAATCTGGCGGGCCCTTTGCCGGATTTCGTCGAAGGACTGGTCGACCAACAGGTTTCCATCCTCGTAGACGGGCACCAGATGGTTCTGCCGGCGGCCGACCTCCTCGAGCCGGCAGGCGCTCAGCACGCCGAAATCCTCCACCACCGCCAGGCGGCCTGCCTTGGGCGCCCGGTCGCGCATATGGGCGGGGCGTCGGCTCATGTCGATCCACTGGCCGGCGGCGGTCTGCCTCGCATTGGCCTTCATGGTGAATTCATAGCTGTCGCGGTTGACCTTCTGGATCAGGTTGGACCCGATCCCGAAATAGATGTTGTCGGCGGAAAAGCCCATGGCTTCCATACGGCCGAGAATCTTCTCCATGTCCGCCGGGCTCACCCCGTCGCCCTGCATCACCCGCACGCCGTGCTCGATGACCTTGTAACCGCGGCTGTTCAGGCGCGTGCCGAAGGCATAGGCGAGCTGCTGCACCACCTGCACCGGCGTATCGACGGGATCGCCGCTGTCGGGGCGGATGATGACCGTCGCGCCGGCCTGCATCACCGCCTCCTTGAGGCTCTTGCCCCAGATTTCCGTGACCGCATGGGAGAGATCGTAGCTGTCGGAAACGATCGAGACCGCCCCATGGCGCGCGAAGCGCTCGATCATCATCCGATAGGCCTCGGTTTCGCCGCTCTGGCCCCAGGCCGTCATGGTGGAATGTTCCGAGGCCGGCAGCGAATGGCCGGCCATCAGCGCGCCATAGAAATTCCGTGCTGCGGCAAGCGCGGATAGCGTATCCGTGCGGTCGAAGAAGAGCAGATGCGCCACGCCGCCGAGGGCGCTCTGCTCCCGCGATGTGGCGGCACGCGCGCCGAAATCATGCAGGCGCGTGCCGATTTCCACCTGGTCCGGATCGGTTGTCTTTTCGTAGAGCGGCAGCAGCCGGTCGCGGATCTTGCGGGCATTGCTGGCCACCGAGGAGGGATACCAGACCGCGCGCAGGAGCGCCGTGTCGAGCCAGGTGGCAATCCACGGCGTCTCCGGATCGGTGCTGGTCACCTGCACCAGCGGCACGCCCCGGTGCACCAGACTTCCCTCCGGCAGCGCCTCGATGCGAACGGGCAGGAAGCCGCCATATCGCGAAACGATCCGGAGCCAACCCTCCCGGTTGAAGGGCAGGCCGTGCAGCGTCGCCATCTCCTCCGCCTCCGTCACGTCCCGGCGTGTCACCGGCCGCTGCATCATGTCCTTCAGGAACATCTGCAGCCCGAAGAACACCACATCCGGCCAGAGCGACTGGCCGCGCGCCTCTACATAGGCGGAAAGCGCCACCGTATCCGGCGGATATTGCAGGTGATGGCTGAGCTTGTAGCTGTCCGTATTGAGAAGCGGATTGTCGGGATTCATGCCTCGTTCCTGTCGGTCCGCATCCATCGAACGGATTCGGGCGGTCAAGCTATACCACGTCCGGCAAAGCGGCGATAAGCGGGAAGTTGGCTCAGGGCAGGGCGGTCGAAAGGGTTGCGAAGGTTGGCACGGCATGAGAAGATTTAGAAAATCTTCAATTAAAGAGTTTTCATATGAAGCCCTGGCCGCTCCCCCTTTTCCTTCTTCTGCTTTCCGCCTGCCAGAGCGGGCCGCAGCCCACGCTCTACAAGGCCGGCTCGCTGCCGGCAGAGCGGCAGGAAGCCTATGACCAGTGCAAGATCCGCTCCTTCAGGGAGATCCCGCAGGCGCTGGTCACCGAGATCACGCCCGGCTACCACGACCCGGGCGATATTCTGTGCGACACGGATGGCCCTTTCACCACCTGCCGGGCCGTGGGCGTCATCGATATTCCCGCCACCCGCAAGACCCGTGATGCGAACGAGGGCCTGCGCCGCCGCTTTGTGGAGCGTTGCCTCGCCGATCAGGGCTATCAGGTGCTGCAATTGCCCCTCTGTCCGAAGGCGGAGGACAGGCGCCGGCTCCTCACCATGCCCCAGCCCGAAAGGGCATCCGCCATGACCTGCCGGCCCGACACGCCGCTCGAAGACTAGGCGGGGATCGTCAGCCGATGGGCCAGCGAAGTTTTTGAGGCGCGGACAGCAAAAAGGTTAGCATTCTGTTAAACCTTTTGCTCTAATTTCGAAGAAAGCGAAGTAAGTATCCGGGCCATGATTCGCCAGGAAGGCTTTGTGAAGCCGTCCCAACGGATAGTAAGGGGCAGGGTGCACTGTCCTCTCGAAAATCTGATCCAGCCACCCTCATTGTGAGAATGGAGCACGCCATGTTGCCTCCTGTTCGTACAATATCCGGGTCCAGCGGGTCCTACCAGAATTCGGCCTCCGTTTCCGCAAGCGCACATCTGACGGGGGAAGCGATCTATCCAGGGCATACCGCCGATGCGGACCGGGACGTCAATCCGAACCATTCGGGCAAGCTCAACATCTTGCTCATGAACGGGCGCGACGCCGTGCCCGAAGGTCTGACCATGATCGCCGACGCCCTTGGCCGCGCGGTCAACCTGCCGCGCCGCGAGGGAGAAACGCCCTCCGCCTATGTCGCCCGCCTCGCCATTGCCCTTACCGTTCTGCCCGCAAGCCTGAAGGCCGATGCCGAGCACGAACTGATGAAGATCCTTCGCGGGGTGCGCCTCCAGCTCGTCATCGATGCTTTCATGAACCCCGCTGGACCGGAAGCGGCAAGGATCGTCGCTCTTCTGGAAATGGCGGGTACCACGGAAAAGGACCTCGCCACGCTGACGGTTCTGACCTCCTACCGGCAGAATGACGGGGCCGATTCCGCCACCCCGCCCGCCCCTGCAACGGTGGCGGCGGGGGAAGCCACTCCTTCCGCGTCTGCCCCGTCCACCTCTTCGCCCGCAGCCGCAACGCCCCTGGCTTCCGCAGCACCCGCGATCGACGGAGAAGCGGAGCCGCCGCCGTCCGGCGAGGCGGAAGCTCCCGCAGCGGCCGCCGCCACCCCTGAGCTCCCGGAGAGCTTTCCGGAAGAGGGGGAGGATGGCATCGGCCTTATCCGCTATCACAAGACGGACAATATCTTCGGCCGCACCTCGGCCCCGGAGCCTGAGCCCGCATCGGGCCTTGACCTTCCGGGTGAAACCACGCCGGTCCGCCGCGCGATGGCCGATCTCGAGCCCGCCCGCCTGGAGCCCGCCCGTTCCGAAGCCGACACCCGGAAAATGCCCGCGCGCGCCATGTCCGCTGGCCTGCCGAGCCCGACCGATGCGCGCGGCCTGCAAACCGTGCTCACCGCCGCCTTTGCCGCCGGCGATAGCGAGGATCCGCTGGTTCAGGCGAAGGCTGCCATGGACCTGCTCGCCGGCGAAGCCGGGGATCCGGGTGCCGCCGGTCGCCTGCCGCTTGCCCGGCGGGATTTCGCCAGCCGCCCCTTCGCCGATTATGCCCGTCCGGCCCCGCGGCCCCTGCCGCGGCCGGAAGACCTGCCGCCGATCTTCGGCCTCAAGGGCTGGCCAGAGGACATGCTCATCGAGCCCGGCATTCTCCCGGCCTCCCGCATTGCCGAGGCCGCCCTTGCCGCCACGCTGGTGCCCCATGCCGGCCCGGAGCCGGATCAGGCCGATCCCGCCTATCTGCTGCGCGGCCGGGGCGTTCCGGCCAACGATCTCGGCGAGCACAAGGCGGCGCTTGAAGCCGCCGAACAGCAGCTGATCCGCACCGCCGACCAGGCCGCCGGCCTTTCGGCCGATCGGCGTCTGGAGCCCCTGCCGCGTGCGGATCGTTCGGGCACCGACCAGCTCCTCGCCACCGCCCTTCAGCTCGGTATCGATCCCCGCCAGGGCGTGGGTTTTGCAAGCCTTCCCAATCCGCTTGCCGATGAGCGGGACGATCCGCCCGCCGCCCGCCGTGGCCACCGCGCCAGTGCCGAGGGCGAAGAGGGTGAGACCGCAGGAGAGGGCGGGGAAAATCATCACGCCGCCCGTGACCCTCAGCCCGAGAATGGGGAGATCGAGGCCGAAGCAGCCCCCGAGGGTCCGGCCGTCCTGGAGGCGGATGCAGGCGATCCCGCCTATGATTTCTACCAGCGCATGGCCGGCTGGAGCTGAGCCTCCTGAAGAGATCTGAAAGCAAAAAGCCCGCCGGGTGACCGGCGGGCTCTTCTGTTCTTCGATCGCGTTTGACGCTTATTCGGCGTTGCGGTTCTTCAGGGCCGCGCCGAGGATGTCGCCGAGCGATGCGCCCGAGTCGGACGAACCGAACTGGGCAACGGCTTCCTTCTCTTCGGCGATTTCCAGCGCCTTGATCGAAAGCATGATCTTGCGATCCTTCTTGGAGAAGTTGGTGACGCGGGCGTCCACAACCTGACCGACAGAGAAACGCTCGGGGCGCTGCTCGTCGCGGTCACGGGCGAGATCGGCGCGGCGGATGAACGAGGTGATGTCCTCGTGGTTCACCAGCTTCACTTCGATGCCACCGTCGTTGACGGCGATGACTTCGCACGAAACGACGGCGTTCTTGCGCAGGTCGCCGGAAGCAGCGGCTTCGCCGACCGAGTCCTTGCCGAGCTGCTTGATGCCGAGCGAGATGCGCTCCTTGTCGACGTCCACGTCGAGAACAACGGCGCGAACGACGTCACCCTTGTTGTACTCTTCGATGACCTGCTCGCCCGGACGGTTCCAGTCGAGATCGGACAGGTGCACCATGCCGTCGACATCGCCTTCGAGGCCGATGAACAGACCGAATTCGGTCTTGTTCTTGACTTCGCCCTCAACTTCGGTGCCGGCCGGATGGCTGTGCGCGAAGGCCTGCCACGGGTTTTCCAGCGTCTGCTTGAGGCCGAGCGAGATACGGCGCTTGGACGGATCGACTTCGAGAACGACCACGTCGACTTCCTGGCTCGTGGACAGGATCTTGCCGGGGTGTACGTTCTTCTTGGTCCAGGACATTTCGGAGATGTGGATCAGGCCTTCGATGCCCGGCTCCAGCTCGACGAAGGCACCGTAGTCGGTGATGTTCGTGACGGTACCGGAGATCTTCTTGCCTTCCGGATACTTGGCCTGGATGCCATCCCACGGATCGGACTCGAGCTGCTTCATGCCGAGCGAGATGCGGTGGGTTTCCTGGTTGATGCGGA
>CAMFIF010000037.1 GCA_945952415.1 uncultured Rhizobium sp. | reverse complement strand
CGACCGCCCCGGCTTTTAAACCGAAGTTCTGGACATGACCGAGGCCTCCCGGCCGCGAGGCTGGAAAGCTAAAGGGTTCGGGACGTGTCTTTCAAGACACGACCGGTTTTAGCGCGGGGTTTTTGAGGCCCCGGGAAACGGCTTTTCGCGCGTATCCTGAAGGGGACGTTAGCACAGGAGAATATTTAGGAAAAGCTCAATTAAAGGCGCTTCCGATATCGAGGCAGCTTGGCTCAGGGCTGCTTCAGCCGCTGCTTCAGGAGCTTGAGATAATCGTCGTTCTCGCCTTCTCCAGGCTGAGCGGCGGCTCCCTTGCATTGGGCATCATAATCGGGCTGCATGCCGGCTTTCACGCAGGCGCCCACTTTCCACCCCGGCGGCAGTGCGGTCAGGTCCACCTGTTTCCATTTGGGATGGCCGGTTGCCGTCAGGTCATCGAGATGGGTGAGGATGAGGTTCGAAATATCCGCCACAGCCGTGCAGCTCTGGCGCTGATAGGCCTTGCCTTTGGCATCGTAATCGAAGGTCATCAGCACAGCCTTCACCGCCACCGCATTCACCGCCTCCTTCTGGAAGGGGTAGGTGCCCGCTTCGATTTTGGCCGGAATATAGCTCGCCAGCAGCGGTTCTTCCTGCACGGGCACGAGATGAAAACGGGCCGGGTCGATATCGGCGGAGGCAAAGAGGGCGGCAGGCGCGCCTGCCACATAGAAGAGCGCGTCTATTTCTCCCGCAAGCAGTTTGGGCAGCGCCTCGTCCGGATTGATGGCCAGCCGCTCGCCACCCTTCACCTGGAGGATATCGAGCATCAGGGAGGAGGTGAGAAAGGTGCCGCTGTCCTTCTTGCCGACTGCAAAGCGCTTGCCGGCGAGATCCTTCAGCGAACCGATGTCCTTGCGCGCCAGCACATGCACTTCCTCATTATAGAGCGGGAACATGATGCGCACACCGCGAACCGCCTTCTGCAGTTCCTTGTCCTCCGACTCGAAGGTTTTCAGATAATCGAGCACATCGCTCTGCACGATGCCGAACTGGGTGTTGCGGCGGTTGCGCACAGCGGCAAAGTTCTCGAGCGAGCCCGCGCTTTCCACCACGTTCAGCGGCTTGCCGCAGGCTTCCGACAGCCGCGCAATATCGCGCCCGATCTGGATGTAGGTGCCCTTCGGGCCTCCGGTCATGATGTTGCGTTCAAGCTCGGCCGCCTTTACCGGAAGGGACAGTGTCAGCAGAAGGGTGGCGAAGAGGGGCAGGCGAAACATCATCGAAGAGGGTCCTTTCAGCAGGGACTGTCGAGATCACGGATGAGGCTGCGCAGCGTCAGCACCGGAACACGCCCCAAGATGTCCTCCAAGGCATCGGTGACGCAAGCGCCGTCAACCAGTTTATTATGCAGCGTCTGACGCTGCGGTGCCCCAAGCGCCTTGAGACCGGGCGCCTTCTGAAGCGCCTGTTCCACCAGCCTGTCGTCGCGCGGTTGGGCCATGCCGTTTGCGGGTTTTTCCGTTTGCGGCTGTGGCGGCTGCTCGTTCGCGGCGGGTGGCTCTGCCGCATTTTCGCGAAGCGCGGCATTCAGGCGGTCGGTCTCAGCGCGCAGCGCGGTCAATTCCTTGTCCGTCTCCTTCTGCAAGCGCTCCAGTTCCAGGCGCAGGGCGGTATTCTCCGTCGCGAGCCGGCTGTTTTCTGTCATCTGCGCATCGAAATTTGCCGCCGACCCATCGGCTGACCGCTCGGCGGCCTGCACCTTGGATGTCAGGTCGGCGATCTTCCGCTCCGCATCGGCAAGCTCGGCCGCGGTCTGTCGGTTGTGAAGCGCGAGGTCCTGGTTGCGCGTTTCCAAGTCGCTGGCATCGGATTGCAACTGGGTCAGGCGCACCTTGAGGTCGCCGGCCTCCTTCATAGCCTGTTCCTTCTGCCGGGTCGCCTTGGCAAGGGCCGCCCTTGTTTCATCGAGGATGCGCCTGAAATCGACCATCTCGGCCTCGAGTTGCTCGATATGCTCTCGCTGCGCGCGAGCCAGTGTCCCGGCTGCGTTCGGGTTGGGAGCCGGGTCATCGCCTTTCCTGAGAGCCTTGAGTTCTGCCTCCAGTGTACCGGAGTGGTTTTGCAGCTCGACCAGCCTGACGCGAAGATCGCCCGCCTCCCGCATGGCGGATTCGCGCTGGCGGAGGGTTTCCTGGTAAAGCTTGTAGAGCGATCCGTCGCGCGCTGCCGGAGGGACCGAGGACGATGCAGGCGCTTGGGCTGTCTCGTCGGACGACACGAACCGCGCGCTGGCATAGCCGCCGCCCAGGCCGACCACGAGGGCCAGAATGCCCGTAATGATGACCGCCGCGGCGCTCGATCCCTGCCCCGTGGCATTGCCATCCCTGCCCCACTGATTGACCAAATGCATCCCCTCTTGAAATCACTGATCGCCCTGCCGGCCAAGCAGCGGCCTCCGGGCGTTATTCCATACACAAACGCTTGAAAACACTGAAAATCAAGGCCCCGGACGTCGAAAGCCCTTGATGTCCGCTAGTCCTGTCACCACATTGTCATTGAAAGGAAGTGCCCATGAAACAACGTTTTGCCAAGTTCAGAATAGGTGAAGTTGTACGCCACCGGGTTTTTCCCTTCCGTGGCGTCATCTTCGATGTGGATCCGGAATTCGCCAATACCGATGAATGGTGGAACTCCATTCCGGCGGAAGTCAGGCCGAGCAAGGATCAGCCCTTCTATCATCTTCTCGCCGAGAACGACCAGAGCGAATATATTGCCTATGTGTCGGAGCAGAACCTCGTGCCGGATGAGAGCGGCGAGCCCCTGCGCAATCCGAACATCGCCCAGATCTTCGAAGGGCAGCACGGACAGTACAAGCCGAAGTTCACCACCGCCCATTGAGGTTTTCGGATCACTACAAACGAAAAAGCCCGGCACTTGGCCGGGCTTTCTGATTTATGCTTTCCTGGTCCTTACTGGGCCTGGGTTGCCTTCTTCTGAGCTTCTTCCAGCTTCTTGCGGGCTTCCTCGGCCTTCTTCTGCAGGCCTTCTTCCAGCGAGCGCTGGGTTTCGGCGAGCTTCGATTCGGAGATCGGATCGCCGTCATAGACGCCCGAGAAGCCCTGCAGGGAGATCTTGATCGGGTTCGGCTGGCGGCGGAAGTTCATCGAGGTCAGCACCATCTCGTTGCCCTTGCGGATCGAGGCGAGCATGCCGTCGGTCAGCGGGACTTCGGCGGTGCAGCGGTCGGGCAGGCAGACGACGTAATCGAGCTTGGAGCCCTTGCCGCCATCGATCTGCATGACCACGCCCGGAGGAATGAGACGGGCCGAGGGAACGGAAACCTGCATGATCTTGCGGTTGACCTTGCCGGTCACCGAGATCAGGCCGATGGCGGTGATCATCTGGCCATTGTTGGCGCGCTGGATGTTCTGAACCGCGCAGATGTCGTTATCTTCCTGCTTGGCGCAGGTCTTGTACCAGCCGAGCGGTTCGCCGCCGGCAGCCGGTGCTGCGGACTGGGCGTTAGCGAGCGACGGCGCAGCCGCGGCAGCAGTGGCAATCGCCAGCGCCGAAAGAGCCGTCTTGAGGGTTTTGTCTGCCTTGAAGATCATAACGATGTCCGTCTCCTGAAAACCTGTCGCCAGCATCGCAGCGGTGCCGGGCAGCGCCCGCACCAGCCGCCGAGGGCCTTGCCAGACCACCTGTGGGGGAAATGAGGCAATTGAATGACCCTGCTGCTTCGGCCCCCCTGTTACATCGGTGCAGGAGCGATATCCAGTTCTTTCTTTGGGCAGGCCGCGGCGCTTTTCACGCTTTTCAGCCGGGCGTGTTGGATTTGAAACGCTCATGCTACGATTCTTGCCGAATCATTGGGTTCCCATTCGGATCGAGGATCATGAAACGGCTATTTATTTCCCTGTATTTATTGCTTTTTTCCACCCTGGCCCAGGCCGGGCCACTGCACGGAATTGCCATGCACGGCACCGTCGCCCTGCCGCCCGATTACAAGGCCTTTCCTTACGTCAATCCCGACGTGAAGAAGGGGGGCAAGATCACCTATGGCGTGGTCGGCACCTTTGACAGTCTCAACCCTTTCATCCTCAAGAGCATGCGTACAACCGCACGCGGCATGTGGGATCCGGAATATGGAAATCTCGTCTTCGAATCGCTGATGCAGCGCTCGCGGGACGAGAATTTCGCGCTCTATGGCCTGCTGGCTGAAACGGTGGAATGGGACGATGCCCGCAGCTTCATACAGTTCAATCTCAATCCCAAGGCGAAGTGGTCCGACGGGCAGCCGGTGACGCCCGAGGACGTGATCTTCTCCTTCGAACTGCTGCGCGACAAGGGGCGTACCCCCTTCTCCAAGCGGCTGGATGGCGTGGCAAAACTGGAAAAGGTGGGCGACCATGGCGTGCGCTTCACCTTCAACGAGAAGGCGGATCGCGAAACGCCGCTGCTGATCGGCCTGTCGCCGGTACTGCCCAAGCATGCGGTGAAGGTGGAAGGCTTCGACCAGTCTTCGCTGGAGCCTCCGCTGGGGTCGGGCCCCTACAAGATCAAGGCGGTCAATCCCGGCTCCTCGATCACCTTCGAACGCGACCCGAACTACTGGGCGAAGGATCTGCCCTCCAAGGTCGGCTTCGACAATTACGATCAGATCACCGTTCAGTATTTCCTCCAGGATACGGCGCTTTTCGAGGCCTTCAAGAAGGGCGATGTGGACGTCTATTCGGAAGGCAGCCCCACCCATTGGGCGCGCGCCTATGATTTCCCGGCCGTCAAGTCCGGCGATGTGGTGAAGGCCGAGTTCAAGCCCTCGCTTCCGTCAGGCATGTTCGGCTTCGTCTTCAACACGCGCCGCCCCGTCTTCGCCGATGTGCGGGTGCGGGAGGCGCTGAGCCTTGCCTTCGATTTCGAATGGGCCAACAAGAACCTGTTCGAAAATGCCTATGAGCGAACCCAGAGCTTCTGGCAGAACTCCGCCTTTTCGAGCCATGGCGTGGCGGTGAGCGATGCCGAAAAGGCCCTGCTCGGCCCTGCCCTCTCCAAGGTCGAGCCTGCCATCCTCGACGGGACCTATAAGCTGCCGGTTTCCGATGCTTCCGGGCGGGACCGCAAGCTCCTGCGCCAAGCCGTGGAACTGATGAAGGCGGCGGGTTACGTCATCAAGGGCTCGCAGATGGTCGATCCGGCAGGCAAGCCGCTGGCCTTCGAAATCATGACGCAGAACCCGGATCAGGAAAAACTGGCCATCGCCTATCAGCGATCGCTGAAGGCCATCGGCATCAATGCCAGCATCCGCACCGTGGACGACAGCCAGTATCAGAGCCGCACCAACAGCTTCGATTACGACATGATCCTCAAGGGCTATGTTTCCTCGCTGTCGCCGGGGATCGAACAGGCCGGACGCTGGAGCTCGACTGCCCGCGACCGGCAGGGTGCCGATGCCTTTGCAGGCGCCAACGATCCCGATCTCGACCGGGTGATCGAGGCGATCCTGAAGGCCCGCACGCCGGACGAGTTCCAGACCGCCGTCCGGGCATTCGACCGGCTGCTGCTTTCCGGCCATTATGTCGTGCCACTCTATTTCTCCCCGCTGCAGCGGGTCGCCCATCGCGTAACGGTTGGCCATCCGGAGAAACTCCCCCTTTACGGCGTGCAGCTTTCCACCTGGTGGGACAAGCGGGCGCAATGAAAGGGCCGTGAGCCCCTTCCCCTCGGGCTCACGGCAAACTGATCAGACGGCGGTTTTTCTTTGGAGCAAACTGTCGCATAACGGGCCCTCTGACGGCCTCGAAAGGACATTCCATGGAAAACATCGTTATCGACGTCATCTCGGATGTCGTGTGCCCCTGGTGCTATCTCGGCAAGGCGAGGCTGGACCTTGCCATCGCCGAAGTGCAGGACACGGTGGGCGTCGAGATCAATTGGCGTCCCTACCAGCTCAATCCCGATTACCCGCCGGAGGGCGTAGACCAGAAGCGGGCTCTTGCGACCAAGCTCGGCGGACAGGAAAATGTCGATCGCGCCCATGCCATGCTGACCGATTTCGGCAAGCAGGTCGGCATTCATTTCGATTTCGACGCGATCCGGATCGGCCCCAACACGATGGATGCGCACCGCCTTCTTCTCTGGGCCCATACCGAGGGCCGGGACATGCAGGGCCGCGTGGCCCAGGCGCTGTTCAAGGCCAATTTCGAGGAAGGCCGCAATGTCGGCGACCATGCCGTGCTGCTCGACATTGCTGAAGGAGCCGGCCTCAACCGTTCCGTCATCGAGCGACTGCTGAAATCGGATGCGGACAAGGATGTCATTCGCGGTGAGATCGCCGCCGCCCAGCAGATGGGCGTGTCCGGCGTGCCCTTCATGATCTTCGATCAGCAATATGCGATCTCGGGCGCACAGACCGCCGACGTGCTCGCCGGCGCGCTCCGCGACATCGCCCGGATGAAGGCTGAAGCCCGCGCCAAGGCAAACTGAGGGGCACCCTCCCGAGGGGCCTCCATGTCAGGCCCCTTCCCGCCTTTCCGCCACGCTGCGCACCAGCGCTGCGGCGGCGGCACCCGCGCTCAGGAAATAGGCCGGGTCCCGGTGCATCAGCACTGTCGCGAAGCCACCATCCATAAGCACCATCAGCGCCCGGCCGAGCGCCTCGGCATCCGCGCATCCGGCGGTCCGGCACTCCTCCACCAGCCAGGTCTCCACGCGCTTCTTGTGCACCCGCGCCGCCACCACCGCTGGATGGCCCGGCATGCTCGCGAGTTCCGCCGAGGTGCGCAGGAAGCCGCACCCCTTCCACGAGCGATCCTCGGCCGCCCGTGCGAGCCCCTCGAAAACAGCAAGCAGACGGTCTCCCAGATCCCCTTCCGCCTTTTTGAACCAGCGCTGGAAACGGGCGAGATTGGGCTGGTCCCGCTCACCCAGATAGGCGGCCACCAGCATGTCCTTACTGTCGAAATGGTAATAGAGCGTGCGCTTCGTCACGCCTGCCTTTTCCGCCACGGCATCCATGCTGACCGCCTTGATCCCCTCGCCATAGAAGAGATCGGCAGCGGCACTGATGATGCGTTCACGCGTATCGGCGGGTTCTCTCATCAGTTCAATGTATACCGGGTAGTGAGTATACACAAGCCGGCCACGGGCGCAGGATCGGGTGGTCTTCAGCAGATGAAAGGAGCCCATCCATGTCCAATCTCGTCCTTTTCGAGAGCCGGGGCGATATCGCCCTCCTCACCCTCAACCGGCCGGAGAAGCTGAACGCGCTTTCCTATGCCCTCATCGATACGCTCCTCGATCTTCTCGACCGGATCGAGACCGCGCCGGAATTGCGGGCGGTGATCCTCACGGGGGCCGGACGGGCCTTCTCCGCCGGTGGCGATATCCCCGAATTTGCTTCAAGCGTCGCACGCGGCCCGGAGGAAGCGCTGCAGAAATTCCTCGCCCGGGGCCAGCGTCTGACCGCCCGGATCGAGGCCTATCCGAAACCCCTGATCGTTGCGGTGAACGGGCTTGCCTATGGCGGCGGCTGCGAGATCACCGAGGCGGCGCCCCTCTCGGTCGCGGCGCGCTCGGCGGTCTTTGCCAAGCCTGAAATCCTTCTCGGCATGCCGCCGACCTTCGGCGGGACACAACGCCTGCCGCGGCTTGCAGGGCGCAAGCGGGCGATGGAACTTTTGCTGACGGGAGATCCGTTTTCGGCGGAGCGGGCGCTGGCGCTCGGGCTCGTCAATGCCGTGGTACCGGACGATGAACTGATCGATCACAGCATCGCCCTTGCGCAGCGCATCCTTCGTCACTCGTCGGTGGCCATCGCCACGATAATGACGGCTGTCACCCGCGGGCTGAACCAGAGCATCGCCGAGGGTCTCGCTGTGGAGGCTTCGCAATTTGCGCGCATGGTGCCGACACAGGATCTGCGCGAGGGGCTGGCCGCCTGGCAGGCGCGCCGCGCACCGGAATGGCGCGGCGCCTGAATGCGTCCAGAAGAAAGGGCGTCAACCGTTCACCAGCCCCGCAAGCTGGGTCATGATGACGGCTGCGCCCGACAGGCGCTTCTCCGGGGTAGGCAGATCCCGGGAGAGGAAGATCGAATGATCCGGCCGGATCTTCGCCATCGAGCCCTGCTTCCCGATATAGCCGACAAGGGCTGCGGGGTTCGGGAATTCCCGGTTGCGGAACTGGATGACGACACCCTTCGGTCCCGCTTCCAGCTTTTCCACATTCGCGGTGCGGCAGAGCGATTTGATATAGACGACCTTGAGAAGATGCTGCACCTCGATCGGCAGCGGCCCGAAGCGGTCGATCATCTCGGCGCCGAAGCCGTCGATTTCCTTGAGATCCGTTATTTCGCCGAGACGGCGATAAAGGCCCATGCGCAGGTGCAGATCGGGCACGTAGTCTTCCGGGATCATCACGGTCGCGCCGACCGAGATCTGCGGCGACCAGCCGCTTTCCTGCACGTCCTCGTCACCCTTCACTTCGGCAACGGCCTCTTCCAGCATCTGCTGGTAAAGCTCGAAGCCCACTTCCTTGATATGGCCGGACTGTTCCTCGCCGAGCAGGTTGCCCGCACCGCGGATGTCGAGGTCGTGGCTGGCAAGTTGGAAGCCGGCGCCCAGCGTATCCAGCGACTGCAGCACCTTCAGGCGCCGTTCTGCAGTGGCGGTCAAGACCTTGTTGACCGGCAGCGTGAAGAGCGCAAAGGCGCGGATCTTCGAGCGGCCGACACGACCGCGCAGCTGGTAGAGCTGCGCAAGACCGAACATGTCTGCCCGGTGGACAATCAGCGTATTGGCAGTCGGCACGTCGAGACCCGATTCCACGATCGTGGTGGAGAGCAGCACATCATATTTGCCGTCATAGAACGCGTTCATCACGTCTTCCAGCTCGCCGGCCGGCATCTGTCCGTGTGCAACGGCGACCTTCAGTTCCGGCACGTCCGATTGCAGGAAGGCCTGGATATCCTCGAGGTCCGCAAGACGGGGGCAGACATAGAAGCTCTGACCGCCGCGATAGTGCTCGCGCATCAGCGTTTCGCGAATGACCAGCGGATCGAAGGGCGAGATGAAGGTGCGCACCGCCATGCGGTCGACGGGCGGCGTGGTGATCAGCGACAGCTCGCGCACGCCGGTCATCGCCAGCTGCAGGGTGCGCGGGATCGGCGTTGCCGACAGCGTCAGCACATGCACGTCACTCTTCAGTTCCTTCAGGCGCTCCTTGTGCTTTACCCCGAAATGCTGCTCCTCGTCGATGATCAGCAGGCCGAGATTGGCAAACTGGATGCCGGAACCAAGCAGCGCATGGGTGCCCACCACGATGTCGATCTTGCCTTCGGCAAGCTCCTTCTTGGTCAGCGCCAGTTCCTTCGTCGTCACGAGACGGGAGGCCTGCGCCACGCGGATGGGCAACCCGCGGAAACGCTGGGAAAAGGTCTTGAAATGCTGGCGGGCGAGCAGCGTCGTCGGGACGACCACGGCCACCTGCACGCCATTCATCGCCGAGAGGAAGGCGGCGCGCAGGGCCACTTCCGTCTTGCCGAAACCGACATCGCCGCAGACGAGGCGATCCATCGGGCGGCCAAGCGTCAGGTCGTCGCGCACCGATTCGATGGCGTTCAGCTGGTCCTCGGTCTCGTCGTAAGGGAAGCGGGCGGCAAATTCGTCATAGAGACCGTCGGGAGCCGCAAGCACCGGCGCCTTGCGCACCATGCGCGCCGCCGCCACCGCGATTAGCTGGCCGGCCATGTCGAGCAGGCGCTTCTTCAGCTTCGCCTTGCGCATCTGCCAGGCGCCGCCGCCCAGCTTGTCCAGAACGGCCTCGTTGCCCTCGGAGCCGTAACGCGACAGAAGATCGATGTTTTCGACGGGCAGGAAAAGCTTCGCCTCATCCGCGTAGACGAGTTCAAGGCAGGCATGGGGCGCCCCCGCCGCCTCGATGGTGCGCAGCCCGACGAACTTGCCGATGCCGTGCTGGGCGTGGACGACGAGCGAACCTTCGTCGAGCCCCGCCACCTCGGCGATGAAATCCGCACCGCGCTTCCGGCGCTTTGAACGGCGCACCATGCGGTCGCCGAGAATGTCCTGTTCGCCGATGATCGAGAGATCGCCGGTCTCGAAACCGCCCTCAAGGCTGAGCACGGCGGAGGCCGCCTCGCCCTTGCCGAGCCGGTCGAGATCGGAGAGGGCCTTGACCGGCTTGATCTTTTCCAGACCATGCTCGTTCAGAACCTGCAGAAGACGATCCAGCGATCCTTCGGTCCAGCCGGTTACCAGCACCTTGCGACCCATGGCGCGGCGCTCTGCTATATGCCGGACGGCAAGATCGAAGACATTGGCCCGCTCGCCTTCGGCATTTTCCGCCTGGGCTCTGGCCCAGCGTGGGCCGGTCTGGGCATCGACGGCCACAACTTTTCGGCCCGGTGCATCCATCTCATTGAAGGGCGAAAGGCGGATCGCTGCAAGCGCTTCCAGCACCGCGTTGAAATCCTTCGGAGCGAGATAGAGTTCGCCGGGGGAGACGGGCTTGTAGGGCGCGCCCTGCGCCATCTGACCCTTCTTTTGTTCGCCCGATTGCAGGCGCGCATCGAAATAGTCATGGACGAGCCTGGAACGCTCCTCGGCCGATTCACGCAGCGTATGATCGGTCACGATACGGAAGCCGTAGAGATAATCGAATACCGTTTCCAGCTTCTCGTAGAAGAGCGGCAACCAGTGTTCGAGGCCCGCATAGCGACGGCCCTCGGAAACGGCGGTATAAAGCGCATCGTCGCGGGTGGCCGCGCCGAACATGGAAAGATACCGGCTGCGGAAGCGGGAGATCGTATCCGGGGTAAGCGAAACCTCGCTCATCGGGTTGAGGTCGAGTGAGCGCGCCTGCCCTGTCGTGCGCTGGCTTGCGGGATCGAAGGTGCGGATGCTTTCCAGCGTATCGCCGAAGAAATCCAGCCGCACCGGCTCTTCCTGGCCGGGCACGAAGACATCCAGAATGCCGCCGCGAACCGCATATTCGCCAACCTCCCGCACCGTGGAAACGCGGTCGAAGCCGTTTCTTTCCAGGCGGGCAGCGATATCGTCCATCTTCAGCTGGTTGCCGGGCCGCGCCGAAAAGGCAAGGCTTTCGATCACATCCCGCGGGGCCACCTTCTGCAGCATGGCATTGGCCGTGGTGAGCACGATCGCCGGATGGGGCTTTTTGGCATGCGCGATAAGGCCGGACAGCGCGGCGAGACGCCGGGCGGAATTATCGGCACTCGGCGACACACGGTCATAGGGAAGGCAGTCCCAGGAGGGGAGCGTCAGCACCGGAATGTCGGGCGCCACGAAACCCAGTATCTGCTCGAAATCCGCCAGCCGCTGGCCGTCCGACATGATGAAGGCGACCGGCGCACCGGTGCGGGCGAGGTCGGCGAGAATCAGAGGCTCCATCCCCGCGGGCACGCCGGAGACGGTCAAATGTTCGCCAGCCGCGGCAATCTTGCGCGCGTCAAATCCAGAAGTCATGGGGTTCTCACTGTCCCGGTCTGTCGTTCCGGCCACTGACCGTCACGGGGTCGAAGTCCGGACTATAGCTCGCGATGCGGCGGAAAAGTTCCGTCTGGTGACGTTGCGGCACCGCTTCGGCGCCGGTCACCCACTTCAGGAGGTCGTGATCGTCCTCCGCCATGATGATTTCGAGCGCATCGAGCTGTTCGTCGCTCAGGTCGGCAATCTGCTCCTCGGCAAACTGGCCGAGAACAAGGTCCATTTCGCGAATACCGCGATGCCAGCAACGATAAAGGATGCGGCGCCTGCGTGGATCGAGATCGGCGCTTGTGCGGCTCAGTCCGGTCATGTCTCACACCCCTTGCTGTGGAAGCGCCTCTATACAGGCTGCCACATGGTTTGTCAGCCTTGCCAAGGTCGCATTTTCCGTAGCATTTACTGCACCATGCGTCCGGCCTCGCTCGATCCACTCTTTGCCTCCATCACCGCGCTTTCGGGCGTGGGGCCCAAACTTGCCGCGCTGATTGCGCGCCTTCTCGGCAAGGAGGAGGCGGACGAGGCCAAGGTGGTGGATCTTGTCTTCCACGCGCCCTCCTCCATCATTGACCGCCGCAACCAGCCGGGCATTGCGCTTGCACCGCAGGGCGTCGTGGTTACCATCACCGCCCGGGTGGATCGCCACCAGGCGCCGCCCCGCGGGAAAAGCAATGTGCCCTACCGAGTCTTCCTGCATGACGAGACGGGCGAACTGGCACTGGTCTTCTTCAAGGGCAATGCCCAATGGCTGGAAAAGGCCCTGCCGCTGGACGAGACGGTGATCGTTTCCGGCAAGGTCGACTGGTTCAACGGCCGGCCGAGCATGGTGCACCCGGACTATATCGTTCGCGAGGCGACAGCGGGCGACATGCCGCTGGTCGAACCCATCTACCCGCTGACCGCGGGCCTGTCGCTGAAGGTGCTGCGCCGCGCTGTCGGCGAGGCCGTGGCGCGCGTGCCGGATCTGCCCGAATGGATCGACGGCGAGTATCTCCGCCGCCAGGGCTTCCCCGCCCTGCGGCAAGCCTTCGAAGATCTCCACGCGCCCCGGGACGGGGCCGATCTCGATCCGCAGGCACCGCATCGCCGGCGATTGGCCTATGACGAGTTTCTGGCCGGGCAATTGTCGCTCTCTCTGGTGCGCCAGCGGTTGCGCCGCGTGCCGGGCATCCCCGTCAGGCCGACCGGAGAAATCACGGATGCCATTCTGGCCGCCCTGCCCTTCCGGCCAACCGGCAGCCAGACCAGGGCCGTGGCCGACATCCTGAAGGACATGGCGAGCGATCAGCGCATGCTCCGCCTGCTGCAGGGCGATGTCGGCTCCGGAAAAACGCTTGTGGCGCTTCTTTCCATGGCGGCCGCCGTCGAGGCCGGCGGACAGGCGGTGCTGATGGCGCCGACGGAAATCCTCGCCCGTCAGCATCACGCGACGATTTCGCGAATGGCCGCCGCCGCGGGCTTGACTGTGGAGGTGCTGACAGGCCGCACCAAGGGCAAGGAACGGGAAGCGATTCTCGGCCGCATCGCCTCGGGGGAAGCGCAGATCATCATCGGCACCCATGCACTTTTCCAGGATCAGGTGACCTATCGAAACCTGCTCATGGCTGTCGTGGACGAACAGCACCGTTTCGGCGTGCATCAGCGCCTGCGGCTGACCTCCAAGGGCATATCGCCCCACATGCTCGTCATGACTGCAACGCCCATACCCCGCACCCTGGTGCTGGCGGCCTTCGGCGATATGGATGTTTCGAAACTTACCGAAAAGCCCGCCGGCCGCAAGCCGATCCAGACCATCACCGTGCCCAGTGAGCGGACGGGCGAGATCATCGATCGCCTGCGCGCCGCCCTAGCCGAGGGCAAGAAGGCTTACTGGATCTGCCCGCTCGTCGAGGAATCGGACGTGGTCGAGCTGATGTCCGCCGAAGAGCGTTTTGCCGTGCTCCAGGCCGAGTTGCGAGCGCCGATCGGTCTCGTCCATGGGCGCATGACCGGGCCGGAAAAGGATGCGGTGATGCAGGCCTTCAAGGCCGGCGAGACCCGGCTTCTGGTGGCCACGACGGTGGTGGAAGTGGGCGTCGACGTGCCGGATGCCACGATCATGGTCATCGAACATGCGGAGCGCTTCGGGCTCGCGCAGCTCCACCAGCTCAGGGGCCGGGTGGGCCGCGGCGACGAAGCTTCCACCTGCATCCTTCTCTACAAGGGCCCGCTCGGCGAGACGGGCAAGGCCCGCCTGTCCATTCTGAGGGATACGGAAGACGGGTTCGTGATTGCGGAAGAGGACCTGAAACTGCGCGGCGAAGGCGAACTGCTCGGCACCCGCCAGTCCGGCACGCCGGGCTTCCGGATTGCGAGCCTCGAAGCCCACGGGGATCTGCTGGAGGTGGCGCGCAAGGACGCGGCCTATATGCTGGAAAAGGACCCGGAGCTTGTGTCACCGCGCGGTGAAGCCTTGCGAACCCTGCTCTATCTGCATCGACGGGATGAGGCGATCCGCTTCCTAAGAGCCGGTTGATCCCACGGGATCCGTCTCCGCAATCTTCTGGGGCACGAGTTTCGGCGCGTAGTCGGGGGTGATGAGGCCTGCCGAGAGAAGCACCTTCGCCGCATCTTCGGGGCTCATGTCGAGCATGACGATCTTCCGCTTCGGCACATAGATCAGGAAGCCCGCGGTCGGAATGGGGGTCGGCGGCAGGAACACGGCAACCACTTCCTCGCCCATCTCGTTGAAACGGATGGCCAGCTCTCCTTTTGGTTCGCCAGAGATAAACACAAGCGACCAGAGGCCGGGGCTCGGATATTCGATCAACCCAACGCGCTTGAAGGACGTCGATTGCTCCTTGAGCACGGATTCGAAGATCTGCTTCACGCCCTTGTAGATCGAACTGACGAGCGGCATGCGATGCACCAGGCGCTCGCCGAAATCCACCACACTGCGCCCGATCAGGTTCTTGCCGAGCAGGCCGACAACGGTGATCAGCACCACGGCGATCAGCAGCCCGAAGCCGGGAATGGCGAACTTCAGGTAGCTTTCTGGGTTGTAGCGGACGGGAATATAGGGCTTCACCCAGCTGTCGGCCCAATGGATGAAGGTCCAGGTCAGCCAGATGGTGATGGCCATCGGCGCACAGATGATCAGCCCGGTCAGAAAATTGTTCCGAAGCCGCGTCGTAAAGCTTTCGCGCTGAATTGATGGCTCCATCGGAAGGAAGCTCTCCTCACCCGGTGGTTCGAGACGATGGGAGGACAATGCCGGAACGAAGCCGGACATGCAAGGTGCATTTGCCCCCGATACCGCAAGCGGATCGGTCAGTGACCGAAGTCGATCGTCGAACCGATAGCGTGTGAATCCCTCGACCATCAAATGGGACGCGGCGCTGTATTCAACCAACGCCGCGTCCGCATATGCCCCGGGCCTTAGAGGATGAAGTCAGACTTGGAGATCGTCGTGGTGTTGAGGAGGATCGAAAAATCCGCATCACCCGATCCGTTCACATCCGCATAGACGAGGAGACCGTGATCCACCTTCTCCGTCCACACGGAATAGGCTGCTTTTTTCGCCGCAAAGGCAAAGGCCTGATCACCCTTCGCTTTCACATTCGCATCGATCGCAGAGAGATCGATCTTGTCGAGCCCCTGGGTAAAATCGGTGATCATGTCCCTGTACTTGTCGGAAAAGGGGGAATCGCCGATCGATTTGAACAGGAACCTGTCGGCCCCTTCACCGCCAATCAGAACATCCGCACCTTTTCCGCCCGTCAAGCGATCCGTACCCTTGTCGCCTGCGAGAACATCATTTCCCGCGCCGCCGTCGATTATGTCGTTGCCCTCGAAACTGCAGAAGAAGTCGTCTCCTGAAGACAGCGTCACGGTGTCATGGCCGCTGAAGATGGTCTTGAAGACTGCGGCATCATCGGTGGGCTTGGCAGAAATTGCGGCGGAAAGAAGCTTCGCCGCATCGATGACAACCGACTTCATCGACCAGTCGCTGATAAAATTCCTGGTCGCGGAATTGTATTCGCCCTGCGCCAGAACGGAAACACCGCCCTTTCCGGACCCGGTGAGGCTCAGACTGAGCGCGTCAGGCCCGCCGAGGACAAAGTCCGGACCTTTGGGTGAATCGACCAGATAGACCGACTCATAGGATCGACCATCGATCTTGGCGGAATTGTTCTCTTTCAGATACTTCAGGTTATCCAGAATGATGCTGAGATTGAACGTGTTGTAATCAAACGCTTTTTTTGCTGTAAAATTGACCATGGCAATCTCCTTCGGTGAAACATTAGAGATTACTACACGTGAATGTAAAGACGCCGCGGCGGACTAGTCCATCGCGGCGTCTGGTCTGGACATGGGCCCGAAAGCCGTCGATCATTCCACCGTTACGGATTTCGCAAGGTTGCGCGGCTGGTCCACATCCGTGCCCATGAAGACGGCCGTATGATAGGCCAGAAGCTGGATCGGCAGCGAGAACACCATGGGCGCGATCAGCTCATCCACTTCCGGCAGTACGATGGTTGCCATGGTCGGCAGGCTGGAGGCGGCTGCGCCCTTGGCATCGGTGATGAAGATGATCTTGCCGCCCCGGGCCGCCACTTCCTGCATGTTGGAGACCGTCTTTTCGAAGAAGCGGTCATGGGGAGCAATGACGATGACCGGCATGTTCTCGTCAATCAGCGCGATCGGGCCATGCTTCAGCTCACCGGCAGCATAGCCCTCGGCATGGATATAGGAGATTTCCTTGAGCTTCAGCGCCCCTTCCATGGCGAGCGGGAAGCTGGTGCCGCGGCCGATATAGAGCACATCCTTGACCTTGGAGAGATCCCGGGCGAGCTGCTCGATCTGGCCGTGAATGCCGTTCAGAACCGAGCTCATCACCCGCGGCACTTCGGTCAGATGGCGCACCAGCTCCTTTTCTTCCGCTTCCGTCAGCGTGCCCCGTGCCCGGCCGGCCGCAATGGCGAGCGAGGCGAGAACCGTCAGCTGGCAGGTGAAGGCCTTGGTAGAGGCAACGCCGATTTCGGGACCCGCAAGGATCGGGAAGATCGCATCGGATTCCCGCGCAATGGTCGATTCCTTCACATTGACCACGGCGCCGATCTTCAGCCCGTTCTCCTTGCAATAGCGCAGTGAGGCCAGCGTGTCGGCGGTTTCGCCGGACTGGGAGATGAAGAGCGCGGCCTGATCGGCCGAAAGCGGCATTTCACGGTAGCGGAACTCGGAGGCAACATCGATTTCGACCGGCAGGCGCGCATAGCGCTCGAACCAGTATTTGCCGACGAGGCCGGCCAGATAGGCGGTACCGCAGGCGGAAATTGCAAGGCGCGACACGCCCTTGAAGTCGATGAGGCCGGTTTCCGCATTCACCGTATGGTTGGCGAAATCCACATAATGGCCGAGGGCGTGGGAGATGACTTCCGGCTGCTCGTAGATTTCCTTTTCCATGAAGTGGCGGTGGTTACCCTTGTCCACGAGGAAAGCCGAGGCCTGGGAAATCTGCCGAGGCCGCTCGACCGGGTTGCCGGCAAAATCGGTCACTTCCGCGCCCGCATGGGTAATGATCGCGCAGTCGCCATCCTGAAGATAGGCGATCTGGTTGGTGAAGGGAGAAAGCGCGATGGCATCCGAACCGAGGAAGGTTTCACCCTTGCCGAAGCCCAGGGCCAGCGGCGGGCCCGAGCGGGCGCCGAGGAGCGTGCCGGGATCGTCCTCGAAGAGAACGACGAGCGCATAGGCGCCGCGCACGCGGTTCAGCATCTTCAGCATGGCTTCGCGGTGCGAAAGACCCTCGCGGGTATATTTGGCCAGAAGATGGGCCACCACTTCCGTATCGGTCTGGGAGGCAAACACGGCCCCCTCAGCCTTCAGCTCGTCGCGCAGCTCGGAGAAGTTCTCGATGATGCCGTTGTGGACGACCGCCACGCCTTCGACGAAATGGGGATGGGCATTGGTTTCATTCGGAACGCCATGGGTCGCCCAGCGCGTATGGGCAATGCCGGTCGTGCCCGGAAGGGGCTCTTCGATCAGCTTCTTCCGCAGGTTGACGAGCTTGCCCTCCGCCCGGCGCCGATCCAGCTTTCCGTCGTGAACGGTCGCCACGCCAGCGGAATCATAGCCGCGATATTCAAGGCGGGTCAGGGCTTCCACCAGCCGGTCCGCAACCGGTTCAGTCCCGACGATCCCCACGATTCCGCACATGAAAGCCTCTCCATTTTGCAATGCAACAGTTGCGCTCTTCCTACCGAATTCGCCCGGGAACTCAACTATCCGCACGGTCACTTTCGGTTTCGAAGCATTACAGGCAACCCCGCCGCACAACATCGGCGGGAAGCCCTCAGGCGCCCTTCTTGGCCGCCTTGATCGCGGCATTGCGCTCCCGGATCAGCTTCGCGCGGCCGGGCTTGATCTCCTGCCGACCGCGGCCGAGCGCCAGCGCATCATCCGGAACGTCGGCGGTAATCACGCTGCCGGAACCGATGATTGCGCCCTCGCCGATAGCTACGGGTGCGACGAGCGCGCTGTTCGAGCCGATGAAGGCATTCGCACCGATATGCGTCTCGAACTTGTTGTAGCCGTCATAATTGCAGGTAATCGTGCCGGCTCCGATGTTGGCATGGGCGCCGATGAAGGCATCGCCGATATAGGTGAGATGGTTGACCTTGGCACCTTCGCCGATCTCCGCCTTCTTCACCTCGCAGAAATTGCCGACCTTGGCATTGCGGCCGAGATTGGCACCGGGACGCAACCGGGCAAAGGGCCCGACCGCCGCACCCGAGGCGACCCGCGCGCCCTCGATATGGCTGAAGGCATGGATCACCGCCCCGCTCTCGATCACCGCGCCCGGACCGAAGACCACATTGGGTTCGATCAGCACATCCGGCTCGATCACCGTGTCATGGCAGAGAAAGACAGTCTCCGGAGCGATCATAGAGACGCCGGACAGCATGAGTTCATGGCGGCGGCGCTGCTGCCAGAGCCGTTCGATCACGGCCAGTTCGGCGCGGGTGTTGCAGCCGGTCATTTCTTCCTCGGGCGCATCCACCGCCGCGACCCGGCCGCCAAGGCTGCGGGCGATCTCGACAATATCGGTCAGGTAGAATTCGCCCTTGGCGTTGTTGTTGGTGATGCGGGAAAGCAGGTCCGCAGCCTTTGCGCCATGGATGACCATCAGGCCGCTGTTGCACCAGGTGACCTTGCGCTCTTCCTCGCTCGCATCCTTTTCCTCGCGAATGGCGATGAGCTCGCCATTCTCGACCAGAAGCCGGCCATAGCCAAAGGGATTGGCCGTACGGAAGCCGATGACAACCACATCGAACCCTTCCTTGAGCTTGGCCCGGGCTTCGACAAGGGGCGTGGGCGTCAGAAGCGGCACGTCGCCATAGGCGACGAGGATCTCATCGAAGCCTTCGGCAATCGCCTCCTTCGCCATCTGCACCGCATGGCCCGTGCCCTTGCGCTCGCTCTGGAAATAGGAACGCACCGTGAGGCCAGCGATGCTCGCCGCCTTCGTCACCTTCTCCGCATCGCGTCCGGTGACGAGTGCGATATCGGCAATCCCGGCTGCTTTCACCGCCTGCATGACATGGGCGATCATCGGCTGGCCGCCGACGGGATGCAGCACCTTGGACATGGACGATTTCATGCGGGTGCTGTCACCGGCAGCCAGAACCACGGCCAGACAACGATCTGCAGTCATGCTTGTTTCTCCATCCCCGAAGAGCCGCAGCCGCGCGGCATCCATCCCGTGTTGTCAGCCCGCGGGAGCCTGTTTCCTGCTGTAGCAAAAAAAGTGGTCTTGTCCACTGGAGAAGGTTATTCCCCCGTCCGTGCATCGACACGGGTGAGCAGGATCTTGTCGATCCGGCGGCCGTCCATGTCGATCACCTCGAAACGATAGCCGAAGCGCTCCAGCGTATCGCCCTCCTCGGGGGATTTGCGCAGTTCCTGCACGAGATAGCCGGCAATGGTCTCGAAATGGCCCTCGGTCTCGATGGCATCGAGCTCCAGGGCAAGTTCCACCTCATGGATCGGCGTGCGGCCATCGATCAGATAGGTTCCATCCTCCCGCTGGCGGATCAGCGTCGACTCGTTCTCGTCATAGTTCGAGGGGAGAATGCCGACGATGGCTTCGAGCAGATCCGACGGGGTGAGAATACCTTCCGTGCTGCCATATTCGTCGACGATGATCGCAATATGCATCGGCGTCGCCTTGAAGGTTTCCAGCGCCTTCAGGCAGGAGGACGTTTCCGGGATCGCCAGGATTTCCTTCACGAGATCGCGGAGATTGAAGGTTTGCGGATCGATCGCGCTCGAAAGAATGTCACGTGCGTGTACCGCGCCGATCACGTTGCGGTCATCGCCCTCGACCACGAGATAGCGGGAATGGCGGCTTTCCTCGATCTCGCGGCGGATCTCGTCGAGACTGTCATTGACATCGAGCGAAACGACCTCCGTGCGGTGCGTCATGATCGATTTTACCGATCGGTCGCCAAGGCCGATGATGCGGCGGAGGATATCGTGCTCCTCCTTCTCGATGACGCCGCTTTCAGCGCCTTCGGCAAGAACCGCATGCACTTCGGCTTCCGTCACCTCGTCGGCGCTCTTCGAGAGCATGCCGGTAAGGCGCATGATGAGATGGGCCGAGATTTCGAACAGGAAGACGACGGGCGCCGCGATCTTCGAAAGCGCAGACATCGGCTTGGCGACAAGAAGCGCAAGCGCTTCCGCATTGCCGAGCGCCAGCTGCTTCGGAATGAGTTCGCCGACGATCACCGAGAAATAGGTAATGCCGGTCACCACCGCGGCCACGGCCACGGAGGGCGCATAGGGGCCGATGAGGGGCATGGCGGCAAAGGCCGGGGTAATCTTGTCGGAAATGGTGGCACCGCCATAGGTGCCGGCGAGCGTACCGACAAGGGTAATGCCCACCTGAACCGTGGACAGGAAGTTGCCGGGATCCTCCGCAAGCCTCAGCGCCGTCAGCGCACGGCGGTCGCCCTGCTTTGCCTTCTGCCTGAGGATCGGCTTGCTTGCCGATACGATTGCCATTTCGGACAGCGAGAAGAAGGCATTGATAAGAAGCAGGATGAAGATGACTGCCAATTCAGTCGTGATCATGAACCACCATGGGTTTGGCCATCCGGTGCCGGTCCGGACGATCCGCGTGTCGGGCAGCGCCGCGCCCTTGTCCGGCTGGATGCGCCTGGGCTGAAGCCCGGGCGCTCCAGAAGGCAGGCGGAGCCGTGCTCCGTCAGATAGTGCAGCGCGGCTTTAAATACAATCGCTTGGCTGCAAAATGGAAAGGGCGTCCATGGACGCCCTCCCGAAGTTTCGAACCTGCTGCGGCCTTATTGCGGCAGCTTGTCGTCAACACCCTCAATGTAGAAGTTCATGCCGAGGATGGTGCCATCATCGGCGCTTTCACCTTCCTTGAGCCAGGGCGAGCCGTCCTGCTTGTTGATCGGGCCGGTAAAGGGCTTCAGTTCGCCGGACTTGATCTTGGCTTCGGTGTCCTCGGCCATCTTCTTCACGTCGTCGGGAATGTTGGTGTAGGGCGCCATGGTGAGAATGCCGTCCTTCAGACCGTCGAAGCTCTGCTGCGAGGTCCAGGTGCCGTCGAGCAGGGCCTTGGTGCGCTTCACGTAATAGGCGCCCCAGGTGTCGACGATCGCGCTCATCTGGGCGTTCGGGCCAGCCTTGATCATGTCGGAAGCCTGGCCGAAGGCCTTGATGCCGCGCTCTTCGGCAACCTGCATCGGGGCCGTCGTGTCGGTGTGCTGGGTCAGCACGTCCACACCCTGGTCGATCAGCGCCTTGGCCGCATCGGCTTCCTTGCCCGGATCGAACCAGGTGTTCACCCAGATGACCTTCAGCTTGAAGTTCGGGTTCACGGTGCGGGCGCCGTGGAGGAAGGAGTTGATGCCGGCGACCACTTCCGGGATCGGGAAGGAGGCGATGTAGCCGGCAACGCCGGTCTTCGACATCTTGGCCGCGATCTGGCCGTTGATGAAGCGACCTTCATAGAAGCGCGAATTGTAGGTGGAGACGTTCGGGGCGGCCTTGTAGCCCGTCGCGTGTTCGAACTTCACGTCCGGGAACTTGGCGGCGACCTTCAGCGTCGCATCCATGAAGCCGAAGGAGGTGGTGAAGATCAGGGCGCAGCCGGAACGGGCCATGCGCTCGATGGCGCGTTCGGCATCCGGGCCTTCCGGTACGTTTTCGAGATAGGGTGCTTCGACCTTGTCCCCGAGTTCCTTTTCCAGCTGCTGGCGGCCAAGCTCATGAGCCTGCGTCCAGCCCCCATCGGTCTTCGAACCGACATAGACGAAGCAGACCTTGGTCTTGTCGGCCGCCTGCGAAACACCGGCAGACAGGATCATCGCCGCGGTGGCGGCCAGTGCGAATGCAAGTTTCTTCATGTTTTACCCCTCTTCTTTATGGGTTTTTTCAAAGGATGGCGGTTGGGAGGCCCGCCGTTTTCTCCGTTTCCGAAGGTTTCACATTTTTGTCATCGGGCGCAAGCATCCCGACGGAATTTTCACCGATCCGGAACGAAAGGCTTACCAAGGCAGGCAGGCGTGTTGATGAGAGTCGTACGCCGGTTGTGGGAAATGACGATCAGCACCACCACCGTCGCCACATAGGGCAGCGAAGAGAGGAACTGGGAGGGAATGGAAAGCCCCAGCGCCTGCGCATGAAGCTGCCCGATGGTGACGGCCCCGAAGAGATAGCCGCCCGCCAGCACCCGCCAGGGGCGCCAGGATGCGAACACCACCAGCGCCAGCGCGATCCAGCCGCGGCCCGCCGACATGTTTTCCACCCATTGCGGGGTGTAGATCAGCGAAAGCTGTGCTCCGGCAAGCCCGGCGCAGGCGCCGCCGAACATCACCGCGAGATAGCGTGTGCGGATGACCGATATGCCGAGCGCGTGGGCGGAGCCGTGATTGTCGCCGATGGCGCGCAGCTTCAGCCCCGTGCGGGTGCGGAACAGGAACCAGTTCACCCCTGCCACCAGGGCAATCGAGGCGTAGAACACGATATCCTGCTTGAAAAGGATCGGGCCCAGGAAGGGAATGTCCGAGACTACGGGAAAGACGATTTGCGGCAGCTTTACGCCCGGCACGCCGACGAAGCTCTCCCCCATATTCCCCGAAACGCCGAGGCCGAGAATGGTGAGCGCAAGCCCGGTCGCCACCTGGTTTGCCACCAGCGTAAGTGTCAGGAAACCGAAAAGCAGCGAGAAGACCGCGCCCATGGCGATGCCGGCCAGAATGCCCAGATAGGGCGATCCGGTGGTCTGGGCCGTGGCGAAGGCCGCGACCGCGCCCATGATCATCATGCCTTCGACGCCGAGATTGAGAACGCCGGCCCGCTCGGTCACGAGTTCGCCCATGCCGGCGATCACGAGCGGCGTTGCGGCGGTGATGACGGTGAGGATAATGGCTTCGATGATCATCTCACGCGCCTCCCTGAACCTTGCTGGAGAAGGCGTTCCACACCACCCGCACCTTGTAGCGAATGAGCGTGTCGCAGGAGAGGACGAAGAAGAGCAACATGCCCTGGAACACGCGGGTGACCTTGTCGGAAACGCCGATCGAAAGCTGGGCCGCCTCGCCGCTTACATAGGTGAGTGCCAGCACGAGGCCGGAAGCAATCGCCCCCAGCGGGTTCAGCCGCCCAAGAAAGGCAACGATGATCGCCGTGAAGCCATAGCCAGGAGAAATGCTCGGCTGCAGATGGCCGATGGAACCGGACACTTCGCAAATGCCCGCAAGGCCCGCCAGACCGCCCGAGAGCAGCATGGAGAACCAGATCATCCGCCGGCTGGAAAAGCCAGCAAAGCGCCCTGCCCGCTCGCTTTCGCCCAGCACGGCCACCTCGAAGCCCTTGAGGGTGAAGTTCATCATGAACCAGATCGCAACCGCGGCGATGAGCGCGAATCCGAATTCCCAGTGCATGGAACCGGAGGCGAAGATCGGCTGCAGAACGGCGGACGGCGAGAAGTCGAGCGACACGGGAAAGTTCATCCCGCCCGGATCGCGCCAGGGTCCGCGCACCAGCCAGTCGAGAAAGAGCTGGGAGATATAGACGAGCATGAGGCTGGTCAGAATCTCGCTCGTGTTCATCCGGCTTTTCAGAAAAGCCGGGATGGCAGCATAGGCCGCCCCGCCGAGGGTGCCCATGATCAGCATCATGGGCAGCACCGTGCCGTTCTGAAAACCGGGCGCAAGAATGGGCAGCATGGAGCCGGTGATGGCGCCGATGGTGAACTGGCCCTCTGCACCGATGTTCCAGTTGTTGGAGCGGTAGGCCACACAAAGCCCGACACCCATCAGGATAAGCGGCCCCGCCTTAACCGCGATCTGGTCGAGCGACCATGGATCGACCAGCGGTTCGATGAAAAAGGTATAGAGCGCATCGAGCGGGCTTTTGCCGAGAAGCGCGAAGAGGATGGCCCCGGCAATGCCGGTCAGCACCAGCGCCAGCAGGGGCGAAACGAAAGCGTAGAAGGCGGATTGGCCCGCGCGTTTTTCCAGTTCAATGCGCATGGGCTGCCTCCGGCGCGGATTTCGTCTCGTGAATGCCGCCCATCAGCAGGCCTATCTTTTCCAGGCTAAGTTCGCCCGCGGGATAGGGCTTCGAAAGCCGCCCTTCCGAGATCACGGCGATTTCGGTCGCCACTTCGAAAATTTCGTCCAGGTCCTGGCTGATCACCAGCACGGCCGAGCCGGCCCGCGCGAGATCGACAAGCGCCTGGCGAATGCGGCTGGCAGCACCGGCATCGACGCCCCAGGTCGGCTGGTTGACGATCAGCACCGACGGCTGGCGGTCGAGCTCGCGCCCGACGATGAACTTCTGCAGATTGCCGCCCGACAGCGACCCGGCGGCCGGATCCTCGCCGCTCTTGCGCACGTCCATCGCCTCGCAGATGCGCTTGGTCGCCGCTTTCACTGCCGCATGCCGGATCAGCCTCAGGGGCCCGGAAAGGAAGGCCTTGCGGTCCGACCTGTGGCGGGCGAGGACCAGATTGTCCGAAAGCGGCATGGATGTCACCGCCCCGTGACCGTGGCGTTCTTCCGGCACGAAGCCGGCGCCGAGAAGGCGCCGCGCGGAAATGCCAAGCCGGCCCACCGGCTTCTCGCGAATGCGCACGGCATTGTCGTCTGGAGTCGGATATTCACCGGACAGTGCATCGAAAAGCTCGCCCTGCCCGTTGCCCGCCACACCGGCAATCGCCAGAATTTCCCCCGCCTTCACCCGAAGGTTCACGTCCTTCAGCGAAACGGCAAAGGGTGTGCGGGCGGGAACGGAGAGGTTGACGGCTTCGAGCTGGATGCCGCCCGAGGGAATGTCGGAGATCCGCTTCACCGATTCAACATCGCTGCCCACCATCATGCGGGCAAGCGATGCGGGCGTTTCCTGGCGCGGATCGCAGGCGCCCGTGACCTTGCCGTGGCGCAGCACGGTCGCCCGATCGCAGATGCGCTGCACCTCTTCCAGGCGATGGCTGATATAGAGAACGGAGCGGCCTTCCGCCTTCAGTTTCCCAAGCGTTTCGAAAAGCCGGTCAGCTTCCTGCGGGGTGAGAACCGATGTCGGTTCGTCGAGAATGATGAGGCTCGGATTCTGCAGCAGTGCGCGAACGATTTCGATGCGCTGGCGCTCGCCGACCGAGAGATCCGCCACATGGGCATGCGGATCGAGCGGCAGGCCGTAATTGCGAGAGAGCGTCGCGGCTTCATCGGCAATCTTGGCAAGCGAGATGCCGGGATCGAGCGAAAGGGCGATGTTTTCCGCCACCGTCAGCGCCTCGAACAGCGAGAAATGCTGGAAAACCATGCCGATGCCGGTCTTGCGCGCCTCGCTGGGTGAGCCGATGCGCACCGGCTGGCCCTTCCAAACGATCTGGCCCGAAGTCGGCGCAAGCACGCCGAACAGCATCTTCACCAGCGTGGATTTCCCCGCCCCGTTTTCCCCCAGAAGGGCATGGATTTCCCCGGGTCTGATCTCCAGGTCAATGCCGTTACAGGCTGCGAATTGACCGAAAAGCTTGGTCAGCTTGTTCACGGTCAGCAAGGCAACGTTCTGAGACGCGTCCAATGCCGGCACCTATCCCCCGTTTTCTCCTGCCATATCCCGCCGGATATGGTCCGGCATTTACGGGATCAGCAGCGTTGTTCCGCTCGTTTTTCTGGCTTCAAGGTCCGCATGGGCCCTCCCCGCTTCTTCGAGCGGGTATCGCTGATTGACATTGATACGCACTTTGTCCGTTTGGACAATATCAAACAGAGCATTTGCACAAGCCTGCAGCTCCGCGGGGGTGGCCGTATAGCCGAAAAGCGTCGGCCGCGTCGCAAACAGCGATCCCTTCTGGGAAAGCATGGCCATTTCGAAGGGCGGAACGGGGCCGGATGCGTTTCCGAAGCTGACCCAGAGACCGCGCAACTTCAGGCAGTCGAGCGAGCCGGGGAAGGTGTCCTTGCCGACGGAATCATAGACCACGTCCACGCCCCGGCCGCCGGTGATTTCCCGCACACGGGCGACGAAATCTTCGGTCCGGTAATTGATCACGTGATCGTAGCCGTGCTGGCGGGCCAGTTCCGCCTTTTCCTCGGAGCCAACCGTGCCGATCACGGTTGCGCCGAGCGCCTTTGCCCACTGGCCGGCAATCAGCCCCACGCCACCGGCGGCAGCATGGAAAAGCAGAACCGTGTCCTCGCCCACTTGGAAGGTTTGGTTGAGGAGATACTGAGCCGTCATGCCCTTCAGCATCATGGCCGCAGCCGTATCGAAGGAAATGCCTTCGGGAATGCGCACCAGCTGGCGCGCCGCAAGATTGGCTTTGCGGCTATAGCTCTTGTCCCCCGTACCGTAGGCCACCCGGTCGCCGATGGAAAAGCCGGCCACGCCCGGGCCGAGGCGGGTGATCACCCCAGCCCCTTCCTTGCCGGGGATGAAGGGCAGGCCGTTCGGCGCCTTGTAGAGTCCCGTGCGGAAATAGACATCAATGAAGTTGAGGCCGATTGCCCTGTGCTCCACCTGCACCTCGCCCTCGCCGGGATCGGGAAGATCCACGGTTTCCAGTTTAAGAACCTCAGGGCCGCCCAGCTCGCGAATGACGATGGCTTCCGTCTTTTCCATGAATTCAGAACTCCTTGCGGCCAAGATTGGGGAAAAACTGCAGGATGGCACCAATGAAATAGAGATAGAGACCGGTGGCCGAGAAGAGCACGATGACCCAGACCGGGGTGACGAAATGGAGAAGCAGCGAATAGCCGCCCAGCACGCACCACAGCAGGAAGATCGCCAGATTGAGCGGGCGCAGCCGCTTTACCCGAACCGGATGCAGGAAATGCACCGGAAGGAAGGTCAAAAGCACCGAGCCGAACACCAGTATGCTCGTCACGATCGGGCCGGCACCGGTCACGAATATGGTGAGGATGATCATGTTCCACACCACGGGAAAGCCGGAGAAGAAATATTCATCCGTCTTCATGCCCATATCGGCGTAATAGATGGCGCTGGACACCACGATAAGCCCGGCTGCGACGAAGGACCAGGGCGCACCGAGAATGCCGCTTTCGTAAAGCGCAAAGGCCGGGACCAGCACGTAGGTGACGTAATCGATGATATTGTCCAGCGTATCGCCCGACCAGTTGGGCAGCACTTCCTTGACGCTCAGCTTGCGCGCTATGGGCCCGTCGATGCCATCCACCAGAAGCGCAAGGCCAAGCCACCAGAACATGTCCACGAAACGGTGTTCGGCCGCGGCAATCACGCTGAGCAGCGCCAGGAAGGAGCCGGAGGCGGTGAGAATATGAACGGAAAAGGCGCGGATTTCCGCGTAGGGAACCGGCTTGTAGTTGAAGATTCGCTTCAGCAGAGTCATGGCCTCTTTCGCCTTCTCCCAGAACGATCCGGCCTGCCAGCCGGTCCCGTCGAACCCCAAAAGGCCCATGGAGGCGGCCCTTTCTTCTCTTCGGATGCCACGTGAGGGCGGCTGCCGTCCAGCGAAAAGACCATCGCCGGCTTGCCCATCCCCAGAGCTGCGTCCAATCATCCCATGGATTCCATCACGGAAAAGGCCTAAATTTTGTGACATCGCCAAGGATATTCGGAAATTGATCATGCGCACATTCGAGATCGCCGTCGTGGGCGGCGGTTTAGCCGGTCAGATCGCAGCGCTTGCCCTCGCCCGTGCGGGCCGAAAGGTGGTGCTTCTGGCGCCCAGGGCTCCCGCAGACCGGCGCACCACGGCGCTGATGGACCAGTCCATCCGCTTCATGGAACGGCTGGGTATATGGGACGATATGGATGGAAGTGCCGCGGCGCTCTCGACCATGCAGATCATCGATGGCACAAACCGGCTGCTGCGCGCGCCGCCGGTGGCCTTCCGGGCTTCCGAAGTGGGTCTCGAAGCCTTCGGCTATAATTTTCCGAATGCCGCCATGCTGCCGGTGCTGGAAAAGGCGCTCGCTGCCGAACCCAATGCCACGGTACTGACGATCGCCGCCCGGGATATTCGTCCGGAGGCGGAGCGCGTATGGCTGACGCTCGAAGACGGCACGGAAATCGAGGCGGCCTTCGTCATCGGTGCCGACGGGCGAAAGTCTCCCGTGCGCGAGAGCGCGGGCATCGGCACGCGCACCTGGTCCTACCCGCAGACCGCGCTGGTTCTGAATTTCCGCCATGAGCGGCCGCATCGTAATGTCTCCACCGAATTCCACACGGAATCGGGCCCCTTCACGCAAGTGCCGCTGCCGGGCCAGCGCTCCAGCCTCGTCTGGGTGCTGAAACCCGAGCAGGCGGAGACCATGCGCGAACTGCCCCTCGCCGAGCTGAGCCACCGGGTCGAAACCCGCATGCAGTCCCTGCTCGGCAAGGTGGAGGTCGAAGAGGGCGTTCAGGCCTGGCCCCTGTCCGGCATGATGGCGAAGGCATTCGGCAAGGGTCGCGTGGCGCTGGTGGGCGAGGCAAGCCATGTCTTCCCGCCGATTGGCGCGCAGGGTCTTAACCTCAGCCTTCGCGACATCATGGCACTGGTGGACATTCTCACGCCATCGGCCGGGGAAACGATTGCCAGCGACGCCGGCGACCGCTTCGACCGCAAGCGCCGCGCCGACGTGATGAGCCGCACCATGAGCGTGGATGTGCTGAACCGGTCTCTGCTTTCCGATTTCCTGCCGATGCAGGTTCTGCGTGCTGCCGGCCTTCACGTGCTTGCAGGGGTTTCGCCGCTCCGCGGTCTGGTCATGCGCGAGGGCGTAGAGCCCGGAAGGGGCTTCCGCTCGATCCCCGACGCCCTAAGGAACCAGTTCCGTCGGAAGCAGGCCTGAGCGAAGGCAGTAAAGCACGAGGCTGATCGTCAACACCGATATCACCGTGGAAATCAGGATCGTTGCGGAGGCTCGCTCCTGCCATGTCTGATATTGCTGGCCGATGACGAACACGTTGGCCGCTGTCGGCAGCGCCGCCAGAAGCACCGCGGACTGGATCCAGACCGGATCGAAGCCGCCGACTGCCGACAGCACCAGATAAGCGACCAGCGGGTGCAGAACGAGCTTTGCCGGAACGATGTAGTAGATTTCCGCCGGCACCCGCTTGAGCGGGCGAAGCGCCAGCGTCACCCCCATTGCAAAGAGCGCGCAGGGCGCCGCCGCCTGCGCCAGCGTGTCGATCAGCTGCTGGGCGGGCGTCGGTACGGGAAGGCCAAGCGCCACGAAGAGGAATCCCGCCGCACAGGAAAGAATGAAGGGGTGAAGCGCGACCTTCCTGAGGATTTTGAAAACCAGTCTTGCGCCTGACCGCCGCTCGCCGCCTGCCAGCGCCATCATGGCCGGTGCAACGACGAAATGCATGGCATTTTCAAAACAGACGATGAGTGCGACCGGCACGGCCGCCCGCTCACCCAAAGCCAGAAGCGCAAGGCCGGGACCCATATAGCCGATATTGCCATAGGCGCCGCCGAAGGCCTGAAGCGTGGATTCCGCGACATTGTTTTTCCGCATGAGATGCCCGGCCGCGAAAACCATGACGAAAACGCTATAGGTTGCGGCAATATCCGCAAGGATGAAATCCACCCGCGTCAGGTCATGCAGCGGCGTTTTCGCCACAAGCTTGAAGAAAAGAGCGGGCAGCGCGGCATAGATAATGAAGGTGTTCATCCAGCCGAGCGCCTCGGCCGTCTGGCCGGTGATGCGGGCGGCAAGATAACCGATCAGGATAAGGCCGAAGAACGGCAGGAGAAGCGCCAGGATTTCAAGCATCGGCCTTGTCTTTGAAGCGGGGTCTGTTCGGTCGCCGCTTTAGCCGATTTGCCCGAGAATGGGAAAGGTTTGCTGGAACCAGATCGCCATGTCGCTGATATAGCCGAAAATGAAGGCAAGGCCGGTGAGCACGAGAAGCAGCCCGAGCAGCTTTTCCACCAGCCCCAGATGCCGGCGGAAACGTGTAAGGAACCGCATGAAGGCGCCAGAGAAGCCGGCCGCTATCCAGAAGGGCACGGCAAGCCCCAGCGAATAGACTGCGAGCAGCAGGGCACCCCCGCCCACCGTATCCCGGGATGCAGCAACGCCCAGGATCGCACCCAGCACCGGGCCAATGCAGGGCGTCCAGCCAAAGGCGAAGGCAAGGCCCATGATATAGGCACCGGTCAGCGTCGCCGGCTTGGCGCTGCTCTGGAACCGCGCCTCGCGGGCCAGCAGGCCGATGCGGAACACGCCCAGGAAATTCAGCCCCATGATGATGATTATTAGACCGCCGATCTTCGAGAGAAGATCGAGATGCTGACGCAGCAGGCCGCCAATGGTGGAAGCCCCTGCTCCAAGCGCCACGAAGACGGTGGCAAAGCCAAGCGTGAAGAGCACCGCCGGTCCCAGCACCGCCCACCGGCCGGACCTGCCATCCGCCCGATCCATCCCCGAGCGAAAATCCTCGACGGAAACACCGGCCATATAGCAGAGATAGGGGGGCACGAGCGGCAAGACGCAAGGCGAAAGAAAGGACAAGGCACCGGCAATCAGCGCACTGAAAAAGGAAATGTCCGCAATCATCCGCAAGCCTTGCTTTCCATGAAATCCTGACCGAGGTAGTAGCGAAACCCGCCCCGGCTTGCCAATCACCTTTGCGTTTGGGTTACCGGCAAATTGTCGCGGAAAAAGCGAAAAAAGCTGCAATAAACCGGTTGACCGAGCCGAGCCTCCTGCCTATGTTCCGCGCACTTCCCGAAGGGGTGCTTCGCCACCCCCGAAGACGCTCGGGAGCGCGTAGCTCAGTCGGTAGAGCAACTGACTTTTAATCAGTAGGTCCAGGGTTCGAATCCCTGCGCGCTCACCACCTCCCAGCTTGTCCATACCGGATACATAGGTAACAGTTTGTACCTAAGACATGGGTGACAAT
>CAMFIF010000036.1 GCA_945952415.1 uncultured Rhizobium sp. | reverse complement strand
TCGGGCATGATGATCATGTGGTTCTTGGCGCCGCCGAAGCACTGGGCGCGCTTGCCGTTCATGGCAGCCGTGCCATAGACATAGCGGGCGATCGGGGTGGAGCCCACGAAGGAGACGGCACCGATATCGGGATCGGTCAGGATCGCGTCGACAGCGGCCTTGTCGCCGTTGACGACGTTCAGCACGCCTGCCGGAAGGCCGGCTTCGATCATGAGTTCGGCGAGACGGATCGGCAGGGAGGGATCACGCTCGGACGGCTTGAGGATGAAGGCATTGCCGCAGGCAATCGCCGGGGCGAACATCCACATCGGAATCATGCCGGGGAAGTTGAAGGGCGTGATGCCTGCGCCGATGCCGACCGGCTGGCGCATGGAATACATGTCGATGGCCGGGCCGGCGCCTTCGGTGAATTCACCCTTCTGCAGATGGGGAATGCCGCAGACGAATTCGCAGACTTCGAGGCCGCGGATGATATCGCCCTTGGCGTCTTCGATGGTCTTGCCATGCTCGCGGGAGAGCACTTCGGCGAGTTCGCCCATGTGCTTGTTCAGGAGCTCGACGAACTTGAAGAAGACGCGGGCGCGGCGCTGCGGATTGGTGGCAGCCCAGCCGATCTGTGCGGCCTTGGCGTTTTCAACGGCGGCGCGCAGCTCCTCGACGGTGGCGAGGGCAACCGTGCCCTGCACTTCGCCCGTTGCCGGATTGAAGATGTTTGCGGTGCGGCCGCTGGTGCCGGCGACATGCTTGCCGCCGATGAAATGACCCACGTGATACATGGCGATCTCCCTTCAGAGTGTGCGCTTGGCCGCCCGGCCGGTTCCTTCGGGTTCCGGCGGGCTGGCGAAATCGGTGCGATCGGGCTGGTTCCTCCCCGACCCTCGCCGCAGAGGATCGCACTACGATTTGCACAAATCAATCGTCTGGATTAAGCATCCGTTGTGCAAAATTCGAAACAGGGCAAGCCATGAACTGGGATGATGTGCGGATGTTTCTGGCAGTGGCGCGCACCGGGCAGTTTCTCGCGGCGGCCAGGCGTCTCGGGGTCAACCATGCGACGCTTTCGCGACGGGTGAGCGCGCTCGAGGAGGATCTGAAGACCCGGCTTCTCCTGCGGCGGACCAATGGCTGCGAACTGACCGCCGAGGGCGAGATCTTCCTCAGGGCCGCCGAGCGGATGGAAACGGAGATGCTGGAAGCGCAGGCCCAGGTGGGCCGGGTGGACAGCGCGCTTGCCGGTACGGTGCGGATCGGCGCGCCGGACGGGTTCGGCGTCTATTTCCTGGCACCCAGACTCGGGCAGCTCACCGCACGCTATCCGGAACTGAAGATCCAGCTGGTGCCGGTGCCGCGCTCCTTCTCGCTGTCGCAGCGCGAGGCCGATATTGCGATCACCATCGAGCGGCCGGAACAGGGGCGCCTCGTCTCCTCGCGGCTCACCGATTACTCGCTGGGGCTTTATGCATCCCGCTCCTATCTCCGGGAGGCGGGCATGCCCGATCAGGTTGAGGCGCTGAAGGACCATCGGCGGATCGGCTATGTGGAAGACCTGATCTACTCCCCCTCACTCAATTATACGGGCGAGATCATGCGCAACTGGGATGCGGGCTTCGAAATCTCCTCGGCCATCGGCCAGACGGAGGCCGTGCGGGCCGGGGCGGGCATCGGCATCCTGCACATCTATATCGCCCGGCAATATCCGGATCTCGTGCGCATCCTGCCGGATATCGGGATCCGCCGCGCCTACTGGACCATCTATCACGAAAGCGCCCGGGAACTTGCCCGGGTGCGAACGGTTGCGGATTTCGTGCACCAGATGGTGCGGGAAGAGCGGCAGATCTTCCTTTGAGGCGCGATCTATCGGGTCCCGAGCGTGGCCGAGGGAACCGGGACGGTCACGGCCACGACGGGGCGGGCAGCGGTCACCGTCCGGTCGATCGCAGCCCCCTGGGGCACCGCTCCCGGACCAGCCGGCACGACCGGCAGCGGCACGCGGGCCGCATTCGGAATGGTGACCGGGCTTGCGCCATCCACATAGAGCGCGCCTGCCGGCGGCTGGCGGCGGGTGATCGGCAGCACCACATTGTTCAGGTCTTCGGGCCTGTAGGTTTCCGCCTTCGGGGCCGGCGCGCGGCGGCGATGGGGTTTTGCCTTCACCGGCTCCGGCACGGGCTCGGCGAGCGGCTGGACAGCGGCAAGCGCACCGCTGCCGCTTGCAAATTCCAGCATGGAGAGGGTTTCTGCCGAAACCGGGCGCACGCGCAGGCCATCCATCAGCGTGCCGATCCGGTCTTCGGAAAGGGTCGGATGGCAGAAGCGCACGCGGACCTGCAGGCGGTAGGGATGCTTGCCGGTGGCCATGGCGGCCAGCGGATTGCCCATGGCCGGCTTCACATATTGCCAGCCATAGAGGCAGCTGCCCTGAGCACCATAGGCACCCGTGGCATAGCCGAAAGGACCCTGGAGGTTTTCGCCCGAGAGGGAGCGGATCTGCATGGGAACGCCCGGCACGGCATTGCGGATTTCGGCCAGGATCTGCCGGCGGGACGGCGGGCTCAGATAGGCGGAATCGAGATCCGGCCTGCCGACTTCGACGGTGATCGTGTTTTCACCGAAACCCCGTTCCGTATTGCCATAGACCACGGTCTGCTGGAGATAATCCTTGCGCACCGTCTGGCGGACGGTGCGGATGCCGCCTGCCGTCACCGGCAGCATGGCGACTGCGTATCCGGGCGCGACCTCGCTCGCAATAGTGGGTGCCTGGGGTGCGGAGACGGATGCCGTCAGAAAGGGGTCGGGCTCCACCGTCGAGCAGCCCGCAACGGCTGCGGACAGCAGGCAGAGGACGAGAGCGGAGCGGTTCATCGGGTTACCTCCTCGATGGCAGCGAGGCCTTTCATCATTTCCGGATCGGCAAGGGCCTGGTTCAGGCGGGTGAAGATCGCCTTGGCTTCCGCCTTGTTGCCGAGCTTGTAATGGGCCCAGGCACGCAGGACCGAGAGATCCTGCGGCTCGGGAACCAGCTTGATGCGGGCATTGAGCGCGGTCAGCGTGCCCTGGAAATCCTTGTGGTCGAAGGCCGAGCGGGCGCGCTGCCAGTAGATTTCCGCGCGGACCTCGCGATCCTTTTCCGTATCCAGCGGATAAGCGGTGATCATCGCCTCGGCATCGTCCGTCAGCTTGGCGCGCAGGGCGGCAAGCGCCGATCCATAGGCGGCATCGTGCCGGACGCGACCTTCGCCGCGCAGGGCAAGCCCGAAGGACATGCGGGCGTCCGCAATCCGGTTGAGGCCGAGATAGCACCAACCGCGAATGAGCTCCGCATCGGAGGGAACAGAGGCCATGCCGTTGATGGCGGCGATGCATTCCTGGTAGCGCTTGGCCTTGAAGGCGGCGAAATAGCCGGTGCGCGGCCCCTTGTCGACCTTGACGCGGCGCGGGGCGGCCTCGGCCTCCCGGTCGGGAACCGGGGTCGGCGCGGGCGGATCATAGACCGGGGGAGCCGCCGGCGCGCTTGCATAGACGAGCACTGGCTGGGGCTCAGCAACCATGGCCGCCGGTTCCACGACCGGCAGGGCGGCCGGTTGCGCCACGGGCATGACGGCCGGTTCCACCACCGGCATCGCGGCCGGCTGGTAGGTGACGGGGCTGATCGTGGGCGCGGCGCTGGCGACGGGAGCAGCCGCAGCCACACCCTGGGCGGGACGGTAGACGATCACGGGTTGCCCGGTGGTGGGGCTGGTGATCACCACCGGCTGGAGCGTCCCGGCCACGGGGGCGCGGGCGCTGAGGATCTCTGCCCACATATCCGGATAGAGATCCCCGAAACGGGCGCGGAGGGCTGCAAATTCTTTTCTTTTACCCTCGCGCAGGAAGGTCAGAGCGATGCCTTTCAGGCGGTTCGGCTCTTCCTCCCAATTCCAGGACTGGACGAACCATGCTTCCGCGGCGGGATATTGCATGGAATTATAGGCATACCAGGCCAGGATCTCGGCATGATCGGCGGACCGGGTCTTCAGGATGGTGGTGGAATAGGCCTCGACGCTTTTGGGATCGATGGGACCGAGTTCCGGCTTGGCGAAGCGCAACGAGAGCGCATTCATCAGGAATTCCGGGTCATCCGTGAGTTCCTGCAGATGGGCGGCTGCAAGTGCATAGGCCTCTTCGTCCCGCTTCTGCTGGGCGAGGCTGAGATAGAGACCCTTGGCGAATTCCGGCGTCGGCTTCTCGTCCAGCGCCCGCTTGAAATAGGGTTCGGCATCCTTGGGCTGCTTGAGCTTCAGGAAATACCAGCCGAGCAGCGACATGTCGGCACTATCGCCCTTGGCGGCGACGAGATCGCGCAGGCGCTGGACGTCCCGCTCGGCAATGGGCTGCTGGCGTTCGGAGCGTCGGTTGAAATCGGCGATATCGCGCCGGATGAAATCATCCTGCAGGGGCTTCAGCGCCGTGATCAGCGAGGGATTGGGCCAGAGGCTCGCCATGGCGCTGCGCACCTCCTCGGGCTCAAAATCCCGGGCGGCCTTCTGCAGCGTGGTGACCAGCACCGTCTCGGGGAAGCGCTCGGCCTGCGGACGGAAGAGAATTGCGCGATAGACATCGAGAAGCGCATCCGGCATGGCGGCTTCGCGGTAGGCATCGATCAGCATCCAGAGCAGGTCGACATCCTTTTCCTTCTGCAGGTTCATGCCGCCGGCCATGGAAATCACGCCCACCCAGTCGCGGCTGCGGTAGGAGCGGGTCAGGGTGACACGGAGCTTGCGCCGTTCGAGCTTCTGGCGGAAATCCTCGGAAGGCTCCCAGCCGGCATTCTCTCCCTTCAGCCTGGCAACGAGCGCATCGATGCCGGCAAAATCATCCTTCTCGTAGAGATGCCACAGGGGCGCCTCGTCGACCCGGGGCTTGCTGTTCACCGTGTAGAGATCGGCCGGCATCTGGAAATCGGGGTACTTGTGGCGCAGCCGCTCGGCCTCGGCGGTGACGCGCGCATCCTGCTTTTCACGGGCGTAGTAATAGAGAGCCGAAAGCTCGACGTCGTCAGGTTTGGGAAGAGCGGGCGCCTTGCCGGCATCCGCCGGGGCGGCGGTTGCGGCACCGGCCGTATCCGGCGCGGGCTCCACGACAGCAGGTGCAACGGGCGACGGCGGGCTGAGCGCCGGGACCGCGGGCAGCGGCTGGCTGAGCGCGCTTTCGGCATCGGCGGCAGGCGCCGCCTTGTCGGGGGCCGGCACGAGGCGAGTGGCGCGGATCGATCCGGTCAGGAGCTCGATCGAATCCTCCGCCCGCGGGGCGCCGATTGCGGGGACGAGAAGGGCAGCCATGGCGAGGCCGCAGAGGAGGTGGTTGCGATAGGTCCTGATCATTCCGACCGTACCCCCTTTTTCGGGACGATGAAGCCGAGCCAGAGGCCAAATCCCACGAAGAGGGAGATGACCAGCCCGATGTAAACCTGGAAATTGTCCGAGAACCACGAGGCGGCGAGACGGCGGAAATTGCCAAAGCTCTCGTCGGTGATTTCGCGGATGAAGCGGTGATCGGCCTGTTCGGTCAAAAGCGCCAGATCGCCGGTGCGGATGCTGGCGGTTGCCCCTTCCAGCCGCTCCCAGGCGGCGGGCTCGACCAGCGCTTCGAAGCCTTTCTGAAGATCGGCCGGGGTTCTGGCACGGATTGCGGTGAGCACCCCCTCCCCACCGACGCGGGCCGACTGGCGGATCGAGATCAGCCGGTCCTTCTCTTCGGGCAGCACGTCATTGCCGGCCTCCTGGTAGCGCAGCCAGCTGTTGAAGCGGTTGGAAAGCTGGCCGAGCCATTCCTGGGTGCGGGCATTCAGCGAGCGCTCGCCGCCGCCCGAGGTGGACTGGCGGAAGGCATCGAGCAGGGCTTCCGAGCCGGCCGAGACGATGGCATCGCCATGCCCGGCAGCAGCGGTTGTGAAGTGATCGATCCCGGGATCGCCCGCCGGACGGGCCGGCGCGGCATCGGCACTTTCGGCCGCCGCGGCATGGCCAGCGGCCGGTTGATCCGTGGTGATGACGAGGAGATCCCCCGCCCCCTTGCTCTCCGGCTGGCTGCCGTAGGAAAGGGCGGCCTCCAGCGGCTTGCCGGCCGCAAGCGCCAGCCGCGTGATGGTGGTGGCTGCCGCTTCCAGCGTCTCGGGACCGGGCCGGTCGACGACGACGGCAAAGGGCTTGCCGCGGCCATAGGGATAGCCGGTTCCGGCAAAGGCACCGAGATCCGGCAGGCGGCCGATCCGGGCGAGCGCCGGAATCTGAAGCGCCGATTCCTTCAGCATCATGAAGCGCGGCTTGTCATCCTCCCGCTCGCCGGGGCGGCAGGCGGCATCGGAAGGGGCCGGCAGTTCGGCCAGAAGCTCCACGCGGTTGACGCCGGGGCGAAAGGCGCGCAGAGGCATCTCGATCGGCTTGTGGCGGAAGACTTCCCCATCCGTATTGCGGAAGGGCAGGCTGGTGACGACGCGGTCATTGACGCGGATCAGGAGCTGCGCGTTCGGCATGAGGCCGGGCGCGGTCGCCCCGTTCAGGAAGAACTTCATCGTATCATATTCCGCCGGATAGAAATCGGCGGGCATGTCGATGGTGAAGCGCGCGCGGGAAAGCCGCCCCGTGAAGGGCTGGGCTTCGTAACCCGTATCGCCGAGCGTGTAGCGCATGCCCGGCTGGCCGGCGAGGCCGCCGAGACGGGGGGCGAGCACGCCGGTCTGGAGCGCTTCGTTGAGCGGGCCGCGAAGGGCGGCGAGAAGACCTTCCGACAGCGCCTCGCGCGAGCCGCCGCGCAGGGTCACGGCAGCGCGTCCCGGGATGGCGGCATCCCGCAGCGAAAGCCCGGCGGCAGCGCCGCCCAGCGCCTGGCGGGCGGCATCCGGCTGGCCATCCTGCCCCGCCTCTCCCACATAGAGATCGATCCCCGGGCCCGTGCCCGGCACGGGCGCGACGGAAACGACGACATCCTTGCGGTTCATGGCAAGCGCCAGCGACTGAATGACCGGCAGCGCCTGGTTGACAAGGCCCGGCGCCCCATCGGGCGAGGCGACGAGGCGGATTTCCGTCTGTTCGCGGCTGTTGCGGCCAACGGACAGGAGGTCCGTCGGCTCCTCGAAGCGGAAGGGCATCGCGGTGCGGAAACCGCTCGCCGAGACCGACAGCCGGGTCCACAATTCGTAGGTCGCCGCAAGCGAGCAATCGACGCGGTGATGCTGCACCGCGCGCAGGCGCACCAGATTGCGTCCCGCCCGCACCTGCTCGCCCTTCAAGGGGATGCGGATGGTGGTGAGGCCGTTCGGCGAGCGAACGGGGAAATTCCCGACCACGGCACCATTCACGCTGACATCCACCCGGGCCGTATCCGGCAGGACGGAGACCGCATTGTCATAGGCGATTTCCAGCGTGCCGCCGGCAAGACGCAGCCTTTCCGGAAGCGCGAAGGTGAGCTCCAGGCTATCGTCCTCGCCGGTGAGCCTGAGGGCGGAGGCCGGCTGCTCGAAGGGGATGAGCATGCCCTGCGGTGCGGGGGCTTCCGTCTTTGCGGGCGCCACCGGCTCGACCGCCGCGGCCGGGGTGACCAGCGGCTGGAGGCGGTTTTCCACCGCCCGTGCCGAACCGCCGAGCGGGGCGGTCGTTGCGAGGAGCGCAAGAAGGGCGGTGGCGCGAAGGCGCGATCTTTCAGCCATAGACCTGGGCTCCCTTGAAACTATCCACCTTGAAGCTTTCCGCGCCATCCTCGATCTCTTCCGGGCGGTATTTCGGCTTGGTGCGAATCGTCATCGGCGCATCCTCGATGGATTCGGCCGGCGTCTCGCTCACCCGGCCCGTGGCATAGACCAGCGCGCGGAGCGTTTCCCGGATCGTCCAGAAGGCGAACTGGGCGGTGCCGGCAAAGAAGCCGATGCGGGCCTGCCGGCGGGTGAGCCGATCCTGCAGCACGGCCTGATCGGAATACATGAGCTCTGCAATGGCCATGAAGGTTTCCGGCGTGCGCTCCTTGTAGGCAAAGCCATAGATGGCGCTGTCCGACCCGCTGCGCATGTTGCGACGCTCCACTTCCACCATGATGACATGGCCGTTGCGGCGGAGCTCGAGCGTGGCGGTGAAGGGGCCCTCTGCCGGGATCTCCGGCACATGGTCCAGGAATTCCACCGTCATGCCGCCGCTGGAGGCATCGTTGATGACGACGGAATGGAGGGTTTCGCCCACCCGCATCAGCGCATGGCGCTTGACCGGAAGGCGCTGGTTGCGCCGGAGTTCCCTCCGTTCGGAAACCACGCCGAGGGCAGCGCCCGCAAGGCCGAGATTGAGCAGGTTCCAGCCCGCCACGATCATCAGGAGGTCGGTTGCCAGCGGCTCGGTGAAGAAGCGCCAGGCCGAATAGAAGGCGGCGGCGAGAAGCAGCAGGAAGATCGCGAAATAGGGCCGTGCCAGCGGCGACAGCATGCTCTTTTCCAGCGTCTGGCCCTTGGCCGTGACGTTGAAGGTGGGCTTGCGGGGATTGCGCACGACGCTGAGGATGGAGCCGATGAGCATGACCGACTGGACATATTCATAAAGCTCCGACACCCAGGGCCAGCGCACCCGGCCATAGAGATAACTCTGCATGGCGAAGGAGGAGATGAGATAGGTCAGCGCATAGGAGGCGAACTCCATGATGTTGGCCTGATAGATCTCCAGCGAGAAGAAGATGTAGAGCAGCGGCGAGAACATGAAGGCCAGCCGCGACAGCGGGAAGAGCCAGAAGAGATTGATCCCCGCATAGCAGATGCGCTGGCCGATGCTGAGGCCACGGGCAAGGAACGGCCGGTTGAGGATCAGGATCTGCAGCATGCCCTGGCACCAGCGGGCACGCTGGCCGATGAAGGACACGAAGGTTTCCGGCTGGAGACCGGCAATCAGCGGCTTGTCCACATAGTAGCTATGCCAGCCCTTGGTGTGGAGCGCGAGCGCGGTTTCGCAATCCTCGGTGATCGACTGGCCGGCAAAGCCGCGTGTCGATTCCAGCGCCTTGCGCCGCAGGACGGCGGCAGAACCGCAGAAGAAGGAGGCGTTCCACTTGTCGAGACCGCGCTGCATGACGGAATAGAACATCTCGTTTTCCGAGGGCATGCGGGCGAAGGTATCGAGATTCTTCTCGAGCGGATCGGGATTGAGGAAGTAATGGGGGGTCTGGACGAGGAAAAGCTTCTCATCCTCTGCAAAGAAGGGAACAGTTTCGCGCAGGAATTCGCGCACCGGCGCATGGTCGGCATCGAAGACGACGACGAGTTCGCCCCGGGAAATGCGCAGGCCATCATTCAGGTTGCCGGCCTTGGCATGATCATTCTTCTGACGGGCGTGGTAATTGACCCCCATGGATTCGCAGAGCGATTTCAGAAGCTCGTGGCGGCGCATGGCGGCCAGCGCCACGCGCGGATCCTTGTGGTTGCGCTTCGCTTCCGTACCGCCGTCATCCAGGAGATAGATGGCGAGCTTGTCGCGCGGATAGATCATCGACTTCGCCGCGGCGAGCGTCGCGGCCAGGAGTTCCGGATCCTCGTTATAGGTCGGAATGAAGACATCCACGGTCGGCAGTGCTGCGGCATCGGTGATGGCGGGCGCCTTGCGGCTCAGCGGATCGGCCAGCATGAAATAGCTGACGCCCAGCATGACCAGGCAGTACATTTCCGCGAGATAGAGGAGCAGGCCCGGCACGAAATTCAGCGGCTCGGACATGTCCGGCAGCGTCTCGGTGGTGCGCCAGTAGGCATAGCGCAGCGCCAGCACTGCGGACAGGACGAAGGTCATCAGACGAAACGTCTTGTTGGCCGGCCGGCTCATGGCCATGAACAGCAGGCCGAGAACCGCAAAACTCAGCACAAGCTGCGCCTGCAGGCTGATCGGCAGCCAGAGAACAAAAATACCCAATGCGCCGGCAATGATTGCCGGCCATTTGAAGCACATCATGTGCGGACCCCTGAGAAGCACCGGCCGCACCATCATGGGGGCCAGTTCATGCAACAGGGAAACGGTAGTTTGTTAATACTGAATCATTTCCTAATTCGTGATCAAACCGCTACACCTCAGCGTGTGATGGTTAAGGCGTAGTAAACCTTGACCTTTGAAATCTGTGTGGAGGGCGAAGCCAGGCGCAGCCGGGAAAAAGCCCGGCAGTTCAAGGCGGCAGGCGCGCGAAACGGGGTGCCGGGAGGGGCGAAGTTCTGCATGCCTGCGCGGCGCGCAAGGTGCGGGCGGCTTCTTCGGCGAAACAGGCTGACGCAAAAAAGCGGCCCGAGATGCCCGGACCGCTGGTGACGTGCTCGTATGAGCGCAGAGCTTACTTGTTGGTCGCGGTCTGCAGCTTCGTGGTCAGCGTGTTGAAGGTGGTGCCGATCTGGCCACCGAGTGCCGTGCCGCCGGCGATCAGGGCGACGGAAATGAGGGCGGCGATCAGGCCGTATTCGATTGCGGTTGCGCCGGATTCATCGTTTACGAAGCGCTTGAAGAAGTTAGTCATGTTTGCCTCCATATGACTAGTTACGAGCTACATCAGTCTCGGTGTGGAAACTTATGCCCGATAATTATTGTATTCCGGTGTTTAAGAAGATTAAACTTCTACCGATATGGCCCCCTCACACGCGAACATGGTTAGCGGAGTGTTTCGCCCCTTTTCCAGCGCGCGGGGCGCGCCAACGGCGAGGCCCGGGGTCTGCGGGGCGGCTGAGCCTTCTCTTTCCCATTCTGGTACAAACGACCCCATAGCGGGCGGATCGGATGTGTCATTCCGGGATCGAGGGGGCGAGGTGCGCTCCATCGGGACAGTTCCGCTGCCGAGAGCGCCCTTCCCTCTTCCCGAGCCTATTTCCCTCCGAGACGTGTTCTTCGCGCGCGATTTCCGGTGGCGTGGGTATGCGCAGGCATGCAGAGATCAGGGATATAATGTCACTGGAAAACGGGATCGTCATTCCGGAAGGGAACGGCTCCCCGGACAGCCCATAAAGGACAACAGCATGAAGTGCCTGCGGATCTATGCTTCGCCCGACGGCGAGTCGCATTTCGATGAAATCGAGCTGCCGACGCGGCAACAACGGGTGCATCCGGATGCGGTGCCCTTCGACGTCACCGCAAGCTATCCCGCATCGCGCGTCAGGATCACGCATATCCCGGCCGGCATGCGTCCGGTTTCCTGGCACACGGTGCCGGAACCCGTCCTGACCGTGAGACTGGATGGGTCGGTCGAGTACGAGACGAGCGATGGCGAGATCCGAACGGTCTCCGCCGGAAGCTTCGTCCTCGTGACGGATACCCACGGCAAGGGCCACCTGTCGCGCCATTCGCCCGAGGCGCAGACCGTGCTCTGGATTTCCTTGCCGAACGGGCTGGAGACACCATCCGCTTCGTGACGGACTTTGGTTCCAGAGAGCGCATCAAATTCTAGTGACGTTCCGGCTGTGCCTGACAGGATGTGGCAGCGACTTTCAGAAATGCCTTGGTCGCGGGCGATGCCTCCGCTTCATCGAGGACAGCCAGTCCGACACTCCGTACAACCGCTGGAGCAAGAGGTCGGCTCACCCATCCTATCGGCTTCTCTGGAAGCGCTTTCTCTGCCAGCACCGATACGGCAGCCCCACGGGCGATGATATCGAGCGTGCTGATGATCTGTGCGCAACGGTACCGTGTTCTGGGGCTCAGCCTCTTCTGCCGGAACATGCGCAGGACGAGATCCGAGGAACCGGCCTCGGTTAACACGAATGGGTCGTTGCATAGATCTGCCAGAGCAATCTGCGCCCTGCTGGCCAGTTCATGCCTCTCCGGCACAACCGCAACCATTTGGTCGGTGGCAATCAGACGGGTCATGAACCTCTCGTCCGGAAGAATCACGAAGCCGATGTCGATCCTGCGTTCAAGCAGCCATTGAACAACCTGGCGATCCGGTCCTTCGTCGATTTGCACCTCTATTCCCGGATAAGTCTGCGCGAACACCTGCATGATTTGCGGAATAATGTGAATGGAAGAAGACGGTCCGAAAGATCCGATCCTCAAGAGACCTCGCTGCAGGTGACGGGTTGCCGATGCCTCCTGCCGCATCGTTTCCGCCAGCCCTACCATCGCCCGTGCCCGGCCAAGAAGCTGCAGACCGATATCCGTAGGCGTAACGCTGCTCTGGCCTCGTCGCAGCAGCGTTACGCCAAGCTCCTCCTCCAGCGCCTTCATCGAATGAGAGACCGCCGACTGCGAGATACCCAGCCGCTGGGCGGCAGCGGTAAAGCTGCACAGTTCGGCAACGGTGGAGAAGATTTCGAGCTGCGTCAGGGTCATTGGCCACCTCATGAATGTTCACTCATTTGCCTATGAATTAACATGCGATTATTAAATGACCAAGCAGGTTGGAGTTTTGTATATGGCTGGCAGATCGTTCACCGTCAGGGCGGATATTCCTGTTGCCCGCGCCTATTCGATGCTCGTTTTCGTATCGATCATCTGGGGCGGAACATTTGCGGCCGGGCGCGCCGTTGCGGGCGATTTGCCGCCCCTGATATCGGCAAGCCTGCGCTTCCTGTTGGCAAGCCTGACACTTGCTGGATTTCTGGCCCTAACACGGCGCAGGTTGCCTCTGCCAAGTCGTGGCCAGTGGGCTGGCCTGACCAGGCTGGGGTTCTTCGGCATCTTTGCCTACAATCTTTGTTTCTTTATCGGGCTTCGCTACACAGAGGCATCACGCGCTTCGCTCATCATCGCACTGAACCCGGCCTTGATTGCAATTTCCGCCCGGTTGTTGCTTCACGAGACGCTCTCCCTTCAGAAAATTTCCGGCATCTGCCTCAGTCTGATCGGCGTTGGAGCCGTCGTTTTCTCGCGGGATGACTTCGATCCCAATGGTGGGGTCGGCAAGGGTGATGTCCTCATCCTCTGTTGCGTAGCGTGTTGGGTCATTTACAGCGTTATGTCACTGGATCTGTCGCGGGCTCTGGGCTCTTTCGCAACCGTCGCCTATTCGATCTGGATCGGAACCGGCATGCTGGTGATCGCGGCCCTCCTTACCCAGCCATTCTTTTCAATCTTGACCACGGTTTCGCATATGCCTGGCGTGCAGTGGCTCAGCCTTTTTTACTTGGGTGCGATTGGGTCGGCGCTCGCCTACATCCTCTATTATAAAGGTATACGGCGGGTTGGAGCCAGTAAAGCAGGAGCTTTTCTAGCCCTGAACCCGATCACCGGTTTGTTTTTGGGCTGGCTTTTCTTCGATGAAGCCGTCACACACCTGGAACTTGCCGGCGGGGTGGCGGTGGTTCTGGGGATTTGCGCGATCACCTACGTTCGGACGGGTGATATCCGCTGACTTTCTTTGACCCGTGGTGTAGCGAAAGAAATTCGCCTCGCCATGCTCCTACGGCAGCCAGCACTTATCACCCTCTGGCGGCATTCATGCCTTGGGCATGCTCCAGATAGACCGTGAGCTGCAGGCACATAAAGAACCATATTCGAATGTCTCGGGGAGGAAATGGTACGGTTGAGTGGGGTCGAACCACTGACCTCAGGTGCCACAAACCTGCGCTCTAACCAACTGAGCTACAACCGCACACGGCGCGTGACCGCGTCTGGGCGGTCACATACGCAAGGTCTCATGATATTGCAAGACCTTTTCTGTTCATAGCACGAAAAAGGCCGGGCTGTCAGGCCCGGCCATCGCCTTGGGAGGCTTCAGTCTTTCAGCCGGATCAGGCGGCCTTGAAGCTCGAGAAAGCCTTTTCGGCGGCGTCCTTGGCCGGCTTCGAAACGGTCTCGGCGAGCTTGCGGGTCGCGTCCTGCATGGTCTTGGCCTGCTCGACTGCAACTTCGGCCTGCTTGCGCAGGAAAGCGGTCTGCAGTTCGAAGAATTCGGAAACGGACTTCACACCCAGAAGGGCTTCCATGTGGGCGAAGGACGATTCGGCATTGGTGCGCAGGGCGTCGATGGCCTTGAGGCCGAGGTCGACGGTGCCGGCCTGGGCGGACTGGACGGTGGTTTCAACCGTCTTGGTCGCTTCTTCGGCAGCGGCCTTCATGCGGGCAAAAGCTTGCTTGGACTGTTCTGCACCCTTCTCGGCGAAGTCGCGCAGGCCTTCGGTTACCTTGGACGGGTCGAAGGAAGATACGGAGAATACGTCGTCGGTCTTCTTGGCAGCCATGGAATTCAACTCCTGGTCAAAGGGCGCATCCAATCCGGCGCCCGTGTTCATCTATGCCCGATTATATAGCATGGACTTTTGTGCATTGCAACATAATCCGTGTAAATTTGTGCAGCGCGTTAGCGCATTAACCTTCTTGGTCAGTTTTTTCCGGCACTTATGGACCTTTCCGGGGCTATGCACGTATTAAGATTGTGTTAATTTGGGGTCCAGGCATCCCAGACGGATACAGGATCGGTCATGCCCGCAGTTCAATATCCTTTCATCGACATAGCCGTTCATGAACGGGTGAAGGATCATTTCGCGCGCGGCGAAGCTATCGTCCTGTTTTCGCTCGACCTTTCGGAGGTGCTCTGGGCCAATGGCGCCGGCGCCCGCCTCTTTGGCAAGCCGGTGCTCTACGATCTCATCGAGGATGGACCGAACCCGAACGATGTGACCTTCCGCCAGGTGGAGGCTTCCGGCCGGCAGCTGAAGGCCGATGGCGAGACGCGCCGATTCCTCATCCGCATTCCCACGGGCTTCCAGCGCGTCGCGGTTCAGGCGGTGGTGGAACGCATCCGGCTGACGCCCCGGGTCGATGCGCTGCTGTTTGCCGCCCCGGTCGATTCCGCACCGCAGAAGATCGAGAAGATCGCCGCCGACATGCTGACCGGCTTCGACGATCCGGATACGCATATGGCCGTGCTGGGAGATGGCGGGGAAATCCTGTCCGCCTCGCCCAGTTTCAACGCGCTGGGCCTGTCGCCCGCAACCGCGCGGCGGCTGGTGGAGATGGCCGGAAGCCATGCGGAGCGGCTGGTGAAGCGGCCGATCCCGACCGCCAAGGGCTATCTGCCGGCGGCAATCGGCAAGGTCAGCGATCGGCCTGGCCTGCACCTGCTGTTTGCGGTGGAAACCATTCTCGGCAATATGGGCCCCTCTGCCGATTTTCCGGAAGAAAGCGCACCCTCCGCCGTCGAGTCGCCCGTCGTGGCAGTGGCGGAGGCGGCACCGCTGGCGGAGAGCATCCCGGCTGTTTCCGAAGCGGAAGCGCCACGGAATTCCGAAACGCCCGAGGCGATGCAGCCTGTCGACGCCGCCTCTGCCGAGGACGAGGCGGAAGAAGTCGTGGCTGTTGCCCCCTCCTCTGAGGAGACAGCCCTTGTGGAGGCTGCATCGTTCGAGCCGCAGCCCGGCGAAAGCGCAGCCAGCGCTCCCGAGACCGAGACCGAGACCGGGCTTCCCCTTCAGCAGGAGACTGTGAAAGACCCGGCCCCGGCAAAAGAGGCCCCGGAGGCCGTGGCGGCAGAAGCCGATGCGGAGGCCGTGCCCGCTGCAGCCGTTTCCGAGCCCGTGGCCCCTGCTCCGGCAGAGGAGGCACAGGCTTTGGCACCCGCAGAGAGCCTACCCGCAGCCGAGGCAGCCGATGATTTCCGGCCGAACCGGTCGGCACGCCCCACCCGCTTCGTCTGGAAGATCGATGCGGATGGCCAGTTTTCGGAAGTCTCGCCGGAGCTTGCCGCGGCGGTCGGCCCGCATGCGGCGGATCTTTCGGGCGTCGCCTTTACCGATATTGCAAGTCTTCTCGATCTCGATCCCGACGGCAAGATTGCCGAGCTTCTCGGCCGCCGCGATACCTGGTCGGGCAAGACGATCTACTGGCCGGTGGAAGGCACGAACCTCAAGGCACCCGTCGATCTGGCGGCCCTGCCGACCTATAGGCGCAACCGGGAATTCGATGGTTTCCGCGGTTTCGGCATCGTGCGCCTTTCGGATGCCATCGAAGATCCGCAGGCCATCGGTCTGACGCTCGGCACACAGCCTGCCGCGCCTGAAAAACAGGAGGTGCAGCCGGAGAGCGACGCGGCTTTCCACCTTCCGGAAGAAGAGAAGGCTGAATCGGCCGCTGAACCTGCCATCACCGAAGACCAGGCGCCCGCGCCGGTCGCGGACGTGCCTTCCGAACCGCACGTCGAAGAGGAAGAAACGGCGGCGAGTGCGGAGGAGCAGCTTCAGGCTCCCGAGGCAGCTTCCGCCGAAACGGAGGCCGCTGCGCCCGAAACGGAACCGTCTGCCGCTGATCCCCTGCCGCAGCCCGGTGAAAACCCCACCACAGAAGAAAATCGAGCCACGGCTGAAGCCCGCATCGAGCCGCCGGTGTTCCGCGCCCAGCCCGTGCTGCCTTCCGCTTCGGAAAAGATCATCAAGCTGGCCGAGCATCGCCTGCGCGGCCGGGACGGGCTGACGCCCGGCGAACAGGAAGCCTTCCGAGAAATTGCCCGCCAGCTCGAGCCCTTCCGCCGCGAAGACCCGACGGAGGTTTCGGGCGAGCCGCCAGTCGATCAGCCCCTGATGGAGGCAAGCGATACAATACCGGTCTCCGGGTCAGAGACCGGTGGTGCGAGCGAAAGCCCGCAGCAGACGGAAAGCCCCGCCGCCGAGCCCATCGAGGCAATGGCTCCTGAGGCCGCCGCGCCGGATACCCAGGATCACGTGAACGAGCAGCTCGAAATTCTTGCAAGCTCGATCCCCGCCCGCACGGCCGCCGCAACCGGTCTTTCGCCGGAAGCGGTGGATGAAATTCCGGTGGCGCTGCTCATCCATACGGGTGAGCGGATGCTGCATGCCAATCCCGAATTCCTGCGCCTTACCGGTTATGGCTCGATCCGCGAGCTCGAAGCGCTGGGCGGGCTCGATGCGCTGCTGCATCACCGCGACCTCGAGGACATGCCGGACCAGTCCGGCGGATTGTCGCTGGTCAGGGCGGATGATGCGCTGGTGCCGGTCACGGCCCGGCTCCAGTCGGTGCGCTGGCAGGATGCCAATGCTCTGATGCTGGCGCTCATTCCCTCCGGTCCCCGCCCGGTCGAAACGGCAGCAGCCGAAGCCGCCGAGCAAGACCCCGACGAGGCGCGCCTTGCGGCGCGGGTCGGCGAATTGCAGGTGGAGGTGGACGAGCTGCGCTCGATCCTCGAAACGGCGACGGATGGGGTCGTCATCATCGGTCCGGAGGGCGAGATCCGCTCCATGAACCGCTCGGCCAGCGCGCTCTTCGACTATAATGAGGCGGAAACCCGCGGCAAACCCTTCGTCATGCTCTTTGCCCATGAAAGCCACCGGGCGGTGGCGGATTATCTGGCCGGCATGACCGGCCATGGGGTGGCGAGCGTGCTGAATGACGGGCGCGAGGTCATCGGGCGCGAGGCCTCCGGCGGCTTCATTCCCCTTTTCATGACGATCGGGCGCCTTTCGGCCTCCAATGGCTATTGCGCCGTCATTCGCGATATTACCCAGTGGAAGCGCACGGAAGAGGACCTGAAGAACGCCAAGCGTGCCGCCGAAACCGCAAATGCCCACAAGAGCGATTTTCTGGCCCGCGTGAGCCATGAAATCCGCACGCCGCTGAATGCCATCATCGGCTTTTCCGACATGATGTCGATCGAGCATTTCGGCCCCATCGGCCACCCGCGCTATGTGGAATATGCCAATGACATTGCCCGCTCGGGCCGGCTGGTGCTCGATATCGTCAATGATCTCCTCGACATATCGAAAATCGAGGCGGGCGAGATGGATCTCGAATTCACCGCCGTCGGGCTCAATGATGCGATTTCGGAAGCCGTGGCGCTGGTGCAGCCGCAGGCTCAGGCAAACCGCGTGATCATCCGCACGGCCTTTTCCGAAAGCGTGCCCGATGTGGTTGCGGATCTCCGCTCGATCAAGCAGATCGTGCTGAACATCCTCGCAAACGGGATCCGCTTCACCCAGCCGGGCGGGCAGATCGTGGTTTCCACTGCCTATGAGCCGAATGGCAGCGTGGTGCTGCGCATCCGCGATACGGGCGTGGGCATGACGCGGGCGGAGCTGGAGCAGGCGATGAAGCCCTTCCGCCAGGTCACCCCCGGCACGCGCAAGCGCGGCGATGGCACGGGCCTCGGCCTGCCGCTGACCAAAGCGATGGTGGATGCGAACCGCGCCACATTCGCCATTCATTCGACGCCGAACGAGGGAACGCTGGTCGAAATCACCTTTCCCTCGCCGCGCGTTCTTGCGAACTGAGGCGAAACTGCACTAAAGCAGGGGCCGAGCGCCCGCTTCCGCGGGCATGGACCAGCAGAGAGGCCCGCGACCCGTGCCCCCATCACCTGCCCTTTCCTCCGCCGAGCGCCTGCCGGAAACCCGGCGTGAAAAATCGGTTCTGCCGGCGTTGTCGCTTGTCATTGCGCTGGCGGTCATCCTCCCCATTGCCGCCATCCTGTGGCTGGCGCTCACGGGCGGGGTGGAGAGCCTGCCGCATCTCTTCGGGGTCGTCTTCCCCCGGGCGGCGGGCCGCACGCTTGAGCTTCTTCTGCTGACAGGGCTGATTGCCGGCTTCTGGGGCATTGCGACGGCCTGGGTGACGACGGCCTGCGACTTTCCCTTCCGGCGGCTGCTGACGGCGGCGCTGGTGCTGCCGCTTGCCATTCCCGGCTATCTCGCGGCCTATGCCTTCGGCGAGTTTCTGGATTTCACCGGGCCGGTCCAGTCCGGCCTGCGGGCGGTCTTCGGCTTCCGCTCGATCCGCGATTACTGGTTTCCCGATATTCGTTCCATGGGCGGGGCGGTGCTGGTATTGAGCTCCGTGCTTTATCCTTACGTCTTCCTCGCTTGCCGGGCCATGTTCCTGATGCAGGGCCGCGCCGCGGCGGATGTGGCGCGCACGCTGGGGGCGGGTCCGGTAAAGGTCTTCTTCAAGGTGCAGCTGCCCATGGCGCGACCGGCCATAGCGGTGGGGCTGTCGCTGGTGATGATGGAAAGCCTCAACGATATCGGCACGGTGGAATATCTGGGCGTCAACACGCTCACCTTCGCGATCTATGACAGCTGGCTGAACCGGGGAAGTCTTGCCGGCGCGGCGCAGCTCGCCTGCCTGCTGCTCCTGGCCGCGGCAGGCCTGATGGCGGTGGAGCGCATGGCCCGACGCCGGCAGCGCTTTGCCTCCGGGCGCACCACCACCGTGGTGCATGATGCGGTGCGGCTCAAGCTTTCGGGTGCCCGGGCAGCGCTTGCCATGCTCGTCTGCCTGCTTCCGGTCACTCTCGGCTTCGTCATTCCCTTCGGCGTGCTTGGCGGTTATGCGCTGCGGCGGCTCGATCACCTTCTCGACCATCGGCTTCTCGATGCGCTCGTCACCTCGGTCGTCGTTTCGGGGCTGACGGCACTCTTTGCCGTATCGCTTGGCTTCTTCCTCAGCCATGCGGGGCGATCCACCCGCTCCCGCCTGATCGGGTTTTCCGGTCGGCTGGCGGCACTCGGCTACGGCGTGCCGGGCACCGTGATTGCGCTCGGCGTGCTTTTGCCCTTTGCCGCCTTCGACAATTTTCTCGACAGCAGCCTGCGCAGTGCCTTCGGCTTGTCGAGCGGCCTGCTTCTCAGCGGCACCGGCTTTGCGATCGTCTATGCGCTGACCGTGCGGTTCCTGACCATGGCGGAAGGGGCGATCGACAGCGGATTGCAGAAGCTTTCCCCGCATCTCGACATGGCCGCGCGAACGCTTGGCCGCACGCGGTTCCAGGCGCTGGTTTCGGTGCTGATTCCCAACCTGCGCCCGGCGATTTTAACCGCAGGCCTGCTGGTCTTCATCGAGGCGCTGAAGGAGCTTTCGGCGACGATCCTGCTCCGGCCATTCAACTTCAACACGCTCGCCACGCTGGTTTACGAGGATGCGTCCCGCTCCAAGGTGGAGGATGCCTCGGTCGGGGCGCTGATCATCATCCTTGCCGGGCTCATTCCCGCGCTGATCGTTTCCCGGTCGCTCGACCGTTCCCGCTGATCACCGTTCCGCCCTCAAAAACACAAGGGCAGCCGAAGCTGCCCCTGCGATGGGTGTGTTGCGCGCCGGGTCAGGCTTTCAGCTCTGCGAGGCCGGCGAAGAGCTCCAGCGCTTCGGGGTTGGCCAGCGCTTCCTTGTTCTTGACCGGCCGGCCGTGAACCACTTCGCGGACCGCCAGTTCGACGATCTTCCCCGATTTGGTGCGGGGGATATCGGCAACGGCAATGATCTTTGCGGGAACGTGGCGCGGCGAGGCGCCGGTGCGGATCTTCGTTTTTATCCGGTTCGCCAGTTCGGCATCGAGCGCGACGCCGGGGGCGAGGCGGACGAAGAGTACCACGCGCACGTCATCGTCCCAGTCCTGCCCGATGCACAGGGCCTCGACGACCTCCTCCAGCTGCTCCACCTGATTGTAGATCTCGGCGGTGCCGATCCGCACGCCACCCGGGTTGAGGGTGGCATCGGAACGGCCGTGGATGACGAGGCCGCCATGGACGGTCCATTCGGCAAAATCGCCGTGGCACCAGATATTGTCAAAACGCTCGAAATAGGCCGCCTGGTATTTCTTGCCGCCCGCGTCGTTCCAGAACATGATCGGCATGGAGGGGAAGGCGCGGGTGCAGACGAGCTCGCCCTTTTCGCCGCGCACCGGCCGGCCCTCATCATCCCAGACATCGACCGCAAGCCCGAGGCCCGGCCCCTGGATCTCGCCGCGCCAGACCGGCTTCAGCGGATTGCCGAGCACGAAACAGGAGACGATATCGGTTCCGCCCGAAATGGAGGCGAGCTGGACATCCGGCTTGATGCCTTCATAGACGAAGGAGAAGCCTTCCGGCGACAGCGGCGACCCGGTGGAGGTCACGAGGCGAAGCGCCGAAAGATCATGGCTCTTCACCGGTTCTATGCCCGCCTTGCGCACCGCATCGATATATTTCGCCGAGGTGCCGAAAACGGTAAAGCCTTCGCGCGCCGCATAATCGAAGAGCACATTGCCATCGGGATAGAAGGGCGAGCCGTCATAGAGGCAGAGCGTGGCACCGACGGCGAGACCGGAGACCAGCCAGTTCCACATCATCCAGCCGCAGGTGGTGAAGTAGAAGAGCTTCTCGCCGGGCTTCAGGCTGCAATGGAGCCGGTGTTCCTTGAGATGCTGGATGAGCGTGCCGCCGGCGGAATGCACGATGCATTTGGGCACCCCGGTCGTGCCGGAGGAAAAAAGGATGTAGAGCGGATGCGCAAAGGGCAAGGGCAGGAATTCCACCGCCCTGGCGGCGTAGGGCTCGATGAAGGCAGCCAGCGTGCGCGCATTGCCGATCGATGCGGCGGCGGCTTCCGCATCGCCCGCATAGGGGACGACGAGGGCGGGGACGCCGAGCCGCCTGGCAACGGCCGCCGCCTTTTCCGCCACATCCTGCTTCTTGCCATTGTACCAGTAGGCATCGCAGGTGACGAAGAGCTTCGGCTCGATCTGTCCGAAGCGGTCGAGCACGCCCTGTTCGCCGAAATCGGGCGAGCAGGAGGACCAGATCGCGCCGATCGAGGCGGCGGCCAGCATCAGCGCCACGGTTTCCGGCATGTTCGGCATCATGGCCGCGATGCGGTCGCCCTTGCCGATACCCAGGGCGCGATAGGCCTGCTGCAGGCGGGAGACGAGGGCATGAAGATCGTCCCAGCTCCAGCGGGAGTGCGCCTTGTCCTCCCCGACGAAGATGATGGCATCATCAGAACCGGTGCGGGCGAGGAGGTTCTCGGCAAAATTCAGTTCGGCATCGGGGAAGAAGCGGGCTTCGAGCATCCGCTCGTCATCGATCAGCAGCCGGTCGCCCTTCCTGCCGCGAATGCCGGAGAAATCCCAGACCGCCGACCAGAAGAGATCGCGATGGCTGACGGACCACCGGTGAAAGGCGTCGTAATCTTCAAAGGACAGGCCATGGCGGGCGGAGACCGCCTCCATGAAGGCCCGCATGGGCGTGGCAGCCTTGAATTCCTCCGACGGCACCCAAAGCGGCTTGTCCTCGATCATTGCGTCCTCCTCGACCATTTTGCGTCGGTTATACCATGCTGCATTGCATTATAAAGGGGCGCGCCGGGCTCGCTAGCGCGCCTGCACACCGGCCCTGTCCTCTCCGCGCCACCGGGCGGCCGGAGGGACTTCCCGGCGCAAGATCCACCCGTGATAATGATACCGAATCATCGTTCAGGGGGATCGATCGATGCGCCGCATTGTCTGGGGGTTGATCAAGCTTGGCGTCGCCTCGCTGATTGCGGGCTGGCTGCTCGGCCTGTTCGGGGTGACGGAAGACAGCCTGCTGCAGGCGGCGAGCCTGACGCGGCAGGACATTGCCGATTTTCTGGCGCGGTCGAGCGCCTGGATCGCGCCGCGGCTGACGCTCGGGGCGCTGGTGGTCATTCCGATCTGGCTGTTTACCTTCCTGTTCCTCCCGGCACGGGAGGATTGAGGGGAAGAGCCAGGCCCTCCCCCTTCGTTTCTTGTCAGGGCATGGCCATCGCCATGCGCTCGTCGCGCTGTCGCTGCACTTCCTGCCGCTTGGTGACGACCGAGGCAACCACGACGCCGACGGCGATGACGGCAATCATGATCGTCGAGACGGCATTGATTTCCGGCGTCACGCCGAGGCGCACCTGGCTGTAGATCTTCATCGGCAGCGTGGTGGCACCCGGGCCGGAGGTGAAGCTGGCGATCACCAGGTCATCGAGCGACAGGGTGAAGGCGAGCATCCAGCCCGACACGACCGCAGGCAGGATGACCGGCAGGGTCACCTGGAAGAAGGTGCCGACCGGCGTTGCCCCGAGATCCATGGCCGCCTCGTCCAACGAGCGGTCATAGGTGACCAGACGCGACTGCACCACCACCGCGACGAAGCACATGGTGAGCGTGACATGGGCGAGCGTGACGGTCCAGAAACCACGGTCGAAATCCACCGCCACGAAGAGCAGCAAGAGCGACAGGCCGGTGATGACCTCCGGCATGACGAGGGGCGCGTAGATCATGCCCGAAAAGAGCATGCGGCCCCTGAAGCGGGTGAAGCGGTTGAGCGCCAACGCCCCCAGCGTGCCGAGAACCGTGGCGATGGAGGCGGAGAGAAGCCCCACCCGGATGGTCACCCAGGCAGCATCCATGATCCCCTGATTGTGGAACAGGGATACGTACCATTTCGTCGAAAAGCCGCCCCAGACCGTGACCAGCTTCGACTCGTTGAAGGAGAAGATGACCAGAATGAAGATCGGCAGATAGAGAAAGGCAAAGCCCAGCGTCACCGAAACAATGTTGAAACGGCTCCAGGTCGTATTCATCGCCCGGCCTCCTCTGCCTTGGCCTGCGCGTTCTGGAAGAACACGATGGGGATGACGAGGATGAGCAGCAGCACCACCGCAACGGCAGAGGATACCGGCCAGTCACGGTTGGAGAAGAACTCGTTCCAGAGCGTCTTGCCGATCATCAGCGTGGCCGAACCACCGAGAAGATCGGGAATGACGAACTCCCCCACGGCCGGAATGAAGACCAGGAAGCAGCCGGCAACCACGCCGGGCAGCGAGAGCGGGAACGTCACTTTCCAGAAGGCACCGGTCGGCGTGCAGCCGAGATCCTCGGCCGCCTCGATCAGCGAATAATCCATCTTTTCCAGCGCCGAATAGATCGGCAGCACCATGAAGGGCAGGTAGGAATAGACGATGCCAATGAAGATTGCGGTGTTGGTGTTGAGGATCTGCAGCGGCTCGCTGATGACCCCGAGCGAGATCAGCAGCTGGCTCAGCAGGCCTTCCGGCTTCAGGATGCCGATCCAGGCATAGACGCGGATGAGGAAGCTCGTCCAGAAGGGCAGGATCACCAGCATCAGGAGCGTCGGGCGGATCGAGGACGGTGCCCGGGCCATGCCATAGGCAACCGGATAGGCCACCAGCAGCGTCAGGAAGGTCGAAACCGCGGCAATCATCACCGAGGAGAGATAGGCGCGGTAATAGAGCGGATCCTGCGTCAGCCAGACATAATTGTCGAAGGACAGTTCCTTCAGCTTGTTCCAGGTATCTGTGCCATTGAAGACCGGCTCGTAGGGCGGCATCTGGATGGCCGTCGTCGAGAGCGAGATCTTGAAGACGATGAAGAAGGGAATGAGGAAGAAGATCAGCAGCCATGCATAGGGAACGAGAATGACCAGCCGGTTCGTGATCCAACGGAGCGGGTTCATGATCGTCTCCTCAGCCCGTCAGCACGATGCCGGCATTGGCCGGGAAGGATACCCAGGCCTTCTCGTCCCAGCCAAAGGGTTCCTCGGCCTCGCGCGTCGCATTCATCTGGGAAATCTTGATGACCTTGCCGGAGGCGAGGCGGACGTGAAAGACGGTCATGTCGCCGAGATAGGCGATGTCCCAGATCTCGCCTTCAGCCGCATTGACCGAGGGATCGGCCGGCGGCCTCTTGCTGAGGCGGATCTTTTCCGGGCGAATGGCGTAGAAGACCGTGGCGCCCGGCTGAACCGGCACGGTGCTTTCGGCGCGGAGCGCAAAGCCGTCATTGGCGGCGATCTCGGTTCGCCCGCCTTCGGCCTTCTCAACCTTGCCCTCGAAGAGGGTGACGGAGCCGATGAAATCGGCGACGAAGCGGGAGTTCGGCGCTTCATAGACCTCGGCAGGCGTTGCCACCTGCTTCACCTGGCCGCGATCCATGATGGCAATGCGATCGGCCATGGTCATGGCCTCTTCCTGGTCGTGGGTGACGACCATGAAGGTGAGGCCGAGCTCCTGCTGCAGGTCCATGAGCTCGAACTGCGTTTCCTCGCGCAGCTTCTTGTCGAGCGCACCAAGCGGCTCGTCGAGCAACAGCACCTTCGGGCGCTTGGCAATGGAGCGGGCAAGGGCCACGCGCTGGCGCTGGCCGCCGGACAGCTGGTGCGGCTTGCGCTTGCCGAACTGCTCGAGCTTCACGAGCTTCAGCATCTGCGCCACCCGGTCCTCGATCTCGGATTTCGCCATGCCATCCTGTTTCAGACCGAAGGCGATGTTCTTCTCCACCGTCATGTGCGGGAAGAGCGCGTAGGACTGGAACATCATGTTGACCGGGCGGCGATAGGGCGGAATGCCCGACATTTCCTGCCCGTCGAGCAGGATGCGGCCGCTGGTGGGCTGTTCGAAGCCCGCAAGCATGCGCAAGAGCGTGGACTTGCCGCAGCCGGACGCGCCGAGCAGGGCGAAAAACTCCCGCTGGAAGACATGCAGCGTCAGATCGTTGACCGCCACGAAGCTGCCAAAGGCCTTGGTGATGTTTTCGAAGGTGATGTAGGGTTTTGCGGATGGATCATTCCAGGGCGCAAAGGAGCGCCGGATGTTTCCCAGAGATTTCATGATTGTCCCCTAGAGGCGTTGGTTCGCTCTTGTCGTTAAAAACCCCGGCACTTGGCAGGCCGGGGTTTTTCCGTTTCTCTTACTGTCCGGTCACGATTTTCGTCCAGACCCGGGTCACAGCGCGCTGGTCCTTGGGGCTGGTGGGCGTGGTGGTGAAGAGATTGGCGAGGGTGCTCTCATCGGGGTAGACCGCCGGATCGGAGGTGATCTTCTTGTCGATCAGCTCCTGGCTGGCCTTGTTGCCATTGGCATAGACCACGAAATTGGAGGCCTTGGCCGCCACATCGGGACGCATGATGTAGTTGAGGAATTCATGCGCTTCCTCCACATGCTGGGCATCGGCGGGGATCGCCATCTGGTCGAACCACATCAGCGCGCCTTCCTTGGGCACGGAATAGCCGATGTCGACGCCCTGATTGGCTTCCTTGGCGCGGTTGCGGGCCTGGAAGATATCGCCGGACCAGCCGACCGCGACGCAGATGTCGCCATTGGCAAGCGCATTGATATATTCCGAGGAGTGGAACTTGCGGATGTAGGGGCGGATGGCGAGCATCGCCTCTTCGGCCTTGGCGAGATCATCCGGCTTCTTCGAATCCGGGTCGAGGCCCAGATATTTCAGCACGCTCGGCAGGATGTCGGTCGGCGAGTCCAGCATGTAGATGCCGCAATCGGCGAGCTTCTTGGCATTTTCCGGGTCCAGCACGGCCTTCCAGCTGTCAAGCGTGTCGGTGCCGAGACGCTCCTTCACCTTGGCCTTGTTATAGCCGATGCCGGTGGTGCCCCACATGTAGTTGATGGAATATTCATTCCCCGGATCGTATTTGGCGGTCCGCTCGGCGATCATGTCCCACATGTTCTTGATGTTGGGAAGCTTCGACTTGTCGAGCTTCTGGAACACGCCCGCCTGGATCTGGCGGGACAGGAAGATCGCGGTCGGCACGACCACATCATAGCCGGAGGCGCCGGCAAGCAACTTCGTCTCGAGGATTTCGTTGGAGTCGAAGACGTCGTAGACGACCTTGATCCCGGTTTCCTTCTCGAAATCCTGAATGATGCTGTTGTCGATGTAATCCGACCAGTTGTAAACGTTAACGACACGGTCTTCGGCATGTGCGAATGCGGACGCCACGAGGGTCGCCAGCGCAAACGTCATTGTCCGTTTGAACTTCATGATGGTCTCCCGTTTTCGGCCTGCCGGGCGGTTATTATGGTCCTCGGCGGCCTTTGTTGCCTGCAATGAAGACTATGTAGGAAAACCGAACCCGGCAAGGGGGGCCGGCTAGATTCTAATTTCCTGTTAAGAAATGGCCCCGCGGCTTCTACTGGAAATCAAAGGCGCTGAGGCCCGCCACCATCTCATCAAGGCCGAGCGGACGGGTCACGGGCGGCTCGGCGCGCGAGAGGCAGCCCTGCCTTTCGCAGAGCCGGCAGGCGGTGCCTATGGGGAGCACCGGCGCTCCGCCGCGGATCACCTGGCCATAGACGGTTTCCGCAGCATCGGCCGCATCGCAGCCAAGAAGCAGCGCGGTCCGGCGCACCCGCTCCTGAAAGGCGACATGGGGACCGTCGAGCGTGCGCGACACCAGCATGTAGCGCTGCCCGTCCGGCATTTCCGCATGGTCGACGAGGATCTGCGAGGGCTGGGCGAAGGTGTTGTGGATATTCAGCTTCGGGCAGGCCCCGCCGAAGCGGGACTGGGGGAAGCCCTGCGCCCCGGCGCGGCGCAGCCGGTTTCCCGCATGGTCGATTTCCATCATGAAAAACGGAATGGCGGCGGCACCCGGCCGTTGCAGCGTCGTGAGGCGGTGGGCGGCCTGTTCGAAGGACACGCCGAAGCGGACGCGCAGGAGATCGAGATCATAGCGGGCGCGCTGGGCCTGGGCGAAGAATTCGCCGTAGGGCATCATGAGGGCGAGCGCCGCATAGCGGGCCAGCTCGAAACGGGCGATGCGCCGGGCCTCATTGCCGGAAAGCGGCAGCGCCTCCAGCTGGTCGAGGATCTCCGTGCGCAGGGCGAGCAGGCTCGCCTCCTGGGCGATTTCGCGCAGCTGGTCGTGAACGGACAGGCGCTCGGAGATGAAGAGCCGCATGGAATGGCGGTCGAAGCGGCGGCGCTGGTTGGGCATGGCGTGAACGGGAAGCGTGCGCACCACAATGCCATGTTCGCTGCGCATCCAGTCCTTCAGCGGATGCAGCAGCCCCTCCCCCGTGCCGAGGTTTTTCGCAAATGCCTCGGCGGCCTCGTCGAGGGCGGCGAAATGGTTCGGCCGGCGCTCGAGGATTTCCCGGACCTCATCCATGGGCAGGCGGGTTCCGGACAGCGAGGTGTCGTGCCCCTCGCGGGCCAGCAGTTCCGCCAGATCCGACAGGCGCGCCGCCTGCTCGCGATAGGCGCGGTAGAGCTTGACCATGCCATTGGCGGCATTGGGCGCGGCTTCCGAGATCTCGATCAGTTCCTGATCGCCCGGCAATTCACCCGCCAGCAAGGGATCGGCAAAGACTTCCCTGAGGCCGCCAGCCATATCCGCCCCGCCGCCACGCAACTCGTCGAGGTCGACCTTATAGACGGTGGCGAGCTTCAGCAGGAGCTGCACCGTCAGCGGGCGCTGGTTGCGCTCGATCAGGTTCAGATAGGACGGCGAAATCTCCAGCGCCTCCGCCATGGCCGTCTGGGTCAGGCCGAGGGAGTTGCGGATGCGCCGAAGCCTGGGGCCGGCAAAGATCTTGTTTTCCGCCATTTGTCACGCCTTTTACAACTTTGGTCGAAGCGGCCGATTTACATCTTTTACAAATTTACAAGCGTGCCTTGTCAAAGACAAGACATCATAACCCTTTTAAGGCGCGGAATTATCGCATTTTTCTGGAGGCTTTTCGCAGTGCAGTGTAAAACCAGTCACATCAAAAGCGGTGGCGCTCTCCCAGGCGCACCATTCATCCGGGCAACCGGTCAGACGATGGAGTATGGATATGACTGATTTTTACAACCTTATTCCCAGCGCCCCGAAGGGCCGTTATGACGGCATCGAGCGCAGCTATACCGCCGAGGACGTGAAGCGTCTGCGCGGCTCGGTCAACATCCAGTACACGCTCGCCGAAATGGGCGCGAACCGCCTGTGGAAACTCATCCATGAGGAAGACTTCGTCAATGCGCTCGGCGCGCTCTCCGGCAACCAGGCCATGCAGATGGTTCGCGCCGGCCTGAAGGCGATCTACCTTTCCGGCTGGCAGGTTGCCGCCGATGCCAATACCGCTTCCGCCATGTATCCGGACCAGTCGCTCTATCCGGCCAATGCCGCGCCGGAGCTTGCCAAGCGCATCAACCGCACGCTGCAGCGTGCCGACCAGATCGAGACCCAGGAAGGCAAGGGCCTTTCGGTCGATACCTGGTTCGCCCCGATTGTTGCCGATGCGGAAGCGGGTTTCGGCGGCCCGCTCAACGCCTTCGAGATCATGAAGGCCTTCATCGAGGCCGGCGCTGCCGGCGTTCACTACGAAGACCAGCTTGCTTCGGAAAAGAAGTGCGGCCATCTGGGCGGCAAGGTTCTGATCCCGACCGCAGCCCATATCCGCAACCTGACCGCCGCGCGTCTTGCCGCTGACGTCATGGGCACGCCGACCCTCATCATCGCCCGTACCGATGCCGAAGCCGCCAAGCTTCTCACGTCGGACATCGACGAGCGCGACCAGCCCTTCGTCGATTACGATGCCGGCCGCACGGTCGAAGGTTTCTACCAGGTGAAGAACGGCATCGAGCCCTGCATTGCCCGCGCCATTGCCTATGCGCCCTATTGCGACCTGATCTGGATGGAAACCTCCAAGCCGGATCTCGAACAGGCCCGCAAGTTCGCCGAAGCGGTGCACAAGGCACATCCGGGCAAGAAGCTTGCCTATAACTGCTCGCCGTCCTTCAACTGGAAGAAGAACCTGGATGACGCGACAATCGCAAAGTACCAGAAGGAACTGGGCGCCATGGGCTACAAGTTCCAGTTCATCACGCTGGCCGGCTTCCACCAGCTGAACTACGGCATGTTCGAACTCGCCCGCGGCTACAAGGACCGCCAGATGGCCGCCTATTCCGAGCTGCAGCAGGCGGAATTCGCAGCCGAAGCCAATGGCTACACGGCGACCAAGCACCAGCGCGAAGTCGGCACGGGCTATTTCGATGCGGTCTCGCTTGCCATTTCCGGCGGCAAGTCCTCGACGACCGCGATGAAGGAATCGACCGAGACGGCCCAGTTCAAGCCGGCCGCCGAATAATCATCCGAAGACCGGGGGTGGCGGGCCTTCTAGATCAAGAGCCCAGCCCGCCGCTCCAGCCAGCGCCCGAAGGCCCTGGCATCCTGCAACGCCAAGCAACAAGGAGTATCCCGATGGCACCGCAGACACGCGTTAAAGAACGGGCCGAGGAACAGGCATCGGCCATGAGCGCAGACCAGCAGGCCATGATCCGCATGGTGGCCAACGACCTGCACCGCCTGAACCAGTCCGTGATGAAGGCGGTGGATGCGGGTGTTTCCGTGGAGCTCGTGCGCTCCGCCCGCCACCATGGCGGCGGCGGCAACTGGGGCGATCTGCTGATCCCCGTGATTCTGACCCAGGGCCCGACGGCCTGACGATCAGGGGTTCCGCCGATGCGGAACCCGTTTCCATAGCCTGGCTCCCTGCTGCCGGGTTATTATCCGCGCAGTGCGGCCCTCACATGCCACGGGAGGATGTGACGGCTCGCCTGCGCGGAACCCTTTTTGAGGGGTCATCGCTACTCATGCGATCGGAATGCGGGAAAATCAAAACCGTGTCAGGGCGAATGGGCCAGCCCGACGGGGCGGCCGAAACGGCGCCCACCCTTTGGCAGGCGCCTCAAAAGAAGCCTTCCCTGCGATCAGCCGAAGACGCTGAAGCCGAGGCCGACGAAGAAGAGGACGATACCGGTGAGATAGCCGAGGCTGAGCAGCACTTCGCGATTGCTCTTTTCGGTGGCAGCGATGGCAATGGCGCGAGCGCGGCGACGGTTCTCTTTCATGACTGGTTACCCTTCCTGAACGTGAACACCCTGGACCGGGAGGTCTGCCGCTAAGCCGACCCCCCCGAAGGTGAGGTCCGCTTTGTGGCTATGGATCAGGATGACATTAGTCCATTAACAAGCATTAAACCACGGGAGGCATGATCCAAATCATGCCCGACATGACAATAATATGTACCTCGTCCCCGCCGGCCGCAAGTCAGGAATGATACGGAGGGCGAACCTGCGGCAGTTTGCGCAGGGGCGCTCAGACCGCTTCGCCAGCCGCATGGCCGGAGGCCCAGGCCCACTGGAAATTATAGCCGCCGAGCCAGCCGGTCACATCCACGCATTCGCCGATGAAATAGAGGCCGGGCACGCTGCGCGCCTGCATGCTGCGGGAATCGAGGGCGCGGGTATCGACGCCGCCGACGGTCACTTCCGCCGTGCGATAGCCTTCCGAGCCGCCCGGCACGATCTCCCAGTTCTGGAGGGAGGATGCGGCCTCTTCGAGCGCCCGGTCGGAGAGATCGGCAAGCGCCCGGTCGGCCCCCCTGGCATCCGCCACATATTGGGCCAGCCGTTTCGGCACATGGTCCGCCAGCACGGTTTGCAGCGCCTGCCGGCCCCGGCCTTTCCGCGCCGCCTTCAGTGCGGCGAAGAGGTCGAGGTCCGGCTCGATGCGCAGGCTGATCCGGTCGCCCTCGCGCCAGTAGGAGGAAATCTGCAGGATGGCGGGGCCGGAAAGGCCGCGATGGGTGAAGAGGAGCGCCTCGCGAAAGGCGGTCTTGCCGTGGCGCACCTCTGCCGGAACGGAGACGCCCGAGAGCGGCGAGAGCTGTTCGAGCATCTTCGGCTCAAGCGTGAGAGGCACGAGGCCGGGCCGGGTCTCGACGACCGGGAGGCCGAATTTTTCGGCGATCTGATAGGCAAGGCCGGTGGCGCCCATCTTCGGGATCGACTTTCCGCCGGTCGCGACGATGAGGGCAGTTGCCTGTACCTCCTCCCCGTCGAGCCGAACCCGGAAGCCGCCTTCGGTCTTCTCGATGGCGCCGATGGCGGTCGAGAGTTTCAGCGTGCCATGAGCCGCTTCGAGTTCCGCCAGCAGCATGCGGATGATATCGGTGGCGCTGTTGTCGCAGAAGAGCTGGCCGAGCGTCTTTTCATGCCAGGCAATGCGGTGGCGCTCCACGAGGACCAGAAAATCGGCGGGCGTGTAGCGGGCGAGCGCAGACTTGGCGAAATGCGGATTGGCGGAGAGATAGGCCTTGGGGCCCGCATGCAGGTTGGTGAAATTGCAGCGCCCGCCACCGGAAATGCGGATCTTCTCGGCGGGCTTGGCGGCGTGATCGACAACCAGAACGCGCCGTCCCCTCTGGCCCGCCCGAATGGCGGCCATGAGGCCCGCAGCGCCCGCGCCCAGTTCGAGAGCATCGACCGTGACCGACAAGAGAGCGGCTTTTCGCTCAAGAGGAGGACCCTGCGCCCCCCGAGAAAGGCCGAAGTCACTTT
>CAMFIF010000035.1 GCA_945952415.1 uncultured Rhizobium sp. | reverse complement strand
AGATGCTGCACGAGATCGGCCGCGAGCCGACCCCGGAAGAACTGGCCGAAAAGCTCGCCATGCCGCTCGAAAAGGTGCGCAAGGTGCTGAAGATCGCCAAGGAGCCGATCTCGCTCGAAACCCCCGTGGGCGACGAGGAAGACAGCCATCTCGGCGATTTCATCGAGGACAAGAACGCGCTTCTGCCCATCGATGCCGCCATCCAGGCGAACCTGCGCGAGACGACGACCCGCGTTCTCGCCTCGCTCACCCCGCGTGAGGAACGCGTCCTGCGCATGCGCTTCGGTATCGGCATGAACACGGACCATACGCTGGAAGAGGTTGGCCAGCAGTTCTCGGTCACCCGCGAACGCATTCGCCAGATCGAGGCGAAGGCACTGCGAAAGCTGAAGCACCCGAGCCGCTCGCGCAAGCTCAGGAGCTTCCTGGACAGCTAAGCGCTGCCGCTCAAATCGATCCTTCATCCGAGGGGATGCCGGGGCTTCAGGGCCTCGGCATCCCCTCTTTCCTTTCCGGTGCCAGCAGCCAGAGACCGGCTGCGAAGAGCGCCGCATTCATCATCGGGAAGGCAGCCGTTGCCAGCGTGATCCGGCCCTGAGCCAGATAGAGGGCGCCGACGCCAAAATCGATGATCTGGATGAGCACCATGTTGCGGATCCAGAAGAGTTCCGGCACCGGCGCCCGCGCAAGCATGGCCATGCCCAGGCCATAGGCAAGAAACCGTGCCCCCAGCATGCCCAGCATGTAGCCGGTATCGACCGGTGGCACGGTCAGGCCCATCCAGCCGAGGAACGGCCCCGGCACCAGCAGCACCAGAAAGCCGAGCACGAATTGCGAAAGCGCGATGACCCAAAGCAGGGCCTTCAATCTCGTCATGACAAAACTCCTTATCCTTGAGACGGGATGGCCGCATCCTGTTTGACTTGCTATAAAAAGTGAAGTAGTTACATTTTTTATAGTAGGGGTTTTTTTATGGACAGGGAAAGCGCATGCGATGCGGCATGCCCGGTGGCACGGGCGGCAGACATACTCTCCGGCAAGTGGACGACGCTGATCATTCGCGATCTTATCGGCGGGACGCGGCGTTATTCCGAGCTGCAACGCTCGCTCAACGGGGTCAGCCCCCGCATGCTGGCCATGCGGCTGACTGAACTCGAGAAGGCAGGCCTCATCAGCAAGGCGATTACGCCGAGCGTGCCACCGCGGACCGATTATGCCCTGACGGACAAGGGCCGCCGGCTTGAGCCGGTGATTGCCGCGATGGCGGCTTTTGGCGCGGGGCTTTGAGCGTCCGAATTTCCTTGCGTCCAACCATGCAGCAAAACGGCCGGTTCGTGCGTTATCCCGCCGAAGGAGGCCCGGCCATCCTGAATCCCGCATGAACGCCCAATTCCGGTTGCATTCAGGCGGCAGGAGATAGGGTCTCATCATGAACGAGGCGAATGGGCCTCAGTGAGGACGGAGAAAGACCATGAAAAAGCTCGTGAGCCGTATCGGACTGGCCGCCATGATAGCCGTGGGAGGCCTTGCCGGTCTTCAGCCTGCAATGGCCCATGCCGATGATTTTGGTATTGAATTCCGCTTTGGCGGCGATGACGACGGGTATGGCCGGGAATATCGCCACCATGGTTGGGGCGACCGGGAGCGCCGCCGCGGCTGCCGCCCGGACCGGGCGCTGGAAATCGCCCGATACGAAGGAATGCGCCGCGCCGAGATCGTGCGCATCACCCCGCGCGTTGTGGTTGTGCGCGGTCGCACCCCCTATGGCTGGGACCGGCTGGTTTTCGCCAATGTGCGCGGCTGCCCGATCGTCGACCGGTAACCGGCCAACCCTTCCTGAACAACAGAAAGGCCCGCTCGGATGCGGGCCTTTTTCGTTTCCGTGTCGCAGGGAAAAAGGGAAGGCGCGGGCGCCTTCCCCGGTTTTTCTTACTGCTTGATCGCGAAGGTCACGTTGACGGTGACGTTATAGGTGTTTTCGCCCGGCGCCATCGGCACGGCACGGGCTCCGGCATCGGACTTTTCCGCCATGGCCATCATCGGCATGGGCATGGGATTGGAGACGGCTTCCGAGATTTCGACGATGCGGCCGACATCGACGCCGGCGGCTGCGGTCAGTTCCTTTGCCTTGGCGATGGCATCCTTCATCGCATCGGCGCGGGCCTGTTTCAGGATCTTGTCCGTGTCCTCGTTGACGAATCGGATGTCGCCGCCCTGGTTGATGCCGAGGGTGACGGACTTGTCGATGAGGGCGCCGGCCTTGGAGAGATCGCGCAGGCGGATCGTCAGGGAATTGGTGGTCTGGTAGCCGACCAGTTCCGGCGGCTTCTGGCTGCCGTCCGTGTTCTGGGGGTAGTTATAGACCGGCTGGATGCTGAAACCGGAAGTCTGGAGATCGCGGGCTTCGATGCCGTCGGCCTTCAACGCATCCAGAACCTTCGTCATCGCGGCGCTGTTGGCATCCAGCGATTCGCGCGCAGTCTTTTCCTGCTTGGTGACCGAAAGGGTGACGATCGCCGTATCGGGCGTTGCCCGGGCTTCACCATTGCCCGCAACGGTGATGGTTGCCTCGCGGGGTGCGTTGTCTTCCGCGCTGGCGGCGCTGGCGCTCAGCAGGCAGGCGCTGGCAAACAGGGCATAGGCGAGGGGGCGGGCATGCTCAAATCCCATGGCAGGACCTCTTTTTTGCCGCCAGCCCTGCAATCCGTGCGGGCAGGCGGTGGGTTTGCGTCAAGCGCGGCTGAACCTTCGATAGGTTTGTACACCGCGACACCCGCCACTCTTGCGCGAGATTGTGAAGCCATTGCGGCGGTGGCTTGCTGCACCGCTTAAATTCCGCTAGACGGTTCCGGCCCGCCGTTGACCATTGCCGCGGGCACCGGCAACGCGCCGAAGGGCCTGTAGCTCAATGGTTAGAGCCGGCGGCTCATAACCGCTTGGTTGGGGGTTCGAGTCCCTCCGGGCCCACCATTCTTTCTGTTTTTCAATAATTTAAATGCGGGTCGCCATTTCCGCTGGAATGGCGCGCTTGCCTCGTTTCCCGGCATCGGCCATTCTGCTTTCGACACTTGGCCATGCGTTGCTCGCGGCGGTCGGGTCGTGCCGGGGAGGGCATCCATGGGCGGAGAAAAAGATGATATGGCCGGCCGCGGGCGGTTTTTGACGCGGGTGGAGCGGGGGTCCGATCTGGATCTTGTCGCACACCGAGCGTTTCAGGCGCCAGTGCAGGCTCTTTATGAGGCCTGGACGGAGCCGGGGCTGTTTGCGCGCTGGTGGGTTCCGCAGTCTTCGGGCCTGCGCCTGCTCTCCTGCCATCTGGATGTCCGGCCGGGCGGTGGCTATCGGCTGGAATTTGCCCATCCGGCGGCGGAAGGCAGCATTGCCTTCTTCGGCACCTATCGCGAGGTCGTGCCTCTTCAACGGCTCGTCTGGACCAACGAGGAAAGCGCGGAGGGAGCGGTGACCACCGTGACCTTCGAGGCGGGTGACGACGGCACGTCGGGGCTGACCTTTCAGGAACGCTATCCCACCCGGGAAGCGCTTGATGAGGCCTGTGCGAGCATGGAGGGCGCTTTACCCGAGCAGTTCGTCCAGCTGGACGATCTGCTGGCGGCAAGAGCGGCAGGGGGGCTTTAGGCCGCCATATGTCGGGCGAGACCTTCGGGCACGGCCTCAGGCCTGCCGCGCGGCTGAAGCGGCCTGCCACAGTCTTGCGCCGAAATTCATGCCGGCCACGGCGGCGAAGATCAGGATCATGCCGGCGATCTGCGGGGCTTCAAGCCGGTGAGCGAAGGCGAGGCGGTCGACCAGAATCGAGGCGACCGGGTAGATGAAGGAGAGCGCACCTGTCAGGTGGGTCGGCAGTCTCTGGATCGCGCCATAGAGCAGAATATACATGAGCCCGGTATGGACGAAGCCGAGGGTTGCAAGGAGCGACCATCCCGTTGCGCTCTGCGGCACGGAAGAGAGGTTCACGAAAGGCGCCAGCATGAGAATGCCGGTGACCACGTGAATGAGCGCGACCACATGAGGCGGCACGCCCTTCAGCCATTTCGCGGCAAAGGCCGCCAGCGCATAGAAGAAGGCGGCGCCGAGCGAGAGGGCAATGCCGAAGGCATAATCGCCGCCCGCCATCCCGCCGCCAGGCTTTGTGAGAACGATCAGCGCCATGCCGAGAAAGGCGAGGGAGAGCCAGGAGAGCTTTTCCAGCGTGATCTTTTCGCCGAGAAAGAGCGCCCCCAGACCGAGCAGCATGAAGGGCTGTGTGTTGTAGATCGTGGTGGCAATGGAGATCGACGATCTCGAATAGGCCGCAAAGAGCAGCAGCCAGTTGAGAACGATCGCCACCCCTCCGAGGGCGGCGATGGCGAGCTGCCGGCGCGTCATCACATCCCGCCTCAGATAGCCAAGGGCCGCGCAGATGGCGAGCAGCGCCACGGCGCCAAAGGCACAGCGGAAGAAGACAACATTCTCCACCAACTGGCCGGAGACGAGCACGAACCAGCCGATCGTGCCCGATATGAGCATCGCCGCCGTCATTTCCACGCTACCCCGTCTGATGTCTGGGCCCATGATCCTCTCCTCGTTCTGCCCGGTCATCTTATTGCCTTCGGGTGCCGAACCCTATAGGCTTTGTTAGGCACTTTGCCGTCATCGCCTTATAATCCTCGGAGGAATAACCGGAATGCCTCAGGATGTGCTGGATGCCGTGGATGAAAGGCTTATCGAAGCGCTTTCGCGCAATGCCCGCATGCCGCTGAAGAGCCTGGCGGAGGCTGCCGGCCTTTCCTCCCCCAGTGCGGCAGAGCGCATTCGCCGGCTGGAAGAGCGGGGGGTGATTTCTGCCTTCACGGTCGATCTCGATCTCAAGGCCCTTGGCTATCCCCTGCAGGCGATCGTGCGGATAAGGCCGCTACCCGGCCAGCTGCACCGGGTCGAGCGGCTGATCCAGGAGACGCCTGCCTTCATCGAATGCGACAAGGTGACGGGGGAGGATTGTTTCATCGGCCGGCTGGTGGTGCGGTCGATGGACGAGCTCGATACGATACTGGACGGTATTGCCGAGCGAGCGGAAACCAACACATCCATGGTCAAGTCTTCGCCTGTCAAGCGCAGGCTGCCGCCCTTTCCACGGTAGCGGGCCCGCGCCCCTCCCGAATTCCCATTCCATTTCTGAGGATATCATCATGACGAGCATGCGCATTGCCCTTGCGGGGGCCGGGATCATGGGGAAGGGCATGGGGGCGCGCCTCTTGGCCGCCGGCCATGCGCTGACGGTGATTGCCCATCGCAGCCGCGCCAATATCGAAGCCCTGGTGTCACAAGGGGCGCGGGAGGCACGGGATGCGGGCGATCTCGCTGAGGGTGCCGATCTGATCATCCTGTGCCTGCCGGATACGGACACGGCGCGGGATATGATCACCGCTTTCGAGGAACGGCTGAGGCCCGGCCAGATCGTGCTCGACATGGGCACATCCGAGCCCGCGCTTGCGGAGGAAATGGTGGCGCGGCTGGGCGCCCGCGGCTGCTTCTTTGCGGATGCGCCGGTTGCGGGCGGGGCCGTTCAGGCGGCGGAAGGCACGCTGGGTGCGCTTGTGGGCGCAAGTCCTGAGGTTCTTGAGCGCATCAGGCCTGTTCTTTCGCTGCTCTGCGCCAGAATTTCACCCATGGGACCGCCGGGATCGGGCGCGAAGGCGAAGCTGATCTCAAACTACCTCGTGGTCAGCATGGTGGCGAGCATTACGGAAACCTTCGCGTTCGCACGCCGCGCCAACATAGACTGGGCGCTTCTTTATGGCGCCATGCTGCAGGGATCGAACAATTCGGTGGCGCTGCGGCGGATGGTCGAGCCGGCCCTTGCCGGCGATTTCGACGGTTACCGTTTTTCCGTCGCCCATGCGCTGAAAGACCTGCGCTATTTCCTGCGCATGGCGGAAGAGATCGGCGGGGCAAGCCCCTCTGCCACGGCCACGCTTGCCTTCTATGAGGAGGCGGTGGCAGCGGGCAAGGGAGAGTGGAACGTGTCCCGCCTGCTTCAGCCCGATCCTCAGGCGGAGTAGCGACTGGCTGGGGAACCATTCGCCCAGGATCGGGTTCTGTTTCGAGCGAGACGCTCGCGGGCGGGGGGTGAATTTCTGCCTGTCCGGCGCGTCTCCTCCAGACCCCTCAGAGACCCGACACGCGCGACATGACTCACACCTGGCCCAGGCAAATCAGGCCCAAGCAAATCTGGATCGTGCGGCATGGGGAAAGCGCCGGCAATGTGGCGCGCGACGCGGCGGATCTCGCCGGTCATGCCCGGATCGACATCGAGGAGCGGGATGTGGATGTGCCGCTCAGTGCGCTCGGCAAGCGCCAGTCCGATGCGCTCGGCGCCTGGTTTGCCGGCAAGCCCGCGGGGGAGCAGCCGGACATCATCCTTGCCTCGCCCTATCGGCGGGCGGTGCAGACGGCGGACCGGATTGCCGACCAGCTGGCGCGCTCGCCTCAGCTTTCGATTTCCACCGATGAGCGGCTGCGCGAGAAGGAATTCGGCATACTCGACCGGCTCACGCGGCGGGGCATCGAGGAGTTTCACCCCGAGCAGGCCGAATTCCGGCGCATCCTCGGCAAGTTCTATCACCGGCCGCCGGCGGGGGAGAGCTGGTGCGACGTCATTTTGCGGCTTCGCAGCATGCTCGATACGATCAGCCTTCACTATGCGGACCAGCGGGTGCTGATCGTGGCCCATCAGGTCGTGGTGCTCTGCCTGCGCTATATCATCGAGACCCTTTCGGAGGAGGAGATCCTGGCGATTGACCGGCAGGGCGACGTGGCCAATTGCGGCGTGACGGAATACCGGACGGAAGCGGGTCCCAATGGGGCCGCCAGCCTTGTGCTCAAGCGCTATAACTTCGTGGCGCCGCTTCTCGAAGCGGGGGCGCCGGTGACGGCAAAACCCGATGCCAATGTGGCGGCCCGATGACGGAGCCACGGAGCATCGACGGGGCGCTCCTCAAGGCGTTGCCGCTACCCGAGCCGCCGGATGGCAGCAAGGAAGAGCGTGGGCGCATCTCCATCATTGGCGGCAGCCGGCATGTGCCGGGTGCGGTGCTTCTGGCCGGCCACGGCGCTCTTCGCGCGGGCGCGGGCAAGCTGCAGATCGCCACGGTGGAAAGCCGCGCCGGGGCGCTTGCGCTTTCCATGCCGGAGGCGCTCGTCATCGACCTGCCGGAAACGCCGGCGGGCAGATTGCAGGCCGGGCCGGTGGTGGCCGAGCTTGCGCGCTGGGACAGGGCGCAGGCCCTGCTGGTCGGTCCAGGCATGGTGGAGGAGCCCGATAGCCACGCGATTCTTGAAAGTCTGGTGGCGGGCACGGACGCGCCCGTTATCGTCGTGGATGCCGGCGCGCTGCCGCGCATCCGGGATCTTCAGGGGGCTCTTCGTGCGAGACGCGGCCGGCCATCATCACGCCCCATGCGGGAGAAATGGCGAACCTGCTTGAAATCGACAAGGCGGAGGTGGAGGCCGATCCGCATGGGATGGCCCGTCGACTCACAGAAGAACTCGGCCTCATCGTGGTGCTGAAGGGCAGCCGCACCCTCATTACCGCACCTGACGGCGACTGGCTCTACGAGGGCGGCGGCATCGGCCTTGCCACATCCGGCTCCGGCGACGTGCTGGCCGGTATTATCGCCGGCCTTTCCGCTCGCGGCGCCGAGCCCGCACGCGCCGCCCTCTGGGGCGTCTTCCTCCATGGCGAAGCCGGCAAGCGTCTTAGCCATAACATGGGCCCCCTCGGCTTCCTCGCCCGCGAAATCCCCGATCTCGTTCCCCCGCTCATGAGGGTGTCCGGCGAGGCGTGAGGCGGGCGGGCCCTTTCCCGCTCTCGCTTGCTTCGCCGCTGCCGAAACAGGCTCGCATTGCCATATTTTGTCGCCAACGGCGATTGCACAGATGGCCTCGGCGCAAAATGTCTCCGCACGTTGAAAAAAATGCGAATTGTTCGCTTCGCTTTGATCTGAAGCATTGATTAATGGAGAAAAAACAACTTTAGATATTCATTCTTGATCGCATTCGGGAATGGTAAGAAGTATGAAGCCTGAGGATGTGGTGCAGGCAGCCTATGAAGCTGCCTTTCTTCCGGAATTTTGGCCCTCGGTCTGCGATAGCCTCGCGAGGCTGACCGGGGGGGATGGCTGCCTGATCCACAGTATGAGCCCGCAAAACAGGGTGAAATCCGTTACCTCTCCCCAATTGACCGCGGTTGCGGAGCGGTTTTCGCAATCGGATGTCCGAAGCCTTCTTCCGGCGAAACAGCTGGCAAAAATGCCTTTTGCCTTTCAGCGGGATATTGATTTGCTGGACGAGGTGGAGTTTGCGACCGACCCGGTCAAGAACCAGTTCCTGACCCCGATCGGCCTCACCTGGCAGATGGGCGACGTGGTGCTTGAACCCTCCGGCCATATGTTCGTGTTCGATGTTCTGCGCCGGACCGAAGGCGGGCCCTTCCCGGAGGCAAGCTGCCATCTCCTGGACGAAATGAAGCCGGACCTCTTGCGTGCTGTCTTCATGGCGTCCCGCGTGGCATTTCAGGAGGCGAAAACCGCAGCGCAGACGCTGGGTGATGTCGGTCTGCCGGCGCTGGTGTTGAGCGACGTGGGGCGGGTAACAGCCAGAAACGAGGCCATGGAAGCGCTGGAACCCCTGATTTCCACCAGGAGCGCTGACCGGGTGCAGCTTATCGCACCCCAGGTACAGGTGGTTCTGGACGAGGCGATCGAGAGGCTTGCCGGAAAGCCGGAGGTGCAATCCATCCCCATGCCGGCGGGTGACGACCATCCGCCGCTGATCATCAATCTGATTCCTATCAAGCGTCATGCGCGGGATGTGTTTTCCCGCAGTGCGGCGCTCCTGGTGGTAAACCAGGTGGGGAGCGTCGGGCCACCACCGCTTCGCGTTCTTTCCGGACTGTTCGATTTGAGGCCCGGAGAGGCCCGAATCGCCTACGACCTCGCCTCCGGCCTGACGCTGGAGGAGAGCGCCCGCAGGCGCAGTCTCACCCTGCAATCTGCCCGTACCTATCTGAAGCGTGTCTTTCAGAAAACCGCAACGGGCCAGCAAAGCGAGCTTGTATCGCTTCTCCTGGGGCTCGGGCAGGGATCAAGCCTGCATGGGCGCTAAGTTTCGGATCGCAACCTCAGACTAATATTTTCTGTATATATCCCCTTAAAGGCGTATTTCGGCTTTAGGCTGCCGTAGTTTATGCAATCTCTGCGGTTTGTTTGTCTGTGCCAGTTTCCTGAATCCTGTGCATTCTGCCCCTTTTGTGGAGGATTCACGTCTTTTCATTTTATCCAGCCGTGACTGCGTGTTCGCTGACCTTCGTTGCCAGGTTTCCGTTAACATCAAACAAAAACCAGTGCTTAGCGAAGCGCGCTGGTGCACTTTAACCATTCGCTCACGTCGTTGGCGGGGTCTATCGAAAGACTGAATAAACCTGAGGGTGTGGTCCTCAAATGGTGATAGACGACAACCAAGCCTTGTGAGAAGAGCTAACCAGCTGGAGTTATTGGCTAAATTTGGCGTCCGGACCTGTCCGGGCGGGTGCGGACCTATGCCATTGCTCCAGGCTGTGGGGATATTGTTTGAGTCAGAGGCGAAGCAAGGTGGGCGAGGACTCTCGTTTCCGCCAAGGAAACCTGCGTGCTTTCAAATATATATTTGAATTTATCAGGTCGCTTCAAATTTAAAATCTTATTCCCTGCTTGCCGCGGTGTATTGAGTCTGGAGATTGAGCAATGCTGAGCATCATTCTGGTTTTGGTATTCGTATCTAATCTATTCACTGTGGGAATTTTGTTTTTCAAGCGTGAAGCGGTCGTCGCGGCAATCAGCCTTAGTTCCATGTGCGGGCTGGTTATCGTGGGCATGCTTGTTAGCCTGTTCGTTACCTGAGGCGTCCAGCCGAGCAAACCGTAAGGTTGAATGACGAGGGATTCATTAAGGGAATGGGGAAATTAGGCGCTTATCATAGTCATTCGCCGCGCTTGACGGCGATAATCGGGGCGTCTCCTGTCCGGACGGGTTCTGACGGCTTTGGACTGCGGCCTGCTGGGGAAGAAAAAAGCCTCGCCGACCGGCTTTACGATGCTGCGGTCCGGCCAGAAAGCTGGGGCGAAATCTGCGAAGAGCTGGCGGCGCTGGCCGGTGCCTTCGGTTGCGCCATCGTAAGCCTGCCGCCGTCCCGCCGTCCCCGCCTTGTTGCCTCTGCGGCGCTCGCATCCTTCGATATGGACGAGGGGCTGGCCGATGGTGCTTTCGCCAAGAAGCTCTCGACGCTTCCTTTTCTCTTCCAGCGCGACCTCGATCTCCTGTCCGCGCCGGAGCGGGAGGCCGACCCTTTCCAGACCCAAGTCTTGCGCCCGCGCGGACTGGGCGGGCAGATGGGGGCGGCCTTGACGACCCTCTTCGGGCAGCGTTTTCTCCTCTATTTCGTTCGGCGCGAGGAGGACGGCGGCTTTCCGAGCGAAAGTTGCGAGGCGCTCAACCTGCTGCGCCAGGACCTCGAGCGTGCCTTTTCTCTCAGCGCTCTCTTTGCCCTCGGGCAGGCGCAATCCACCGTCAAGGCGCTTCAGGCGGTCGGTTTGCCAGCCTTCGTGCTGACCGACGACGGCGGCGTGATAGCCTCGAACGAGGAGGCGGGGCGGGTGGCATCAGCCGTTTCGGTCCGGGCCGATAGCCGCCTGAGACTGCGCCATACGCCTTCGCAGGCGGAACTGGAAGCGGCGATCGCCGCTCTTGGAAACCAAAGGGTGCCTGGCCTGATATCCATACCGCTTCCGGCCACCGCCGATGGACCTGCCTATATTTTGAACCTCATCCCCACCAAGCACCGCCGGGAGGCGCTTTTCGATCGCTCATCGGCGATCCTGCTGGTCAGCGCGGTCGGACAGGTCGGCCCGCCGGATGCCAATCTTCTGTGCGGTCTCTTCAACATCACCCTTAGCGAAGCCAGGATTGCCAGTGATCTGGCCCGCGGGCTTACGCTCAGCGAAAGCGCTGCCAAGCATGGTCTCACCATTGCCAGCGCCAGAACCTATGTGAAGCGGGCGCTGCAAAAGACGGGCACAGAGAAGCAGAGCGAACTCGTGGCGCTCATTCTCAGCATCGGCTTCAATTTCCGGGATCATCTCTAGCTTTCGGGTCTCATGGCGCGGAACCGGCATGAAGGTTGTCGCTAACCTCTGCCGCCAGGGTTTCCAGGAAGGCCATGCGGTTGGGGTGGGGGTCGGTGATCCCGGGTGGCAGGTCGTTCATGAAGGTGAAGTGGCCGGCTTCCTCGATGATCTTCAGAGTGACGGCGGTTCGCCCCTCGAGGGCCGAGGCGAGGAAGCGGGCGTGGTCGGGCGGTGTGGTCGTGTCAGCGCCGCCGGCCCAGATCGAAATTGGAACCCTTAGGCCATCCAGCGCGCCCGGCGGGCGGAAGAAGGCTGTCGGAGGGGTGAAGAGGGCGAGGCGTTCGAAGGGGCGGGGTGCCCGGCCCATAACCTGCTCCCGGGCGTGGGTTGTGGCGATGGCGCCGGCGAGGATCAGGAGAAGAACGGTGCCGATCGAATGTCCGACGCCACAGAGCGGGAGGTCGGTCGGCGCATGGAGGTTCAGCGCGGCGATCAGACTGTTGTGACGGACATCGAGGTCGGCCGCGCTTGGCATGGGCGAGGCGATCATGTCGAAATGCGGCGCGATGACCAGCGATCCCTCCATTGCCAGCGCCTTCAGAAGTCCGAGATACCGGCCCGGATGACCGCCGCGGCCGGCGGCAAAGAGGACGGCGCGCCGGGGCCTGCCGGAAGGCGCAAGAAGGGTGACGTCGAAGCGATTCTCTCCCGCTTCCAGGGTCTCGGTGCTGATCTTCACGGGCATCCCCCTCGCTGGCCCCGGCGGCTGGCATCCGAATGGGTTGCCCGGAATACCGGTTCGTTGTCTTGCGGCAGGAGGCGCAAGATAGCCTGCTTTTCCCTGCCCGCAAGGACCGGTTTTCGGGAGGCTGGCCATGGTCGGTTCCGTTACCTTTCGGCACGGACACCAACCGGTGACCTCCAAAATGCCATACGATAGATGGGCTTGGGCGCGAGAGAAACGGTCTGGCGGCAGCCTTGATCCTTGAGGCCGGAACCAGCTTCAGGCCGGTTCCAGAACGGATCCCGGGGTCTTGCCGACGATGGATTCATACTTGCCGGGATCGGTCGCACCCTCCGTGTTCACCAGGAAGACCCGGGAGGTGGGGCCAAGACCAAGCGCGGCCCGCGCCGCGGGATCGCCCGCCGCCCGGATAAGGCCGGCAAGGCCGACGCAGCCGCTTTCCCCGGCAACCAGCGGCGGATCTCCCGCTTCCGGATTGGCGAGGCGCCGCATGGCGGAAATGGCGTCGTCTTCCTCCACGATCATGAAGGCATCGGAAACGCGGGAGAGGATACGCCAGGCCAGAAGTGACGGCTCATAGCATTCCAGCATGGCCATTACCGTCGGTTCGCCATGGGGCAGGGTCACGGGCCGCCCGGCGCGGGCGCTTTCGTAAATGCAGGCGGCACGGGCCGGATCGACGGTGGTAAAGACCGGCCGTTGCTCGCCGAGCGCCAGTGCCATATGGGCGGCGAGGGCGGCCGCGATACCGCCGACGCCTGCCTGGACGAAGACATGGGTGGGCGGTTGATCGAGCGCGCCCAGCCCTTCGCGGGCAATTGTCGTGTAGCCCTGCATCACCAGTCCGGGAATGCGCTCGTAACCGGGCCATGATGTGTCGGAGACGATGGTCCAGCCCTTTTCGGTGGCGACGCGGGCAGCCTCGCGCACGGAATCGTCGTAGGTACCTTCCACCCGCATTATCTCCGCGCCGAAACGGGCGATGGCGGCGACCCGCTGATCGCTCACGCCGGCATGGACGAAGATGGCAGACCGGGCACCCACGAGTGCCGCGCCCTGGGCGACCGAGCGGCCATGATTGCCATCGGTGGCGCAGGCAAAGGTCATGCGGCGGGAAATCGCGGCGACATCGGGCGCGTGGAGGTCGGTGACATCCAGCGGACGGCCGAGGACCCTGGCCGCCTCCTCGAGAACCAGCCGTATGACCGCATAGCCACCGCCCAGCGCCTTGAAGCTTCCGAGACCCAACCTCTGGCCCTCATCCTTGATGTGAAGGCTTGCAATGCCGAGCTTGCGGGCAAGGCCCGGCAGCGACAGGAGCGGCGTCGGGGCGTTGTGTTCCCGATGGGCAAGAATGCGCGCCACTTCTTCTGCGGCGGCGGGGCTGAGCAGGGCGGCATCGCCCTCATCAAGGGGGGAGCGGTAATCGGGATGGGTGTTGAGGAGAAACATGGGTGCCTCGCTGATGGGAACGACGAAAACATATTGCAGCGAGAGCGAAATGAGCGCTGAATATAAGCGGCTTATTTGCAGTTTTGTTTCGTCTGGAGGGGTGTCATGCAGCTCGATGAGTTCGACCGGAAGATCCTGGCAATCCTCCAGAAGGACAATCTCACGCCCCAGAGGGTGATCGGCGAGGCGGTCAATCTGTCGGCACCGGCGGTGCAGCGGCGCATCCGCAAGATGACGGAAGCCGGGGTGATCGAACGCAATGTGGCCGTTCTCGATCCGGGCGCAGTTGGCCATCCGATCACGCTTTTCGTCGAGGTCGAGGTGATCAGCGAGACGGCGGCGCAGATCGAGGAGGCGAAGCGTGTCTTCGCCGCCACGCCGGAAATCCAGCAATGCTATTATGTAACCGGCGAGGCGGATTTTGTTCTGGTCATCCTCGTGCCCAGCATGGCGGCCTATGAGGCGCTGACGAAGCGACTGTTCTTCGGCAACAACAATGTGAGGCGGTTCCGCACGCTTGTAGCGATGGACCGCATCAAGACCGGCCTTTCGGTTCCGGTCGGCTGAGGCCTTCAAGTTTAACGGTCCGCTTAACGGGCGGGAAACCAGGGGACGGGTGCGATCTGCGGCAGGGTAAAACTACGGACGGCGAAACGGATTTTCATTAAGTCCGCCCCGGTTAGCTTCGCGGCATGTCAAGCAAACCTGACGGGCGAAGCAAATCTCTCCGCCTGTCGCCAAGAAAAGGTGGCCCCGTGAAAAGCACGTCTTCCAGACTGTCCCTTGCGATCCTGTCCGGCGTTTCTGCCGTTCTGTTCCCGCTTCTTGCCTCCGGCCCGGGCGTGGCCAGCGCGGCAGAGCTGAAGTCGACCTATAATGACATCGACCGCTGCGCCACGCTGGAAGAGGATCAGGACCAGTTCACGCTGAAATGTGCGGGTCCGGGCGGTGCCAGTGCCGTTCTGCAATATGTGGAGGGGCGCGTGGGGCTGCTCTTCCTCCCGTCCATGCAGGGCCGGACACTGACGGAGACGGATCTCCTGACCATCAAGCCGAGCGCCAGCAAGGTTTTCCCGGGCAAGCTCGAATGGCGCAGCGCGACCGGCGCTGGCGCTCCCTGCGCGGCGGTCATCCGGGTGCCGGTTGCAAAAGGTGGTTCGCTGCTGGTCTATGATCTGAAGGCCGGACGCCTTGCGGGCCAATCGGCGACCAATAACGGGGCCCGGCGCATGGCCGATGGCCTTTGTGCCGGCGGCAGCGCCGAGGCGGCGCCGGAGGTTCAGCCTGCCGTGCAGCAGGCGGCCATTACGGCGGATGATGCGAAGCTGCAGGAAGCCATGGCGCTTGCGATCAATGATTTTTCGAACACCTATCTGCAAACCGGCATTTCCGGTGTCTCGGAAGCGGTGGATGCCTGCTATGGCAAGGCAGCCAGTGTTTACGACGTCGCCCGTTGCGCCTCGCTGGACAAGCAGGGGCGGGAGAATGACGAGGCCTTTGCCCGCCGGTTCAACATGCCGAAATACAAGTATTTCCGCCCGAAGAACCAGTTGCGCCGGTTCAACGCCGCCGTGAAGCGGCTTTCCATTCCCCGCGACGTGGCGGCGAAGATCAGCCCGGTTCAGGGCGCCTGACCCGAGGGCCGCACCTTCGCGGCCCTCTCTTTCAGCCAAGGCCGCTATGGGCCGAATCCTTTAATCCCGGTGTCCTGGAGTCATCATGAAAGTCGTTTCCGGAGAAGTGCTCGAAACCAGTTCCTACACGCTGATGCAACACGGCATTTCCGTCATTCCCGAGGTCCGGATCAAGGGTGATGACGGCACGCTTTATGCGGTGCGCAAGGTGGCTGTCGATGCACGGCTTGCCAATGCGCTCAATCCCAGCCGCCGGGGTGTCTTCCACTTCCAGAAAATTCCGCTCGGCAATAATTGCCTCGTGGCGGCTGAGTTCGGAGGGGTGGTGGAGTTTCTGGCCTTCAACACCTTTGCGGTTGTTCTCCAGGCACTTCTCTTCATCCTGATCGGCATTCCGACGACCCTGTTCTTCGGCCTTGGCATTCTCCTCATCCTGCACGGGCTTGCCATTCTCTATGCCACAAGCCAGATCATCGGCCTCAAGGGGCGACTGGCCGCCACGGGCAGGCCGGTGCAGCGCTTCAAGGCGATCTAGATCGGGACCAGGTCTGCCTGTCCGGGACGCTAAGGCGTATCCAAGGGCTCAGAATTTCGGATGATCAGACGATTCTGTCCGCTGCTGCCGCTGCGGGCAGAATTTCTTTTGCAAGGAAAAGTTATAATCGAAAGGTATGCTTGGCTCACACTGCGCTTTCGGGTTGCAAGCTGCGCATCAGAGGGTGTTTTATCGCTGGCGATGCGCCCAATAGATTAATCAAATATTCCTAAAATAAAGTTCTGTTAATGAGATGTAAACCAGTGCATGGCTAGATCTTATGCAATGGCTCCAGGAATGGGGCTTTTGCGGGCATGAGGCTCATTTCTCACACATGATTGTTCCTGCGGTCGCGCAAGGTGCCCTTGCCGATGAAGACGGTCTGCGTCCTTTTTTGCGGGACGGGGCTCGCTTGTTGCAGGGCGCAAGCCAGAGGTCGGAAAATGCGGATCAAGCAAATTTTTATCGGCCTGTCGGGTGCGGTCATCCTCGCGACCGGCGGTCTCTTCACCTCCATCAGCCTCTATAACAGCAGCGGGGACAGGCTACAGGAAGCCTATTCGGCGCGCTATCAATCCTATCTCCTGGCCGATGAACTCCGGCAGTCCTCGGACGACCTCACCCGGCTGGTGCGTACCTATGCGGCAACCGGCGATACGCGCTACAAGGACCAGTATAATGCGGTCCTCGATATCCGGAACGGCAAGACGCCCCGCCCTCAGGAATATAACCGTATCTACTGGGATTTCGTCGCCGGCGGCATCGACAAGCCGCGGCCGGACGGCACGGCGGCCCCCCTTCTCGATCTCATGAAGGATGCCGGTTTCTCCCAGGCGGAAATGGATCTTCTGGCCGAAGCCAAGGCCAATTCCGACGGGCTGGTCAATACCGAAGTCGAAGCCATGAAGCTCATCGAGGATCCGAATGCGGCGACGAAGGACGCCTCGCGGTTGAAGGCGATCGAGATGCTGAATTCGCCCGAATACCACAAGTTCAAAGCGCAGATCATGGGGCCGATCGACAAGTTCTACGTGGCGCTGGACAAGCGCCTGATGGACAATATCGGCGATGCGGCCAATGCCGCGAATTTCTATTGGGATTGCATCCTTGGCAGCGTCGCGGTGCTTGCCGCCGCGCTCATCGCTTCCGGTCTCTTCCTCTACCGGCGTTTCGTGCAGGGCATTTCGGGCCTGCAGGGGGCCATGGACCGGGTCTCGCGCCGCGAGCTCGACACCCTGGTGGTTTGGCAGGACCGGGGCGACGAAATCGGCGACATGGCCCGGGCGCTCGAAGGTTTCCGCCAGTCGGCCATCCGGCAGGCGGCGCTTGAAAACGAGGCGGAAGAGGTTCGTGCGCGCTCCGAGGCCGAGCGTGCCCGCCTCTTCGAGGAGGCCGAGCAGGGTGCTGCGCAGCGCCTCCGCGACGCCACGACGGCGCTTGCCGTCGGCCTCAAGCGTCTGGCGGACGGGGATCTCGCCTTTGCCATCGAACAACCGCTTTCCGCAGAATTCGAACCGCTGCGCCATGACCTCAACTCTGCCGTCGGGCAGCTTCGCCAGACGCTTCTTGCCGTTGCGAAGGCAACCGAGCAGATCGGCAACGGTTCGCGTGAAATCAGCCAGAGCGCTGACGATCTCTCCCGCCGCACAGAACAGCAGGCTGCGGCGCTCGAGGAAACCGCTGCCGCACTCGACGAGATCACCAGCAACGTCTCCAACGCCGAGAAGCGGGTGCAGGAAGCCCGCGGCGTGACGCAGGAGGCCAATCGCAGCACGCAGCAATCCGGTGCCATCGTCGCCAAAGCTGTCGAGGCCATGGGCCGGATTGAGGGATCTTCCAACCAGATCTCGAACATCATTTCCGTCATTGACGAGATTGCCTTTCAGACCAACCTGCTGGCGTTGAATGCGGGCGTGGAAGCTGCCCGCGCCGGCGAGGCAGGCAAGGGGTTCGCCGTCGTCGCCCAGGAAGTGCGGGAGCTTGCCCAGCGCTCGGCCAAGGCTGCCAAGGAAATCAAGGAACTGATCCAGGCCTCGAATGCCGAAGTGGAAAGCGGCGTGAAGCTGGTGCGCGAGACCGGAACCGCCCTGCATACGATCGACGAGATCATCGCGCAGGTGACAACGCTGATGGAGGCGATCGCCACCTCCTCGCGCGAACAGTCTATCGGCCTTGCAGAGGTGAACACCGCCGTCAACCAGATGGACCAGGTTACGCAGAAGAATGCGGCCATGGTGGAAGAAGCCAATGCGGCCAGCGCCACGCTTTCCCACGAGGTGAGCGAGCTGCGGGAGATGATCTCGCACTTCAAGCTCGGCGGAGCAGAGGCTGCCTATCGGGCCGCTGGCGGCCGCCGGAATGTGGCTGCGTGAACCGGATCTTCGTCCGCGAAAAATCCGAAGCCGCCCCGCAAGGGCGGCTTCGGTGCGTTCAGAAATTGGAAAGCGAGCCGTATTTTCGCCATGCCGAAGGGGACAATACGCCGATCTAAACGTTTCACTCGGATGTTTCATGGCACGCTCCCTGCTTTCCCTTCTCTTCGCTCTTTCCCTTCTTTCGCCTCTTGAGGCGCATTCCGCCGATCTCATCGGCTTCTGGGACAAGCCCCGGCACGGCGGAAACAGCTTCAACGAAACGCCGCCGGACCGGGCCTATTTCGATGCCCTGGCGGCCACCGGAGCGAGCTTTGTTCGCCTTACCTTCAGCAAGTGGAAGGGGGAGGGCAGGGACTTCCTGCTGGGCAGTGCGGATCATTATGACGGTCTTCCGGGAAAGGATCTGAAGCGGCTGAAGGCGGTTCTCGATGCGGCCGATGCGGCCGGGCTCAAGGTCGTCGTCACCCCGCTTTCGCTTCCCGGCGCGCGCTGGGTCCAGCAGAATGGCGGCACATTCGATGACCGGCTGTGGTCGGACGAGGCCTATGCAGAACAGGCGGCCCGCTTCTGGGCCGATCTTGCCCGGGCACTCAAGGACCATCCGGCGGTCGCCGCCTACAATATCGTCAACGAGCCTGCACCCGAGCGCAAGGGCGGGCTTTCCGAGACAGCCTCCATGGCGGAAAACCAGGCATGGCAGGACAGCCAGGCCGGCGGCACCCGGGATCTTCGGCGTCTTTACGAGCGCATCATCAAGGCGATCCGTGAGGTGGATCCGGTGACGCCGGTCATGGTCGATTCCGGCTGGTATGCAAATCCGCGAATGCTCGCCACCTGGAAGACGCCGCTTTCCGATGACCGGGTGCTCTATGCCTTTCACATGTACGAGCCCTATGAGGCAACCAGCGCACCCAACATGAAGCGGAAGGTGCCGCTTCGCTATCCGGGGGTCGAGACGGCCTATGACGGCGGCAAGGTTCGCTGGGATCGTTCAGTGGTCGCCCGCCATGTCGGGCTCGCCTATGACTGGGCTGCCGCCCATGGGGTGAAGCCGACGCGGATCGTTGCCGCGGAGTTCGGCTGCATGCGCCGCTGGGCGGACTGCGGGGCCTATCTGGAGGACGTCACCCATGCCGTTGCAGCCCGGGGCGGCCACTGGGCCTTCTATTCCTTCCGCGAGGATGTGTGGGAGGGCATGGATTACGAACTGCCCGCCAGCCTGACACCCGGTCGCTTCTACTGGCTTTCCGAACAGGGCAAGGCGGAGGACCTGCCGCGGAACGGCAAGCTCATGGATCTGTTAAGGTCAAAGATGAAGCCTTGAGGGCGGCTGCCTCTTTTCCCGATCCGTGACCCGGCCTATATGCGGTCGGGGCCGGATGGATGCGGCCGGGCGCCCCTTTTTTGAGGATGCGGGACATGAATGACAGCGCCGGCACGGCCTTTGCCTTCGACAATTCCTATGCGCGGCTGCCGCAGCGCTTCTATGCCGCGACGCAGCCATCGCCCGCCTCGGCACCCCGGCTGGTGGCGCTGAATTCGCCGCTGGCAACGGAAATGGGGCTCGACCTTTCCGGCCTCTCGCCCGAGGCGCTGGCCGAGATCTTTTCCGGAAACCGGCTGCCGGAGGGCGCGATGCCCATTGCCACCGCCTATGCCGGGCATCAGTTCGGCGGCTTCTCTCCCCAGCTCGGCGATGGCCGGGCGGTGCTTTTGGGCGAGGTGGTGACGCCCGATGGCCGCCGGCTCGATATCCAGCTGAAGGGTGCGGGCCGCACCGTCTTTTCGCGCGGCGGGGACGGGCGGGCGGCGCTCGGGCCGGTGCTCCGGGAATTTCTGGTTTCCGAAGCCATGCATGCCCTCGGCATTCCCACCACGCGAGCGCTGGCGGCGACGGTCACCGGCGATCCCGTCTATCGCGAAAGCGTGCTGCAGGGCGCGGTGCTCACCCGGGTCGCGTCCAGCCATATCCGCATCGGAACCTTCCAGTTCTTTGCCGCCCGGCAGGATCACGAGGCGCTCAGGCTTCTCGTCGACCATGCGCTTACCCGGCATTACCCGGATCGGCTCGGGGCCGAAAACCCGGCCCTTGCGCTCTTCGAAGCGGTTATTGCCCGTCAGGCGGCGCTGGTGGCCGAATGGATGCGTGTCGGCTTCGTGCATGGGGTGATGAACACGGACAACATGTCCATTTCGGGCGAGACCATCGATTACGGACCCTGCGCCTTCATCGATGCCTATGATCCGGCGGCGCGCTTCTCCTCGATCGATACGGGCAGCCGCTATGCCTTTGCCAATCAGGGCGCCGTGGCGGAATGGAATCTTGCGCGTCTGGCGGAGGCCCTGCTTCCGCTCCTCGATGCGGATGAAAACCGGGCGGTGGAACTGGCGACCACGGCGCTTCGCGGCTTCTCGCCGGCCTTTTCCGCCCATATGCTGGCGGTCATGCGGGCAAAGCTCGGCCTTCAGGTGGCCCATGAGGAGGATGCGGCGCTGGCGCGCGATCTTCTGAAGGCCATGCATCAGGGCGGGGCGGATTACACGCTGACCTTCCGCTTCCTCGGCGAGGCGCTCGGATCGGGCATGGGATTTATGGAGGTGGAGGGGCTCTTTGCCGATGCTTCCGCCTTCCAGGCCTGGCTTCCCCGCTTCGAGGCGCGCCAGGCGCTGGAAACGGAGATGGCCGAAAGCCGGGCGGCGGCGATGTGCCGGGTGAACCCGCTCTATATCCCGCGCAACCACCAGGTGGAGACGGCGCTCGCCGCCGCAGCGGAAGGCAGTTTCGACCTCTTCAACACGCTGCGCGAGGTGCTGAAGCATCCCTATGAGCGGCAGGCCGGCCTGGAAACCTATGCGGCGCCACCCACTTCCGACTGGAAGAACTACCGGACCTTCTGCGGCACCTGATATCGACGGGCTTTCCACGCGAATTTTTGGCGAGGGCTCTTTTCCCCAGTGTTCCGCTCGGCCATGCTCCTGGGAAATCAGGGAGGCCAAGCCAATGACCATCGACCGGGATCTCGAATGCATCGCGCGGCAGGAGGCCACGCTTCTGTTCGACCATTTCAATCTGGAGACCGCCTGGGAGGTGGGATTGCTGCTTCAGAAGATGGCGGCCAGCCGCAAGCTTGGCGTGGTGGTCGACATCACCCTCCATTCCATGCCGGCCTTCTATCTGGCCCTGCCGGGAACCACGGCGGATAATGCCAACTGGGTGCGGCGCAAGCGCAATCTGGTGCTCCGCTTCCTGCGCAGCAGCTATGCCATCGGGCTGCAATTGCAGCGGCAGGGGCAGAGCGTGGAGCAGAAATGGGGGCTTTCGCCAGCCGATTTCGCTCCCCATGGCGGCAGTTTCCCCATTCACGTGCGCGATACCGGGGTGATCGGCGCGATCACCGTTTCCGGCCTGCCCCAGCGCGAGGACCATGCGCTGGTGGTGGAGGCGCTGGCGATCTTCCTGAAGCAGGATCCGATCGAGCTCAGCCTTCCCTCCCAGTGAGGCGGGGCCTCAGCCCCTGTTTGCCTCGATCACCATCTTCGTCAGGCTGCCTTCCGCCGGATAGAGCGGGATCAGGCAGGCCTGCAGGGCGTGGTAGATATCGGCCTTGCCGGTGAAGAGCGTATATTCCGGCTTGAGGTCGGCGCTCAGCTGTTCATGCCAGCCGCCATGTTCGCGGTCGATGAAACTGCCGGCGATGCGGTTCCAGATGCGGCGATAGCTCTGCTCGTGGAAATCGCTGGCAAAGTGCTCGTTCAGGAAGGCGGCGGCACCGGCGCCCTCGCAGAGCGGCCACCAGAGCTTGGCCGGGCGGGAGGGGCGGTTTTCCCAATCGAGCGTATAATAGAAACCGCCATGGTCGCGGTCCCAGCCCAGCGTCATCGCCTGGAAGAAGAGCGCCCGCGCGGCATCGGCCATCCAGTCGCGGCTCTTTTCCGTCAGCGCCCAGAGCTGGAGCAGAAGCCGCGCCCATTCCAGCGAATGGCCGGGCGTGGTGCCGGACGGGCGGAACATTTCATGGCCGCTATAGGCCTCGTCCACCTGCCAGGCTTCGGTGAAATGTTCCGGCAGGCGATAGCCGCAGGCCTGAGCATGGCAGCGGATGATGAGTTCCGCGATGCGCTCGGCTTTCTTCAGGTAATCCTGATCTCCGGTCGCCTCGAAGGCGGCCATCAGCGCTTCGGTGAGATGCATGTTGGAATTCTGGCCGCGATAGGGCCCGATGGGCGACCAGTCGGTGCTGAATTCCTCGGCAATCGCGCCATGCTCCTCTTCCCAGAACCGGGTGTTCAGGATCTCCGTCACGTCGGCAAGCATGGAGGCGGCGAGGGGATGGCCGACGAGGCTTGCGGAGGAAGCGGCCAGCAGCACGAAGGCATGGCCATAGCCCTGCTTCGTCGTATCGGCGGGTCCGTCATCGCGGATCGCCCAGTGATAGCCGCCTGCGGTCTGGTCGCGATGGCGGTTCCAGATTGTCTTCATGCCATGATCGATCATGTCCGCATGGCCGGGGCGGCCCATGAGCTCGCCAATGACAGAGCAATGGACCATGCGGGCGCTCATATGCACGCCCGTTGCCGCCGACGGATCGATCTTCACCCGCCCCAGCGCATCACATTCGCGAAAACCGCCGGCGGGGTTGATGGTGCGGGGACCGAAAAAGGTCCAGAGGCGATCGGCCTGTTCCATCAGCCAGCCGCGGTGAACCGGGCGGCGGGCCCAGGGCAATGTTTCGGAAACGGGATCGGACATCGGGCACTCCTCCTCTGGCACGGACATCAGGTGTAATCGATTGAAGGCGCGCTTTGAAGCGGGATATGATGGCCAGACGGGCTGCTTCACAATTTGATTGAGCGCTTTTTCGCGCTGATTCCGGTTAAGGATAGAAGTCCTTGAAACCAAAAGATAAAATGGTAGCGGTGCGGTGAGCGGAAGGGAGGAGGGTTCATGGTGGGAGAAACCGATCTTACCCGTCTTTTGAAGGGGATGCGTCCGGTTCTTCAGGCGGAGATTCTGGTGTTTGCGAGCCTTTCGGAAGAGGAGGCCAAGCACCTGCCTGCAGGCCTGCGACCGCTCGGGCTGTTTCGCGAGCCGGAGGGCGTAACGGTCATTATTCCAGCGGAGGAGGCGGCGGCGCTTGGCCTTACGGCCTCGGCTCCGATGCGGCAAATCACGCTCACCATCCATTCCGCGCTGGAGGCGGTGGGGCTGACGGCGGCCTTTTCCGGCGCGCTTGCGGCCGCCGGAATCAGCGCCAATGTGGTGTCCGGCTACTATCACGACCATATCTTCGTGCCCGCGGGGGATGCCGAGCGGGCGATGGCCGTGCTCCAGGCGCTGGCCGAAGGGTGAGGCAAGCGCCCGGGTGCCGGGCGCTCAATCCTTCCTCACATGAAATCCCGCGGGATCTTCTTCTCCCAGGATTTCTCGAAGACCTGGCGGTCATCCTCGAAGGCGGTCACGCGGGCGGACATCAGCCAGTCCGTCGCGGTGGCTCTGAGCGATGCCCGGCATTCGGTGCGGATCGACCAGCCGGTGCGCTTGGCTTCCGTGGTCCAGTGGCAGTTTCCCGAGGCGGAGAGCGGATCGTCCGGGGCAATTGCCCAGGTCTCGCGGCGGCATTCCCGCGTTGCGAGCCCCGTCTGCGGATGCTCGTTCAACCCCGTATCCTCGAGAATACGATATTCGACGCGGTTGCGCGTCAGGTCGCGATAAACGCCGCGCTGGGTCGCCGAGGGGGTGCGACTGATATATTTCGGCAGCGGATCGGGATTTTCCGGCTCCTTGACCGTGATGCGGCGATGGCTGCCGAGCGTCGGGAGCGCAAGCTCCAGCGATCCGAGATCGAAGGTGAGGCCGGGATCGGAAGGCGGCGGCAGGATCATCGGCCAATAGGCACTCGACACCGAAAGGCGGATGCGGTGGCCGCGGCGGAAGCGATAGCCGCAGGCATCGAGCACCATCTTCACCTCGACGAATTCGCCATGGGGCATGGCCTGCGGTCTGGCCTGCGAGGTGCGATGGGCAAGGTTGAGCACGCCAAAGCTCACGCGCGTGGCGGTGCCGTCAGGATGCACATCGACGAGACGGGCGGCGACATTGGCAAAACTCCCCTTGGTGGAGACCCGGAAGGTCAGGACCGGTTCGCCGAGATAATCGGAATCCTCCTCCAGCACGGGCGTTTCGAAGACGAGCGAACCGGCATCGTCCAGCCGCTGGTCGCCGGCCATTTCCGCATCCGGCTTCAGGGTGAAGAACTCTCCGGCCATTGTGCCGGTGTCGAGGGGCGAGCGGAGGAAGGTCGGGCGTTCCGCATTGCCGAGTGCCGGCCCTTCCGCCAGGCGGCCGGCGGGATCCACGTGCAGCGCCTGGTATTCCGGCTTCGACCAGGTGTCCTTGGAGATCCAGAAGCCCGGATCGGCCTCACGCCGGATGGCGGGTTTCGGGCCATCCAGAATATAGGCCCGCATCTGCGGCCAGTGCTCGGCGCCGGTCTGTTCGCCGCGCAGCCAGCGGTTCCACCAGGCAATGGCTTCCCCGTGGAAATCGGCGCGGGGCTTCGGGAAGGCGAAATGGGGATATTTGTGGACCCAGGGGCCGATCAGCGCCTTGGCCTTGATGCCGAGGCCTTCGATGGCCTTGATCGGCGTGTTGCGATAGCCATCCGCCCAGCCGGCAATGACGAGCGCCGGGATCTCGATCTTCTCGAAGGCTTCGCAGACGGAGCCGTGTTCCCAGAAGGCATCGCGGCGCTGGTGTTCCAGCCATTCCTCCAGAAAGAAGGGTTCGTTTTCCAGCCGATGCATCCACATGTCCCGCCACTTGTCGCCGACAAGGGCCGGATCCGGCGAGCGGGACTGGTAGGCGAGCATGGTGGCCGCCCAGGAGAGCTGCGCGGAGAGATGGCAACCGTTCTTGTAATGGATGTCGTCATTATAGCGATCGACCGTGGAGGCAATGGAAATCACCGCCTTCAGGGCCGGCGGCTTCATGGCGGCTACCTGCAGGCAGTTGAAGCCGCCCCAGGAAATGCCCATCATGCCGACGGAGCCGTTGCACCAGGGCCGGGCGGCAATCCAGGCTATCAGTTCGCAGGCATTGGCCAGTTCGAGCGGCGTATATTCGCCATCGATGACGCCCTCGCTTTCGCCGGATCCGCGAATATCCACGCGCACGCCGGCAATGCCTGCCGCGGCAAAAACCGGATAGGTGGATTCATCGCGCGGGGCCGTTCCATCCCGCTTGCGATAGGGCAGGAATTCGAAGACTGCCGGCACGGGATGCGTCTCCGCATCATCCGGCAGCCAGATGCGGGCGGACAGGCGGGTGCCGTCTCCCAGGGTGATCCACTGATTTTCGATGACTGAAAAGGGGCGATTGCTCATGGGGCACTTTCATGGACTTCATCAAATAGGTCCCGCATTCAATCCACGGCCCGGCTCGATGACAAGGGCCGAGCCCGAAGCCGGCCGGGGATTTGCACAGTCTCCGTGCAGACCTGTCAAGTTTGTACCATCTTGGTTCGTATTTCGTGGCTGGAGCAATGATTGGTTGCGTTTAGCGGGCGGGCGCTGCCATTGACAGCCGGGCCGGAATCCCGGGATGGAAAGGGATGGCACTTGATTTGAGACAGAACCTTCTTGCCGGCCTCTCGATCGCCGGGCTGATGCTTCCCGAGGCGGTGGCCTATGCGGGCATTGCCGGGCTGGGCCCCCAGCATGCGATCATTGCGGGTATCGTTGGAGCGCTTGCCTATGCGGCCATCGGCCAGAGCCGCTATGCCATTGTTGCGCCCACCTCGTCCTCGGCGGCCATTCTGGCAGCCACGCTGGCGGCGGTTCCGGGCGGCATGGCGGCCAAGGCGGGCGTTACCACCTGGGTGGTGCTTCTGACCGGCGGGTTTTTCCTGGCGGCGGCACTGCTTCGGCTCGGCAGCCTGACCGGCTTCATCTCCCGCCCTGTTCTCAAGGGCTTTGCCTTCGGGCTTGCCATCACCATCATCATTCACCAGATGCCGGAACTGCTCGGGCTACGGGCGGAGGGGAGCAATCTCGCGCTTTATCTCGCGGATGTCTTTACAAGCCTTCCGCGCGCCCATGCGTTGACGCTATCCATCGGCTCTCTTGCTCTTCTGGCGCTTTTGGTGCTCAGGCGTTTGCCGCGCATTCCGGCGCCGCTGCTCGTGCTGGCCGCCGGGGCGGGGCTCGGCAGCGTCATCGACCTGCAGGGGCTTGGCGTTGCGACCGTCGGGCCGATCCATCTCCATCCGGGGGCGCCGGATCTTGCGCCGCTCTCCTATGGCGAGTTTTCCGAGCTTGCCCAATATGCGGTGCCGCTCGTGCTCATCCTGTTTGCGGAATCGTGGGGCACGGTGCGCTCGCTTGCGCTTCGGACGGGCGATGCGGTGAGCGCCAATCGCGAACTGGCGGCCTTTGCCGGGGCCAATCTTGCCAGCGCCGTTTTCGGCGGCATGCCTGTCGGGGCGGGCTTCTCGGCTGGGCAGGCGGCCAAGGCGGCCGGGGCCACGAGCCGGCTCGGCGGCGTGATTGCGGCGCTCGGGCTTCTGGTGCTGGTGACGGCGGGCGGCGGGCTGGTGGCCTCTCTGCCCCGGGCCATTCCGGCGGCCGTCGTCATTGCCGCACTCAGCCATGCGCTGGATATCCGCCCCTTCCTTCGGCTCTGGCGGCTTGGGCGCGACAATTACCTGGCGCTCGGCACGGCGGCGGGCATTCTCGTCTTCGGCGTGCTGGATGGCATGCTGCTGGCCGTGGTCCTGTCGCTCATCGCGCTGCTGCGGCGCCTTTCCCATCCCGTGATCGCGCAATTGGGCCAGCTGCCCGGCACCCATGATTATGTGGATGCCGCCCGCCATCCGGAGGCAACGACACCGCTCGGGCTGGCGATCTTTCGTCCCGCGGCCCCGCTCTTCTATGCCAATGCCGATACCGTGCTGAGCGCCGTCTCCCGTGCGTCCAGCGAAGACCCTGCCATTCGCCGCGTCATCCTCAGTCTGGAGGAGAGTTTCGACCTCGACACGACCGCGCTCGACCAGCTTCTGGAATTCGACCGCACCATGGCAGCGCGGGGCTATCACATCGCCTATGCCCGCGTGCATGATCATGTGCGGGATCTTCTTGCCCTTGCCGGGGAAAGCGTGCTGCTCAAACGCTGTTTCTACAGTGTCGACGATGCGGTGCAGGCAGAAACAAAGAATGCCGGGTGAGGCGAGAAGGGCGACCCCGCGCTTTCCAGGGCATGTAACAGGTTAGTCGTGAGGAATTCGAGGAATTAATATTTCAGTTTACGTTATTAATATCATATAATGTTTTAAATGCTTCTGTTGCAGCGGTATAAGACTTTTGTCTTATTCTGCCCTTACAATAAATTGCAGGCTGATCTTCAGAATGCATTAAGCATTTTCCCGAAAATTCTCTGGATGTCAGGGAGGATGATGATGGTTGCGCAGGCTTGGAAACAGGATAGCGAGGCGGACGGCCCCGCCTTGCCGGCCACAGAGGAAGAGAAGACACCCGCTTCGCGCGCCGAAACCGCCTTGCAGGACACGATCGAGAAGCTCTTCCATGCGGCCTCCGAGCTTGGGCTCGATATTGTCGACATTGCCGGCAATATCCAGCAGACGGCGACCCAGACCCGCAATCAGGCGGAAGTGCTGCAAAAACTGACACGGGATGCGGAAGAAATCGCGCTGTCCAACCAGTCGCTGGCGGCAGGCATGGCGGAGGCGGATGCCTCGGCGGTGCGGGCGCGCCAGCTGCTTGCCCAGTCCGCCGGCAACCTGTCCGCCTCCATTGCCGAAATCGACCAGATGCTCGGCACGACGGCGGGGATCAGCACGGAAATCACCTCCTTTGCCGCCTCCATCGCCGATGTGGACAAGGTGGCGACCGAAATCAGTTCCATTGCCCGGCAAACCAATCTGCTCGCCCTCAATGCCGCCATCGAGGCAGCGCGGGCAGGGGAGGCCGGCAAGGGATTTGCCGTCGTCGCGCAGGAAATCCGCGCCCTTTCGCTCCAGACATCGCAGGCGACAGCCGCCATTCTGGAGACACTGAAGGTGCTGCGATCAGGCATTTCCCAGCTGGGCAAGGCCGGCCAGGACGTGACGGGATGTGCGACGACCGTGAAGGAGCAGTCGATCAGCATGAGCGCCTCCTTCCAGCAGATGGAGCAGGGCATTCTCAGCATCCTCGACGGCACCAGCACCATGGCCAGCACCACCCAGCACATCAACCAGCAGGCACAGGGTTTCGTCAGCGCCATCGAAAAGATTTCAGCCGAGGTGGCGCTTTCGAACGAGTCCCTGCAAAATGCCGCCAAGGGCACGGACCGCGTGGTGGGGCTTTCGGAGCGGATGATCCAGCTTTCCGGCAGCACCGGCGCGCTGACGGAAATCAGCCCCTGGGTCGATCTCGTCAGAAACACGGCGGCGCGGGTCTCGCAAAGCTTTGCGGAGGGGCTGAAGCGTGGGCAGATCTCGTCCAGCCAGCTCTTCGACCATCGCTACCAGCCGATACCGGGCACAGATCCGCAACAGTTCATGGCCGGCTTTACCCGTTTCACGGATATGGTATTGCCCGATATCATCGAGCCCGCGGCGGGCTCTGACGGGAGGATCGTCTTCTGCGCGGCGGTGGATGTGAACGGTTACCTGCCCACTCACAATCGCAAATTCTCCCATCCGCAGCGGCCGGACGATCCCGTGTGGAACAATGCCAATTGCCGCAACCGGCGCATGTTCAACGATCGCGTCGGCCTGGCTGCGGGGCGAAACAAGGAGCCCTTCCTCGTTCAGACCTATCGTCGGGACATGGGCGGCGGCGTCTTCGCCCTGATGCGGGACATTTCGGCCCCCATTTTCGTCGAAGGCCGCCACTGGGGCGGCCTCCGGCTGGCTGTCAAGGTTTAGGCGCTTACTTGCCCTTCCAGACCGGATCGCGCTTCTCGGCAAAGGCGCGGGCGCCTTCCAGCTGGTCTTCCGAACCATAGAGAATGTCCACCGTGCGCAGCTGGCGTTTGGTGATCCGGTTCATCGTGTCCTGGAATTTCGCGCCTTCCGCCTCGCGCACCACTTCCTTGATGGCGGCATAGACGAGCGGCGGGCCGCTTTCGAGCAGGCGGGCGAGCTCCCAGGCTCTGTCCAGAAGCTTGTCGGCGGGCAGGATCTCGTTGACGAAGCCCCAGCGGTGGCCTTCCTCTGCATCCAGCCAGCGGCCGGTGAACAGCATGTCCATGGCGATGTGATAGGGAATGCGCTTTGGCAGCTTGATCGAAGCAGCATCCGCCACCGTGCCGGAGCGGATTTCCGGCAGCGCGAAGGTGGCATGTTCGGCAGCGAGGATCATGTCGGTCGAAAGCGCGATCTCGAAGCCGCCGCCGCAGCAGATGCCGTTGATCGCCGCGATGATCGGCTTGTTGAGGTCGCGCAGTTCCTGCATGCCGCCGAAACCGCCGACACCATAATCCCCGTCGACAGCATCGCCGGCCGCGGCGGCCTTCAGGTCCCAGCCGGGGCAGAAGAATTTTTCGCCCGCGCCCGTGATGATGGCGACCCGCAGGGTGTCGTCGTCGCGGAAATCCTGGAAGATCTTGCCCATGATCCTCGATGTCACGAGGTCGATGGCATTGGCCTTCGGCCGGTCGATGGTCACTTCCAGAATGCCGCCTTCGCGGCGGGTGCGGATCGGTCCCTCGGTCATGCTTTTCTCCTCCTGATCAATGCGTCTGCCGCCACGGCGCCCTGGCCCTCCGGCAGCACCATCACGGGGTTGATGTCCAGTTCCTCGAACGTCTCGGCATTGGCCGTCACATAGGCCGCGGCGCCCGCAACCGTCTTCACCAAGGCTTCCACGTCGCCCTTTGCCTGGCCGCGATAGCCGGAAAGCAGCTTGTTCACCTTCAGTCCAGCGATAGCCGAGCGGATTTCCTCCTCGGTGGTGGGCAGCGTGAGAATCGCCGCATCCTCGATCAGCTCGACGAGAATGCCGCCGGCGCCGACGGTCAGCACCGGTCCGGCCACCGGATCGCGCATCGCGCCGATGATGATTTCGGCGACCGGCTTTGCCACCATCTTTTCCGCGAGATAACCCCTGGCCACATGGGCCATGCCTTCGGCTGCCTCCAGCACTTCCTCGCGGGTCTTGAGGTTGAGCTTGACGGCACCGGCTTCTGTCTTGTGCGCGACGCCGAGGCCCTTCAGCGCCACCGGCAGCCCCATGCGGGTCGCGGCATCGGCAATGGCTGTCGGCGTGGGGGCCACGACACCTTCCGGCACGGGCACGCCGAAGGCCTTCAGGGCGGCCTTGGCATCCGCCTCGGTCAGGGTTTCGCTTTCGCCGTCCGCATCCATTACCTTGATGAGCGGCGCGGGTGCGGGTGCAGCCCATGCGGCGCCGATATCGGCGGCAATCTCGGCGGCGGAAAGGGCTTCGTCGATGCCGCAGAGCGGCACCATGCCCATTTCCATGATCTTGAAGGCCACGTCCTCGTGCATGTTCTCGCTGATCGAGGCGACGAAGGCGGCCGGCACGCCCGCATTGGCGCGGCTTGCATTCTGCATGGCCTGCACGGTGATCCACCAGTCCTCATAGGTGCAGCGATCCGCCCGCGGGAAATCGAGGATGATCATGTTCAGCGCGTAGCCGCCTGCCATCATGGCGGTGAAGGCGGCGGTCTGGCGCTCCAGGTTGCCCCAGACGAATGTGTGGTAATCGAGCGGGTTGGCGAGCGTCACCATCTCGCCCAGGCTTTCGCGGAGCGGCTTCAGCTGGAAGTCCTTGAGCGCCCGGAAGTGCACCTTGCGCCCGACGGCCGTATCCGACACCAGCGAGGCCTCGCCGCCCGAACAGCTCATGGAGGAGACCTCGTAGGAGGCAAGCGGCCCGTAGACGTGCAGCAGCTTCAGCGCTTCCAGCATGACGGGGAGGCTCGAGACCTGGCCGATGCCGAGCCGCTTCAGCACGGCGGAGGAGACGGCGTGATTGCCTGCAAGCGATGCGGTGTGGGAGACGGTCGCCTTCTGCGCGGCTTCCGACTTGCCGACCTTCAGTGCCACGACGGGCTTCTTGAGCGCGCGCGAACGCTGCGCCAGTCGCTCCAGCGCCTCGATGCTGTCGATGCCCTCGATATGCAGTCCCAGTGCGGTGACACGGGGGTCTTCGAGCGCGGCAATCGCCATTTCCGACAAGCCGGTCTGCGCCTGGTTGCCTGCGGTCATGATATAGGCAATCGGCAGGCCGCGGGTCTGCATGGTGAGGTTCAGCACGATGTTGGAGGACTGGGTGAGGATCGCCACACCCTTCTCCACCTTGATAAGGCCGTGCTGGTCCGGCCAGAGGAGCGCGCCGTCGAGCGCGTTGACGAGGCCGTAGCAGTTGGGGCCGATGATGCGCATCGAGCCCGCCGCCTTCACCAGCTCGGCCTGAAGATCGGCACCATCTGCCAGCTCGGACTGGGCTTCCAGAAAGCCCGACGCATAGCAGATCGCCCCGCCCGCACCCCGTTCGGAGAGCTGGCGGACGATCTCGACCGAGAGGTTGCGGTTGACGCCGACGAAGGCGGCATCGGGTGCGGCGGGCAGGTCGGCCACCGAGCGGTAGCACTTGCGGCCGTAGATTTCGTCTTCCTTCGGATGGACCGGCCAGATCTCTCCGGCAAAACCCATCTTGTCGCACTGGTAGATCACGCGGCGCGCCTCCTTGCCGCCGAAGACCGCAATGGTCTTCGGACGCAGCAGGCGGTCGAGGCTGTTCAGCTCGGTCATCGGGTCACGCTCCGAAGGGACGCAGCAGGTCGCGGCTGATGATGTGCCGCTGGATTTCCGAGGTGCCGTCCCAGATGCGCTCCACGCGGGCATCGCGCCAGAAGCGGGCAAGCGGCAGGTCGTCCATCAGGCCCATGCCGCCATAGATCTGGATCGCCTCGTCGGTCACGCGGGCGAGCATTTCGGACGCGTAGAGCTTGGCCGAGGCGATCTCGCGGTTGGCCGGAAGCTTCTGGTCGAGCCGCCATGCGCCATGCAGCGTCAGGAAATCGGCGGCGTCGATTTCGGTGATCATGTCGGCGAGCTTGAAAGAGACACCCTGGTTCGCGCCGATCGGCTTGCCGAACTGCTTGCGCTCGGCGGCATAGGAAACAGCATAGTCGAAGACGCGGCGCGCACGGCCGACGCAGGAGGCTGCCACCGTCAGGCGCGTGCCGTAGAGCCATTCGTTGGCAAGATCGAAGCCCTTGTGCAGTTCGCCGAGGATCTGGGCGGAGGGCAGGCGGCAATCGGTGAAGTTCAGGATGCAGTTGTGGTAGCCGCGATGCGAGACCGAGGAATAGCCCTCGCGGATCTCGAAGCCGGGCGTGCCGCGATCCACCAGGAAGCAGGTGATCAGCTTCTTCGGACCCTTCGGCGTCTGCTCCTCGCCGGTCGCGATGAAGACGATGACGAAATCGGCGATGTCGGCATGGGAGATGAAGTGCTTGGTGCCGTTGACGATCCAGTCGTCGCCGTCCTTTTTCGCGAAGCACTTCATGCCGCGCACGTCGGAACCGGCATCCGGTTCGGTCATGGCCAGCGCATCGAACCTGTCGCCCTTGACGGCGGGGATGAGGTAGCGTTCGCGCTGCTCGTCATTGCAGCCCATCAGGATGCCCGAGGGGCGGCCGAAATAGGCGGCGAGACCCATGGAAGCACGGCCGAGCTCCCGCTCCACCAGCGTGAAGGTCAGATTGTCGAGGCCAGCGCCGCCGACTTCCTGCGGGAAGTTGCAGGCAAAGAAACCGAGTTCCTGGCTCTTTCGCTTGATCTCCTGGCCGATTTCCTTCGGCACGATGCCGGTGCGCTCCACCTCGTTTTCATGCGGGTAGATTTCCGTTTCCACGAAATTGCGCACGGTGGAGACGATCATCTCCTGTTCTTCGGTAAGGCCGAAATGCATCCGTCTGTTCCTCCAACATGCTTTCTGCCGCCTGTCGCGGCCTGTTCAATTCCTCTGGTCGCTCCTGCACGCTCTGGGACAGCACGGGCAGTAGGGATGCCCGGCAGGAGCGGCCAGGGGAATTGGAGAGTTCGCGTATGCCGGGGCACACCCCCCTCTGTCAGCTTCGCTGACATCTCCCCCGCAAGGGGGGAGATCGACTTCGCGGTTTATGATTTCCTCAGACAACTATCGACTCATCTGCAGAAACGTGGGCGAGGAACTGCCATAAGAATCCGCATCCCGATCTCCCCCCTTGCGGGGGAGATGCCCGGCAGGGCAGAGGGGGGGGTGTCGCACGGCAAACTCGACGCTGAGCAAGGCATCCTCAACGCCTCGCGGTTACCCCTTCTTCTGGCCGACCTGTCTGCCAAAGCCTTCCGGCACAGGCAGGCTCGCATGGGCGTCGGCGATTTCCTTGACCTTGGCCAGCACATGGGCGGGGGCAGGGCAGGCCTTGGCGGCCTTGCTGTCCACATGCACCATCATCTGCTCGGCGGTTGCCAGCACGTCGCCGGTCTTGGCGTCATGGATTCGGCTGAAGTAGTGCAGGCGCTTCTCGTCGTGGGAGACGAGCTGGAGCGTGGAATAGATCTCCTGGCCGAGCTTGGATTCGCCGAGATGGCGGATGTGGGTCTCGACCGTGTAGTAGGAGTGGCCGGCTTCCACATAGTCCATGTCGACGCCGATCAGCCGCAGCAGCGCGTCCGAGGTGTCGCCGAAGACCTGCAGGTAGCGGAATTCGGTCATGTGGCCGTTATAGTCCACCCAGGCGGGCGAGACCTTGATGTCGATGAGGCGGAGCGGCTCGGCCTTCACCTCGACCTTCGCCTTCGGTGCGTTCTTCCAGAGATGCTCCTCGAATTCGGCGAGCAGCTTGCCGGCACCCCAGCCGCGGCCTTCGTCGCCCGCCTTCAGCGCCTGCATGATGCCGCAGAGGTTCTGGTCGCGGATGCGCTCCAGCTCGCGGATCCCGCGGGCGCCGGACTGGGCGTCGGACTGGTTGGCGATCTTGTCGATCAGCTCGTCGGTGAGATCGACCACGTCCGTCAGCTTGGTCCAGGGCCAGGACAGGCAGGGGCCGAACTGGGCAATGAAGTGGCGCATGCCCGCTTCGCCGCCGGCGATGCGGTAGGTCTCGAACATGCCCATCTGCGCCCAGCGCATGCCGAAGGAGTAGCGGATCACGTCATCGAGCGTCTCGGTGTCGCAGATGTCGTCCTTGATCAGCCACAGGCCCTCGCGCCATACGGCTTCGAGCAGGCGGTCGCCGACGAAGGCTTCGATTTCCTTGTTGATGATGACGCCCTTCATGCCGATGGGCTTCAGGCGGTCGCGGGCGGTTTCGAGCGTTGCGCGCGAGGTCTTCTCGCCGCCGACCAGTTCTGCCAGCGGCAGCAGGTAGACGGGGTTGTAGGGATGGGCGACGAAGAGCCGCTCGGGATGCTTCATGTCCCGTTGCAGGTCGGTCGGCTTCAGGCCCGAGGTGGAGGAGCCGATGAGGGCATCGGGCTTGGCCGCCGCGTCGATCTTGGTCAGCACGCCGCGCTTCAGATCGAGCCGCTCGGGCACGGATTCCTGAATCCAGTCAGCGCCTTCGACGGCTTCTTCAAGGCTCTGGCAGAAGGTGAGCGTGCCCTTCGGCGGCAGCGGGGCCATGGTGAGCAGCCTGTAGGCGCGCTCGGCATTGGCGATGACTTCGCCGACGATGCGCTGGGCTTCCGGGTGCGGGTCGAAGACCTTCACATCGATGCCGGCGAGCAGGAAGCGGGCAATCCAGCCCCCGCCGATGACGCCGCCGCCGATGCAGGCCGCTTTCTGGATCTGAGTGGTCATGGGTTTATGTCCTGTGTTCTCAATGCGTTTAAACAATCGGGCGGTTCAGTCGCTGCCCCCTCATCCGCCTGCCGGCACCTTCTCCCCGCTGGGGAGAAGGGACTTGGGGCGGCCGTTTGAGCCTCTCTCCCGCCTTTCTGGTTAACCCCCACCCCTAACCCCTCCCCACAGGGGGGAGGGGGACTCGGGCGTCTGGCTCAACC
>CAMFIF010000034.1 GCA_945952415.1 uncultured Rhizobium sp. | reverse complement strand
GATCTCCCCCCTTGAGGGGGAGATGTCCCGGCAGGGACAGAGGGGGGTGCGGTGCGTCTAACTCAACGCCACGCGAGGCCGCCCCCCATTGCCCTTCGCCTTCACCCGTGCCCGTGGGCCTTGAGATGCTCGGTGATCTCGTCGAGGATCGCGGGGTCGTCGATGGTGGCGGGCATTTTCCACGGCAGGCCGTCGGCGATCTTCTGCATGGTGCCGCGAAGGATCTTGCCGGAGCGGGTCTTGGGCAGGCGCTCGACGATCATGACGGTCTTGAAGGCCGCGACCGGGCCGATCTCGTCGCGCACCAGGTTGACGATCTCCTTCTTGATCAGGGCCGCATCGCGCGTGACCTTGTTCTTCAGCACCAGGAAGCCGCAGGGGATCTGGCCCTTGAGTTCGTCGGCGATGCCGATGACCGCGCATTCGGCCACATCCGGATGCATGGCGCAGACCTCCTCCATGGCCCCCGTGGAGAGGCGGTGGCCGGCGCAATTGATGATGTCATCCGTGCGCGCCATGATGAAGAGATAGCCGTCCCTGTCCATGTAGCCGGCATCCGCGGTTTTGTAGTAGCCGGGGAATTCGGAAAGGCAGGAGGCGCGGAAGCGCTCGTCCGCATTCCAGAAGGAAACGAGGCAGCCAGGCGGAAGCGGCAGCTTCACGACCACGTTGCCGAGCGTATCCGGCCCGACCGGATGGCCCTCGTCATCCAGAACCTCGATCTTGTAGCCGGGAACGGCAACGGACGGTGAACCATATTTCACCGGCAACTGGCCGAGGCCAACAGGATTGCAGGCCATGGGCCAGCCGGTTTCCGTCTGCCACCAGTGATCGATGACCGGCACCTGAAGCATCCTTTCCGCCCACTTGATCGTTTCGGGATCGGCGCGCTCGCCGGCGAGGAAGAGGGTGCGGAAGCCGGAAAGATCGTATTTCCCGACAAACTCGCCATCCGGATCGTCGCGTCGGATGGCGCGGAAGGCCGTCGGCGCGGTGAAGAGGGCCTTGACGTCGTGTTCCGACACCACACGCCAGAAGGTGCCGGCATCCGGCGTACCCACCGGCTTTCCTTCGAAGATGATCGTTGTGTTTCCGGTCAGAAGCGGGCCGTAGACGATGTACGAGTGGCCGACCACCCAACCGATGTCGGACGCTGCCCAGAAGACCTCGCCGGGATTGACACCATAGAGGTTTTTCATCGTCCACTGAAGGGCGACCATGTGGCCGCCATTGTCCCGCACCACCCCCTTCGGCTGGCCCGTCGTGCCCGAGGTATAGAGCACGTAGAGCGGATCGGTGGCGAGAACGGGGACGCAGGGCACGCGCGTGGCCTTCTGCCGTTCCGCCTCGACGGCGGTTTCGAAATCCACGTCGCGGCCGGCGTGGAGCGGCGCATGCAGCTGGTCGCGCTGATAGACGAGGCAATGGGCGGGCTTGTGCTGCGCCATGTCGATGGCATGGTCGAGCAGCGGCTTGTAGGCCACCGTGCGGCCGGGCTCCAGCCCGCAGCTCGCGGAAATGACGAGCTTTGCCGCGCAATCGTCGATGCGCGTGGCAAGCTCATGGGCGGCAAAGCCGCCGAAGACGACTGAGTGGACCGCCCCGAGGCGCGCGCAGGCGAGCATGGAAAAGACGGCCTGCGGGATCATCGGCATGTAGATGATGACGCGATCGCCCTTGCCAATCCCGAGCGCGGCGATGGCGGCGGCGACGGCCTCCACCTCCTTGAGCACTTCCGCATAGGTGAAGGACTGCTTCGCACCGGTCATCGGGCTGTCATAGATGACGGCCTTCTGGTCACCGCGTCCAGCTTCCACATGGCGGTCGAGACAGTTGTAGCAGGTATTGGTCTCCGCATCGGGAAACCAGCGCCCATAAACACCCGCCGCGCCGTCGAAGACGACATCAGGCTTCCGATACCAGTGAATGGCCTCCGCCTGGGTTTTCCAATAGGCTTCCGGATCGGAATGCCACTGGCTGTAGGTCTGGTTGTAAAGGCTGTCCATGCTTTCCTCCCGATTCCGCAACCGGCTATGCCAAGGGCAGGGGGAAGGCCCCCCGCAAAATCCGCGGAAATGTACGGGCGAAACGAAGGCGAGGGAAAGCCATACTAAAGCAGGAGAGGCCCCGGAGGCTGCCGCAGGCCCCTGTTTTGACGCTTGCCACTTAGGTCTCTCTCAGCGGGCGCCGAAGATGGCGGAGCCCACGCGCACGCTGGTGGCACCGAAGGCTATGGCCGTTTCAAAATCGCCGGACATGCCCATGGAGAGTTTCTCCAGGCCTGCTTCCTTCGCCAGTTTGGCGAGCAGTGCAAAATGCGGCCCGGGATTTTCCTCCGCCGGCGGAATGCACATGAAGCCGATCACATCGAGACAGAGTTCCCTCTTGCAGAATCCGGCAAAGGAAACGGCGTCCTCGGGAGCGATGCCGGCTTTTTGTGGCTCGAGGCCGGTATTCACCTGCACATAGACGGGGAGGGACCGGCCCTGCGCCTTCATTTCCGCGGCAAGTGCCCGGGCAATTTTCTCCCGGTCGACCGTTTCGATCACATCGAAAAGAGCGACCGCATCTGCCGCCTTGTTGGATTGCAGCGGGCCGATGAGGTGCAGTTCGATATCGTCATGCTCGGCCTTGAGCGCCGGCCATTTGCCCTGGCTTTCCTGAACCCGGTTCTCACCGAAAACCCGCTGGCCGGCTGCAATCACTGGGCGGATCTCCTCCGCACCGAAAGTCTTGGAAACGGCAACCAGCGTGGCAGCCCCGCCGGGTCTGCGCGCTGCCTTCTCCGCCGCCGCAATCTTTGCCCGCACGTCGCTGAGCCTTGCCTCGATCGTCATGCCCTCTGCCTCGCTGCTGTCAGGATCGCCTGAAGTAAGCCGTTTCAGTAAACCGGACAGGAGGCAATGCCAAGCCTTCCCGCCCGGCCAGCCCGGCAAACTTTGCCGCAGCGCGCCCGGAAAACTTGACGCTCGGGCGGTTTCATGGTGAAGGTCAGCCCCAATTCTTCCCTGATTTTCTGGAATTTTCTCGACATGGCCAACGAACGTTACAATCCGCGCGACGCCGAGCCCCGCTGGCAGGCGAAATGGAACGAAGACAAGGTTTTCGAAACCGACAACAACGATCCGCGCGAGAAATATTACGTCCTTGAGATGTTCCCCTATCCCTCCGGGCGCATCCACATGGGCCATGTGCGCAACTATGCCATGGGCGACGTGGTAGCCCGCTACAAGCGCGCCCGCGGTTATAACGTGCTGCACCCCATGGGCTGGGATGCCTTCGGCATGCCCGCCGAAAATGCGGCGATGAAGAACAAGGTCCACCCGAAGGCCTGGACCTACGAAAACATCGCTACCATGCGCGGCCAGCTCAAAAGCATGGGCCTGTCGCTCGACTGGTCGCGCGAATTCGCCACCTGTGACGTGGATTATTACCATCGCCAGCAGCATCTCTTCTTGGATTTCCTGGAAAAGGGTTTGGTCTACCGCAAGAATTCCAAGGTCAACTGGGACCCGGAAGACATGACGGTTCTGGCCAACGAGCAGGTCATCGATGGCCGCGGCTGGCGCTCCGGCGCGCTGGTGGAGCAGCGCGAGCTCACCCAGTGGTTCTTCAAGATCACAGATTTCAGCCAGGATCTGCTGGACTCGCTCGAAACGCTCGACCAGTGGCCCGAAAAGGTCCGGCTGATGCAGAAGAACTGGATCGGCCGCTCCGAAGGCATGACCATCCGCTGGGACGTGGTGGAAAGCGGCACCGCATCCGGCCATGACGAAGTGACCGTCTACACGACCCGCCCCGACACGCTCTTCGGCGCCTCCTTCCTGGCCATTGCCGCCGACCACCCGTTGGCCAAAGCCGTATCGGAAAAGAACGAGGCCGTTCGCCAGTTCTGCGACGAGTGCCGCCGCGCCGGCACCTCGCTGGCCGCGCTCGAGACTGCCGAGAAGAAAGGCATCGATACCGGCGTGAAGGTGCGCCATCCGCTGGATCCCGCCTGGGAACTGCCGGTCTATGTCGCGAATTTCGTGCTGATGGATTATGGTACGGGCGCCATCTTCGGCTGCCCCTCCGGCGACCAGCGCGACCTCGATTTCGCCCGGAAATACGATCTGCCTGTCGTGCCGGTCGTGATGCCGCGCGACGGGGACTCAGCCACCTTCACCGTCGGTGATGTGGCCTATGACGGTGACGGCGTGATGATCAATTCTCGCTATCTCGACGGTCTCTCCACGGAGGAAGCCTTCGAGGAAGTGGCAAGGCGCATTTCCGCGCAGACGCTGCGCGGCAAGCCGCAGGGCGAGCGCAAGGTGAATTTCCGCCTGCGCGACTGGGGCATCTCCCGCCAGCGTTACTGGGGATGCCCGATCCCCGTGATCCACTGCGAGGTCTGCGGGGTGGTACCGGTTCCGAAGAAGGACCTGCCGGTCCGCCTACCCGACGACATCGACTTCGACAAGCCGGGCAATCCGCTCGACCGCCATGCCACTTGGCGGCATGTGTCCTGCCCCTGCTGCGGCAAGGATGCGCGCCGTGAAACCGACACCATGGATACATTCGTGGATTCCAGCTGGTATTTCGCCCGCTTCACGGCACCCTGGGAGAAGAACCCGACCGACCCGTCCGCGGCCAATAGCTGGCTGCCCGTCGACCAGTATATCGGCGGGATCGAGCATGCGATCCTGCATCTGCTCTACTCCCGCTTCTTCACCCGCGCCATGCAGGCCACCGGCCATCTGGACCTGAAGGAGCCCTTCAAGGGCCTCTTCACCCAGGGCATGGTGGTGCATGAAACCTATAGCCGCGGCGAGGGCCTCAGCCGCGAATGGATCTCGCCGGCCGAGCTGCGTTTCGAGGAAGGCGATGGCAAGCGCCGCGCCTTCCACCTGGAATCCGGCGAAGAGGTGAAGATCGGCTCGATCGAGAAAATGTCGAAGTCGAAGAAGAATGTCGTCGATCCCGATGACATCATTGCCTCTTACGGGGCCGACACGGCCCGGTTCTTCGTACTGTCGGACAGCCCGCCGGACAGGGACGTGATCTGGTCGGAAGCCGGCGTCGAGGGCGCACATCGTTTCGTACAGCGCGTCTGGCGCCTCGTTTCGGAAGCAGCCCCGGCCCTGGTTGCGGTTCCCGCAGCGCCTGCCCTGGAAGGAGAGGCCTTGGCTGTCTCTCAGGCGGCACACAAGACGCTGAAGGCCGTGCAGGGCGATTACGACAAGCTCGCCTTCAACAAGGCCGTGGCGCGGATCTATGAACTGGTGAACAGCCTCGCCGCGCCGCTGACGGCCGCCGCGGCAGGCGAGGCGAGCCCCGCAATGGCTTCCGCGCTGCGAGAGGCCGCCACCATTCTCGTGCAACTGATCGCGCCGATGACCCCGCATCTTGCGGAAGAATGCTGGAAGGTGCTCGGAAACGAGGGCCTGGTCGCCACCGCTGGCTGGCCCGCTTTCCATGAAGCGCTGGTTTCCGAAAACGAAATCACCCTGCCCGTGCAGATCAACGGCAAGAAAAGGGCTGAATTGACAATCGCGCGCGATGCGGACCAGAATGCTGTCACAACGGCCGTTCTGGCCCTGGCGCCCGTTCAGCAGGCTCTGGACGGAAAGGCACCGAAGAAAGTCATCGTCGTTCCGCAGAGGATCGTGAACATTGTCGTCTGAACCGAAAAAGACCGTCCGGCGCCTGGCGCTCGTCGCCTTCGCCCTTCTGGGCGCGGGCCTTCTGTCGTCCTGCCAGGTGCGTCCGCTCTATGACAACGAGGGTCAGACGGCCGCTCGGCTCGGCGCCATCGCCTTCTCCGAAGCCACGAGCCGGGTGGAGCAGGTGGTTCGCAACCGCCTGATCTTCCTGACCTCCGGTGGGGCAGGGGAGCCGGCCAAGGCCGATTATGATGTGAAGCTGCAGGTCTCCAGCAATGTCACCAAGCTGCTTCTGATCGACTCGTCCGATACCGCCCGGGCCGCCAAGGTCACCGTCTCCGCCACCTACAGCATCACCCGCAACAGCGATCTTCAGGTGCTGAAATCCGGCAGGCGTTCGGCCGTCGCCCTGGTCGACTATTCCATCCAGGAATTCGCCAATACCCGCGCCGTGCGGGACGCGGAAAACCGCGCCAGCAACGAGCTTGCCGAGCTGATCCGCGCGGATATTGCAACCGCCCTGTCGCGCTGAGTCATGGCGGAAATCAAAAATCAGGATTTCGAGGGGCTTTTGAGAAAGAAGCCCCTTCCCTACCACGTATTCGTGATCTACGGCCCGGACAGAGGCCTGGTCTCAGAGCGTGCAAAGGAACTTGCCGCACTGTCGGGTGTCGATCTCGCCGATGATTTTTCTCTCGTCAGACTTGATGCCGGCGATCTCTCCTCCCAGCCGGGACGCATCATCGAAGAAATGCAGTCCCTTGGGCTTTTTGGTGGCAGCCGGCTGGTCTGGGTCAAAGGGGCAATGAACGAGAAACCCCTGATCGATGCGCTTCAGCTTCTGACCGCCGAGCCGCCCGCCGAGAGCATGTTGATCGTAGAGGCCGGTGACCTGAAGAAGGGCACGGGCACCCGGAAGATAGCCGATGCCAGCCCGGTGATCGGCAGCATCGCCTGTTATGCCGATGACGCTAGGGCGCTCAACGGGCTTATCGACAGCGAGCTTGGTCCAAGCGGCCTCCGGCTTACGCCGGACGCGCGCGAGGCCCTCCTGTCCTCCCTGGGCGGCGATCGCCTTGCTTCGCGGAATGAGATCCGCAAGCTGGCGCTCTATTGCAAGGGGCAGGAAGTGATCGAAGAGCACCATGTGCGGGAGATCATCGGGGATGCCAGCGCCATTTCAGCGGACGAAGCGGTGGATGCGGTTCTGAGCGGCGACAGAAACCAGTTCCTCCATGCCGCGGAGAAGATCGCCCAATCGAAGACACCCATTTTTCTAGTCCTGCAGGGCTGCCTGCGGCAATTCCAGCTTCTTGACCAGATGCGCGCCGAAATGGAAGAAAAACGCCTGCAGCCCGCACAGGTCATGCAGACGCTGGGGCGTTCCATCCATTTCAAGCGCAAACCCATTCTGGAAAGAGCGCTACGCACCTGGACAGGGCAGGCGCTTGCCCGTGAGATGAACCGGCTGCAAATGGCCATTCTTCAGTCACGCCAGCGGCAAAGCCTGGAGGAAAGCATTGCCCTGCAGCTTCTGCTTTCCATCACGCTTCAGTCCGCAAGAGGCAATGGCCGGTCGTAACGGGATCGAATCGATGAAGGTTTATCGACGCTCAAGCAAGCGGCAGATATCTTCCAGCTGTTCCAGGGTGCGATAGGCAATCTTGATACTGCCGGCATGCCCCTTATGGGCAATGGTCACTTCGAGGCCTAGCGCATCGGAAAGACTACGCTCGAGCGCCAGCGTGTCTGAATCCTTCTCAATCCGGCCGGGTTTCGCCGCCGGTGCGCTCAAACCCTTGATATCATTCTGCGCCAGCCGTTCGGCATCGCGCACGGAGAGACCCTTGGAAACGATCGTCCGCGCCAGTTGAGCGGGATCAGAAGTCGAGACCAGCGCGCGGGCGTGGCCCGCCGATAAAGAGCCGTCGGCCAGCATGTCCTTGACAGGATCGGGCAGCTTCAAAAGTCGCAGGCTGTTTGCCACATGGCTTCGGCTCTTGCCGATGATTTCGCCAAGATCGTTTTGGGTATAGCCATGCTCGGAAATCAGCTGCTCGTAGCCGAGCGCCTCTTCAAGCGGATTGAGATCCGCGCGCTGTACATTCTCGACGATAGCGATTTCAAGCGCCGTACGGTCGTCCACATCGCGAACGATGACAGGCACCTCGGTAAAGCCAGCTAGCTGCGCGGCCCGCCACCGGCGCTCGCCGGCAATGATTTCATACTGATTGGATCCAAGCGTACGCACAACGACCGGTTGAACAATCCCATGCTGGCGAATGGAGGAGGCGAGATCCTGAAGCTCTGCCTCATCAAAATAGCGGCGAGGATTGCGCGGATTGCGCGATATATATTCAATGGGAACCAGACGATCCGGGTTGACCCCGGCGCGCGCGGCATCGGGCTGGATCGGTTGATCCATTTCGCCGATCAGGGCGGCCAGTCCACGGCCGAGGCGGCGCTTGGAGAGATCGTCGTTCATGTTTTACTCCATAATACCAATAACTTAAGCGGCCTTCCTCTGCCGCTCGCGCTGAATGACTTCCGAGGCAAGCTGCAGATAGGCCTGGCTACCGGCGCATTTCAGATCATAAAGGATCGCGGGCTTGCCATAGGAGGGCGCTTCAGAGACGCGGACATTGCGAGGGATCAGGGTATGATACACCTTGTCGCCCAGATGAGTGCGAACATCACTGACCACCTGCTGTGCAAGATTATTGCGGGAATCGAACATGGTCAGCACGATCCCCTGGATATCGAGCGTCGGATTGACCGTACGCCGCACCTGATTGACCGTCTCCAGAAGCTGAGAAAGGCCTTCCAGCGCAAAGAATTCACACTGCAACGGCACGAGCACCGAATGGGCCGCGGCCATCGCATTCATGGTCAGTAGATTGAAAGAGGGGGGGCAATCGACCAGGATATAACTGAAGCTCTGGGCTTCCTCCCCCTGCAGGGATCGCTTCAGCCGGAAGACGCGATCAGGCTGGTTGGCAATCTCCATTTCGAGCCCGAGCAGATCCATGGTCGAGGGAATGATGTAGAGGTTTGGTACCGCCGTCTGTACCGCGGTTTCCCCAACGGTCGCCGCACCGATCAGCACATCATAGGAGGAGTGAACCCGGTTTTTGCGGTCTATGCCCAGTCCGGTGCTGGCATTGCCCTGCGGATCTAGATCGATGATGAGCACCCGTTCACCAATGGCCGCCAGGGCAGTCGCCAGATTGATGGCGGTTGTGGTTTTCCCGACCCCCCCTTTCTGGTTTGCAATGGTGATAATACGGTTCTTTTCGGTGCGCATGGATCCACCCGCGTTGTATCAAAGGCTTCGAAGCGAACGAAGTTCAAGGATGACGGAATCTTCCTCGACCTTGCTTCGATGTTCTATCAGATCGAAGGCCCAACGGCCACGCGCTTTCTCGATCTCCGCCTGATAATCCCGACCTTTGTGGAAATAGGCGACGGCATTCTGATTATTTCTCATCCAGGGATCGGAAAAACCACAGAGCATGTCGAGATCCGCAATCGCGCGCGCACTGATCGCATCAATCTGCGGGAGATCGCTATAAACGTCTTCGATCCGTTTGGGATGAATGCTACCGCGCGCGCCGGTCTCCCGCAGCGCCTGGCGCAGGAAAGCGGCCTTTTTCTGATTGCTCTCCACCAAGTGCACCCAGCCCTCTTGGAGTTCCGCCAGAAAAATGGCGGTGATAATGCCTGGAAAGCCGCCGCCACTCCCCAGATCGACCCAAATGGAAGGATCCGGCCGCAGCTGGAATATCTGCGCGCTATCGGCAATATGGCGATCCCAAAATTGCTGTTTCGTAGAAGGAGCAACCAGATTGATCGTCTTTGCCCATTTGGTGAAGAGCTGCTCGAAGTGAGCGAGTCGTTCCTGTGTTTCACGTGAAACACGTTGTCCGTTTAGTTGCATGAGGAGACTCGTTTCAATTGAATCACGCGGCTGCAGACGCGCGGCGGACAAGGGCCAAGAGCAGAGAGAGGGCCGCAGGCGTCATGCCGTCTACCTTTGCGGCTTGAGCCAAGCTGACGGGTCGGGCGCTCTCCAGCTTCAGCTTGAGCTCATTGGAAAGTCCCGCAACCGAACGGTAATCGAAATCCGCCGGTATGATCACCGCTTCATCGCGCTTGACCTGCTGAATGTCAGCATCTTGCCGCGCGAGATATACCGCATAGGCCGCTTCGATCTCAATCGCCTCCCGAACCCTGACGGAGAATGCACCAATCCACGGCCAAATGGTTTCGAGCTTTTGGGCGCTCTGATCCGGATAGGCAAGAAGCTCGTAGGCCGAGCGGCGCTGCCCATCAAGATTCAAGTGCAATCCGTGCTTTCTTGCTTCATTGGGGGTGACAGCCGCAGCCTTGAGATCGTCGCGCAATCTGCTCAACTCGGTGTCGAAGGCATGATAGGCATCACGCCGAGCCGTTGAAACACAACCAAGATCGATTGCGAGCGGGGTGAGCCGCTGGTCCGCATTATCTGCTCGCAATGAGAGACGATATTCCGCCCGCGACGTAAACATCCGATAGGGTTCGGTAATCCCACGACTGGTGAGATCATCCACCATCACCCCGATATAGGATTGGGTTCGGCTGAATAGGAAAGGTGCCCGATTCTGCGCATGCAGAGCGGCATTGATACCTGCAACCAGGCCTTGGGCCGCAGCCTCCTCATAGCCGGTGGTTCCGTTGATCTGTCCAGCGAGATAAAGACCGCTCGCTTTCTTAACTGCAAGAGCCTGATCCAGCTCGCGTGGATCCACGTGGTCATACTCGATGGCATAGCCAGGCTGAAGGATAAGAGACTCTTCCAAGCCAGGTATGGTTCGGATGAATGCCTCCTGGACGGAAGCGGGGAGGGAGGTTGAAATACCGTTGGGATAAACGGTCACGTCATCAAGGCCCTCAGGCTCCAGGAAGATCTGGTGGCCGTCCCGCTCGCCGAAACGGACAATCTTGTCCTCAATCGACGGACAATAGCGGGGGCCCACCCCCTCGATTTGTCCTGAATACATCGCAGACAGATGGATATTCGCCTGTATGATCCGATGGGTGGCTTCCGTGGTCCGGGTGATGCCACACTGAATTTGCGGAACGGTAATGCGATCTGTCAAAAAGGAAAAAGGCACCGGATCTTCGTCGGCATCCTGCATCTCCAGACGATCCCACGCAATGTGATCGCGATGAAGGCGTGCGGGCGTGCCGGTCTTCAGTCGACCGAGCCGAATACCCAGCTGAGCCAGGCTTCCGGAAAGACCGGTCGAAGGCGCTTCGCCCATGCGCCCGGCTGGCCATTTTTCATTTCCAATATGAATCAATCCATTCAGAAAGGTACCGGTCGTGACCACGACAGCTGGGGCCGGAAGAATTCGCCCGTCCGACAGTAGCATACCGGTGACCCGGCTCCCCTCCAAACGAAGCCCTGCTGCGTCCCCCTCAATCACGGATAGGCCTTCGATTCCGGCGATCTCCGATTGCATGGCCTGCCGATAAAGTTTGCGGTCTGCCTGGGTTCGTGGCCCGCGCACTGCGGGACCTTTACGGCGATTCAGCATGCGGAATTGAATGCCGGCGCGATCGGCGACGCGGCCCATCAGACCATCGAAGGCGTCCACTTCCCGCACGAGATGACCTTTGCCGAGCCCGCCAATGGCCGGATTGCAGGACATGGTGCCTATTGTGTCCGCACTATGGGTGACGAGAGCGGTTCGCGCGCCGAGACGGGCGGCAACTGCAGCCGCCTCGCAACCCGCATGGCCGCCGCCCACCACTATGACATCATATTCAGGCTGCATCGCATCTATCCGCAATGTTTCACGTGAAACTCACGTTTCGTCTCCGAATCGAGTTTTGTGTTTCACGTGAATCACTACTTCCCGATACAGAAGCTGGAGAAAATGATATCCAGGAGCCCCTCCGTATCCACCTGTCCGGTGATACGTCCAAGGCGATGGGCTGCAAGTCTCAAACTTTCAGCGCGCAAGGCAAGCTCAGCGTTCGTCTCGCTAACGGCCATATGGAGCGCAGCGCATGTTTCCTGAAGGAGACTGACATGACGGATTCTCGTAGGAATGGCAAGAGAATTTGACTCCTGTACCATCTTCAGATCTTTAATGAGCAAAGCCAGTAGGGTATCAATGCCTTCCTCAGTCACCGTAGATATCTTGACATCATAAACAGGTTCCCCAAGATCCGAGTCAATGTCAGATTTACTGCCGACCCTTAAAAGCGTCCGACTGATCCGAAGCGGCGGTTCTTCCCAAGCTTCGTTTACCGGGTGGAGAGCAATAACCACATCCGCGCGTTCCGCGGCCAAAAGTGCCCGTCTGATCCCCTCCTGTTCGATCTCATCCTCCGTCACCCTGAGACCGGCCGTATCCACGACGGTAACGGCAAATCCTTCCAGATCGAGATCAACCGACAGAACGTCCCGCGTGGTTCCCGGAATAGCTGTGACAATCGCCACATCTCGGCCCGCAAGGCGATTCATGAGGCTTGATTTGCCCGCATTGGGTTTTCCGATCAGCACCACCTTAAGACCGTCACGGATGATCTCACCCACTTTGCCGAGCTTGAGATGGTCTTCAATCTCCCGGATCAGAAGCGCAATGTCGTCCCAGATCCTGTCGGACACGGATCCCGGGATATCCTCTTCATCGGCGAAGTCGAGCTCCGCTTCGATCATGGCCCGTGCATGGGTAATGCGATCCATCCAGCCTTGATAAAGCGCGGAGAGATGGCCTTGGCTCTGTTCGAGGGCCAGCCGGCGTTGCATTTCCGTTTCTGCCGCCAGAAGGTCAGCCAGACCTTCCACCTCAACGAGATCGATCTTTCCCGCCTCCATGGCGAGGCGCGTAAATTCCCCAGGCTCTGCAGCTCGTGTCTTGGGAAAGCTTGAAAGAACCGAAAAAAGCTTTGCGACCACAGCCTTGCTTCCATGGACCTGAAATTCCAGGCAGTCTTGGCCGGTAAAGGAGTTTGGGCCCGGAAAGAAGAGCACGAGCCCTTGGTCCACCACGGCTCTGTTTCGGTCCCGAATCACTCTTAAGGTAGCCTTCCGGGGCGGGGGGGGAGGGGTAACCATGTCCTCGATAATGGACGAGACGGCAGGCCCACTGATGCGGATCGTTGCCACGCCGCTCGGCAGAGAGCCGCTTGATAGCGCATAGATCGTGTCACTCATGGCAAGATCCTTTTCCATCCATCACGAAAAACGGGCCCCATCGGGCCCGCTCATGGTAGCGAATCCGGCTATCGATCAGGTATTCATCGAATCGAAGAAGTCGCCGTTGTTCTTCGTCTGCTTCAGCTTGTCGATAAGGAATTCGATCGCATCGGTCGTACCCATCGGCGCGAGGATACGGCGCAGGACGAAGATCTTCTGCAGATCCTGTCGGGGAACCAGCAGGTCTTCCTTGCGGGTACCGGATTTCAGAATATCCATGGCCGGGAAGATACGCTTGTCGGCTACCTTGCGGTCGAGCACGATTTCCGAGTTGCCCGTGCCCTTGAACTCTTCGAAAATGACTTCGTCCATGCGGCTGCCAGTATCGATGAGTGCGGTCGCAATGATCGTCAGCGATCCGCCTTCCTCGATATTGCGGGCAGCACCGAAGAAACGCTTCGGTCGCTGAAGGGCATTGGCATCTACACCGCCCGTCAGCACCTTGCCCGATGAGGGAACGACCGTGTTATAGGCGCGGCCAAGACGGGTGATGGAATCGAGAAGAATCACCACGTCGCGACCATGTTCGACCAGGCGCTTTGCTTTTTCGATCACCATTTCGGCGACCTGAACGTGGCGGACCGCCGGCTCGTCGAAGGTGGAAGAGACCACTTCTCCGCGCACGGAGCGCTGCATGTCCGTTACTTCCTCGGGACGCTCGTCGATGAGGAGAACGATGAGATAGCATTCCGGATGGTTTGCAGTGATGGAATGGGCAATATTCTGCAGGAGAACCGTCTTACCCGTGCGCGGTGGTGCGACGATCAGGCCACGCTGGCCCTTGCCGAGCGGCGCCACGAGATCGATCACGCGGGCCGAGAGATCCTTGGACGTGGGAACATCCAGTTCCATCTTGAAGCGCTCGTTTGGATAGAGCGGCGTCAGATTGTCGAAATGCACCTTGTGTCTGATCTTTTCCGGATCGTCGAAATTGATCGTGTTGACCTTCAGAAGAGCGAAATAGCGTTCCCCTTCCTTGGGACCACGAATGGGGCCTTCCACCGTATCGCCGGTCTTCAGGGAGAAGCGGCGGATCTGCGATGGGGATATATAGATATCGTCCGGCCCGGGAAGATAGTTGGCGTTGGCAGAGCGCAGAAAGCCGAAGCCGTCCTGCAGCACTTCGACAACGCCCTCGCCGATGATTTCGACATCCTGGCTCGCCAGCATTTTCAAGATGGCAAACATGAGCTCCTGCTTGCGCATGGTGCTCGCATTTTCGACTTCCAATGATTCGGCAAAGGCCAGGAGATCGGTCGGAGTCTTGTTCTTAAGATCCTGAAGCTTCATTTCAGCCATAAACAGACCTGAATTTGGAAATGTGGGGAAAGGCGTGTTTCACGAATTCGGTCTGCGGATCAGAGGCCCCAGACGACAGAATGCATACATGCCGCGAAGAAGAGATGGCGGGAAAATAGCGACTCGACCCGTGCGCCGCAAGGGGGGGTCGGCGAGAAAGCGCAATGGCACCCATCCGGGGGAACGCTGCCTGGGCCGGCCGATCAGAAAGGCTGTACGATGACCAGAATGACGATGACAATCATCAGCACGGTCGGGATTTCATTCATCAACCGCCAGAACCGGGCCGTGTGGCGGATGTCGTCGCGGGCAAAATCCCGGGCGGACTTTGCGAAAAACTCATGCGTTCCGCTGAGCAGAACGACGGCAAGAAGCTTTGCATGAAGCCAGCCGCCCTGAAACTGGTGGACCTTCCAGGCGAGATAAAGGCCGAAAATCCAGGAAAAGATCATGGCAGGCCTCATGATGATCTTCAGCAGGCGCTGTTCCATGACCTTGAAGGTTTCGGCCTTTTCTGAACCCGGCGCGGCATCCGTGTGATAGATGAAAAGCCGGGGAAGATAGAGCAGCCCTGCCATCCATGAAATGACCGCGATCACATGAAGCGCCTTTACCCACGGATAGACGGTGGCAGGATCGCCAAAGACAAGCAGCGCGCCGATCGCTCCGAAAACGACAAGTGCGATACCGGCCCTGAGAGCTGCCTTGTTGCCCGCCTGTTCCCCCGTCTGTTTTTCCATGGCCTTATCCCCTGAACCGGCGCACCTGCTCAACGAGCCGGCTGACGTTGTCGGGATCGGCCTGCGGCGTGATGCCATGACCGAGATTGAAAATCAGCGGCCCATGGCCAAGTGCCTCGAGCACCCTTGCCACGCCATGCTCAAGCGCTTCCCCGCCTGCAACCACCCGCATGGGATCGAGATTGCCCTGAACCGGACCATCCTTCTGAAGATCCCTCGCGAAGGAAAGGGGAACCGACCAGTCAAGCCCGATCGCATCGGCCCCCGTATTATGCCGGTAATTCTTCAGGAGGATGCCAGCCCCCTTGGCAAAGGCGATAACCTTGGCTTTGGGGCGGGCCGTCTTGACGATATCGATCATCCGACGCACCGGCGCTTCGGCAAAGGCAGAAAACTCTTCTTCGCCCAGAACACCCGCCCAGGAATCGAAAATCTGAACTGCATCCGCCCCGGCATCGATCTGACGGATCAGATAGTCGGCCGAAACCTCAGCCAGAAAGGCGAGAAGATGGTCGAAAGCCTTCCGGTGACGGTAGGCAAAGAGCCGGGCAGGGGCCTGGTCTGAGGTGCCATGTCCAGCAATCATGTAGGTCGCAACTGTCCAGGGCGCCCCACAGAAGCCAAGCAGCGTGGTTTCCAGAGGCAGGGCTTCCCGGAGCCGCCGCACCGTCTCGAAGACCGGCGAGAGATGATCGGGCACGCCATCAGGCGAAAGAGCACGAATGCCCGCCTCATCAATCGGATCCATTTCCGGCCCATGACCTTCCGTGAAGCGAACATTCCGCTTCAATGCATCCGGGATGACCAGAATGTCGGAAAAGAGGATGGCCGCATCAAAGCCATAGCGACGGATCGGTTGAAGCGTCACCTCCACGGCATGTTCGGGCGAATAGCAAAGATCGAGGAAGCTCCCGGCCTTGGCACGGGTTGCCCTGTATTCCGGCAGATAGCGTCCCGCCTGTCTCATCAGCCAAAGGGGTGGAGGCGTGAGCGTCTTTCCTTCCAGAACCTGCAGGATCTTCCGTTGTGTTTCGCCCAAGTCCGACGCTCCCATAAAAAAACAAAGAGAATTGAATTGTTTTCTATTTCTTAGAGTCGGTGACTATCAAGGATTAAAAACAAAACACCTTTCACGCCATTTGACGCATCGCCGAAAGCGGCCTGTGAAAGAACAAAGGCGAACATCCGCAGTACGCCGGGAATAACAAAATTTACTGAAGAGTTTCAATAATTTGCAAGCGAGCTGTTCTGCGCAAAACCTGTGGATGATCTGTGCATGAGAGGGGATAGGGGACGCCTTGTCCCCAGAATGAACAACCACCTTTTCTCCAGATCCACCGATGCGCCGAATGTGGATAAACCGGCAGTTTTCCCCTTGCGGTCGAAGGACCCGGCGCTTTACCTCTGTTTCTCCCGGGTTTTCAACAGCGAGCGGAAGATAGCGTGGAGAACAGGAAAAACTTCTTTCATCTGCACCTCATTTCTGACTCGACCGGGGAGACTCTCATCTCTGCCGGACGGGCTGCATCGGCCCAGTTTCCGGGCAGTCACCCCATCGAGCATGTCTATCCGCTGATTCGGAACCGCAAGCAGCTGCAGGCGGTTCTGGACGCCATCGATGGAACGCCGGGCATCGTGCTCTACACGGTTGTGGACAAGGAACTGGCGACCTATCTCGATCAGAAATGCCGGGAAATGGGTGTGCCTTGTGTCAATGTGATCGAGCCGGTGATGGATATTTTCCAGGCCTATCTCGGTGCCCCGTCACGCCGCAGGGTAGGGGCGCAGCATCGCATGAACGCGGAATATTTCGCGCGGATCGAAGCGCTCAACTTCACCATGGATCACGATGACGGACAGCTGCCCGACGACTATGACGAGGCGGATGTCGTGATTATTGGCATCAGCCGGACATCGAAGACACCAACCAGCATCTATCTGGCCAATCGCGGCATCCGCACGGCCAATCTCCCGCTCGTCCCTGGCGTGCCCCTTCCGGAGGCCCTGCTGCGTGCCACGAAACCGCTGATCGTCTGCCTCACCGCCACATCGGACCGGATTTCGCAGGTTCGCGAAAACCGCGTGCTCGGCACAAGTGGCGACTTTCATGGTGGACAATATACGGACAGGGCCACCATCACCGAAGAGCTGAAATATGCCCGTGCCATCTGTGCTCGCAACAACTGGCCGATGATCGACGTGACCCGGCGATCCATCGAAGAGACGGCCGCCGCCATCGTTGCCCTCCGTCCCAAGTTGCGCTAACCGGAGCCTTTGCGAAGGATATCCCAACCATGACACATCCGCTGGTGCTTGCTTCAGGCAGTCCTTTTCGACGGCAGCTGATGGAGAATGCGGGCCTCTCCTTTACCTATGAAGCTGCCCGTATCGACGAACGGGCAATCGAGGCGCCCCTTGAACAGAAGGGAGCTGCGCCCGATGCCGTGGCCATTGCCCTGTCCATTGCCAAGGCGCGAGACGTTGCAAGCCGCCATCCGGGGGCACTGGTGATCGGCTCCGATCAGACACTTTCGCTCGGTACTCGTGTCTATCACAAGCCGCGCGATCGGGCGGAAGCGGCGGAACATCTGCGGTCCTTCTCCGGCAAGACCCATCGCCTGAACAGCGCCATCGCGCTGGTGCGTGACGGGTATATTCTGTGGGACCATGTGTCTCATGCGGATCTTTCTGTCCGCGATCTGAGTGACGATTTCATCGCACGCCATCTGGACCGGGTAGGAGATCGCGTCCTTGGTAGTGTGGGCGCCTATCAGCTGGAAGGAGAGGGGATTCAGCTCTTCTCGAAGATAGAGGGAGATTACTTCACCATCCTTGGTCTCCCCATGCTGCCACTTCTTAACAAATTGCGGGAGCTCGGCGAAATCGATGCGTGATTCACGTGAAACATTAACCAAGAAAGCCTTCGTCACCGGCTTTCCGGTCAAGCATTCCCGCTCGCCGATGATTCATGGCTATTGGCTCAGGCAATTCGGCATCGATGGCATATACCAGGCACATGCCGTGGAACCCGAGCATTTCACCCTTTTCATGCAGCAACTGAAGAGCGGGGAATCCGGCTATGTGGGCGGCAATGTCACCATTCCCCACAAGGAAGCCGCCTATCGTCTCTCAGACAAACCGGATGAAATTGCCGAAGAGCTGGGGGCAGCCAACACGCTCTGGCTCGAAGAGGGAAAGGTCTGCGCCACCAATACCGATGGCCGAGGCTTTCTGGCCAATCTTGATCAGTGCCATCCGGGTTGGGAAGGCCACGAAAACAGCGCGCGCCGTGCCGTCATTCTCGGGGCAGGCGGCGCTGCCCGCGCCATCATCCAGGCGGTGCGCGATCGTGGCTTCCGGGAAGTGCATGTGGTGAACCGCACCCTTTCGCGCGCGGAAGAGATGCGGGACCGCTTCGGCCCGCGCATCCACGCCCACCCGATGGGCGCGCTTCCAGAGGTGCTGGACGGCGCGACTCTCTTCGTCAATACCACCTCGCTCGGCATGGATGGCGAAGCAGCACCTGCCATTGATTTCACCCGCATGGCTGCCGAAGGCGTCGTCACCGATATCGTCTATGTGCCCTTGATCACGTCTCTGCTGCGGCAGGCACTCGAGCAGGGGCGGCCGGTGGTGGATGGTCTCGGCATGCTCCTGCACCAGGCCGTTCCGGGATTTGAAAAATGGTTCGGCCGCCGCCCCGAGGTCGATGACACGCTTCGCGCCCTCATCATTGCCGATATGGAAGCCAGGTCATGATTCTGCTCGGTCTCACCGGCTCCATCGGCATGGGCAAATCCACGACGGCCAAGCTTTTCGAGGAAGAGGGTATTCCCGTCAACGACGCGGACCGGGTCGTCCATGAACTCTATCGCGGCGAGGCGGTAGCTCCGGTCGAACGCGCCTTTCCGGGTGTGACTGTGGAAGGTATCGTCGACCGGCAGGCGCTTTCGAAAAGGCTCGCGGAGAATCCGGCTCACTTCAAGGTCCTTGAAGCCATCGTCCATCCCCTGGTACAGGAACGCGAGCGCCGCTTTGTCGAGGAGGCACGCGCCGCTGGCAGCCTACTTGTCGTCCTCGATATCCCGCTTCTCTTTGAAGTGGGCGCGGAAAAGCGCGTCGACCGAATTGCCGTGGTGAGCTGCGACCCGAACGAACAGCGGCGCCGGGTGCTTGCGAGGCCTGGCATGACACCGGAGAAATTCGAGCTTATCCTGTCCCGGCAGATGCCCGACAGCGAAAAACGCAAGCGGGCCGATTTCGTCATCGATACCGGAAAGGGCATCGAGTGGGCGAGGGAACAGGTCAAGGCCATCATCCAGCGGCTTCAGAGGGAAGGATCCTGACATGCGGGAAATCATCTTCGATACGGAAACCACCGGCCTCGACAGCAGGAGCGACCGCATCATCGAAATCGGCGGCATCGAGCTCCTCAATCACTTCCCGACGGGACGGAGCCTGCATCTCTACATCAATCCGGACGGCACCAAGGTTCATCCGGACGCATTGGCCGTGCATGGGATTTCCGATGATTTCCTGGCGGACAAACCGCTCTTCCGGGATGTGGTGGAGGAGATCGTCCAGTTTTTCGACGGGGCAATGTGGGTCGCTCATAATGCCAACTTCGACATGGGCTTCATCAATGCGGAATTCGGCCGCCTCGGGCTGCCGCCCGTACCTGGCGACCGGGTGATCGATACATTGCAGCTCGCCCGGCGGAAGAACCCGATGGGGCCGAATTCGCTGGATGCGCTCTGCCGTCGCTATGGCATCGACAATTCCCATCGCACCAAGCACGGTGCGCTTCTCGACTCCGAACTGCTGGCCGAAGTCTATATCGAGATGATCGGCGGACGTCAGACCGCTCTCGTCCTCGGCGCCGCAGAGGAAAAGTCGGCAATCGTCATCGAGGAAGACAGCAATGTCACGCTGGATGTTCTGGTTCGTCCCCGGCCGCTGGCACCGCGCCTGACGCCGGATGAAGCCGCAGCTCATGAGGCGATGGTGGCAAAGATGGGCGCCAAGGCGATCTGGACGAAATACGCCGGGGAATAAGCTGGCTCCAAATAAGAAGCCCGGCGCTCTCGCACCGGGCCTCTTGAAAGGATGTTCAAGCCGATGGCTTAGTTGGCCACCTGGCCACGCTGCTGCTCTTCGGCCATGCGCTGGGCAAACATCTGGGCGAAATCGATCGGGTCGATCATCAGCGGCGGGAAGCCGCCATTGCGGGTTGCATCCGCCACGATCTGCCGGGCGAAGGGGAAGATCAGCCGCGGGCACTCGATGAAGAGGATCGGCAGCATGTGCTCCTGCGGGAAGCCCGTGATGCGGAAGACGCCGCCATAGACCAGCTCGCAATGGAAGAGCACCTTGTCGCCGTCGCGCGCTTCCGCGTTCAGCGAAAGCACCACGTCGAAATCCGCTTCCGAAAGCGGGTTGGCATTGACGTTGACATTGATGTTGATGTCGGGAGCACGATCCCGGGCCTGCAGGGAGCGCGGCGCACCGGGCACTTCGAAAGACAGGTCTTTCATGTACTGGGCAAGGATGGTCAGGCTCGGGCTTGCGCCCTTGGAATTTTCATCGGTCATGAAAGAATTTCCCTGTCTTTGATACTAAGCAGTGCGGGTGCATTAGCATTTTGCCCCCTGGCTTACAACCCTATGACCCCTGGGGGTCAGCGGGGGCCGATCTCGCCCGGACCCTTGCGGTTCTCCGGCGGAGACGTGCCGTCGCGGCTGAATTCGCCTTCCGCCAGATCGACCACGGATACGGTGCCGCTCCCATAGCTGTAGGTCTCGCTATAGGTGGTCGACGACGAGTGAAAGCGGGTGCGCATCACCGGCGTGCCCGCAATGGCGCGGCGAAGGAAGGGGATGAGGAGGAGAAGGCCGACAAGGTCGGTGAGGAAGCCTGGTAGAAGCAGGAGCAAGCCGGACACCATGGTCATGGCATTCTTCCCGAGCCCGCTTTCGGGGGGCATCCCCGTTCGGGCCATGCGGGCCATCTTCGCGGCCATGCCGAAACCTTCGTGCCGGACCATGAGAAAGCCTGCGGCGGAGGTGAGAACCATCAGCAGGAAGGCAATCCAGAAGCCGAGCCATCCCACCACGAGCCCGAAGGTGACGATTTCCAGAAGGGGCACCACGATGAACAAAAGGAATAAAATACGCATGGGCTGAACTCCATGAAGCAAAAAGTGCCGCGGTCTTTCGCCGCTTTGCCGGCGCTTGCCATTTGAATGATGGGCCAATGGAGACTATATGGGAACTGCATCCGAAAGAGAACAACGATAAAACGGCTAAAATGGGCTCCAACGATTTCATCACTCTGTTTTTCCTCGTGGCCGCAGTGCTGATCTTCCTGCAGCTCAGAAGCGTGCTCGGTCGCCGGACGGGCCATGAGAAACCGCCCTTCGAGCCGGTAAGCCCGCGCGAGACCGTGCGTCCCGACACGCCCGATACCGGCAAGGTGATAACCCTGCCGCGCCGCGACGGAACCGACAATGAGGACAGGCTGAACCAGGCCGATCTCTATGCCAAGCCCGGCTCCGAGGCCAATTCCGATCTGCGCGAACTCATGAAGGTTGATCCGGCCTTCGACCCCAAGGGCTTTTTCCAGGGCGCGCGCGTGGCTTACGAAATGATCGTCACCGCCTTTGCCGAAGGGGACCGCAAGACGCTGCGCGGCCTTCTTTCTCCCGATGTCTTCGAGAGTTTCCAGGGCGCCATTGCCGAGCGCGAGGCCCGGGGCGAAAAGGTGAAGTTCAACTTCGTGGGCATTTCCCGCATGGATCTCGTCAAGGTCGACATGAAGGGCAGCGACGTGCAGGTGACCCTCTCAATCGGCGGTCAGTTCATCTCCGCGACCTTCGACCGGGAGGGCAAGCTCGTGGATGGCGATGAAGAACAGGTGGCCGAGGTCAGCGATATCTGGACCCTTTCCCGCGACATGCGCTCGCGCGATCCGAACTGGACCGTGATCGCCACCGAATCCGAGCATTGAGGTCATGGTCACGGGCTTCACGCTCACCCGCCTTGGGTTTGATGCCTTGCCGGGCTGGGAAGAGGACGATCCCCGTCCTCTTTTTCCAGCCCTTGCCGATTGTCTGAGGCATATTCGCACCGTGAAGCCCTATCGAACGGGCGCTTTGGGGCTCGAAAGTCAGGATCTTCTGCCCGCGCTTGAAGCGTCTGAAACGGCGCCGCACTCCACCCCGGCGGAAGCCCGGGCATTTTTCCAGTCCCATTTCGTGCCCTTTGCCATCCGTCCCGATGACAGGCCGGATGGCTTCGTCACCGCCTTTTACGAGCCGGAAGTCGAGGTTGCCGCCAGTCCGGACGAGACCTGGCGCTATCCCTTCTACCGCCGGCCGGATGATCTCGTCGATCTCGACGACACGAACAGGCCTGAAGGAATGGATCGCTCCTATGCCTTCGGGCTACGCTGTCCGGATGGCACCGTTGCCGCCTATGCGGATCGCCGCGCGATAGATGAAGGTCATCTCGATGGGCGCGGGCTCGAAATCGCCTGGGCGAAATCCAAGGCCGATGTTTTCTTCGCCCATGTCCAGGGTGCGGCGCGGCTGCTTTACCCGGATGGCTCCATGCGCCGCATCACCTATGCGGCAAAGGCCGGCCATCCCTTTTCCCCGATCGGAAAGCTACTGCTCGACCGCGGAGAGATAGAGCCGGAAAAGATCTCGATGCAGGCGATCCGCGCCTGGCTTGCGGCCAATCCGGATCGCGCCGACGAAGTCTACTGGCACAATCGCTCCTACATCTTCTTCAGGGAATCGGATCTGGCCGATCCCGATCTCGGACCCATTGCGGCCGCCAAGGTGCCGCTAGTGCCGGGGCGCTCGCTGGCCGTGGACAGGTTGATCCACACATTCGGATTTCCCTTCTTCATCCACGCGCCGGAGCTTGTCCACCTGGATGAGGGCAGGGCCTTTTCACGCCTGATGCTGGCGCTGGATACGGGGACGGCAATCGTCGGCCCCGCCCGCGGCGATATCTTCACGGGCTGGGGTCCGGAGGCGGGCGAAAAGGCAGGCACGGTTCGCAACCGCGCCTTTTTCCATATCCTTGTTCCCAGGCAGGCTGCCGAAAGGTTTGGCTGATGGCGCGGGATCGGGACCTCAAACCGGAAGAACGCATTCTCTGGGGCAAGGTGGCAAAAACCACCCGGCCCATGCCAGGGCGCATGGAGGATCTTCTGGCTTTCGAGGATATGGAAACCGAACCGGCAGCGCCTCCGGCATCTGCCGTCGTCTCGTCCGCCGCCTTTGCCGCCGAACCCGACCAGAAGCCATCCGCCCAGACGCTTCGTCAGCATCACCCGTTGGAAAAGCCCGTCAAGCGCAAGCTCGCCCGGGGCCGTCTTGCACTCGAAGCGCGCATCGATCTGCATGGCATGATCCAGAGCGAGGCGCATGGCCTGCTGCTCGATTTTCTCATTCACGCCCATGAGCGCGGCTTGCGGCACGTCCTCGTCATCACCGGCAAGGGCCGGTCCATGGGCAGCGAAGGCGCCCTGAAGCGTGCGGTACCCCTCTGGTTTTCGAAGCCGGAATTCCGGTATCTCATTTCCTCCCATGAGCCGGCTGCCCATCACCACGGAGGTGAGGGGGCTCTCTATGTGCGGCTGTCCCGGTCGAGGAGCGAGCGGCCGTGACGCCCTTCGGCGAAACCCTGCGGGCACTCCGGCGGAAGAAGGGTGTTTCCCAAAAGGAAATGGCCCGCGCCATCGGCGTTTCGCCCGCCTATCTCTCCGCGCTCGAACATGGCCACAAGGGCCGGCCGAGTTTCGATTTCCTGCAAAGGGTGGCCGGCTATTTCAACATCATCTGGGATGAGGCCGAGGCGCTCTTTTCGATGGCGGAAGCCTCCGATCCGAAGGTGGTGCTGGATACGGCCGGCCTGCCCGCCGAATATACGGCCTTCGCCAACCTGCTTTCGGCGCGCCTTCGGGATCTTTCTAAGGAGGATCTTGCCCGGTTGACAGCCATTTTGCAGGCAAGCGCCCCGGAGGCGTGAAAAACTGCCCTTAATCCCCGGTTTTATGCCGCATTTCCCGGCCACAAGCTTGGGGTGAGACGGCAAAATCCCTATATTCAGGCCTGACTATTGGCGCTGATTCGGGCGCAGATTTCCCGATCAATTTGGAAAGACCTGGAATGACCGAAGCAACCGAAAACACCCCGGCATCTGCCGAATATGGCGCAGACTCCATCAAGGTCCTCAAGGGACTGGATGCGGTCCGCAAGCGCCCCGGCATGTATATCGGCGATACGGATGACGGTTCCGGCCTGCATCACATGGTCTACGAAGTGGTCGACAACGCCATCGACGAAGCGCTGGCCGGTCATGCGGACATCGTGACCGTGACGCTCAATGCCGATGGTTCCTGCACGGTCACGGACAATGGCCGCGGTATTCCGGTGGGCCTGCATCCGACGGAAGGCGTATCGGCGGCCGAGGTCATCATGACCCAGCTCCATGCGGGCGGCAAGTTCGACCAGAATTCCTACAAGGTCTCGGGCGGCCTTCACGGCGTGGGCGTTTCAGTGGTGAATGCGCTTTCAGTCATGCTCAGGCTCAAGATTGCGCGTGACGGCCATTGGCACGAAATGAGCTTTACCCATGGCGTCGCCGATGCACCGCTTGCGGTAACGGGCGAGGCCGGCAGCTATTCCGGCACCGAAGTGACCTTCCTGCCGAGCCCGGAAACCTTTACCAAGACCGAATTCGACTACGGAACGCTCGAGCACCGCCTGCGCGAGCTCGCCTTCCTGAATTCGGGCGTCCGCATCGTCCTGACCGACCGGCGTCATTCCGACATCCGCCAGACCGAGCTGCTCTATGACGGCGGTCTCGATGCCTTCGTGACCTATCTGGATCGCGCAAAGAAGCCGCTGGTCGACAAGCCCGTCTCCATCCGGGGTGAGAAGGATGGCATTACGGTGGAAGTCTCCATGTGGTGGAACGACAGCTACCACGAGAATGTCCTCTGCTTCACCAACAACATTCCCCAGCGCGACGGCGGCACGCATATGGCGGGCTTCCGCGCGGCGCTCACCCGCCAGATCGTCTCCTATGGCGAAAGCTCTGGTCTGACCAAGAAGGAAAAGGTGGCCCTGACCGGCGAAGACTGCCGCGAGGGCCTGACCGCCGTTCTCTCGGTCAAGGTGCCGGATCCGAAGTTCTCGTCGCAGACCAAGGACAAGCTTGTCTCCTCGGAAGTCCGTCCGGTGGTCGAAAGCCTCGTTAACGAGGCGCTGAGCACCTGGCTCGAGGAACACCCGTCGGAGGCCAAGGTGCTTGTCGGCAAGGTGGTGGAAGCCGCTGCCGCCCGCGAGGCCGCGCGCAAGGCCCGCGAACTCACCCGCCGCAAGGGCGCGCTTGATATCGCTTCGCTGCCGGGCAAGCTTGCCGATTGCTCCGAACGGGATCCGTCCAAATCCGAACTCTTCCTGGTGGAGGGCGATTCGGCAGGCGGTTCCGCCAAACAGGGCCGCTCGCGCGAAAGCCAGGCGATCCTGCCGCTGCGCGGCAAGATCCTCAATGTGGAACGCGCCCGTTTCGACAAGATGCTGTCCAGCCAGGAAATCGGCACGCTCATCACCGCGCTCGGCACGTCGATCGGCAAGGACGAGTTCAATATCGAGAAGCTGCGCTACCACAAGATCATCATCATGACCGATGCTGACGTGGACGGCGCCCATATCCGTACCCTGCTTCTTACCTTCTTCTTCCGGCAGATGCCGCAGCTGATCGAGGCGGGGCATCTCTATATTGCCCAGCCGCCGCTCTATAAGGTCACGCGTGGCAAGTCGGTCCAGTATCTCAAGGACGAAAAGGCCTTCGAGGAATATCTGATCACGCAGGGGCTTGACGATGCGTCGCTGAAACTCGGCACCGGCGAAGTGCGCATGGGCCAGGATCTGCGCGAAGTCATCAATGATGCGCTGCGGCTGCGCGCGCTCGTCGATGGCCTTCATTCCCGTTACAGCCGCTCCATCATCGAACAGGCCGCGATCTGCGGCGCACTCAATGCGGAACTGACGAGCAATCATCAGCGTGCGCTAGAGACAGCGGGCGAGGTTGCCAAGCGTCTCGACCTCATTGCCGAGGAAACCGAACGGGGTTGGGAAGGCGAAGTGACCGAGGAAGGCGGCCTGCGCTTCTCGCGCATGGTGCGTGGGGTGAAGGAAGTCGCCCATCTCGACATGGCGCTGATCGGATCCTCCGACGCACGCTATATCGACCAGATGACCGCGCGGCTCCAGGAGATCTATGCCGTTCCGCCGGTTCTGGCCCGCAAGGAAGGCCAGACCGAAATTTCCGGCCCCCGGGCCCTGCTTGATGCCGTCTTTGCAAGCGGCCGCAAGGGCATATCCATGCAGCGCTACAAGGGCCTTGGAGAAATGAATGCCGAGCAGCTCTGGGAAACTACACTGGATCCCAATGTGCGCTCGCTGCTTCAGGTCAAGGTTTCGGATGCGACCGATGCGGACGGGCTCTTTGCCCGCCTGATGGGCGACGAGGTGGAGCCGCGTCGCGAATTCATCCAGGAAAACGCCCTCAGCGTTGCCAACCTGGATATTTGACCGCCCTTCGCCGAAGGGCGGTCTCGACCCTCAGAAGCGCCCTTCGAAAGCCAGTTCCGAAAGCGGCCTGCGCTGGCTGGGCGTTTCGCGCGACCGAAGGTCTTCAGGCAGCGCTTCGGGATCGCCCAAGCGTCCGATGGCAATTGCCGCCTCCATCTTCATGTCCTCGTTGAAGCCGAGCGCTGCCGGAATCTCGTCCTGCTTCACGCCGGCCATGCCATGGGCGAAATAGCCGAGCATCCGAGCCTGGAGCGCAAGCGCCATCCAGGCCGCGCCCGCATCGAAGGAATGGGTGGGAATGGGCCTGCGCGTCTCTTCGCCCGGCGCACCGGTCCTGTTCACCGAAACGACGAAGACGAGCGCACCCGCCTTTTCTGCCCAGCGCCGGTTCCCATCGACCAGCAGGTTCGCCAGCCGGTTAAAGGCTTCCGTTCCATGAATGCCATAAACGAAGCGCCAGGGTTGGTTGTTGGAGGCGGAAGGCGCCCAACGTGCCGCATCAAGCACAGTCATCAGATCGGCCTCGGGCATCGGCATGCCGTCATAGGCGCGGGGCGACCAACGCTCCAGAAAGAGCGTATCCACGGGTTTGTCCGTCTGGCGGTGATTGGCTTCGGTCATGGTTTTCTCCTGATGGCGGTGGCGCATACTGCGGCAGGGGCGGGGGGCTGGCAAGACGAAGCCGGCGGTCTGGCCTCCTCTTCTGGGGAAATGGCCCGCATCCCGGCAAGGCCAATTCCGTCCCGGCCGATCTTCGTCTAGGGTCCGCCGCAGCAGGAGACAATTGAAGGGAGCAGGGGCGTGGATCATCAGACCTTTCTGGAATGGTCGGAAAAGGCGGCGCGGTGGGGAGCGGAATACCGCGCCCGGCTGCGGGAACTGCCCGTGCGGGCCCAGACGGCGCCGGGCGAAATTGCCGCCCGCATCGCGCCCCGTCCCCCGGAAACGGGTGAATCCATGGAGACGATCTTTGCCGATTTCGAAGACATCATCCTCCCGGGCATGACCCATTGGCAGCATCCGCGCTTCTTTGCCTATTTCCCGGCCAATGCCGCACCGGTTTCGGTCGTTGCCGAATATCTCGTCACCGCCATGGCAGCCCAGTGCATGCTCTGGCAGACCTCGCCGGCCGCGACCGAACTTGAAACCGCCATGATCGGCTGGCTCCGCGATGGCCTCGGCCTGCCCGAAGGCTTTACCGGGTCCATTCAGGATTCCGCCTCTTCCGCCACCCTGAATGCGGTTCTCGTCATGCGGGAGCGCGCCCTTGGATGGGAGGGCAACCGGAAGGGCCTTTCGGCAGCGCCGCCGGTCCGGATCTATACGACCGGCCAGGTCCACACGTCGATTGACCGTGCGATCTGGGTGGCGGGCATCGGCGAGGCCAATCTCGTGCGCCTGCCGGTAACGGGGCCTGGTCGCTCCATGGATGTGAAAGCCCTGGACGAGGCCATTCGCCGGGATCGGGAATCCGGCTACCTGCCCGCTGGCGTCATTGCCTGTACGGGGGGCACCAGCATCGGGGCCTACGACGATATTGCCGGAGTTGTCCGGGTCGCCCATGAACACGGCCTATATGTACATGTGGATGCCGCCTGGGCCGGCGCAGCCATGATCTGCCCGGAGCTGCGGCATTTCTGGGCCGGCGTCGAAGAGGCCGATTCCATCGTTTTCAACCCGCATAAATGGCTGGGGGCCCAGTTCGACTGCTCGGTCCAGTTCATCCGCGATCCGGAATGCCTGGTAAAGACCCTGGCCATCCAGCCGGAATATCTGAAGACCTCGGGCAAGGATGGCTTCATCAACTATTCCGAATGGTCCGTCCCGCTCGGACGCCGCTTCCGGGCGCTGAAGCTCTGGTTCCTGCTTCGTCATCATGGTCTTGAGGGATTGAGGACCATGATCCGCAATCACATCGCCTGGGCGGAAAAGCTCTGCAGCCGGCTCCGGGCCCATCCCCGCTTCGAGATCACCTCCGATCCCTTCCTGTCTCTCTTCACCTTCGTACCGAAAAGCGATGCGGGGGCCGATGCGGAGCGGCAGGTTCAGACCTATCTCGACGCCATCAACAATGATGGTCGGATCTACCTCACCCAGACACGGCTCGATGGTCGCCTGGTGATCCGTTTCCAGGCCGGCCAGTTCGACATGACCGAAGCCGATGCCGACATGGCCTTCGACGTGCTTTGCGAATTGGCAGATCGCTTCGCCTGATGTTGCCCTGCAAAATGAGCAGGGCCTTAGACGAAGGTATGAGAGAGGCAGGCGGCGCGCAGCCGTCGGTCTCTCGCGAGGAAACAGCCCGCCCAATGGCGGATCGAGCGAGCCGTTCGCCACCCGTCCTGACAATTGTCCGTTAACCGCTCCCTTGCGGTTCCGCGGGGAGCAACCGGTTGCCATTACAAGCTCTTAACACTTGAATGCCATGATTTCTCCGGGAAAACGGAAATGCCCCGCCTGTCTTTGCCGGACGAGGCGATTTTCGCTCATGAGGAACCCGAATGGGTGGCGGACGCGTTGAAGCGCTACGGCCATCCCCATAAGGCGGGTGCCCTGGGGTCCAGATGGTGCAGGCTTCAACTTTATTGCCCTGCAGCAAAAACGTGATAGTCTCGCGCTCCGCTCCGTTTTCCGGAGCGCCGGCGGACGTCCGGACCGGGGGGTGCCCGAAGGCCGCAGAAAGGGCAGACATTCATGTTCTATGAGCTTTACGAAATGAACCACGCCGCGCTGACACCCGTGCGCGCTGCGGCGGAGGTGATGCGGCTTGCGCTGAAGAATCCGCTCAATCCATGGACCCATACGCTCTATGGACGTTCTCTCTCCGCTGGGCTGGAAGTATTCGAGCGCGCTACGCGTCGCTATGCCAAGCCGGAATTCGGTCTTCCGGAAACGCGGATCAAGGGAAAGCTCGTACCGGTCTATGAAAAGATCGTCTGGTCGAAGCCCTTCTGCAACCTTCTCCATTTCGAGCGCGTGCTGCCGCCCGGCCATTCGCAGGATCCGAAACTGCTGATCGTCGCGCCCATGTCCGGTCACTATGCCACGCTGCTTCGCGGTACGGTGGAGGCACTGCTTCCCCACGCGGAAATCTACATTACCGACTGGATCGATGCGCGCATGGTGCCCCTGTCCGACGGCACCTTCGATCTCGATGATTACATCGACTATGTCATCGAGATGCTCCATCACCTCGGCCCCGATACCCATGTCGTGGCTGTCTGCCAGCCCTCCGTTCCGGTTCTCGCAGCCGTCTCCGTCATGGAAGCGGCGAATGACCCGCTGGTTCCTTCCTCCATGACGCTGATGGGCGGGCCGATCGACACGCGCATCAACCCGACCGCCGTCAACCAGCTTGCCCAGGACAAGCCGCTCGAATGGTTCCGGGACAATGTAATCATGACCGTTCCCTGGCCGATGCCAGCCTTCATGCGCCCGGTCTATCCGGGCTTCCTCCAGCTCTCAGGCTTCATGTCCATGAATCTGGATCGGCATCTGACGGCACACAAGGAATTCTATCTCAACCTCGTCAAGAACGACGGCGAAACGGCCGAGAAGCACCGCGATTTCTACGACGAATACCTGGCCGTCATGGATCTGACCGCGGAATTCTACCTGCAGACGGTGGATACGGTCTTCATTCGCCACGCTCTTCCGAAGGGTGAGATGATGCATCGCGGCACCCCGGTCGATCCCTCCGCGATCCGGCGCGTCGCGCTCTTCACCGTGGAAGGCGAAAATGACGACATCTCCGGTCCGGGCCAGACGAAGGCCGCTCAGACCCTCTGTTCGTCCCTGCCGGACAAGCTGCGCCAGCACTATCTCCAGCCCGATGTCGGCCATTACGGCGTGTTCAACGGGTCCCGTTTCCGCAAGGAAATCGCGCCGCGGATCGTGGCCTTCATGCAGGAACATGGCCGGGCGGGCAAACCCGCCGTCAGCCGCGTGATCAAGGGCGGAAAGGCTTCCTGAAGCCGAATTCTCTCTTCTATTCCAAGGGTTTCCCCGAATCTTCGCGCTTCGTTCTTGAAGCGGTCCACAACCTTAACCACATCGATTCCATCGGTCCGGCATCCCGCCGGCCGATGTAACGAAGGTTAAGCACCAATGAACCAGTCTTCCTATATCCGACCGGATTGGACCCCGGCCACCATCGCCCTGATGGTACTCGGCTTCGTGGTCTTCTGGCCGCTGGGATTGGCCATGCTGGCCTATATCCTCTTCGGAGAGCGCCTCCAGGACTTCAAGCGGGAGGCGAACCGCAAAATGGATGCATCTCCCTTCCGCCGCTGGAACGGCGAATGGGGTCGTGGCTCCTGCCGGAGCCGCTTTCACGAAACCGGCAATGTCGCCTTCGACGAATGGCGCCGGGCCGAACTGGACCGTCTGGAGGCCGAGCGCCGCAAGCTGGATGAGACCCGCGCCGAATTCGATCGCTACGCCGCCGAACTCCGCCGCGCCAAGGATCGCGAGGAATTCGACCGCTTCATGCGGGAGCGGGAAAATCGCGATGGACCGCGGGATATCACCCCCGGCCCCTCTGCCTGAGGACCGAAGACCGGTCCGGCATTCCAATGCGGATGCCGGACCATTTCCGGGTCAGGCCGCCGGCGCAATTGGCGGCCTTTTCGCTTTGTGCTAGCCTTAGTTTCGGTCAATCGGGAAGAAGGGCAGGGGCAGGATGCGGAGACTGAGCTGGGGGGCCGTACTGGTTCTTTTCGTCATGATGGCCGGCCATGCCAGTGCCGCGGAAAAATGCTTCCGCTTCAAGACCAAGACGACCGAGGCATTCCTGCGTCTCGATCTGCCTGAGGGCAATGGCAAGGTCACCGGCTCCGAAACGGGCACCGTCCAGGATGACGAGCAGGGCTATTATACGAGCTGGGAAAGCACGCTTTCGGGTAAACGCAAGGGCAACCGGCTCACCGTTTCGGTCGAAACCAGGATCGAGGATGATCTCCAGAAGGACAAGAAGACCTATGAGATCGGCAAGGACGGCGTCATCACCGCCGGCAAGGATCGCTACGAGCCGCTCGACTGCGCCAAGGCCCAGCCGGCCCAATAGGATAACGCCCTTCTTTTCAAGAGCCCCGACCGGCCGAATCGGCTATCGGTGAACGCCATGTTTTCCCGCCTCGCGAAAAAGAAGCCGGCCCGGCGGCCGAAGTCTCGCCCTCCTCGCAAGGAAGAGCGAACGCTCCCGGTGCATGGGCGCCCGGTGCCGCTTACCGTCCGGCACATGGAGCAGGCGACCCGCATCACGCTGCGCATCGAGCCCGGCGGCCGAGCGCTGAAAATGACCGTCCCGTACGGACTGCCTGAGCACGAGCTTTCCGCTTTTCTGAAGCGGCATAAGGGCTGGCTGGAAAACAAGCTCTTCGATTATCCCGACGATACGCGCCCTGTACCCGGAGGCACGATCCTCATCCGCGGCATCCCCCACCGCATCGTCCATACCGGCAAACTGCGCGGTCTGACTGAAGCCGGCGAAGAGAACGGGGAGCCCATTCTCCGGGTCAGTGGCCTTGAGGATCATGTGGGGCGTCGGATTGCCGATTACCTGAAAAAGCTCGCCCGGAGCGAACTCGACCGGCTGGTCGCCCACCATGCCGGTCTGTCGGGCAAGCGATACAAGGATGTGACGCTCAAGGATACGCGCAGCCGCTGGGGCTCCTGCTCGACCGCCGGCAACCTGAACTTCTCCTGGCGCATCGCCATGGCCCCGCCCGAGGTGATCGACTATCTGGCCGCCCATGAAGTGGCCCATCTGACGGAAATGAACCACGGGCCGAAATTCTGGGCGCTCTGCAAGCGGCTCTGCCCCCATATGGAGGAGTCGAAGGCCTGGCTGAAGCGCCACGGCAGCGCCCTCCATGCCATTGATTTCGGCTGAGGCTTCCTTCGTTTTTGTCTCGACTCTTCTTTTAATTCATGCGACGTCCGAACCATGAAACCGGATATCAAGATTTGCGGATTGAAGACGCCCGAGGCGGTAAAGCGCGCCGTGGACCGGGGTGCCACCCATATCGGCTTCATCTTCTTTCCGAAGAGCCCGCGCAACATCGAGCCCGACATTGCCGGGCAGCTGGCCGATGCGGTGCGCGGACAGGCAAAGGTCGTCGCCGTGACGGTTGATGCCGACAATGACGATCTCGACGAAATCGTCGATCTCCTGAAGCCCGACATGCTGCAGCTCCACGGCAGCGAAAGCCCGGAACGCGTGCTGACCGTCAAGGCGATCTATGGCCTTCCGGTCATGAAAGCCTTTGCAATCCGCGAGGCCTCTGATCTGGAGAAGATCGAGCCCTATATCGGGATCGTGGACCGTTTCCTCTTTGACGCCAAGCCGCCGAAGGGATCGGATCTGCCCGGCGGGAACGGTGTTTCCTTCGACTGGCGACTCATGCAGTCGCTTGACGAAGGCGTGAATTACATGCTTTCCGGAGGCCTGAACAAGGACAATATTGCCGAGGCGATGGCGGTAACGCGGGCGCCAGGGATCGATGTGTCCTCCGGCGTTGAATCGGCACCCGGGATCAAGGATCTCGGCATGATCGACGCCTTTTTCGATGCCGTCAGGGAAGCGGGTCGCCGGACCTGAATACGAGATGCTTGCGTGAAGCCCGAGGAGTGAAGAGCGTGAACCAGCCTGTGAAGCCCAATTCCCTCAGAACCGGACCGGATGAAAACGGCCGCTTCGGCATTTTCGGCGGCCGTTTCGTCGCCGAGACGCTGATGCCGCTGATCCTCGATCTGGAGCGGGAATGGAACAAGGCAAAGACTGATCCGGAATTCCAGGCCGAGCTGCAGCATCTGAACACGCATTATACCGGGCGCCCGAGCCCGCTTTACTTCGCGGAGCGCCTGACGGCCCACTTGGGCGGTGCCAAGATCTACTTCAAGCGCGACGAGCTGAACCACACTGGCAGCCACAAGATCAACAATTGCCTGGGCCAGATCCTGCTCGCCCGCCGCATGGGCAAGACCCGCATCATCGCTGAAACCGGTGCCGGCCAGCACGGCGTCGCCTCAGCCACCGTTGCCGCTCGCTTCGGCCTGCCCTGCATCGTCTATATGGGCGCAACCGACGTGGAGCGCCAGGCGCCGAACGTCTTCCGCATGAAGCTGCTGGGTGCAGAAGTGCGCCCCGTCACCTCGGGCCATGGCACGCTGAAGGATGCCATGAACGAGGCGCTGCGCGACTGGGTGACCAATGTCGAGGACACCTATTACATCATTGGCACGGCGGCTGGCCCGCATCCCTATCCGGAACTCGTGCGCGAATTCCAGTCCGTGATCGGCAAGGAAACCCGTGAGCAGATCATGGCGGTCGAAGGCCGCCTGCCGGATATGATTGTCGCGGCCGTCGGCGGCGGCTCCAATGCCATCGGCCTCTTCCATCCCTTCCTCGATGACGAATCCGTCCGGATCGTCGGCGTCGAGGCGGGCGGCAAGGGTCTTCACGGCGAAGAACACTGTGCCTCGCTGACGGCTGGAACGCCCGGCGTGCTGCACGGCAACCGCACCTATCTGCTGCAGACGCCGGACGGCCAGATCAAGGAAGGCCATTCCATCTCCGCAGGTCTCGATTATCCGGGCATCGGCCCGGAACACAGCTGGCTGCATCAGATCGGCCGCGCCGAATATGTGCCGATCATGGACGACGAGGCGCTGGAAGCCTTCCAGCTCCTGACGAAGCTCGAGGGCATCATTCCGGCGCTGGAGCCGTCCCATGCGCTGGCGGAAGTCATCAAGCGCGCACCGAAGATGGGCAAGGACCAGATCATCGTCATGAATCTCTGTGGCCGCGGCGACAAGGACATCTTCACCGTCGGCAAGATTCTCGGAATGGGGCTTTAAGAACATGACCGCACGCATGGACAAGCGCTTCGAAGCGCTGAAAAAGGAAGGCCGCCCCGCATTGGTGACCTATTTCATGGGCGGGGATCCGGATTTCGACACCTCGCTGGCAATCATGAAGGCGCTTCCGGCAGCCGGGTCCGACGTGATCGAACTCGGCATGCCCTTCTCCGATCCGATGGCCGATGGACCGGCCATTCAGGCCGCCGGCCTGCGGGCGCTCAAGGCCGGCCAGACGCTGGCAAGGACGCTCGCCATGGCGAAAGCCTTCCGCGAGACGGACAATGACACGCCGATCGTCATGATGGGTTACTACAATCCGATCTACATCTACGGAGTCGACCGCTTCGTGGCCGACGCGCTCGAAGCCGGTGTCGATGGCCTGATCGTGGTCGACCTGCCCCCGGAAATGGATGACGAACTCTGCCTGCCGGCGGTCAAGGCCGGCCTCAATTTCATCCGTCTTGCCACCCCGACCACCGATGACCGTCGCCTTCCGACCGTCCTTAAAAATACCTCAGGCTTCGTCTATTACATCTCGATGAACGGCATCACCGGTTCGGCCCTGCCGGATCCCTCCGTCGTGGGCGGTGCCGTCGAGCGGATCAAGGGTCACACGAGCCTGCCGGTCTGCGTCGGCTTCGGCGTGAAGACGGCGGAACACGCCCGGCTCATCGGTGCGTCTGCCGATGGCGTCGTCGTCGGGACGGCCATCGTCAACCGCGTGGCGGGAAGCCTGTCGCCGGAGGGCAAGGCTGGCCCGGATACGGTGAAGGCAGTGACCAGCCTGGTCAACGAACTGGCCGAGGGCGTGCGCGCCGCTCGCCCCGTCGCTGCCGAATGAGGCCGTTGGACACAGTCATTCCGAAGGCCGATGACAGGCCTTTGAAAACAAGGAGTTGAACTCTTGAACTGGATTACCAATTACGTCCGCCCGCGCATCAATTCCATGCTCGGCCGCCGCGATGTGCCGGAAAATCTCTGGATCAAGTGCCCGGAAACGGGTGAAATGGTCTTCCACAAGGACCTCGAGGAAAACAAGTGGGTCATCCCCGCATCCGGCTATCACATGAAGATGCCGGCCAAGGCGCGGCTGAAGGATCTCTTCGATGGCGGCATCTACGAGCCGCTGGCCCAGCCGAAAGTGGCACAGGACCCGCTGAAGTTCCGCGATTCCAAGAAATACACCGACCGCCTGAAGGACAGCCGCGCCAAGACCGAGCAGGAGGACACCATCCTTGCCGGCATCGGCAAGGTCGAGGGGCTGAAGCTCGTTGCCGTCGTTCATGAATTCAACTTCATGGGCGGCTCGCTCGGCATTGCGGCGGGCGAAGCGATCGTGAAGGCTTTCGAACGGGCGATTGCCGAGAAGTGCCCGCTTGTCATGTTCCCGGCTTCCGGCGGCGCCCGCATGCAGGAGGGCATCCTGTCGCTCATGCAGCTGCCGCGCACGACCGTTGCCGTCAACATGCTGAAGGAAGCAGGCCTGCCCTATATCGTGGTTCTCACCAATCCCACGACCGGTGGGGTCACCGCCTCCTATGCCATGCTGGGCGACCTGCATCTCGCCGAGCCGGGCGCGGAAATCTGCTTTGCCGGCAAGCGCGTGATCGAGCAGACCATTCGTGAAAAGCTGCCTGAGGGCTTCCAGACCTCCGAATATCTGCTGGAGCACGGCATGGTCGACATGGTGGTGAAACGCCATGACATCCCGTCGACGCTTGCACGCACGCTGAAGATTCTGATGAAGAAACCGGCAAATCAGACAAGCAATGCCGTGCAACCGATAGCGGTATCCGGCTGATTGACCGATAATGAAAGGCCGGAACGGCATGGCATGGGCCTGTCGTTCCGGCCTTTTCTGTTTCAGGGCGCCTTGAGCAAACGGACCTTTCCATGACCGCACCGACCACAAGCGAAGCCGCGCGTATCATCGACCAACTCATGGAGCTGCATCCGAAGGGCTTCGACCTGTCGCTCGACCGGATTACCCGACTGCTGGAGCGTCTTGGCAATCCCCATCTTAAGCTGCCGCCGGTCATCCATGTGGCGGGCACCAATGGCAAGGGCTCGGTCGTTGCCTTTTCCCGCGCGCTTCTGGAGGCCGCTGGGCTTTCGGTCCATGTCCATATTTCGCCCCACCTGGTGAACTGGCATGAACGCTATCGCATCGGAGTCAAGGGCGGTCCCGGCCGTCTCGTGGAAGACGCGATGTTCGCCGATGCCCTTCGCCGTGTGGCGGAGGCCAATGGCGGTGAAAAAATCACCGTCTTCGAGATCCTCACCGCCGTTACTTTCGTTCTCTTTTCCGAGCAGCCGGCCGATGTGGCAATCATCGAGGTCGGCCTGGGCGGGCGGTTCGATGCCACCAATGTCATTCCGAGGCCCGCAGTCTCGGTCATCATGCCGATCTCGCTCGACCATCAGGCCTATCTGGGCGATCGGGTGGAGCTGATCGCCGCGGAAAAGGCCGGCATCATGAAGCGGGGCGCTCCCGTCGTCATCGGCCATCAGGAATATGAGGCCGCCCGGGATGTTCTGATATCCACCGCCGAACGGCTGGGTTGCCCGCATGATGTCTATGGCCAGGATTTTACCGCCCACGAGGAAATGGGGCGGCTGATCTATCAGGACGGGGAGGGTCTTTCCGATATCCCGCTCCCGCGCCTGCCGGGCCGGCATCAATATGCCAATGCGGCGGCCGCCATCCGGGCGGTGCGTGCCGCCGGTTTCGACGTCACCGAGGCCATGATGGAAAAGGCAATGGTCTCGGTCGAATGGGCAGGACGTCTGCAACGGCTGAACGAGGGGGCCCTGATAGTCCGGGCGCCCGCGGGTTCGGAAATCTGGCTCGATGGCGGGCATAATCCGGGTGCCGGCGAAGTCATTGCCGAGGCCATGGCCAATTTCGAGGAGCGCCAGCCGCGACCGCTTTACCTGATCATCGGCATGATCAACACGAAGGAGCCGGTCGGCTATTTCGAAGCCTTCATGGATATTGCCCGCAAGGTTTTCACGGTGCCGATCCGCAATTCGGATGCGGCCATCGATCCTCTGGCGCTCGCCCTCTCCGCCGGCGAAGCGGGCCTGCAGGCAGCAGCGGTCGGCAGCGTCAGCGAAGCCC
>CAMFIF010000033.1 GCA_945952415.1 uncultured Rhizobium sp. | reverse complement strand
AGCGAAGCTGCTCCGGATGCGGGGGAGATGTCAGCGAAGCTGACAGAGGGGGGTGTGGTCCGGCAAACTCAGTTCTTTTGAAGCGTCGGCGTATGAGGAGGCCTACCCCACCTCCTGTCGGCTACGCCGACATCCTCCCCCACATCCGGAGCAGCTTCGCTGCCCGTGAGGGGGGAGGTCGAGGCCGGCCGCTCACTCTGCCAAAACCGCTGATCTCTCATCCTCGAAACGGTAGCGATTCTGACGAGGCGATGCCCCATCCGATCTCCCCCCTTGCGGGGGAGATGTCAGCGCTAGCTGACAGAGGGGGGTGTGGTCCGGCATACTCAGTTTTCTGAAGTGTAGGCGTATGAGGAAGCCTACCCCCTCCCGTCCCTCAGGGACATCCGCCCCCTCGCAGGGAAGAGAGGGGGCGGCTGGAGGTCAGGCGATTTCGGTGACGAAGTTCTTGCGGTCGCGGCGGACCTTTTTCAGGTTGACGAGCCAGTCATTGGCGGCGTCGCGGTAGCCGAGCGGCATGATGGTGACGGAGCGGAGGCCCTTTTCCTTGAGATTGAGGATCTCGTCGAGGGCAGCGGCGTCGAAGCCTTCCATGGGGGTAGCGTCCACTTCCTCGAAGGCAGCGGCGGTCAGGGCGAGGCCGAAGCCGATGTAAGCCTGACGGGCAGCGTCTTCGAAGTTGATCTGCGCGCCGCGCGGCACATAGGTGGAGAGAAGCTGCTGGCGATAGGCTTCCCAGCCCTCATTGGTGAAGCCGCGGGCTTCGTTGACGAGGTCGAAGGCCTTGTTGATGCGCTCTTCGGTGTAGTTGTCCCAGGCCGCGAAGACGAGCAGGTGCGAGCAATCGGTCACCTGCGACTGGTTCCAGGCCACGGCGCGGATCTTTTCCTTGAGTTCCTGATTGGTGATCAGGATCACTTCGAAGGGCTGCAGGCCGCTGGAGGTCGGCGCCAGGCGGGCGGCTTCGATGATGCGGTCCACCTTTTCCTGCGGTACCTTCTTGGTCGGGTCCATCTTCTTGGTGGCGTAGCGCCAGTTGAGTTTGTCGAGCAGCATGTCTCTTGGTCCTTCTGTTGGCTCCTGACCGCCCGGGCCTGGGAGGGTTAGCACCCGGTGTGGTCACAAATAGTAACTTGGGTAAAATATGGTACTTGTAAAATCCTGCAAGAAGGCACAAATTTGTGACCAGGTCACCTGAAGGGAACCCAGCCATGCCCCATTATTACGAACCCTGCCAGTGCGGACGCGTCAGCGAGGTGCTGCAACGCGTCGGCGACAAGTGGAGCGTGCTCGTCATCATGATGCTGGGCGACGAGGCCCTGCGCTTCAACGAACTGAAACGGCGAATCGGCGGCATTTCCCAGCGCATGCTGACGCTGACGCTGCGCACGCTGGAGCGGGATGGCATGGTAAGCCGCACGGTTCACCCCACCGTGCCGCCGCAGGTGGAATATGCGCTCACCCCGCTCGGCCGTTCTCTGTGGGAGCCAGTCGGCGCGCTCGGCAAATGGGCGCATCAGAACCTTCCCCATATCGACCGCGCCCGCGAGGCCTATGACCGGCTGAACGGCCTCTCCGAACGGGCTGCCGCCGAAGGGTTGACGGAAGAGGCGTAACGCGATCCCGCGCGGCTTTCGCATCCTCTGCGGGTAATGCTTGCCATTTGGCAGAATGTGCCTATATTCATGCCAAAGAAAGAGGTGCGCCATGCTGCTGCAACCCATCGAAATCACGCCCGCCGAAACCCGCACGCCCGTCATCACCGAGGAAGAGGCGGGGGCACTCGCCCGCACCACAGTCAATCTCTTCAAGGCCTGGAATCTCACCGATGCGGAGGCCTCCACGCTGCTCGGCGGGCTTTCGGCCCGCACCTGGGCGCGGTGGAAGGAGGGCCAGTTCGGCCGGATGGACCGGGATCTCAAGATGCGCATGGCGCATCTCATGGGCATACACAAGGGCCTGCGCTATCTCTTCAAGGAGCCGGCCCGCGGCTATGCCTGGATCCGCAAGCCCAATGCGGCCTTTGGCGGGCAATCGGCGCTGGCGCTCATGCTGCGCGGCGAGATGGCGGATCTGCAGGCCATGCGCGAATGGCTCGATGCGGAGCGCGGCGCATGGTAGGGGAAGGCCCCGTTCTAACGCGCATCACCTGGCCGCAGACGTTCCGCATCATCCGCTCCATCCATCCGCCAATCGATCTTTTCGAGGATATTGCCGATCCGCGCGACTGGGAGGCGCTGGCGGCGGTGGAGGAGAAGACCAATCCGCGCATCCGCTTCGAGATCGGCGATCTCGGCAAGGTGCCGGCGGCGCGGCGGGTGGCAGGGCCCGGGGCAAGCTTTGTCATGGCGCCCTTCGTGCATTGTTCGCCGCTCAGGCCGGGCCGCTTCACCGATGGCAGCTACGGGCTTTATTATGCGGGCTCCTCCGAGGAGGTGGCGCTTGCCGAAACCATTCATCACCACCAGAAATTCATGGCCGCCACGAAGGAAGAGGCGGGCTGGACGTCCGATTTCCGGGTGCTGATCAGTTCGGTCGACCAGGATCTGCATGATGTCAGCGCCGTGCCCGGCGTGCTCGATCCGGTGGATTACACCGCTTCGCAGGCGCTGGGAAAGCGGCTCCGGGCCGAGGGCAGCGACGGCCTTGTCTGGGATAGCGTGCGCATGTCCGGCGGGCGCTGCATCGGGCTTTTCTGGCCGGATCTCGTGCCGCTTCCCATCCAGGGGCGACATTACAGCTATCACTGGAACGGCAGCCGGGTGGATTTCGTCCGCCAGCATGATACGGGCAAGGTGCTGGAAGTGATCTAGCCCTCTTCCAGCGCCCGCTTCAGCCGGCGCAGGATCACGCGGCGCGCCCTGGCATCGCCCGCATGGGCGAGCGCTTCGTTGAGATCGAGCAGGAACGTCTGCGTTTCGTTGTGCCAGTCGGGCTTGCCGGCGGAAACGGGGTCGATGCGCGGCTTTTCCATCGCCTCGCTCACAAGAACCGGCCCGTCCGCCGCCAGCCGGTAGGCGGCATCGAGAAGCGGCGCATGCAGCTTTTCCGCCCCGACCAGCGGCTCCAGCCGGGCGCGCAGGCCGGCAATCGAGCCCTCCTCGCCATGAACGAGGAACAGCCCGGCCTTCACCGGCAGGCGTTGCTGCACCCAGCGTGCGAGATCCGGTCCGTCCGCATGGCCGCTATAGACATCGAGCTTGCGGATGCGGGCGCGTACGGCAATTTCCTCGCCCTGGATGCGCACGGTCGAGGCGCCCTCCTCCAGAATGCGGCCGAGCGTACCGGCCGCCTGGAAGCCGACGAGCAGCACGGTGCCTTCCTCCCGCCACAGCCAGTTCTTCAGCCGGTGGCGAATGCGCCCCGCCTCGCACATGCCGCTCGCGGCAATGACGATGTGGAAGCCGTGCATGGCATCGATGGCCTTCGACTGTTCCACCGTTTCGGTAAAGCGCACGTTCCGCGCCCGCATGGCGCGGGTCAGCAGCGCGCCATTGTCCATTTCGCGGGCATGTTTCTGGAACACCCGGCTGGCCCGGGAAGCGAGCGGCGAATCGATCAGGATCGGGCAGGTCTCGATCTCGCCGCGCTCCATCAGCGCCACCAGATCGGCCAGCAGTTCCTGCGTGCGCTCCACCGCGAAGGAGGGAATGAGAAGCGCCCCGTCCGGCCGGGTTGCGGCGCGCACCTCTGCCTTCAGGAGGTTCAGCCGCGCCTCGTCGGTGGCGTCTTCGCGGTCGCGGTCGCCATAGGTGCTCTCACAGAGAATATAATCCCAGCCGGAGGGCGCTTCCGGATCGGGCTGGAGCAGCTTGTAGGCGGGGCCTATATCGCCGGAAAAGAGAAGCCGGCGGCCGCTTCCCGTCTCCACCTCCACCGAGGCGGAGCCGAGCAGATGGCCCGCATTCCAGAAGCGGAAGCGGAAACCGGAGGTCCCGAGCGTCTGCCATTCCCTGAGCGGAATGTCGTGAAACTGGGTGATCGCAGCCGTGGCGTCGGCGGCGGTATAGATGGGCTCCACCCCTTCGCGCCCGCGGGTGCGGTTGCGGCGGTTCAGGTGCTCCACCTCCATTTCCTGGATATGGCCGGAATCCGGCAGCATCACCGCCGCCAGATCGACCGTCGCCGGCGTCGCATAGATTGGCCCGACGAAACCATCCTTGCAGAGCTTGGGGATCAGGCCGGAATGATCGATATGGGCATGGGTGAGGATCAAGGCATCGATCTCTCCGGGCGCGAAGGCGAAGGGCCGGTAGTTCAGCTCCTTTTCGGTTTTCGAGCCCTGGAACATGCCGCAATCCACCACCACGCGCAGACCGTCTGCCTCGAGCAGGAAGCAGGAACCGGTGACGGTGCCGGCCGCGCCGTGAAAATGCAGGATCGGGTCACTGGCCATGAAATCTATCCTCCGCTTCGGTCGGGATGACCTCAACCCTGGCGGACCCGCTTGTCAATAAAGGAGATTTTCCCGATGGCGAAAGCCTCCCGCCTCAAGGCGCCTCTTCGCCGCCTTCCTCTCCCGGCGCGCCGGGCCGCGGATAACGCTCCCGAAGCGGCTTCGGCTCGGGACGCTTCGGCCAGACCCGGTCGATGCGGGTGATCTCGACCCTATACCAGAGCAGGACCCATAGCAGGCCGAGGGAAAAGACCGGCACGCCCAGAATGACGGCCCCTTTGATCCAGTCCGGCGACTGGCGGTAAAAATCGAGCAGCGAAAAATCCATGGCAACCTATCCCCTAAACCGGAAGGAGACCGCCAGAACGGGCCTGGCGGCCAGGGGAGCTAAGAAAACCGCAAGCTACGGCCGTCGCTGCCTTTAGGCCGAAGCCCTGGACATGCGCAGCAACCTCCCCGGCCTTGTAGGGCAGGTGAAGTGCTTATTAAGCACGGGTAAGCGTTCTCGCTAAAGAGCGCTGACCATTCGCTTGAGGGGTTTCTTAGGCCCCTTGGCGGGATTTTGCCCGCCATGGTCCATGCTAAGTTAATTCTAATATTTGGCAAGCCTGAAATTCATCCGCCCGCCCCTCTCACTCGAGATCGACGATCTCGGCAATCAGGCGCTGGCGCAGGCTGCGGTCGTGGCGGTCCAGTGCGCCGAGGAGGCCGTGCAGCGTCTGGCGCAGTCCGTGCATCTGGTCGATCAGGCGGATCGCCACGTCCACGCCCGCCTCGTTCACGCCCATGTCGCGGGAAAGGTCGAGGATCAGGCGGCCGCGCGCCACGTCGGCGGCGGTGAAGTCAGCGCCCTCGGCCGTGGTGGCCGGCACCAGCCAGCCGTGGGCGACCCAGCTTTCCAGAAGGGTGACTTCTATGGACAGGTTTTTTCGGAAATCGCTTTCCTTCATGGCTCATACTCCCATGGTCCGGCGCGGGTCCTCCGTGCCGCCCGCCCAGTCCTTCAGGAAGGCCTCGAGCGCGGCATCGGGTTTTTCCGGCAGCACGATGCGGATGGTGATGTAGAGATCGCCCGCCTTCGTGCCGCGCTTCACGCCCTTGCCCTTCAGCCGCAGCATCTTGCCGCTGGAGGAATGGGCGGGCAGCGTCACGCTGAGCGGGCCTGATGGGGCCGGCACGCGGATCTTTCCGCCCAGCACCGCCTCCTTCAGGGTCACCGGCAGGTCGAGACGGATATCGTCCTCATCCCGGACGAAGAAGGGATGGGGCTTCACGGTGATGTCGATCAGCGCATCGCCCGGCGGGCCGCCATTGAAGCCCGGCTCCCCCTTGCCCTTGAGGCGCAGCGTCTGGCCGTCGCGGGTGCCGGCGGGAATGCGGATGTCCAGCGCCCCGCCTTCCGGCAGGTTCACCGTCACCGAGCCGCCATTCACTGCATCGAGGAAATCCACCGGAAGGGCATAGTGCCGGTCCTGACCGCGGAAAGCGGCATTGGCGCGACCGCCCCCGCCCCGGCGCCCGAAAATGCCGGACAGCAGGTCTTCCGCATCGCCGAAATCGGAAAAGCCGCCGGAATAGGTATAGCGCCCCTGATCGGCACCCGCATGGGCATAGTCGCGGTAGAAATCGCGCTTCGGCTGCTCGACGCCCTCGGCATCGATCTCGCCCGCATCGAAGCGCTTGCGCTTGTCCTCGTCGCCCAGGATCGCATAGGCCGCAGACACCGCCTTGAACTTCTCCTCCGCCGTCCTGTCGCCGGGGTTGAGATCGGGATGCAGCGTCTTTGCAAGCTTGCGATAGGCGCTCTGGATCTCCTTCTGCGAGGCCGTCTTCGCCACGCCCAGGAGCGTATAGGGATCTTTGGCCATGAAGCCCTCCAGTCGAGCCGGCAGCAGGGCGAGAGGCCCGTCGCGCCGCCGGGCATGATGATTTTTTTCTTATGTGGGGAGGGGTACGGGCGCTTTTCAACCGCTCTTCTTTCGCACTGCGAAAAAAAGCGGACGACCGGAGCGATCCGTTCAGCAAAGGTTAATTTTCATCAATGACAAATAGCGGTTAAATTGGTAATAAGACATTAACAAACACGCATGAGGCGAGGGGAGAAAACGATGAGCTTCTGGGGCGATCTGGCCGGCGGGCTTGCCGAGAAACTGATGAATGGGCAGGAAATTAATCTGCTTCAGGTTGCAGAAAGCGCGCTGGGCAATTCCGGCGGCGTCGGCGGCCTGCTCGACAATCTCCGCAGCGCCGGGCTGGGCGATCAGGTGGCCTCCTGGATCGGCACCGGCTCCAATCTTCCCGTTTCGGCCGATCAGATCCGGCAGGCGCTCTCCGGCGAGCAGCTGTCCGGCATCGCGCAGGCGCTGGGGCTCGATCCCGATGCCCTGCCGCAGGTGCTCTCCCATCTTCTTCCCAATGCCGTGGACAAGGCGAGCCCGAACGGTGTGCTGCCCGGCTGATCCCCCCTTACCCCTCCCCCTGGACCCCAAGAGGTTTCTGACATGTCCAAGAGAATTGCCATGCTTGCCGCCGCCTTCGTTGCCGTGGTCGGCCTTTCCACCTCCGCCCATGCGCTGACCATGAAGGAATGCAGCGCCAAATATCAGGATGCCAAGGCAAAGGGCACGCTGAACGGCATGAAGTGGAACGATTTCCGCGCCAAGAACTGCGGCGCCGCCGCGGAAGAAACCGACGATCCTTCCGTCTCCGAAGCGGTGAGCGAAGAGCCCGCCAAGCCGACGGCAGATGCGCCGAAGGGCGTGAAGTTCCCGACCGCCATCGCCGCCAAGTACAAGAGCGAATCCGCCGGCAAGGCGCGCCTGCACACCTGCGTCGATGCCTATCACGCCAACAAGGATGCCAACACGCTGAACGGCCTGAAGTGGATCCAGAAGGGCGGCGGCTTCTACAGCCTGTGCAATGCCAAGCTGAAGGCCAAGGGCTGACAGGCCGCCCGATCCCATCCCGCCTTTCCTCGGCCCGCCCCTCCGGCGGGCTTTCCCACCCCCCCAAAAGGACCTCGACCATGAGCGAATTCGACAACCTGATTGCGAAATATACCGCCGATCTCAAGGAGAAGTGCGGCGTGGAGGCCGATGCCGATCTTCTGACCAAGATTGCCCGGGGCCTCGGCCCGTCGATCTACAATGCCGACAGCTCCACCGTCTCTTCCTCGGATGAGGGCGAGCTCGACCGGGTGCGCAACAATTTCCTCATCAAGAAGCTTGGCCTTGCTGCCGGTGCGGATCTGGAAGCGGGCCTCAATGCCGCGATCGACGCCTATGGCCGCTCGAACCGCAACAAGTATCGCGTCGTGCTCTACTACCTGCTCGTCAAGCATTTCGGCAAGGAAGCCGTCTACGCCTGATCGGCCCGTCGCTCTCCAGGGGTCGCCGCCCGGAAAGGGGTGGCGACCCCTGTCGTTTTCGGGCTTTTCCGCCGCTTTCCGGGGATGCGGGCGCCGATCGCCATCTCACCATTTGACGGGGCGGCTTCCCTCGGCCATCTTCAGCAAAAATCGAAGCAGGGAAAGCACTTGGCATGGAAAGCAAGGAGACCGAATCCGGCTGGCGCGGCTCGCGCGATCTCTGGCTGGATGCCGCCCAGGCGCTGCTTCTCGAACAGGGGGTGGATGCGGTGCGCATCGTGCCGCTGGCCAAGCGGCTCAATCTGTCCCGCACCAGCTTCTACTGGTTCTTCAAGGATCGCGAGGCGCTGCTTTCCGATCTCCTCACCCGCTGGCGCGACAAGAACACCGGCAGCCTGGAGCGCCAGTGCGCCGCCTATGCGGAAACCGCCGCGGAAGCCATGCTGAATGTCTTCGACTGCTGGCTGGACCAGTCGCTCTTCGATGCGCCCTTCGAATTTGCGGTGCGCAGCTGGGCGCTGCAATCCGCCGATGTCGCGGCCGAGGTGGAGGCCGCCGATGCGGTGCGCCTGGCGGCGCTGACGGCACTTTTCAAGCGGTTCGGCCAGCCCTCCGTCGAGGCGGACGTGCGCGCGCGCACCGTCTATCTCGTGCAGATCGGCTATATTTCCATGCAGGCGCGGGAGGATCTCGCGACCCGCATGCGGCGCATTCCTTCCTATGTGGAAATCTTCACCGGCCGGCGGCCGGAAGCGCGCGAGCTTGCCCGCTTCCATGCCCGCCACGGTTTCGAGGCGGTGGAGACCGTCTGAGACGGGGCGTCAGGCCGCCGATCGGTCCCGGCGCAGATGGACCGCTGCCGCCGCTTCCGAACCCGGCTCGCGAATGCGGGCGCGGCGGTTGAGCTTGAAGCGGTGAACGAGGCCGGACAGCGTTTCCGCTCCGGTGGCCAGTGCCAGGCTCACAGCATTCATGCGCCCGACCAGCGTGATGTTTTCGCGCGACAGCCGGTCCAGCGAATGGACGGCGGTGTTGATTTCCGCCAGCTGATGGGACTGTTCGGTGGCGGACTGGGCAATCGCTTCCACATTGCCGTCGATGGTATGGACGAAATCCTCGATGCGGCGAAGCGCATCCCCGGTATCGCCCACCAGCCGCACACCCTCCTTCACCTCGCCGGAGGAATTGCTGATCAGCCGGGCGATTTCCTTGGCGGCTTCGGCCGAACGCTGCGCGAGCGCCCGCACTTCCTGCGCCACGACGGCAAAGCCCTTGCCGCTTTCGCCGGCACGCGCCGCCTCCACGCCCGCATTGAGCGCCAGAAGATTGGTCTGGAAGGCGATTTCGTCAATCACGCCGATGATGTTGGAAATCTCGGCCGAAGCGGTCTCGATCCGTCCCATGGCCTCCACGGTCGCGTTCAGCACCTTTACCGATTCGGTTGCCGCCTGGCGGGCGTCGCGCACCAGGCTGCGGGTCTCGGCCGTGCGGGTGCTCGCATCCCGGATCGTTCCGGTGATCGCGTCCAGCGCCGTCGTGGTCTGCTGCAGGGCCGAAACCTGGTGATGGCTTCGCTCGTCGAGGCTTTCGGAGCTGCTGCGCATGTCCGTGCCGTTTTCGGTCAGCTTGCGGGTTTCGGAGAGCACCTGCTCCAGCGTTTCCTGGAACCGGCCGATGGAACGGTTGAAATCATGGCGGAGCGGCTCGAATTCCGGATCGAAGGGCTGGTCCATGGTGATGCGGATGTTGCAGTCCGCCAGTCGCTTCAGCCCGTCCGCCAGGGTCTGCATCGCCCGCACCCGGCCGGTCACGTCAGTGGCGAATTTCACCACCTTCTGCACCTTGCCGTCCACGCCGAAGATCGGGTTGTAGGTGGCCTGGATATGGATTTCTTCGCCCGTTTTCGTCACGCGGGTGAACTGGTCGGCGAAGAATTCACCCTTCGCGAGACGGGCCCAGAAGGTCCGGTATTCTGGGCTTTCCGCATAGTGCTGGTGGCAGAACAGGGAATGGTGCCGCCCGACGATTTCCTCCCGCCGGTAGCCCAGCGTGACCAGGAAATTCTCGTTGGCGTCGATCACCCTGCCATCGGGGGTAAATTCGATGATCGCCTGGGAGCGGGACAGCGCCTCCAGCTTGCCGGCGCTGTCGAGCGCGCGGGTCTTCGCCTCGGTAATGTCGGTGGCGATCTTCACCACCTTGTAGGGCTTGCCGCGGCGGAAGACCGGGTTATAGCTCGCCTCGATCCAGATGGTGCGGTTGCCCTTGCCCAGCCGCCGGTACTGACGCTGGTCATACTCGCCGCGGGCCAGCTTGTCCCAGAAGGCCCGGTACTCCGCCGAGGCAGCCTCGGCGGGATCGACGAACATGCGGTGATGCCGCCCGACGATCTCTTCCCTGCCATAGCCGAGCGCGCGGCAGAAATTCTCGTTCGCATCCAGGATATTGCCCTTGAGATCGAACTCGATCACGGCGAGCGACCGGTTCAGGGCCTTGAGCACCTGGCCTGCTTCGTTCCCTAAACCGAAAGGCATCATGGCAGAACTCACTCTATATTACGATTTTCGACATTTATGCATTCTAAGGGTTAATAGCTGGATAAAACGTTCTGATTCCCCTTGCCTTTCCCGATTGGCGAGGAGCCGGAGGGGCCTTGTTAAGCCCGCCTTGGCCGGCATGTGCGGGCAGTGTCCGGCAACCCGGCAACAACCCCATTCTTGAATGCTAATGAATTGCAATAGCACAAATCATTGTTTTTCCTTGTTTTCTTCACTTGAATCCGGCGGGGGCTGCGGTTATCCGCTACAGCAATCAGTGTCGCCGACCGCAATCCGAGAGAGAGGGGCCATGGACCGGACAATCAAAATCGCCATCGGCAGCATCGCCGTCGGCCTCTTCGTGCTCGGCCTGAAGGCGCTGGCCTGGTGGATGACCGGATCGATCGCGCTGCTCTCCGATGCGCTGGAAAGCACGGTGAATGTGGCAACCGCCATTGCCGCCCTGGTGGCGATCCGCGTGGCGGCCCGGCCGGCGGATGCCAACCATCCCTATGGTCACCACAAGGCGGAATTCATGAGCGCGGTGCTGGAAGGGGTGATGATCATCATCGCCGCGCTGCTGATCATGAACGAGGCCGTGAAGGGCTTCATGGCGCCACGGCCGCTCAACGCGCCGCTCGAAGGCCTGCTCATCAACGGGCTTGCCAGCGTCGTCAACGGCATATGGTGCTACGTGCTGATCAGCTATGGGCGGCGCCACCGGTCCCCGGCGCTGGTGGCCGACGGCAAGCATCTGCTCTCCGACGTGATTTCCTCGATCGGGGTGACCTTCGGCGTGCTGATCGCCATCCTCACCGGCTGGCAGAAGCTCGATCCGGCCCTTGCCGGGCTGGTCGCGATCAACATTCTCTGGTCCGGCTGGAAGGTGGTGGCCGAATCGCTCTCCGGCCTCCTGGATGAAGCGGTCTCGGACGAGACGCTGGCGAGGATCCGCGAGATCATCTCGGGCGCCGCGACAGGCGCGCTGGAAGTGCATGACCTGCGCACGCGCCATGCGGGCCGCGCCACCTTCATCGATTTCCACATGGTCGTGCCGGGCAGCATCACCGTGGACGAGGCCCATGATATCTGCGACCGGATCGAATCCGCGCTGAAGAAGCACTTTCCGGGCGCAATGATTTCCATCCACGTGGAGCCGGAAAACAAGGCCAAGCACCAGGGCGTGCTGATCCTCTGAGCCGCGCCTTCCGGTTCGCTCAGCCGGAAGGCGCGTTCACGTCGCCTTCCTTCCGGTCGGGCAGAAGGCCGGTTCCCGGCGTCTTCATCCTGTCGGTCAGCCCCTTGGCCGCATGGGGTCCGGCGGGCGGGTTCTTCACCGGCGGGCTCGTCGCGCCCGTTTCCTCCACCGCATCGCGTGCCTCGTCATCCTTGTGCATGGCCTGCCCTCCATCTGGTTTGGCAGATGGAAACGCATGAGGATCGGGCCCGTTCCGGGAAAAGCGGACGGCCATCGTCCCTCAGGCGGCAGGCGTCTCCGAAGCGGCGAAGGCCGCGACCTCTGCAAGCCAGGCGCGGATGACGGCAAGCGCCTGCGGTTCGTCGAGGAAGGGAATATGGGCCCGGCCGGGCACATCGGCGAACAGCAGGGCGGGATTGCGCGCCTTCATCTCCTCCGCCGTCGCGCGGCTCAGGAGATCGGATGCCGCCCCCCGCACCAGTGCCAGCGGCAGGCCGGCACAGGCTTCGAAGAGTGGCCAGGCATCGGGAAGCGGGCCGTCCTTCACCGCGGCAAAACCCTCCGCCAAAGCGGGATCATAGGGCAGGCCGACCCGGCCCTCCCTTTCGGTGAAATGCCGTTCGGCCTCGGCCTGCCAGCGGCTCTCCGGCACGTTTTCAAAGCCCTGCATCGCCAGCGGCAACCGTCTTGCCACCTCCGAAAGGCTGGATGCCGCGGGTGCCACGCCCACATAGGCGGCGATGCGCAGCAGCCCTTCCCGCTCGAGAACCGGCCCCACATCGTTGAGGCAGAGGCCGAGAAGCCGGGTCTTTGCCGTCAGCGCCAGCAGCATGCCGATCAGTCCGCCCCGGGACGAGCCGAGGATCGCTGCCCGCGCAATGCCGAGATGATCGAGCAGCGAAAGCGTATCGCGCGCCTCCTGCGCCACGGTATAGCTTGCCGCGCCGGTCCATGCGGACTGGCCGCGCCCGCGCATGTCCAGCCGGAGCAGGCGGATGCCCTGCGGCAGATGCGGGGCCAGATAGTCGAAATCCCGCCCGTCACGGGTCAGCCCCGCAAGCGCCAGCAGGGGCAGCCCCTCCCCCTCGTCGCTATAGGCAAGCCGCGCCCCGTCTTCCGCCTCGAAGAAGTTCATGCCGTATCTCCCTGTTTTCCCGAAAAGCGGTAGCTTTCCTGGCCGCCGCGGTCCAGATGGGCTTTATCTTTTCCCTTTGAAAGCCTAAGGCTTCAAGGGATGAAACCCGTTTCTGGAACCAATCTCGAACAGGCCAAAGCCCACAACCGCCGCGTGGTGATCGAAATGATCCGCACGCAGGGGCCGATGACCCGTTCCGAGCTGGCGCGCCAGACGGCGCTGACGGTGCAGACCATTTCCAACATTGTCGGCGAACTCGTGGCATCCCGGCTTCTGAAGGCGGGTGAGCAGCGCGCGCTGCCGCGCGGCCAGCCGGTGACGCCCTATGACATCGATCCCGACGGCGCCTATTCCATCGGCCTCGAACTGGAGCGCGACCATGCGGCAGGCGTGCTCACCGATCTCTCCGGAGCGGTGCGCGCACGGCTTCGCCGGCCGGCCGCCCGGCCGGGGCCGGATGCGGCGCTTCCGCTTCTCGCCGACATGGCGGAGGAGCTGATCGCCACCGCGGGCGTCGACCGTTCCCGCCTGCTCGGTGCCGGCATTGCCATGCCCGGCCGCTATCAGGGTGAGGGCGTCACCTCGCTCTCGCCGGTTGCCCTTCCCGGCTGGCAGGCCTATCCGGTTGCGGCTCGACTGGAAGAGCGGCTCGGCATGCCCGTGCTGGTGGAAAACGATGCGAGCGCCGCCACCATCGGCGAGCGGCTCTATGGCGCGGGTCGGGGTCTTTCCAACTTCGCCTATATCTGGATCGGCATGGGCGTTTCCTCCGGCCTCGTCATCGATGGCCAGCTCTACCGGGGCAGCCAGCGCAATGCCGGCGAAATCCATCACATGATTGCCGTTGCCGGGGGCAAGGCCTGCCATTGCGGCAAGCGCGGCTGTCTGGGCGCCTATCTGGCGCTCGGCGCGGTGCATGAACATCTGGGCACCGCCGATGACGACGAGGAAGCGATCCTCGCCGCCCTTGAGCGCGACGATCCGGCTCTCGATCGCTGGATTGCGGAGGCGGTCGGGCCGCTGCGGCAGGCGATCGATTTCTACGAGCTCGCCTTCGATCCTGCGACCGTCATTCTCGGCGGTTCCATGCCACCGGCACTGCTTGCCCGGCTGATGGAGCGTCTGGAACCGCTCCATCCCCCTGTCGATCCCGATGCGGTCCGGCAGATCCCGCGGGTGATCGCAGGCGCCACCGGCAAGGATACTTCGCTGCTCGGTGCAGCGGCACTCCCGGTCTTTTCGGAAACCAATCCGCAATTCGACGTGTTGCAGAAGCCGGTCGGCTGACGGTTTCCGGGTGGCCCCCCGCTCCTCCCCGGCCTATAGTCCGGCGAGGAGGTGGGAGATGACCGATCTTCAGACACTCGATTTCGATACCGCCTGGGGCCCGTTTCGCATGGTCTGGTCCGGGCGCGGGCTTCTCCGCACCCGCCTGCCCGATCCCGCGCTCGCGCTTTCAAAGGAGATGCCGCTGAATGCGGACCATGCGGCTGAGGGCTGGGCGGAGCGCATCCGCGCCTATTTTGCCGGGGCGCCGGTGAGTTTCGACGATATTCCGCTGGATGACTCGGCACTCGGCCCGCGGGAGCGGGCGATCTACGGGGCCCTTCGCGCCGTGCCGCGCGGCATGACGCTCACCTATGGCGCGCTTGCCGCGCGGGCCGGGCTTCCCGGCGAAGCCCGAAGCGTGGGCGTTGCCATGGCGCGCAATCCCTGGCCGCTCGTGGTGCCCTGCCACCGGGTGGTGGCGGCAGAGGGCAAGGCCGGCGGCTTTTCAGCCCCCGGCGGTCTTTCCACCAAGTTCCGGATGCTCCGGCTGGAAGGGGCGTCCATGCCGGAAGAGGCCCCGCTTCTGCCGGGCCTCTTCGGATAGGTCACGGATAGCCGTACAGCACGGGCATCAGGGCGGCGGCCGCCTTGAAGCGTTCGAAGGATTTCGCCCCCGGGCGCGTCCAGGCGCTTTCGGCAAGGGCGGAAAGGCGCGGGAAGATCAGCCGGTCGGCAATGCCGCGGTCAAGCGCCGATTCCGACCAGAGGCAGGCCTGGATGCCGCGCAGCCTGGACTTTTCCGCCTCGCTCCAGCCCTCCACGGGATCGAAATGATAGAGCTTGTCGCAGTCCGACCAGCCGGCCCAGCTGGCGCCGGGCTCGTCCCAATCCGGGCTGTTGGCCATGTCGAGGTAATAGACCTGGCCGGGGCAGACCACCATGTCATAGCCCTGCCGGGCAAGCGATGCGGAGACTTCGACGCTGCGCCAGCCGCAGAGATAGCTCATCGCCTTGTCGATCACATTGCCATGGGCGGCCTCTTCCCAGCCGCCGGTCACGCAGCCGCGGGCGGCGAGCATTTTCTGCACCCGCTCCAGGAAGACCGCCTGCAGCACGGCGGCGCCCGATCCCTCGATATCATCCGCGCCATGGGTGTTGGTGAGCACGTTGAGCCGCCGGGCATGCTGGCTTGCCACCTCCTCGCCCGCCAGCTCGGTCAGCAGGGCAAGCGCTTCGGGCGATCCCGACCAGGCGCCGAGCGGCACCTCGTCCGCGCCGACGTGAATGGTGCGGAAGGGGAAGAGCTCCACGAGTTCCTCGAAAATGCGGTCCAGCACCTCATAGGTCTTTTCGCGCGCGGGGTTGATGCAATTGTTCGGGAAACCCTGCACCGACTGGTATTCGCCGGTTTCGGCGGGGTCCTTCAGCTCGGGAAGAGCCGCGATCATCGCGAAGGAATGGCCGGGCAGGTCGATCTCCGGTACCACCTCGATGCCGTAGGATCTGGCAAGCGCCACGATTTCGCGCACGGCGGCCTTCGAATAATAGCCGCCGGTCCTGGCCGCCCCGGTGCCAAGAAGGGCGGGGATCGGCAGGCCCTCGCCGCGCCAGGCGCCGATCTCGGTCAGGGAGGGATAGGCCTCGATTTCCACCCGCCAGGCTTCGTCATCGGTCAGGTGCCAGTGGAAGCGGTTGAGCTTGTTCCAGGCGAGGATGGCGAGAAGCCGGCGGATTTCCGACGTCGCATAGAATTGCCGCGCCACATCCAGATGCATGCCGCGCCAGCCCATGCCGGGGCTGTCCTCGATGCGGCCCGCCGCCGGGAAACTATAGGCATTGGGATAGAGCTTGGCGCCCCGCCAGATCTGGCCGAGCGTCACGAGCCCGTAGAAGAAGCCCGCCTGGGCGGAAGCGGAAACGGAGATCGCCTCGCCGGTAAAATCGATCCGGTAGGCTTCCGCACCAAGCCCTTCGGCGGGCGTCAGCATCACCGGCACGCCGCCTTCCGCCTCACTGCGGGAAAGCCCGTCTGCGGGAAAGAGCGCGTCGGCGAGGGAGGCGAAGGCCTCGGCGGCGGCCTTCCCGGCCGCATTCGCCGCCTTGACGGCAAAGCCCGCCGGTGCGGTGCGCTGGCCGGCCACCACCACCCGTTCCGGCCAGGGAATGATCGAAACCGGCACCGGCGGCACGGCGGGCACCGGCCAGGTCTCGATGCCGCGCTTGAAGGTGGCATTGGAGCTGCGCGAGGCGGTGGGTTCGGTCTTCAGGTCGATGGTCGATCCGTCGGAAAGCACCAGATAGGCGCCGCGCGCGCCGTCATTCCAGTGGCGGAACTGCCAGCTCAGCTTGCGAACCGTGATCGTCCAGGTTTCGCCGGGCTGCAGCACCAGGCCCTCCGGGGGCAGAAAGGTCGTATGGTTGGAAAGGCGCGTGCCGATCGAACCACCCTCGACTTCGCCTGCCGGATCCACCCGGCCCGGGCCGCTGACGGCCAGGCGGAACCCTTCGAGCCCCCGCCCCGAACGGTTGGTGAGCTTCAGGATATAGGCGGGTTCGCCACCTTCATCCGCGGGGACCCATTCGGTTTCGAAACGAAAAGCCGGTTCAGCCATGATCAGCGCCATCTCCCATGCGATATAGATTCAATCAAATTGAATTAATCAAATAGCAGTGGGCCTCGTCAATCCTTCTGCCCTCGCAAATTTGAGGGTGGGGGGCGATATCCGCGCCGTTTCTTGGAAGCGGCGAGCGCCAGGAAGCGGCGCACCGCCTCCTGTTCCGAGGCCATGGGCTCCACCTGCGCCCGCCCGCCGGTGCCGATCCGCCCCCAGCGGCGCACCAGCGCCACGCCGAACAGGCAGGGCTCGATGCTGAGCGCGTAGAAGCGCGCCATGTTGCGGGCGGGGTCGATGCGTTCGACATGGATCTGAAAGGCGGTGGCGATCATGCCGCAAGAAGAGCAGAGTGCGGGATTCCCCGTCCAATGATTGTTTTGAATCGGTTGCGCAGCATCGATTCACGTTCGTGATGGTGCAGCCCCTCCCCTGTCCTGGGGGTGGCGATAGACGCGGCACCCGCTTGGGTTTAAGCAGTCTGCACCGCTTCGCAAAAAGCCCAAGGTGCCCCTTGCCCACGCGCTTCCTCAATGCCGTTTTTTTCTGGCTCGTGATCGTCGCCGCCACCGTCCTTCTGGGCGTCCTTTATGCCTACCTGTTCATCGGCGGCGAATTCATCATGGGCTCGATCACCTATGCGCTGTTTTGCGGGGTGCCCATCATCCTCTTCCGGCTGGGCTTTCCGGGCAGCCGGTTTCACAGCTGGCTGAAGCGGCAGACCACGCCCGTCTATTTCGCCATCAGCCTCGTCGCCACCTTTCTGCTTGTCAATCTTGGTTACATGCTGGGCTCGGTCGTGGTGCATGCCACCGGCCTGATCCCCGGCGACTGGCAGAGCCTCGAGACCCTGCCCACGGATGTCTTCCTCTATACGCTGGCCGGCTCGGGCCTGATGGTTTTCCTGTTGCAGGTGCGGGAATTGCTGGGGCGGCGCGTCTTCATCAGCCTGATCACCGGGCGCTACCGCAACCCGGTGGAGGAGGAGCGCGTCTTCCTCTTCCTCGACCTCGTGGATTCCGTGTCCTATGCGGAAGCCCGTGGCGACCGCGAAACCCTGCGGCTGCTGGCCGCCCTCTATGCCATGATGGACCCGCATGTGCGCCGCCATGGCGGGGCGGTGGATGACTATATCGGCGATGCCGCCATGATCACCTGGCCGCTGGACAAGGGCCTGAAGCGGGGAGCCTGCATCCACTGCGTCTTCGACATCATGGAGGACATCGCCCGCCACGAGGCGCGCTGGCAGCGCCAGCACGGGCGCGTGCCGCGGCTCAGGGCCGCGCTGCATGCGGGCCCGGTCGTGACCGGCGAAGTGGGCATCGATCACCGAAAGATCACCTATTTCGGCAATACGGTGAACATTGCCGCGCGGCTGGAACATCTCGCCAAGGAACTGAACGAGCGGGTGGTGATCTCCTCCGATCTCATCGACCGGCTGGCGCTTCCCCGCGGGATGCAGGCGGTGGATCTCGGCGAACATCTGGTGAAGGGGCGCGCCCAGCCGGTGCGGCTCTATGGGCTCAGCCGCCTGTCCGGCTATACCGGGGGGCGGCCGGGCCGGGCGCGGCTGAAGGGCCTGCGCGGCGCGGCGATCCAGGCGGAAATGTAAGCCAGCGGCTAAGTTCCCCGCCCTAGCGGCGAACGAAACGCACCGGCGCGGTCAGCGTCGTGCCAGTTCCTTCCGGCGGGGCCGGCACGGGGGAGGCGCGCGTCACCATGGCAAGCGCTGCCTCATCCAGTGCGCTGTGGCCGGAGGACCGGGCAAGCGAGGCGGAAAGCACCCGTCCACCGGAATCGATCCGGAAGGCCACCAGCACCGTGCCCTCCTCGCCCCGCGCCCGGGCGGCTGCCGGATAGCGCTTGCGCCGTTCCAGATGGGCCACCACCCGCGCCTTCCAGCGCGAGGAATCGCCCTTGCTGACGCTGGAGGAGGCGACCGTCTGTTGCGCGGCATTGCGCGTCGCGCTTTTAGCCACGGCCGAAGCCTGCGTCTGTGCCGCGGAAGCGGGTTCGCGCTTGGGTCTGCGGCGCTCGGTTTCTTTCTTCTCGGGGCGCTGTTCCGCAGCCTTCTGCGGCTGGCGCCTCGGCTCCGGCTTCGGCCGGGCGATCGGCAGCGGCACATCCACCTCGGAAAGGGCCGCCAGCATCTGGCTTTCCAGCGGATCGGGCGCGGCCACCGGCGGCGGTTCGGGTAGCGAGGCGGTCTCAAGCGGCGGCTCTGCCTTTGCCTTCGGCTCGGGCGGCGTCACCGGTTCGGGCGCCCTTTCCGTTTGCGGCACGGGCGGCAGGGCTGCGGCGAGCGGCGCTTCCCGTTCCGGCTCCGCTTCCTGTGGCGGGTCGGGTCGTTCGGCTGCGTCCTTCCGGTCTTCGGTCACCGCATTCGCATCGGTCTTCACCGCTTCCGGTTCCGGGGCAAGCTCGATCATGATCGCGGCCTGCGGCGCGGCCTCGCCGGCGCTTTCGGTGGGTTCAGGCACCAGGATCGCGGCGGCCGCGCAGGCGGCGCTGACGGTCAGAAGGGCCGTCGCCCAGATCGCCCCCTCGGCCCAGGTAAGGCGGCGGTGCAGATGGTCGCTCCAGCGGCTCATGGCGTTGCCCCCGCAAGCGGCGGCCCTCCCTGATCGAGGCCGACAAGGGCGATCTTCAGATAGCCCGCGCCGCGCAGCAGGTTCATCACATCCATGAAGGCGCCGTAGTCCACCGTCTTGTCGGCGCGCAGGAAAATCCGCGTCTCGCGATCGCCGCCGGTCAGCCGGTCGATCTCCGTGGCCAGTGTCTCCCGCGCCACCCGCTCATTGCCGAGCGAAAGGGCAAGGTCCTCGCCGAGCGTCACCGTCACCGGCTTGTCCGGCTTCTTCTCCGCCTCGGCGCGGGCGGCCGGCAGGTCCACCTTCACATCCACGGTGGCGAGCGGTGCTGCCACCATGAAGATGATCAGCAGAACCAGCATCACGTCGATAAAGGGCGTGACATTGATCTCGCTCAGTTCCTCGGGCCCCTCGCCGCTCTCCCTTCCGATACCGCCTGCCATGCGCCTACTCCGCAGCGGCGAGCGGACGAACGCCGCCGCCCGATTTCGCAAGCCGCCGGTCGAGATCGCGGCTGACCAGCCTTTCCACCGCGCTTGCGGCATCGCCCAGCAGGCGGCGATAGGCGGCATTGGCCCGTTGCAGCCCGTTATAGATCACGACAGCGGGAATGGCGGCGACGAGGCCGATGGCGGTGGCAAGCAGCGCCTCGGCAATACCGGGGGCCACCACGGCCAGATTGGTCGTCTGCGCCTCGCTGATGCCGATGAAGGCATTCATGATGCCCCAGACCGTGCCGAACAGCCCGACAAAGGGGCCGACCGAACCGATGGTGGCGAGAAGCCCGGTGCCGCGCGTGAGGCGCGCGGCGGAGTGGATTTCGATGCGCGCGAGCGCCGAGGCGACCCGCGCCTTGAGGCCCGAACCACCCGCCGCTTCCACGGCAGAGCCGGTGAGCGCGCTTTCCTCGCGCGCGGCCTCGATCATCAGCGCCGCGGGATCGGCCCGCCCGGCCGCAAGACGGGCGGCTTCTTCCAGCGAAAGCGCACCGGACGCAATGGCCAGCCCCCGCCGCAAGCCGCGCCGGGCGATGAAAATTTCGAGGCTTTTCGCAAGAAGGATGGTGAGGGTGAGAAGTGCAGCGGCCGCAAGGCCCGCCATCACGCCCTGCACCACGATATCGGCCGCCATGAACATGCCAAGCGGCGAAAGGCCGTGCGGCAGCGGCCGCGTGCCAGCGAGACCGCCGGCCAAGTCCTGCGCCTGCCCCGGCAGGGCGAAGAAGAGGGCGACGAGCCATGCCGCCCCACCCTTTATGCCTCGCATTCGCTGATCGGTCATCATTGCCAATCCCCTCTATCCGTGCCCTCAAACGGCCAGCCGAAAGGCCTTGCAGAACCGTCACGGCTCCGCATCGAAAGGGCGCTGAAACATCGAGATATCAAGGGCCTGCCCCCTTCGGGCACACCGCATGTCTGGTTCTATAGAGCGGGAATCCCGGCCTGACAATAGTTGATTAAAAAAATCATGTTTACAGATGAGGGAAAGGCCCGTCCCTGAAAAGGCAGGGCCTTTCGGAATGGATGGGCCTTAGGGCGCTTCGTCTGCCGGGGCGGCATTCAGCAGCGCGTAGCGCTCTTCCCCGATCTTGCCGAGCAGTTCCAGCTGGGTTTCGAGGAAGTCGATATGGCCTTCCTCGTCTTCCAGAAGCGCATCGAACAGGTTCATGGACACGTAATCGCCCACCTCCTGACAGATTTCGCGCGAGAGCTTGTAGGAGGTGCGGGCGTCATATTCGCCGGCGAGATCGGCTTCCAGCACTTCCCGCACGGTCTGGCCGATGCGCAGCGGTGCGACGGACTGGAGGTTGGGATGGCCTTCCAGGAAGATGATGCGCTGGACCAGACGGTCCGCATGCTGCATTTCCTCGATGGATTCGGCGCGCTCCTTGCGCGCGAGCTTGGTATAGCCCCAGTCTTCGAGCAGCCGGTAATGCAGCCAATACTGGTTGACGGCCCCGAGTTCGAGGAACAGTGCCTCGTTAAGCCGCTCGATGACCCGTGTGTCGCCTTTCATGTTCCAGTCTCCTTGCTTCGTCGCGGAATGTTCTGATCCTGTCTAGATAGGTCACAACCTGATCCTGGGGAGACTGGCGATCGCGATGATAGGCTTCCGTCGTTTCGACGATGATGTCGACGACATTGGGGAAACAGCCGCAGCAGCGCCCGCGCTTCTCCATGGCGCGATAGACCTTGAGGGGAACGATGAGCTGCCAGCAATCCTCGTCGAGCATCGACACGATGGTCTCGCGGATTTCCCTGTCGGTGATGAAATTGCAGCTGCAGACGAGCATCCCGGTACTCCATGAAGCCTGGACCGGCTGAAAAGGCGGCCCGCTGGATCCGAGATAATGAAAGATGAGACCTGTTGTCAAGTTAAACGCGGCCCGCGACGCGGGCCTGCGGCAATCGGTCGGGCCCGCCTCAGGCACGGCGCTTGGCGGGGGCCTTTTCCACCGGTCCCGGCAGGGCGGGCGGCGGGCCGAGTGTCTCTTCCTCGATGATTTCGGTGCCGTAGGAATCGGTGATCGCCAGCATCCATTCGCGCCATATCGCCACCAGGAGCGCCATCAGCACCGGTCCGACGAAAAGGCCGAGCAGGCCCATGGTCTTCACCCCGCCGATGAGGCCGAAGAAGGTGGGCAGGAAGGGCAGCTTGATCGGCCCGCCGACGAGGCGCGGCCGCACCGTCTTGTCGACGATGAAGAGCTCGATCGAACCCCAGGCGAAGAGCGCCAGCCCCGCCACATGTTCGCCATTGGCGAGCAGATAGACCGAGACCAGCGTGAAGCTGAGCGGCGCACCGCCCGGAATGAGGGCCATGATGCCGGTGATAAGGCCGAGCGTCACCGGTGAGGGCACGCCGGCGAGCCAATAGGCGACGCCCAGCACGATGCCTTCGCCGATGGCGATGATGGTCATGCCTGTCACTGTCGCGCTGATCGTCTGCGGCACGATTCGCGACACCCGCTCCCAGCGCTGCGGCAGCACCGCCTCGCCCACCACGTCCACCTGCGCCACCAGCCGGCGCCCGTCGCGATAGACGAAGAAAAGCGTGATCAGCATGAAGAGCAGCGTCAGCATCCACTGGAAGGCCGAGGTGCCGACGACCAGAAGGCCGCGATAGATATTGGCGATATTGGCGCCGCTGACGAGCTGCACCAGCTCGCCGAGCCCGCCCGGATGGCCGAAATGCTTCTGCCATTCCTCGCTCAGCGACTGGCCGAAGACGGGAATGCCGGTCAGCCATTGCGGCACCTCGGCGCCAACAGCATTGGCCCGGATGAGCCAGACGGCCCAGACCTTGATTTCCCGAACCGCATAGACCGAGGCGATCGAGACCGGGACGACGATGAAAAGCACGACCAGCAGCACGGCAATGGCGGCGGCAAGCGTTTCCTTGCCGCCGGTCGCGCGCGTCAGCCGGCTGAAGAGCGGCCAGCTCGCAAAGCCGATGACCAGCGCAGCCAGCACGGGAATGATGAAGCCATGGAAGAAATAGACGCCCGCAATCAGCGTGAAGGCGAGCAGCCACCGCGCCACCGAGCGGGGCCCGAGCAGCCAGCTGCGTTCATTCATGGGTCGTTCCATTGGTCCTGTCACGTTCGTCTCTTCCGTGGCCTCATGTCCTGCCTCACCCTATTCCCATATTCAATACAATCGGTGAACGCGAAGAAAATGTGCGGCCTTTTGCCTTCCTCATCCGAAAGGAGGAAAGGCGGCCTTTGTTCCGTTTCGGATCACCCCCGGCGCGGCCCCCCGCCCTCCCCGCCGATTCAGGCATGATTGAAAACAATTTGAATGACTTTATTGGGGCCGATTTAAGCCCTCGCCACTACAACCGAAAGCCGAATAGACCCCGGATGCTGCCGGCTGGGTTTCAGGCATTCCGCGGCGCGCTTCCCCCTTCTAAAGTTCTTCCGCTGGCGGCGGCGGCGTGGTGACATCCGGCTTCGCCTTGCTTAAGGTCGATCCCAGAAAACCAGTCCGTTTTCGGAATCAACCCGTCAAACAGAGAGACCAGCATGAAGAGTTACGTGCTCACCGTGACCTGCAAATCCACCCGCGGCATCGTGGCGGCCATTTCCGGCTTCCTTGCGGACAAGGGTTGCTACATCATCGACAGTTCCCAGTTCGATGATCTTGAAACCGGCCTCTTCTTCATGCGCCTCTCCTTCACCAGCCAGGAAGGGGCAAGCATCGAGGATATTGTTGCCGGCTTCGAGCCGGTGAAGAAGGCCTATGACATGACCTGCGAATTCCACGACAGCGACCACAAGATGAAGGTCCTGCTGATGGTCTCCCGCTTCGGCCACTGCCTGAACGACCTGCTCTATCGCTGGAAGATCGGCGCGCTGCCGATCGAGATCGTCGGGGTGGTGTCGAACCACTTCGATTACCAGAAGGTCGTGGTCAATCACGACATCCCCTTCCACCATGTCTCGGTCACCAAGGCGAACAAGCCGCAGGCCGAAGCCCGGCTGATGGAGATCGTGGAGACCTCCGGCGCCGAGCTGATCGTGCTCGCCCGCTACATGCAGGTGCTCTCCGACGAGATCTGCCAGAAGATGTCCGGCCGGATCATCAACATCCACCACTCCTTCCTGCCCTCCTTCAAGGGCGCGAACCCCTACAAGCAGGCCTTCGAGCGCGGCGTGAAGCTGATCGGCGCGACGGCGCACTATGTGACGGCCGATCTCGACGAAGGCCCGATCATCGAGCAGGACGTCGCGCGCATCACCCACGCCCAGTCGGCCTCCGATTACGTCTCCATCGGCCGCGACGTGGAAAGCCAGGTGCTGGCCCGCGCCATTCATGCCCACATCCACCACCGCGTCTTCCTCGACGGCCACCGCACCGTGGTCTTCCCGGCAAGCCCCGGCTCCTACGCCTCCGAACGCATGGGCTGACCCCCCCTCCCCTCTTTCCAAAAACCAACGCCCCGTTCGATGACGGGGCGTTTTTCGTTAGGGGATCGTTAAGGTTAAGGGATGGTTCGTGGCCCAGGCGTATGCCGAAGCGTACCCCGCCCCTTCTGTCGGCGTATGTGGAAGCACACCCCCCTCTGCCCTGTCGGGCATCTCCCCCGCAAGGGGGGAGATCGAAGGTCGATTATGCCGAAGCCTACCCCCGCTCCTTCCGATAGGCATCGTAAAGCGAGGCGAGGTTGCGGGTGAGGTAGTCGCCGAAATCGGTGGCGTCGCGGGATTTGAGGGAGAGGGTGGTGGCCTTGCCGTCAGCGCGGATGTCGACCTGAAGGCGGCGGTCGTCGGAGGACCAGTGGCGGGTGGTGGTGCGGGGGGTGGATCTGGCCGGCTTGCGGGCAGACTTGGTGAAGGCGACCAGGCGGTTGAAGCGTTCGTCGCTGGCAATCGTTTCATCAAAATCCGGGCCGGTGGCATAGGCCAGCGCCTCTTCCATCACCGCGGGTTTTTCCAGCAGCATCTTCAGCTCGTACCAGCGATCGCGGCCGATGCCGCGGGCGGGGCCGATGGCCTGGAGGAGGGCGGGAGGCAGGGCGGCGACCGAGAGCATTTTCGAAAGCGTCGCCCGGTCGATGGAAAGGGCGGCCATCACCGTCCTGTTGTCGCCATCGAAATTCAGCCGCTGCAGCTCGGCGGCGAAGAGCGCCTTCTCGATGAAGGAGAGATTGGCGCGGGCGGTGTTTTCCTGCCCCTGCGCCACCACGTGATCCCGGTCGCTGATCTCCCGGATGACGGCTGAAACCTTGCGGCCGAGATCGCGGGCGGTGCGCACGCGGCGATGGCCGAAGACCACCATGTAGCGACCGGGGGCCGTGGGGTGCGGGCGCAGAAGCACCGGGCTCTGCTGCCCCTGCTCGCGGATCGCCTCCAGCAGGATGCGGTAATCCTCCTCGTCCTCCGCCAGCCGGTCACGCACGAAGGAGGCGTCGATATCGGCGGGGTCGATCTCCACCACGGTCTGGCCTTCGAGCAGCTTGTCGGCCCGCGCCGCCATCTCGTCGATGGAGGAGAGAATGGATTTGGACGCGCCCTTGATGGTGTAATCGAGCCGCGGCTCCGGGGCCTTGGCGCTGGTCTCGTCCATCAGGCTGGCAAAGGGGTTCTTGCGGGCCATTGTCTCGTTCCTTGGGTCTATCTTATTGTAAATACGGCAGAAATGGCCAAAGTTTACGGCCGTCAACAGTCATGCGCGCTTACATCCGTCCCCAGGCCCGGTGAATGAGGCCCTGGATCTCGAAATTCACCGCATCCAGGCAATCGATGGCGCGGTCATAGGTCTCTCGGGTGAAATTGGCGCGGTCCACCTCGTAAAGCGTCTGCTTGGTCAGGCCCGCATCGGAAATGGCGGTGGTCTTCACCATCGGGGTTTTCAGGATTTCCTCCGCCAGCATGGATTGCATGAAGCCGAGCATCTGCACCTGCGGCACGTCACCGGGCTCGTAGCGGGTGATGAGATAGCGCAGCCAGTCCATCCGCACATCCGCGCCCGCCTTCTTGATGGTGCGGGTTATGTTGCCAAGCATCAGCAGGAATTGCGACATGGACATGAGATCGAGCATCTGCGGATGCACGGTGATCAGGACCGATGTCGCCGCCGTCAGCGCCGTCAGGGTGAGATAGCCGAGCTGGGGCGGGCAATCGACGATCACCACGTCATAGCGGTCGTCCACCGTTTCCAGCGCCTTGCCCATGCGGGTGAAGAAGCGCTTCCCTTCGCTCGTCTGCTGCATGGCGAGCGGCGTGTCATATTCATATTCCTGCAGCTCCAGATTGGCGGGCACGATATCGAGGCCGGGAAAATTCGTGGTCTGGATGATGTCGGCAAGCGGCCTGCGGTCCCCGTCATAGCGGATCGTGTCATAGAGCGAGGGGTTGCGGTCGAGTTCCGGCTGGAAGCCGTGCAGCGCCGAAAGCGAGGCCTGCGGATCGAGATCGACGGCGAGCACCCGATGGCCGGTGAGCGCCAGATGCTGGGCCAGGTGGGCGGCCGTGGTGGTCTTGCCGGAACCACCCTTGAAGTTCACCACCGCAATTACCTGCAGCTTGTCGCCGGGCTTGCGGTGCGGCACGTATTTCTTCGCCTCCGCCTTGCCGGTGCGGTCGAGATAGAAGCGCAGCTCCAGCATCTGCTCGGCCGTATAGAAGCGCCGCCCGCCGGTGGAGGTCACCGGCACCGGCCCCTTGCCTTCCAGATGCAGGCGCTTGAGATTGTTGGGGCTGACGCCGAGATAATGCGCCACTTCCGCCATGGAAAACTGCCTCAGCGTCTTGCGGGCGTTCGGCGGAAACTTCTCGAAGCGCAGCTGATCCAGCTTCCGCGAGATTTCCGCCCCCTGCATCAGGATCTTGTCATCGAATTCAAAGGCGGGCAGCGCATGGGGCATGATCATCAAAATCACCATTCTGGCGGCAGATCGCCGCTATTGACCGAATTGCCGCCATTATTATCGATTTGCCCGATTTGGCAAGAAAAAGAGGGTTAATGAAGGGTTAAGTGTCAGGATGGGGAGATCAGGCTTCGAGTATGCCGGACGCTACCCCCCTCTGCCCTGCCGGGCATCTCCCCCTCAAGGGGGGAGATCGAGATGTCGCTTATCTCGGAAGTCCCTCGCCACTGTTTCTACAGATGAGACGCTTACTGCTTGACGGAATGAAGACGCCCGCCTGATCTCCCCCCTCACGGGCAGCGAAGCTGCTCCGGATGCGGGGGAGATGTCGGCGGTAGCCGACAGAGGGGGTGCGGTGCGGCATACTCAACTCCCCATATTCCCCTCCCGGCGGTGCTGGGGTAGAAAACCCCGGACGACATTCATGGACAGGAGACGAGCATGGCAGATCTGAAGGTGGCGGTAATCACGGCGGGTGGCAGTGGCATGGGGGCGGCGGCGGCGCGGCGGCTGGCGGCGGATGGCTACAAGGTGGCGGTCCTCTCCTCCTCCGGCAAGGGCGAGGCGCTGGCCAGGGAGCTTGATGGCATCGGCGTTACCGGGTCCAACCAGTCGAACGAGGATCTGAAGCGTCTGGTGGATGCGACCATGGAAAAATGGGGTCGGATCGATGTGCTGGTGAACAGCGCCGGCCATGGCCCGCGCGCGCCGCTGCTCGAGATCACCGACGAACAATGGGCGACGGGCATGGATGTCTATCTGATGAACGTCATCCGCACCGTGCGCCTGGTGGGGCCCATCATGCAGGCGCAGAAGAAGGGGTCGATCGTCAATATCTCGACCGCCTGGGTCAGCGAGCCGACGGCGATGTTCCCGACCTCTGCCGTGTTCCGCGCCGGGCTCACCGCCTATACCAAGCTTTTCGCCGACAGCTATGCCGCCGACAATGTGCGGATGAACAATGTGCTGCCCGGCTGGATCGACAGCCTGCCCGCGACGGAAGAGCGCCGCGACAGCGTGCCCATGGGCCGCTATGGCCGGTCCGAGGAAGTGGCCGCCACGATCGCCTTCCTGGCGTCCGACGAGGCAAGCTACATCACCGGCCAGAGCATCCGCGTCGATGGCGGGCTGATGCGCTCGATCTGACGCTTCGGACAATGCAGCTTCGTGGCCCGTGCGGCGGGCCACGAAAGACCGGAAGGGGAGGGGAGATCTATCCCTTGTAGCGGTCGAAGGCAGTCAGCCGCCGGACTGGCGGATCGGCATCCCGCCAGCGGTAGATTTCGCTGCCGAGATAGGCCAGTTCCGCCTCCAGCGCTTCCTCGGGCAGTTCCACCCACCAGCATTTGGGCTTGCCCTCCGTACCGTCCGACCAGCGATAGCCGCGCGCCTTCAGATGGTCCTTCATGTCGAATGGGCTGTTTTCGGCAAAGATACGCACCCGCGCGCGCTGGCTGGCGGCGAGCAGTTCGGCAAAGGGGGAGGGGGTCCCGGCGCCGCGCTCCAGCACTTCCAGCAGGGCAAAACAGTCATCCACCGCCCGGTGGCCGTCATGGAAAAAGCCGGACTGGCCAACGAGATAGCCGAGCTTGGTGCCCTCGTAGCCGCGCGTGCCCCAGTCCACCTCCTTGACCGAGCAGGCCCAGGCCTTGTGCCGGAAGACATCGCTGAAGGCTTCGCAGAAGGGGCGGTCGAAACCGGCATTATGGGCAATCACGAGATCGGCGGGCTCCACCAGCGCATGGACGGCTTCGAGATCGATGCGCTGGCCGCGCACCATGTCGTCGGTCAGCCCGGTCAGCCGGGTGACATCGGCGGGGATCGGAACGGAAGGCTGCTGCAGGCCGCCGTAAAGGCCGGTCACGCCGCCGATCTTTCCCGCCGCATCGTAGGCAAAGGCAATCAGGCCGATTTCGATGATTTCGTCCTTGCGGTGGTTGAGGCCCGTCGTTTCCGTGTCGAGCACGATGCCGCGAAGCGGAAAGGCCGAAAGGTCCACCGGCTCGATGCCGCGCGGCTCCAGCCGGCGCAGGATGCGGTAGCGGCCGGTTTCCGTGAGATGTCTTGCCATGTCCTCATGGCTCGGCAGGCGGGCTGGCCCGCGGCCCGGCGTCTTCTCGGGCGCGGACGAGGGGGGCTCGCCGCCGAAAAGGTCGAACTGGGAGGGGCTGGCTGCGGAACGGGTCATCGGCTTTCGTGGGCTCTCCGGCGTCTCATCTCGGCGATAGTATATATGGACCATAGCGGTCTACCAATGCGGGAGAGGGCGGGAAGCCGTGGATATCCTTCCCTGTCAATTTGCCCCGACCGGCCGCGCACGGCCAAAGAAGGGCTTGCTATTCTTTTCCGGGCAGCGGAAATTTCCCCTAATGGAAGCAGGGCCGGATCCCCGCGCGGAGGAGCGCACCGGCCATCGAGGAGGAAATGTCCATGGACATGAGCGGATCCCAGAGGATCGAGGCCAGCCGGGAGGCCGTCTATGCCGGCCTGAACGATGTGGATGTGCTGCGCCAGTGCATTCCGGGCTGCGACAGCATCGAGAAGCTCTCGGATACGGAAATGGCCGCCAAGGTCACGCTGAAGATCGGCCCGGTCAAGGCGAGCTTCACCGGCAAGGTCACGCTTTCCGATCTCGATCCGCCGAATGGCTATACGATCACCGGCGAGGGCTCGGGCGGCATTGCGGGCTTTGCCAAGGGCGGCGCCCGGGTGACGCTGGAGCCGGACGGGGAGGCGACCATTCTCCATTACACCGTTACAGCCGATATCGGCGGCAAGATCGCCCAGCTCGGCAGCCGGCTGATCGACGGCACGGCAAAGAAGCTCGCCGGCGATTTCTTCGCGACCTTCGGCGAGATCGTCAGCGGCGGCCGGCCGGTGGAACCGGAGCCCGATCCGTCCGAGCCGGAAAAGAAGGGCTGGCTCGGCAAGCTGATCGGCTGACGGCCGATCCCGAGCAATCGGCTTCGGCGCTTGCCGATCGGTCAGTCATGCTGACATTTTTCGCGGGCAAGCGGTCTCGCCCTATTTCAAGCCGCCGCACTCTGGGCTAGAGCTTGTCGGCGATGGAGGCGGCCTTATGGCATGCGCCGGTACCCCTTACGGGTATCCGCCGCGCATCCGGGCCGGAAACAAAGGTTTGGACAGATGAACGCGCACACCAAGATCCCCGCTATCGAGCTCGACCTGCACAAGAGCCCGGTACCGGAGGCAGAACGCAATGCCCTGATGGAATCGCTCGGCTTCGGCAAGGTCTTCACCGATCACATGGTGACGATCCGCTGGACGGCGGAAGAGGGCTGGCACGAGGCCAAGGTCACCGCCCGCAAGCCGCTGGAGATTGATCCGGCCGCGGCCGTCTTGCATTATGCGCAGGAAATCTTCGAAGGCATGAAGGCCTATCGCGCCGATGACGGGCGCATTCTCCTGTTCCGGCCGGAAGAAAATGCCCGCCGCTTCAACCTCTCGGCCGAGCGCATGGCCATGCCCACCATGCCGGAAGAACTCTTCGTCAAGGCCATCGAAACGCTGGTTTCGGTGGACCGTGCCTGGGTACCGTCCGGCGATGCCAGCCTTTACCTGCGCCCCTTCATGTTTGCCAACGAAGCTTTCCTCGGCGTGCGCCCGTCGAACGAATATGTCTTCTGCATCATCGCCTCGCCGGTCGGCGCCTATTTCAAGGGCGGCTCCAAGGCGGTGACGCTCTGGGTCGAAACCCACTTCACCCGCGCGGCCAATGGCGGCACCGGGGCGGCCAAGTGCGGCGGCAATTATGCGGCCAGCCTCGTCGCCCAGGCGGAAGCCTACAAGCACCAGTGCGACCAGGTGGTCTTCCTCGACGCGGCCGAACACCGCTATATCGAGGAACTCGGCGGCATGAACGTCTTCTTCGTCATGACCGACGGCACCATCGTCACCCCGCCGCTCAAGGGCACCATCCTGCCCGGCATCACCCGCAATTCGGTGATCGAACTCTCCCGCGCCCGCGGCATGAAGGTGGAGGAGCGTCCCTATACGTTCGAGGAATGGAAGGCGGACACCGAAAGCGGCCGCCTGCAGGAATGCTTCGCCTGCGGCACGGCCGCAGTGCTGGCTGGCATCGGCACCGTCAAGCATGCCGGCGGCGAATTCAAGATCGGCACCGGCGAAACCGGCACCTTCACCACGGACCTGCGCGAACAGCTCGTCAGCATCCAGAAGGGCGCCACCAATGACGAGCGCGGCTGGAGCCACGTCATCCCGCTTTGATGGGCAGGCGGGGAGGGGGCGCACTCCCCCTCTGTCGGCTGAGTTTGCGGAGGCCCACCCCCCTCTGTCGGCTACCGCCGACATCTCCCCCGCATCCGGAGCAGCTTCGCTGCCCGTGAGGGGGAGATGGAAGCTGGCGTTCTTATTCCGCCAAACCACTGACGTTTCATCCGTGGAAACGGTAGCGGGGGACTTCCGAGATAAGTCACACCTCGATCTCCCCCCTTGAGGGGGAGATGCCCGGCAGGGCAGAGGGGGGTGCGCTTCAGCAAACTCGGGGCCCGATCTCCCCCCTTGCGGGGGAGATGTCGGCGGTAGCCGACAGAGGGGGCCCAGCACACCCGACCCTCATCTGGCGCACCGCCCCATCCTCCACCCCCACCTTACCAAAAATTAATCTCCGCCCTCTGGAATAATGGCGCGCTTCCATCCGTATATCAGGGCATGGACCGCGAGAAACGACCCTTTGACGTGATTGGACAGCTGGCAGTGCTGCGGCGCTATGCCCGGTCGCTGGTGCGCAATGGGGTGGATGCGGAGGATCTTGTGCAGGATGCGCTGGTGCGGGCCTATGAGAAGCGGGCGTCGTTCCGCGGCGGGGCCAATATTCGCAACTGGCTGATTTCGATCCTCCACAACACCCATGTGGATCGGCTCCGGGCCGCGCGGGCGCGGCGGTCGGATGCGATGGATGTGCTCGACGAGCAGTCGGCTGTGCTGCCCGCGGCCCAGGAAGAGGCGGTGCATCTTTCCGATATAAGGCGCGCCTTTCTGGCGCTGCCGGAGGAGCAGCGGGCTGCGCTGCATCTGGTGGCCGTGGAAGAGCTTTCCTACCAGGAGGCCGCCGAGGCGTTGCAGATCCCCGTGGGCACGCTGATGTCCCGGATTTCCCGGGCCCGGGCGCGGCTGCGGGCGCTGGGGGAAGAGATCCCGGGGGAGGGGACCGTGGCCGGCGATGCCGGAACGCCGCGTCTCAGACTTGTGAGGAATGCCGATGAGTGAGGTCGAAACCGTCACCGATGCCGATTTCAACGCCTATGTGGATGACCAGCTGGATCTTTCCGGCCGGGCCCGGGTGGAGCGGCATCTTGCGGCCCATCCCGAGGATGCGGCCCGGATCATGGCCGATCTTCACGCGCGGACGGCGCTGAAGCTTGCCTTCCAGGCGGTGCCGGCGGATATGCCCGCGGCCACGCTGGAAGCGGCGCGGCGGCTGGAGACCGGCCTTGCGGGCCGGCAGGCCTGGTCGGGCTTCCGGCGGGCGGCGGCCATTCTGGTCTTCGTCACGGCGGGCTGGCTGGCGCACAATGCCTTCAACCCCTTCGGCCCGCGGGAGGTGAATGCCTCCACCCATCCGCCGGCCTATGTGGCGCAGGCGGTGGAGGCCCATCGCACGGAAGCGCTCCGCCGCGGCATGCATTCGCAGGCCCCCTCCACCGCCTTCGATGCGGAGGAGATCCGCTCTGCCACGGGCATTGTCCTGCCCAGCCTGCCGGACGGCTGGACGATTGCCGAGGCGGAGGTCTTTCCCTCGGGCTTCGGCCCGAGCGTCGAGGCATCGCTTTTGACGCCCGACCGGACGCGGCTGTCGCTCTTTGCCGTGCGCCCCGGCCATTTCGCCGTCGAACCGGTGGAATCCACTGCGCTCGGGGAGACGGAAGCCGCCTGGTGGCAGATCGGCGATGTCGCCTATGCGGTCGTGGCGAGCGGCCGCGATCCCGGCCTGAAGGGCAAGGCCGAAATGCTGAAATCCACGCTCTACTGATGGTCAAGGAGTTGCGTCATGTACCCCGAACAGAACCGAACGGCCTATGGCACGCTGAATGCGGCCCTTTATGACGAGGGCCTGCGCCAGCACATGCTGCGCGTCTACAACTATATGGGCCTCGGCCTGGTCATAACAGGCATCGTCGCCTTCATCGTCGGCACCACGCCGGCGCTCTATGTGCCGATCTTCTCCAGCCCGCTGAAATGGGTGGTGATGCTGGCCCCGCTCGCCTTCGTCTTCTTCTTCTCGTTCAAGATGCAGACCATGTCGGCGGCCTCCGCCCAGATGACCTTCTATGCCTTCTCGGCGGTGATGGGCCTGTCGCTGGCCTCGGTCTTCCTGGTCTTCACCGGCGCCAGCATTGCCCGCACCTTCTTCATCGCCGCCACCATGTTCGGCGCGACCAGCCTTTACGGCTATGTGACGAAGCGGGATCTGTCGAAGTTCGGTTCCTTCCTGATGATGGGCCTGATCGGCGTGATGATCGCCTCGATCGTCAACATCTTCCTGGGGTCGAGCGCGCTGCAGTTCGCCGTCTCCGTCATCGGCGTTCTCGTCTTCACCGGCCTCACCGCCTGGGACACGCAGAACATCAAGGAACAGTATGCCGAAAATGCCGGCATCGAGGCCAACCAGAAGCTTGCGGTCTTCGGCGCGCTGTCGCTCTACCTCAACTTCGTCAACATCTTCCAGCTTCTGCTGAGCCTCACGGGCCAGCAGGAAGAATAATCCCTCCGCCAAACGGTGCGGGCCGGTCAATGTCCGCTCAGACCAGCCCCGCCGCCTTGAGCCTCCGCATCCATGCCCCCGGATGCGGAGGCTTTTCCGTTTCAGGCAAGCGGGCGCCGGTAACCGCCGGTGAGGCCATTCCGCGTCAGGACAAGCTGCCAGAGCTGCACGCTGCGGGAGCGGAAGGCGCCGGCACAGGAGAGCAGGTAATAGCGCCACATGCGGTAGAACCGCTCGCCGAGCTCAGGCGCAAAGCGCGGCCAGGCCGCCTCGAAATTGGCATGCCAGGCCATCAGCGTCCGGTCGTAATCCGCACCGAAATTATGCAGGTCCTCGATCACGAAGAAGGGTTCCGCCGCCTCGCTGATCTGGGCCATCGAGGGAAGATCCCCGTTCGGGAAGATATAGCGGTCGATCCAGGGATCCGGCGCGGTGTCCGAGCGGTTCTTTCCGATGGTGTGGAGCAGGAAGATCCCGTCCTCCTTCAGGCAGTGATGGGCCACCCGCATGTAATCGGAATGGTTCTTGCGCCCCACATGTTCGAACATGCCGACGCTGGCGATCCGGTCGAAACGCTCGTTGATATGGCGGTAATCCTGAAGGCGGAACTCGATGGGCAGATGGGTGAAGCGCTGGTTGCACCAGGCGGCCTGTTCGCGGGAAATGGTGACACCCACCCCGGTCACGCCGTAATGTTCGGCGGCAAAGCCGAGCAGGCTGCCCCAGCCGCTGCCGATGTCGAGGAGGCGCAGGCCCGGGCGGAGCCCGAGCTTCTGACAGATGAGATCGAGCTTTGCCTCCTGCGCCGCATCGAGGTCCCGGGCGGAGCGCCAGTAGCCGCAGGTATAGGTCATGCGCCGGTCTAGCATTGCCGCATAGAAATCATTGCCGAGATCGTAATGGGCCTTGCCGACATCGAAGGCTCGGGCAATGGTCTGGAGATTGAAGAAACGCGCTTTCAGCGCCGGGAGCAGCAGGGAGAGGGGCCGCACTTTCTCGTCGATCCGGGCACGCAGCACCCGGTGGAAAAATTCATCCAGCCGCTCCGCCTCCCAGAGGCCATCCATATAGGCCTCGCCGAGGCCAAGGCTGCCGCGGGCAAGCGTCTGCTTCAGCGCGCCCGGTCCCTTTAGCCGCATGTCCCAGGGCCGACAGCCGTTGAGACGGATATCGGCGCTTTCGAGCCATTGGGAAACGGTGGTGATGAGGGAAGGGGAGTCCGTTTGCCCTTCACGGGCGAGAGAGAGTACTGGCATTTTCGAATACCTTGCGTAACGAGACGGGCGTGGTGTGAAGGTATGAAATCGAGCACAACCCGTTTTAAATGCGCGTCTCGCCCAAAGGTTCCGTAAGGGAAGGCGGCGGATTCCCCATGAATTTTCGGGAGGAAAAACCCTGCGGCGCGCGCAGGAAGGAAATGCATTTTTCCCGCTGGCGTAGCGAAGCGTGCCGTGCGAACGTTGGACGTAAAAGAACCTTTGAACTGCGAACCATGATCGGAAAGGAGCCGCTGATGGCCATGAAGACGGGCAGAAAGACAGGGGTGGGGCTGCTGATTGCCGCGCTTGCGGTCCTGTCGCTGGGAACGGTCCTCCCCGCAGTCTCGCCGGCGCTTGCCCAGGAGCAGCGCATGGAGAACTTCGCCTTCCAGCGCGGCATGTCGAGCCGCAGCGTGCGCGACAGCATCCGCGGGCGCGAAAGCGTGATCTATCGCTTCGGCGCGTCTGCCGGCCAGCGGCTTTCCGTGACGCTTCGGACCAACAATCCAAGTGCGGCCTTCAACATATCGCGCCGCTTTGGTGGCCCGGCGCTCTTCAACGGCGCAGTGGAGGGCAATCGCGCCCGGCTGATCCTGCCCGAAAGCGGCGATTACTTCGTCGAGGTCTACCTGAACCGCAATGCCGGCCGGCGCGGCGAGCGGGCCGATTATGCGCTGACGCTGGCCATTGCCGGCCTGCCGGACCTCGGCATCCTGCCGCCCCGGCCGCGGCCTCCGCTGCCGGAACCCATCGATCCCGGCTATGGAGATCCCGATTACGCAGACGGGCTTACCGGCGGGCCGGATTACTGGCGGGTCGCGGGCGTGCCTGCCGGCGATGCGCTGAACATCCGCTCCCGGCCATCGGCGAGCGCTACAGCAATTGCCCGCGCGCCGAACGGGGTGCGGCTGCGCAATCTCGGCTGCCGGGCCAGCGGTGCAACCCGCTGGTGCCGGGTGGAGCTGCGCGACGGTTCCATCGGCTGGGCGAACGGACGATTCTTGCGGGAATAGGGGCAACGATTCTGCGGCGCCGGGCTATTGACGGCGTCGCAGGAGCCCGCCGGGCAGGTGAAAATGCGGGGAATCAGGGGTAAAAAGCTGCGATTTCGCGGCCTTAAGGACCTGTTAACCGTAAATTCCTTGTCACGCTCGGAGAATCGGTTCTAAATGCGCTTTATGGCGGGATTTCTCGTTTAAAACGCATCTTAGAGAAAAACATGAATATGTCGTCCTCGTTCACGTCGGCGCTTTCCGATGTGGACCAGCTTATTATCGCACAGGCGCGCGAACTTTCCGACAAGCTCAAGCAGCATCGTCTGGAAATGTTCCCTCCGCGTGCGCAGAAGGATCTCAGGTCCTTCCAGCTGGCAGAGGCGGCCCGCTTTCTGGGCGTGACGAGCGGCTATCTTCGCAATCTCTCGCTGGAGGGCAAGGGCCCGCAGCCGCAGGTGACGCCGTCCGGCCGCCGCTCCTACACGGCCGAGCAGTTGCAGGAAATGCGCGCCTATCTGGACGAGAACGGCCGGGGGACCCGCTATGTGCCGCACCGGAAGGGGAGCGAGCATCTGCAGGTGGTGGCGGTCGTCAATTTCAAGGGCGGCTCGGGCAAGACGACCTCGTCTGCCCATCTCGCGCAATATCTCGCCCTGACGGGGCACCGGGTGCTGGCCGTCGATCTCGATCCGCAGGCCTCGCTTTCGGCGATCCACGGGCTGCAGCCGGAATTCGATCTTGGCGACAACGAGACGCTTTATGCGGCCATCCGCTATGACGAGCATCGCCGACCGCTGAAGGACGTGATCCGCCGCACCAATTTCCCCAATCTCGATATCGTGCCCGGCAATCTCGAACTCATGGAATTCGAGCATGATACGCCGCGCATTCTGGCCCAGGGCCACTCCTCCGATTACGGGCGGATCTTCTTCGCCAGGCTCGACGAGGCGCTGGCCTCCGTCGCCGGCGATTATGACGTGGTGGTCATAGACTGCCCGCCGCAGCTCGGCTTCCTCACCATGAGCGCCATCTGCGCGGCGACGGCGGTGCTGATCACCGTGCATCCGCAGATGCTCGATGTCATGTCCATGTGCCAGTTCCTGCAGATGCTCGGCGAGGTGCTGAACACGCTGAAGGGCGCAGGCGGCAACATGAAGCTCGACTGGCTGCGCTATCTCATCACCCGCTACGATCCGCAGGACGGGCCGCAGACGCAGATGGTGGCCTTCATGCGCGCCATGTTCAAGCATCACGTGCTCACCAATCCCATGCTGCGCAGCGTGGCGATATCCGATGCGGCGATGACCAACCAGACGCTCTATGAAATCGAGCGGCAGCAGTTCACCCGCGCCACCTATGACCGCGCGCTGGAGGCCATGGATGCGGTCAATGGCGAGATCGTCGATCTCATTCATCGAAGCTGGGGGCGGAAATGACGCCGGGCGGAAAAGTTGACGGCCGTAAACTCCGGCTCCCGAGGGAGGGCTGCTGATGGCGCGAAAGAACATTCTGAGCGGACTCCTGAACAGCGACCGGCCGGCCGCTCCGGAAGAGCAGGGCAGGGCGCCGGAGATCAAGTCCGCCGGCACTTCCCGCGGGCTGGGCGCACTCGGCGCCGTGACCCGCAGCATCGATGCCCTGGCGGCAAAGGCCGAAGCGGCGGCGAAACTCGAGGCGCAGCTTGCTGGGGGCTCCGTCGTCGTGGAGCTCGATCCGCAGCTCATCGACCGGTCCTTCATCACCGATCGCGTCGCCGAGGATGAGGAGCGTTTCCGCGAACTGGTGGAGGCGATCGGTGCGCGCGGGCAGGATTCCCCCGTGCTCGTGCGGCCCCATCCGGAGAAGGAAGGCCGCTACCAGATCGCCTTCGGCCATCGCCGCGTGCGGGCGGCGCTCGAACTCGGCATCCCCGTCCGCGCGGTGGTGAAGCCGCTCACCGATATCGATCATGTGATCGCGCAGGGGCAGGAAAACTCCGCCCGCTCCGATCTTTCCTTCATCGAGCGGGCGCAGTTTGCCCAGCGGCTGGAGGACCTCGGCTTTTCGCGCGAGGTGATGATGTCGGCGCTGGCGGTGGACAAGACCACGCTTTCGAAAATGCTCTCCGTCTGCCGCCGCATTCCGGGCGATATCTTCAGCGGCATTTCCGGGGCAACCAGCATTGGCCGCGACCGCTGGCACGAGCTGGCAACGCTGTTCGACAATCCCGACGTGGTCGAGCGGGCACGGCACTTCACCTATCAGCGCGCCTATCAGAAGGGGAAGGGGCCGGAAGAGCGCTTCCAGCTGCTCCTGCGCTTCCTGAAGGCGAAGCCGGGCGCCAAAGCGCCCCGGGCGACGAAATCCACCTGGGCTCCCGCCGGCGGCGGGATAAAGGCGAAGATCCAGGATGACGGAAAGACATTCACCATCGCGCTGAAGGCGGCCCGCGCTGCCGATTTCGGCGCCTATCTCGCATCGCGTCTCGACGGCCTCTACGCGGCCTTCGAGGAAGATCAACGGACAAACGGAGACTGAAACCCGCAAAAGAAAAAGGCCCCCGCAACGAAACCGTCGTGGAAGCCCTTCTCAATGGTGTAAGCAGCCTGAGAATCCCATTTCCACGAATCTCTGTCAAGCGTTTTGGCGTCGTTTTGGCGAGCCGATTTCTTTTGCCTTTGAAAAGGTGAAGGAAAAAGGAAATGGAAAGCGTGACGACGCCCTTCGGGCGGCGGCCGATGACGCTTGGCATGCTGGCAAGCCAGGTGCGCGGACGGGCAATTGCGCCCGGACGCACCGCCGACAAGTGGAAATTGTTCCGGGCGCTCTGCGAGGCCCGGGTGAAGCTCGGCGTGACCGACCGGGCGCTGGCGCTGATGAATGCGCTGCTCTCCTTCTATCCGAAGGCCCAGCTTTCGGCGGAAGAAGGGCTGATCGTCTTCCCCTCCAATGCCCAGCTTTCGCTGCGCGCCAACGGCATGGCGGAGGCCACCATTCGCCGGCATCTCGCGGTCCTTGTCGAGGCGGGCCTGATTGCCAGGCGGGACAGTGCCAATGGCAAGCGCTATGCGCGCCGGGGCGAGGAAGGCGTGCTTTCCGAAGCCTTCGGCTTTTCGCTCGCCCCGCTTCTGGCGCGGGCAGAGGAGATCGAACGGCTGGCGGCCGATGTCGAGGCGGAGCGCCTGGTGCTCCAGCGCCTCCGCGAGCGGCTGACCATCGCGCGGCGGAATGTGGTGAAGCTCATCGAGACCGGCCTTGCCGAAGGCATCCCCGCCGACTGGGAGCTCTACCGGGCGCGCTATCGGGAGATCCTGGCAAACCTGCCACGCAAGGCGTCAGCACTCGATATCGCCCCCATCCTCGATGCGGTGGAAGCGCTGGCGGAGGATCTCACCAAGCTGCTGGAAATCCGTGCAATTTCCGAAAATACAAGCGGCAATCCCCTGCAGATTGAGCGGCACATACAGAATTCAAATACCGAATCCGTACATGAATCTGAACCGCTCTTGGAGAAAGAGCAGGGCGAAAGGCCGGCGCCCGAACGGAAAGGCTGGAGCGAGCCGCCGAAAACCTTCCCCCTGGGGCTGGTTCTTGCCGCCTGCCCGGACATTGTGCCCTATGGGCCGGGGGGAAGTATTGGCAGCTGGCGCGACCTGATGGCGGCCGCCGTGGTGGTGCGCAGCATGCTGGGGGTCAGCCCCTCCGCCTATCAGCGGGCCTGCGAGGTGCTGGGGCCGGAAAATGCCGCCGTCACCATGGCCTGCATCCTGGAGCGGGCAAACGAGATCCAGTCGGCCGGCGGTTATCTGCGTGATCTCACGCGCCGTGCCGAGCGGGAGGAATTCTCGATCGGCCCCATGGTGATGGCGGCGCTTCGCCAGAGAGGCGGCCCTATGCGAAAGGTCTCATGAGGCTGGCCTATTGCCCCTTCCAGGGGGCAATAGGGGGTCGTTTGCGGGAGAGGGCGAAATCCTACGCTAAGGCTTTGGCCAACGATAT
>CAMFIF010000032.1 GCA_945952415.1 uncultured Rhizobium sp. | reverse complement strand
CGACCGCCCCGGCTTTTAAACCGAAGTTCTGGACATGACCGAGGCCTCCCGGCCGTTGAGCGGTGTGCCGCCAGGCAGGAAGCTTAAGGTACGGGACGCACCAATCAAGGCACGGCCGCTTTAGTCGTGGGGTTTTCGAAGCCCCCGGGATGCAGGTTTCTGCCCGTATCCTGAAAAGGAGGTTAGCAGGGCAATGTTCGGAGTCAATGCTTAATTAGATTGCCCTCAATTAACTTGAACAGGCGGCAGCAAAAAGGGCAGGAACCTTGTGGCTCCTGCCCTGATCGTCACACCAGCCGGCTCTGTTCGAGCGCGGCGGTGATGAAGCTCTTGAAGAGCGGGTGGGGTTCAAGCGGGCGGCTCTTCAGTTCGGGATGATACTGAACGCCGATGAACCAGGGATGATCGGGATATTCCACGGTTTCCGGCAGCACTCCATCCGGCGACATGCCGGAGAAGAGCAGGCCGCAGGATTCCAGACGGTCCTTGTAATCCACGTTCACCTCGTAGCGGTGGCGGTGGCGCTCGGAAATATCCGTGGAGCCGTAGATATCGGCAATGCGGGTGCCCTTCTTCAGCGCGGCGGTATAGGCGCCGAGGCGCATGGTGCCGCCGAGATCGCCAGAGGCCTTGCGCTTTTCCAGCTGGTTGCCTTTCACCCATTCGGTCATCAGGCCGACAACCGGTTCCTTGGTCTGGCCGAATTCCGTGGAGGACGCATTTTCGATCCCCGCCAGATGACGGGCCGCTTCCACCACAGCCATCTGCATGCCGAAGCAGATGCCGAAATAGGGGACCTTGCGTTCGCGGGCGAACTTCGCCGCCGCGATCTTGCCCTCGGATCCGCGCTCGCCAAAGCCGCCGGGCACGAGAATGCCATGCACCTTTTCGAGATAGGGGGCCGGATCTTCCTTTTCGAAGATTTCCGACTCGATCCATTCGAGCTTCACCTTCACCCGATTGGCGATGCCGCCGTGATGAAGCGCCTCGATCAGCGATTTATAGGCATCCTTGAGGCCGGTATACTTGCCGACGATGGCGATGGTGACCTCGCCTTCAGGATTGTGAATCCGCTCGCAGACCTCCTGCCAGGCATCGAGACGCGGCTTGGGAGCAGGCTCAATGCCGAACGCGGCGAGCACTTCTGAATCCAGGCCTTCCTTGTGATAGGCCATCGGCACGTCATAGATGTTTGCCACGTCCAGCGCCTGGATGACGGCGGAAGGACGCACGTTGCAGAAGAGCGACAGCTTGCGGCGCTCCGCTTCCGGGATTTCCCGGTCCGCACGCACCAGAAGGATATCCGGACGCAGGCCGAGCGCCTGGAGTTCCTTCACCGAATGCTGGGTCGGCTTGGTCTTCAGCTCGCCGGCCGCCGGAATATAGGGCATCAGCGTCAGATGCACGTAGACGGCGGTGCCGCGGGGCAGATCGTTGCCGAGCTGGCGGATCGCCTCCATGAAGGGCATTGCCTCGATGTCACCCACAGTGCCGCCGATTTCGCAGAGGACGAAGTCATAGTCCTCGTTGCCCTCCGTGACGAAATTCTTGATCTCGTTGGTCACATGCGGGATCACCTGCACGGTCGCGCCGAGGTAGTCCCCGCGGCGTTCCTTGTCGATGATGTTCTTGTAGATGCGGCCGGTGGTGATGTTGTCGCTCTTGGTCGCGGAGCGCCCGGTGAAGCGCTCGTAATGGCCAAGGTCGAGGTCCGTCTCGGCACCGTCATCGGTCACGAACACTTCGCCGTGTTGCGTGGGAGACATGGTGCCGGGATCGACGTTCAGGTAGGGGTCAAGCTTGCGAAGGCGTACCCGATAGCCTCGGGCTTGCAGCAACGCGCCTAGAGCTGCGGCTGCGATTCCCTTGCCAAGGGAGGAAACCACGCCGCCAGTGATGAATACATATCGCGCCATGGGCTTTACCGATTACCGTTTCCGAATTGATTCCGCCAGCCCCCACAACAGGGTTTTTGCCGAAGACCTGTGGATGCTGGCGTTTGCACAAAAGAAATCCGGCAGGCTTTTGGCCTGCCGGACGGGGTGATGTCTCAAGACCTTACTGGCCTGTCGGGACGCCCGACTTGTCTGCCGGGGCTGCAGGAGCCGCCGGCTGGGCCGGAGTGGCAGGCGCTGCCTGGCCGTTCGTGGCCGGCGCTGCTGCGGGCTGCTGGGTGCCGCCTGCGGCGGGCGCCGCCTGGCCATTGGTGTTGCCAGCGGGGGCTGCGGGTGCCTTTGCGCCGCCAAGCTGGTCTAGAACGCCGTTCTGGCCGGTGCCCTGCGGGATCCTGTCCAGAATGTCGGTGGGCTTGGCTTCATACTTGGCCAGAACGCCCATGCCCAGCGCCAGCGCGAAGAACAGGGTGGCGAGAATGGCGGTCGTGCGGGTCAGCGCATTGGCCGTGCCGCGGGCCGACATGAAGCCGGAGCCGCCGCCGATGCCAAGTCCGCCGCCTTCCGAGCGCTGGATGAGTACGACGCCGATGAGCGCGATCACCACCATGAGATAGATGACAAGCAATACGGTTTGCATGGGTGTCCAATCCTGCCCCGGCATGCGGGGCGAAAGTCGTTTTGCGGGCTCTTTACAGGAGGCAGGGGCTTATTCCAAGCCCCCCGCCCCCATCAGGCCAGCAATTCTTCATAAGCATTGTAGATGGCAAGGAAGTCGGCCGCTTTCAAGCTCGCCCCGCCGATCAGCGCACCGTCGACATTTTCGACCGCCATCAGCTCACGCGCATTGCCCGGCTTTACGGAACCCCCATAGAGCAGGCGCATCCCCTCGCCTTCCTTGCCGAAGCGCGCCTTCAGCTCGGCGCGCATGAAGGCGTGGGCTTCGGCCACATCGGCGGCGGTGGGGGTAAGCCCCGTGCCGATCGCCCAGACCGGCTCATAGGCAATGACCGTGTTCTCGGCGGTGGCTTCATCGGGAACGGAACCAGCGAGCTGGCGCTTCAGAACGTCGAGGGTCGACCCCGCCTTGCGCTCGGCTTCTGTCTCGCCGATGCAGATGATCGCAACCAGACCGGCGGACCAGGCTGCGGCGGCCTTTTCGGAAACCAGCTCGTCGCTTTCCGTATGGTCGGTGCGGCGCTCGGAGTGGCCGACGATCACGTGGGTGCCGAAGCAATCCGCAATCATGTCGGCGGAAATGTCGCCGGTATGGGCGCCGGACTGCTTTGTGTGGCAATCCTGGGCGCCGATCATCAGCGGGCTATCGGTGCACAGCGCGGTTGCGACGTAAAGCAGGGTTACCGGCGGGCAGATGAGGCTTTCGACCTTCTCGCTCAGGTCGCCCTGGACCCCTGCGGCCATGGCTTTCAGCTCGTCCAGCGAGTTGCGGACGCCGTTCATTTTCCAGTTGCCCGCAACAAGCGGCTTCACGTCAGGTGTCATCGGTTCTCATCCTTTAGACTGTGCCGTCGGCTCTAGCAAAAGGAGCGGCAAAAGGGAAGCGAAGCCTGCCTGCGGGAAGATCGGGCTCAGCGTGTGAGAAGCCAGTTCAGTACCCGGCGCCAGTCGGTCATCCGGACGGGGGTGCCATGGGAGCCGGTGTTGAAGAGCGTGAAGCGTGCGGGATAGCCCTTGTCATGGAGGCTGCGGTAGATGGCGGCCTGATCGGCCGCGGCATAGACCTTGTCAGCGCTGCCATGGGTGAACCAGATGGGGCGCTTTGCCTTGTGAAAGGCGCTTTTGACGAAGTCCGGATCGGGCGCGCCGCCCATGACCAGCATGCCCTTGAGGTTTTCCACCGCATCCGCCTCGCGGGTAATCCCCCAGCAGAGGAAGCTGCCCATGGAGGCGCAGGAAAGAATGACGGGGTTCCCGCCGCTCTGCCGGTGCGCAGCCGCGATCAGATCCGCCACCTGGCGCACGCCATCCGTATCGAAACGGCGGATGGTGGGGGCGTAATAGACGCCGCCATTATCCACAACGAGGTTCTTCAGCCGGTTGAAATTGCCGCCGAAGCGATAATCGTTCGAGCCGAGCCGGCGGTCTCCGTCGCGGCCGTGGATGAAGATGACGCTGAAGGCTGCCCGTTCCTGCGAACCCACCCGTGTCACCTGCAGGGGACCGGAAGGCAGGCTGATCGTTTCGTCGGCCTGCAACTTGCGGGGCGCGAGATCCACATAGGCGCGCTTCACGCGCCGCTCCGGCTCCTCGTCGCGGCCGTTGATATCGCGCATCTCCTGGTAATCGATGACCTCGTAATCGCCGCCGTCCTGGCTCTCCATCACGGTCATGGCGGAGAAAAACTCGTCCTTGAATGGCTTCAGGGGGCCGCTTTCGGCGGCGCGGGCGGGGGAGAGCCCGAAAAGCAGGAGCAGCCCGGCGGCAGCAAGGAAGGGTCTCGACACGGCATTTTCCTCAAAAGAGCGGAAGATCAGGGCGCAAATGCCATGCAAATAGTGGAAATCGCAAGGCCGTCGGGCAATTCCCATGCCCTTTCCATCGCGAACAAATGCGGAATCTGCCAGTATCGCGGCAGCGATTCGCGGGCTTCAAACGATTGCGGTGAAAATCCGACTATCCTAGAAGGCGCGGAGACGATCCTCTGGAATGCAAGACAGATTGGCCCATGGACGACAATAACGATCTCTTCTCCTCCATTCCGCCGGAACCGAGGCGCGAGAGCCAGAGCCCGAAAGCCACACCGGAGCCCGCAAAGGCTGCCCGGGCGGAGGCGCCGCGCGTGCCCGCATCTCCGGCCGGTGACAATTACGATGCCTCCGCCATTCGCGTGCTCGAGGGGCTTGAGCCCGTGCGCATGCGGCCCGGCATGTATATTGGTGGCACCGACGAGAAGGCCATGCACCACCTCTTTGCCGAGGTGATCGACAATTCCATGGACGAGGCCGTGGCCGGCCATGCCAATTTCATCGAGGTCTACCTGAACAGGGATGGCTTCCTTTCCGTGACCGATAACGGGCGCGGGATGCCGGTCGAGAACCATCCGCAGGTGCCGGGCGTCTCGACGCTCGAAGTCATCATGACCAAGCTGCATGCGGGCGGCAAGTTCGATGGCAAGGCCTATGAAACATCGGGCGGTCTGCACGGTGTGGGCGTTTCCGTGGTCAATGCGCTGTCGGATTTCGTCGAAGTGGAGGTTGCCCGCAACCGCAAACTCTACCGGCAGACCTTCTCGCGGGGCATTCCGCAGACGGGGCTGCAGGAGCTTGGCGATGTGCACAATCGGCGCGGCACGAAGGTGACCTTCCGGCCGGACAAGCAGATTTTCGGCGAACATGCAAAATTCGATCCCGGCCGGATTTTCCGCATGGCGCGCTCGAAGGCCTATCTCTTCGGCGGAGTGGAAATTCGCTGGGGCTGCGATCCCGAGGTTCTGCCGCAGGGGTCGGATATTCCGGAAAAGGCGGTCTTCCACTTCCCCGGCGGCCTCAAGGACTACCTGCAGGCCAATCTGGGCAAGGAATTCACTGTCACGCGGGAAATCTTCGCCGGCAAATCGGAAAAGACCTCCGGCCATGGTTCGGTGGAATGGGCGATCACCTGGTATGGCGGGGATCTGCAGCTGCATTCCTATTGCAACACCATTCCGACGCCCGAAGGCGGCACGCATGAGGCGGGACTGCGCATTGCGCTCACCAAGGGCCTCAAGAACTATGCGGAGCTGATCCAGAACAAGCGGGCGGCGCAGATCACCACCGACGACGTGATGATCTCGGCCATGGGCATGCTCTCGGTTTTCATCCGCGAGCCGGAATTCGTCGGCCAGACCAAAGACAGGCTCGCGACCGTCGAGGCGCAGCGCATCGTCGAAAACGCGCTCCGAGATCCCTTCGACCATTATCTTGCCGACAATCCGGCCGAGGCGGCCAAGCTTCTCGACTGGGTGATCGAACGGGCGGAAGAGCGCCTGCGGCGGCGCAAGGAAAAGGAAGTCAACCGCAAGACCGCCGTGCGCAAGCTTCGGCTGCCCGGCAAGCTTGCCGATTGCGCCCAGAACACCGCCGAAGGCGCCGAACTCTTCATCGTGGAAGGTGACTCGGCAGGCGGCTCGGCCAAGCAGGCGCGAAACCGCGCCAACCAGGCAATCCTGCCGCTGCGCGGCAAGATCCTGAACGTGGCGAGTGCCGGCCGGGAAAAGCTTTCGGCCAACCAGCAGATCGCCGATCTCATCCAGGCGCTCGGCTGCGGCACGCGCACCAAGTATCGCGAGGAGGATCTTCGCTATGAGCGCGTGATCATCATGACCGATGCGGACGTGGACGGTGCCCATATCGCCTCGCTCCTGATCACGCTCTTCTATCAGGAAATGCCGGAGCTCATCCGCGGAGGGCACCTTTACCTTGCCGTGCCGCCGCTTTACCGCATGACGGGCGGCGGCAAGACCTATTATGCCCGCGACGACGCGCATCGGGCCGAGCTGATGGCCTCGGTTTTCAAGGGCAAGAAAGTGGAAATCGGCCGCTTCAAAGGCCTCGGCGAGATGATGCCGGCGCAGCTCAAGGAAACCACCATGGACCCGGCGAACCGCACCCTCCTGAAGGTCGCGATCGATGACGCGGATTTCGAGGGCACGCGGGATGCGGTGGATGCGCTGATGGGTACAAAGCCGGAAGCCCGCTTCCGTTTCATCCAGGACCGCGCCGCCTTCGCCGACAATCTGGATATCTGAAGGCAGGCAACCTGCGCGGACCCCTTCGCACCACGCATTGCCTAATAAAGATTTGACTGATTTTCATGTCGTGATAACCTCCCCTTCAGGATGCGCGAAACTTTCCGTATCCCGGGGCCTCAAAAACCTCGCAAGAGTGGCGGTCATGCATTGAACAGCATGTCCCGAAACCATTAGCTTTCCAGCCTAGCGGCCGGGAGGCCCCGGTCATGTCCAGAACTTCGGTTTAAAAGCCGGGGCGACCGTACTCTTGCGGTTTTTTGAGCTCCCGGTCACCGGCAGCCTTCACGGCTTCCGGTGACTTCACCCGCTGACGGGAGGGACCGATGGACCTGACGCAAATCTATTTGGCATCGCCGGACTGGATCAAGGCGCTGCTGGTGGTCGTGCCGTTTCTCACCCTTTATGGGACCACGCGGCTTCTGGTCCGCCGGCCGTTAGCGGTTAACCCGGTTCCACCATCGGCGCCGGCACCGGTTACGCGGGTCCCCCGCTATCTTCCGTTTTCCGGACGATCCGAGGTGGAGCTGGAGGCGGGTTTCGTCGATCTCGCGACGACCGTAGAAAAGTCGGTCAGGCCAGATGCTTCCCCATGAATATGCTGAGCGGATCGGCCTTGTAGGTGCCGAAAGGGCCGATATCGCGATAGCCGAAGCTGCGATAGAGGCCGAGGGCTTCAGGCTGGTAGATGCCGGTTTCGAGGCGGAGGATCGAAACGGCCTTTTCCTTTGCCCGCTGCTCCAGCGCCTCCAGCAGGCGGCGGCCAAACTTGAGGCCCCTCGCCTCCGGATCGACGAACATGCGCTTGATCTCGGCTGTCCCGTCATCTGCCTCGACAAGCGAGGCGCATCCCAGCACCGCATCGCCCCGGCGGGCGACGAGGAAGGATACGTTATCCTCCTCCAGCGAGGCGAGATCCAGCATATGGTTGCTTTCCGCCGGATAGAGCGAGGCCGCATAGGCGTCGGACATTTCGAGAAGGCGGATGACGCCGGGCTGGCGAGGGAGTTCGAGGCGGATGGAAATGGTCATGGCAGGTCACGAGCATGGTGGAGCGAGTGGCCAGTCTTTCGCGCGGCCCAAGCGGGGTCAAGCCCCCAAGACAGGTGTGGTCTCGCCATTACGTGACGATATTCGCATGTTTTAACGGAATCTTGACTGCTTTCTGCCAGGTTCTGCGCCAGCGATGTGTCCATCCCGTGCAATGATTGCGCCAGTGTGAACCGAGGTCTGTTTCATGCGTGCCGTTGCCATTCTCGCAAGCTCCCTGCTGCTTCTTGCCACCACCGCCTCCGTCAGCCGCGGCAGCAGCACGCCGCACTGGACCTATGACGGGGAAGACGGGCCGCAGCACTGGGCCCAGCTCGATCATTCCTTCGAGACCTGCGAACTGGGCAAGCAGCAATCGCCTGTCGATCTCGTTACCCATGTGAAGGCCGACCTGCCCTCCATCAAGTTCAACTACGGTGAGATCCCGACCGAAGTGGTCAATAATGGCCATACGATGCAGGTGAACGTGCCTTACGGCTATTCCATCACCATCGAGGACCACACCTACCAGCTCGTGCAGTTCCATTTCCATACGCCGAGCGAATACCAGATCGAGGGAAAGAGCTTCCCGCTTGAGCTGCACCTGGTGCACAAGGACGAAAACGGGGCGCTCGCCGTCGTCGGCGTCCTCATTCAGGAAGGAGGCGTCAGCCCGGCGCTCGAGCGCATCTTCTGGGACGGCCCGGCGGACGCCGGAAAGACCAAGCGGCTGATCGACGTGAAGACCGATCTAGAAAGCCTGTTGCCAGCGGACAAGACCTATTACCGCTTCATGGGCTCGCTGACGACGCCGCCCTGCTCGGAAGGGGTCAACTGGTTCGAAATGCGCAACCCCATCGAGGCTTCCATGGCGCAGATCGAAAAATTCCGGCAACTCTTCCCCATGAATGCGCGTCCCATCCAGCCGCTGAACAACCGGCTGGTGGTCGAGGACATCAAGTAAGAAAAGGCAGGGATCAGGCCGCGAAGGCGGCCTCTATCGCGAAGGACCGTGCCCGCGCGCGTTCTTCCATCATGGCGAGCTTTTCCACCATTTCGATGAGTTCGCTGGCGGGCGTGCGCGCAGCGCCGGGCTTGCGGAAGACGGTGAGCAATGCGGATGCAATCGTGCCTGCCGCCGTGCCGCGGGCGGCCTTGCGCAGCTGGAAGACCGCTTCCACGAAGACAACGCTGATATCGCGCTTGAGGCCGGCGGCTTCGAAGAGCGCCCGCACCGCATGCATCCGGCCGTTGGACAGCACGGCCCGGACACGCCGCTCCTCGACGCCCGTGAGATTGACGAGAACGCAGGCGATGAAATCGATCCGTCCGGCGCAGAGCGCATGCATCAGGAAGGCCGGGGTCAGCCGGCAGCCGGCGCGAAGGTGCTCGACCAGCGCGGGAATATCCCGCTCGTCCGCCTCGCCGGCAATGGTGAGCGTGCCCGTATCGCTGGCTTCGCGCACGATGCGCTCCACCCGCCTTTCGCCGACTGTGGCACGGACGAAATCGAAGGCCACCAGCGCCTGGCTGACCTGCTGCATCAGGAGGTGACGGACATCGGCGGGAAGATCGGCACGGTCGAGAAGCAGGCTTCGCACTTCGGGGCTTCCACCGTGGCGGCCGGCAATCTCGCGCAGCGTTGCAGGCGCAAAAGCATTGTCGGGATTTTCGAGGAGAAGCAGGATCTCTGGCTCGTCGCCCACCGCCGCAATCGCCGCGGATACAACGATGGAGACGGACTTGCGCGAAGCGATGAGGCCGCGGCGCAGGCTATCGCCCCGTGCAGCCAATTCGATGAAATCGTCATCGGTGATGACGGGGGACTGGGTGATGACGGTTGCGGCAATTTCCGGCTGGTCTTCGGCAAGGGCGAGAACCAGCGTGCGCGGCACATCCGGAGACGCGGCGAGCGCTTCTGCCAGCGCCAGACGCACCTTGGGCGACGGGTCATCCAGAAGATAGGTCATGGCCATCACGGCGGCGCGCTTTTCATCCTCCCCCATGGTGGAGCGGAGATAGGCTCGCCCGAGCGCATTGGCAGCCTTTGCCCGCTCCGCAACCCTCGCTGTTTCCGACCACTTGAGAAATGCCTGTACGATCACCGGATGACGCCCCACACCTGAATGAATGAATTTTCATTCGTTCCTGGACTCAAAGCCTAGCGATGAATGGATTACGATTGGTTAACTACGATCATTAAGAAAATTAAGAAGAGCTTGGGTTGACTAAAAGCGGAAAACCCGGCGCAGAAATTGCCGCAAATCGGCGTTACACTTTACGCCGACCATGATTCCCGGACTGGAATCCCGCCCTGGCCTTGTCTGGCCCCCAAGGAGACGCGAACCGGATGAACCTGCCCCCAAATGGACTGCCGGTCGAGTTTCTTACCCGTTCGTGGTTGCTGATTCCCCCGCTGGAGGAAGCGGCAATTGCCGCCGGCCTCAAGAGCGGCGCCGATGTGGTGGTGTTCGATCTCGCGACCGTCAGCGATGTCCGGCGCCCAGTCACGGCGGAATCGCTGGTGAAATTCCTGGTGGCGGGCGGATCCGGTTTCGAAAGTGCCAGTGCGCCGGCGGCCTTCTTCCTGCTGCCGGAACTGGACGAGGCGACCGATCCGCTGCTGGAAGTGCTGATGCCGGCACGGCCGGATGGAATCATCTTCCGTCTTACCGATCCGCGAGAAGTGCAGGAAATGGACGTGCTGATTGCCGTGCACGAGGCGGTGAACGACATCGACGACGGTGTGACGCGGCTTGCCTGCGTGCTTGCTCATGGCTTCCAGTGGGATTTTGCCGGCCTTTCCCGTCGACTGATGGCGCTTGGCTGGGACGCCGAGTTCTTCAGGGATTACATTGGCGCGCGGCGCATGTTCGACAGCTACGGCATGCTGACCGACAGTTTTCGCATGGCCCGCGCTTCGGTGCTTTCGGCCGCAGCTGCAGCGGGGCTCGAAACCATCGATACCGCTTCAGGGCTCTGGTCCACGGACAGGCTCGCACGGGATATAGACGAGGCGTCGGCGGACGGATTTTCGGGCAAGTTTGCCCTCTCCCCGCGCCAGGTGACGGCCATCAATCACGGCTTCATCCCGCACGAGACGGAGATTGCCGAGGCACGGGCCAGCCTGCAGCTTTCCGAAGCGGGGGATCACAAGCGCTATCTGCGCGCGCTTCGCATCCTGCAACGAGCCGTGCCGCCCGCCGCCGGCCGCTGATCAGGGCGCTTTCGGCCGGAACATCTCGAAGACATCGCCGGCATCGCAGTAATCCATGTAGCCCAAGCGCCCAACAGGGCGAACGGCAGCCATGTCGATGCGGCCATTTCGGATGATCGCTTCGTCGATATGAATCGCAACGACCTGCCCGAAGGTGATGACCGTATCGGCCTCCTCGCCGGAAAGACCGTGCGGCGTCAGGATCTGGGTGACGCGGCATTCGAGCACCGCATGGGCCTCGCCCACATAGGGGGCCGCGACCAGCCGGCCGGTGACCGGTGTCAGTCCGGCAATCGCGAATTCATCCACCCCATAGGGCACGGAGACCGAGGATTCGTTCATGCGGGCAACGAGGTCGCGGCTGACCATGTTAACGGTGAACTCGCTGGTTTCCGCCGCATTGCGGGGCGAATCCTTGCCCTGGCCGCCGGCGAACATCACGATTTTCGGGTCGTCGGCGACGATGTTGAAGAAGGAATAAGGCGAGAGATTGCGCGAGCCATCACGCCCGCGGGTTCCGATCCAGCCAATGGGCCGGGGCGACACGATCGCCTTGAAGGGATCGTGTCGTAGCCCATGTGCATTGGTCGCGGTCTCGTAATAGAGCATCAATCGCCACCGACCCAGGTGACGGTATCGGCGAGATCGGGACGGGGCCGTTCGACCGCAGGAAAATCCGTCGAGCCCACATGAATGAAACCCGCAACCTTCTCGCCGGGCTGGATGCCGAGCAGAGGATAGGCACGCTCATCGAAGGCGAACCATTCCGTCAGCCAGTTGGCAACGTAGCCGAGGGCGTTGGCGGCAAAAAGCGTGTTCAGGCAGAGCGCACCCGCCGACATGACCTGCTCCCATTCCGGGATCTTGGCATGCGGAGCGGCCTTGCTGACGATGGCGATGACAACAGGCGCACGGGTGAAGCGGGTCTTTTCCACCTCGATGATTTCAGCGCTCAGCCCCGGCTCCACGGCGAGCCGCAGCTTCAGGAGCTCCTCGCCGATCCGGGCCCGCTCCTCGCCGCGATAGACGACGAAGCGCCAGGGCGCGAGCTTGCCGTGATCCGGCACGCGGGAGGCAAGCCGCAGCAATTCCTCGATTTCGGCGCGAGAGGGGCCGGGTTCGCGCATCTGGAAGGCGGGAATGGAGCGCCTTACGGCGAGATAGTCCTTGAGGGCCGTGTTTTCAGTCATGAAGCATCCATCGGTTGTCTGGAAAGCAGCAACACCGCCCTCATTGCCAAGGCGGGTCTTGAAATTGCCATGGGGTTCGTTTTGAAGTGAAGCGGCGCGCAACAGATGTCAACCGGGTATTGCTCATGTCGGGTCTCATACGGGCTTTGCAAAGCCTTCTCCTCCTCGTGACCCTTATGGGAGGGTTCGGCATGGCCCAGGCGCAGGAGGCGGGTTCGCTGAGCGCCCCCGCCGGGGGTGCCATGGGAGGGGAAGCTCCCGAGGATCCGCTGAAGGCCTTCCAGCAGCTCGATGGCGTGGCGAAGATGCCGAAACTCAACGCCTTTACCGCGCCCAACGACCCGCTTTCGCCGGCCGCCATGCTGAAGACCGTCAAGTTGGAGGCAAAGCTGAAGGCCGACGGCAAGGCCGTGGAAGACGGTCTGATCTGGAGCATCTTCAGCCCCAATGCCGGGCCTGACGAGAAGCTGCCGCTGGTTGCGACCGCGACGGGCGGCTCCGCCGCCTTCCAGCTGGCGCCCGGGGATTATTTCGTCAACGTTGCCTTCGGTCGCGCCGGCGTGACCAAGCGGCTGAAGGTGCCCATGGTGGGCGAAGTAGACCCGCAAACGCTCGTTCTCGATGCTGGCGGGCTGTTGCTGAACGCGGTTTCCGGCACGGACATGCGCATTCCGGCCGATGACCTCAGCTTCACCATCTATTCCGCCGATATCAAGGAAGACGGCGAGCGCGGGCTGGTGATGGACGATGTCAGCCCCAACGAGGTGGTGCGGCTGAATGCGGGCACCTATCACGTCGTTTCCAATTATGGCGATATCAATGCGATTATCCGCGCCGACATTCAGGTGGAAGCGGGTCGGCTCACCAAGGCGACGCTCCAGCATCGCGCAGCGCAGATCACGCTGAAACTCGTATCCGAAAAGGGCGGCGAGGCGCTGGCGGATACGGCCTGGTCGGTACTGACCTCTGCCGGCGATACGCTCGCCGAAAGCGTCAGTCCCTTCCCCACCGTCATTCTGGCGGAAGGCCAGTATACGGCCGTCGCCAAGAACAAGGACAAGATCTACCAGAAGGACTTCAAGGTGGTCGCCGGCCAGAACACGGATGTGGAAGTGATCACCAGCGAAGCCCTCCATCGTCCGAATGGCGACCAGGCCTTCGTGGCGGATTAAGCCATGGGAAAGCAGCTTCTCTGGAAAGGCGGCTGTCTTTGCGGGCTCATCCGCTTCGAGGCGGAGGGGCAACCGGGCTTTCCGCACAGCTGCTCCTGCCGCATGTGCCAGAGAGCAACGGGCGCGCTGACTGCGACATGGGTGGAATTCGATCGCGCGAAGGTGCGCTGGACCGGCGAAGGCGGAGCGCCCTCGCTTTACCGCTCTTCCGAAAAGTCTACCCGGGCCTTTTGTCCGCAATGCGGATCATCGCTCGGCGCGGTTGACGATGCGCCGGTTATTGCGCTTCTGACCGGCTGTTTCGATGCACCGCATCGCCTGCCGCTCAAGCCGCTTTCCCATTCCTATCGCAGCGGGCGGCCACGCTGGTGGCACGTGACGGTGGATTAGCCGGCGGCAACGCGTCTCTGGCCCGTGGGAGCGAGCGAAAAGACGGCATTGTAGAGATAGCTCAGGATTTCCTGGCGCCCGGCCATGCGGCTCAGCTCTTCCCAATAGATGGTGCTGCCGACGGTGGAATTGATCATCGAGCCGGACAAGCGACGAAATTCGCGGATCAGCAGCGAGATGCGCAGTGTCAGCGAGAAGCGGCTGGCGAAATGGAAGAGCCAGCCATTCTGGCCTTCGAAATAGATGGGTATGACATTGGCCTTGGCGGCCTGCACGAGCTTGGCGGTGAAGATCTTCCAGGGCAGGTCCTCGGCCTTGCCGAAGCCCTTCCTGGCGGTTGCCACCCCGCCGGCCGGGAAAATGACGATGGTAACGCCTTCCTTCAGCAGACGGACCGCTTCGTTGCGGGTCTGCATGTTCATGGCCAGCGCTTCCTTCGTCTCCTCGAAGCAGACGGGAAGCGAATAGGGCGCCATTTCCGGCACCTTCAGAAGCTCGTTGTTGATCAGCACGCGGAAGGGCCGGCCAAGCTGCTCGGCAAGTGCCAGAACCGCTATGCCATCGCCGATGCCATAGGGATGGTTGGCGACGATGACCACCGGGTCGTCCGACAGATTCTGCGGCGGCCACTGGCCGTTCACGCGCATCTTCACATCGATGAGTTCGAGCATGCGGCCGAAGACCCGGTCGCCCTGGGCGACGATTTCATCCCGCCAGATTTCGTAGAGGTCCACAAAGCGGTCTCGGCCGGACAAGCCCTCAATCGTCCGGATGATCCACCGCTTCAGCTTGGGATCCCGTTCGTTGGCATAGGACAATTCCTTGAAGCGCACCTTGTGTCCGGGCTCTCGCCCGCCCCCTTCAGAACGGCGGTCCGATCCCCGGTCCGCCGCCAGCCTTTCGCTTACGGTGATAATACTCTCACCATACTCCATTTCCGGAGATGATAACTAAGCAATGTTACGGATTTCTGACGGAAATCTGTGTATTTTGTGCCGAATTCTGTACAGACATTGCCCGTATGCGCGGTCAGCCCCTGCGGGCTGCCGCCTTGCGCTTCAGGTCCGGTGCGGTTGCCTCGTCCCGAAGGGCGGCCACGGCCTCCTCCAGCGACATCGACACCTGCGCCTGCGAACCGAGTCGGCGGATATTGACCGAACGCTCCTCCGCCTCCTTCTTGCCGCAGACGATGATGACCGGAACCTTCGTGACCGAATGTTCGCGGACCTTGTAGTTGATCTTCTCGTTGCGGAAATCGGTTTCGACATTGAGCCCAGCATCGCGCAGCGCCTCCGCCACTTCCTGGCCGTAAGCGTCGGCCTCGGAGGTGATGGTGGCGACGACGACCTGCAGGGGCGACACCCAAAGCGGCATGTGGCCGGCGAAATTCTCGATCAGGATGCCAAGGAATCGCTCCATCGAGCCGCAGATGGCGCGATGGATCATGACCGGCTGGGTCTTTTCGGAATTCTGGTCGATGTAGAAGGCGCCGAAGCGCTCCGGCAGGTTGAAGTCTACCTGCGTGGTGCCGCACTGCCATTCACGGCCGATGGCATCCTTCAGCGTATACTCGAACTTCGGACCGTAGAAAGCACCCTCGCCCGGCAGAATGCCGGTCTTGATGCGGCCGCCGGACTGCTCCTCGATGGTCTTCAGCACGTCCATCATCACGCGCTCGGCGCGATCCCAGAGATCGTCGGATCCGACGCGCTTTTCAGGCCGTGTGGAGAGCTTGACGACGATTTCCTTGAAGCCAAAGTCCTCGTAGACCGAGAGGATCAGGTCGTTGATCTTCAGGCATTCCGCCGCCATCTGTTCGTCGGTGCAGAAGATATGCGCATCGTCCTGCGTGAAGCCGCGCACGCGCATCAGCCCGTGCAGCGCGCCCGAGGGTTCGTAGCGGTGAACGGCGCCAAATTCCGCCAGACGGATCGGCAGCTCGCGGTAAGACTTCAGGCCATGCTTGAAGATCTGGATATGGCCGGGGCAATTCATCGGCTTCAGCGCGAAGACGCGCTCGTCGTCGGTCTCGTCACCGGCAACGGTTACCTTGAACATGTTGTCGCGATACCAACCCCAGTGGCCGGAGGTTTCCCAGAGCGACTTGTCGAGCACCTGCGGTGCGTTGACTTCCTGGTAATCGCCTTCGAGACGACGGCGCATGTAGGAGACCAGCGACTGGAACATGCGCCAGCCCTTGCCGTGCCAGAACACCACGCCAGGGCCTTCTTCCTGGAAATGGAAAAGATCCATCTCGCGGCCCAGGCGGCGGTGGTCGCGCTTCTCGGCTTCCGCGAGCACGTGGAGATAGTTGTCCAGGTCTTCCTGCTCGGCCCAGGCCGTGCCGTAGATGCGGGTCAGCATCGGGTTGTTGCTGTCGCCACGCCAGTAGGCACCGGCGACCTTCATCAGCTTGAAGGCCGTGCCGATCTGGCCGGTGGAGGCCATGTGCGGACCGCGGCAAAGATCGAACCAGTCGCCCTGATAGTAGATCTTCAGGTCCTGCCCTTCAGGGATCGCATCGACCAGTTCCACCTTATACTTCTCGCCCTTGGAGGCGAAGACTTCCTTCGCTTTCTCGCGGGACCAGATTTCCTTGGTGAAGGGCTTGTTGCGCTGGATGATCTCCTTCATCCGCTTTTCGATCTTCGGCAGATCTTCGGGCGTGAAGGGCTCGTCCTTGGCGAAGTCGTAATAGAAGCCGTTGTCGATAACAGGACCGATGGTGACCTGCGTGCCGGGCCAGAGCTCCTGCACGGCTTCGGCCATCACGTGGGCGCAGTCATGACGGATGAGCTCCAGCGCGCGCGGATCGGTTCGGGTAACGATTTCCACCTTGCCCTCGGAAACGGGGTCGGAAAGATCGCGGACGGTTCCATTCACGGCAAAGGCAAGCGCCTTCTTGGCCAGCGACTTGGAGATCGACTCGGCCACTTCACGGCCAGTCGTGCCCGCGGCAAACTGCCTGACGGAACCATCGGGAAAAGTGAGGGAAACGGCTTCAGCCATCGAAAAACTCCTTGTATCCAGTCCCGCCAACGAATGCGGGTGGCTTGAATGGGGCAAAGGCCCGGAAACGGGGCGGGTTTAGTATGATTTCAGGCTCAAGTAAAGGAAGTGCCTTGCCTCAGCCCTGCCAGAATTCGCGGGCTTGAGGACGCAGTTCAGCGAGCAGAGCAGCAAAGGATTGAGCGCCGAGATGGGTCCTCAAGGTTTCGCCGACATCCCGAATGGCCGTCGGCGTCGAAAGATTGTGATCGGGACGGAGCGCCATCACGTCCTTTTGGTGATCTGCAGGCGTAAGGAAGGGTATCGCCTCACCTGAGGGGTCCCAACCCTTTACGAAGATGGCGCGAAGAATCGGAGGCAGGGCGTCTGCGAAAACCATGACCTCGCGCGGCAGGAGCCGGCGACGGAAGGCGAGCAAGACCGCCTCCAGCATCGTATAGGTCTGGTTGGTGGTTTGCAGCATGGCGTGGTCGCGCAGCGCGACCAGAAAACGGTCGAACTCCACCTGCGCCTGCCTGAGCTCCATGGGAACAGTCATGCCGCGCCTTCTCCCGATTTCCGCCAGAAACTCCATGGCTTCCACCACACCTGCCTTTCCTGCAACCGTTCGGGCACCGGATCGAAACCGGACGTTCCACCGGGACCGCAGCGGGCGACGCGGAAGAGGGTCATCCAGCCGCCGGCCCAGAGACCGTGGCGGGCTATGGCTTCGTAACCGAATTCCGAACAGGTGGGCATGTGGCGGCAGTTGTTGCCGATGAGGCTCGAGAGGGTCAGCTGGTAGAGCCGGATGAAACCCATGCCGAAGAGCCGGTCCGGCGTCTTGCGGAAGGGGCCGCTCCAGTTACGCCCCCGCCGGCGCGCGCTGCCGCTTTCGGGCGACGGGTGGCGGCAGTCGGGCGCGTTGCACATGGGAAGACCTGTGGCCGTATGCGGTCAGGCGAGAACGCCGCGCCGCGCCTCGATTTCGTCGATTGCCTTCACCACGGCATCGAAGGTCAGCATGGTGGAGGCGTGGCGGGCCTTGTAATCCTTCACGGGCTTGAGGAAACGCATATCTTCGAATCGGCCTTCCGGCCCTTCGCCGCCCTCCTTCAGCATGGCGAGCATGTCGGATCGGGCCTGGCGCACCTCATTGGCGGTCGCACCCACCACGTGTCGCGCCATGATGGAAGAGGAGGCCTGGCCAAGCGCGCAGGCCTTCACCTCGTGGGAAAAGGCGGAGACCACCGGCCCCTCCATTTTCACATAGACCTTCACCTTCGAGCCGCAGAGCTTCGAATGGGCATCGGCACTGGCATCCGCATCGGAAAGCGCGCCGGTAAGCGGAATATTGCCGGCAAATTCGAGAATCTTGCTGTTGTAAATGTCGTCCATGGACAAGTCCTGCACTGTGCGGCACGCGAAAAGCCTTGGCTACGAGGCGCTTCCAAAGAAAATCAGAGTGTGTCGTTTTCCGGCTCTTTTCCGTGCCTTGCTCCATACTATATATTAGGTCGTATGCCGGTCACGAAAAAACAATGGTCTTTCGCATAAGCAGGCGACATGAACAGAGTGAAAATCCGTGGTACCGGCCCATACCGGAAAGCAGAAATGGCCGGGCCACCCGTTGCGGGCGTTGCCCGGATTTCGCGTTTCTGTAATGGCTAGCCGTCATGATAGCACGATCCGACCCGGCGGATCAGGAGGCAACAGTCGAATGGATGCAATCATCAAGAACTTCCCGCGGGGCGCTTCCGAACATGGCCGCCCGACGCAACAGGAAGCAGAAGAAGCCGTCCGCGTTCTGTTGCGCTGGGCTGGCGACGACCCGAGCCGCGAGGGTCTTCTCGATACGCCGGCGCGCGTCGCCAAGGCCTATCGCGAACTGTTCGGCGGTTACGACCTTGCCGCGGAAGATGTTCTCGGCCGTACCTTCGAGGAAGTGGCCGGATATGACGAGATGGTTCTCGTTCGCGATATCCCCTTCTATTCCCATTGCGAGCACCACATGGTGCCGATCATCGGCAAGGCGCACATCGCCTACCTGCCGGATGGACGCGTGCTGGGTCTCTCCAAGATGGCGCGCGTGGTGGAAATCTATGCCCGCCGCCTGCAGACGCAGGAAACCATGACCGCGCAGATCGCGAAATCCATCGACGAGACGTTGCGGCCGCGGGGCGTCGCCGTCCTCATCGAGGCGGAGCACATGTGCATGGCCATGCGCGGCGTGCAGAAGCAGGGGTCCACCACCCTCACCTCCACCTTTACCGGGGCGTTCAAATCCGATGCGGCCGAGCAGGCCCGCTTCATGATGATGGTGCGCAATCGCTGATCGTCTTCCGACGGAGATATCATGACCATTTCCTTTGCAGCGCCTTCCGCTGACAAGGCCGTGCTCGAGGGCGCGGGTGCCTTCACGCCCAAGTTCGATGCCAACGGACTTCTCACCGCCGTGGTCACCGATGCCCGCGACGGCGTACTGCTAATGGTCGCGCACATGAATGCCGAAGCGCTGGCGCTGACGCTCGAAACCGGCATTGCCCATTACTTCAGCCGCTCGCGGGGCAAGATCTGGAAAAAGGGCGAAACATCGGGAAACCTACAGCAGGTGACGGAGATCCGCACCGATTGCGATCAGGATGCGCTTTGGCTCAAAGTCACAGTGGCGGGACATGACGCCACCTGCCACACCGGCCGGCGATCCTGCTTCTATCGCACTGTTTCGCTTGGGCAATCGGGGCCAGAACTGACGATTGCCGACGATCTCAGGCATTTCGATCCGGATGCGGTTTATCGAAACGTTAAAGACGATTCGAAATAGCGCCCTGTTCCGGCGCCAAGCGAGCCGGAACAATTTGAAATAAATAATCGTTATTTTCCAGTCCTTTGCCCGGACCGCTGCGTTGAAAGCGCAGCGCTGTGCGTTACATATCCCGTGAAGGGCGACTTGCTTAAACCAATTTGAAACCGGAACGGGCGCTTCATAGGGGCGAGGAGTGTTCAGCCAGGAGATATAATGATGCTGAACTGGAACTTGCACAGGTCCACCGCTACGCCCACGCTCGATCCCACGGGACCGAGCCCGCCGGCGGCCGAAGCACCGCCGACCACTGCCCCCCGGAAACCGCGATCCCGCATTGCGCTGGCGCTCGGCGGCGGCGCTGCCCGCGGATGGGCGCATATCGGGGTGCTGAGAGCGCTCGACGAAGCGGGGATCGAGGTGGGGATGATTGCCGGCACATCCATCGGTGCGCTGGTGGGCGGATGTTATCTGGCTGGCAAGCTGGATGAACTGGAAGCCTTTGCCCGGTCGCTGACCATGCGGCGCATTGCCGGCCTTCTGGATTTCACCATTGGCGGTGGGGGCCTGTTCGGTGGCATGCGGCTGACGCGCCGCATGCAGGAGCACCTGCAGGGTCTCTCGATCGAGGATCTGGATCGCCCCTTCGTGGCAGTCGCCGCAGAGGTGAATACGGGCCATGAAGTGTGGATCACCAGCGGCTCGCTGATCACCGCACTCAGGGCATCCTATGCCCTCCCCGGCATTTTCGAACCGATCCATTGCAACAATCGCACGCTGATTGACGGCGCTATCGTCAATCCGGTGCCGGTCTCGGTCTGCCGGGCGCATGAGGAGCCGCTCGTGGTCGCGGTCAACCTCCATTACGATCTTTACGGCCGGTCGGCCGTGGTCAAGCACAGCGCCAGCATCCAGTATCAGGAACCCGCGCCGCAAAAGTCGAACGACATGCGTCTGGGGCTCACGGGCGTGATGGTGCAGGCCTTCAACATCATCCAGGACCGTATTTCGCGCGCCCGTCTGGCGGGCGATCCGCCGGATCTCGCGCTCCTGCCGCGCCTCAACGATATCGGTCTTTCCGAATTTCACCGGGCGGGCGAGGCCATCGAACGTGGCTATGAGGAAGGCCGCTCGAAGATTGCGGAACTCAAGCGCCTGCAGGAAACCTTCGCCCGCTGACGAAGGTTTCCGCCGCCGGGCTCAGCCGGCAATATAGGCCTTGATATGCTCGGCTTCCTGCTCGATTTCGCGAATGCGGGATTTCACCACGTCACCGATCGAGATCATGCCTGCGAGCTTGCCATCCTTTTCCACGGGAACGTGGCGGAAGCGCCGGCTGCTCATCATTTCCATCAACTGGTTGACTGTGTGATCCTCGCTGCAGCGATGGACCGTGGAGGTCATGGCAGTGGCGACCGGCATGTCGAGTGCGGCGGGGCCGTGCTTGGCGACCGCACTCACCACGTCGCGTTCGGAGAAAATCCCGGCAATCTTGCCTTCGACGCCGACGATGACCACCGCGCCGATCTTGCGCTCATGAAGGAGCCGGGCCGTTTCGCCCACGGAGGCGTTGGGTCCGGTCGTGACGACGTCACGCCCTTTCTGGTCGAGAATGGATTTTACGGATACAGACATTCGCTTCCTCCCTTAGAAGATGCAACGTCCGGATCTCACGGTCCCTGACCGTCCTCCCAGATCCGGTCAAGGGATGGTGCCTGTCATCGGCGGTGAATGCAATAGATTGTTTTCAGAGATCGTTAACCTGTGGCGCCGGCTCCGGCAGCGGTGTGCGGTCGAACAACGGGAAGGCGAAAAATCCAAAGAGCAGACCGCCGATATGGGCTTCCCAGGCGATGGCCGCGGTCATATCGCCGAAGATCGGCAGACCGAGCGCCACGATCACGTTGCCAGCAAGCCAGACCAGCAGGAAGCTGACCGCCGTGCTGCTCGACAGAACCTGGCCGATGCCGAGCAGCGGAAAGGCATGCACCGGGCGGCGCGAAAAGCGCAGCGTGCGCGGCGGAAAGGCAAAGCGGCAGGCCGCGCCCATATAGGCCGAGATTACCCCCGAAGCGCCGATCACCAGCTGCACCTCCCCCCAGTGGATGGCCGCGAAAACCGCAGCTGACGCAACGGCAGAGGCCACCCAGAAAAGCGCCGTGCGCGCCGTACCGATCCGCAATGTGACAGGTGTGGCAAAACAGGCCAGCCAGAGGCAGTTGAAAACGAGATGCTCCATGCTGCCGTGGATGAAGGAATAGCTGAGCGGCGACCAGAGCCAGCTGAGATCCGAAAGCCCGAGCGGATAGACATAGCGCGCCGGAATGAAGCCGAATTCCCGGTCGATCCAGTTGGCCAGCGGATTGCTGAGCACATAGGCCTGCGCCAGATAAAGCCCCACCATAAAGAGGATCACGGCGATCACCGGGGTCGGCAGGTTGAATACCGGCTCCCTCCGGGGCAGTTCGGGGTCGGGAAGCGGCAGGTCGGTCGGGGGCGATGATTCGGTCATGGCGCGAGATTACTTTGAATTCCGACCTTTATGGGAGTGGGCAAAAAAAGAGCCGTCCGGCTTGCGCCGAACGGCTTTCGGGTCCCCCGGGTGACACCCGCTCCCGATCAGTTATGTGCTGAAGAACAGTTCTTCAGATGTGCTGGAACGGTTTGTGCCACCATTCTCCGGCACCTTCAATCTCAACCCTTCGTTAACCTTAACGAGCTTCGCGTGGCACGCTTCTCGCACCGTGCCCCTTGCCCGGGCACCACGGCAGGCCCGGCGTATCAAGAGAGGACAGGCAGAATGAAACTGGCAGTCTCGCGGGCGATCGTCACCTACTGGAATGACATCCGGGGAATGGATCCCGCACCCACGCGCGCCGCCCTGAAGCCGGGCGCCATATCGAGCCTGCTTCCAGACCTCTTCATCCTCCAGCGGGACAGGGACGGGAATCCGGTGTTTCGCCTGGCAGGAACGCGCGTCTGCGCACTGATGGGTCAGGAATTGCGGCAGAAATCCTTTTCGGCACTGTTTTTCGCCGATCAGCAACACCGGCTCCGCCTGCTGATCAACAGCGTGGCCGACCGGCTGAGGCCCTACAGTCTTTCGCTTTCACCGGTCAGTGAGGCGGAAGAGGTGGAGCTTGAGATGATCCTGCTGCCGATGATCGAGCAGGATCAGGATGGCAGGCTGGTGCTCGGGGTACTGGCACCGGTGGACCGGAATGCGGCGAACCTCCATGCGCCGCTTCGGGAATTGCGGATCACGGGGGTCGCCCCCCTGCCCGCCGATCCCCCGTCCGCTCCGCCCGGCTCGTTTGATCCCTCGCCGGGCAGTCTCGCCCTACTGATGCGGCGGCTCGGCGGCTTCGGATCGAAAACGAGGGAAAAGACAATCAATTAGTCCCGTCGCCCTGCACCAATATGAAAAGACCGGACGAATCTTCGTCACTGCGCAAATACGATCTTTTAACCGGGCCAATTTATTGTCGGCCCATCGTAATCCAGCAAGAAGACGTCGATGCAATCGTTTTCGGCCACATATCATTCCGCAGCCGCGCAGCGCCCGCCCGAAATGCGATCGTTCCAGCGCGTCACGGTCAATCTGCCGGGCCGGCTCATGCTGGCCAATTACGATGAGTTCGAGTGTGTGGCTGCTGAAATGTCTCCGGGTGACACGCTGATCACCTGCCGCGGCCGGCCCTCGGTCGGCGAACGGGTAATTGCATATATCGACCATCTCGGCCGCATCGAAGGGGCTGTGCTGCATCTTGTGCCCGGCGGCTTCGTGATGACTATCGTCGCCTCCGAGCGCAAGCGCGAGAAGCTTGCGGCGCAGCTCACCTGGATCGCCAACAAGCACGAGCTTGGCCTCCCCGAAGACCGGCGCCACGACCGTCTCACGCCGCGCGACACCCGCGCGGAACTGCAGCTCGAAGATGGGCGGCGCTATGTCTGCCGCATCATGGACCTGTCCCTGTCCGGCGCGGCGCTGGACGTCGAATATCGTCCGCCGATCGGCACGCCCGTGCTGCTGGGCAACATGCGCGGCCGCATCGTTCGCCATTTCATGGAAGGCGTGGCCATGGAGTTCAACTCCGTGCAGTCCCGCGATGCGCTGCGGGAATTCCTCTAGGAAAAGCCGCCTCCAAAGCCAGCCGCGAAAACAGATCGAACCCGCCCTTCCCGGCGGGTTTTTTCATGCCTCTCGCCCTTTGCAACCCTCTGGCCAGCAAATTTTTTTCCGACGCATTTTGCGTGTCGAATGGCTCCTTCTTGCCGTTGTGCCTCCAATCGGACGATGGATCGGATTTACTTCAAATTCGATTCATATTTCGTGCCCGCTCCTTTTCCCGCGGCCGGAACAATGGCCCGGAACGGCGGCATTCCAAATAATTGTTTTTCATATGCTTTTTCGTATAATCTACAATTTTAGAGGCTTTTTAGCCGAGTTTAACTTGAAGCCAATTCGATTTTTAACGGCAATTGATTCAAGCTTGTCTTGCATCTTATTCAAAGTATAATCGAGTTCAAATCAGATTTATACTTCATTTTATGGCGAAGTTTCGCGAGGAATAAAAACATCCATGTCATTGTGCTCTCATATCGGGGAGAACAACGATGACAACAAAAACAAAAATCAAGTCATGCATCGCCGTCCTGGGTCTGACGCTCGCTTCTGCCAGCTTTGCCCACGCTGCTCCAGCCACCATGAATGTGATCGGCCGCGCCAATCCGCCGATCGGTGCCTATGAATTCTGCAAGGAAAATCCAAGCGAATGCGACCAGACCTATGCCGATGTGGGTCCGGTGACGCTGACGGAAACCACCTGGAAGCAAATTCTCAAGGTGAATTACCAGGTCAATTCCACGATCACGCCGATGACCGATCAGGACATCTATGGCGTCGAGGAGAAATGGGCCTACCCCACCGATGTGGGCGACTGCGAGGATTATGCGCTTCTGAAGCGCAAGCTGCTGATCCAGGCCGGTTTCTCGCCCTCTGATCTCTTGATTGCGGTCGTGCTGCAGCCCAATGGCGATGGCCATGCGGTGCTCACCGTTCGCACGGACCGTGGCGACTTCATTCTCGACAACATGCAGAACAAGGTCTTGCTCTGGTCCGAGACCCCCTACCGCTATCTCAAGCGCCAGTCGGTGAACAGTTTCGCCAGCTGGGACAAGATCCAGGATGGCCGCGCGCCCGTGGTGGGCAGCGTCGGTCAGTAAGACAGAAACCGCCGATGCCGGTGTTCGCCGGCCTTGGCAAAGCGCTTGCGCAAGCACCCCTGCCGTTGGTGATGCGCAGGATGGCAAACCGGTCAGTCCCCCGCACCCGTCCCCCGACCGGAGCCATAAAGCCGATCCCGACTGTCCCCGGGATCGGCTTTTTCCTTTTCTAGAGGAGCAGCCGGGCGATGCTGGCGACGCAATGCCCGTAGCTGCCCGACCAGATGACCAGAACGAAGCCTGCCGCCAGAAGATCCAAGGGTCGGGCGAGACCCTGCCTCTGCTGGTCGGCCGTTGCGTCATAAAGAAGGGCCGGCCCGGCCGCGAGAGTCAGAAGCCAGGGCAGAACCCGTGTTTCGATCCTGAAGCCCGCTTCCTGCACCGGCCACCGATATCCGAGGCCTCGCCGCAAGATCTCGGCGACCACGAGCGAGACGAGGAATCCCGCCACGCCATCCACTGCCAGTGCCATCCAGTTCATGTGTTGTTAACCATAATTGCCGAGTCTGGTTGCGACGATTCCATTGCAAGTGCCGTGCCGGGAAACTGCCTGCCGTGAGACAGGCTCCACTCTTCCGGCCGGCCTCTCACCGGCGAGCGCGACAGACATGACGAATAGCATGCAAGCAGCAGGCATAGTCGAGGATGAACCGCTGTTTTCCAACGGTTTTCTCGCCCGCGCCCTCGTTTATCTCGCTATCATGGCGTCGTTGACCATGGCGCTCGTCTTTGGCGGGCACTGGCTCGGCAAGCGCATCAACCTCGCCGGCCATACCGATAGCCGCGAGGTTATGACCATCGATATTGGCCGGGACCGGCTGAAGTTCCCCGCCAATGTGATCCGTTTCGATACACAGCGTCATAATGGGGCAGCCGAGCGCGTGGATCTCTATCTCGCCTGGCCGTCGATGGACGGCTATAGCCGCGACAAAAGCGCCCTCTTTAACGATCTTTCGAAGAGCCGATCGCTGATTTTCCTGCAGGTCACCCAGTCGATCATGTCTCGTGACATGTCGGGGCGGGTGGAGCCGATCTACAGCCATTACTTCAAGGGTGCACCCGAAGCCTATGGCAATGGCTTGACCCTCCACCATTTCGCGCCCGAGGCAGGATACCAAGACGACGTGCTGCTGACGGCGGGACGGAAGGGAGACACGGATTATGCCGTACGCTGCATCCTTCCAGATCTTGCCGTCGGGGCGACTGCGGGCGATTGCCAGCGGGATATTTTCGTCGGAAACGACCTGTCCGTTCTCTACCGCTTTTCCAGCGACCTCCTGCCCCAATGGCGGGAAATCGACCGCGCCGTTAGCGATTTTATCGGCGACCGATTGAGCCAACCCTCGGGCGCACATCGATAAAATGCGCATGGGGATCAGAACCAATCATTAAACATAAACCGATTGGTAACGCTAATCCGATAGCGTCCAATCCAAGCGGCAGACCGGAGATCGATCCGGTCATGGCAATACACATGCAAGCAAAGAGTAGAGTAGTGTCAAAAACAGCATCCACCGTAGCAGCCGGACGCGCCGGCATGTTCGTCTTCCGTACGGTCACATGCCTGCTTTTCGTAGCGGCGCTCCTTCTGACCGGATCCGGCAGTCCGGCCTTCGCAAAGGCCTCGAAATATGCCGGCATCGTCGTCGATGCCAAGACGGGGAATGTCCTCTACAGCGAAAATCCGGATAACCTGCGTTATCCCGCTTCGCTCACCAAGATGATGACGCTCTATCTCGTGTTTGAAGCCCTCGAAAGCGGCCGCATCACGCTCAACACCCGCGTTCCGGTGTCTAAGAATGCTGCGGCGGAACCTCCGTCGAAGCTCGGCCTTCGTCCAGGCAGCACGATCACCGTGGAACAGGGCATCCTGGGTCTCGTCACCCGCTCGGCCAATGACGCCGCCACCGCGCTTGGCGAATTCATCGGCGGCTCGGAAGGCCGCTTCGCTCAGCTGATGACCGCCAAGGCCCGTGCGCTGGGCATGACCCGCACCACCTATCGCAATGCCAATGGCCTGCCGAACACCGCGCAGATGACCACGGCTCGCGACCAGGCCCGGCTTGGCATTGCTCTTCGCAAGCATTTTCCGCAGTATTACCACTATTTCTCCACCCGCAGCTTCAAGTTCGGCAAGCAGGTGATCGGCAACCACAACCGCCTTCTGGGTGTGGTGAAGGGCGTCGACGGCATCAAGACCGGCTATACCCAGGCTGCCGGCTTCAACCTCGTCACGTCAGCACAGGCCGATGGCCGCTCGATTGTGGGTGTGGTGCTAGGTGCTCCGTCGGGCGGCTGGCGCAACGCGCAGATGACCAAGCTCGTCAAGGCCTACCTGCCGAAAGCCTCCCGCGGCCGTGGCAATGGCGAAGAAGTCGTCGCCAAGGCCGAACCGGCACCCGCTCCTGAAGTGGAAGAGGACACCCAGGCTGCCGCTGCCGCCTATGCGCCCGAAGAGTCCGAGGACAATGCGGCCTCTGCCGCCCTCGCCCCGGCCGGCCATGGCGTGGTCCTGCCGCAGACCGGCCCGCTGCCGGACAGCCGCTACCAGTCGCAGCCCGATCTTGCCAATGCAACGCTCTCTCCGGATGGTACTGCTGGCGTTCGCCAGAAGGCTTCGGATGACGAGAACTCCGGAATTCAGCCGCTTGCTGCGCCCATCCCGGCAGCCAGCGTCGGCACAAATGATCAGGATATCGACACGCTTACCACCGCCTCCACGCCGAAGGGCTGGGTCGTACAGGTTGGCGTCTCTCCTGATGCGAAAATGGCCATGGACTTGCTGGACGCAGCCAAGGCCAAGGGCGGAAAGGTATTGCGTTCCGCCAAACCCATCACCGTTGCCGTAGCCAGCGGAAGCGGCAAGCTTTACCGCGCGCGCTTTGCCGGCTTCGAGGGCCAGACGGATGCGGTGAATGCCTGCAAGGTGCTGAAGCGCCGCGGCGTGAGCTGCTGGGCAAGCGCCCAGTAAGGAAAGTGCTTCTAGCCCCTCCGCCCGTGGCGGGGCGGCTCCCCCGGCGGTGGGTCATCCGCCAGAAACCCTCGATTGTTTGTATTGCGTTACGAGGACTTATCCATGGCCACCAATGAAAACCGGCCCGGGCCGCTTGATTATCCGGTCAAGCCCATGAGCAGCCTGGGCCCGACCCTGCATCCGCTCCATGAGGCCGCCCTGAAGCTAGCCGATTTCGGGCTGACGCGCGTGCGCTCCAAGTCCAAGACCCGTGATCTGGTGGCGATGCTTCTCTCGCACGGGGCCCGTGCCTGGCGGCTCAACCAGCCCCCCGTCTCGGTGCATCTCTATGTGGCGCCGACGGAAGGCCGCTTTCCGGTCTATCTCCGCATCCGCTGAGCGAATTTGACAACATGAGGTTTGAAAGCGGCGCCCTTGGATGCCGCTTTTGGCATTTAGATGCGTCCGGGAATCGGGGTCAGGTCCTTGGGCGGCCTGCGAGATCAAGGACGATGCGGGCGCCGGCGAGGCCGGGGGCTTCCGGGCGCTGCATGGTTTGCCAGACCGTATCGAAACCCTCCAGCATTGCGCGGCGCTCCGGGGTCGGGCGGGAGAGGCGCTCCAGCCAGCGCACCAGGCTGCCTGCGCGGATCTGCGCGTTGAAATATTCCGGCACGATCACGTAATCAGCGATCAGGTTGGGAAGCGCGCCGCTCCAGATCTTGATCCGGTCGGTCACGAGCTTGATCAGCCAGTCGGTCTTGTAGACGGAGACGGTGGGAACGCCGCAGAGCCCGAGCTCCAGAATGACAGTGCCGGAGGCGGCAAGCGCCGCATCGCCGGCGGCAAAGGCCTGCCACTTGAAGGTGGGATCGGCACTGATCTCCGGCTTGACGGGCCAGTCGGCCGTCATCTCCCGGACCAGCTGCTCCATGCGGGGAACCGTGGGCAACAGGAAGCGGGTTTGGCCGTTGCGGGCGATGTAATCTACAACCACATGGCGGAACACGGGCAGGAGCTTGCGCACCTCTGACCCCCGCGAGCCCGGCAAGAGGAGGAGCGTTTGCCCCGGACCTGCCCCGGCCCTTTCAGCCCGCATCTCGCGCACGCGAAGCACGTCCCGGTCTGCCGTCAGCCGGTGGCCGACGAAGGTCGTTGCGGGGCCGTCCAGCCGCTGCATCACCGCGGGCTCGAAGGGGAGCAGCGCCAGAACGTGATCCACGAAAGGGCGCATGGCGGCGGCGCGATGCTCTTTCCAGGCCCAGACGCTCGGGCAGACATATTTGACCACCGGGGTCCCGGGGCATTTTTCCCGGAAGCGACGCGCGACGCGATGGGTGAAATCTGGGCTGTCGATCACCAGCAGTACATCGGGCTTTTCTGCCGCCAGATGATCCGCCGTCTGGCGGATGCGGCGGATAAGCTGCGGCAGCCGGGCCAGCACCTGGGTAAAGCCCATGATCGAAAGCTCGGCATAATCGAAGAGGGAGCGAAGCCCCTGCGCCTTCAGCCCATCCCCGCCCACGCCGACCAGAGTGACCGGACGGTCTGTCAGGGATTTCAGCGCTGCGATGAGATCCGCGCCCAGGAGATCGCCCGACACTTCGCCGGCGACCACGCCGATTTTCAGCGGTCTTGTCACAGGCCCCATCCTTCTATCGCGCGGTCTATGCCGCAGACAAAGAGGCCCGCCTCATCCGCCGCGGCAATCATCGCCTCCCGTTCGAGAACCAGTGCCCTGCCCGCCTCCACGGCAATGCCGGCAAGGCCCGCGCGGGCGGCATTCAGCACCGTGGAGCGACCGACGGTCGGCAGATCGGCGCGCACATCCTGCGTTGGCTTGCACATCTTTACCAGCACGCCGCGACGCTTCTGGGAGATGCGGCCCTCATCGCGCAGTTCCGCGACTCGACCGAGCATGCGGTCCGTGCCCTCAACACCCTCGAGCGCGACGATGCGCCCGCCGACGCTGACGGCACCCTGCCCCACATCCAGCGCCCCGAGCGCCATAGCCGCCGCCGCCGCCTGGGCGATATCCTTCAGCGCCTCGTCATCCGGCGCCACCCGGCCGAGCGGACCGAGGGTGGCGATGAGATCCGGGGCAACCTCGTGCGCGCCGATGACCCGGGCGCCGTGCGCCTCGATCAGCCGGATCACCATTTGCAGCACCGTATCGTCGCCGCCCGAAAGAAGGGTGCGGACGATGGCCGGCACCTTGATGAGGGTGGCAAGCGTCGGGCGGATTTCCGTCAGCTCGGGCCGACGCCGGACCCCTCCCGACAGGACCACACGGCCGACGGGTCCCCTTGCCAGCGCCGCCTTCAGGCCGGCCATGTCGCCTACGCCGATCTCCACATGCTCGAACCCGTCGAAGCGATTGTCGCTCTCATGGCGGAGCCGGATGATCAGGGGATCTTCGCCCGCGCGCCTGGCGGCATCCGCCACATAAACGGGCAAAAGGCCGCTCCCGGCAATAATGCCGAGGCGGCCTTTCGACATGTCCGGGGCGGCGGGCATGGCTTCAGGCCTTGCCCCGATTGGGCGAAGACAGGGCGCGGTCGCTTTCGGCGGCTATGAAATCGAAGATCTCCATCGCCTGCGGGCAATCGAGGTAATCTTCTCGCGCGGCCGCCGCATTGGCGCGGATCGACTGGGGGCCTTCGAAAATCGCCTTGTAGGCGCGGCGGACCGTATGGATCACCGCCCGGTCGATGCCGGCGCGGGTCATGCCAACCACGTTTAGTCCGCCGAGGACGCCGGGATTGCCGTTCAGCATGCCATAGGGAATGACATCATAGCTGACCGCAGAGAGACCGCCGATGAAGGCCTGACGGCCGATGCGGGTGAACTGGTGGACAGCAGAGCCGCCGCCAAGGATCACGCGGTCTTCCACTACCACGTGGCCCGCCAGCATAACATTGTTCGACATGATGATGTGGTTGCCGAGAATGCAATCATGCGCCACATGCGAATTGGCGAGGAAAAGATTGTGGCTGCCAATCACCGTCTTGCCGCCACCGCCGACCGTTCCGGTATTGACTGTCACGCCTTCGCGAAAAGTGCAATTTTCACCGACGGTCAGCGTGGTTTCGCCGCCCTCGTGGTGAATGCTCTGCGGATCGCCGCCGATGACGGCATTCGGAAAGATGCGACATCCGGCGCCGATCCCGGTCTTGCCGGTTACCACCACATGGGTCATCAGCTCGACCCGCTCTCCCAGAACCACCTCCGGCCCGACGTGGCAGAAGGGCCCGATCACGCAGTTCTCGCCGATGACAGCGCCGGTCTCGATCACAGAAAGCGGGTGAATCCGGGCGCTCGCAGCAATCGTGCTCATGCCGTTTCCTTGTCCTGCCGTACGATCATGGCGCCGATATCCGCTTCGGCCACCAGTGCGCCGTCCACCTTGGCGTCGCAATGGAACTTCCAGATATTGCCGCGCTGCTTCTGCTTGACGACATGATATTCGACGCGGTCACCGGGCACCACCGGCTTGCGGAACCGGGCATTGTCGATGGTCATGAAATAAACCAGGTTGCCGGTCTGACCCGCCTTGCGCGCGCAGATCGCGCCTGCCGTCTGCGCCATGCCTTCCACCAGAAGCACACCGGGCATGATGGGCGATGTGGGGAAATGGCCGGTGAAATGCGGTTCGTTTGCCGTCACGTTCTTGATGCCGATCGCGGATTCATCGCCATCGATCTCGATGATCTTGTCGACCAGCAGGAAGGGATAGCGGTGCGGCAGGAGCGTCATGATCTCCAGAATATCGGCAGTACCGAGCTCCGCCTTCGTCTCAGTCATTTTTCTCTCCGGTTTTCCTGTTTCGGCTTGCGGCGCGGGCAGCCATTTCGGCCACGTCCCGCAGAAAATCCTTCATCGGGCGGGCCGGAAGGCCGCCATAGCGTTCGCCGGGCGGAACGTCTGCGGCAACACCGCTCATGGCGGCGATCTGGGCACCATCGCCGATGGTGATGTGACCATTGACCCCGACAGCACCCCCGATCATCACGCCATCGCCGATCCGGGCACTGCCGGCGATGCCGACCTGGCTGACGATGCCGCAATGGCGACCGATGCGGACATTGTGGCCGATCTGCACCTGGTTATCGATCTTGGTGCCTTCGCCGATGACGGTATCGTCCATCGTGCCGCGGTCGATCGTGGTATTCGCACCGATCTCCACATGGTCCTGGATGATGACCCGGCCGATCTGCACGATCTTGATCATGCCCCGCGGGCCCGGCGCATAGCCGAAGCCATCCTGGCCGATGCGCGCACCATTGTGGATGATCACGTGATTGCCGATATAGGCGCAGAGAATGCTGGCCCCTGCGGCAATGGTGCAATCCCGCCCAATCTTGACGCCGGCTCCGATGATCGCGCCTGCCCCGATCCGCGTGCCGGACCCGATTTCAGCACCGGCCCCGATCACGGCCAGCGCTTCCACAGAAACGCCGTCCTCCAGCCGGGCCGAAGGATCGATCACCGCGCGATCAGAAATTCCGCCTTCGCAGAGGATGGGATCCGGACGCATGGCATTGGGGTGAAGAAGTGCACCGGCGACGGCAAATGCTGTCTGGGGACGCCCCGAGAGCAGCACGGGTATATGGGCGGGAATGAGGGGGTGCAGCGCCTTGTCGCACAGAATGGCGGTGGCCTGGCATGTTTCGAGCTCGTCCTTGTGGCGGCGCGAGAGAAGGTAGCAGAGATCCCCTTCACGTCCCCGGCTGACCGGGGAGACGCTCCGGATCAGGCGATCCCCAGTGGAGGGATCTACCAATTCCGCCCCAATCCGGGAGGCCAGCTCGGAAAGAGTGACCCCCGCATGGGGCGGAAAGAATGGCGAAAATTCCATCAGCAAGTGCTCCAGTACGGAAATGATGCCCGCAGGTCTGGAATGCCGATATCAGAACTGGTTCGAAATGCCAAAGCGGAAACGCTGTTCCTTGTCGAATTCTTCCTTGACGACCGGAATGCCGTAATCCACGCGCAGCGGACCGAAGGGCGAGGCCCAGACAAGGCTTGCACCGACCGAGGCACGGAATGCGGAGTCGGTACCGACAACGCCGTTCACACCGTTGTTGACCTCGTTGCCGTAGAGCGTACCGGCATCGGCAAAGAGCGCGCCGCGCAGCCCGAGATCCTGCGGGATGCCCGGAAGCGGGAAGGACGCTTCAGCCGAAGCGGTGAAGTAGGTCGTTCCGCCGAGCGAGTCGCCCGTGACCGCATCCCGCGGACCGATACCGGCTGATTCGAAGCCACGGATTTCGCGGCCGCCGATGCGGAACTGGTCGAAGACGTTCAGGTTGTCACCCGTCGCCATCACGTGACCGCCGGCCACGGTGAGCGAGCCTACCAGATCCATTTCATCGGAGAGCGTCTGGTAATAACGCAGCTTGCCGAAGACGCGGTAGAAGTCGGAATCGCCGCCGAGGCCCGCATATTCATGCGTGAACTGGGCGTAGATGCCTTCATGCGGCAGGTTCTGATCGTCAAGCGTGTTGTAGGTCAGAGTCTGCGACACGGAAGACTGGGTCCACGGGCTGCCATTGACGAGAGCCTGATAGGCCGGCGCCAGGTTGCCGTTATTGTTCCAGTCGTTACGGCCGTTATATTCGAACTGCTTGTAGTTGTACTTGAACGTGGTGGCGAGCTCTTCCGTGATCGGGGCGGTGATGCGCAGCGTGACGCCCTGCTCCGAATAGTCATAGAAGGTGTTGCGCGAGGTGTTGTTCTTGAACAGGTCGAAACCGGCAGCCAGACGGTAACCGAGGAAGTAGGGCTCGGTGAAGTTCAGGCTGTAGCTGCGGGCATCGTCCGCACCGCCACCGGCGGCCACGCGGATATACTGGCCGCGGCCGAGGAAGTTCTTTTCCTCGACGGATGCTTCGACGGTGAAGCCGCCATCGTCACCGGTGGTGTAGCCGGCGCCGACACCGAAGGAGCCGGTCGGCTGATCAGCCACGTCAACGACGATGACCACGCGGTCCGGCGAGCTGCCCTGCTGGGTCGAGATGTTGACCGAGGAGAAGTAGCCCAGCGCTTCAAGACGACGCTTGGCGCGGGATACCATTTCCTGGTTGAATGCATCGCCTTCGGACAGGTCGAACTCGCGGCGGATGACATAGTCACGGCTGCGGGTGTTGCCGCGGATTTCGATGCGCTCGACATAGGCGCGCTCGCCCTGGTCGACCAGGTAATCCACACCGATGGTGTTGTTCTGGAAGTCACGGTTGCCGCGCGGGGTGACGCGGGCGAAGGGATAGCCGGCAGAAGCGACGCGCTTGGAAATGGCGTCCATGGTCTTCTGCACATCCTTGGCGCTGTAGTTGGCGCCCGAACGGGTTTCGACGAGACCCTTCAGGTCGTCTGCATTCACGCCATCGACGGTCGATTCGACATTGATATTGCCGAAGGTATAGCGCGGGCCTTCATCCACCACGAAGTTGATCGTGTACTGGTTGGTGGCCGGATCGAGCACGGCTTCGGAGGACACGACCTTGAAGTCGGCATAGCCGTGATTGAAATAGAACTGGCGCAGCGCATCCTCGTCGGCGCGCAGCTTGTCTTCGCCGTAGACGTCGCGGCGCGTCAGCCACGAAAGGAAGTTCGATTCCTTCGTGTTGATGACCGACTGCAGGCGGCCGTCGCTGTAGGCATTGTTGCCTTCGAAATTGATGGCGTTGATCTTGGTGCGCTCGCCTTCGTTGATCACGAAGGCAAGGTTCACGCGGCCGTCGCCGACCGGGTAGGTCTGCGTGGTGACGGTGACGTCGGAACGGCCGATGGAGGCATAGGCGTCCTTGATGGTCTGGATATCCGCCTGGATGGTCGTGTCGTTCATCGGGCCCATGGAATGGGTCTGAACGATGCCCTGCAGCTTTTCGTCCTTGATCTTGCGGTTGCCGTTGAAGACAACCTCGTTGATCAGGCCGTTCTCGGCCACGGTGACATTGAGGGCACCACCGGACACGCTCATCTTCACGTCGGAGAAGAAGCCGGTCGCATACAGGCGACGCACGGAGGAGTCGATGTCAGCGCTCGAGAAGCTCTTGCCGGGCACGATATCGATGTTGGCACGGACGGTGTCAGCGCCGGCGCGAGTCGCGCCCTTCACATTGATCCGCTTCACCACGGCCGCCTCGGCAGAGGTTGCGGAAGCCAGCGTCGCCACACCTGCACCGGAAGCAACTACACCTGCAGACAGCGCAACCGCCGATACCGCGTTCAAAAACCTTGAACCAGCCTTCATTTCACTTCTTACCTTTTTTACGTTGCCCCTGAGCCCGTCACCCGACTCCGGTCACGTGTGCCGTTTTACCCGCTTTTCCCATACAAGCAAGGGCGGGCGTTAATTTCTGTTTACTTCATCAAAAAGCGTGACGGATGTGCCACGCCAGCTTCGCTTTATCGTAAATGAACGGTTAAAGCGAAGCAATCTTCCACATGCTTTATCCAAAGCGAGCCGAAATGTCATTCCAGGTTGTAAAGACCATGAGTGTCAATACGATAGCGAATCCGATGCGGAAGGCGATCTCCTGCGCGCGGGCTGGCAGGGGCCGTCCCAGCACGGCCTCGACCGCATAGAAGAAGAGGTGCCCGCCATCCAGAACCGGGATCGGCATCAGGTTCAGAAGCCCGATCGAAACGGAGAGGACGGCGGCCAGCTGGAGCACCGCCACGAGGCCGATCGAGGCCATCTGTCCCGAGGCTTGCGCCACCCGGATCGGCCCACCCAGCTTGTCGGGCTTCATGTGGCCGGTAATCACGTTGCCGAGATATTCGAAGGTGCTGGTGACGATATACCAGCTCTCCTTCGCGCCCTCGGCCACGGCCTGGGGAACGGAGTAATGCACCATGCGGAACTTGCCCGCCTTGCCATCGGTGCGGATGCCGATCTGGCCGAGTTCGGTCTTGGTGCCGAATTCGTCGATGATCTTGCGTTCCGGCGTGATCGGCAGGTTTACCAGCGCCCCATCCCGCTTCAGCGTGATGATCATGGGAATTTCGGGACGGGCGCTCACATAGCGGCGCACATCCTCGAACGTCGTAACGGCATTGCCGTCGATGGATACGAGAAGATCGCCGGGCTTCACCCCTGCCCGCTCCGCGGCACTCTGGGGCGCCACTTCGGATACGACAGGATCGGAAACGGGCCGGCCATAGATGGAGAAGAGCGTCGCAAAAATCACGATTGCCAGCAGGAAATTGGCAATCGGGCCCGCTGCCACCGTCGCGGCACGGCGACCGAGCGAGGCGCCGGCAAAGGTGCGGGCCCGCTCTTCCGGTGTCAGGTCGGCCAGCTGCGCGGCATCGGGCCGGCTGGCTGCATCCTCGTCGCCATAGAACTTGACGTAGCCGCCCAGGGGAATCACCGAAATCTTCCAGCGGGTACCGTGCCTGTCCGTCCGGCCGATCAGTTCGGGGCCGAAGCCGACCGAGAAGACCGACACGCCGATGCCGGACCAGCGCCCCACCAGATAATGTCCCATTTCATGCACGAAGACGAGCAGGGACAGGATCAGGATGAAGGGGATCACTTCACCGGCAATGGAACCCAACAAGGACATCGACAGGTTTCCTAAATTAGAACATTTTGACGTCGAGCAGGAATGTCCCAACGGAACATTGCGCGCAGCTTACGAAGCCATGGGCGGCGCTTGCCAGAAGAAACGCCGCAAAACAGGCGAAAACAAGCCCGTCGACACGGTCCATCACACCCCCATGGCCGGGGATGAGCTTGCTCGAATCCTTCACGCCGAAGCGCCGCTTGACGAAGCTCTCGAAGAGATCGCCAATCTGGCTGAAGATCGAGAGAATCAGGATGAGAAAGCCGGTCCGGAGAGAAACCGCGCCCCCTGCGGCGGCCACCGCCGCAAGGCCGAAGACAAGGGCCGCAAGCGTGCCGCCGATTGCGCCCGACCAGGTCTTGCCGGGGGAAATGCGCGGGGCGAGCTTCGGTCCGCCGATTGCGCGACCGACGAAATAGGCGATGATATCGGTCGCCCAGACGATGGTGAAGAGCACCAGCATGGCCCGAAGCCCGACCTCGTCGCTGCCGCGGATCGAAGCGAGCGAGAGGGCGCTAAGACCGGCATAGACCACCCCACCCGGCAGCCAGCCGGTCTGCCTGCGCGAGACGGCATAGGCAATCGACAGCAGCGTGAAGGCGAGCAGCATGGCGCCGGCAAAGGAAAGCAGGCCGAAAAGGATCGCCATGGCGAGCGCTGCCTGCGCGCCCCAGGCGAGCGCAAAGCCCATCCGGTCCGCTTCCCTGAGGCGGGTCATGGTCGACCATTCCCAGAAGACGAGAAGGCCGATGACGACGGCCAGAAGGCGGAAGGGGAAGCCGCCGAGCCAGGTCGCCAGAAGCACGATCAGGGCCATCACGATGCCGGACTGGATCCGGAGGCGCAGTTCCTCGCTCATCACTCACCTGCCAGGACGGACGAGGCCGCAAGTCCACCGAAGCGCCGCTCGCGGCCGGCGAATTTCTCAAGGGTTGCCATGAACAGCGGCCGGTCGAAATCCGGCCAGAATTCCGGCACGAAAACGAGTTCCGAATAGGCCGCCTGCCACAGCAGAAAATTGGAAAGACGCTCCTCGCCGCTGGTGCGGATGATGAGATCCGGATCGGGCATGCCAGCCGTGTCGAGATGGGCGTCGATGAGTTCGGGCGTCACCATGTCCGGCGTCAGATAGCCGTCGCGGATCTTTTCGCCGATCTTGCGCAGCGCGCGGGCCATCTCGTCCCTTGAACCATAGTTGAAGGCGATGACCAGCGTGAGAGCGGTGTTGTTGCGGGTGGTTTCTTCCGCCTCCAGGAGCAGCGGCAGGATGTCGCTTCTCAGGTGCTCGCGCTCGCCGATCACCCGGATGCGCACGTTTTCCCGGTGCAGATCGGCCAGATCGCGGCGGATGAAGGCCTTGAGCAGGCCCATGAGATCGGAGACCTCCGCCTCGGGCCGGCGCCAGTTCTCCGAAGAGAAAGCGAAAAGCGTCAGATAGGATATGCCGATGTCGCCAGCGGTCCGCACCACTTCGCGGACCGCCTCGACGCCCTTCTTGTGCCCCATGGTGCGCGGAAGACCGCGCGCCCGCGCCCAGCGGCCGTTGCCATCCATAATGATTGCAACATGCCGGGGCACGTTGGGGAGAATTGCTTCGGCCATGGGGTATCCGTCAAAGGTCAGAACAGTTCGATTCCCGGAACCCGAAAATCACACCTGCATGATTTCCTTTTCCTTGTCCGCAAGCAAGCGGTCGATTTCGGCAATCGACTCATCCGTCATCTTCTGGACCTTGTCGGAGAGGCTGCGGCTGTCGTCCTGGCTGATCACGCCGTCCTTCTCGGACTTCTTCAGCATGTCCATGCCGTCACGGCGCACGTGGCGGATCGCCACCTTGCCCTTTTCCGAATATTCATGGGCGACCTTCACCAGCGACTTGCGGCGCTCCTCGTTGAGCTCGGGCAGCGGAATGCGCAGGTTCTGGCCATCAACGATCGGGTTGAGGCCGAGATGGGACTCGCGAATGGCGCGCTCGACGGCGGAGACCATGGAGCGGTCCCAGATGGAGACCGAAAGCATGCGGGCTTCCGGCACGCTGATGTTCGAGACCTGGTTCAGCGGCACGCGCGAACCGTAAGCCTCGACGGTGATCGGATCGAGAATATTGGCCGAGGCGCGGCCGGTGCGCAGCGATGCAATATCGCTCTTGAAGGCGGAAATCGCGCCATCCATACGGCGCTTCAGTTCCTTGAGGTCAACACCATCACTCATTGGTCAACTCCGTGATTGATTAGGCGTGAGCCCGCGGGGCCGGATGTTTCGCGGCCACGGCAGGCATGGGATTGGCGATCAATTGTCCGTCACGATCGTCTTGCGGCCGCCGCCCGTCAGGATATCGACGAAGCCGCCTTCCTCGTGAATCGAGAAGACGATGATCGGAATGGCGTTTTCACGTGCGAGGGCAACCGCCGCCACATCCATGACGGCCAGGCCCTTTTCCAGCACTTCGGAATGGGTAAGCTTGTCGAAGCGGGTGGCATCGGGCACCTTCTTCGGGTCGGCGGAATAGATGCCATCCACCTGCGTGCCCTTGAAGATCGCTTCCGCGCCCATTTCGGCCGCGCGCAGCGCTGCGGCGGAGTCGGTGGTGAAGAAGGGATTGCCCGTGCCGCCGGCAAAGATCACCACACGGCCGAGCGACAGGTGATAGAGCGTGGCGCGCTGGGAGAAGCTCTCGCAGATCTCCGGCATGGCAATGGCCGAGAGCACGACGGTATCGATGTTCAGCTTGCGCAGCGAGGTGGCAAGAGCCAGCGCGTTGATCACGGTGGCGAGCATGCCCATGTGGTCCCCTGTAACCCGGTCGCCGCCCTTGGAGGCCACGGCAACGCCGCGGAAAATATTGCCGCCGCCCACGACCACGCCGACCTCGACGCCGAGCGCCCGGGCGCGGGCAATATCCGAAGCGATCCTGTCCGCAACGGCCACGTCGATCCCGAAACCCTGGCTGCCCATCAGGGCTTCGCCGGAAGCCTTCAGAAGAACACGCTTGTACACAGGTTGGGCCGTCATGGTTTCTCCTTATGGTTCATGGAATGCCGGATACACGAAGGGCACCGCGTTGTCACGCGATGCCCTTTGTTTTTCACCGGGCAGATTGGGCCGAAGGCCGCAAATCTTGCCGATATGCTTATCAGCCCTTAGCGGCTGCGGCGACTTCGGCGGCGAAGTCGGTTTCTTCCTTCTCGATGCCGTCGCCGAGCAGCAGGCGGGCCATGCCGACCACTTCGATCGGGGCGCCGACCGACTTTTCAGCTTCCTTGACGGCAGCGGCAACGGTCAGGTCGGGGTTCATGACGAAGGACTGCGAGAGAAGCGCGACTTCTTCGAAGAACTTGCGCATGCGGCCTTCCACCATCTTTTCGATGATGTTGTCCGGCTTGCCGGAGGCGCGGGACTGCTCGATGAACACGTTGCGCTCACGCTCGGCAACGGCTGCATCAACGTCTTCCGGACGCAGGGCGAGCG
>CAMFIF010000031.1 GCA_945952415.1 uncultured Rhizobium sp. | reverse complement strand
CGGCTTCCACGGTTTCCACGTGCTCGTCGGCACCATCTTCCTGCTGGTCTGCCTGCTGCGCGCCCTCCGTGGCGATTTCACCCCCAAGCAGCACTTCGGCTTCGAAGCGGCCGCCTGGTACTGGCACTTCGTGGACGTGGTCTGGCTGTTCCTGTTCTTCTCCATCTACATCTGGGGTGGCTGGGGCGCACCGCTCGCCCACGGCTGATCTGACGATCTCCGATATCGGGAATGGCGGTCTTCGGGCCGCCATTCGCATTTTTGGCACCGCGGCTGCGACAATGGCGCGGTTGCTCTCATCCGGGCAGCGGTCTATCTACCCGTGTATCCGTCCGCGCTGCCGGACAATCCCCGCCGGGCCCGCGCACAGACCAAGGAAGAAACCATGTCCGAAGACAACGCCCACTATCCGCCTGTCGATCCCTACATGACCGGGCTTCTGGGCCGCTGCCCGCGCTGCGGCAACGGCAATCTCTTCGATGGCATGCTGAAGGTGGCCCCGCGCTGCAATGCCTGCGGGCTGGATTACGGTTTCGTCGATGCCGGGGATGGCCCCGTCGTCTTCGTCATGCTGATTGTCGGCTTCATTCTCACCGGTCTCGCCCTCTGGCTGGAATTCACCTTCTCACCGCCCGTCTGGCTCCATATCGTCATCTGGGGCCCGGTCAGCCTGGCCATGGTAGTGGGCGTGCAGCGCATGGTGAAGGGCCTGCTGATTTCGCTGCAATACAAGAACAATGCCGGGCAGGGGACGATCGACCGTGGCTGACAAGCCGGTGGCTCCCGCTACCTCCCGCGCCCGCAGGATCGGCACGGCCATCGCCGTTCTCATCGCGCTCGCCATCCTTCTCTCGCTCGGCACCTGGCAGGTCGAGCGGCTTTTCTGGAAGGAGGCGCTGATTGCCGAACTCGAAAGCCGCATTCACGCAACGCCGAAGCCGCTTGCCGACATCGAGGCGCTGGCCGCTTCCGGCGGCGATGTCGATTACCGCCCGATGACCGTCACCGGCCGCTTCGACAACAGCCGCGAACGCCATTTCCTCGCCACCTGGCGCGGCAATAGCGGCTTCTATATCTACACGCCCCTGACCCTCTCCGATGGCCGCTCGCTCTTCGTCAATCGCGGCTTCGTTCCTTACGAGAACAAGGAGCCGGAAATGCGGGTCCTGGGCCAGCTCACCGATGTGGTGACGGTAAAGGGCCTTGCCAGGGCACGGCTCAGCGCAAAGCCCGGCTCCCTCGTTCCGGATAATGATCTCGCCCACAACATATTCTACTGGAAGGATCTGGACGCCATGGCGTCCAGCACCGGGCTCGACAAGGCGCGGGTTCTCCCCTTCTTCCTGGATGCGGACGCAACCCCCAATCCATCAGGCCTTCCCATCGGCGGCGTCACCATTGTCGAGCTGCCGAATAATCACCTTCAATATGCCGTCACCTGGTACGGCCTCGCCGCAACCCTTGCCGCCATCAGCATCATCGGCTGGTGGCGCGGCCGGCGCGCGCCGTAACACCTATTGAAGCATTTTCTTGAATGCGCTAGGTTCAGGGTGGAAGGCGGGCTGCTACCCGCCTTCCACAAGGTTAAGTCAAGATATGAACCCGCACGGTGATAATCCAGCCCGTGCGGGTCTTCTTGACCTCAACCGTGATGCGAACAGGGAATTTGATAAATCCCATAGGCGCCACTCCTTCACTGACAGCAAAGCCCTTGCCTGAGCCGGGGCGGCTCATCCTCCCCGATACGCCGGCTGGAACGGCGCCGCTGCTTCTGCGGTCAGCGACTGCAGCCTCTCACAACTTCATGCATTAGAAAAGTAGGATGATATAGGATTCGGGCGATTCATGCCTCGCATGCCTTCGGGCCCCTATTGAAGCATCTGCTTGAATGCACTATGGTTCGGGTGGAATGCGGGGTGCAACCCGCCTTCCACTTGATCAAGGCAAGAATAGTATCCGCACGGTCACTATCCAGCCCGTGCGGGTCTTCTTGACCTCAACCGTGATGCGAACAGGGAATTTGATAAATCCCATAGGCGCCACTCCTTCACTGACAGCAAAGCCCTTGCCTGAGCCGGGGCGGCTCATCCTCCCCGATACGCCGGCTGGAACGGCGCCGCTGCTTCTGCGGTCAGTGACTGCAGCCTCTCACAACCTGTAAAATAAGAAAAGTAGGAAAAACGAATGGATGAGATTGTCGCTCTCGCTTGCAGGTGCGGCATCGAAATCCCATTTTTCTTTTCGCCGGATGTGATAGATCCTGCGCATCATTTCGAGGACCGCCCGCATGAATGCCATGACCAAGCCTCCGCTCACCATCCGCCTTTGTGGCCCGCGCGGCTTTTGCGCCGGCGTCGATAGGGCGATCCAGATCGTGGTTCTGGCGCTGAAGGCCTATGGCGCACCGGTCTATGTCCGGCATGAAATCGTGCACAATCGCTATGTCGTGGAAGGGCTGGAAGCCAAGGGCGCTGTCTTTGTCGAGGAGCTCGATGAGATCCCCGAAGAACATCGCGGCCAGCCTGTGGTGTTTTCCGCCCATGGGGTGCCGAAATCCGTGCCGGAGGATGCGGTCGCCCGCAATCTCTTCTATCTCGATGCCACGTGCCCGCTGGTGTCGAAGGTGCACAAGCAGGCCATGCGCCACCAGCGGCTCGGGCGCCATGTGGTGCTGATCGGCCATGCCGGCCATCCGGAAGTGATCGGCACCATGGGCCAGCTGCCTGAAGGGTCCGTCTCCCTGGTGGAAACGGTGGAGGATGCCGATCGCTATCAACCCGCCGATCCCGACAATCTCGGCTATGTCACCCAGACCACGCTTTCGGTCGATGACACGGCGGGCGTGATTGCAAGGCTGCAGCAGCGCTTCCCCAATCTCACGGCTCCCGCCGCAGACAGCATCTGCTATGCCACCACCAACCGGCAGGAAGCGGTGAAGCAGGCTGCCCCCGGCTGCGATCTCTTCCTGGTGGTCGGCGCGCCGAATTCTTCGAATTCGAAGCGGCTCGTGGAAGTGGCGCTGCGCGCCGGCGCCCGGCAATCGCTGCTCGTCCAGCGCGCTGCCGAGATCGACTGGGACAATCTCGGGCCGATCCGCACGGTCGGGCTTTCGGCCGGAGCCTCCGCCCCGGAAGTCATCGTCAACGAGATCATCGAGGCTTTCCGTTCCCGTTACGATGCCACGGTTGAGCTGGCCGATACGGTGGAGGAGAACGAGCATTTCCTCGTCAATCGCGAATTGCGCGGGATCGAGCTCACCTCCGCCGACATGGCCTTCGTCAACGGCGACCGCCCGCCGCACCCGTGACAGGCATCTGCCCGATTGCGCCACTTTAGCTGTGGTCTTTGGCGCGGGGCGGGTAGTTTTCAAAGCACGCCTTGGGGTAAGTCTTCGTCAGGACCAGCGAGAAGATGGGAAGCCGACGTGGCCGTCTATACCGATATCAGCGAGGATGATCTGAAGCACTTCATTGCCGCCTATGATGCGGGCGAGCTTCTGTCCTACAAGGGCATTGCCGAAGGTGTGGAGAATTCCAACTTCCTGCTGCATACCACGAAATTCCCGCTGATCCTGACGCTGTACGAGAAGCGGGTGGATAGGAACGATCTGCCCTTCTTCCTGGGCCTCATGCAGCATCTGGCCGCGCGCGGGCTTTCCTGCCCGCTGCCCCTGCCGCGCCGGGACGGGGCGATGCTGGGCGAGCTTTCCGGACGGCCGGCAGCGCTTATTTCCTTCCTTGAGGGCATGTGGCTGAGAAAGCCAGAAGCGCGCCACTGCCGCGAGGTGGGCAAGGCGCTCGCCGCCATGCATCTCGCCGGCGAGGGCTTCGAGATCCGCCGGCCGAATGCGCTGTCGCTCGCCGGCTGGCGCGAGCTCTGGGACAAGTCCGAGGCCCGGGCCGACGAGGTCGAGAAGGGCCTTTCCGCGGAAATCCGCGGCGAAATGGCGGATCTCGAGGCCCGTTGGCCGAAGGACCTGCCCGCAGGGGTCATCCATGCGGATCTTTTCCCTGACAATGTCTTCTTCATCGGCGACCAGCTTTCCGGCCTCATCGACTTCTATTTCGCCTGCAACGACCTGCTCGCCTATGATGTCTCCATCTGCCTCAATGCCTGGTGCTTCGAGAAGGATGGCGCTTATAACATCACCAAGGGCAAGGCGCTGCTGGAAGGCTATCAGTCCGTGCGGCCGCTGTCTGACGAGGAAATGGCGGCCCTTCCGATCCTGGCGCGCGGCTCGGCGCTGCGCTTCTTCCTCACCCGCCTCTACGACTGGCTGACCACGCCCGCGGGCGCACTGGTGGTGAAGAAGGACCCGCTCGAATATCTGAAGAAGCTCCGCTTCCACCGGCAGGTGCAATCTTCTGCCGAATATGGGCTGATCTGACCGCCATGAAGCATGTGGAACTCTATACGGACGGCGCCTGCTCTGGAAATCCCGGCCCCGGAGGCTGGGGGGCGGTGCTGCGCTATGGCGAGGTGGAAAAGGAACTCTATGGCGGCGAGGCTGACACGACCAACAACCGCATGGAACTGTTGGCGGCCATCTCTGCGCTCAACGCGCTGAAATCCCCCTGCGAGGTCGATCTCTACACGGACAGCGTCTATGTGAAGGACGGCATCTCCAAGTGGATCCACGGCTGGAAGAAGAACGGCTGGAAAACCGCCGACAAGAAGCCCGTGAAGAATGCCGAACTCTGGCAGCAGCTGGAGGAAGCGAGAAACCGCCACAAGGTCACGCTCCACTGGATCAAGGGCCATGCCGGCCACCCCGAAAACGAACGCGCCGACGCGCTCGCCCGCAAGGGCATGGAGCCGTTCAAGAAGCGGTGACCCCTGTGGGGGACTCTCTTTTCATTTGAACAAACTTAATTTAAGATCGGTTGATATTTTATATCTTTGAAGATATATTGGCCGGATCTGATGATCTATCGCGTTCTGTTTCATGCTGATTTCGTTCCCGAATGGAAGGCGCTGCCCCTTGCGGTAAAGGAAAGGGTTGGCGAAGTGCTGGACCGGTTGGAAGAGGAAGGCCCCCGGTTGGGACGGCCGGATGTGGATCATCTCAAGGGTTCGGCCCACCCGAACATGAAGGAAATTCGGTTGAGCGCCAATGGACAGGTCTGGCGTTTTGCCTTCGCCTTTGATTCTGCCCGGCAGGCGGTCCTGCTTTGTGGCGGGGCGAAGCAGGGAACGAACCAAACACGGTTTCACGCGCGATTGGTCGAAACGGCGGACCGACGATATGCAGACTGGCTGGAAGGGAGCAAGACATGAGCGTCGACTGGAAAACGCTGAGGGCAGATTTGCCCGTCGAGGTTCAGGAACGTCTTGATCATCTTCGCCTTGCGCGGCGCCTCGGGCGGGCCCTTTCCGATTTGAGAAAAGAAGCGCGGCTCTCCCAGCAGCAGATCGCAGAGAGCGCGAGGATGACACAGAATACGGTCTCCCGGATCGAGAATGCAGACGACATTCTTCTTTCATCCCTGGCGAGATACATGCAGGCACTGGGGGGAACAGCGGAAATAGTGCTCAGGGACGGCGCAGGTCGAACGCGCCTCGTCACCGTGGATGTCGCGCCGCCCGCCGCTCAGGGCGCACAATAGGAACCCGCGGCCCTCGGGGAAGCGAGGGCCGCGGGGTGCGAATTACAGGCTTTCCAGCATATGCGCGGCGGCCGAGACGGTGGCCTGGCCGGGATTGTCTTCCACGTTGAGGCTCTTCACCACGCCGTCTTCCACCAGCATGGAATAGCGCTTCGAGCGCACGCCGAGGCCGCCGCCGGAGAGGTCGGCGTCGAGGCCGAGCGCCTTGGTGAAGGCGGCGTTCCAGTCGGCCAGGAAGTGGATCTTGCCCATGCCGCCGGAATGTTCGGCCCAGGCGCCCATGACATGCCAGTCATTGACCGAAACCACGGCCACTTCGTCCACGCCCTTGGCTTTCAGCGCGTCGATGTTTTCGAGATAGCCGGGCAGGTGGTTGAGCGAGCAGGTGGGGGTGAAGGCGCCGGGCACGGCGAAGATCACGGCCTTCTTGCCGGAAAACAGGTCCTTCACGCTCACTTCCACCGGCCCGTCAGCGGTCTTTTCCTTGAAGGTGGCGTCGGGCAGGCGGTCGCCGATGGCAATGGTCATGTCGTGCTCTCCTTGGCTGGCGGCAATGGCAGGCTTCGCTTGCCGCATCGGTTTCCTGAGATAGGGCTTCCGCTCGCCGGGGAAAAGGGGCGCGGGCCTATTTGAGGGGGATTTCCGTCTCGATGGCGCGTCCGTCGCTCATCACCAGCGCCCGCCAGGCATGGCCGCCAAGCCCGGCCGGGGAGGAGAGCCCCTTGAGCGGCACGGAAAGCTGGAGCCGCCCCTGGTGATCCGCCTTGCCCGCGCCGGTGAAGGCATAACCGGCCGGCCCCGTCACCACCGCCTGCGCCGCCGCTTCCGGCTCGCCGAGCGCAAGGTCGAGGAGAACCGCATCGCCGGCAGGGGAAAGTGCTGCCTTCTCCAGTCGAAGGCCGTCCATCGTCGGGGGCGGCACCAGCGCCTGCGCGGCGGCCACGGCGGAAAGCTCCTCCGGCCGGTCCGGCGCGCCCTCCTCGATGACGAAATTGGCCTGGAAGGGAATGCAGATCTCCTTGCAAAGGCCGATGAAGAGCCCCGCCTCGATCCGCCCGGGCGCACCGCCAAGCGTCACCGGAAAGGCAACCGGACGGTCATAGCCGATATCGGTCAGCCCGCCGAGCTTCAGCACCTTCGGCGCGGGAAAGGCGAGCGACAGGAGTGAGGCGGGCGGCGTCAGCGTCAGTTGCGGCGGAATGCCGCTGTCACCGGGCTCGCGCCAATAGGTGATCCAGCCGGGCGCGGGTTCGATTTCCACCAGGCCTCGCCGGCTTCCGTCGGGCCCGGGCGCAAGCGCGATCAGCCGGGCGCGGCCGCCTTCGCTGTCAATCCAGGCACTTGCGGCAGCATGGGCACCCTTTGGGGAAACCAGCGCCGGGAGGAGGGCAAGCATCGGAATGGCAAGGATTTTCAGTCTCGTCAGCATGCATGGCCTCCGCTCTTTGCCCTTCCTTAGCGCATTGTCCCTGGCCATGTCCTTCATTTTTGGTTGATTGATGATCACAACTGCCCCATCTTGATTTGGTAAATGACAAGAACAGGCGGGAGGAACTCGATGGCATTCTCGAAGCTCACCGATCCGACCATCCACGCGCGGGCGCCCGGAGAGCGGGAGCGCGGCTTTCTGGATGGCCAGTTCCTCATTGCCATGCCCGGCATGTTCGACCAGAACTTCGCCCGTACGGTCATTTATGTCTGCGCCCATTCCCCGGCAGGAGCCATGGGCTTCATCCTCAACCGGCGGCAGACCATTACCCTTCCCGATATTCTCCTGCATCTCAACATGATCGACCAGCATGATGCGATCATGCTGCCGCAGGCCATGAAGGACTTTCCGATCCAGACCGGCGGACCGGTCGATTCCGGGCGCGGCTTCGTGCTCCATTCCGATGATTATCTGACCGAAAGCTCCATCCCCGTCAGCGAGGATATCTGCCTCACCGCCACGCTCGACATTCTCCGGGCGATTTCCACCGGGGGCGGACCTCGCCGGGCGACCATGCTGCTCGGCTATGCGGGCTGGGCGGGCGGCCAGCTGGAAGCGGAAATCGCCAATAATGGCTGGCTTCACTGCCCCGCCTCCGAAGAGCTGATCTTCGATCGCAAGCTCGATGACAAATATGAGCGTGCGCTGGCGCTCATGGGCATTGCGCCCGGCATGCTGAGCAACGAGGCCGGCCACGCCTGAGGTTTCCGCCTCTCTTCCGCTTTAAATAAAAGGATGCGCCCGGTGACAGACGCACCGGCGGTCTTCCCGCGTCCTCAGGCGCTCCGGGTCAGCGGAAAGCGCTCCTTGAGCAGACGCAGCACGCTGTCGGAGGGGATCGGTGCGCCGAAGAGATAGCTCTGGCCATAGCGGCAGCCAAGCCGGGCGAGCTCCATCGCATCCTCGTCGCTCTCTATGCCTTCCGCCACCACATCCATGCCGAGGTCGCGCGCCATGACGATCATCGAGCGCAGCAGGATCGCGCGTCGCTCGCCTTCGCCACCGACAAGCGACTTGTCGAGCTTGATCGTGTCGAAGGGGAAGCGGGCGAGATAGGAGAGCGAGGAGTAACCGGTGCCGAAATCGGTGAGCGCAAGGCCGATGCCGTTCTGCCGGAGCTTTTCCAGCACGAGACGCGATTGCTCGGGATTTTCCATCACCAGCGTCTCGCCGAATTCGAGTTTCAGCTGCTCGGGGCGCACCTGGGTGCGGGTCAGCACGGATTTCACATCCATGCAGAGCTCGTTGTTGAGAAGCTGGCCCGAGGGAATGCCGACCGCGACGAAAACCGGGATTTCGCCCGTCTGGTCCTGCCAGGCATTGAGGTCCTGGGCGGCGCGCTCCAGCGCAATGGCATTCAGCGTCGCGCAAAGCCCCGCCGCTTCCGCCGCATCGTAGATCTCGTTGATCGGAACCGGCCCCCGCTTCGGGTGATCCCAGCGGATGAGGCCTTCGAAGCCGGCGATCTCCGCATCGTTGAGACGGATGATCGGCTGGTAGGCGAGGGTCAGTTCCTTGCGTTCCACCGCGCGGCGCAGGTCCGCCTCCATCTGCAGCCGGTCGAAGCCCATGCCGCGGAAGGAGGGCTGGAAGGGCTCCACGCGATTGCCGCCGGCCTTCTTCGCCCGGTACATGGCAAGCTCCGCATCGGCGACGAGACCGGCCGCGCTGTCCTGCTGCGTCACCCAGGTGGCAAGGCCAATGGAGGCCGTCAGCACCACTTCGCGATTGGCAAAGGAGAGCGGCACGGAAATCGCCCGGCTCACCGCATCGGCAAAATCAGCGACCTTCGCCGGGTTCGCTTCGGAAACGAGGAGGAGGGCGAACTGGTCGCCGGAAATGCGCGCCAGCGTGTCCTGCGGCTTGAGAAGCCGGCGCAGGCGCCGCGTCAGCGCAATCAGGATATTGTCGCCGGCGGCAATGCCGAGCGCATCGTTGACGAGCTTGTAGCGGTCGATGTCGATGATCAGCACCGTCGGGCGCACGCGCTCGTCGGTGGGGGCAAGCGTCATCACGCTTTCCAGCCGGTCGAGGAAGATCTGCCGGTTGGGCAGGCCGGTGAGATTGTCGCGCAGCGCGTCGTTCAGCAGCCGGTCGATGGAATTGCGCTGCTCCGTCACGTCAATGATCGTGCCGACGCAGCGGATGATCTCGCCATTGGAGCCGAGCACCGGCCGGGCGCGGATCGCCAGCCAGTGGAAGTGCCCGTCTTCGGCGCGAATACGGAATTCGTGGGAAAGCCGCCCGCGGCGATGCTCCAGCAGCACGTCGAGCGTGGCGCGGAACCGGTCGCGGTCGTCGGGGTGAAGCCGCGGCAGCCAGTTGCGCACCGCGCCGTTCATTGCCCCCTGCGGCAGGCCGAGCTTGGCGGAAAGATCGGGGATCGTCACCACCCGGTCGCGTGCCACGTCCCAGTCCCACACCGTGTCGCCGGAGCCGGTCAGCGCCAGCGACTGGCGTTCGAGATCGGAGAACAGCCCCTGATGCAGCGCCCCGCCGGCAAAGGCGTGCTGCATCACGGTAAAGCCGATGAGCAGCACGATGAGCACGAGGCCGCCGCCAAGCGCCGGCTGCACCACGTCATTGTCGATCTGGCCGGTAACGGTCAGCCAGGCGCCGAAGAGCCAGACGAGGATCAGCACCCAGGCCGGCACCAGCAGGATCGCCCGGTCATAGCGGTTGAAGCCGAGATAGACGATGAGCACGATGCCCGCTGCCGCCGTCATGGCATAGGAAAGCCGCGCGACACCCGAGGCGATCGAGGGATCGTAGATGGCAACCCCGAAGAGAAGGCCGAGCCCCAGGACCCAGGCGAAGGTGGCATAGCCGAGATTCACATGCCATCGGTTGAGGTTGAGATAGGTGAAGAGGAAGATGACGAGCCCCGCCGCCAGCGCCACTTCCGTCGAGGCGCGCCAGATGCGCTGGTCGCCAGATGTCAGCGTGATCAGCTTTTCGAGGAAGCCGAAATCCACGCAGATATAGCCGAGCACCGCCCAGGCAAGCGCCGCCGTCGCCGGCAGCATGGAGGTGCCCTTGACGACGAAGAGAATGGTGAGGAACACCGCAAGCAGGCCCGCAATGCCGAGCACGATGCCGCGATAGAGCGTGAAGGCGTTCACCGTGTCCTTGTAGGCATCCGGCTCCCAGAGATAGATCTGCGGCAGGTCCGGCGAGGCAAGCTCCGCCGCAAAGGTCACCACGGCCCCCGGGTTCAGCGTGATGCGGAACACGTCATCCTCGGCAGACGGCTGCCGGTCGAGCGCAAAGCCCTCCGAGGGCGTGATCGCCACGATGCGCTGCGAGCCGAGATCGGGCCAGAAGACCTTGGAATTCACGAGGCGGTAATGGGGCGCGACGATGAGGCGCTCGATCTGCTCGTCGCTGATATTGGCCAGCGCGAAGACGGCCCAGTCGCCCTGGTGGTTGGGCGAGCTCGGCTCCACGGCAAAGCGGCGGCGAATGCCATCCGGCCCGTCGGCCGCCGTCACCGTCAGCTTGTCATTCTGCCCGGTATAGATTTCGGTCGTGGCGGTGAGGTTGAGCGCGGTGTCCTCGCGGGAGATCTTCACCGGTTCCACCGCACCGGCGGGCGCTGCCGAAAGCAGGGCAAGACCAAGCGCCAGCCACAGCATTGCAAGGGCCGAAAGCCATGCATCCCGAAAGGACAGGAACCCGGTTCTTGCTGCGGTCATGTGGTCTTCCGGTTCCTGTTGCCGTCGCTTTCGAGGAGCGCGAACATCAGGTGATCGCGCCATTCGCCATTGATCTTGAGATAGCCCCTCAGGCAGCCTTCCTGCCGAAATCCGGCCTTTTCAAGGAGGCGGATGCTGCGGCTGTTCTCCGCAATACAGGCAGCCTCGATGCGGTGCAACTCGAGCGGGCCGAAGATATAGGGGATGACCGTATCGAGCGCACGGGCCATGTGGCCCTGTCCCGCATGGCGCTCGCCCATCCAGTAGCCGATCATGCAGCTTTGCGCCACGCCGCGGCGGATGAGCCCGATGGTGATGCCGCCGAGCAGCGCATCATTCTCCCGGTTGAAGATGAAGAGCGCGATGGATTGCCCCGCCTCATATTCCTGTTCGTAGCGGTTCAGCCGGGCGCGATAGGCGGTGCCGGAAAGCTCGTCCGGACGCCACTTGGGTTCCCAGGGCTGCAGGAAGGCGCGGCTTTCGTCGCGCAGGCGCTGCCAGTCACGGTAATCCCCCGTCTGCGGCATGCGCAGGAAAACGCCGTCGCCCGCGAGTTCGACCGGCGAATTGTTCCGGGAAAAAAATCGGAATACCGACCGTGTCATCCGCTGCTCGATCTCATGCGGCCGTCATGGCCGTGTCCAGTGCGCCAAGGCTAAAATTCCCCGTCAGCCATGGGCCGTCAAGGCGGCGGGACCCTGTGCGGAAAGCGAGGCCACAATTTTTTCCATCGGCGCCAGCTGTTCGAGCGGTCCGATGGCCGAAAGCGTCGGCTTCGTGTCGAAGAACAGGCGTCCGGCAAGATCGGTCAGTCGATCCGTGGTGATCCCGGCCAGCCGCTCCATCATCTCGTTATTGGAAATGATGCGGCCATAAAGCATCATCTGCCGGGCAATCTGGCCGGCGCGCGCCGCCGGGCTTTCCTGCCCCATCAGCAGCTGGGCGCGGATCTGCGCCCGGGCGCGCTCGATTTCCTGCTGGTCGATCCGGTCCGAGCTTTTGCGCAGCTCGTCAATGATGACGGGCACCAGTTCCGGCAGGTTCTCGCCGCCGGTCGCGGCATGGATGCCGAAGATGCCCGTATCGGAAAAGCCCCAGTGGAAGGCATAGACCGAGTAGCAGAGGCCGCGGATTTCGCGCACTTCCTGGAACAGGCGGGACGACATGCCGCCGCCGAGGATATTGGCGAGGATCTGCGAACAGTAGAAGTCGCGCATGTGATAGGCCTTGCCCTCGAAGCCGAGCAGCACCTGCGTATCCATGAGATCACGGGTTTCGCGCACCTCGCCGCCCGTGTAGCGGGCAAGATCCATGACCGGCGTGACCGAAGGCTTCTGCGGCAGGCTGGCAAAGCGCGTTTCCACCTGGCGCACGAAATCCTGGTGATCGACGGCACCCGCCGCGATCACGAACATGCGGTCGGTGGTGTAATTGCGCGAGAGATAGCCGCGGATTTCGTCCGGCTGGAAGGCCATGACCGTTTCCGGCGTGCCGAGAATGGTGCGGCCGATGGTCTGCCCCGCATAGGCCGCTTCCGAGAAGCGGTCGAAGACCACGTCGTCGGGCGTATCGTCGGCGGCGCCGATTTCCTGCAGGATCACGTTCTTCTCGCGGGCAAGCTCTTCCTCGTCGAAGACGCTCTCCGTGAGAATGTCGGCAAGAATGTCCACGGCCAGCGGCACATGGTCCTTCAGCACCCGGGCATAATAGGAGGTGGTTTCCGTCGATGTGGCGGCGTTGACCTCGCCGCCGACATTCTCGATTTCCTCGGCAATCTGCCGGGCCGAGCGGCGATGCGTGCCCTTGAAGGCCATGTGTTCGAGGAGATGGGCGATCCCATGCTCCTCGCGCGTCTCGTTGCGCGATCCCGACTTGATCCAGACCCCGAGAGCGACGCTCTCCAGATGGGGCATGTTTTCCGTTACCACTGTCAAACCGGAAGCAAGCCGGGTGCACTCAACCTTCATCGTCCGTCTTTCCGCGAACCCTGTCGCCTCAGGCCTTGCCGGCCCGGGCGTGGGCGCCAATCATGTTCTCGACCGCCTGGAGATCGGCCTCGATCACCTCGAAGCGTTCCTTGCGGTCCATCAGGTCACCAAGCCAGGCCGGCAGTTCCGGGGTCACACCGGCGGCCTTCCTGACCGCGTCGGGGAACTTTGCCGGATGCGCCGTGGCAAGCGTAATCATGGGACTATTGGATTTTTCGTGCGCCTTGGCAACAAAAACTCCAAGCGCCGTATGCGGATCGAGGAGATAGCCGGTCGTTTCGAGCGTCTCCCGGATCGTCTGCGCCACCTGCTTTTCGCTGGCGCGGCCCGCCCGGAACTCGCGGCGGATGGCACGCAGCGCCCCTTCCGAAAGGGTAAACGCATTCGCCTGCTTCAGGTTCTCCATCAGCCCGCGCACGGCGGCGGGATCGCGCCCGTAGGCCTCGAAGAGCAGCCGTTCGAAGTTCGAGGAAATCTGGATGTCCATGGAAGGCGTGGTGGTGGCCTTCACCGATTTCATCTCGTAACGCCCGGTTTTCAGCGTGCGGGCCAGAATGTCGTTCTCGTTGGTGGCGATGACAAGCCGGTCGATGGGAAGCCCCATGCGCTTGGCGACGAAACCGGCGAAAATATCGCCGAAATTGCCTGTCGGCACCGTGAAGGACATTTTCCGGTCCGGCGCGCCGAGCGAGACGGCGGTGGTGAAATAATAAACCACCTGCGCCATGATGCGCGCCCAGTTGATCGAGTTCACGCCTGAAAGCTTAACCCGGTTGCGGAAGGCGTGGTCGTTGAACATGGCCTTCACCAGGTTCTGGCAGTCGTCGAAATTGCCCTTCACCGCCAGCGCATGCACGTTTGCGGCGCTGTGCGTGGTCATCTGCCGCTGCTGGACGGGGGAAACCTTGCCCTCGGGGAAGAGGATGAAGATATCGGTGCGGTCGCGACCGGCAAAGGCGTCGATGGCAGCACCCCCGGTGTCGCCCGACGTGGCGCCGACGATGGTCGCGCGCTCGCCGCGCTTTTCCAGCACATAATCCATCAGCCGGCCGATCAGCTGCATCGCCACGTCCTTGAAGGCGAGCGTCGTGCCGTGGAAGAGCTCCATGATGAAGGAATTCGGCCCGGTCTGGACGAGCGGCGCCACCGCCGGATGGCGGAAAGTGGCATAGGCCTCGTCGATCATGGCGCGGAAATCCTCCGCCGGGATCTCGCCGCCCGTGAAGCGGTAGAGAATCTCGAAGGCGGTCTGCTGATAGGTGAGGCCGCGCAGCGCCCGAATTTCCTTTTTCGTCAGCTGCGGCCAGGTGCGGGGAACGTAAAGGCCGCCGTCGCTTGCAAGACCTGCAAGAAGCGCATCGGAAAAGCCGAGGGTAGGGGCCTCGCCCCGCGTCGAGATATAGTCCACTGCCAGTTTCCTTGATGTCCGGTGTCGGATGGGAGAGCCGGAGTCTATGCGTCCTCACCGCCGCCGGTTTGTCTTATTGCGCCAAAAACGCCCGGCGGCTTTCGTTCTTCGGCAAGTGCGCGCCGCATTTCCGCGAATGCCGTCCGGGACGCCTCCGGCCGAAGCGGAGCGCGCCGTCGGAAAACCTGCCCAAAACCTTTTGCCCCCAATCGATTTTTTTCCGCGCCGCTGGTATAGAGCATCCGCAAGGGGCATGAAAGGCCTCATTTTCCATCATCGGTTCCGGCATGCTTCGCCGGCTGTACAGGGAGTGCCAGCATGACAGGCAAAGTTGAGGCAAGGATGCGTCGGGGCGCGGCACTTATCGCCGTCCTGTTTGCCGTGACGGGTTGCAACACGCCGACCACCACGCCTTTCGATCATGGCACCAAGGCGCCGGGCATGGAAAAGCTGTCCACGGCCAAGGGCGCGCCCGCACCTGTCGTCACCGGCATCTGCCCGCAGATTTCGCTGCGCGAAGGCACCGCCTTCCTGCGCAAGGGCGGCAAGGGCAAGAACGGCGCCGCCGACGACCAGACGAAGCTCCAGTATCAGGCCTCTCTCGCCGATACGACCCGCCAGTGCACCCAGGATGAAACCGGCGCCACCAAGGTGCTGGTCCAGGCCCAGGGCCGCCTGGTGCTCGGCCCGGCCGGCAAGGCCGGCAAGTTCACCCTGCCGGTGCGCGTGGCCGTGGTGGATGGCGACCAGACCGTCTACTCCGAGCTCGTGAAGTTCAATGTGGAGATCGCCGCCGGCCAGCCGTCCGGCCAGTTCCTGTTCCAGAAGGAAGGCGTTCTCCTGCCGGCCGGAACCAGCGCCACGGCCCGCGTTTTCCTGGGCTTCGACGAGGGGCCCTACAACACCAAGTAAGCCGCTTCGCGCCGCCTTGGAGGAGGCGGCGCGCCTGCGGTCGTGAGGGGGAGCATTGCGCATTGCCATCATCGTGAATCCCGTCTCGGGAGGGGGACGGGCTGCACGCCATGCGGAGGCGGTTCATGCCGCCATCCGGCAGGTACATCCCGCAACCGAGATGGTGCTGACCCGCGGCCGGGGTGACGGCGCGCGGCTGGCTGAAAGCCTTGCCCTTTCCGGGGTGGATCTCCTCATCGCCTTCGGCGGCGACGGGACGCTCGGCGAAGTGGCCGACGGGCTGCTTCGTCTGTCGCCGGACCGGCTGCCGAAACGGCCGGAACTGGGCTTCATCGCCGCCGGCACGGGCTCCGATTTCCGGCGCAATTTTTCCTTCCCCGCCGATCCCGCAGCGGCAGCCCTCGATCTTCTTTCACGGACCCCGCGCCGGATCGATGCCGGCCGCGTCACCTTCGCCCTGCCGGGTGGCGGGGAGGGGGTGCGCCACTTTATCAATATTGCAAGCCTCGGCATTACCGGCGAGATCGTCACCGCCGTCAACCGCGCCAAGCTGGAGAAAAACCGCTCCGGCGGCCTGATCTATCTCATCCACACGCTGGGCGCGCTTCTGCGCTTCCGCTTTCCGGACGTGGCCGTCCGCCTCGATGACGAGCCGCCCGTCGAGGCCCGCGTCGCCGCGGTTGCCATCGCCAACGGCGCCTGGTTCGGCGGCGGCATGAAGATCGCCCCGGATGCCCGGATCGATGACGGTCTCTTCGACGCCGTCATCGTCCGCGCCCGCAACCGCCCGACCCTCATCGCCAACCTCGCCCGCGTCTATGGCGGTCTCCACCGCACCCACCCCGACGTCCTCATCCGCCGCGCCCGCACGGTGGAAGTCCACCCATCGCTCCCCGGCGACCTCATCCCCCTCGAATTCGACGGCGAAGATCTGGGCTGCCTCCCCGCCCGCTACGAGATCGTTCCGGCTGCGCTGATGCTGCGGGGGTAGTGGGGCGCGGAGTATGCCGCACCGCACCCCCCTCTGTCGGCATATGCCGAGTCCAATCTCCCCCCTTGCGGGGGAGATGTCAGCGAAGCTGACAGAGGGGGGTGGGCCTCGGCATATTCCGCCCCTCACGCCACCCCGGACCACTCCGAAAGGGCGGCGATGGTGGCGGGGAGGTCGCTCATGCGGGAGATGACGGTTTCGGCGCCGGCATCGGTCAGCCGGTCGGCATGGGAGGGATAGGTATGCGAGGCGCCGGTGAAGCCGATGACGCGCATGCCGGCGGCGACGGCGCCGCGGATGCCGTGGACGGAATCTTCCACCACCACCGCATGGGAAGGCTTTACGCCCATTTCCTTCGCCGCATGCAGGAAGATGTCGGGCCGGGGCTTCACCCGGTCCTCGCCGAGATCGCGCGCGGAATAGATATGCGGATCGAAATAGGCCTTGAGCCCCACATGGGTGAGCATCTTGTCCAGCCGCCGGGTGGTGGAATTGGAGCAGATGCAGCGCGGCTGGGTGAGGCGCGCCAGCGCTTCCTTGACGCCCGGAATGATCTCGACGTCGCGGCCGAGCCGTTCGTCGAGGATCTTCTCCGACTTGTCGATGAGCGAGGCGGAGAGCGGGATGGAGGCCTCCCGCTCGACGGCGAGAAGGATGTTCTGCCAGGTCATGCCGGCAAATCGCTCGCCCATTTCCTCGATGGAGATCGGGTAGCCGGCCTCGGTGAGAAGCACGGATTCCACCTCCGCCGCGATGATTTCCGAATCGACGAGAACGCCGTCATTGTCGAAGATGATCAGGTCGATCTGGCTCATGCGGGATCTGCCTCGTGCTGTCAGTTGGTCCGGGTGAGCCGCCCTGCTACACGAAGCGGCGCCCGGGAACAATCATTGATCTTGCATGGCACCCAAGGCGATGCTCTAAGAGCCTGCATGAGGAAGGAACAGGACGATACGATCGCGGCGAAAATCAGCCGGACCCTTGCCGAGCGGATCATTCGCGGCGAGCTGACGCCAGGCATGCGCCTGCGTCAGGACCACGTGGCGGAGGAATTCGGCGCAAGCCACGTGCCCGTGCGCGAGGCCTTCCGCCGCCTGGAAGCGCAGGGGCTGGCGATCAGCGAGCCGCGCCGCGGCGTGCGCGTCGCCTCCTTCGATCTTTCCGAAGTCAAGGAAGTGGCCGAAATGCGCGCGGCGCTGGAAGTGCTGGCCCTCAAGCACGCCGCCCCCCATCTCACCGCCGCAATCCTGGACGAAGCCGAGGAAGCGACCCGCGAAGGCGATGCCGCCGGCGACGTGCGCGCCTGGGAGGCCGCCAACCGCCGCTTTCATCGCCTCATTCTCTCCACCTGCGGCATGCCGCGGCTTCTCGCCAGCATCGATGACCTGCATTCCGTCTCGGCGCGCTTCCTCTTCTCCGCCTGGCATTCCGGCTGGGAAGCCCGCACCGACCACGACCACCGCGCGATCCTTACCGCACTCCGCCAGGGTGCCACCTCCGATGCCGTGGCGATCCTCGAACGCCACGTGAAATGGATCGGCCAGCGTCCCGTGCGAACCCAGGCCGGCACCACCCGCGACGCCTTCGCCATCGTCGGATAATCTATCCCAATCAATGGCTTCAGCAAATTGGCGGAAATTGGAGTGTTTCTGCTGAAAAGCTAGAAGCGAAACGGGTCCGCCCCCTCCGTTCTCTCGAAGAGGGGCGCCGCGCCGTCCACCACGGCGCGCGGAAAGGCCTTGAGTGCAGAGGGGTCGAAGGGCAGGTGTGGCATGTGGTCTGCCACCAGCCGCGCCGCAAGACGCGCCTGAAGGAGATCGCGGCTGCGCTTCAGCCCCTGCCGGTCCGCGCGCTGGGCAAGCCAGTGCTTGTGGACCGCAAAGGCCCGCGGATCGGGCGCGACGATCCGGACGGGATAGCCCCGGGCATCGATGGCGACCGCCTCGAAGGCCGGCACGTTTTCATGCCACAGCAGCCCTTCGATCTCCGTGGGGGCGAGGTCCTCCGTCGAAGCGCCAAGGCCCGATGGCCGCGCAAGCCAGGGCGGATCCCGCATCGGCTGGATGAGATCGACCAGATACCCCTCCCGGTTCTCCGCCTGAAAGCCCTTGCGGTTGCGCCGGAAGGAACGGTCTGCCTTCTGAAGCACCCCCATGAGGCTGCGTTCCATATCGGGATCGTCGATCAGCAGCCGCATGTTCACGCGCGAATCGAGAAGGATGTCGATATCCTCCGTCGTCATGGCCTCGGTGGGAAGGAAAACCGCCGTATCCGCCTCATAGGCATAGAGGGCATGGGTGCCGACGATGCGCAGGCCCCGCCCGAGAAGATTGGCCGCATCGAGCGCGCGGATGATCCGGGCCCCCGTTTCCGGCACCCGCCCAAGACCGAGGCTGCGGTTGATGCCCGCCTGCCGGTCAAGAACGGCACCGGCCGCGGCAAAGCGCTCCCGCGCCTCCTCGCGTCCCGCATGGAATTCGAGGTGGAGCCGCTCCGTTTCCGGCGAACGCTTGCCAAGCGAAACCTGGCGGCGCACCCCGTTGGCCGGATCGTAATAATCCTTCAGCAGATAGTCCTGTCCCGCCCGGTCCGCAAAACTCATCGAGCCCCGATAGCCATCGACACGCCGTTTCGCCTCGGAAAAAACCTGAAAGCGCTGCGCCGTATTGATCGCCTCACGGATTTGATCCTGATTTTTTTCAATAAAGACAGTCATTTCAGCATTTTTCTCTAAAAACGGCGTCTATTGCTGAAAAAGCTAAGCATGAAAGCGGGAGGGGCGCAAGCGCCCGGCTCCGCAGCCGAGAACAAGGCGCTTCCGGCTCCCAGCATCGTCCTGCTTTTTCTCTATCCCGTTCAGCCTTTGGTAACCAAGTTGGGTAACCATAAGCATCAAGGATTTGTTTAGCGTAAGCGTAAAAAGTGAGTATCGAAATGGCGTCTGTTCTCCCGCTTTCCGGCCTGCGTCAAAGCACCGAGCCGCTCTCCTGGCTCAATTCCATCATCAAGGGCGATTGCGTTGCGGCCCTCGAAGCGCTGCCGGACCAGTCGGTCGACGTGATCTTTGCCGATCCGCCCTATAATCTCCAGCTCGGTGGCATGCTCACCCGCCCGGACCAGTCCATGGTCGATGCGGTGGATGACGAGTGGGACCAGTTTGCCTCCTTCGAGGCCTATGATGCCTTCACCCGGGCCTGGCTTCTCGCCTGCCGCCGCGTGCTGAAGCCCTCGGGCTCCATCTGGGTGATCGGCAGCTATCACAACATCTTCCGCGTTGGCGCGATGATGCAGGACCTCAATTTCTGGATCCTCAACGACATCGTCTGGCGCAAGACCAATCCCATGCCGAATTTCAAGGGCCGCCGGTTCCAGAACGCGCATGAGACGATGATCTGGGCCAGCCGCGATCCGAAGGCCAAGGGCTATACCTTCAATTACGATGCGATGAAGGCCGCCAATGACGATGTGCAGATGCGCTCCGACTGGCTCTTCCCCATCTGCTCCGGTTCCGAGCGCCTGAAGGGCGAGGACGGCAAGAAGGTGCATCCGACCCAGAAGCCGGAAGCGCTGCTCGCCCGCGTCATCATGGCGTCCAGCAAGCCGGGCGATGTCATTCTCGATCCCTTCTTCGGCACGGGCACGACGGGCGCGGTCGCCAAGCGCCTCGGCCGCCACTTCGTCGGCATCGAGCGCGAGCAGGATTATATCGACGCCGCCTCCGCCCGCATCGCCGCCGTCGAGCCGCTCGGCAAGGCGGAGCTGACGGTGCTGACCGGCAAGAAGCAGGAAGTCCGCATTGCCTTCAACGTTCTCGTGGAAAGCGGGCTGGTGAAGCCCGGCCAGGTGCTCTTCGACCAGAAGCGCCGCTACAGCGCCATCATCCGCGCCGATGGCACGCTGGCCTCGGGCGGGGAGGCGGGCTCCATCCACCGCCTCGGCGCCAAGGTTCAGGGCTTCGATGCCTGCAATGGCTGGACCTTCTGGCATTACGAGGAAGAAGGGCAGCTGAAACCCATCGACGATCTGCGTGCCCGCATCCGCGCCGGCCTCGGCAAGCTCGCCGACTGAGCCACCCACCCGTTCCCTGCCTGCCGCCGGTTTCGTACCTTCAGTCCCGGCGGACAGGAAGAGAGCCCGGCTTCCCGAAGGGGAGGCCGGGCATTCTTGTTTTACCAGGCAACTACGCCAGCCTCGGACAAGACGGGCTTCCTAAAGCTCCCCCAACGAAAGGGAGCATGGGCAGATGGCCGCTTTGCTGGAAAAGGCGATGCAGCAGTATCAGCGGGGCGATCTGAAGATCGCGCTGGCCACGGTGCGCCGCCTGCTCGAAAAAGAGCGGCGGAACGTCAACGGCTATCTTCTCGCCGGCACCATTCACGAGCAGCAGGGCAATCTTCTGGAGGCCGCACGGTTCTTTGCCGATGCGGTACCGCTGTCGCCGGATCGCAAGCGCGATATCGGCCTGCGCGCCGCGCTGCATTATGTGAATGGCGGTGCGCCGGGCAAGGCCCTGTCCTGCCTGCTTGGCCTCCATCCGCTGATGCCCGATGATCCCGATGTCAATCACGGCATTTGCAGCCTGTTGCGCGAAGCCGGGAATTACGAGGATGCCTTGCCCTTCGCCGCGCGCCTGGCGGAGCGGGGAACGAGCTTCAGCAATCTCCTCAATGCGGCGCTGGTGCTCGTCGGCACCGATCATCACGTCCGCGCGCTGCCGCTCCTCAGGCGGGCGCTCGAGATGCAGCCGGGCGAGCGGTTGGCGCTCTCCGAACTCTTCTGGGCTGCCGCCAATCTCTGCGATCTCGATCTCGCCGACCGGCTGCAGAAGGAACTTGAGGCCGCCTATGCCCGTGAGGGCGCGGCGATGGATATCAGGGAAAACGCCTTCCGTTCCATTCTCTGGTCGGGCGACGAGGCCTATCATCGCAAGACGGCGCTGCGCACCGCCGAAATGCTGTTTCCGCCCGTCCTGGCCAGAAAGCCGCTTTCGCCCGTCACCGGAAGGCGGATCCGCATCGGCTATGTCTCGGCCGATTTCCACGATCACGCCACGCTCTCCCTCTTCAACGGCGTGCTCGAAGCCCATGATCGCGCGCGGTTCGAGATCTTCCTCTTCTGCCACACGGCTGAGCGGAACCGGCACGGGGCGATGCGCGCCCGCGCGCTCGCCGCCGCCGAACATTATGTCGATATCCTCGCCCTCAGCGACGAGGCGGCGGCGGCCCTGATCGAGAAGCTGGGGATCGATATTCTGGTCGATCTCAAGGGTTTCACCCAGGGCAGCCGGCTCGGCATCTTCACCCGCCGCCCCGCGCCCGTGCAGGTTTCCTATCTCGGCTTTCCGGGCTCGGTTTCCGGCATCGGCATCGATTATGCCATTGCCGATGCCATCGTCGCGCCGCCCTCTTCGGATGCCTTTTTCGAGGAGCGGATCATCCGCCTGCCGCGCTGCTACCAGGCCAATGACAACAGCCGCCTGCGCCCGGTCCGGCCCGCCTCGCGCGCGGCCCATGGCCTGCCGGAAGAGGGCATCGTCTTTGCGGCCTTCCACCAGGCGCCGAAGATCCGCCTCAAGGCCTTCGAGGCCTGGATGGAGATCCTTGGAAGGGTAGAAGGCTCGGTGCTCTGGCTGGCCCCGCTGGAAGAGCAGGCCGCTGAAAACCTGAAGCGCGCCGCAGAAGCCCGCGGCATTCACCGCGACCGGCTGGTGGTGGCGCCGCGCATGCCCATTCCCGACCATCTGGCCCGGCTCGCCGCGGCCGATATCGCCCTTGATTGCACGCCCTGCAACGGCCACACCACCACATCCGATGCGCTCTGGGCGGGCGTGCCGGTGGTGACGGTCAGGGGCACGAGTTTCGCTGGCCGCGTCAGCGAAAGCCTGCTTTCTTCCGTCGGCCTTGCCGAACTGGTCACGGAAGACCTCGATGCGTTCGTCCGCCTGACGGACGCGCTGGCGCAGGACGGAAACCGCCTTTCCGTCCTGCGCCAGAAACTTGTCGATGCCCGTGATACCGCCCCGCTTTTCGATACGCAGGGGCTGACGCGCGACCTCGAGGCGGCTTTCGCCTCGATGCTGCCCGAGGCGCCTTAAGCGCCGAGCCCGTAGGCGGAGAGATCGCTCGCAAGCTTTTCCGGCCCGGTGAACAGCACCGCCTGCCAGCCGGCTTTGCGCGCGCCTTCGACATTCGCCGCCGAATCGTCGATGAACAGCGTCTTCGAAGGCTCCAGTCCGAAGGTCTGGGCGTGGAGATCGTAGATCCGCACATCCGGCTTGATCAGCTTCACCTCGCCGGACACGGTCACGCCGCGCGGTTTCTTGAGGAACGGGAAGATCTCGTTCGCCTCCACGAAAGTATCGCTGGCAAAATTGGTCAGCATGGTCACGTCGCGACCCTCGTCTATCAGCCGCTCCATGGCCTTCACGCTGTCGGGATAGGCATAGGGCACCATTTCCCGCCAGTGCTTGCGAAAGGCTCGAATATGGCTTTCCCGGTCGGGGTGAAGCGCGATCAGCAGCTTTTCCGCCTCTTCCCAGCTCCGCCCGCGGTCCTGCTCGATGTTCCAGTCATGGGTGCAGATGTTCTCGAAGAACCATTTCCGCTCCGCCTCGTCGGGAATGAGGCGGCTGAAGGGAATATTGGGATCGTAATGGATGAGAACGCGGCCGATGTCGAAAACGATATGGCGGATGTCTGTGGTCATGGCTTCTCTTTTCTCTTCGTTCGGAACGCGTCCGGAATGGCGGCGGCAATCGCCTTTTTCATGACGGTGGGGAGGGCGGCCTGATCAAGTTTTCCAACAGGCTGCCACCATCCGTCATCGCCGTTTTCCAGCCTCTCCATGTCGGCCCGGTAGACGCTGAGCCGCAGTTCGAAATGGGTAAAGACATGGGTGATGCTGCCGGTCGGCTGCCAGGCGGCGGCAAAGGGCGCGCCGGAAAGATCGGTCGCACCGTCGATGCGTGCGGTCCAGGTGGTGCCCGGCACCTCGCTCATGCCGCCGAGAAGCCCGCTCTCCTGTCGCCGCCTGAGATAGACGGAAGGCCCGGGCCCGACCGCCACATAGGCCGCGCCGAGCCGCACCGGCTTTGCCTTCTTGGCGGCCTTGACGGGATAGAGCTCGGGATCGCCCGTCTTCAGCGCCGTGCAATCCGCCTTCAGCGGACAGAGCACGCAGGCCGGACGCCTCGGCGTGCAGATCGTGGCGCCGAGATCCATCATCGCCTGGGCGAAATCGCCGGGCCGGTCTTCGGGAACCATGGCCTCCGTGCGCGCCCGGATTTCGGGTTTCGCGGCGGGAAGGGGCGTCCCGATGGCGTAAAGCCGGGTCACCACCCGCTCCACATTGCCATCCACCACCGTCGCCTTGCGATTGAAGGCGATGGCCGCAATCGCCGCCGCCGTATAGGCGCCGATTCCGGGAAGCGAAAGAAGCGCCGCTTCCGTATCGGGAAAAAGCCCGCCGTGATCCGCAGCCACCGCCTCGGCACACCGCTTCAGGTTGCGGGCGCGGGCGTAATAGCCAAGCCCCGCCCAGGCGGCCATCACATCCTCGCTCGGCGCCCGGGCGAGATCTTCAACGGTCGGCCAAAGGCGGGTGAATGTGTCGAAATAGGATTTTACCGCCTGCACGGTCGTCTGCTGCAGCATCACCTCCGACAGCCAGACCCGGTAGGGATCGGTTCTGAAACCGGCCTTTCCCCGGGCGGGCGGGGTTCTCCAGGGGAGATCGCGATGGTGCCGGTCATACCAGCCAAGCAGGCTGGCGCTCATATCCAGCGGTTTCGTGTCGGCCATTGCTGCGCGCGTCACCGCCTTGCCCCAATTCGCTTCTAAGGATCCGTGCGGCAAGAGGTAGCGGCAGTTTGACCGGGCGGCAAGACAGAAAATCATGGCGGTGAAACGGGGTATGCGTCCCCACCTTGTGATTGTCTCGCCGGTTGAAATGGGCTAGCGCTGGCCGATAGCAAATCATGGGAACCGCATGTCACTCCCCATCTATGCCATCAATCTCGACCGGTCCGTCGGCCGCTGGCAACTGATCGCCGAAAGCGCCGCAGCGGAAGGGCTCACCCTCATCCGCGTGCCGGGTGTGGATGGCCGTGCGATCCCTGAAGCGAGCCGGGTGGATGTCTCCGATGCGGGCTTTCGCCGCCTTGCAGGCCGCATCATGCGCCCCGGCGAATATGGCTGCTACCAGAGCCACCTGAAAGCGCTCGATCTCATGATCGCCTCCGGCGTGCCCGCGGCCATCGTGGCCGAAGATGACGTGGTTTTCCCGCGCGGCTTCCTCGCCCGGGTGGAGGCGATCCTTGCGGATTTCCCGAAGGCCGAGGTCGTCAAGCTTTTCAACCACCGCAACAAGGGGTTTCGCCGCCACGGCATCACCCGCGCGGGCGACGAGATCGGCCGCTGCCTGCATGGTCCGCAGGGCTCTGCCGCCTGCTATCTCGTCACCGCCGCAGGCGCCCGAAAGCTTGCCCGCACGCTCCGCCCCATGGCGCTTCCCTTCGACGTCGCGCTGGAAAGGGGCTGGCAAACCGGGGCGGCAACCTATACGCTTCACCGCGACATCGTCTCTCTCGGACCGCTCGACGTGGAAACGGAAATCGGCAGCCGCGAGGATTACCGCAAGACAAGACTGCCCGGCTGGAAGCGCCTGCCCACCCATCTGTTCCGGGCGGCCGATTATCTCGCCCGCCTGCGCTATACGTTTCGTACCTGAGAATGCGATGCCATGACCTTTGAAGAACGCCCGACCCCGTTGATGGCTGCCGCAGGTTTCCTGCTCTGGTTCCTGATGCTCAGCGCCACGCTCGTGGAAACCGATGCCTATCGCTTCTCCGCGATCATCGTCTGCTTCTACGGCATCTATGTCTTTCGCCGCACGCTGCCGCGGCCCGAAACCTCCTTCATGGCCTGGTACTGCCTCTGCTGGTCGCTCTATGTGCTGGGGCGCTTCTTCTACGGCTATTTCGGCAGCCCCAATCACGAGCACGGCTCCTCCGAATGGCTCTTTGCCTTTCCGATCTTCTTCGGCGGCATCGGCATCGGGCTCACCCGCATGCGCTTCCATGTGGAAAAGCTGCTGCTCTTCTTCTTTACCGTCGCCGCCCTCATGCTGGCCGTCTCCCAGCACTGGTTTATCATTGCCTCCGGCGAACCGGTGAGCCCGCTCTACCACAACAACCAGATCCATGGCGCGGTTGCCTGCGGGCTGATCCTCATCGGCGCCTTTTACTGGTTCCTCCATTATGCGGAGCGGGGCCTCAGGCAATCGCCCTATGGCCTCGCCGCAGCGGCGCTCACGCCCGTCATCATCGTGCTCTGCCTCATCTCCATTGTCGGCTCCCAGTCCAAGGGCGTCTGGCTGGCGCTGCTCGGCACGCTGCCGCTGGCGGCCATTCTGCTTCTCGTCACGGAACGGCGGGCGATCATCCGCCTGCCGGTCATCGGCCTCATCCTGGCCGTGCTCGGCGCGGGTCTCGTCTTTCACGAGCGGCTCTGGGCGCGTGCGGGCGATACGGTCAATGCCTCGCTCGACATCCTCGACGGGCTGATGACGGGCAAGATGACGGCGGCCGCCCTGCTGCAGGAAAAGATCTCCTCCGGCACCGTGCCGCTCTCGCTCAACGAGCGGCTGGAAATCTGGTACAATGCGCTCCAGCTGGTCAAGCAGGCGCCGTTCTTCGGCCATGGCAATTTCTGGATCGAGAAATGGGATCAGACCCGCTATGCCAATGTGGGCTATTACCTCATGCATAATGGCTATCTGGAAATCCTGATTCGCCACGGGCTTTTCGGCCTCCTGGCGCTGGCCATCATGCTGTTCGGCCTGATCGCCATGGTCTGGCGCGGCTATCGCAAGGGCTTCATTCCCGCCGCCGGCCTGCAGGCCTATCTGATGCTCATCTTCTTCTTCGCGCTGACGCTGCTGTCCAATTCCAACAACCGCCTCGCCATCGGCGAATCGCTTGCCATGTTGACCGGCGGCGTCGCCTTCTATGCCCAGTCCATGGAGCGCTACAGCGCGCTCAACCGCCGGGGCCCCGCAGCCGGGTCGGAAGGGGCGTGACATGGCAGGCTCTCCCCCCGGCAACGGACAGATCAGGGAAACCGGCTTTACCCGCCGGGGCGTCGCTCAGGTCAGCGAGATCGCCAATCCCATGATCGACCGGGTGCTGGCGAAGAAGGCGGGCATTTCCACCGCCCTTCTCGGCAGCTGGGACGAGATTGCAGGCGCGGATTTTGCCGAAACCACCCGTCCGGAAAAGATCACCTGGCCGCGCCGCGATTATGGCGGCGGCGATGGCGGCTATGAGCCGGGCGTGCTGACCATTGCCTGCGAAGGCGCCCGCGCACTCTTCCTCACCCATGCCCAGGGCGAGCTGATCAGCCGCATCAATGCCTTCTTCGGCTTCCCGGCGATCCGGCAGATCCGCATCGTGCAGAAGCCGGTCTCCTCCGGCCCGCCGCGTTCGCGGCGCATCCCCCCGCTTCAGGGCGCATCGGCCCGCAAGCTGGAAGAGATGATCGAGGGCGTGGAAGAGGGTCCGCTGCGCGAGGCGCTGAAGCGGCTCGGCACCGCGGTTTACACTCCGAACCGGCGCCTGCGCTGATCACGGTAATTTCAACGGCTTGCGGCCATGGGAGCGCCATCTTTCGGCGCCAACACGGGGGCGAGACCCTTGTGAGCCGCGCCTTGGCGTACTACCAAGGGCCATCATTTTAATGTATGGCCCGTAACCATAGGGATGAACCAGATGTCGAGCTTCGAACCCACCCTCACCAAGCGCCGCCTTCTCTCGGGCATTGCCCTTTCGGCCAGTGCGCTTGCCCTTTCTGCCTGCAGCGAGGAAAAGAAGGCCGAGGCCCCGAAGGCTCCCGATGCCAAGACCGACCCGGCCACCACGGCATCCACCACCCCCGCCAAGGTCGAGATTCCGGCCTCCGAGGGCGATGTGGACATGGCCAAGGTGCTGGAGCCCGGCGCGCTTCCCGAGATGTCGATGGGCAAGGCCGATGCCAAGGTCACCATCGTCGAATATTTCTCGATGACCTGCCCGCACTGCGCCCATTTCCACAACGACACCTTCGAGAAGATCAAGGAAAAATACATCGATACGGGCAAGGTCCGCTTCATTGCCCGGGAATTCCCCTTCGATCCGCGCGCCGCAGCCGCCTTCATGCTGGCCCGCTGCGCGCCCAACGGCGCCTATTTCCCCATGGTCTCCATGCTCTTCAAGCAGCAGCAGACCTGGGCCGCGGCGGATGACGGCAAGGCCGCGCTGCTGCAGATGTCGAAACTCGCCGGTTTTACACAGGAGAGCTTCGAGAAGTGCTTGACGGACCAGAAGCTTCTGAATGATGTCAATGCGGTCAGGGAACGCGGCGCCAAGGACTTCGGCATCAACGCCACGCCCACCTTCCTGATCAACGGGAAACGCTACGCGGGAGCCATGTCGTTTGAGACCATGTCCGCGCTTCTGGACAGCCTCCTCTGATCCTCGCGCCCCGCGCGCGGGGCAGGATTATCGCGTGGTAAGGGCAGAGGGGGGTAGGCATCGGCATACGCCGACTCTGATCTCCCCCCTTGCGGGGGAGATGTCGGCGAAGCCGACAGAGGGGGGTAGGGTGCGGCATAGGCAATCCCCACCCGCGGGAGCCACCCCATGAAGTTCAACAAGCTTCGTCTGGTGGGCTTCAAGTCCTTCGTGGAACCCTCCGAATTCATCATCGAGCGCGGGCTGACCGGCGTCGTCGGGCCGAACGGTTGCGGCAAGTCGAACCTGGTCGAGGCGCTGCGCTGGGTGATGGGGGAGAACTCCTACAAGAACATGCGCGCCTCCGGCATGGATGACGTGATCTTTTCGGGCTCCGGCAACCGTCCCGCCCGCAACACGGCGGAGGTGGGCCTCTTCCTCGACAATTCCGACCGCACCGCGCCCGCCGCCTTCAACGATGCCGACGAGATCCAGGTGACGCGCCGCATCGAGCGCGAGCAGGGCTCTGTCTACCGCATCAACGGCAAGGAAGCCCGCGCCAAGGATGTGCAGCTGCTCTTTGCCGATGCCTCCACCGGCGCACGCTCGCCCTCGATGGTCGGGCAGGGGCGGATCGGGGAGCTGATCCAGGCGAAGCCCCAGGCGCGCCGCCAGTTGCTCGAAGAGGCCGCCGGCATTTCCGGGCTGCATTCGCGCCGTCACGAGGCCGAACTTCGCCTGCGCGCCGCCGAAGCCAATCTGGAGCGGCTGGAGGATGTGGTCGCGCAGCTCGAAAGCCAGATCGAAAGCCTGAAGCGGCAGGCACGGCAGGCCAACCGCTTCAAGATGCTGTCGGCCGATATTCGCGCCCGCGAGGCCATGCTGCTGCATATCCGCTGGGTGCAGGCGAAGGAGGCCGAGGCCGAGGCGACGAGCGCGCTGAACCAGGCGACCGTCGTCGTTGCCGAGCGGGCGCAGGCCCAGATGGAGGCCGCAAAGGAGCAGGCGATCGCCGCCCACAAGCTGCCGGAACTGCGCGAGGAGGAGGCGAAGGTGGCGGCCGCCCTTCAGCGCCTGCAATTTGCCCGCGCCCAGCTGGAGGAAGATGCCGGGCGTCTCCTCAAGCGCCGCGACGAGCTGATGCGCCGCGTGTCGCATCTGGCCGAGGACATTGCCCGCGAGGAGCGCCTCGTTTCCGAAAATGCCGGCGTGATTGCGAGACTGAACGAGGAAGAGGCGGAGCTGGATGAGCTGCTCGCCGATGCGGGCAGTGCGGCGGAGGAAATCCTCGCCGCCTTTTCGGAAGCCTCGCACCGGCTTAGCGAGAGCGAGCAGGCCTTCCAGAAGCTCACCGCCGAACGGGCCGAAGCCGGCGCCCGCCGTGGCCAGCTGGAGCGCGCGATCCGCGATGCGGGCGACCGCCGCCAGCGTCTCGACCAGCAGCGAAGCGAGGCGGGCCGCGAGCTCGCTGCCATCGACGAGCGGATGAGGAGCCTGCCCGATCCCGCCGAACGGCAGGATATTCTGGAGGCGGCGGAAGAGGCGCTTTCCCGCCACATGGAAGAGATCCAGGGGCTGGAGCAGGCCGTCAGCGCCGCCCGGGGCGCGGAAGCCATGGCCCGCAAGCCGCTTGATGCCGCCCGCCAGCGCCTTGCCGGCCTCGAGACGGAAGCCCGCACCATAGGCAAGATCCTGTCCGCCGGCGAAAGCGATGGCGGTTTCCGCGCCGTGGCGGAAGACATTGCCGTATCCCGCGGCTTCGAGGCGGCACTCGGCGCCGTGCTCGGCGACGACCTGCAATCCTCGCTCGATCCCGAGGCCCCCGCCCACTGGATCGAGAATGGCGATCCGGCCAATGATCCGCCGCTCCCCGGCAATGCGGTTCCGCTCTCCCGTCACGTGCAGGCGCCGAAGGCGCTCGCCCGCCGTCTCGGCCAGATCGGCGTGATCGAGCCGGAGCAGGCCGAACTCCTGCAGAAGCAGCTGCGCCCCGGCCAGCGTCTGGTGACGAAGGCGGGCGCGGTCTTCCGCTGGGACGGCCATGTGACGGGTGCCGATGCGCCGGGAGCAGCCGCCCTTCGCCTTGCCCAGAAGAACCGGCTTCAGGAAATCGAGGAGGAGCGGACGCTCGCCGAGGATGCGCTTGCCGCGGCGGAAGAGCAGCTTGGCGCCGCCGAGGACGAGATCCGCATGGCCGAAGGCCGGCTTGCCGGCGCGCGGGACAGAAGCCGCAATCTTCAGCGCCAGGTGGCGGAGGCCCGCGAGGAGCTGAGCCGCGCCGAGCGCGCCTCCGGCGATCTTCTCCGCCGCCGCGACGTCATCCGCGAGACGGTCGCCCAGTTCGAGAACCAGATCGAGGAGATTGCGGAGGCGCTGGAGGAGGCGCGCGCCGAACTGGAGGACCAGCCCGACCTTTCCGAGATCGAGGCAAAGCTGCGCGAGCAGCAGATGGTGGTGGCGACCGATCGCGGTCTGCTGGCCGAGGCGCGCGCCCGCCACGAGGGCTTCAACCGCGAGAACGACCAGCGCCAGCGCCGGCTTCTGGCGATCCGGCAGGAGCGCGCGAGCTGGGAAAGCCGCGGGGCAGGGGCGGCCGCCCAGATCGAGCGGCTGCGCGAGCGCGAGGAAGAGGCGCGGGAGGAAATGGCGGGTCTCGACGAGGCCCCGGAGGAATTCGAGGAAAAGCGCCGGTCGCTGATGTCAGCGCTTCAGGCGGCGGAAGCCGCCCGCCGCGAGGCTGCCGACCGGCTTGCCGAGGCCGAAACCCGCCAGCGCGAGGCCGACCAGCTGGCCGCCCGCGCCCTTGCCGAACTCGCCGAAGCCCGCGAAAAGCGCGGCCGGGCCGAGGAACGGCTCGTCTCCGCCCGCGAGCGCCGGCAGGAAGGCGAGGCCCGCATCCGCGAGGCGCTGCATGTGGAGCCGCATGAGGCGATCCGCTTCACCGGCATCGGTGCCGCCGACGAACTCCCCGATCCGCGCGAGGTGGAGCGCGAACTCGAAAGGCTGAAGATCGAGCGCGAGCGGCTGGGTGCGGTGAACCTCCGCGCCGAGGAGGAATCGCGCGAGCTTTCGGAAAAGCTCGCCGCCCTCATCCGCGAGCGCGACGACGTGATCGACGCGATCAAGAAGCTGCGCGCCGCAATCCAGAGCCTCAACCGCGAAGGCCGCGAACGCCTGATCGCCGCCTTCGACGTGGTCAACGCCCAGTTCCAGCGGCTCTTCACCCATCTCTTCGGCGGCGGCACGGCGGAATTGCAGCTGATCGAGAGCGACGACCCGCTGGATGCCGGCCTTGAAATCCTCGCCCGCCCGCCCGGCAAGAAGCCGCAGACCATGACGCTGCTCTCGGGCGGCGAACAGGCACTCACCGCCATGGCGCTCATCTTCGCGGTGTTCCTGACGAACCCCGCCCCGATCTGCGTGCTGGACGAGGTGGACGCGCCCCTCGACGACCACAATGTGGAGCGCTACTGCAACCTCATGGACGAAATGGCGGCCTCCACCGAAACCCGCTTCATCGTCATCACCCACAACCCCATCACCATGGCCCGCATGAACCGCCTCTTCGGCGTCACCATGGCCGAACAGGGCGTCTCCCAGCTCGTCAGCGTGGATTTGCAGACGGCAGCGGAGCTGGTGGAGGGGTGAGGGGCCAGCCTCGACCTCCCCCGCATCCGGAGCAGCTTCGCTGCCCGGGAGGGGGGGAGATCGGGGTCCGCGTTTGCCGATACCCACCCCCCTCTGCCCTGCCGGGCATCTCCCCCGCATGGGGGAGATCGATCGGCCGCTGGTGGACGGCCATTCCCGAAAAGCCTTGTTCATCAAGAGTCCGTCCCCAATCTCATCCCCCGCGCTGAAGACCATTCTAATATTCTCCGATAACCCACGGGAGAGATGATGATGGAGAGCAGGCTGGATGGGCTGGAGCCGCGGTTTCGGGGGGCGCTGGAGGGGGTGATCGGGGATCTGCGGGATGACGGGATCGAGCTTCGCGTGACGGTGGGGCTGCGCAGGCCCGAGGAGCAGGCGCGGCTGTGGCGGCAGTCGCGGGCGCGGGAGGAGGTGGAGGCGGCGGTCCGGCATTTGCGGCAGGCGGGGGCCTATTATCTCGCCGAGGTTCTGGTCGATTGCGGGCCGTGCCACGGGCCGCCGGTGACGAAGGCCTTGCCCGGTCTTTCCTGGCACCAGTGGGGCGAGGCGGCCGATTGTCTGTGGATCGTCAATGGCGTGGCGGAGTGGTCGCTGACGCGGGTGGTGGCGCGGGACAACGGCTATCTGGCGCTGGCGCGGAAGGCGGAGGCCGCGGGGCTTACTCCCGGCGGATTGTGGCGGCGCTTTCCGGATTTTCCGCATGTGCAGATGCGCCCCGAGGCATCGCCGCTGATGGCCGGTCTCTCGCTCAAGGCCATAGACGAGGCGATGCGCGCCCGTTTTGAGTAAGTCCGGTCGGCGCGAGGGGATGTCCCCCCGCGCCGGGGCCATGATCAATCGAAAAGCTCCTCAAGAAAGCTCTTCCGTCGCTTCTGGTAGGGAGCCTGCTGCGGATAGGGCTGCTGCGGCTGGTAGGCAGGCTGCTGATAGGCCGGCTGGGCCGGCGCCTCCTGCGGGCGGGCCGGGGCGGCGGGCAGGCTGCGCTCGATGATCTTGTCGAGCTCGCCGCGATCCAGCCAGACGCCGCGGCATTGCGGGCAGTAATCGATCTCTATTCCCTGGCGCTCGCTCATGACGAGGTTCACCCGGCATACCGGGCATTGCATTCCTTGAATGGCCTGAGACATGGTCTCTCTCTTGGTTCGATAGGGTCCGCTCGACCGAAGACGTGGGAGAGAAGGTGCAAGCATTCAAGGGATGCGGCAATTCTTCACCCGACAGCCAGGGTGCCGGGCAGACCTCAATCGCCGGCAATGCCCAAGAGTTCCGCATCCAGTGCGCGCAGATAGGACTGGGCGATCCGGTTGCCGATCCCGAGGTCGCGATCGCCATAGCGGGCCGCGACGCGCATATCGACCGTGGTGGTCTCGGCCTCCTCCTTGAGGCGGATGAGGATATCGAAAGGCAGGCCGAGAATGAGCGTGCGCTTTTCCCCCTGCAACAGCACATCGCCGCGGGGCGCCGGGCCCATTTCGGTGGCATCCGGCCGCTGCAGCGGCACGGGGCCGATTTCGGGCGTTTCGGCCGGCGCCTCGTCCGCCGTCTGGCCAGCGGTCTTGCCCGGCAGGGGCGTATCTTCCAGATCGACCGCCTTTTCGATGCCCCGCTCCTCGGTGATCGTGATGCGCTCGGCGGCGGCCACCTTGGTGACGGCGTGGTAGACGCGGTCGAGCGCGCCTTCATAGCGCCGGCCGGTCAGCTCGGGATAGGCGGAAAGGGCGGCCAGCGCCCCGGCGCCGCTGCCATCCCGCGGGGGCAGGAACATCTGGTTTGCGGCAGGCGGGTTGATCCAGTCCGGCGGGGTCATGCGGTCGGTGGAGAGATCGGCTATCGGCGCCGTCACGTGGGCGGCATAGGCGGCCGCGCCCACAAGGCCGAGCGGCAGGGCCGACAGGAGGAGCGCGCGGAGCGCGGCAAGCCCCCCTTCCGCCCCCACCTGCCACAGGCGCTGCAGGCCGATGAGCGCCAGAACCACCGACAGGGCGGACAGCGCAGCGGCAACCGCCACCAGCGCCACGAAGGCCGGCGTGACGATGAGGCCGAAGCGGTGGGTGCCCATGGCCGCAAGCGTCAGCAGGAAAGCCAGCGAGGCCAGGCGGCGGGCCAGATAGGCCGAGCGGGAAACCGGCCTTTCGAAGCGGATCATCATGCAGACGGCACTTTTCGCGTTTGACGAGACAGGAATGCCTCTCTTCTAGAACAATTGCCACCGCTATGCCATCCGCGGCACCGGGCTGCCCAGACATTTCCGGGGGCGGTGAAGGGTTAAGCCATCCTTAAAAATCATGGTTAACAAATTCTTGCCTGTCTCAAAATCACCACGCTTTGCTGGCAGGAGGAACGGAATTCGGGGGCAAGGATTTCGTCAGCAGGGGCTTTGCCCCGCCGGTGGAGTCGGCGTGCATGTGCCGGCACACGGGGACCTCGAAGGAACAGACTATGGCCGTGATCGACATTGCCCCTTCTCCGCAACAGGCGCTTCAGAAAGCGGGCGCGCTTTCCGCAAGCCGCCGCTTCGACTCGGCGCCGCCGCTTTCGGGCGTGGTGCTGCCCTCGCTCATGGAAGAGGCGATGCTGGAGGCAGAGCTTGCCTTTGCCGCCTATGACGGGGTGGAGGATTTCACCACCGCGGTGCGGCGCGCCGCCGAAAGCGCGGGCGGGGCATTCCTCTTCGAGCTGCCGGCAAGCAGCCTGCTGCCCGGCTCCCGGCGGATTGCGGTGATCGCCCTTCCGTCCGGCGAGGAATTCATCCCCGCTTTTGCCTGCATGGACCCGGACGGTTCCTCGATCCGCATCGAGCCGCCGACGGAGCGGACGGAGGCGATCCGGCAGTTTGCCCAGTCCTTCATCGGCCTTATCGGACGGCTGCACCAGGCGCCGCTTCTGGCCCGGGCGGGGTGAGTGCGGGTCCACATCCGGCAAAAAAGTCAGGAGTAAGCGAAGGCGGGGTTTCCCTTGTGCCCACGCTTCCGCCGGAACGGTTCCGACACTCCTGGCAAGGTGGCAGGCAACCTGCCCGGGAGTAACATGAACAGGGCAGGCCATCCGATGGCTGGAAGGCCGATGCGGTTTCTGCATCAGCCATCCCGTCATCTCGATGCTTCGTCTAAGCTGGAAAAAGAACCTCCGCAGCCCTCTTATTTAGATTAGTCTTTATTTTATTTCTCTACATGCCATGGAAACTTAGCGACATATCAGGAATCTGGCAGCAGGACATGCATGCCGAGTCCCACGATAAGCGAGCCGCCGCCCAACTGCATCTTTCGGATCATTCCATTGTTCTCGCTCAGGCCAATACGGAGAAATCGCGCGCAGGCCATGCTTGCCAGATCTCCAAGCGTGCCGGTGACATTTACAAGCAAACCGAGAAGGACAAGCTTTAACGACGGATTGCTTCCATGGGGATCCACAAAGCGGGGCAACTGGGTAACGAAATACACGGCGGTTTGCGGGTTCAAAATCTCTACCCACGCACTCTGCATCAATGACCTTCGGGCTGTGGAATCGAGGGCACCCAGCCCCGTCGAATGCGCACTTTCAACATGCATTATCACGGAGAAGCCGAGCCAGAGCAGGTAGAGGGCGCCCGTAAGCCGGATGATGACGTAAACCTCGGGCATCATGGCGAGAACGAGGGAAATGCTGGTTACCGCCCAAATGATGTGTACGTACCGGCCAAGATGCATACCGAGCGCCGCCTGCCAGCCAGCGCTCGGTCCGTTGGCAAGCGTTTGCCCAGCGACATAGAGCATCGCAGGTCCCGGAATGAACGAAACAAGCAGCGTCGAAATCCAGAAATCGATTATGGCAGATGAAAACATTGCACACTCCTGTAGAGATATGCCCTGCCTTAATGCATTTATTTTCGAAATTACGCATGTAACTTAGACTAGTCCAACTCGGTTGAGTGACTTGTTTAACACCCGACCGGCAATCGAGCCGCTGACGGAACGGAGCGAGGCGATCCGGCGGGTTGCCCAGTCCTTCATCGGCCTTATCGGACGGTTGCACCAGGCGCCGCTTCTGGCTCGGGCAGGGTGAGCCAGTTCACTCTCCCACCCCACGTCCCCGCTTGTCTGCGTTCTATTTCAGTCTATTCTGTTTTTCATATTTTCGATTTTTCAGAGGCGCGTTTCGATGAAGCCCTGTCTTGCCGGGGTGGCGCTGGCGCTTTGCGCCGCCTTTCCCCTGCCGCTTTCCGCGGCGGATGCCACCGCGATCGAGCGGGTGGCCGAAATTCCGGCGACTGTGGAGGCGCTCCGGGCCATTCCGGGCGTGCGGGTTCTCGCCAGCGAGGAGGAGGAAGAGGGTCTCACCCTGATCCGCTTCAGCCTGCGCGGCTATGAGATCGCAATTGCCCGCAACCGCCATGGCGGGCTGAGCGCCCGCTATCTGACCGAACCCGGCATTCCGCGCGTGGATTGCGTGTGGAACTATGCCTTCCTGGTGCAGGAAAGCCTGCCCCATTGCCTGCCGCCTTCCGCCCGGCGGGACGAGCTGCAGAAAGTCGTAGACGAGGCGGTGCGGCTGAGCGAGGCCTATATCGTTGAAAACAGCGTGGTTCCGATCAGCGCCGGGGACATTGCGGCCATCCGGCAGGCGGCAATGAAGGCGTTGGCGCTCGATTTCGCCACCCGCTCGCGCGCGGAGGTGGATCTCTTTTGCGGCATGGTGGGGAAGATGAGCCGGTCGGTGATCGGCCCCGTTCCAGAAAAACCGCTCTACCGGGCCGCGGTTTCGAAGCGCGTGCCGGTGCTCCAGACCGATTGCGAGTGAAGCCCACCCCTTGCCCTCAACAGGTGGCGACAACGATGGAGAGGCCGATGCCTGCAATCAGCAGGCCGCTTCCCTGGCGCAGGCGCCGTTGCGGGGCATGGGAACAGAGCCTGTGGGCCGTGCCGGCGAAAAGGATGCCGCAGAGATCGCCGAGCGAGAAAATGAGGTTCACCACCACGCCGAGCAGCAGGAACTGCTGCCAGAGCGGCAGATCGCCGGCGGGATCGGCATAAAGCGGAAGCTGGGTGAGGAAGAAGATGCCGGTTTTGGGGTTCAGCATTTCGACGATGGCGCTTTGGCGGAAGGTTTCGCCAAAGCTTTCGGGCGATGCCGGGCCCCCTTCCTCCATGGCCAGGCAGGCGCGCCGGATCATGCCGCATCCCAGCCAGACCAGATAGGCCGCCCCCGCCAGCCGCACCGCATGATAGAGGGCGGGATAATGGTGAAACAGCACCGGCAGGCCAATGGAGGCCGCCAGAATATGCGCGCCGCAGCCGACATGAATGCCGAGCGCTGCCGTCAATCCCGCACGCCTGCCGGCCACGGAGGTCTTTGCCGCAACGAAGAGCATGGCCGGCCCGGGGATGAGCGCAAAAAGCGCGGTGGACAGGAGAAAGGAGATCAGGATCGGCGAAAAGGACATGACAGGGCATTCCCGCGATGCGCATACATCGCGTGGCCTTTCGTTTGCATAAGGGTTCGGTTCCGCAATCACCCCGGGGGGATGGCAGCGGGGAAAAGGTCCGGAAGGGTGCGGGGGGATGGGCATATCCTGCACCCCTGCCGGTTACCCGGCGCTCCGGACAAGTCTGTGACAGGATGCCTCGCCCAATGGGAAACACTTCAGGCTCGGGCTTGGCTGAGCGGCACCCGGAACCGGCATCGGCGGCACGTCTCTATTTACCGCCTCTGCGGAGGGGACCGGGTGCTCCCTACCACCGCGAGCATGTTGCACGTTTCCCCTAAATTAGGAACGTCCAATTTTAGACTAGTCTTTCGATATAGGTTTAAGGTTGCGGCGATCCACGGCCGGGGCCGGGAGGAGCCACGACGCTGTGGTTCTGCCATCAGTGCCGGGCATTGCCGGCGCGGATGGCCGCCTGAGCGGCCGCCAGTCGCGCGATGGGCACGCGGAAGGGCGAGCAGGAGACATAATCGAGCCCGATCGACTCGCAGAAATGGATGGAGGCCGGGTCGCCGCCGTGTTCGCCGCAGATGCCGAGCTTCATTTCCGGCCGGGTCAGCCGGCCGCGCTGGGCGGCGATGCGGATAAGCTCGCCGACGCCATCGAAATCCAGCGAGATGAAGGGATCGTGATCGATGATGCCCTTGCGGATATAGGTGTTGATGAAATTCGAGGCATCGTCCCGCGAGATGCCGAAGGTGGTCTGGGTGAGGTCGTTGGTGCCGAAGGAGAAGAATTCCGCGGCTTCCGCGATCGAATGGGCGCGCAGCGCCGCACGCGGCAGCTCGATCATGGTGCCGACCAGATAATGGATCTCCATGCCCGCCTCGTCCATGACGGCGCGGGCGATGGCATCGATGCGGCCCTTGACGTAGTCGAGCTCGGCGCGCAGGCCCACCAGCGGCACCATGATCTCCGGCGAGACCAGTTCGCCCGTCTGGCGCGCGGCATCCACCGCCGCCTCGAAAATGGCGCGGGCCTGCATCTCGACGATTTCCGGATGGGAAATGGCCAGCCGGCAGCCGCGATGGCCGAGCATGGGGTTGAATTCGTGCAGCGCATCCACCCGTTCGCGCAGGGCGCGCGGTTCCATGCCCATGGCCGCGGCCACTTCGGCGATTTCCGCATCGGATTTCGGCAGGAATTCGTGCAGCGGCGGATCGAGCAGGCGGATCGTCACCGGCTGGCCGTGCATGATGGAGAAAAGCTCGGTGAAATCCGAACGCTGCATGGGCAGAAGCTTGTCGAGCGCGGCCTTGCGGCCGGCTTCCGTCTCCGCAAGGATCATGTCGCGCATCACATGGATGCGCCCGCCCTCGAAGAACATGTGCTCCGTGCGGCAAAGCCCGATGCCCTCGGCCCCGAAGGAGCGGGCGGCGCGCGCATCCTGCGGTGTATCCGCATTGGTGCGCACGGTCATGCGGCGGGCGGCATCCGCCCATTCCATGATCTGGCCGAAATCGCCGGACAGTTCCGGCTGGAGCATGGGCACCTCGCCCTTCAGCACCTGGCCAGAGGAGCCATCGATGGTGATGACATCGCCCTTCCGGAGCTTCACGCCGAGGCCGATCAGCAGGCCGTTGTGGACATCGACGCGCATGCTGCCCGCGCCCGTGACGCAGGGAATGCCCATGCCGCGCGCCACCACCGCCGCATGGGAGGTCATGCCGCCGCGGGTGGTGAGAATGCCTTCCGCCGCATGCATGCCGTGAATATCTTCCGGGCTGGTTTCCATGCGGACCAGAATGACCCTGCGGCCTTCCGCTTCCGCCCCCACCGCATCTTCCGAGGTGAAGACGATCTCGCCCGTGGCCGCCCCCGGCGAGGCGGGAAGACCGGAGCCGATCACCTGCCGCTCGACGCGGGGATCGATGGTGGGGTGCAGCAGCTGATCGAGCGAGGCGGGATCAATCCGCGAGACGGCCTCCGCCTTCGTGATCAGCCCCTCTTCCACCATGTCCACGGCAATCTTCATCGCCGCCTTGGCGGTGCGCTTGCCGGAGCGGGTCTGAAGCATCCAGAGCTTGCCGCGCTCGATGGTGAATTCGAGATCCTGCATGTCGCGGTAATGGGCTTCCAGCCGGTCGCAGATGGCGCGGAAATCGGCGAAGGCCTCCGGCATCAGCTTTTCCAGCGAGGGCTTGTCGGAACCGGACGCGAGCCGGGCGGCTTCCGAAATGGATTGCGGCGTGCGGATGCCCGCCACCACATCTTCACCCTGCGCATTCACCAGGAATTCGCCGTAAAGCTCCTTTTCCCCGGTGGAAGGGTTGCGGGTGAAGGCAACGCCCGTGGCGGAATTATTGCCCATATTGCCGAAGACCATGGCCTGGACATTGACCGCCGTGCCGCTGTCGGAAGGGATATTGTGCAGCATGCGATAGGTGACGGCGCGCGGGTTCATCCAGCTCTGGAATACGGCGCCGATCGCTTTCCACAGCTGGATGCCGGGGTCCTGCGGGAAGGGCTCGCCAAGCTCCTCGGCAATCACATCCTTGTAGAGCCGCGTGACATGCTGCCATTCGACGGCGGAGAGTTCCGTATCATATTCATGGCCGAGGCGGGCCTTCTCATCCTCAAGGATCTCCTCGAAGACCTCGTGATCCAGCCCCATGACCACATCGCCATACATCTGGATGAAGCGGCGATAGCTGTCCCAGGCAAAGCGGGCATCACCCGCATCGTGGCCGAGCGCCTGCACCGTTTCGTCATTGAGGCCGAGATTGAGCACCGTGTCCATCATGCCCGGCATGGAGACGCGGGCGCCGGAGCGCACGGAGAGCAGCAGCGGACGGTGGGGATCGCCGAAACCGCGGCCCGTCGCCTCCTCGATGCCGCGCAGCCCCTCGCCCACCTGGGCGCGCAGTGCATCGGGAAAGCTGCGGGCATTGCGGTTGAACCAGGCGCAGGCCTCGGTGGTAATGGTCAGGCCCGGCGGCACCGGCAGGCCGAGGCTTGCCATTTCCGCCAGATTGGCGCCCTTGCCGCCCAGAAGCTCGACATCGCCGGCGCGACCTTCCGCCCTGCCATTGCCGAAAGTATAGACCCACTTCACCATCGATTTCAGTTCCTGCCTCTCCAAGGGCACGGTAATCCATTCAAAAAAGAAAGGAAATCACCCGTTCGGGTAAAATTTGTGCAGTGCGGAATAAATCTTTGCGCGGCAGGGAAGGCGCGGCCTCGCCGGCGGCATAACCGATCTTTCGTTGAAAACGCCCATATTGCTGAAACCCATGGGCGAAAATGTCATTTCAATGAAATTCCTTTCGTCAAAAATCCGGACAGATCGAAAATATTTATCCGAGACTCTTGTAAATCCGCCAGAAGAGAGTACATTATCCTCATCGCACCTTGCTAGCGACGTTTGCACGACCCTTTACGGCTCTACCAGATCTCCCTTCCATCGTCGATCTACCCGTCCGGGACGTAATCCGGGCATCCCAACGATTGAAAGGAATCGTTTCATGAACACAGGTACTGTAAAGTGGTTCAACGCCACCAAGGGTTTCGGCTTCATCGAGCCCGAGAATGGCAGCCAGGACGTCTTCGTCCATATTTCGGCCGTTGAGCGCGCTGGCATGCGCGGCCTCGCCGAAGGTCAGAAGATCCGCTACGAGATCGTGCAGGACAAGCGTTCCGGCAAGAGCTCTGCGGATAACCTGCAGGCTGCATAAGGAATTTCATTGCCCCGCGTGACCACGGATGTACTGGCACGTGATGCGGCGATGATCCGGAAGGTCGGGAGCAGTCCCGGCCTTTTGTTTTTTCTGGCGCCCGCCTGATGGCGCATCGCACCCCGCCTTGCCGGCGGTCTCGACTTTCCTCGAAACGGGCGGCTTTACGGCCGCTGAAGGAGCGAATTTGCAAGTCATCGTACGAGAAAACAATGTGGAACAGGCCCTTCGGGTGCTGAAGAAGAAAATGCAGCGGGAAGGGATTTTCCGCGAGATGCGGGCGCGCAGCGCCTATGAAAAGCCGTCCGAAAAGCGCACCCGCGAAAAGGCCGATGCCATTCGCCGCGCCCGCAAGCTTCAGCGCAAGAAGATGCAGCGCGAGGGGCTGTTGCCCGGCCCGAAGCCCAAGCCGCAGCGCGGCCGCTAAGGCGGCCTTTCCGCGCTTTCCCGGCGGGGCCTGCCCCGCCGAACTTCCGCCACCCCCCAAAGGAGACCGCCATGGATGCCACCCGAGAGAGCTTCTTCAAGCCCGAAAAACTCTCCGCGACCGACAAGGCGAACCGGACCGACTCCGCCGCCCGGCAGATCCTCGACGCCGAAACCCGCGCCCGCGAGAAGAAGACCGAAGCGCTGCGCGCGCTGCGCCTGGCGCAGGAACGGGCGCTTGCCGCCGAGCCGCCGAAGGAAAAGCCTGCCCGCAAGACCAAAAGCCGCGCCAGGGGCTGACCGCCGCGCGGCGCACGACCGGTGGGGTCAACCGGGCCTTGCCTCATCCTTCCTTCCGGGCGACGCTCGCTTCCATCGTGCCACGCCGGGCGGCACCGCCCCCGGATGAAGGAGACCGATCATGGAACGCATTTCCGGCGGATGTCTTTGCGGCGATCTCCGCCTCGTCGCGACCGGCAAACCCTATCGGGTCGGCCTCTGCCACTGCCTGGATTGCCGCAAGCACCACGGTGCGCTCTTCCACGCCTCGGCCATCTTCCCCTCGGAGAACGTGCTGATCACCGGCGACAGCCGCTCCCATGCGGGCCGGCACTTCTGCCCGCGCTGCGGCTCTCCGGTTTTCGCCGTGACCGGCGACGAGACCGAGGTCGCCCTCGGCGCGCTCGACCAGCCGGACCTCTTTACCCCCACCTATGAACTCTGGACGCTGCGCCGCGAGAGCTGGCTCCCGCTCTTCCCCCTGGCCCACCGCTATCTCCGCGACCGCGAGAACCACCGCCGCGACGAGGACTAGCGCCGGTTTACAGGCTCCATCTTTTCTTTATGATATTCGCATATATGTAGTGTTGACAAATTTGCGAACAGAGGGAAGATGGACCGGAAGGAGATACGCTGGCTGACCGCCGCCCGCCGCGATTTTCTGGCCTTTCCTGACGAGGCGAGAACGGCATTTTATGCCGATCTCGAATATCTCGCCCAAGGCGGCAGGCCACCGAACGCCAAAACCATGAAGGGCCTTGGCGCGGGCGTTCTGGAAATCGCCCACCGGCAGCGCGGCAATGCCTGGCGCCTCGTCTATGCCCTCAAGATCGGAGACGACATATGGATGATCCACGCCTTTCAAAAGAAATCGAAATCCGGGATCGCCACGCCTTAGAAGGAGATCGAGACGATCAGGGCCCGGCTCAGGCAATTGCGGACACCGATCTAGACGATTGCTTCGCCCTCCGCAGCAGTGGCAATATTGCCCGCGACATCCTGCTGCCCAATCCGGATCTCGAGCAGGCGCGGGCTCAGCTCGCCATCTGGATCAGGCAAACCCTTGCGGAACAGGGACTTTCCACCCGCGAAGCGGAAGCGAAGACGGGCATTTCCCACTCGGAATTCTCCCGCATCAACAACCTGAAACTCAAGCGCTTCACGCTCGACCGGCTGTTTCTCATCTTCTGGAAGCTGAAGCCGGACATGGAAGTGCGGCTGGACCTGCGAGAGGCCGGCAAGATGGAGCGGATCGAGCTTGGGGAGAGATGACAGCGCTCGCTGACGGCGGGGGTGTGGTGCGGCAAATTCAGTTCCCCCGAAACCTCGGCATAGGAGGAAGCCTACCCCCTCCTGTCCCTCCGGGACATCCTCCCCCGCATCCGGAGCAGCTTCGCTGCCCGTGAGGGGGGAGGTCGAGGCTGGCCGCTCACTCCGCCAGACCGGAACCTCTCATCCCAGAAACGGTGGCGATTCGGTAGGGGCGGCAACCTCCTCCGATCTCCCCCCTTGCGGGGGAGATGTCAGCGAAGCTGACAGAGGGGGGTGTGGTGCGGCAAATTCAGTTCCCCCGAAACCTCGGCATAGGAGGAAGCCTACCCCCTCCTGTCCCTCCGGGACATCCTCCCCCGCATCCGGAGCAGCT
>CAMFIF010000030.1 GCA_945952415.1 uncultured Rhizobium sp. | reverse complement strand
GCGAAGGCGGCCGCACCGTCGGCGCAGGCATCGTTGCCTCGATCATCGAGTAATCGAACCGGACCGGTTTGAACAATGCGGGGGCACTGGCTACGGTGTCCCTGCATCTTTAGGAAAGCCGGTCCAGTTAATCATAAGTTAATGTGTGCCTTATACGAGGGCACGCGGTAAACACGAGCAAGGACAAGTCGAATGAACGGCCAGAATATCCGCATCCGCCTGAAGGCGTTTGATCACCGGGTTCTCGATGCCTCCACGCGCGAAATCGTGTCGACGGCCAAGCGCACCGGTGCAAGCGTGCGCGGCCCGGTGCCGCTTCCGACCCGGATTGAGAAATTCACCGTGAACCGGTCGCCCCACGTCGACAAGAAGAGCCGCGAGCAGTTCGAGATGCGTACCCACAAGCGTCTTCTCGACATCGTTGATCCGACACCGCAGACGGTCGATGCGCTGATGAAGCTCGATCTGGCCGCCGGTGTCGACGTCGAAATCAAGCTTTAAGGCCAGGGCCTTAGGGAAGGAATGAACCGATGCGTTCAGGTGTGATTGCACAGAAGGTGGGAATGACCCGCGTCTATAACGACGCTGGCGAGCATATCCCGGTAACAGTATTGCGCGTGGAAAACTGCCAGGTGGTAGCCCAGCGCACTCAAGACAAGAATGGCTATACCGCAGTTCAGCTCGGTGCCGGCCAGTCCAAGGTCAAGAACACGTCGAAGGCTCTTCGCGGTCACTTTGCGACCGCTTCCGTGGAGCCCAAGGCCAAGCTCGTTGAATTCCGCGTGTCGGAAGACAACCTGATCGACGTCGGCGCCGAGCTGACGGCCGCCCACTTCATCGCCGGCCAGCTGGTCGACGTGACGGGCACCTCGATCGGTAAGGGCTTTGCCGGCGCCATGAAGCGCCATAACTTCGGCGGTCTTCGTGCCACCCACGGCGTGTCGGTCTCGCACCGTTCGCATGGTTCGACTGGTAACAACCAGGATCCGGGCAAGGTCTGGAAGGGCAAGCGCATGGCTGGTCACATGGGCCAGACCCGCGTGACCACCCAGAACCTCGAAGTGGTATCCACCGACAGCGACCGTGGCCTTATCCTGGTGAAGGGCGCAGTGCCCGGTTCCAAGGGTTCCTGGATCGTTGTCCGTGACGCCGTGAAGTCGGGCACGCCGGAAGGCGCTCCGCGTCCGGCCGGCCTCCGCGCAGCAGCAGAATAAGGGAGCCGCACTATGGATCTCACCGTCAAGACCCTCGAGGGCAAGGACGCCGGCACGGTTTCCCTTTCGGACGCCATCTTCGGCCTCGAGCCCCGTGAAGACATTCTCGCCCGCATGGTTCGTTGGCAGCTCGCCAAGAAGCAGCAGGGCACGCACAAGACCAAGAGCCGCTCCGAAGTGGCCCGCACCGGTGCGAAGATGTACAAGCAGAAGGGTACGGGCCGCGCCCGCCACCACTCCGCTCGTGCACCGCAGTTCCGCGGCGGCGGTCGTGCCCATGGCCCGGTTGTTCGCAGCCACGCCCATGATCTGCCCAAGAAGGTCCGCGCCCTGGCCCTGCGCCATGCGCTGTCCGCCAAGCTTCGCGCCGAAAGCGTGATCGTCGTCGATCAGCTGGTAGCGGCCGAAGCCAAGACCAAGGCTCTGGTGAATGCATTTGCATCGCTGGGTCTCAACAATGCCCTTTTCATCGGCGGCGCCGAAGTTGACGCCAACTTCAAGCTCGCTGCCCAGAACATCCCGAACGTGCATGTTCTGCCGGTTCAGGGCATCAACGTTTACGACATCCTGCGTTGCGGCAAGCTCGTGCTTTCCAAGGCTGCGGTTGAAGCTCTGGAGGAGCGGTTCAAATGACTGATCTTCGTCACTACGATGTGATCGTGTCCCCGTCGATCACGGAAAAGTCGACCCTGGTCTCCGAGCACAACCAGGTTGTTTTCAACGTTGCCAAGGGCGCAACGAAGCCGGAAATCAAGGCTGCCGTTGAAGCTCTCTTCGGTGTCAAGGTAACGGCCGTCAACACCCTTCTCCGCAAGGGCAAGACGAAGCGGTTCCGCGGCATCGCCGGCCGTCAGAGGGACGTCAAGAAGGCAATCGTCACGCTTGCCGAAGGCCAGTCCATCGACGTGTCCACCGGACTCTAAGGGATTAAGAAAATGGCATTGAAAAGTTTCAATCCGACCACGCCCAGCCAGCGCCAGCTGGTCATTGTGGACCGTTCCGGTCTCTACAAGGGCAAGCCGGTCAAGAAGCTGACCGAAGGTCTGACTTCGAAGGGCGGCCGCAACAACTACGGTCGCATCACCGTCCGCTTCCAGGGTGGTGGTCACAAGCGTTCCTACCGTCTGGTGGACTTCAAGCGTCGCAAGTTCGACATCGAAGGCACCGTCGAGCGGCTGGAATATGACCCGAACCGCACCGCCTACATCGCGCTGGTCAACTATGCCGATGGCGAACAGGCCTACATCCTCGCTCCGCAGCGTCTCGCTGCCGGCGACAAGGTCATCGCTTCGGACAAGGCAGTAGACGTAAAGCCCGGCAACACCATGCCGCTCGCCTACATCCCGGTCGGCTCCATCATCCACAACGTGGAAATGAAGCCGGGCAAGGGCGGTCAGATCGCCCGCTCCGCCGGTGCCTATGCGCAGCTCGTCGGTCGTGACCAGGGCATGGCGATCCTTCGCCTGAACTCCGGTGAACAGCGCCTGGTGCACGGCTCTTGCCTTGCCTCCATCGGTGCTGTATCGAACCCCGATCACGCCAACATCAACGACGGCAAGGCCGGTCGTTCCCGTTGGCGCGGCAAGCGTCCGCATGTTCGCGGCGTCGTCATGAACCCGGTCGACCATCCGCACGGCGGTGGTGAAGGCCGCACCTCCGGTGGCCGTCACCCGGTTACCCCGTGGGGCAAGCCGACCAAGGGCAAGCGTACTCGTTCGAACAAGTCGACCGACAAGTTCATCATGCGCTCGCGCCATCAGCGTAAGAAGTAAGAGAGGAAGTCTCCAATGGCTCGTTCAGTTTGGAAAGGTCCGTTTGTTGACGGCTATCTTCTCAAGAAGGCTGAGAAGGTTCGTGAAGGCGGTCGTGCGGAAGTGATCAAGATGTGGAGCCGTCGCTCCACGATCCTGCCGCAGTTCGTTGGCCTGACGTTCGGCGTCTACAACGGCAACAAGCACGTCCCGGTCAGCGTCTCTGAGGACATGGTCGGTCACAAATTCGGTGAATTCGCTCCCACCCGTACCTACTACGGTCACGGCGCGGACAAGAAGGCGAAGAGGAAGTAACGATGGCCAAGGCTAAAGCCGAACGCCGGCTGAAGGACAACGAGGCGCAGGCAGTTGCGCGCACGATCCGCGTCAGCCCCCAGAAGCTCAACCTGCTTGCTGCGATGATCCGCGGCAAGAAGGTTGACCGGGCTCTTGCCGAGCTCGAATTCTCGCGCAAGCGCATTGCTGAAACGGTTCGCAAGACCCTGCAGTCCGCGATCGCCAATGCCGAGAACAACCATGATCTCGACGTCGATTCGCTGATCGTCGCCGAGGCCTATGTCGGCCGCTCCATCGTCATGAAGCGCTTCCACGCCCGCGGTCGCGGCCGTGCGTCCCGCATCGAGAAGCCCTTCTCGCACCTGACGATCGTCGTCCGTGAAGTGGAAGCCAAAGGGGAGGCCGCATAATGGGTCAGAAAATCAATCCGATCGGCTTCCGCCTGGGCATCAACCGCACCTGGGATAGCCGCTGGTTCGCAGACAATGCGGAATATGGTCAGCTTCTTCATGAAGACCTGAAAATCCGCACCTACCTGATGAACGAGCTGAAGCAGGCTGGTATTGCAAAAGTCGTCATCGAGCGTCCGCACAAGAAGTGCCGCGTCACGATCCACTCGGCTCGTCCGGGCCTGATCATCGGCAAGAAGGGTGCAGACATCGAAAAGCTCCGCAAGAAGCTTTCCGAGATGACCAATTCCGAAACGCACCTCAACATCGTCGAAGTGCGCAAGCCGGAAGTAGACGCCACCCTCGTAGCCCAGGGCATTGCCCAGCAGCTCGAGCGCCGCGTTGCTTTCCGCCGTGCCATGAAGCGCGCCGTTCAGTCGGCCATGCGTCTTGGCGCAGAAGGCATCAAGATCACCTGCGCCGGCCGTCTCGGTGGTGCTGAAATCGCCCGTACGGAATGGTATCGCGAAGGTCGCGTTCCGCTTCACACGCTGCGCGCCGATATCGATTACGGCACGGCAGAAGCTGAAACGGCATACGGCATCTGCGGTATCAAGGTCTGGATCTTCAAGGGTGAAATCCTTGAGCACGATCCGATGGCCTCCGAGCGCCGCGCCATGGAAGGCGATGCTCAGGGTCCGGCAAGCCGCGAACGTGGCGAACGCCGCCGCGACAACGCTTGATTAGCGCTGGCGAAAGATAAGTTCGGAGAAACAAGAAAATGTTGCAGCCAAAGCGTACCAAGTACCGCAAGCAGTTCAAGGGCCGCATCAAGGGTGTGGCCAAGGGCGGTTCCGACCTGGCGTTCGGCGAATTCGGCCTGAAGGCTCAGGAGCCGGATCGCGTGAATGCCCGTCAGATCGAAGCGGCTCGTCGTGCGATCACCCGTTACATGAAGCGCGCAGGCCGTGTTTGGATCCGGGTATTCCCCGATGTTCCGGTCACCGCCAAGCCCACCGAAGTGCGTATGGGTAAGGGTAAGGGTTCGGTCGAATACTGGGCATGCAAGGTCAAGCCCGGCCGTATCATGTTCGAGATCGACGGCGTCAGCGAGGAAATCGCTCGTGAGGCTCTGCGTCTCGGCGCTGCCAAGCTCTCGGTCAAGACGCGCTTCGTACAGCGCATTGCAGAGTAAGGGATGAAGCCCATGAAAGCCGCAGACGTTCGCGCCATGAGCGCCGACCAACTCAAGGACGAGCTTGCCAAGCTGAAGAAGGAGCAGTTCAACCTGCGCTTCCAGAAGGCGACCGGCCAGCTCGAAAAGTCCTCGCGCATCGAAGAAGTCCGTCGTGACATCGCGCGCGTAAAAACCATTGCCCGCCAGAAGGCGGCAGAAGCCAAGGCCTAAGGACCAAATAATATGCCTAAACGCATTCTGCAGGGCGTTGTCGTCAGCGACAAGAACGAAAAGACCGTCGTGGTCCGCGTTGAGCGTCGCTTCGCTCACCCGCTTCTTCAGAAGACCGTCCGTCGTTCGAAGAAGTACAAGGCGCATGACGAGAACAACCAGTGCAAGGTCGGCGATGTCGTATCCATCCAGGAATGCGCGCCGATCTCGAAGGACAAGTGCTGGACGGTGATCAACGTCCAGGCCTGATTTCAGCGGAAGTTTCAGCCGGTGCTCTTGCGCTTGGCTGAAATATCTGTATGAAGCACGGACTTGGAGCAAAGGACGCTCGGCGACGAGCGTTCTTTTGCTTTGAATGTAGCAAATAAGCCGGAACAGGGGGGCATGCCCAACGTCCCGTCAGCCAAGACGGTGCGGCGGCCTGTCCCAACCGGTCCGGTAAACAACAAGAAGGCGACCTGATATGATTCAGATGCAAACAAACCTCGACGTGGCGGATAATTCCGGCGCACGTCGTGTCATGTGCATCAAGGTGCTGGGCGGTTCCAAGCGTAAGTATGCTTCCATCGGCGACATCATCGTCGTTTCCATCAAGGAAGCTATTCCGCGCGGCCGCGTGAAGAAGGGTGACGTGATGAAGGCGGTTGTCGTTCGCACCGCCAAGGACATCCGTCGTCCCGATGGCAGCGTCATCCGCTTCGATAACAACGCAGCAGTTCTTATCGACAACAAGAAAGAGCCGATCGGCACCCGTATCTTCGGACCGGTTCCGCGCGAACTCCGCGCCAAGAACCACATGAAGATCATTTCGCTGGCTCCGGAAGTACTCTAAGGGAGCGATGACGATGCAGAAGATTCGCAAGGGCGACAAGGTCGTCGTACTCACCGGCAAGGACAAGGGCCGCACCGGGGAAGTCATTCAGGTTATGCCGAAGGAAGACCGCGCCGTTGTACGCGGCATCAACCTCGTCAAGCGCCATCAGCGCCAGACCCAGACGCAGGAAGCCGGCATTATCACCAAGGAAGCGCCGCTTCATCTGTCCAACCTCGCCATCCAGGACAAGGACGGCAAGCCGACTCGCGTTGGCTTCAAGGTTGTTGACGGCAAGAAGGTTCGCGTGGCCAAGCGTTCGGGAGAAGTGATCGATGGCTGAGGCAAAGTATGAGCCGCGGCTCAAGAAGGAATACGTATCCCGCATCCGCAAGGCCATGCAGGAGAAGTTCAATTACGCCAACGAGATGATGATCCCGAAGATCGACAAGATCGTCATCAACATGGGTGTTGGCGAGGCAACTGCGGACTCCAAGAAGCCCACCGTTGCTGCTGCCGACCTCGCAGCGATCGCCGGCCAGAAGCCGGTCATCACCCGCGCCCGCAACTCGATTGCAGGCTTCAAGGTGCGTGAAAACATGCCGATCGGCGCGAAGGTCACCCTGCGCGGCGCCCGCATGTACGAGTTCCTGGATCGCTTCGTGAACATCGCGCTGCCGCGCGTTCGCGACTTCCGCGGCCTGAACCCGAAGAGCTTTGACGGCCGTGGCAACTTCGCCATGGGCATCAAGGAGCACATTGTGTTCCCTGAGATCAACTACGACAAGGTTGATCAGATGTGGGGCATGGACATCATCGTTTGCACGACGGCAAACACGGACGACGAAGCACGGGCTCTTCTGAAAGAGTTCAACTTCCCGTTCCGTCAGTAACCGTAACGACGAGCGTAGAAAAGGAACACCTCTATGGCGAAGACAAGCGCTATTGAAAAGAACAAGCGCCGCCGCAAGACGGTTGCCAACCAGGCCGCCAAGCGCGCTGCCCTGAAGGCAATCATTCAGAACCAGGCCCTTCCGATCGAAGACCGGTTCAAGGCAACCCTGAAGCTTGCAAGCCTGCCGCGCGATGGCTCGAAGACCCGCATTCGCAACCGTTGCGAAGTCACCGGTCGTCCGCGTGCATTCTATCGCAAGCTCCGCATGTCGCGTATCGCGCTGCGTGAGCTGGGCAACACCGGCAAGGTGCCGGGCGTCGTCAAGTCGAGCTGGTAAGGAGACGGGCACATGGCTATGACAGATCCTCTGGGCGATATGCTCACCCGCATCCGCAACGGCGTTGCCCGTCGCAAGTCGTCGGTTTCCACGCCCGCTTCCAAGCTGCGCGCACGCGTTCTCGACGTGCTGCAGGCTGAAGGCTACATCCGCGGCTACACCCAGGTCGAATACGGCAACGGCAAGTCCGAGCTGCAGATCGAACTGAAGTACTACGAAGGTGCTTCGGTCATCCGCGAGATCGGCCGCGTCTCCAAGCCGGGCCGCCGGGTTTATGTCTCGGTAAAGTCCATTCCGCAGGTCGCGAACGGCCTCGGCATCACCATCCTTTCGACCCCGAAGGGTGTGATGGCCGATCACCAGGCTCGCGAACAGAACGTCGGCGGCGAGGTTCTCTGCTCGGTCTTCTAAGATCGCTGCAGAGACCTAGCAAACAGATAGGGAATATATAATGTCTCGTATCGGTAAGAAGCCCGTTCCGGTTCCTGCAGGCATCACCGCTGGCGTTGAAGGCCAGAAGGTGACTGCCAAGGGCCCCAAGGGCGAACTCTTCTTCGTCGTCAATGACGAAGTGAAGGTTTCCATGGAAGGCAACACCGTTGTTGTCGTTCCGGCAAACGACTCCAAGGATGCTCGTTCGAAGTGGGGCATGTCCCGCACGATGATCGAAAACATCTTCAAGGGCGTCAAGGACGGCTACGAGCGCAAGCTCGAAATCAACGGCGTTGGTTACCGCGCCGCCATGCAGGGCAAGAACCTGCAGCTCGCTCTCGGCTTCAGCCACGATGTGGTTTATGAGCCGCCGGCAGGCATCACCATCGCTGTTCCGAAGCCGACCGAAATCATCGTCACCGGCATCAACAAGCAGCAGGTTGGCCAGGTCGCCGCCGAGATCCGCGAATATCGCGGTCCGGAGCCCTACAAGGGCAAGGGCGTCAAGTATGCCGAAGAGCGGATTGTCCGCAAAGAAGGCAAGAAGAAGTAAGGATCACGCGAAATGGCTAGCAGGAAAGAAGCACTTGTACGTCGTGCAAATCGCGTGCGCCGTCAGATCAAAGCGGTGGCTAACGGCCGTCCGCGCCTGTCTGTTCATCGCTCGTCGAAGAACATCTATGTCCAGGTTATCGATGATGTTGCCGGCCGTACGCTGGCAGCCGCCTCGACCCTCGACGCAGGTCTGCGCAAGGAACTGAAGACCGGCGCCGATACCGCAGCAGCTGCGGCCGTCGGCAAGCTGGTTGCCGAACGTGCCGTCAAGGCTGGCGTGAAGGAAGTCGTGTTCGATCGCGGCGCCTTCATCTATCACGGCCGCATCAAGGCACTGGCTGACGCAGCCCGCGAAGGCGGCCTCAGCTTCTGATTTCGCATCCGGGACATTGTCCCGGGGCGAATCCGGATCCTGACCGGTAAAGGCAGATCCATTCATCGGGGCCGTATCCTCCCTTTCCGGGGGATGCGGTCCTTAAACTCATCCATTGCACCCGGAAAAGAAAAAGGAAGAGGACAATGGCACAGAAGGAACGGGCGCCCCGCGAAGAGCGCCAGAACCGCGAAGAGCGCGATAGCGAATTCGTTGACAAGCTGGTCGCGATCAACCGCGTCGCCAAGGTGGTGAAGGGCGGCCGTCGTTTCGGCTTCGCTGCTCTCGTAGTCGTCGGCGACCAGAAGGGCCGCGTTGGCTTCGGCCACGGCAAGGCACGTGAAGTGCCGGAAGCAATCCGCAAGGCAACCGAAGCTGCCAAGCGCGACATGATCTTCGTGCCGCTGCGCGAAGGCCGCACCCTGCATCACGACGTCAACGGCCGTCACGGCGCCGGCAAGGTTCTGCTGCGCTCCGCCAAGGCCGGTACCGGTATCATCGCCGGTGGTCCGATGCGCGCCGTATTCGAAACGCTCGGCATGCATGACGTGGTTGCCAAGTCGACCGGTTCGTCGAACCCCTACAACATGGTTCGCGCCACCTTCGACGCTCTGAAGCACCAGGTACATCCGAAGGACATCGCGGCACAGCGCGGCATCAAGTTCGCCACGCTCCAGGCTCGCCGCGCCGCCTCCGGCAATGCCTCCGAAGAGTAAGAGGAGATTGATCGATGGCTAACAACGCAGGCAAGACGATCACTGTTGAACAGATCGGCAGCCCCATTCGCCGTCCGGATGTACAGCGCCAGACGCTGATCGGTCTCGGACTGAACAAGATGCACCGTCGCCGTACGCTGGAAGACACCCCGGCAGTTCGCGGCATGATCCGTGCGGTACAGCATCTCGTCCGCATCGTCGACGAGAAGTGAGCCGGAGGGTAGATCCATGAAACTGAATGAAATCAAGGACAACGAAGGCTCGTCCAAGAACCGCAAGCGCGTCGGTCGCGGTATCGGTTCCGGCAAGGGCAAGACCGGTGGTCGCGGCGTCAAGGGTCAGAAGGCCCGTTCGGGCGTAGCCATCAACGGCTTCGAAGGCGGCCAGATGCCCATCTACCGCCGCCTGCCGAAGCGTGGCTTCAACAACATCTTCGCCGCCGATTACGTCGAGGTTTCCCTCGGCCGCATCCAGGCCGCGATCGATGCTGGCAAGCTCGACGCCAAGGCAACCGTTGATGCCGCCGCCCTCAAGGCTGCCGGCGTCATCCGCCGCGAGAAGGACGGTGTACGCGTTCTCTCCGACGGCGAGCTGAAGGCGAAGGTCACCATCGTCGCTGCTGGCGCTTCCAAGCCGGCCGCCGAGAAGATCGAAAAGGCTGGCGGCTCCCTGCAGCTGCTCGCCCAGCCGGCTGCTGCCGAATAAGTTTGTCGAACAACCGCCCGGGGTGCTTCACACCGGGCGGTTTTGCTCCCATATGTGAGCCTCACTGTCCGGTCCGGGATTCGCTCGGTTCGCCGGACGCTTATGGAAGACGAGGGTGAGGCACGCGAACCAGACCGCGATCCGCCCGCCACCGAATTCCTAACCGATTTAATTTTTCTCCGGGTGAGGCCCGCAGCTCCGAAGACCGGGCGCCAGCTTCCACCGGATGGGTTGTGCGGAGATATGCATGGCATCGGCAGCGGAACAACTGGCCTCGAATCTCAATTTTTCGACCTTTGCCAAGGCCGAGGACCTCAAGAAGCGCCTCTGGTTCACCCTGCTGGCGCTGATCGTTTATCGGCTTGGCACCCATATCCCGCTCCCGGGTCTCAACCCTGAAGCCTATGCCCACGCCTTCAAGGGCCAGTCGGGCGGCATTCTCGGCCTCTTCAACATGTTCTCGGGCGGGGCCGTGCAGCGCATGGCAATCTTCGCCCTCGGCATCATGCCCTATATCTCCTCCTCGATCATCGTGCAGCTGATGACCTCGGTCGTTCCGGCGCTCGAAAACCTGAAGAAGGAAGGCGAGCAGGGCCGCAAGATCATCAACCAGTATACCCGTTACGGCACCGTGCTTCTGGGCGCGCTGCAGGCCTATGGCATTGCCGTCGGCCTGGAAAGTGCTGCGAATGTGGTGACCGATCCGGGCCTGTTCTTCCGCATCTCCACCGTCATTTCTCTGCTCGGTGGCACCATGTTCCTGATGTGGCTCGGCGAGCAGATCACGTCGCGCGGCATCGGCAACGGCACGTCGCTGATCATCTTCGCCGGCATTGCCGCCGGTCTGCCGACCGCGCTTGCCGGCACGCTGGAACTTGGCCGCACCGGTGCGCTCTCCACGCCGCTGATCCTGACCGTGCTGGTCGTTGCCATTGCCGTCATCGCACTCATCGTTTTCGTCGAACGTGCGCAGCGCCGCCTGCTGATCCAGTATCCCAAGCGCCAGATCGGCAACGGCATGTCGCGGGGCGAATCGTCCCACCTGCCGCTGAAGCTCAACACCTCCGGCGTCATCCCGGCGATCTTTGCGTCCTCGCTGCTGCTGCTGCCGGGTACGATTGCCGGCTTCTCGCACAATCAGAACCTGCCCGAATGGGCCACCATGGTCATCGCCTCGCTCGGCCACGGCCGCCCGGTCTACATGGTGCTCTATGGTCTGCTGATTGCCTTCTTCGCCTTCTTCTACACGGCCATCGTCTTCAATCCGAAGGATACGGCCGATAATCTGAAGAAGCACGGCGGTTTCATTCCCGGTATTCGCCCCGGCGAACGCACCGCAGAATATCTGGATTACGTCCTGACGCGCATCACCGTGGTCGGCGCCATCTACCTCGTCGTCGTCTGCATCCTTCCGGAAATCCTCGTCTCTCAGACCGGTATCCCATTAGCCCTTGGTGGTACGTCGCTTTTGATTGTTGTCAGCGTCACCCTCGATACGGTAGCACAGATCCAGGGGCACCTGATTGCGCAGCAATATGAGGGCCTGATCAAGAAGAGCAAGCTCCGTGGAGGTAAGAGGGGACGATGAGACTAATTCTTTTGGGACCGCCGGGAGCGGGGAAGGGGACCCAGGCCCAGCGGATCGTCGAGAACTACGGTATCCCGCAGCTTTCGACCGGTGACATGCTGCGCGCGGCCGTGGCTGCGGGTACGGATGTGGGCAAGCGCGCCAAGGCCGTGATGGATGCCGGAAAGCTCGTCTCGGACGATATCGTCATCGACATCGTCTCCGAGCGCATCGATCAGCCGGATTGCGCCAATGGCTTCATCCTCGATGGCTTCCCGCGCACGCTGGTGCAGGCGGATGCCACCGAATCGATGCTGCAGTCCAAGGGCATCGAACTCGACGTCGTCATCGAGCTTCAGGTGAATGATTCCGTTCTCGTCGATCGCGTCTCGGGCCGTTACACCTGCGCCAAGTGCGGCGCCGGCTACCACGACCACAACCACAAGCCCAAGGTGGATGGCGTTTGCGACAAGTGCGGCTCGACCGAGTTCAAGCGTCGTCCCGATGACAATGCCGAGACGATGACCACGCGGCTCCAGGCCTATTACAAGGAAACCTCGCCTCTGATTGGCTATTACTATGCCAAGAAGAAGCTGAAGTCCGTGGATGGCATGGCCGAGATCGGCGACGTCTCCGCCGCGATCGACAAAATTCTTTCCGCATACAAGCGGTAAGTTTCAGCCGGGAAGCTCTCGTCTTCCCCGCAGACGGGGTCCCGGAGGCGGACCCACTTTCCCGGCTTCTTCGAGGCCCGGGGAATTATTATGGCGGGACTGGTTGCTTTTTGTGACCGATTCCGTTAAGGAACGCGCCAACTCGCAACATCAGGCGAACGGCGCGGACCAAGAGAAGTCCGGGTCCGGTCGCATTCGCGTGTTCGAACCCTTTGAGATAAACAAGCGGCCTGGCCGCATAACGAAGCACCTAGCGCCTGAAGGCGTCAGGGAACGCAAGGAGAATAGGCGTGGCACGTATCGCTGGCGTCAACATCCCGACCGCGAAGCGCGTAGTAATTGCGCTGACCTACATTCACGGGATTGGTCCGAAGTTTGCACAGGAAATCTGCGAAAAGGTCGGTATTCCGGCTGAGCGTCGCGTTCACCAGCTGACGGACGCGGAAGTCCTGCAGATCCGTGAAACCATCGACCGTGATTATCAGGTGGAAGGCGATCTGCGCCGTGAAACCTCGATGAACATCAAGCGTCTGATGGACCTCGGCTGCTACCGTGGCCTGCGTCATCGTCGTGGCCTCCCGGTCCGCGGCCAGCGCACGCACACCAATGCCCGCACCCGCAAGGGCCCGGCAAAGGCCATCGCAGGCAAGAAGAAGTAATTTGAGCGAATAGCGACTGGTGAGTAGCGAGTGGGGATCTGCTTGCTGCTCACTTTCGCTGTTTGCTTATGATGTCGTCGCCCTCTGGCGGCGAGATGATGCTCCCGCTTGGGAGAGGATTGGAAATGGACGGTCTGTAGCGACGGTCCGGGTTGAGAGTGGTCTTAACTACTCACTACTCACTACTCACTGCTTGCTACTCACGCACATTTCCGGTGTAGCCGCTGGTGTTACGGCGGTGAAGAGATCACTTGAAAGGAAGACCATGGCCAAGGAAGCCACCCGCGTCCGCCGTCGCGAGCGCAAGAACATCACCTCGGGCGTTGCACACGTCAACTCCACCTTCAACAACACCATGATCACCATCACCGACGCGCAGGGCAATGCCATTGCCTGGTCGTCCGCCGGCTCGAAGGGCTTCAAGGGTTCGCGCAAGTCGACCCCGTTCGCTGCCCAGATCGCCGCCGAAGACGCCGCGAAGAAGGCCCAGGAACATGGCATGAAGTCGCTGGAAGTCGAAGTTTGCGGTCCGGGTTCGGGTCGTGAATCCGCTCTGCGCGCCCTCCAGGCTGCCGGCTTCATGATCACCTCGATCCGTGACGTGACCCCGATCCCGCACAACGGCTGCCGTCCGCGCAAGAAGCGCCGCGTCTGATCATCGTCCGTGGCGGGCGGAAGGTCCTTTCGGATCCTCCGCCTCGCTTGTTTCATGCTCGGTCGTCACGATTGGATGGTGACGGCGAACGGAAGGAAAAAACAATGATCCAGAAGAACTGGCAGGAACTGATCAAGCCGAACAAGGTGGAGTTCACCTCCTCCGGCCGCACCAAGGCAACGCTCGTCGCCGAGCCTCTGGAGCGTGGCTTCGGCCTCACCCTCGGCAACGCGCTGCGTCGCGTGCTGCTTTCGTCGCTCCGCGGCGCTGCCGTCACCGCCGTCCAGATCGACGGCGTGCTGCATGAGTTCTCGTCCATCCCGGGCGTTCGCGAAGACGTGACGGACATCGTCCTGAACATCAAGGAAATCGCGATCAAGATGGATGGCGACGATGCCAAGCGCATGGTTGTCCGCAAGCAGGGCCCCGGCACCGTCACCGCTGGTGATATCCAGACGGTCGGCGATATCGAGATCCTGAACCCGAACCACGTGATCTGCACGCTCGACGAGGGCGCCGAGATCCGCATGGAATTCACGGTCAACAATGGCAAGGGCTACGTGCCTGCCGAGCGTAACCGCTCGGAAGACGCGCCGATCGGCCTCATCCCGGTCGACAGCCTGTACTCGCCGGTCAAGAAAGTGTCCTACAAGGTGGAAAACACCCGTGAAGGCCAGGTTCTCGACTATGACAAGCTGACCATGACCATCGAAACCGATGGTTCCGTTACCGGTGAAGACGCGGTAGCCTTCGCGGCCCGCATCCTCCAGGACCAGCTCTCGGTCTTCGTCAACTTCGACGAACCGCAGAAGGAAGCCGTCGAGGAAGCCGTCACCGAGCTTGCCTTCAACCCGGCGCTCCTCAAGAAGGTGGACGAACTCGAACTCTCCGTTCGTTCGGCCAACTGCCTGAAGAACGACAACATCGTCTACATCGGCGACCTCATTCAGAAGACGGAAGCAGAAATGCTCCGCACTCCGAACTTCGGTCGCAAGTCGCTGAACGAAATCAAGGAAGTTCTCGCTTCCATGGGCCTGCACCTCGGCATGGAAGTGCCCGCATGGCCGCCCGAGAACATCGAAGATCTCGCCAAGCGTTACGAAGACCAGTATTAACCGTTATGCAGGCCCTGCCTGCGATCAAGGAGTAAAGCCATGCGCCACCAGAAAGCCGGCCGCAAGCTCAACCGCACTGCCAGCCACCGCAAGGCCATGTTCGCCAACATGGCCGCCTCGCTCATCACCCATGAGCAGATCGTGACCACCCTGCCGAAGGCAAAGGAAATCCGTCCGATCGTCGAAAAGCTCGTCACCCTCGGCAAGCGCGGCGACCTGCACGCTCGCCGCCAGGCGATCTCCCAGGTTCGCGACGCATCCGTCGTCTCGAAGCTGTTCGACACCATTGCCTCCCGTTACGCCAACCGCAACGGCGGCTACCTTCGCATCATGAAGGCCGGCTTCCGCCACGGCGACAACGCTGCCATGGCCGTCATCGAATTCGTTGACCGCGACGTCGACGCCAAGGGCGCTGCCGACAAGGCCCGCGCCGAGGCCGAAGCCGCCGAAGCAGCATAAATCGCAGCTTCCCGGTGGGACAATATCAGAGGCCGGAGTGGCAACACTCCGGCTTTTTGCTGTTCGGACGATGGTTCATGTGCGGCCCGCCTGTATCTCGCGGGGCGCCGAGTTTGCGACATCGCAGCCCCGAAAATCGTCGGGTATGCCGCACCCCTCTCTTTCCCTGCCGGGACATCTCCCCTCAAGGGGAGATCGACCGTGTTTTTTATGAATCCCCAGACAACAACCGTCTCATCCAAGGAAACGTTTTCCGGGGCCTGCCCAAAGAATCCGTATCCCGATCTCCCCCCTGAGGGGGAGATGTCGGCGCAGCCGACAGAGGGGAGGGGTTCCTCGGACGCGGCGCCGGGCAGGCACAGAAGCGTCCGAATTGCGCGTGCAAGATCGGCAACCGGCAGGTTGATGATGATCATCCGGGTCGTAGGCGATTCAATGCTTTTCGGCAAGCTTCGCAACGACGCGGTCGTGTACCGCGCTACCCTCGGGCGTCATCACCTCGGCAAAGTCCTCCATCGTGTAAACCGGGCGGATTTCGATCTCGCTCGGGCCTGGCATGGGGTTGGGGCAGCGCTTCACCCATTCCACCGCCTCGTCCATGTCCCGCACCTCCCAGATCCAGTAGCCGGAGATCAGCTCGCGGGTCTCGGCAAACGGGCCGTCGATCACCCGGCGGCTCTCGCCATCGAAGGCGACGCGCTTGCCGATCTTTGAGGGTTTCAGACCTTCGCCGCTCAGCATGATGCCGGCATTCACCAGTTCCTCGTTGAACCGGCCCATGGCTTCCACCAGCGCGCCACTTGGCATCACGCCCGCTTCGCTGTCTTCCGTCGCCTTCACGAAAACGACCACACGCATTGCATTTCTCCTTCGCTACATCCTCGTGCATCCTGTGCGCCTATTGAGATGACGTTCAAGCGCCAACGGATTCGGCGAAGAGGGTCCGAAAAAAGCGGCCGCTATCCCCAGGCGCCTACCGGTGCTCCCACCGCTTGACCCGCCGCAGCAATATATATGAATATACGGAAAAGAGAATAAGAGGCCGGATTCTCATTTAACCCTTGCTGCTTTCGAGGTTTTGCCATGAACGATCGCTTGGCGATGACGATACCGGAATGCTATGACCGCTTTCTTGTTCCGGTCATCTTCCGGGAGCCTGCCCGCTATGTCGCGGATTATGTCGCGGCGCTGGGCTCTGAAGACATACTGGAAACAGCGGCCGGTACGGCCATCCTGACACGCGAAATCCTCGACCGGGCACCGAAGTTCCGGCAATACATTGCCTCCGACCTCAATGGGTCTGCGCTGGAGGTAGGAAGAAGAAAATTCCTCTCCTCGGACAAACTTGAGTTCCAGACCTGCGACGCGACGAACCTGCCCTTCGCCCACGATAGTTTTGATCTCGTGGTCTGCCAGTTCGGCCTCATGCTGTTTCCGGACAGGGCCGGAGCTTACGGATCGGCCCGCCGCGTCCTGAAGCGGGAGGGCCGTTTCGTCTTCACAGTGTGGGACAGCCTGACACGAAACCCCTTCGCCATGGTCTTGAACCGCGCGCTCTCGGAGTTCTTTCCGGAAGATCCGCCCGCCTACTTCCAGACCCCCTATGCCTATCATAAGACGGATGTTATCCGCGGCGCCCTTCAGGAAAACGGGTTCTCCACCGCTGGGGCGGATGTGGTGGTGAGATCGTCACCCCTCGGCGATCCATTCGAGTTCGCCACAGGTTTTCTTTGGGGAACCCTCTTCCGTGAAGAGCTTGTAAGGCGAGGGGCGGATCCCCACGCGGTCTGCGATCATCTTGCTCGCGCCTTTGAAAGCGAGCTGGACCAGACAATTAGTCTTCGTTTCCTTCTCTTTGACGGGCGCCGCGACTGATGGCAGGGCTCACGCTGCGGCGCGCCGTTTCTGGCGCTTTGCCTCCATCAACCTTGGCCGGACAAGGCGATAGGCCAGCAGCAGCACCAGCAGCCCGATATGGATATATTGCTCCACGCCCAGCACCTTCACCGCCATGCTGTAATGCAGCGCCCCCAGGGCCGCCACTGGATAGACGAGCTTGTGCAGCATGGACCAGCGCGAGCCAAGCCGACGGATCGAGGCATTGTTTGATGTTACGGCAAGCGGCACCAGCAGGGTGAGGGCGATCATGCCGAAGGTGATGAAGGGGCGCTTCACCACGTCGGCCACGATGGCCGGGAGGAAGAGTGCCTGATCCAGCACCGCATAAACGGTGAAATGCATGGCGGCATAATAGAAGGCGAGAAGGCCGAGCGCCCGGCGGTAGCGCAGGCCATTGAAGATGCCGAGATCCCGAAGGGGCGTGATCGCCAGCGTCAGGATCAGGAGGCGGATGGTCCAGAGGCCGAGAAACCGCTCGAAGGTCTTGACCGGATCGGCGCCAAGCGTGCCGCTGGCGCCGGCCCAGAAGGTCCAGAGCGCCGGCAGGAGGCCGAGCCCGTAAAGGGTCCATATGAGCGCCGATTGCTGGCGCTGGGAAAGCTTGATGGCCATCGTCAGTAATTCGCCGTCAGGTCCATGCCGGAATAGAGGCTTGCCACCTCATCCGCATAGCCATTGAAGGGCAGGGTCTCCACCCGGCTTGAGCCGAAGAAGCCGCCGGTTCCGATGCGCCGCTCCGAAGCCTGGCTCCAGCGCGGATGATCGACCGCCGGGTTCACATTCGCGTAGAAGCCATATTCCTGCGGGGCGAGTACGTTCCAGGTGGAAGGCGGCTGCTTGTCGGTGAGAGTGATCTTCACGATCGACTTGATGCCCTTGAAGCCATATTTCCACGGCACCACCAGCCGAATGGGCGCGCCGTTCTGGTTCGGCAGGGTCTCTCCGTAAAGTCCGACGGCCAAAAGGGTGAGGGGATGCATCGCCTCGTCCAGCCGCAGCCCTTCCACATAGGGCCAGGGAAGCGGCTGGAAGCCGCCCGTCTGCCCGGGCATCTCCTCGGGCCTGACGATGGTTTCGAAAGCGACATGCTTGGCGGAGCCGAGCGGCTCCACGGTCTTCAGCAGCGCGGCAAGCGGAAATCCGTTCCAGGGGATGACCATGCTCCAGGCTTCGACGCAACGCATCCGGTAGATGCGCTCCTCCACCGGATAGGCCTTGATCAGGTCCTCGATTCCGAAGGTTTTCGGCTTGGCCACCATGCCATCCACAACAAGCCTCCAGGGTGAGGGCTTGAAGGCGCCGGAATTGGCCGCGGGATCGGATTTGTCCGTGCCGAATTCGTAGAAATTGTTGTAGGTCGTCACGCTTTCCCGGGGCGTCAGCGCCTCATCCACCTTGTAGGGAGAGGGCACGGTCTTCAGCGCGGCGGCAAAGGCGGAGGGTGCCCCAAGCAGGCCGGCGCCGCCCGCCATCAGGCCGAGAAGGCTTCGCCGCCTCAAATAGAGATCGCGCGGGGTGATTTCGCTGGAAGGGATCCGGGGTGCCTTGTAAAGCGTCATGACATCAATCCTCGCTGGGAGACGACGGCCAGTCTTACCGCCCTCTCGGGGCAGGAAAAGGGTGTCGCCGACCACATTTTCGTGTTCATGCTGGCTATACGAGCCTCAGCGGTGAAATGTTTCTGCGAAGAAATAAAAAAATGCCGCAGGGGAGGCGTACCGCTTTGGCCCGAGGTGATAGTGACAGCCCCCGGCCTTTCCGGTAGGAAATCGGGCATGAGAGGTGTGCCGGCACGAAGCCTTGAGCCGCCTTGAACCCCAGAAGCTCTTTGCGAGGACAAGACCATGCCTGCCTACCGTTCGAGAACCACGACCCATGGCCGCAACATGGCCGGCGCACGCGGGTTGTGGCGCGCGACGGGCATGAAGGACAGCGATTTCGGCAAGCCGATCATCGCCGTGGTGAATTCCTTCACCCAGTTCGTGCCCGGCCACGTACATCTGAAGGATCTCGGCCAGCTCGTTGCCCGCGAAATCGAGGCAGCCGGCGGCGTCGCCAAGGAATTCAATACGATTGCCGTGGATGATGGTATCGCCATGGGCCATGACGGCATGCTCTATTCGCTGCCGTCGCGCGAGATCATCGCCGATAGCGTCGAATACATGGTCAATGCCCATTGCGCCGATGCCATGGTCTGCATCTCGAACTGCGACAAGATCACCCCCGGCATGCTGATGGCCGCCATGCGCCTCAACATTCCGGCCGTTTTCGTGTCCGGCGGTCCGATGGAAGCGGGCAAGGTGGTTCTGCACGGCAAGAAGCACGCGCTCGACCTCGTCGATGCCATGGTTGCCGCAGCCGACGACAATGTTTCCGACGAGGACGTGAAGGTCATCGAGCGTTCGGCCTGCCCCACCTGCGGCTCCTGCTCGGGCATGTTCACGGCCAATTCCATGAACTGTCTGACGGAAGCGCTCGGCCTGTCTCTGCCCGGCAACGGTTCCACGCTCGCCACCCATGCGGATCGCAAGCAGCTCTTCCTCGAGGCGGGGCGCCGTGTGGTCGATCTCGCCCGCCGCTGGTACGAGCAGGATGATGCAAGCGTTCTGCCGCGCTCGATCGCCAACAAGCAGGCTTTCGAGAACGCCATGGCGCTCGACATCGCCATGGGCGGCTCCACCAACACCGTGCTCCACGTTCTTGCCGCCGCCCACGAGGGCGAGATCGACTTCACCATGGACGATATCGACCGGCTGTCGCGCAAGGTGCCCTGCCTGTCGAAGGTCGCGCCGGCAAAGTCGGACGTGCACATGGAAGACGTCCATCGAGCCGGCGGCATCATGGCGATCCTCGGTGAACTCGACCGTGCCGGCCTGCTGCATAGCGACCTGCCGACCGTCCATTCCAGCTCCATGCGCGAGGCGCTGGACAACTGGGATATTGCCATCACCGACAATCCGGCTGCCCACAAGCTGTTCTCCGCAGCCCCCGGCGGCATCCCCACGCAGGTTGCCTTCAGCCAGGAGGCCCGCTGGGAGGAGCTCGACCTCGATCGCGAAAAGGGCGTCATCCGCGATGCCCAGCATCCCTTCTCGAAGGATGGTGGCCTGGCAGTCCTCAAGGGCAACCTGGCGCTCGATGGCTGCATCGTGAAGACCGCAGGCGTGGATGAATCGATCCTCGTCTTCTCCGGCCCGGCCCGCGTCTTCGAAAGCCAGGATGCGGCCGTCAAGGCAATCCTTTCGAACGAGATCAAGGCCGGCGACGTGGTGGTCATCCGTTACGAAGGGCCGAAGGGCGGCCCTGGCATGCAGGAAATGCTCTACCCGACCAGCTACCTGAAATCGAAGGGCCTGGGCAAGGCCTGCGCGCTCGTCACCGACGGCCGCTTCTCGGGCGGCACGTCCGGCCTCTCCATCGGCCACGTCTCGCCGGAGGCCGCCAATGGCGGCGTCATTGGCCTCGTGCGCGACGGCGACATGATCGACATCGACATCCCCAACCGCGGCATCAGCCTGCGGGTGTCGGAGGAAGAGCTGGCAACCCGCCGCGCCGAGCAGGACCGGAAGGGCTGGCAGCCCGCCGAACCCCGCAAGCGTGCCGTGTCCACCGCCCTCAAGGTCTACGCCGCCTTCGCCACCAGCGCCGACAAGGGCGCCGTGCGGGACCTCAGCCTGCTGAAGTAATGGGCGGGGGCTCCCGTCTGTCGGGTGGGACGATATTGTCTGCTGAAGCGGGAGGTTGATGGGGGCAGGGCTCCGAGTTTGCTGATGTCCACCCCCCCTCTGTCGGCTAGCGCCGACAGAGGGGGTGCGGTTCAGCAAACTCGGAGCCCTAACTCCTCTCGCAAGCACGGAAACTGCTCAAGAGACGGAGTAGATGCCCCAGGTATCTCTCAAAGCTACAGCCTTCCCCACACGCGTCGCACCGAAATCTTCATGCTTTCGCCCCCTTTTCATAGAAGCTCTGAACGCCCATGTTCCGGTGAGCAGATCGAAAGGGAATCAGCATGATTTTCAACAGGAGCCGCGTCCTCAGCCTTGTGCTTGTCGCATCTCTATGGCCGGTCGCCGGCCTTCACGCAGAGGAGGCGAAGACGGTGCCGCAATCGGCGGCGGAGATGCAGCTTTCCTTTGCACCGCTGGTGAAGCAGACCTCCGGTTCGGTGGTCAATGTCTATGCGGAGCGGGTGGTGCAGCGCCGGTCGCCCTTTCTGGACGACCCCTTCTTCGAGCAGTTCTTTGGCCAGCGCATGCCGAACCGCACGGAAAAGCAGTCTTCGCTGGGCTCGGGCGTGATTGCGACCGCCGATGGAATGGTGATTACAAACAACCATGTGATCGAGGGCGCCGACGATATCAAGGTGGCGCTGGCCGATGGCCGTGAGTATCCCTGCGAGCTGGTGATGAAGGATGAGCGGGTGGATCTCGCCGTGCTCCGTATCAAGAGCAAGGATCGCTTCGCGCCGCTCCCCATCGGCAATTCCGACAGGGTGGAGGTGGGGGATCTGGTTCTCGCCATCGGCAATCCCTTCGGTGTCGGCCAGACCGTCACCTCGGGCATCGTCTCGGCGCTCGCCCGCAACCAGGTGGTGAAGTCGGAATTCGGCTTCTTTATTCAGACCGATGCGGCGATCAATCCCGGCAATTCCGGCGGCGCGCTGATGAACATGCGCGGGGAGCTGATCGGCATCAACACCGCCATCTTCTCGCGCGGCGGCGGGTCGAACGGGGTGGGATTTGCCATTCCCGCCAATCTCGTCAAGGCTTTCCTGGCGGCGGCGGAGCGAGGTGCGAAGAGCTTCGAGCGCCCCTATATCGGCGCCACCTTCGAACCCGTGACATCGGAAGTAGCCTCGGCGCTGGGGCTTAACCGCGCTCGCGGCGCGCTGGTGGTCAAGGTGGTCGAAGGCGGTCCCGCCGCTCAGGCCGGCCTGAAGCCCGGCGAAGTCATCACCGCCGTCAACGGCATCGAGGTCGAGCATCCCGATGCGCTTGGCTATCGCCTGGCAACCGCCGGGCTTGGCACCGCGGTCACGCTTGATGTCAGCGATAATGGCGCCACCCATCAGGCCAGGCTGACGCTTGCCGGCCCGCCGGAAACCCAGCCGCGCGACGAACGGCTGCTGAAGGGAAACAACCCGCTGGCCGGCGCGCTGGTCGCCAATCTTTCGCCCCGTCTGGCTGACGAACTGCATCTGCCGAGCGACCTGAAAGGCGTTATCGTCACCAAGATCAAGGGCGGTTCGCCCGCCGATGATGTCGGCTTCCAGCCGAACGATATCATCCTTTCGCTGAACGGCACGCCGATCGACAGCACCGCCACGCTTGAGGCGCAGCTTGGCCAGGATCAGGGATTCTGGCAGCTGGAGATCAATCGCGGCGGCCAGATCTTCCGGCAGATTTTCCGATGAGCGACCTCTTCCAGCCGCGCATTCCCGATGAGGTGGCGGGCCGCCGGCCGCTTGCGGATCGCTTGCGCCCGGCCACGCTTTCCGAAGTCTCCGGCCAGGACCATCTGACCGGACCGGATGGCGTGCTGACCCGCATGATCGAGAGCGGCACGCTGGGATCGATGATCTTCTGGGGCCCGCCGGGCACCGGCAAGACCACGGTGGCCCGGCTGCTGTCGGGCGAGGCGGGGCTGGCCTTCGAGCAGATTTCGGCGATCTTTTCCGGCGTCGCCGAGCTGAAAAAGGTATTCGAGGCCGCCCGCGCCCGGCGCATGAATGGCCGGCAGACGCTGCTCTTCGTGGACGAGATCCATCGCTTCAACCGGGCCCAGCAGGATAGTTTCCTTCCGGTCATGGAAGACGGAACGGTCATCCTTGTGGGCGCAACCACGGAAAATCCCTCCTTCGAGCTCAATGCCGCTCTGCTTTCCCGCGCCCGTGTGCTGACGTTCAAGTCCCATGACGAGGCGAGCATCGAGCATCTTCTGGCACGCGCCGAAGCCATGGAGGAGCGGCCGCTGCCGCTGGACGCGGATGCGCGGGCAGCGCTGATCCGCATGGCCGATGGCGACGGACGAGCGGCGCTGACCCTGGCCGAGGAAGTATGGCGCGCCGCCCGCGCCGGTGAGATCTTCGATACGGAAGGGCTCTCCCGCGTGGTGCAGCGGCGGGCGCCGGTCTATGACAAGGGGCAGGACGGGCACTACAACCTCATTTCCGCCCTGCACAAGTCCGTGCGCGGCTCGGACCCCGACGCCGCGCTCTACTATCTCTGCCGGATGTTCGATGCCGGGGAGGATCCGCTGTTCCTCGGCCGCCGTCTGGTGCGCATGGCGGTGGAAGACATTGGCCTTGCCGACCCGCAGGCGCTGGTCGTCTGCAATGCGGCCAAGGATGCCTATGATTTTCTGGGCTCGCCGGAGGGCGAGCTGGCGCTTGCCGAAGCCTGTGTCTACCTTGCGACGGCTCCGAAATCGAACGGCGTCTATACGGCCTACAAGAGCGCCATGCGCGCTGCAAAGGAACATGGTTCGCTGCTGCCGCCCAAGCATATCCTCAATGCTCCCACCAAGCTGATGAAAGGCGAGGGCTATGGGGAAGGCTATCGCTACGACCATGACGAGCCGGACGCCTTCTCGGGCCAGGACTACTTTCCGGAAAAGATGGGGCGACGCCAGTTCTACGATCCGCCGGAGCGCGGATTCGAGCGGGAGATCCGCAAGCGGCTGGACTGGTGGTCGAAGCTCCGTCGCGAACGGAATGCTAAATAGGATTCGCGATCAGGGCTTTGCGAACAGTTTCTGATTCTGATTTTTATGAAGTTGAATCTTTTTGTAAACAAATGGCCCCGCGCGGGCGGGGCCAGGGTGATCCGGTATACGCAGGCGCTTAGTAGGTGCGGCGCGTGCCGGCTTCCGCCAGTTCCTCGCCGACCGACATGGCCTTGAAGAACGGCACGAGCTGCCACAGGGCGGATACGCCGACAATGGCATAGATGATGGTGGCAAGCGGTGTATCCTGGCCGCCAGCCAGAGCGGCGACGAGATCGAAATCCGCCAGGCCGACGAGCAGCCAGTTCAGGCCGCCGATGATGACGAGCAGAAGTGTGATGATGTTCAGAGCGCGCATGTCGAGATCTCCTCTGCGGTAGGGTGCGGGAAGAGAACCCCGCGCAAGGGGCAGTTGTTCCGGCAGGCGGGCAACAAAAAACCCCGCTGCGGCACAGCGGGGTTTTCCTTAAGCGACTGGATGTGCGTGGCTTATTGGGCCGGCTTCAGCGAGGAGAGGATGGAAACGATGGCATCGCCATGCTTGTCCTGCTCACCCTTCGTGCCCCAGTAGGTCATGACCAGGAGCTTTTCCGGGCTCGGCTGGATCAGGGCGAGCGCGATGGAAACATCGCCGTTCTCGTCCTTGCCGGACCATTCGTAGTTCTTCACGCCCATGCCGTTAACGGTGGCATCGGTTTCCTTCTGGGTGGCCGCATCGACGGTCACGCCATGCTCCTTCAGATAGGCGAAGTTGTCATCGATGACCTTCTCGATGTTGTCGCTGCCGGCAACATCCATGGAGAGGTAGATGGCATCATCGGGCGACTGGGCCTGAATGCCGCTTTCGGTTTCTTCCGGCTTCCAGTCATCCGGAATGGTAACGGATGCAACCGGGCCATCGCTCGGGAAATTCAGCGTCGCGGCATGGGCGGCCGACGAGGCGAGAGCGAGAACAAAAGCAGCCAGGAGGGCTTTCTTCATGGAATGAACCTTTCAAGGTACAGACGGAGTCAACGTGTGGATGAAACGCGGCGCACCATATCCTTACATGACCAGAATTGAAATATATCAGGCTCGCTTCGCTTGGCTCATTATTGGGCCTTAAGCAATTTAAGCGCGATACGGTAAAGAAAGGTCGGCAGGTCGCGGAAGGCGTAGGGGCCGTGGGCGCGCTCCAGCCGCTGGTGATATTCCCGGCCCCAGGGCCCGATATTCACCACCGGAAAGCTGAGCGCATTGGCGGGCGGCTGATCGATCACCGCGGGATCTGCCGTATTATCGGCAATGACGGAAACGGCCGCGGCATCCGGCCGATGGCCGAAGAAACTCATGTCGGAAATGCCGGTAAAGATGCTGCGATAGCGGATCTCGCAGCCGTTCTCCTCCGCCATTTCCACCCGCGCCGCCTCGATCCCGGCCTCGAAATCTGCCGTATGGGGATGGGCGGGATCGAGCCGGGTGGGGGGATAGTGAAGGCCGGCAATGCCGGTGACCACCGCAGGCCCCGAGAGCCGCGCCTCGCTGATAAGCAAGGCGGTGAGCTGCCGGCTGGTTTCCAGCGGATTGCCGAGGCTTGCCACTTCCCGTGCCTTTTGCGCAAAGCGCTCTTCGGCCGCCGGGCCGCCCGTCTGAAAGGCGCGCGCCTTCAGCACCGAAAAGGGAATGACGAACCCTTCCTCGATCACCGCCTTCCTGCCGCCGGAAAGCGCCGCAAAGGACTCCGCATGGGCGGAAAAGGTGGCCGTTGCCCATTCCATCGCTTCGGTAACGAGGCCGTTGAACCGCTCATAAAGATGCTGCTGCGACCAGCTGTGGAACAGCCAGTTGAAGCCCAGCCACACCGCATCCGGCGTGGTCACGTCATATCCGGCGCGAAAATCCTTGCCCTCAAGGCAGATCGGCGGCGGGGAAACTTCGCCATCGCCCGTATCGCAAAGCGCCGGATTGGCCTCGATCCGCCGTACGATTTCCGCCGCGATCAGATGGGCGCTCACCCCTTCGAACGGGTAACTGGCATGGGAGGGCTGGCCGAGCACATAGGCGAAGGGCAGCAATTTGCCGATCGTGCCCCGGTAGATCGCCCGGCCTTCCGCACCGTCCCCCTGATCGCTGGTGGAATCGAGATTGATCCCGCCGATGATGTCGAGATCGAAATCCCGGGCGAGGTCCGGCAGCGAATCCCGGAGCGCCCGCATGCCGCGCGAATTGCGCTCCTCGTCGGGCGTGGTGAGGAACAGGAGATTGCCCTCGAAGTCCCCGGACCGGATGAATTCTTCCAGCACCACCAGCCCGGCGGCAAGACCGGCCTTCATGTCCAGCAGGCCGCGGCCGGGCACGAAATCCCCGCTTTCGAAATCAGCCAGCGCCTTTTCCTCCTGCGGGGAGAGGGGGCGGGACCGAAGATCCGTGAGAAGGGCCTCCAGAAGCGGCTCGGGCTCGGTCGCAAGTTCCACAAGGTCCCGGTAATTGGCCACCGGCACGGTGTCGTAATGGCCGGCAAAGGCGAGCGTTCTGCGGCTTTTACCGCGCCCGCGCACAAGCGCTGCCAGGTTCATCGTGCCGTCATGGCTCGGCAGCAACCGCAGCTGATCCGGATGGGCGCGGAAATAGGGCCATTCGGAGAGCAGGGCATGAAGCCGCGGGGCAAATTCCCTTTCCCCCTCCGTTCCGGTCTCGCTCTTCCAGCGGGTGAGAGTGATGCTGATCTCCCGGCAGCGATCGGCCGGCTGGAAGGATGACAGGTGCATGCGGGAACTCCTCTGGGCGCATCGCCGGCGGCCCGGCTGCTTCGGGAAAGGACCCTAAACGGCCCCGCCGCCAGACGAAATGCAAAATGTGACAGTGGAAAAGGACTTCTTCTGTCAGTCTCGCCTGACGATTTGACCAAATCGCCAGCTCTGAAGCCGATCCTGGCGATAGCGCGGGAAAGGCGGGCGGAAACATGGGGCAGGCGGCATGGCGCGGTTCTCCCCATCGCCTGTGCCGATGCTGGCCGCTCATGGCAGACAGGGAGCTCGACTTTTCATGCGCCGGGCAGGGCGGTTTCCGTCACCTCGCCGTAGGCAGGGGCAGATGGGAGAACCTTCGCTCCCTCCAGCCCCAGCCTGCGTTCTTCAAGCCGCAATCTCTTCCACGACAGGAAAAACCACAGGCCCAGGGCGCTAAGCGCAAGGACAAAGCTTGGAAGACTGAGCACCCAAAGCGCCTTCACCCAATCGGGCGACTGGTAATAGGAATTCAGCCAGGAAAATCCGCAATCCATGGAAACACGCCCCTCTTGAAAAGGGCCACCAGAGCGAATTCTCTGGCGGCCAGGGGAGCTAAGAAAACCGCACAGATACGGCCGTCGCTGCCTTTAGGCTTTCGCCCTGGACATGCGCAGCAACCTCCCCGGCCAAAGAGGCAGGCGAGTGCTTTTAAAGCACGGGTTCGCATTCCCCGAAAGAGGGGGCCGCGCACCGATCTGTGAGGGGTTTCTTAGGCCCCTGAACAGGACTTGGCCCGTTCAAACGCTAATATAAGGAAGGATTGATGGAATGGAAAGGGGAACCTACGCCCGCCTCTGATCCGCCTCGGGGGACGAGGCCCATGCGGTGCCGCCCGCCCCCTCATCCGCCTGCCGGCACCTTCTCCCCGGTGGGGAGAAGAGGCAAGCGGCGATGCCAGTGGCCATAAACCGCCGGGGTGGCAGGATACTTCAGGGGAAGCCGATGCCGCAAACTCCCTCTTCTCCCCACCGGGGAGAAGGTGGCGCGAAGCGCCGGATGAGGGGGCGGCTCGGCCATGCCCCTAACGGGAGATATGCTTCAGGCCAATGCTGCCTGGCGCTCGCCGAGGCCCTGCTGCAAACCGCTGAGCAGCGCCATGCGGGCGTCGGAGGAGCCGCTTTTGCACCAGCGCGTCAATTCCTCGGACGTTTCAGAAAGCTGGCTCTTCGCGATCCATTTTCCGATGCGCTCGATGGAATAGGCTTCCAGCCAGTCGGCTTTTTCCCACTGAAGGATGAAATCCTTGATCGCTGACAGCGTTTCCGAGCGGGTTTTTTCGTCCTTTAGGTAGCGATCCAAAGCCGTGCGATCGCTGGGCCGAAATGCGCCCAGATGTGCTGTTATGTGGTGCTTGACTGCTGGCATGGCTGCCTCTGGAAAATATTCAGTAGCACTAAGATAGGCACACTCGCTTGCATCAACGTTAATTTACAAAGATTTGAATACACAGGATCTAGTCGGGGTCAAGAACCACATCGAGATCATGAGCCCGGAATAGTGCCTGCACGCGCTGTAGCTGTTTAAGGTCGTCAGGCAACGTCAGGCAATTGGGAAATCCAGATCGCACTAAGTTCGATCCCGCCCGGCCATTCCAGCGCATTTCCGTCCTCGTTTACGGCAACTTGGTGGAAGAGCGTGTCATCCGAAACTAGCGGCGCAAACAGCTTTCGGCTGGAAAGGACGGGAGCTAGGTCAACCGTACGGCTTTCACCAGACTGAAAAACGATCTGGACCAGCCTATTTGAAAGGATGCGATGATGAGTAAGCTTTGGGAGTGGCTCGCCCACGGAAATCACCGTATCTCCGTTTTCTGAAGCCTTACTCCTGATTTCATTGATGTTCTGGCTAACACCCTTGAATGGTCCGGAGGACTTTTTATACTCCATAAAATGACCAGTACGTTGATCACCCTTCTGGAAGTGACCACTGGGTGCTTCCGAATGAGTTCGACCTGCCACAATGCCCCGGCTGGATTGATCACCAGAATTTTTTGCCATTAAAAACTCCACTGTGATTGCCGCAGAGGTCGTCTCGGCGCTGGAAGTCGGCTGTACGTTCTCAATCTCAACGATTGAGGCGGCTCCATGCATCATCCAGCAGTTCTTTGTTTGCCTTCGTTGATGCCCATTTTTTGATCGTATCATAGTCCCGTCGTGAAATCTGCCCCCGCAAAACGGTAAGGTCCGATAATCGGATAAGAGCTTCATGTTCAGACGTTACGGCATGAAAATGAGGCGGGTTATGATCGTCAGCAAAGATTTGCAGCTTCAGTTTGCCGAATGCCATTATCGTTGGCATAGAAGCTATCCAAAATAATGAAGTAGTGATTGCCTTGGGATACTTAAAAGAAGGTTTGGCCGACCAGCGCTTCGGTCGGCCAAACACCCATCACGATTTATCGGTATCTCGACCGTCTGGTTCCTTTGCAACACCCTTGAAGGGACCAGAGGAGGTCTTGACCTCCATAAAGTGCCCCGTGCGTTCGTCACGCTTCTGGAAATGGCCATCAGGCCGTTCGAACTGTGTGCGCCCTGTCACAGCACCTTTTCGGTAGTTGTCACCGGTATTCTTGGCCATTATCGAAACTCCTTTGTTAATGACCAGCGAAGCTACCTCGACTTTGACCCAGTTCTGCCCCATATTGTCCTTGTCACAGGGGTGAGGCATTAACTGTCATCGCCTCCGCGTGGGCTTCGGCCTTTTCGCGGATGAAGCCGGTATCTCAGGATGCCGGCTTTTCCTTTTCTGGGCTAAAGCCCAAAGTTGAATCATGATTTGTTCTTATTCGTATTTCCAGCCCGAATTAATATTCGGGCTGGATTTTTTAGTTTATCCACAGGTTCTTTTGTAGTGTCGATACAGGCATGGTCCTGACCAAACTGAAAATTAAGTTGTTGAAATTGCTCACTCATGCAAATCAGAAAACAGCCGTAAACTAACTATTGCAGCGAGAAAATTGACTATAAATTCGGGTCGAAGAAAAGGCCGGGTCAAGCCCGGCCTGAATTGGAATTTGCATCAATTTCACAAGATGTCGTCTCGCCTGTAAAAACTCGCTCCGATGATATCTTTGCTGAAGGCTGGCTCAACACCTTTCAGGCAATGACGCACCTTGAGCATCGGTACGTTCTTAATTAACGATATCTGGTGGAGGCTTATGAACTTGTCGGAAAACTCCCTAAGATCGGCGGGCTCGACCACGGTTTGCATGCGCCGCTTCACAGGGTTCCGCCTCGTTACCGCGCGGAGGTGTCCCTCTGAGATGAGACCCTTGACTGCTCGACTTGTTGTCTTGAGAGCTTCTTCGACCTGCCGCAGTGAGAGGCAGCCGTGATCGGGTAGGCGCGTCAGAGATCGAAGCTCCGCAATATCGAAACGCAGAGACTCGAAACCGGTTTGGCCTGGAACTCGCGATACGTTGGCCAGCCTGCCGGTGAGTAGAAGTTCCATTGCCTCTCCAAGGCGACAACCGGCTGTGGTTGTCGCAGCAGGCATTGGTGCCCGTTCTTCAACGCCGTCAAGAAGCAGAGGTTTGCTTGCTATGATATCCAGCAAGGCCTGAATGCCGCTTAATGGAAACTGGCGCTCCACCACTACGCCGTTGACTGGCTGTTTTGATGAGCAGGAGCCAGTGTGCGCAATCAAGTGGCCGTCACGCACCAAGGTATCGAACTGTGTTCTGGAAGCTCCGAGAAGCTTCACGGCTTCGCGAACATCAACTGTTTCCAGCATCTCCAAAACGAACCGTTCCATTCGCTCGGCATCAAGCAAGACCCGTTCGCTGGACTGGTTGAGACACTCCTCCGGCACCACTCCCGTTTTGACGAGAAGTTTCTTTAGTCTCTTCGGATGAACATGGAACTGCTTCGCCGCAGATTGGACCGAATGCATCCGACGTGCGGTCACGGGACCGAAGAATTCATCACCCGGGCCCAAAGGGAGGTTGTCCAGAGCTACTTCCCTCATGATATCCCGGATGGGAGCAAAGGTATCGTCGGAATTGCCGTACGCCAGTGACTCATACATAAGGCCAAAGACCGCTCTGCCCCCGATGTCACCAATCCTACCCCTTACCGATACTTGGCAGATGCGTCTCACCGCATCGCGAAATGCTTCCTCTCCAGCAGCCAAGACATCCATCCCATGACCGCAGCAACGTGAGCGCTCAGCATCGTCGATTTTCGAGTCCTTCACTGATGGACCATGACGGGCGATCATGCCGATCAGTTCAGCAGTGCGGATCACGACATGAAGCGGCAGTTCATCGGCCCAATCACGAGATGACGTTTCTCCCGAAATCCGCCTAGAGACGTAGCGGTCAAGGTGATCCTGAGATTGCCGCTGCGTTTTCAGAAATTCTCCTTGTCGCTCTGCCTTCGCTTTAGCGAGAAGATTGGTGAAGTCATGCGTCATCGCCGCTTGGCAGTTCGGCAGCCATTGGAGCTTGACCTCGTGTTTGCGGCACACACGGACGGCATTCACGAGCCACGTCCGTCTGCCCCAAGCGCGATAACCTCGTCGCCCTTCGCAGTTCATTTCATCCTCCTCTGTACACAGAGGACAAAATTTCATGGGCTGCCTGTTCAGATAGCGCTTTGGGAGCGCCACCTCACCGATCTTGATGTCGCCGCCGTCAACAATGATCGCGTGCTCCCAGAGCTTATCAACATTGCATTCCAGAAGGCCCGCGAACGCCCGGACTGCGTGCGGGATGCCCACTGATAACTGCTGAAAATTGATGCTTGCCTCTGCCCCAAAATTACGTGCATGACGATAGTCGAGAGCCGAGGAGATGCGGGAGAAGTTGCTGGAGAGAGTTTCTCCAGCATTTAGCGGTGCCAATTCTGCGAAACGGTTCTTCATGTTGGGCGCACCACGCTTTTGTTGCCGCGTCGACGCTTCTTTTCCAAGCGTGCGGTCTCCCAGGCTTCATCCGCAGAGGTGAACGATGACCTCATCGGGTCGATCTTCTCCCAGTCCGCTGCTTTGAAGATATTATGACGACTTTTGCAGCCGGATGCGGACGCATAGGCAGCAGCAAAGTCATCGATGTGCACTAAGTCGCGCTTCGCGTACAAAACCAGCTCAACTGCTTCTCTAACTGCCTGGATAATTGTGCCGAGGTCTCTCGTATAAGCGTGGGCGAGCCGTCTGCAGAAGTCGTCGTTGAGGGAGGTGTCCATTGTTAGCTGTGCGTGGTCGGTGATGACTTTTTGCACAATGGTCTCCAGCATTTCCAAATCGTCGTCGACTGAAATGGGCAGAAACTTCACGATTGTTGTGCGATTCTTGAGCTGCTTACGGGCCACAAATGCACCAAGCGGTGGCACGCCCGAGAGAACCAGCCGCACTGGCCAATCCGGAATTTGCGTAAGCTGCTTGAACGCATCCGCAATCTTTGCGACTTCAACGTCAGTGGCCGTTTCGATAGCGTTCTGCGCTTCATCGATTACCACAACATTGATCTTGTGTTTGACCAACATTTTTCGGAAGCGGGCCCAAGCTTCGTTCTCGCGAAGATTGTCCCTTACGTCCAAACCCATTTTGCGCAGCCCTTCGATAGCGATCAGCCTCGGTAAGCACGGGTTAGGAGCGTCATAGATCAGCAGCGGATTGATCTCCACGCCGTCTTCATCGACATAAGGCTTCAAAGCCTCGTGGCGCTTTGTGTGTGTTGCCAACGCTGTAGATTTGCCAGCGCCTGACTCGCCACAGATAGCTAGGATTCTGCGTTTGTCTGGCCTCGCTGACGAGGGCACCGTCAAGCTCAGGAGCATTTGCCGAAACTTGGCATCGAGTACGACGTCTCGACTGAAAGGGATCACCCGCGAGTTGATGCGAGCGATTCTATCTGCGATTTCTAAAGCATCGCTGTCCGCTAGCTCTCGAATGCGTGCATTCGAATAATGTGCCTTAAGGTTGTAGTCAGTGTCGGTGTTCGTCATAGTTACGCTTTCTGTAATTGGTTTGGGGGATGAGCGGGCAAGTCGCCCGCGAAGGCTCGTGATTAGAATTCGGCGTCGTCTGCCCACAGAGCAACGATGGTCGTCGGGGAAGAAGTCTCTTCGTCGGCTGCGATAACAGCGTCGCCGTCCAGATCGACCATTGGGTTTCTTTTTCGTCCGCCTTTGCGACGCTTCGGCGATACGTCAGTTCCAGGGCGAGTTGGTTCGACGAATTCGGAGGCAGGCCGCCGCTTCGCATAGACGACTTTGTTGATGCCCATGATGTCGAAGAAGTCATCAGTGGGTCGCCACTCTCCATCAAGCGGAACAGTGGTGATGGCGGGCTTTTCGTCGTCGAATAAAAAACCACGGTCCAAGGCACGATCCAGCCTTGAGAGCATCTTGTCGTCCATAAGCGGGGAGGGGATACCAGCAGAGATGCGCATCAGCTCTCCTTGCTCCTCAAGGTAAGCAAGGGTTTTTCGGAAGACCTTACGAGATACAGAAGTCTGCTCCCGGTTGAAGAGACGTAGCTTTTCACAGATGGCCACCCATTTTACGAGCGTCACGCCCTTCAACTCCTCGTACTGGCAATCCGCCTTTACCCACGCTCCGTTGATCCAAACCGAAATTTGGCCAAGGTCATATCTGTCCAATCGGCACACGACATGGCAGTTGCCGTGACGTCTGAAGTGGGTCCGGAGCTGGCGGCAGTGGTACGTCAGTCCATTTTTCTGGACACCGTGACGCCCTACCTTCGCGTCAAACTGGACGCCGAAAATGCCGCGCCTGACTTCGGGAGTAGGGGGAGGCAAAACACCCCACTCCTGCTCAAGTTCAAGCCATTTTTGGCGAGGCGTTGCGCCGTTCAGACCGTCGTGTGGGCGATTGTGATAGCCATCGATAATGTACCGTAGTCCGCATTGAGCAGCGATCTCGGCCAAAACACTCGCCATCTCGTCCGGGTTATACTTCCCTTTGTCGTTGACAGAGCGGCCCGTTTGACCGGTAAAGAAAGCGAACATCTGTCCGGACAAGGTAGAGAAGACCCTCTCTACCGTTCCGCGCATAGAGGCATCGCCTGCCATTGGCAGAAACATAGTCGCTCCGAGATCGTTCGCTGCTACACGAAAGCCGAGCGAGGCCAACCACGTCGCACTGTCGAGCGCAATTTCTTCGGCTGTGCCGTACATGTCCCAAGGTGTTACGCATCCAGCAGCTTGCGCGATAAAAGTCTTGTCGACCGTGGTCATCTCCAGGGTGGTAAGTGCGGTATTCGTGGATGGAGCACGGAGATGAAAAGTCAGCGAGACGAAGCTGCAACTCGCGACATCAATGGCCGCTGTGATCCAAAGCCGGGTTTTTTCAATCGCCTTCTTTTGCTCGGCCGTTAAGTCGTTGTACGTTCCGGCATTCGCGTAGAGCGCCCGCAACGTTGTCTTGAACTCGTCTAACTGAACGACTTCCAGCGGTCGCAGGACCCTTTGACCACGTCGTACCGCGCTCCACTTCGCATTGGCGGCCTCTTCGCCGAGGCGAGCACGGTCGCGCACGGCCTCCGGGATTGCATTCCAACGTGTGCGAAAGCTCTCGTAACTTGGGCACTTCAACTTTTCATCGGCGGGCCTGTCTCGATTTGCATTCTCAACCGCTTCGACCAAGAGTTCAAAATTGAGCTTCAAGTTGGTCTTATTGCTGGTGAGGCATTTTTGCAGTCGGTCGTTTACCATCTGCTGCACTTCGGGATCGAAGCGGCTCATAATGCGGGTGGCATAGTTGTCTGCCAACGAGAGCGGATCGCGACCGCTTTGTTCAAACTTTCTCACCCATCCAGCAATCGCACTTGCTGACGGCTTCTTCACTCCGGTCCACTTTCTGTAGGATGTGCTGGCACCGTATAGTGCCTTCATCCGGGCTTCGACCGCTGCCTGGATTTGCGGCAATTCCTTTCGTAGGGAATCCGCGCAGGTTGAGCTGAACTTGCGGGGCAGTTTCTCGCCTTTGCGGCGTGCCAGAGCGCGTTCCTCGGCTCTTTCTGACTGTGCCTGAAGCACAGCCAGCACCCACATTTCTTTGGTGATGATGCTTTGCACGTGCTTATCGGGCAAGGCATGCAAATTGGACCGATTGTTTGCACGGTTCTTGGCCGACTCGTCAGCGTAGAAATGAGGGTACACCTCAACAGCACCTGGAGTGTCCAACAACTCGTTGAGCTGCCGCTGCGTGAACAGAATGCTAGCATTCGTTTCGTCCATCCGCCTCATGACGACGCCTGTCGAGGCGTTTTGCGTTGGTTTGTGGTCAACGCCGTGAATGACCACTTTTGATCGAACATCGAAGCGATAGACACGGTCGGGCACATCGGGATCAATGCCAAGGATGGAAGCAAAGTCGGACATAGTTATCTTCCGTCGATTTAAGGGAGCAGGATTTGAGGGGGGCGATTTTCGGCCGCACAAGGCCATCGGCCAACGCGGAAGCGAGGGCTTTTTCAGCGCACCATCTCGTCTGTTAGGATTTACAGCCCAGCCAGTCGGGTCGCCCGCTACCCGCTGTCCATGAAGGCGCAGGTCGCAAAGTAACCGAAAGCCAAATGCCTTTTGTCGTCTCCGTGGATTGAAGTCACTTGAGAGCTGATTTTGATGGAGAGCATCATCGCGACAGCTCCAACGCGGTGTGATTCACCGAAACCACCGGACAGTCTGGCAAAATCACATCCCTGCGAAAGGGGATCAGAACGCCATCGAAGATCAGGCACATCACTGCGTTCCAACCGCTGGCACTCTGCATGCCCTGGATTAGTGTCCTGATATTGATCCACCCATACAGCATACGAAGCCGATCCCTCAGTTGCGTGCAATCGTCTTCATTTCGCCCGCGTAGGCTTCGGATGATGAACTTCGAATTCCATCCGAGAGCAGGGGTCAGCTCACGCTCAGTGAGAATGACAGCTTCGTCGGCGAAGCCGTCCAGGAACCCTTGGTTGATCTTGGAGATCATGGCAGCCAGACCCGCTTTGGTAATTTGCGATGAAGGGCGTACGGCCATCGCTACCTTCAGCTTTTTGTCTCCAACCACAGCCCTGTAGTCCACGCGGTGCGATGCCGGTAAGTCATCGTCACCCTCGCCGACGTACAGGGAGGCGGGCTGGTCCTCGATCTCATCGACCTGTGCATTGGCGATCAGGCTCAGAGCACAAACCCGTTCCAAGGTGCTCGCACAGCTGACTGCGCGGTTGGTTCTAGGATTGGCTACAAAAGACCTTGTGTGCCCCTTGGTCCTCATCGGCGGCAGAACCGTCGCAACTGGCATCCCGGTCGGAATGAACGTCTCGGGTTGATCTGGCAACCACTCATCACCCTCCTCGTCGTCATCAGCCAAAAATGTGCCCATGCGTCCTTGGGTCGAGGCACCTGGTTTCAAGAAATTGCGGCCGACTGGCATTTCGTATTTGGTGTAGTCATACCCTTCTTCCAGCTGGCGCATGAAGCGGATGACTTGATCTACCTTGGCCATCAGTGCCCCCAGGAGATATGCGAACACATGCGAGACGAACTGACCCGTCTTGCGCGAACCCATTTTCCATCGCGCCAGACAGCTACGCATCTATTGTAGCTGACATCGGGCATCGGCTCCGGCCTCAGCTCCTCGATCTGCTCACGAGTGCCCACGTTGAGATGTGCAATGGCTTTGGAAAAGTGCGCATCCGCCTTGCTATTTCGACGGGTGCGACGGGCGGCTCTCATCTGAAGGCGCTCGCAGCTTAAGTCGGAGGTGGTGCGAACGTTTACCTGCCAGACATTTGTCATTTCGGTTCCTCTAGGCAAAGCTTCGCCATTCCCGACAGAGGGGCAAAGTGATTGAAATCCATGAAATCCCAGCGCAGTGGTCTGCACAGGCTAAGCGCATTGGCCACTTAGCCATCTACACCTAACTGGAATGCGGTCGGACCTTTATGGGGAAAGTGGTTCGCGTGTTTTTGCGACAAACCAACTGCGCTGCCTAACCGGCCACTTTCTGACGGCGCAAACCCAATATCTGATTGTAGAGGTATGGCTGAGATTGGGGGGACATAGACCTGCCATTCATAATATCGCACTTTCGACACGCTACTTCGCGAGCGTACCGAAATTCAGGAACTGGAGCGTCAGTTAAATATGACTACTCTCTGCGATATTCGTTTGACTACCATAATAGAGGTCCTTTGTGTCAGGCGATATTACAACTGCCATAAACAATCAAACTTGTCTAGAGCTTATATTAAATTTGAATTAGAACGTATCATGACGAAAGTTCCGTGGTTACTGCTGACATTCACGAGTGCAAAAAAATCCGTTCGTCGCTTGCGAAGGAAGAAAGCAATCTCTCGTTATCCAACTGGGAGAGCGCAATTATGGAAAAGTCCACTGCTTATTATGAGGATCGCATTAATTCGCGAATGAAAGATTTATTCGAAGAATTTAATCTGAAAACTAGCAGCAGACGCGAAAAAGTAGTTTCGATAGATATCGAAGGGCGCAGTGACGATTATTATTCGTCAGTAGTTTTTCAACTGGATGCGGAGGCGACCGTGTCCGGAGACTGGAAGGGCTATGTGAGCGCCAAAGAAATTATGATTGAAAAGATTGGAGACACTGGCTGGGAATTTTATGACGAGTATTATGACAATGAATTCAATTACCACTTTTCAGACGAGGAAACAGCTTATCAAGCTATAGAGAAGGCGGTCAGGACGTCGCCGCCGATTCCCTTGAACAGGTCGAAAGCCAATGTAACCGACAGTCAAACCATGGAAGCTACATACAGGGAACTCGATGGAATTTTCGGTGGGGAAATACGAATGACCCTCCACCGAGGGGAGGCCTGCGACAGTTTGCGCTTCGAACATCCAAGGTTTGGTGCCTGTGAACTGAGTTTCTACCGGGACAGGGTCGATTGGGCTTTTGAGGGCGGCGAACCAGAATTGCTATTTTTGGAAGAAGACAGCAATTACGACGAGGTTCTGGCGGATACATTTGGCGAGCCTGATCTTACTTGGATGAAGCCTTAATCAGTCTCGCCAGTAGCTGATTTCTTGGTAATACGCACACGTTTGGCCTGGATTTTAAATTCAGACGGGTGATCTCGAAGGTCGACGTCTTCTTCGTCGAACAGGAAATCTCGATTGCCGTTGCGTTTTAAGCCGCTAATAGCACTTTTCCAGACACGGTCCCGGAAGCCATCAGGGTCGCGCCTATCGGACCATATCCAGTTATAGCGTCTCTTGTCGGGGTCACGGATGGCCAGAGCATTAGGGCTGTTTATGTCAATCACTTCGCCAGAAATCGCCGAGTGTATAGCTCGTCCAACAGCTGCAGCGATTACTGGAGGCGTTGCAGAGCATAGCTGAAATTTCTGGTCCTTATACTCCCCGATAACTTTCCAGTTATCCGGTATGCCCTGCAAGCGTTTCATTATTAGAGGCGTGAGAGGTATTGCCAACGGCGGACGGTTGTTTCTATCCCCCAGGAACTCTGAAAGTCGCCTCGCGTGCAAGGTCTCACAATGTTCGCTTGTTATGCCTTCTAAAAATGGAAATCCTGCCTCTAGCCAGAATTGTTTTGACCTGTCAGTTGCAGCTCCTGAAAGATCAAGAATCTGTTCGCCGATCTTGTTCTTCAAAGCCTTTTGCCACTCCAAGTAAGCTTCCCTGGCTTTGGCGAGTTCTGACGCATTTCGAGTGAAATCACCGTGGTCAAGCTCAGGAAACACGATATCGCCGATAACGTCCCAAATTGTCACCTCAATGGGTTCGTCAAGTACTGGATGTCGCAGACGCTGTGCAAACTCCGGCCTGATGCCAATTAGATAAGTTCTCGACCGTATTTGAGGTATTCCGAACTTGGCGTAATCGAGCGTAAATTCGCGAAATACATAACCAGCATTTCTCAAAGCCAGTTCAAAATCAGTGCGGTAATCAATGTGCTTACTTGTGAGAATGTCTGGGTGGCACTCGATAGCGAATGCCTTTGGACTATATTGGCCCACAATTTTTAGAATAGCTTTGTGAAGGTGACTAGAAACTGTTCTAACGTTCGATTTCCTTCTCCACGGTGTAGGAGGAGGCGACGCGAAAACTAGGTCTATATTGGGCAGGTCAAATGGGTACGCGTCTTTGATCTTGGCGCTAAGATCGGTCCGATTTTTCTGAGGCCATTCTTTTTCAGATGGCAGAATCGACTGGACCAGCGGCCATCTGGGCCTGTTTTGTCTAATCGTTTCCAAGCACTCAGCCTTTGAATCCAGCAGTGATACGAACCAGTATCCAGAACTTTCCAGCCCCAGGCTCGTCCCGCCGACACCACAACAAAGCTCTATTACATTGAGCAGCTTCGTCGGCCTTGGCATATGGCGTGTCGAGGTGCCTCGCTTTGGAAGCCTGCCAGCTAATAAGCGAATTGAATCCACTGCTTTCCAGACCGGAATTCCCGAACCCTGGAATGCCGTTGTCAGCGGAAAGTCGACCGCTGGATCGATCTGCGGGAGCTTTTCGTCAAATCTTCCTTCAGCGAGCTGTTCGAGTGCAAACCTTATTTCGCCCAGCTGTCTCGTTCCGTCGATCTGTTTAAAGCTCCAGTCTTCGACCGCTGGTGCCCCACGAAGGTGATCTGTCAGCAATGTCAGCAAATGAGCTGCGACTTCCATGATTGCAATTTTGGTTCTTTTCCTTTTCTGAGCGCTCAGCTCAGGATAGTCGGTCATCAAGTCGCAGAGCTTATTTGCCTGTCTTTCGACCACCGTTACCAAATGTCCAAATTCTCGGAAATGTATGTCGCGCAGCTTCTGGCTGATTGTCTCATGCAAAGCTTCGGCATCAGACTTTCTTCGCTCTTCCAGGTCTTTTCTCACCATTCGGACCAGAGGAGCGTTCGGGTTGTTCCCGTTCTCTACGATACGCATGATTCTGCCGAAGCTCTCACTATCGCATCGCATAAGCTCCCCGATTGTGGAAAAGTTCGCGCGGATTTCAATTAGTCTTTCGGTATATGCGCCCAGCTGTTCCTTGAAATCCATATGAACGAACATGTCTTCATCTGCTATTCCCAGCACTCCAAAAAAACTGTGCAATTGCTCTCGGCTTAGCGGAGGCATGCCATTATCGGTTTCAGCTATTATATCCCGCATATCTTCGATAAGGAGATCACAGTAATGCCGCGTAATTCGCTGCATACGCTCCTTTAGCTTCTTTTCGGTCAGTTGAAGCCTGGTTTCAGGTGGGGCGGTGTCCGAGCTGTTTTTTCTTTTGGGCATGTGCCACCTCATTGCAGATGTCGTCAGCCTACGTTGATGCTGTTGAAATCTTGGAAAATTGTTGAGTTAATGCTTTTGCTCAGCAAGAGAATCTAGGCTTACTGCTACAGCTTGTCGCTCGCCTACCACGTGAGATAACCCAATTTGACTTGCGATTTTTGACAATGAAAAAGCTAATCATCGTTGGAATTTCTGGGTTCGCGATTGTGCTGATCTTATTTGCCAGCGGCCGTGAAGTCGTTCTGAGCAACCTATCCGCGCCTGAGCAACTTGGATCAGCCTTTCACTGGCTTGGAACGTTTCGTTGGCTTTACGACTATCAGACGCTGATTGCACTGATCGGTGCCTGGTGGGCGGCAAGCGCCGTTCACGCCCAGATGAGACAAACCGACATAGCAGCGAAGCGAAGTCGAGAAAGCAGAAAGCAGGCGCTAAGAGCCGTGCTACCGTTTACGCTCGGTGCCCTGTCGGATTACGCAAATACCTGTACCACCGTTTTGTTGTTTTTGTTTGAGCAGCTAGACAGGCAGGTTCTTCCACCAAAGGTAAAAATTCCCGAATTTCCCGCCTTGCCGGTGGAAGCCATTAAAAGCGTAGCTGACTTTGTTGAGGTTGCAGAAGAGGTTGAGAGGTCATTCTTGCGGGTGATGTTGGCTTCGCTGCAGATTCAAAACGCCAGGCTTATCGGGTTGCAAGCCGAACACGGCAGGGACGGTCATATAACATTCCAAGCGAATCTGGAGCGGTACCTGGTTGATGCAGCCGAGGTTAGCGCACAGGCGGCAGCGCTTTATGACTATGCCCGGCAGGCAGACATAGCGATGCCTCGGCACTTGAGCCGGGACGATGTCGGCAAAGCTCTCCCCGTGATAGGCATCCATGATGAGATTCGTGATAATCTGGTGTCAACTTATCGATTGTCCGGTCCGGAAAAATGGGTGCCACCGTTCACGGTTCAGCGATAATAGGCAGACGTGAAGCATGAGTCGGATATCAACGGACCCCCATGTCACAATGCCCAATCTGCTTGCACGCTTCCGATGCGGGTCGTGTTAGCGACAGAGATGTCAAACAGTTCAATTGCCCCAGATGTGGAGGCTTTGAGATAACGGGTAGCGCTCTTGCACTGTTACGCGCTCGGCCAAGAGAGCGGACGGTGCTCGCGCGACTTGGCCATGCCGTCCGACGCCGCGCAAAAGGCGAAACCTGGCCTCTGATATCAACTGAGGAGCTGGACAACTGGTGCTCAGAACCACTTCCCAAGCCGAAACGGCAGCGCGAGCTTTTATTGGAATGGATGGCAGAAAAGGCAGGCGATGATAGGTTCAAGTATATCGAGGTGATTGATGACTTAATCACAGGGGTCATTGGAGCTGTCGACGGCGATGGTGCAGACAGCATAATCACTGATGCCCTGGAGGCAGGATTGATCAAATTCCTGCCCGACGATCATTTCGCGCTGACTTCAGCTGGCTGGAGCGAAGTCGACAAAAGTTTGCAGAAGGGAACGAAGAGAGTGACTGCACCAGAGACTCGCATCATCATCGGACACGGTCGATCTCCGGTTTGGCGCGACCTGAAGGATTTCCTTCAGGATCGTTTGCAGCTGAAATGGGATGAGTTTAACCGCGAGTCTTCAGCAGGTCTGGCCACGACGGAGAGGCTGCGCGACATGCTAGATGCAGCTAGCTTTGCATTCCTGGTGATGACAGCTGAAGATGAAACAGCAGAAGGGACGATGATTGCGAGGCTCAACGTTGTCCACGAGTCGGGACTTTTTCAAGGGAAGCTTGGGTTCCGCAGGGCGATCATTCTTTTGGAGGAGGGGTGTGAGGAGTTTTCCAACATAGTGGGTCTCGGCCAGATTCGGTTTCCTGCCGGAAACATCTCGGCAAAATTTGAAGAAATAAGAATGGTCCTGGAAAGGGAGAAGATCATAGAGGCTCGCTGACGACGACCAACTCGATTATCGCCGAAGTCAGGCATACGCTGCCTATGGCTGGGGCGTGCGACCAACAAGGACGCGAAAGGTGCTGCTAAAACTCGAACCAACTTCGCTGCAACGATTGCGCCCCGGACCGGTATTCTCACACAGTCTGAGGATCATCCTCTGTCGCTGACGAAAGGCTCGGAAACGTTAACGGCTGCATTCGGGCATGCCATACTCCGGTTGCAGGATTGTATATACCGGGCAAAGGGTAACATTCGTGAATTCGCATGAAGTCCGAGACATTCATGGTTGCGATTGGTAAGCGATGTGCCAGAGCTGCCGCAGCGATGTGAACGTCTTGGCCGCCTCGATGTCTCCTCTGCTTGCCATCCGTTCGCGGGATGAAGTGGTTTTGAAGCCGCTTGTCGGCGGCGAGAACACCCCAAAGTTCGACAACTTGGAGATCAGACTCAATGATCGGAATGTTCTTTTTGAGAAGCCCTTGGTACCAGCGGCTCAGTTTTACTGCTCGGATGGGGTCTGTGGCACAGATTTGAGTAATGCCTAGCTGTAACTCCATCAAGGCTCCAGCGGGCATGGCGACATTTTTAACGGTAGACAGAAAGCTTGCTATCTCCACCCGTGGCCGTACTTTGGATGTCTCGCTTATCACGCATGTATCTAACAGAAATGTCATGTCCATCGCGAATGCTCCGTTTCGCAGTAGCGTGAACACGTTATGGTTAAAAAATCGTCAATGCCCGCTGACAGCTTACCCGCGCGGTGCGAGGGAACAAACCCTCTGTTATTTGCTCTGGCTTTCGATGCAGATGTGATGCATTAATGAAATGCGCCTTAATAAATCTTTCGTTAGAGATATCTGTCCGAGAATGATAGCGATTTCGCATAAAAACCTTGGTGGACGCTGCCATGGATAAAAACGAGGTCATCAATCTCAGCGCGGAAGATGCTGAAGTCATCCGGTTTTTGAAACGTGTCCGTGATGATGGCCCATTGTGCGTGCAGATCGACAACATCACCTTTGAGGTTAAAGTTTCCGTCCGCACTTTAACAGCTAAAGGCAGGGCCTACCTACTTGATGGCGGTATTGATGACTGAGTTTATAATTGATGGAGACTCATGACACTGGCCAACCGGCTATGCCTGCGCTCCACAGCCGGTTGGCCGTCTTTGACCGCTGACTTCAGGCCGGTTAGCATCTGCTTCACCATGGGCAGTGGCTCTTGCGTCGAGAAAATATCGCGCTCGCGTCAGCTCTAAGCATGCAGGTCATCAGCTGCAGAGGTGACGAAGTGTGAGCACGGCATTTTGGGGCTCTGACAGCCTTGGCATGGATAGGCAATAGAACTTTCCTAGATTTGTGTGATCTAAAGCGTACCGGCCTTAGCACCAAGGCACTACAGCTGATCAACCTTTACGGCGACAGCGTTTGGTTGTTGAGTGAACGTGGCATTTATACCGCTACGACCCAATATGGCGGGGCAGCTAGGGTGATGTTTTCACCACGCGACAAAATTGAGAGAGTCCGCTACGTAGAAATTAATTCGGTTGCAGTTATTGATCTTCGGTCTAGTGCGGGTTGTTCGGTCGCGCAGCTTTTGTTTACGCTTGGGGCTTCTGACCAAGCCATAAGCGCATTAGAAAAAATCAAAGCTTATGTTTACAAAAGTCAGGAATTTCCCGGCTACGCCACTGAGTCTGGCGCTTCTACTCCGCCCTCTTTTTGCGTGAAAAATCCATAAGCCTGTAACTTTTCCAGTTCGTTCTCTCGGTCTATTTCAGTAGTCCAAGGTTCGTTTCGTACCAAACTGAACTGCCCCCCATTTCGACCGGACAGTCGGCATAAGCAGAAAGGCTCAAGCACAGGCTTGAGGACAGGCTTA
>CAMFIF010000029.1 GCA_945952415.1 uncultured Rhizobium sp. | reverse complement strand
ACAGTCAACACCCATTCCCATAAAAAATTCATACAAAATGATAAGTGGTTGTTTTTTATAGGTTATATAGTTCAATTGTTTTTGACAGCTCCTTTTGGCGCGGCGTTTGTATCCTCTGCCCTCTTCCTCTGCCAGCAATTCCCGCCCGCCTGCCGGCTTTTCGCCTTCTTGCCTATCGCGAAGGCGCGCTGCACGGTCTAAATAGGGGCAGAAGCCATATATCGGAGCCATCATGCTGATCCTCAATACGGAAGAAACTCGCGCCGCACTGCCCTGGGGTGCGCTCATCGACGCTGTCGAATCCATGTTTGCCGGCCACTGCGTCATGCCGGTCCGGCATCATCATGACGTAGAGGTGCCCGGTGAGGCCTCCGCCACGCTGCTTCTTATGCCGGCCTGGGTTCCCGGCTCCTATATAGGGGTGAAGCTGGTGTCGGTATTTCCGGACAATCACACCCGGGGTCTCCCCGCCATTTTCGGCAGCTATCTTCTCTCCTCGGGGAAGACGGGCGAGCTTCTGGCGGTGCTCGACGGGGGAGAGCTGACGGCGCGCCGCACAGCCGCGGCCTCGGCCGTTGCCTCAAGACATCTGGCGAGCGACACGGCGGAGACCATGCTGATGGTGGGAACCGGCAGGCTTTCCCTCAATCTCATGGAGGCCCATGCGAGCGTGCGCCCCTTACGCCAGTTCTTTATTTGGGGCCGCAATGGCGCCAATGCGGAAAAGACAGCGGAAGAGGCCCGCGCGCTCGGCCTCAGTGCCCATGCGGTCACGGATCTCGAACGCGCCGCACGCCAGGCCGACATTGTGTCCTGTGCCACGCTGTCCACAGCACCGCTCATCCGGGGTGAATGGCTGAAGCCCGGCGCGCATCTCGATCTCGTGGGCGCCTTCAAGCCGAGCATGCGGGAAAGCGACGATGAGGCGGTGCGGCGGGCCCGCATCTTCGTCGACACGCGCGAGGGTGTCCTGAGCGAAGGGGGCGATATCGTGCAGCCCCTTCGCGGCGGGATCATTTCCGCCGATGCGATCCAGGGAGAACTTTCCGAACTTGCGCGGGGCAGCATTCGCGGCCGTCGTTCTGCTAACGAGATCACCCTGTTCAAGTCGGTCGGCGCGGCACTTGAGGATCTCGCAGGCGCCATTCTTGCCTATGAGAGCCATCGGGGCTAAGGCGGCGCCCACCCGGGCAAGCGAGAAGAGCCGCCTGCCCCGGCCCCTGCATGAACAGCCCCGCGGAGAGATGATGGCGAAGATCGCCCTTCCCGAATTGCCGGTATCAGAGGTGCTCGAACCGCTTGGCCGTGCCCTTGCGGAGCAGGGCCTTGCGGTGCTTTCGGCGCCGCCTGGCGCCGGCAAGACCACGCTCGTGCCGCTCCATCTTCTGCAAGAAGACTGGATGGGCACGGGCAGGATCATTCTGCTCGAACCTCGGCGGCTGGCGGCGCGGGCGGCCGCCTCCCGCATGGCCGCCCTTCTCGGCGAAGAGGTCGGCCAGCGGGTCGGCCTCCGGATGCGCATGGAAACCAGGGTGTCTGCCCAGACCCGCATCGAAGTGGTGACGGAAGGCGTCTTCACCCGCATGGTCCTTGACGATCCCGCGCTCGAGGGCGTGTCGGCGGTGATTTTCGACGAGTTCCACGAGCGCTCGCTCGATGCGGATTTCGGCCTGGCGCTCGCCCTCGACGTGCGCTCGGGGCTTCGCGACGATCTGCGTCTGCTGGTCATGTCGGCAACGCTCGATGTGGCGCGCGTTCAGGCGCTTCTCAAGGGCGCCCCCGTGATCGAGAGCATGGGCCGCACCTATCCGGTCGATATCCGTCATGAGGAACGCAATACCGCCGAGCGTCTGGAAGACGCGGTGGCGCGCGCCGTCGAGCGCATGCATGCGGAGGAAGCGGGGTCCATTCTCGTCTTCCTGCCGGGCCAGGGGGAAATCGGCCGGGTGGCCGAGCGGCTCGAAAGCCGGCTGCCAGCGGCCACCCGCATCATGCCGCTTTACGGCAACCTCTCCCAGGCCGACCAGAAGGCAGCCATAGAGCCCGTGAGAGACGGGGGCCGGAAGGTGGTGCTCGCCACCTCCATCGCGGAAACCTCGATCACCATCGACGGTGTGCGGATCGTGATCGATTGCGGCCTGCAGCGCATTCCGGTGTTCGAGCCTTCCACGGGCATCACCCGGCTGGAAACCGTTCGCGTGTCTCGCGCATCGGCGGATCAGCGTGCAGGGCGCGCCGGGCGAACGGAACCGGGAATTGCCCTTCGGCTGTGGCATGCGGGACAGACGGCCGCGCTTGCCGCCCATGCCCCGCCACAAATCCTTTCCAGCGACCTTTCCTCCTTCGTCCTCGACCTTGCCCATTGGGGGGTGCAGGATCCCGGCCAGCTTTCCTTCCTCGACCAGCCCCCATTATCGGCGGTGACCGAAGCGCGCGCGCTTCTCAGGGCCCTCGGCGCGCTTGATGATGCCGGGCGGCTGACCGAAGCGGGCCGAAAGATCCGGGCCATGGCCCTGCCGCCGCGGCTTGCGGCCATGGTGATTGCGGCAGGTGCGAGCGGACAGGCGCGTGAGGCGGCGGAACTCGCGGTCCTCCTCACCGAACAGGGGCTTGGCGGACAGGAGGTGGATCTTGAGGAGCGCCTTCGCCGCTTTCGCCAGGACCGCGGCGAAAGAGCGTCCCAGGCGCGCAAGCTTGCGGCGCGGCTCGCTGCCTCCGTTGGACAGGAAGGAAGGCCGGGTGAGCCGGCGCTTCCGGGGGACCTGCTTCTCCATGCCTTTCCGGATCGCATCTCCTTGCAGCGCGGTGGCCGAGGCCGATTCGTCATGGCAAACGGGCGGGGTGCGGAACTGCCCGAGACAGAGCGGCTGGCTGCGGCTTCCATGCTCGTCATTGCCGACCTTTCCGGACGGGCCGCTCAGGCGCGCATTCTGGCGGCAGCGGAAACCAGCCGCGGCCGGGTGGAAGCCTTCATGCCGGAGGCGATCCGGCGGGAGGAGCAATGCCTCTTCGACCGGGAGAGCCGTCAGGTGCGCGCCCGACGCGTCACCCGGATCGGGGCGATCATTCTGGAAGAGACACCCCTGCCCCGCCCGAGCGGCGAAGAGGCGGCCCGGGCGCTTGCGGAAGGGGTGAAGGAGCTGGGACTGCAGGCGCTTCCCTTCGGCAAGGAGACCGGCCAGTTGCGCGAAAGACTGGGCTTTCTTCACAGGGCGATCGGCGAGCCCTGGCCCGATACGTCGGATGCCGCGCTCCTTGACAGTCTCGACCGCTGGTTCGTGCCCTTTCAGGGCCATTCACGCGGCCTTGGGGACATCAGCGCGGGAAGCCTTGCCGATGGGCTCCTTTCCCTTGTTCCCCACGAGAGACAGCGCGAGCTTGCCCGGCTTGCGCCCACCCATTTCGAAGCGCCGACCGGTCAGCGGCATCCGATCCGCTATGACGGGGAGGAGCCGGTTCTTGCGCTCCGGGTTCAGGAACTCTTTGGGCTGAAGACCCATCCCGTCATCGGCGGTGGCAATTGGCCGCTGCTTCTGGAGTTGACCTCGCCCGCCCATCGCCCCATTCAGACGACCCGTGACCTGCCGGGTTTCTGGAAGGGCTCCTGGAAGGATGTGCGGGCGGAAATGCGCGGCCGCTATCCGAAACATCCTTGGCCGGAGGATCCGGCGGAGGCAGCACCGACCCATCGCGCAAAGCCGCGCGGAACCTGATAGGCTGGTCCGAGCGCCGGCTGCCCGTTCCGGGACGGACGGCCCGATTGGCCCTTGCGGCAAGGAGAAGAAGGATGGATCTCAGTTCGCTCAGGACCGATCCCCATTACAGCCGGCGCCTGCGGCTGGAAACGCTGGTGCGGTTGCGCTGGCTCGCGGTGGCGGGGCAGGCAATCACCGTCGCGGCGGTGAAATTCGTCTTCGGCTTCCCGATGATGCTGGCCCCCTGCCTCGTCCTTGTCGGCATTCTGGCGCTCGCCAATATCCTGCTGACGGTCTTCTTTCCGCCGACGCTGCGTCTGGCGCCGGCCTCCACCTCGGCATTGCTGGCGCTGGATCTCATCCAGCTTTCGGCGCTTCTCTTCATCACCGGCGGGCTTGCCAATCCGTTTTCGGTGCTGATCTGCGTGCCGGTGACCATTTCCTTCGCCTCGCAGCCGATCCGGCAAAGCCTGATCCTGATCTCGATCGCGCTGGTCAGCGTCAGCGCCCTCGCCTTTTCGCCCTTTGCCCTGCCCTGGTATCCCGACCATCCCTTCCTGATGGATTCAATCATGCGCCTTGGCATCTGGTGTGCCATTGTCTCGACCATGGGCTTTGCGGCCTTCTATGCCTATCGCGTCTCGCTGGAAGCGACGCAGCTTGCCGATGCACTTGCGGCAACGGAACTGGTTCTCCAGCGGCAGAAACATCTGAGCCAGCTGGATGGGCTTGCTGCCGCCGCCGCCCATGAACTCGGGACGCCGCTTGCCACGATCAGCGTGGTGGCCAAGGAAATGGAGCGCGAACTCGGCCAGGACCCCATTTATGGCGAGGATGTGCAGCTTCTGAGAAGCCAGAGCGAGCGCTGCCGAGACATCCTGCGGCGGCTGACCACGCTTTCGGCGGAAGAAGAAGCCCATATGCGCCGGCTGCCGCTTTCCTCCCTGATCGAGGAGGTGCTGGCACCGCACCGGCATCCCGGCATCGAGATCCGCGTTGTCGACAAGTCCGGCCGTACGGGCGAGCCCGTCGGCGTGCGCAATGCGGGCATCATCTATGGTCTCGGCAATCTCATTGAAAATGCCGTCGATTACGCCCGCAGCGAGGTGACGATCACGGTGGAACACACGACGGACAAGGTCTCGCTGATGATCGAGGATGACGGACCCGGCTATGCGCCCGATGTCCTGAGCCGCATCGGCGAACCCTATGTCACCCGTCGCCAGCGGGATGACAGCGCCGGCGGGCTCGGCCTCGGCCTGTTTATCGCCAAGACACTGCTTGAACGTTCCGGAGCGAAAATTACCTTTAACAACAGGAACGACCGGCAAAGCGGCGCCCAGATTGCCGTGACCTGGCGCCGGGACGTGATGGATGCGCTGAACTGACGCCTTTACCGGCGCTGACGGAGTCGTCATACATAACAATTGCCAGGTGACGCCTGGGGAGAAAGCCGCCAATGACACCGAAAAGCACTGCCGCCGAACACCAGCCCATGCATTCTGGCGTGGACCCTGCCGATCCCTCGCTGCTGATCGTCGATGATGACGGGCCGTTCCTGCGACGGCTGGCCCGAGCCATGGAGACCCGGGGGTTCAAGGTGGAGATTGCCGAATCCGTTGCAGAAGGGGTGGCAAAGGCCCGGGCCTTCCCGCCGAAATATGCGGTGGTGGATCTGCGCCTCGGCGATGGCAACGGCCTGGATGTGATCGAATCCATCCGGCAGAAGCGCGAGGATACCCACATCATCGTGCTGACCGGCTATGGCAATATCGCGACGGCGGTGACAGCCGTGAAGCTGGGCGCGATCGACTATCTCGCCAAGCCGGCGGATGCGGACGATGTGTTTGCCGCGCTGACCCGTCAGCCCGGCGAAAGGGCCGAGGTCCCGGAAAACCCGATGTCGGCCGACCGGGTCCGCTGGGAGCATATCCAGCGCGTTTATGAAATGTGCGAACGAAATGTGTCCGAAACCGCCCGTCGGCTGAACATGCACCGGCGCACCCTGCAACGCATTCTCGCCAAGCGCGCGCCGAAATAGGCTCTACCCCTCCGCACCTGGTACCGGGGGCAGCGTGCCGAGCACGCGTTCGGCATGGGTAAGCCGCGCCGTGGCAAAGCGCGCCACCGAAAGCGTCAGCGCCTTGCGGGTCGCCGGTGCCAGCCGGTGCTCGGGCGCCTCCCGCAGGAGATGGGCTCCGTAACCGTCGCTCACAAAGAGACCGGCCTCTTCCGGGAAGATATCGACCGGCACATCGGGATGGGTGGCGAAAAACAGGCGATCGCAATGGGCCCGGTATTCAGGCCATTTCCGATCGACGCGAAAATCCTCGATCGACGACTTGATCTCGATGATCCAGATCTCCCCTTTCTCGGAAAGGGTCAGGAGATCGGCCCGGCGGCCGCTGGAGAGCGGCACTTCGGGCAGGGCGACGTGCCGGAGATCTGCAAGCAGAGCTTGCATACCGCGCCGCACCAGCATGGCCTTTTCCGACTGCCGGCCATCGACGAGAGGGTTCGTCGCGTGGAGGGAGAGAATTGTCATGGATATCCCCGGTTTCCCGGCCTTTGCCTTGTTGCAAAAAAGCAATGGAACGGTAATTTGCGCGCCCGAACGGGCTTGTTGCTCCGCAACAACTTGCGCACCTACATTTAATAGAAAATAAACCATGTTCGAAGATGGTGCAAACCATCCGCGAATCTCCTCTGAAAATCAAGAGTCCCCCATGCGCTTCCGCATTGCAATAACCGCACTCGGCTTGGCCGGCCTTCTGGCCGCTGCCGGTTGCTCCACCGTATCGTCTTCTGCGCCCGAGGCCACCAAGGTTTCGAAGGTAGAAATCTTCGACAAGGCCTATGAACCGGTGACGGATGCCGGCTTCGCGCTTCCAGCCATTCCGATCAACCGGGTCAAGCCGGAATTCCGGCGCCAGATCGTAGACTATGACGGGGACGAGCGCCCGGGGACGATCGTCGTGAAGACGCGGGAACGCCACCTCTATTACGTGCTGCCGGGTGACAAGGCTGTTCGCTACGGCATCGGCGTCGGCAAGCAGGGTTTTGCCTGGGAAGGCGAGGCCTATATTGCCTGGAAGCAGGCATGGCCCACCTGGCATCCGCCGAAGGAAATGGCAGAGCGCAAGCCGGAAGTCGCCAAATATGTCGAAAAGGGCATGGATCCCGGCATCACCAACCCGCTTGGTGCGCGCGCCATGTATCTCTTCAACGACAAGGGCCAGGACACGCTCTTCCGCCTGCATGGCACGCCGGAATGGGCTTCCATCGGCACGGCGGCCTCGTCGGGCTGCATCCGCCTGATGAACCAGGATATCATCGATCTCTATGATCGCGTCCGCCCCGGCAAGTCCGCCCGCGTGGTCGTGATCCAGTAAGAGAAGACTGGAAATGAACGGAAAAGGCCGGGGATGACCCGGCCTTTTCTTTTTCTCCAGCGACCCGGCGAGCTCAGGCCCGCATGCGGGCCTTTGCCTCCTGCCGGCGGCGGTGAAGGACGGGCTCGGTATAGCCATTCGGCTGTTCGCGGCCCTTCAGCACCAGTTCGAGCGCGGCCTGGAAGGCCACGGAGCCCTCATAATCCGGCGCCATCGGGCGGTAGAGCGGATCGCCCGCATTCTGGCTGTCCACGACCTTTGCCATGCGCTGCATGGTTTCCACCACGTCCGCCTCCGTTATCACGCCGTGATGCAGCCAGTTCGCCATGTGCTGGGAGGAGATGCGCAGGGTTGCCCGGTCCTCCATCAGCCCGATGTTGTTGATGTCCGGCACCTTGGAGCAGCCGACGCCCTGATCGACCCAGCGCACCACGTAACCGAGAATCCCCTGGGCATTGTTGTCGAGTTCGCGCTGGATTTCCTCGGGCGTCCAGTTGGGGCGGCTTGCGACCGGAATGGTGAGGATGTCGCCGAGCGCAGCCCGGGGACGGCTCTTCAGCGCCTCCTGCACGCTCTTGACATCCACACGATGGTAATGGGTGGCATGGAGCGTTGCTCCCGTGGGGGACGGCACCCACGCCGTATTGGCGCCGGCCCGGGGATGCGCGATCTTCTGCTCCAGCATGGCGGCCATCATGTCGGGCATGGCCCACATGCCCTTGCCGATCTGGGCGCGGCCAGCAAGACCGCAGAGAAGCCCCACATCCACATTGGCATTCTCATAGGCGGCAATCCAGGTGGACTGCTTCATGTCGCCCTTGCGGATCATCGGGCCCGCTTCCATGGACGTATGGATCTCGTCGCCCGTGCGGTCGAGGAAGCCGGTATTGATGAAGACCACCCGGGATGCGGCGGCGCGGATGCACTCCTTGAGATTGACGGTGGTGCGCCGCTCCTCGTCCATGATGCCCATCTTGATCGTGTTGGGCGCAAGACCGATAAGGGCTTCCACACGCGCGAAGATTTCGGAGGCGAAGGCAACCTCTTCCGGCCCATGCATCTTCGGCTTGACCACGTAGAGGGAACCGGCCCGGGAATTGGCGCGCCGTCCCTTCGGGCCGATATCATAAAGCGCGATGAGACCGGTGATCACCGCATCCATGATGCCTTCGGGGATTTCGTACCCGTCCGCGGTCAGGATCGCCGGGTTGGTCATGAGGTGGCCTACATTGCGCACCAGCATCAGCGCGCGGCCCGAGAGGGTGAAGGTGCCCCCTTCCGGCGCGGTAAAGACGAGATCGCCATTCAGCCGACGGGTGACGGTGCGGCCGTTCTTCGTCAGTTCTTCCGTGAGATCGCCCCGCATCAGGCCGAGCCAGTTGCGGTAGACGAGAACCTTGTCTTCCGTATCGACGGCAGCCACCGAATCCTCGCAGTCCATGATCGCGGTGAGGGCCGATTCGGCGATGATGTCGGAAATGCCTGCCGGATCGAGCGCTCCCACCTGTGTGACGGGATCGATGACGATCTGGACGTGAAGGCCGTGATTGCGCAGGAGCAGACGCAGCGGGCGACCGGACGTGCGGTCGTATCCCACAAACTGCGCCGGGTCCTTTAGCGTGACGGCGCCGCCTCCGGCCTTAAGAACCAGCTTGCCGTCGCTGACATCGAGGCTGGTGAGATCGAGCCAGGAGGCACCCTCAAGCGGGAAGACATCGTCGAAGAAAGACTTGACCCAGAGGGCGGCCGCCTTGCAGCGCACGGGGTTGAAGCCCGCACCCCGTTCGGCCCCGCCGGTTTCGGGAAGCGCATCTGTTCCGTAGAGCGAATCATAGAGCGAGCCCCAGCGGGCATTGGCGGCGTTCAGCGCATAGCGGGCATTCATGATCGGAACCACCAGCTGCGGACCGGCGATGGAAGCGATCTCCGGATCGACATGATCGGTGGAGACGGCAAAATCGCCGCCTTCCGGCACGATATAGCGGATTTCCCGCAGGAAGGCCTCATAGGCCTGAGGGTCGGAGACGGCGCCATGGGCGCGGTGCCAGGCATCGATCCGAGCCTGAAGCTCGTCCCGCACGGCAAGCAGCGCGCGATTGCGGGGTGCAAGCGCATGCACGAGGGCTCCGAAACCCTCGAAGAAGGCATCCGGATCAAGCCCTGTGCCCGGCAGGACTTCCTCCAGGAGAAAATCATGCAAAGGCCTGTCGATGGAAAGGCCGCCCCGGTCGATGCGCGTCATGTCTTGGCTCCACGTTCGAAAATTCGCGAGCGGATAGTGGCAGAGAGCCCTTTCCAGTCAATTGGGCAAAGGTGTAAAGGATTTGTTCCCTTCTGGAATAAATCAGGCCGCGGCCACCCGCGGACGTCCGGAGGCGGTAGCGATGAAGCGGGCTTCGATCAGCTTGCGGCTGCCTTCCACCTCTGGAGCATCCACCTCTTCGCGGAGATCGACGACCGGTTCGTCCGCGCCGTTCTGGCGGGCCTGGGCAAGCGCGGCCTCCCGCGCCCGTTCCCTGGCAAGTGCGAAGCTCTCCGCCTCGTCGGTGAAGCGAATGCTGGGGCCTGCACCATTGACGACGAAGAGACCCTCGTCCGGTGCGGTGACGAAGACGGTGACGGAGGCCCGGACCTGACCCACGACTGCGCCGATCGCATTGGCGACGTCGGCATCTCCGGGGACCGAGCAGGCGGCGGAGAGCATCGCCGCAATGGCCGGGTAATAGACTGGCGCCGAGGCGCCGAGGCCGACGAGAGGCCTGTCGAGGGTGACGCCAAATTGCACGATGCCGGGCCGGCGCTTCAGCGCACGGTCGATTTCGGTGGAAAGCTGCGGGTTCACGCCTGTCACGCCGTCATCCATCAGGCAGGCCCCGAGGATGACCTCGCAGGACTGGCGGGTCAGCTGTGCGACGATCTTTTCGGCGAGCTCCTCCGGCGTCTGCGCCAGAAGGCGCCCCGCGCCATCCTTGCCGCGGGCGGCGAGGGCCAGGCCCATGAGCGCCGCTTCTCGATCCCACTGATTCTGCCTGCCGAGCACATGCATGGCATCGGAGGGCGTGATGCCGGAAATATGGACCAGGCCGCGGGCGACCAGCCGGTCGAGCGTCGCCTTCTGCGGCGTCGAGAGGAGAAGCTGGTCGAGCGGAACCGGAACGGCGCCGATCTTTTCGAAAAGCGCCTGTTCCTGGGGCTGAAGGCCGCTCGCCAGCCGGTCGGGAACGCCGGTTCTCACCGCAAAGCGGCCATCGTGGCGGCCGACATGGGCGGTGCGCAGCTGCCGTTCGAGCGCGGCGATCACCACATCGCCATGCGTTTTTGCGAGAAGGCTGAGCGGCAGGAAGCGGCGCGGACCGAGCGTGAACTTCGCCTCCAGCCCCCGGTCGTTGATCCGGACCTCCGAATCGCCGCCCAGGCCAAAGGTGCGCATGGCCACCGCCTCGACCATGGTGCGATAGCCACCGACAACCGCGCCTTCCGCATCGAGGCGCGGGCGGCCTTCCTCAAGCACGGCCACATCGGTGGTCGTGCCGCCGATATCGGAGACGACGGCATTGTCGAGCCCTGTCAGATAGCGGGCGCCGACCAGGCTTGCCGCCGGGCCGGACAGGATGGTCTCGATGGGCCGGATCTTGGCTTCGGCTGCGGAAATCAGCGCGCCATCGCCACGCACCACCATCATGGGCGCATGAATGCCGCGGGTTTCGAGGAACCGCTCGCAGGAGCCGACCAGTCGATCGATCATCGAGACGAGCCGGGAATTCAGAAGCGTCGTGAGTGCCCGGCGCGGGCCACCGAGCTTGGAGGAGAGTTCATGGCTGCATGTTACCGGCAGATGGCTGTGCTCCAGAATGAAATCCCTGACCCGGATTTCATGGGCAGGATTGCGAACGGCGAAGTAGCCGGCCACCGCAAAGGACGAAACGGTGCCCGAGAGTTCCGGCAGGGCTTTTTCCAGCGCCTCCAGCTGCAGCGGCGTTTCATTGCCATGCACATTGTGGCCGCCCGGAAGGAAGATCACGGGATCGGAGCCGAGCGCCGTTTCAAGACCATCCCGTTTCAGGTCCTCGGGACCGAAGCCGATCATGACCAGGCCGGAGCGTCCGCCCTGCCCTTCCACGAGGGCATTGGTGGCGAGCGTCGTCGAGAGCGAGACAAGGCTGATCGCGCTGACCGGAATGCCTGCCCGGGCTATGACCGAATCGACAGCACCGGCAATGCCGACGGCGAGATCGTGCCGCGTGGTCAGCGCCTTCGCCTTGGCGATCACACCCATTTCTTCGTGGAAAAGGGCCGCATCCGTGTAGGTTCCGCCGGTATCGATGCCGAGAAGGTAATGGGTCGCCAAGATGGATCCGCTCCGATTGGGTCGCTTTTTGGGGAAATCTATGCCGAAAGACATGCCGTCCGCTTGCTGACAAACGGCAATTTCCGCGCGGGAAAAGACCGTGCGCCGGCAAGGCTGTCAAGCCGGGCTTTCGCAAGGGTTACCGATTGCGGGGAATGACCTTCATGGGCAGGCCGCCCTCGGGCTGGGTGGTGAGTTTCTGGACAGGCCAGACCCGGACGCTCTTCACCGCTTCGAAGCGGTAATCCCGCATCAGGATGGCAAGTGCAATCACCGCCTCCTGCAGGGCGAAGGTGGCGCCGATGCAGATGCGGGGGCCCGCTCCGAAGGGGAGATACTGGAAGCGCCCGATCTTTTCCCGCTCGCCCGGCAGGAAACGGGACGGCTTGAAGCGCCGAGGCTCGTCCCAGTGCAGCTGATGGCGGTGGAGGGTCCAGGGCATGACGAGCACGGTGGTGCCGGGATTGATCGTCACGCTTTTTCCCTCGGGGCTTACCCAATGGTCCGGCTCGATCGCCTCGCGATTGATCGAGGGAGCGGGCGGATAGAGACGCAGCGCTTCCTCGAAGGCCGCCCGCACATGGGGCATGCGGTCGAGCCATTCCACGGGCGGCGCCCCGGAGGCCAGAATCGCATCGATTTCCGCCTCCATTTGATCACGCCAGGCTGGAAGATGGGCCACGCAATAGAGGCACCAGGCCAGCGCACGGGCCGTGGTTTCGTGCCCTGCTCCGATGAAGGTGAGGATGTTATCCTCGATCTCGTCCATGGTGAGCCCGCCGTCCGGACCGCCGGCTTCGAGAAGCAGGGTGAGGAAGTCGTCGGGCGCGGCTGACCGGTCCGTCTTGAGCCTGGCCTGCCGCAGACGGATCGTATCGGCCACCACCGAGCGAAATTTTTCAAGCACGCGCCGGCCGCCGAATCGGGTGAGGCGCGGCACCCAGGAGGGCGCGCGCAGGAGATCCATGGGATCGACCCGACCCATCCGGTGCAGGAGCGCATCCACATCGCCGGCAAAATCATTCGTCGCCGTGGCAATCTCTCCGGAAAAGAGGGTTTCCGACAGGATCTCGAAGGTGAGTTCCGTCATCTGCACGGCCATGTCGCGCGTTTCGCCCGCCGGCCCGACAGCCCGGTAACGACCGACGAAACGTTCCGAGCAGGCCTGCATCTGATCGGCAAAGCCTCGGGCATGACGGGGCGTGAACACCGGCGCCATGGCCTTGCGCGAGCGCTTCCAGACGTCCCCCTCGGCGGTCAGAAGTCCATCGCGCAGGATAGGTCGAAGGATCAACTGGCGGATCACCGCCATGCGGTAATTGGCGGCATTGTCCACCAGGACATGGCGGATCAGGCCGGGATCGTTGACGATCAGCGTGCGCTCGCCGAAGAAGGACGCATCGATCCAGGGCAGCGTGTAGGAGGGCTCGCCCCACAATTCGAGCGGATTGCGAAAGACGGTGCGCATCACGGTCAGCCGGGAGGGCGGAACGGTGCGCGGAACCGGAGCGGGCGGCTCGAAATAATCTGCAGGAAGGGTCATCGATCGTCCGGCTTCTGCTTGCAAGGATACCGGAAAACCTAGTGCGCCTGCCCGCTCAGAACAATGGTCTCAGCTCATTCAGCTTGTCGTTGATGAGCCAGCCGTAATAATTTTCCTCCGGCAGGGCATTGCCGCCGCCGCGGTTGCGGGCGGCCAGCGCTTCTGCGCGCTGCAGCGTGTTGCCGAGATTGTAGAGCGTGGCGGTGATGCCGGGATTGCCGGATATATCCATGCCGGCAATCTCCTTGTAGTCGTCGATCGACTGGCGGATCGCCGCGCCGACAAATGCGAGAGACTTGTCGGGGTCCATGATCGCGTCATAGACGGAGGCCGCGTCCTTCTCGTCCAGCCTGTCGATGCCGGAGCGCTGGTGGACGAGATCGGAAAGCTTGAGCGCGGTCAGTGGATTGACCTGGCCGAGGCCGAAGGTCTGGCCCGCATAGAAGGGCTGAAAGAAGACCGCACTGAAGCGATTGTCCGGATAGGACTTGCCGCCCACGGTCTTGCCGCGGAAGGTTTTTTCCCACACCTCTTCGCGGCAGGTCCAGAGATGGTAGGAATCGCGATAGCGGGCGCAGGTGGAGAATTCCGAGCGCGCGACGAAATCGTCCACCTTCTCGCCGTCATAGGCGAACTGAAAGCTGTTGCCGGCATAGGCCGCGGCCTTCACATAGTAGGACTGAAGCCGGTCATAGGCATCGACATTATACGTATGCTCGCCCACCAGAGCCCCGGCAATATGGATCGGATCGATGCCATAGGCGCGGGCCGTCTCGCGGATCTTGCTGCGCAAGGCCTCATCCGTTGCCAGGAGATCGCGGATCTTTTCATATTTATCGTCGAAAGTGGTCTTGCCCGCCCTGGTGCGGCGCACGGATGCCCCGGGGATCGGCGGCTGCTCCGCATGGCGGTTGCCCGGCGGCACGCGGGTCATGGCTGCTGCGGGTTGGAAAAAGCCCAAAAGGCAAAGGGTCGTGCCAAGGGTTGCCAGAAAAGTCCGCACTGCCGAAATCCCGTTCCTGAGGTCGAATCGCCCTTCGTGTTCTGCAACCGGATTTTGGCCAGAAGACGCCATAAGGAGCGATTGTTCGTTTATCGGCCTCCTTTAGAAGCCGGAAGGGCGTCTGTCGAGGGGAAGCCACCGCCCCGAAAGGGGGCGGCGGCAAATCGCAGGTTGCGATGCAAGCCGGTCACAGGATGAAGCGGGAAAGATCCGTGTTGCCGGCCAGTTCGCCGACATGCTCGCGCACATAGGCCGAATCGATGGTAACGGCGCTTCCGCCCCGGTCCGGTGCGTGGAAGGAAATCTCGTCGAGCACGCGTTCCATGACGGTCTGCAGACGGCGGGCACCGATATTTTCAACCGAGCTGTTCAGCTGCACCGCGACCTCGGCCAGGGCATCGATCGCGTCCTCGGTGAAATCGAGGGTGAGCGCCTCGGTTTCCATCAGCGCCTTGTACTGGCGGATGAGCGAGGCTTCCGGCTCGGTAAGGATGCGGCGGAAATCTTCCTTGGCCAGCGGCTTCAGCTCCACGCGGATCGGCAGTCGGCCCTGGAGTTCCGGCAGGAGATCGGAGGGCTTGGAGACATGGAACGCCCCCGAGGCGATGAACAGCACGTGGTCGGTCTTCACAGGCCCGTATTTGGTGGAGACGGTCGTGCCTTCGACAAGCGGCAGAAGATCGCGCTGGACGCCCTCGCGGGAAACGCCGGCCCCGAGGCCGCCATCGCGGGCGGCGATCTTGTCGATCTCGTCCAGGAAGACGATGCCATTGTTCTCGACCGCATGCACCGCCTCGCGCTGGATCTGCTCATTGTCGATCAGCTTGTCCGATTCATCGCGGATCAGCTCCGCATAGGACTGGCGGACGGTGGTCTTCACCTTCTTGGTGCGGTTTCCCATGGCCTTGCCGAACATGTCAGACAGGTTGAGCACGCCGATATTGGCGCCGGGCATGCCCGGGATCTCGAACCCAGGCATGCCGGAGCCAGAATCGGCCACGTCGATCTCGATCTCCTTGTCGTCGAGTTCGTTGTTGCGCAGCTTCTTGCGGAAGCTGTCCCGGGTTGCGGGCGAGGCGGTGGAGCCGACAAGAGCATCGAGCACCCGCTCCTCGGCATTCATATGGGCGGCAGCCTGCACGTCGGCGCGCTTCTTCTCGCGCACCAGCCCGATGCCGATTTCCACGAGATCGCGGATGATCTGCTCCACGTCCCGGCCGACATAGCCGACTTCGGTAAACTTGGTGGCCTCTACCTTGATGAAGGGTGCACCGGCAAGCTTTGCGAGGCGGCGGGAAATCTCGGTCTTGCCGACCCCGGTCGGGCCGATCATCAGGATGTTCTTCGGCATGACCTCATCGCGCAGGTCTTCGGGCAGCTGCTGGCGGCGCCAGCGGTTGCGAAGGGCGATGGCCACGGCCCGCTTGGCCTCCTGCTGGCCGACAATGTGCCGGTCAAGCTCGGACACGATTTCACGGGGAGAAAAATTCGTCATCTGTTCGGTTCTCTTCAGGGCTCGAATTGCATGATCAGCACGCCGTCGTCAGTCCCTTCCAGATCGGGAAGAGCCCGGAAACCGGCCTTTTCATAGGCCCGGACGGCGCGCAGGTTGAGTGGGTCAGGATCGATGATGATCGTTGCATAGCCGGAGTCGTAAAGCCTCTCGGCAAAAAGCCGGAGGGCTGCCGTCCCGATGCCGCGGCCGACAAGCCCCGGCTCGCCGATCGACAGATCGATGCCGATGGCATCCGCGGGGAAGGCTGCCAGCCAAGGATGCTCCTCCAGCCAGTCCGGCGTCTGGTGTTCGCCGAGAAACCAGTACTGGATATAGCCGATCGGCTGGCCATCGAGCTGGATCAGGAAAGGGCGGGTCGTGTCCCTGCCCTCCACCATGTCGCGCACCAGTGCCACTTCCTCGTCGGGCTCGCCCCACCACTCGCGCAGATGCGGCTCGGCGAACCAGGCGAGGAGCAGGGTAAGGTCGCCCCTGGTCACCGGCTTGAAATCGATCCTGTCCTCAATGGGCTTCAAGTTTTTCCACCACGATGTTGTGATTGGTGTAGACACAGATATCGGCGGCGATCTGCATGGCGCGCCGGGCAATTTCTTCGGCCGACTTGTCGCTATCCATCAGCGCGCGGGCCGCCGCATAGGCATAATGACCGCCCGACCCGATGGCCATGGTGCCGTGTTCCGGCTCCAGCACGTCACCATTGCCGGTAATCGCCAGCGTGACCGACTTGTCGGCGACCAGCATCATGGCCTCCAGATTGCGGAGATACTTGTCGGTGCGCCAGTCCTTGGCAAGTTCCACGGCCGCCCGCATCAGCTGGCCGGGATATTGATCGAGCTTCTTTTCCAGCCGCTCGAGAAGGGTGAAGGCATCGGCAGTCGCCCCGGCGAAACCGGCGATCACCTCGCCGCCCTTGCCGATCCGGCGCACCTTGCGGGCATTGCCCTTCATGACCGTCTGGCCAAGGCTGACCTGCCCGTCCCCGGCGATCACGATTTCCGTGCCCTTGCGCACGGTGATGATCGTCGTCGCATGCATGGTGCCGAAAGGATTGTGTTCCGTCATTCGTTCGTCTTTCGCTTGGGGCACATGGGTTGGCGGTAGCCTTCTGCCCAGCCCTGCCCTTGATGGTCTTGGCTGATATGTAAGCAGCGCACGCGCGTTTGCAAACGGGCCATGAAGACCCGCGGTGGCATGGGTTCTCATACGAATTAAGGGCATGGAGCTTCTGGATATTTTGTCGGCCGCCTGTTAAGGAGCGCCTTGAGGATCCCCTGCAGCCGACAGGAAAGACGAGATGGCAGAGACCGCAGGCCGCACAGCGACCGTTTCGCGCACCACCAACGAGACTTCCATCTCGGTTTCCGTCAACATCGACGGCACCGGCAAGGCGAAGATCTCCACGGGGGTGGGCTTCTTCGACCACATGCTGGACCAGCTTTGCCGCCATTCGCTGATCGACATGGAGATTACCGCAAAGGGCGATCTCCACATCGACGATCACCACACCGTCGAGGATACGGGGATCGCGCTCGGACAGGCGCTCTCGAAGGCGCTCGGCGACCGCAAGGGCATTGCCCGCTATGCCTCGCTCGATCTCGTGATGGACGAGACCATGACCAAGGCCGGCATCGACATTTCCGGGCGGCCTTTCCTCGTCTGGAACGTGAATTTCAGCGCGCCGAAAATCGGTACCTTCGACACCGAACTGGTTCGGGAATTCTTCCAGGCGCTGTCCCAGCATGCGGGCATGACGCTGCATGTGCTGAACCATTACGGCGCCAACAACCACCATATTGCCGAGACCTGCTTCAAGGCCGTGGCGCGCGTGCTGCGCAGTGCCACGGAAATCGACCCTCGGCAGGCGGGGCGCGTGCCCTCCACCAAGGGAACCCTGGTTTGAGGGCCGGGACAGCCGGCGATCCGGCACGGCCCTTAACGCTTGCAGAGCGGATCCTTCCCTGAACGGGAAAGTCCTCCGGAAGATCGGGAGCGATATATGGCAAGCTATCTGGTTATGACGCCGCCTGGCGGGGCTTCGAACCCGGATTCCGCCCGCTTCATCCGCGACGGTTTTTCCTTTTTTGCCTTTTTCCTGCCGCTGATTTTCATGCTGTGGCACCGCATGTGGCTTTATGCGCTTTTCCTGTTTCTGGGCGAAGCCTTTCTGGCTGCGCTGAGCGAGGATTTCCAGGCACCCGGCGCGCTGGTCATCGCGCAACTTGCCCTTTCCCTGCTGGTGGGGCTCGAAAGCGGCACGCTGCGCGCGGCCTATCTGCGCTTCCGTGGCTGGCAGATGACGGCCGTCGTGCGGGCCGAGAATCTCGACCAGGCGGAAGAGATCTATTTTTCCTCGGCCGAGTGGCCGTCCCCTCCTGCTCCTCCAGCGACCGGTCTTCTTCCGGCACGAGGATCGGCAGTCGGGCCGGCACTCGGCCTCTTCGACTACGGCAAGGGACATTAACATGCGTGTGGCGATCATCGATTACGGGTCCGGAAATCTGCGCTCGGCCGTGAAGGCCTTCGAGCGGGCTGCCCGCGACCATCATATCGATGCCGAGATCCTCCTGACCGACCGGCCTGACGTGGTGGCGGCAGCGGACCGGATCGTGCTGCCCGGTGTCGGCGCCTATGCGGATTGCCGGGCAGGACTGAAGGCGGTGGCCGGCATGGACGAAGCACTGAGGGAGGCCGTAGACCAGCATGCCCGGCCCTTCCTCGGCATCTGCGTCGGCATGCAGCTCATGTCGTCGCGCGGTCTCGAGAAGACCGTAACCGAAGGCTTCGGCTGGATTGCAGGCGACGTGGTCGAGATGACACCCGCCGATCGCTCGCTCAAAATTCCCCAGATCGGCTGGAACACGCTGACGCTCAACCGGCCGCATGCGCTTTTCGAGGGCATTCCCACCGGGCCGGACGGGCTGCATGCCTATTTCGTCCATTCCTACCATCTTGCCGCCACCCATCCGGAGGATGTCATCGCCGTGACCGATTACGGTGGCCCGATGACGGCCTTCGTCGGACGGGAAAACAAGGCCGGTGCCCAGTTCCATCCCGAGAAGAGCCAGGCGCTCGGCCTTGCACTTCTCGCCAATTTCCTGCGCTGGAAGCCCTGACGGCTCGCGCCTTTCCTGAAACGGATCCGAAGACCATGATTCTCTTTCCTGCAATCGACCTCAAGGATGGCCAGTGCGTCCGGCTGAAGCTCGGCGACATGGAGCAGGCCACCGTCTATAATCCCGACCCCGCGGCCCAGGCGCTCGCCTTCGAGCAGCAGGGCTTCGAATGGCTGCATGTGGTCGATCTCAACGGCGCCTTCGCGGGCGAAAGCGTCAATGGCGCCGCCGTCGAGGCGATCCTGAAGGCAACCCGCAATCCCGTGCAGCTCGGGGGCGGCATCCGCACGCTCGCCCATATCGAAGCCTGGCTGGCCAAGGGTCTTTCCCGGGTCATCCTCGGCACGATCGCGGTCCGCGATCCCGAACTGGTCAAAGAGGCCTGCCGGCTGTTCCCCGGAAAGGTTGCCGTCGGCATCGATGCCAAGGGCGGCAAGGTGGCCGTGGAGGGATGGGCCGAAGCCTCCGAGCTCGGCGTCATCGAACTGGCGCGGAAATTCGAGGGGGCCGGTGTCGCGGCGATCATCTATACGGATATTGACCGGGACGGCATTCTTGCCGGCATCAACTGGGAATCCACCCTCGCGCTTGCCGATGCGGTCAGCATTCCCGTGATTGCCTCGGGGGGCCTTGCCTCGATCGCCGATATACGGCGCATGCTCCAGCCCGATGCCGCCAAGCTCGAAGGGGCAATCTCCGGCCGCGCGCTCTATGATGGGCGGATCGATCCCCAGGAAGCACTTTCCCTCATCCAGGCTGCCCGAAAGGAGCGCGCATGACCCTCAAGGCCCGTGTCATTCCCTGCCTCGACGTCAAGGACGGCCGCGTGGTGAAGGGTGTCAATTTCGTCGATCTCATCGATGCCGGTGATCCCGTGGAGGCCGCAAAAGCCTATGATGCGGCGGGCGCCGACGAACTCTGCTTCCTCGACATCACCGCTTCCTCCGACAATCGCGACACGATCTTCGACGTGGTCGCGCGCACCGCCGATCACTGCTTCATGCCGGTCACGGTCGGCGGCGGCGTGCGGTCGGTGGCCGATATCCGCAAGCTGCTGCTCTGCGGGGCCGACAAGGTGTCGATCAATTCCGCGGCCGTCAGCAATCCTGATTTCGTGACGGAGGCGGCGGACAAGTTCGGCAACCAGTGCATCGTCGTTTCCATCGATGCCAAGCGGGTTTCGCTGGAAGGGGAAACGCCCCGCTGGGAGATCTTCACCCATGGCGGACGAAAGCCGACCGGCATCGATGCGGTGGATTTTGCGGTTCGCATGGCCGAGCGGGGGGCGGGCGAACTCCTCGTCACCTCCATGGACCGCGACGGCACCAAGAGCGGCTATGACATTCCGCTCACCCGCCTGATTGCGGATTCGGTGCGGGTGCCGGTGATCGCCTCGGGCGGCGTAGGCACGCTCGACGATCTGGTCGCAGGCATTCGCGATGCCCATGCCACGGCGGTGCTGGCGGCCTCGATCTTCCATTTCGGAACCTATTCGATTGGCGAAGCCAAGCGCTACATGGCAGGCCACGGCATTGCCATGCGGCAGGATTGAGGACGGGAACATGGCAGGCTTTACGCTTACCGATCTCGAAGCGATCGTCGCAAGGCGGGCGGCCGCCTCGCCGGAGGAGTCCTGGACCGCCCGGCTTGTGGCCGCCGGCCAGGGCAAGGCTGCCAAGAAACTGGGCGAAGAGGCCATCGAGGCGGTCATGGCCGCCGTGACGGGCGACCGGGAAAACCTCGTTTACGAAAGTGCGGACCTTCTCTTCCACCTGCTGGTGGTGCTGAAGATCGCCGATATATCCGTCGATACGATCATGGCGGAGCTTGAGAGACGGACCGGCCAGAGCGGGCTTGCCGAAAAGGCAGCCCGGAAGGATAGCTGATGGCGCATTCCAAGGACCGGACCGAACATCCCGCGACGGGCGCAGGCGAAGCTTCCATCGAGGGCCTCGGGCCCTTCCAGCGCGATCTCTATTCGCCCTATCATGTCTTCACATCGGACGAATGGGCGCATTTCCGCGCCGATACGCCTCTGACGCTGAGCGAAGACGAGGTGAAGCGGCTCCGCTCGCTGGACGACCCGATCGATCTGGAAGAGGTGCGCCGGATCTATCTGTCGCTGTCGCGCCTGCTTTCGGCCCATGTGGAATCCTCGCAGCTGCTCTTCAAGCAGCGAGACCGGTTTCTCAGTCTCGCCGGCAGTTCCAAGACGCCCTTCGTGATCGGGATTGCGGGCTCCGTTGCGGTCGGCAAATCCACGACGGCGCGTATCCTCAAGGAGCTTCTCGCCCGCTGGCCCTCGAGCCCGAAGGTCGATCTCGTCACGACGGATGGCTTCCTCTATCCCAACGCCGTCCTGCAGCGGGAGAACCTGATGCAGCGCAAGGGCTTTCCCGAGAGCTACGATATCGGCGCGCTCCTCCGATTTCTTTCGGAAATCAAGGCCGGACGGCCGGATGTGAGGGCGCCCTGCTATTCGCACCTGACCTATGACGTCATTCCCGACCAGTTCACCCCCATCGACCGGCCCGACATCCTGATCTTCGAAGGCATCAACGTGCTGCAATCACGCGACCTGCCCGCCGATGGCAAGGTGGTGCCCATGGTGTCGGACTTCTTCGATTTCTCGATCTATATCGATGCGGACGAGAAGCTGATCCACAAGTGGTATGTGGATCGCTTCATGAAGCTCCGGCAGACCGCCTTTCGCGATCCGAGCTCCTATTTCAACCGCTATGCCCAGGTGAGCGAAAAGGATGCCCTCCTGATCGCCGAGGGGCTTTGGGCAAACATCAATCTGAAGAACCTCCGGCAAAACATCCTGCCTACCCGTCCGCGGGCGGACCTGATCCTTCAGAAAGGCAACAATCACTTCATTGAAAAGGTCGCACTGCGCAAGCTCTGATCAGGCCTGCATGCGGGAGGGCCGGGTATCCCTTACCGCAAGGCCAAGCAGAAGAGTCGTATAGGCGATAGGTACGACAATGCCCGCCCCAAAGCCCTGCAGGCTGACAAAGGGCACGAACAGCGGGAAAAGCCAGACAATGGCATGGACAGCCAGAGGAATGCGGCGTTCCGACACGAAGAAATAGGCGGCCGCCACGCTCAGTGGCACGCAATCATAGACATAGCCGTAAGGGGTGGCGATGAGTGTCAGGAGCCCGGTCAGCACTGCCCGCCGTTCATCGCCCAGGATATGGACACGCGGCCACCACAGCCAGATGGAAGCGGCAAGGCAAAGCGCGCTGACAAAAGCCTGCAGCCCGTAGCTCGCGCCAAGCCCCCAGCCGAAGGAGCGGGCAGCTGTGAAAACCGTGAGCGCCAGCGTGTGATAGCTTTGCGGATAAGGTGCTTCGAGGATCCCGGTCATCATGGGGGCCGTGACCGTGCGGAAGGACATCCACACCGAAGGTTCGAAGAGGAGCGCGGTGACCGCAACCAAAAGCAGCGCAGTCAGGGTGGCGGCGGCAAAGGTCTTTCCTTTACGGTTTGCAAGGAGGCAGAATGGCAGGAGCAGGCCAAGATGGGGCTTCACCGTCAGAAGGCCGATAAGTACGCCGCTCAAGACCGGCCGCCTTTCCACCAGCAAAAGGCCACCGAGCAGAAGGCTTGCGGTAAAGACACCATTCTGGCCGACCACCACGCTCATCACGACGCCAGGAGAGACCAGCAGAGCCCCCTGGACTGCAAGCGGCAGTTTCAAGGTGCGGATCGACAGGTGAAACAGGGAAAGGGTGCCGAAAGTCCACAGAAGATAGGCGGGCAGGGCCGGAAGGAATGCAAGCGGCACGCCGATCAGCAGCATGGAGGGCGGATAGCTCCATTCCTGATCTGTAAGCAGCGGCGTGAACAGCGCGCGGAGCGCAGCGCGATAGGCCGGCGGGTCGAACAGCAGCTCCAGCCTGCCTTCCCGGACAAAATGCCCGGCCGCCCACAGGTTACTGAAATCCCATATGGGGAGCTTGCCATTCAGCTGGGAAAGCCCGTTCGAATCCAGCGTCCAGAGCGATTTCACCATGATGGCGGAAATCACAAGCCCAACGAGAACGACACCGGCGGCAACAAGAAAACGGCGGTTCGCGGGTGCCCCTGTCATGACCTTCCCTTCGGCCTTTGTCACGGTGCGGGCGTGACCCGCCTCAGCGTCAGATTGATACGCCCGCCTTTCTTAAGAAGGTTTGAGCTTTCCGGATAGATGCGGTCGACGCCATGAAAATTCAGCCGCGACGTGCCGCCGATGAGGACTATATCCCCGCTGTCGAGACGGAAGGACTGGGTGCGATCCTTCCGGTTCGGGCCACCGATGCGGAAGAGGCAGCTGTTGCCGAGCGAAATGGACAGGACGGGCGCGGAAAACTCCGCCTCGTCGCGGTCCTGGTGCAGGCCCATCTTTGCCTCGTCACTGTAGAAATTCACGAGACAGGCCTCCGGATCATAGGCAAGGCCGGTGAGATCCCGCCAGAGCGCCAGAAGTCGCGACGGCATCGGTGGCCAGGAAACGCCGGTTTCCGGATGGGTTGCCTGATAGCGGTAGCCCTTTTCCTTGTCGGTTACCCAGCCAAGCGGACCGCAATTGGTCATGCGCACCGACATGGGCTGGCCGGTGCGGGGCATTTGCGGGATGAAAAGCGGGGCGCGGGCAACGACCGAGCGGATTTCCTCGACGAGAGTTTCCTGTTCGTCACGGTCGAGATGATGGGGCAGATGGCGGATGCCCTCCGGCAGTTGCAGCATGGATCCCCTTCCCCTCAATCGCCCATCGGCTTGCCGCGCATCTTCTTCACGTCGGAGCGTCCCGCCTTTTCCTTGAGACGCCGTTCGATGGCGCCCTTCGAAGGCTTGGTCTTGCGCCGGGGTGGCGGTGGCGGTGCTGCGGCCTCCAGGATGAGTTCCTTCAGCCGGTCGCGCGCATCCTCCCGGTTGCGTTCCTGGCTGCGGAAGCGGCTCGCCTCGATCATCAGCACGCCCTCCTTCGAAGCGCGCCGGCCCGCAAGCTTCAGGGCGTTTTCCTTGACGCGGTCGCTGAGGGAAGGCGAATTCCTTATATCGAAGAAGAGCTGCACGGCGGTGGAGACCTTGTTGACGTTCTGCCCGCCGGGACCGCCGGCCAGCACGAACTGTTCCGTCAGCTCCCAGCCGGCAAGGGTGATCCTGTTGCTGATCTCGAGTGCTTCGCTGGCCATGGCTCATCCTTTCGAGGGCCGTCTATGCCATATTGCGGGGGCGACCGAAATGAAAAAAACCCGACGATTTCCCGCCGGGTTTCACGTGAATCATGTTTTTGCTGCGATTATTCGGCCGCGGCCTTCACGCCCGGCGCCGCATCGCGCACCTTGCCGTCCACATGGTCCTCGAACTTGGCGAAGTTGGCGATGAACATGGAGACCAGCTTGCTGGCCTGCGCATCATAGGCCGCGCCGTCCGCCCAGGTGGAGCGCGGATCGAGAATACGGGTTTCCACCCCTTCGACGGCCACGGGAACCTGGAAGCCGAAATGGGCGTCGCGGCGGAATTCGGCCTTCTTCAGGCTGCCGTTGAGCGCCGCTGTCAGGAGGGCGCGCGTTGCCTTGATCGGCATGCGGTTGCCGGTGCCATAGGCGCCGCCGGTCCAGCCGGTATTGACCAGCCAGCAATCCACGCCGTGGCGGGCGATCAGATCGCGCAGCAGATTGCCATATTCCGCCGGATGACGCGGCATGAAGGGCGCGCCAAAGCAGGTGGAGAAGGTGGCTTCCGGTTCGGTCACGCCCTTTTCCGTGCCGGCGACCTTAGCGGTGTAACCGGAGAGGAAGTGATACATGGCCTGCTCAGGGGTGAGCCGTGCAATGGGCGGCAGAACGCCAAAGGCATCGGCCGTCAGCATGATGATGGTCTTCGGATGGCCGGCAATACCCGTGGCCGAGGCATTCGGAATGAAATGCAGCGGATAGGCGCACCGGGTATTCTCCGTCAGCGAGCCATCGTTGAAATCCGGATTGCGGTTCTCGTCGAGAACCACATTTTCCAGAACCGTGCCGAAACGCTTCGTGGTGGCATAGATTTCCGGCTCCGCTTCGGCCGAAAGGCGGATGGTCTTTGCATAGCAGCCGCCTTCGAAATTGAAGATGCCATGTTCGCCCCAGCCATGCTCGTCGTCGCCGATCAGCGTGCGCGCGGGATCGGCGGAGAGCGTGGTCTTTCCCGTGCCGGACAGGCCGAAGAAAACGGCCGCATCGCCTTCTGGGCCGACATTGGCAGAGCAGTGCATGGGCATGACGCCCTTTTCCGGCAGGAGGTAGTTAAGCACGGTGAAGACCGACTTTTTCATTTCGCCGGCATAGGAGGTGCCGCCGATCAGAACCAGGCCATTGACGAGGTCGCAGGCAATCACCGTCTCGCTGCGGCAGCCGTAGCGGGCAGGATCGGCGCGGAAGCTCGGCAGGTCGATGATGGTGAGCTTCGGCACGAAGCCGGCCAGTTCTGCGCGCTTGGGGCGGATCAGCAGGTTGCGAATGAAGAGCGAGTGCCAGGCAAATTCAGAGACCACGCGGGAGGGCAGCGCATTGTCGGCATCGGCGCCGCCGACGAGATCCTGCACGAAGAGATCCCGCCCCTTGGCATGGGCGAGCATGTCCGCCTTCAGCAGGGCGAAGTGTTCCGGCGACATGGGTTTGTTGTTGTCCCACCAGATCTGGTTTTCCGTCGTGGCATCGCGCACGACGAACTTGTCCTTGGCGGAGCGGCCGGTGTGCTGGCCGGTGAGCGCGCGAAGGGCGCCGTCGGCAGTGAGCTGCGCCTCGCCGCGGCGGATCGCCTCCTCATAGAGGTCGGCTTCGCTCAGATTGTAATGGATGCGGCCGGCATCCGTCAGTCCGATGATGTCGAGGCCAACGGCCGGGTTACGCATACCGGTTTCAACCATGATCTTGCTTTCCTCCGCTTAAGATCAAAATTTTTCAAATTGCGCTGAAGGATACGCAGGGATTTAAAAAATTCAAGCGGGTCATATACGAAATATTGAGTGATTTCAATATATTAATCGATTTAAAGGAATATTATCCGTTTTAAACCGTTTAAATCAATGTCTGTATTCAGGTCGTTAACCGTAAATCATCCGTCCGATACGCGACACAGGCCTCGCCTTCGGTTGTCCTTGCCACAATTTGTTCCACCTTTACCCTCATAAGCGCGGCGAAGCTGAACCTGGGCTGGGAAATCCAGGAGAGCGCCGATGATCGTGGAGACGAGCCCTATGCAAACCATCGCCCTGGTCGATGACGACCGGAACATCCTGACATCCGTGTCGATCGCGCTCGAAGCGGAAGGATACAAGGTCGAGACCTATACGGATGGCGCCTCCGCGCTGGACGGTCTCCTCGCCCGCCCGCCGCAACTGGCGATCTTCGACATCAAGATGCCCCGCATGGATGGCATGGAACTGCTGCGTCGCCTGCGGCAGAAATCGGATCTGCCGGTCATCTTCCTCACCTCGAAGGATGAGGAAATCGACGAGCTTTTCGGCCTGAAGATGGGCGCGGACGACTTCATCACCAAGCCTTTCTCGCAGCGCCTTCTGGTGGAGCGGGTGAAGGCAATCCTGCGCCGCGCGGCAAGCCGCGAGGCGGCGGTGAGCGGCGGCGCTGTAGCCAAGCCCGGTTCGGCCCAGCCCCAGGCGCGCTCGCTCGAGCGAGGCCAGCTGGTCATGGACCAGGAGCGCCATACCTGCACCTGGAAGGGCGAGCCAGTCACGCTCACGGTCACGGAATTCCTGATCCTGCATTCTCTGGCGCAGCGCCCGGGCGTGGTTAAGAGCCGCGATGCACTGATGGATGCGGCCTATGACGAGCAGGTCTATGTGGACGACCGGACCATTGACAGCCACATCAAGCGGCTGCGAAAGAAGTTCAAGATGGTCGACGAAGAGTTCGACATGATCGAAACCCTTTACGGTGTCGGCTACCGGTTCCGCGAAGCGGCCTGATCGATCCGAAGACGGAGGCGCCGGAACGGCGCCGGTGAGAGGCCTTAGCGGGTGGCGACAGTACCCATGGACAAGGATGGCGAAGATCTGGAGGGCTCCGGCACACGGCGCCCCAGCCGTCCGCTCGTCTCCCGGCTTTTCGTGCTTATCCGCCGGCTTTTCGGCAATGCGGTCTTTTCGAGCCTCACCCGCCGCATCCTGTTCTTCAACCTGACAGCGCTCGTCGTCCTGGTCGGCGGGATCATGTATCTCAACCAGTTCCGCGAGGGGCTGATCGATGCGCGCGTCGAAAGCCTGCTGACGCAGGGCGAGATCATTGCCGGCGCCATTGCCGCTTCCGCCTCGGTGGACACGAATTCGATCACCATCGATCCGCAGAAGCTCCTGGAGCTGCAGGCCGGCCAGAGCATCACGCCTCTGCCCTCCGATGAAGATCTGGAATTCCCGATCGATCCGGAGAAGGTCGCACCCGTCCTGCGCCGGCTGATTTCGCCGACGCGCACGCGGGCCCGGATATTCGACGCCGATGCCAATCTTCTTCTCGATTCCCGTCATCTCTATGCCGGCGGCCAGGTGCTGCGCTTCGACCTGCCGCCGGTGCAGGGCGAGAATGAAAGCCTCTGGGACCGCGTGGGCTCCTGGACGAACAAGCTTCTGCAGCAGGGGGGATTGCCGCTCTACAAGGAAGTGCCGGGCGGCGACGGTTCCATCTATCCCGAGGTCATGAACGCGCTGACCGGGGTGCGCGGCGCCGTGGTACGGGTGACCGACAAGGGCGAGATGATCGTTTCGGTTGCGGTGCCCGTTCAGCGGTTCCGGGCCGTGCTTGGCGTGCTCTTGCTCTCGACCCAGGCCGGAGACATCGACAAGATCGTCCATGCGGAGCGTCTCGCGATCCTGCGGGTGTTCGGCGTGGCGACGCTTGTCAATGTCGTCCTCTCCATGCTGCTCTCCTCCACCATCGCCACGCCTCTGCGGCGTCTTTCGGCGGCGGCGATCCGCGTGCGGCGGGGCGCCAAGGAGCGCGAGGAAATTCCCGATTTCTCCGCCCGCCAGGACGAAATCGGCAATCTTTCCGTCGCGCTGCGGGAAATGACGACGGCGCTTTACGATCGCATCGACGCGATCGAACGCTTTGCCGCGGATGTGAGCCATGAGCTGAAAAACCCCCTCACCTCGCTGCGCAGCGCGGTGGAAACCCTGCCGCTCGCACGAAGCGAGGAATCGAAGGGACGCCTTCTCGACATCATCCAGCACGACGTGCGCCGCCTCGACCGGCTGATCAGCGATATCTCGGACGCCTCGCGCCTCGATGCCGAACTGGCGCGGACGGATTCGAAACCGGTCGATCTCGAGGTTCTGTTGCAGGATCTCGTGCATATTTCCCGCGAGATCCGCTCCGGCAAGAAGCCGGTCCATATCGAGCTCCGCGTCGAGCGCAAGGCGGGAGCGAAGCCGAATTTCCAGGTGAACGGACATGACCTGCGCCTTGGCCAGATCATCACCAACCTGATCGAGAATGCCCGCTCCTTCGTGCCGCAGGAGGGTGGCGAAATCGTCCTCACCCTTTCCCGTACCCGGGGCCGCTGCATCGTTCAGGTCAATGACAATGGCCCGGGCATCCAGGCGGAAAACATCGACAGGATTTTCGAGCGCTTCTACACGGACCGCCCGGAAAGCGAAGGCTTCGGGCAGAATTCCGGTCTCGGCCTTTCCATCAGCCGGCAGATCGCCGAGGCGCATGGCGGGACGCTGCGGGCCGAAAATCTCACCGATCCGGAAAGCGGCGCACTGAAGGGCGCTTCCTTCATCCTTTCGCTGCCCGCGGCCCAGCCGGCATGATGCCGGGTGCGGTCAACATACACGGCACCGCCATCGTCATCGGGACGACCGGGCTTCTCTTCGTCGGCCCCTCCGGCAGCGGCAAATCCACCATGGCCCATGCCTGCCTGGCGGCGGCAGATCGGCAGGGCCTGCTGGCGCGGCTGGTCGCGGACGATCAGGTTTTCCTCTCCTCCAGGAACGGCCGGATCATCGCAGGGCAGCCGAAAACGATTGCCGGGCTTCTGGAAGTGCGCGGAAGCGGGATCGTTTCGGTAGCCTCCGTTCCCCATGCGCTCCTTCACTTTGCCGTTCGGCCTGTCGGAGCCGGGGAGATGGAGCGGCTCCCGGTCGAGGGCGAGACCGAGGATCTGGGCCATGGCCTTTCCCTGCCCCTCCTCAAAATTTCCCGGCACCATCCCGATCCGCTCGCGGTCCTTGGTCGATTCCTGCCGCTTTTGGGAAGAATGCAGGCAAAAAGCCGCTGATTTCCGGGGCACCGGCTGGATTTTGGCAGGAGAAACGGCTTTTCCTTCTTTCGGCCTTTCGTCACGGTGGACGAAAGTGCTGCATTGCGATATTTGCCTTTTCTGATCGGTGAGGCTTTAGGAGCATTTTTAAATGATCGGAGTTGTGCTTGTCACCCATGGCAAGCTGGCTGAAGAATTTCGACATGCCGTTGAACACGTCGTTGGCCCTCAGAAGCTGATCGAAACCATTTCGATCGGCCCGGAAGATGACATGGACCAGCGCCGGCAGGATATCCTCGAAGCCGTGATGCGCGCCAATGAAGGACATGGGGTCATCATCCTGACGGACATGTTCGGTGGCACCCCCTCCAATATGGCCATTTCGGTCATGCAGGCCGGTCATGTGGAAGTGATCGCCGGCATGAACCTGCCCATGCTCATCAAGCTGGCGGGTGTTCGGGGCGAGAACAACATGGAAAAGGCGCTGGCCGAATCCTCCGAAGCCGGGCGCAAATATATCAACGTCGCCAGCCGCGTCTTGAGCGGCAAGTAACCAGGGACAGGACCATGGCCGAACCGCTTTCCCGTGAACTTCTGATCATCAACAAACGGGGATTGCATGCGCGGGCATCGGCCAAGTTCGTCCAGGTGGTGGACGGTTTCGACGCCCGGATCACCGTCAGCCGGGATGGCATGACGGTGGGGGGAACCTCGATCATGGGCCTGATGATGCTGGCGGCAAGCCCCGGCTGCACCATTCTCGTGACTGCTGAAGGGGCACAGGCCGAACAGGCGCTCGATGCGCTCGACGCCCTGATCCGCGACAAGTTCGGCGAGGAAATGTAGAGTCCGAAGCAAGATATAAAGACTTCTTTATATCCTTATTGCCATCCTTTCCAAATACTGTTACATCCGCTGCCACGATGGCCGGCGCCTGGCGTGCCGTGCCTTGGTTCTTGTTGGAAGCCCGTTCTTGCCCGGATCGCAGCATGATTGCTCCCGGGCCATCAACCAGCCTGGAGAGATTGATGAGCGCAGAGAAAGACTACATCGTCGCAGATATCGGCCTTGCCGACTTCGGCCGCAAGGAAATCAGCATTGCCGAAACCGAAATGCCGGGCCTGATGGCCTGCCGCAGCGAGTTCGGCGAAAAGCAGCCGCTGAAGGGCGCCCGCATTTCCGGTTCGCTCCACATGACGATCCAGACCGCGGTTCTCATCGAGACGCTCGTTGCGCTCGGCGCCGATGTTCGCTGGGCCTCCTGCAACATCTTCTCGACGCAGGACCATGCGGCTGCGGCGATTGCCGCTTCCGGCGTGCCGGTCTTTGCCGTCAAGGGTGAAAGCCTTGAGGAATACTGGGCCTATACGGACAAGATCTTCCAGTGGGCCGATGGCGGCGTTTCGAACATGATCCTCGACGATGGCGGCGATGCCACCATGTATATCCTGCTCGGCGCACGCGCCGAAGCGGGCGAAGACGTGCTCAGCGCTCCGGGCTCGGAAGAGGAAGAAATCCTGTTCGCCCAGATCAAGAAGCGCCTCAAGGCTTCGCCCGGCTGGTTCACCAAGCAGCGCGACGCCATCAAGGGCGTGACGGAAGAAACCACCACCGGCGTGCACCGTCTCTACCAGCTGGCCGAGAAGAAGCTTCTCCCCTTCCCTGCCATCAACGTCAATGATTCCGTCACCAAGTCGAAGTTCGACAACAAGTATGGCTGCAAGGAATCGCTGGTCGACGGCATCCGCCGCGGCACCGATGTGATGATGGCCGGCAAGGTGGCCGTCGTTTGCGGCTATGGCGATGTGGGCAAGGGCTCTGCAGCCTCGCTGCGCGGCGCCGGCGCCCGCGTGAAGGTCACCGAAATCGACCCGATCTGCGCCCTTCAGGCTGCCATGGACGGTTATGAAGTGGTTCGTCTTGAAGACGTGGTCTCGACGGCTGACATCTTCATCACCACCACGGGCAACAAGGACGTGATCCGCATCGAGCACATGCGGGACATGAAGGACATGGCAATCGTCGGCAATATCGGCCACTTCGACAATGAAATTCAGGTCGCCGCGCTGCGGAACCTGAAGTGGACGAACATCAAGCCGCAGGTTGACATGATCGAGTTCCCGAAGGGGAACCGCATGATCCTTCTCTCGGAAGGGCGCCTGCTGAACCTCGGCAATGCAACCGGTCACCCCTCCTTCGTCATGTCGGCCTCCTTCACCAACCAGGTTCTGGCCCAGATCGAGCTCTATACCAAGCAGGGCGAGTACCAGAATGAGGTCTATGTTCTGCCGAAGCACCTGGACGAGAAGGTTGCCCGTCTGCACCTCGAAAAGCTTGGCGCAAGCCTGACGGAGCTTTTGCCGGAGCAGGCCGCCTATATCGGCGTCGAAAAGGAAGGCCCGTTCAAGGCGGAACACTACCGCTATTAACCATACCTGAAAATTCCACAAGATATTGTGGCCGCCAGCTTGACAAAGCGGGCGGCCTCATTTTTTGCCCCGGACTCTTTCCGGCGAATCCCATCCACAGTATCTTTTTAGGACTTGATTCGGAGGTTTGCGGATCACCGCGGGCTTCCGGAAATGGGATGTCTTGTCGAGATGCGGCACCAAGGACGGAGACAGACCGGAATGTCGGACGGTAATTTTGGCCTGCCAGGGCAGGCCATGGATGATGCTTGCCTGGCGGATGGCGGCATGAACCGGAATGCAACGGGGAACGAAGCCTCTGGCGCGCGCTGGAAAGCGCGCCTCAGGGCTTTCTGGCTTTCGGGCACGGCCATGGCCGGGCTTTCGGCGCCCGTGTTCGCCAAGGATATTGCGCCCGTGGAGGCCCATCTGTTCACCTCCTTCGAGGCGATTGCCTCGTCGCTGGTGCTTGGGGTGATTTCCGCCGCGCTTTTCTCCGCCATCTGGCTGATCCGCCAGAAGGGCACCATCGAGAGCGAGAGCCGCGAGGTGCGCTCGGCCCTTTCCGATGCCCACCAGAAAATCTCCCGCTATCAGGCGCTGATTGCCGACAAGAACCGCCGCATCGTCATCTGGGACGAGCATGACGCCAAGCCCGAAATTCTGGGCCATCTGCCGCTCGAAACCGGAGCGCCGGAAGGGGGCAGCGAGTTCCTCGCCTTCGGTCGCTGGCTGAAAAGCCAGTCCGCTGCGGAAATCGACCGGGCGATCGACCATTTGCGCAGCCAGGCCCAGACCTTCGATCTCGTCGTTGAAACCCATCGCGACGAGGTTCTGGAAGTGCAGGGCCGCGTCTCCGGCGGCCGGGCTTTCGTGCGCTTCGTGGCGCTCAACAACTTGCGCGCCGAGCTTGCCGAGCTGAAAATCGAGCACGAGCGTCTTTCCAGTTCCATCTCGCTGTTCCAGCAACTTCTCGACTCCATCGACATGCCCGTCTGGCAAAGGGACCGGGAGGGGAACCTCACTTGGGTGAACGAGGCCTATGGCGAGGCTGTCGAGGCCGCTTCGCCGGCCCAGGCGGTGAAGGAAGCACGGGAAATTCTCGGTACCGTGGCCCGCGAAAAGATCAAGGCCACCGCAACGGTCGACTCACCCTTCCACGACAAGCTTTCCACGGTGGTGAAGGGCGCCCGCACCTTTTATGACGTGGTGGATGTGCGGTCGGCGCATGGGGCGGCCGGCATGGCCGTCGATGTCTCGGAAACGGAGCGGGTGCGCGAAGAGCTGCGCCGCACCATCCAGGCCCATGCGGAAACGCTCAACCATCTTGCCACGCCGGTTGCGATCTTCGACGGCAACAGGCGGCTGCAATTCTATAACCAGGCCTTCGTGCGGCTCTGGGAATTCGATATCGCCTTCCTCGAATCCTCGCCCGACAACAGCGAGCTTCTGGATCGGCTGCGCTCTGCCAAGAAGCTGCCCGAGCAGCTCAACTGGAAGAGCTGGAAGGACAATGCGCTGTCGGTCTATCAGGCGCTCGATACACAGACCGATCTCTGGCACCTGCCCAACGGGCAGACGCTGCGGGTCTTTGCCACGGCCCACCCGCAGGGCGGTGCGACCTGGGTCTTCGAAAACCTCACCGAACAGGTGGATTTGGAAACCCGCTACAACACACTGCAGCAGGTCCAGGGCGAAACGATCGACCATCTGGCCGAGGGCGTGGCGGTGTTCGGGCCCGATGGCCGGATCAAACTCTCCAACCCCGCCTTCCGCGCACTCTGGGGCGTGACCGAGGCCGAGACGGCGCCCGGAACCCATATTCGCGCCATCGAAGACGCCTGCAAGCCGAGCTATGACCAGCCGGACGGCTGGCGCCAATATGGCAAGATGATCACCAGCTTCGACGATGAGCGGCCTTCACTCCAGGGCACGCTGGAGCTGAAATCAGGGCTGGTGCTCGATTATGCGGTCATTCCGCTGCCGAATGCACAGACCATGCTGACCTTCGTGAACATGACGGACAGCGTGCGCGCCGAGCGGGCGCTCACGGAAAAGAACGAGGCCTTGCGCAAGGCGGACGACCTCAAGAACGATTTCGTCCAGCACGTTTCCTATGAGCTGCGCTCGCCCCTGACCAATATCATCGGCTTTACCGACCTCCTGAAGACGCCCGCTGCCGGCACGCTTACGCCGCGGCAGGCGGAATATGTGGACTATATCTCCACCTCCTCCGCCGTGCTTCTGACGCTCGTGAACGATATTCTCGACCTGGCGACTGTCGATGCCGGCATCATGAAGCTCAACTACACGGATGTCTCGATCGACGATCTCCTCGATGACGTGGCGATCCATATTGCGGATCGTCTCCAGGAATCGGGCGTGATGCTGGAGATCGTGGCCCCCGCGAGCCTGGGGTCGATTACGGCCGACCAGCAGCGCCTGAAGCAGATCCTCCTGAAGCTTCTCAACAATGCGGCGAATTTTGCACCCGAACGTTCCACGATCACGCTGCGTTGCCAGCGCGAGGGCAGCGATTTCGTCTTCTCCGTTTCCGACACCGGCCCAGGCATTCCGGCCGACATGCTGAAATCCGTATTCGACCGGTTCGAAACCAATGGCCGCGGCGGCAAGCGCAGCGGCACCGGGCTCGGCCTGTCGATCGTCGAAAGCTTCGTTCACCTGCATCACGGAACGGTCTTCATCGAGAGCCCGCCGGGCGGCGGCACAACCGTCACCTGCCGCATCCCGTCCGGTGAAGCGGCCCAGGTCATCGCGGCCGAATAGGATGCAGATCGTAGTTTCGCTGGCGAGCGAGAAGGAAACGGTGCGCCTCGGCGAGGATCTGGCGCTGGCCTTGAAGACCGGAGACGTGCTGGCGCTTTCCGGCGATCTCGGGGCGGGTAAATCCACCCTCGCCCGCGCGCTTCTCAGAGCGCTTGCCGATGATCCAGCGCTTGAAGTGCCAAGCCCCACCTTTACCCTCGTCCAGAATTACGAGCTGCGCCTGCCTGCCGCCCATTTCGATTTCTACCGGCTTTCCGACCCTTCGGAACTCGACGAGCTTGGTTTCGACGAGGCCATCCGCGATGGCATTGCCCTGGTGGAGTGGCCCGATCGCATGCCCGATGCACTGCCCGATAGCCGGATTCTGATCGAAATCGCCCATGAGGGCGACGGACGGCGCGCCGTGATCACCGCGGCCGATCCCGCCTTCAGCCGTATTCAACGCAGCCTTGCCATCCGCGCCTTCCTGGGTGCCGCCGGTCTTGCCGAGGTGCGCCGCCGCTATCTCACCGGCGATGCCTCGGTGCGGGCCTATGAATATCTGCCCCGGGAGGACGGGAGCCGGCTGATCCTCATGGACTGGCCGAAGCCAGCCGAGGGTCCGCCGGTCTTCGACGGCAAGCCCTATGCCAAGGTCGCCCATATCGCTGAAGACGCCTGGCCGTTTGTCGCGCTGGCGGAGGAGCTTTCTGCAAGGGGATTTGCCGTTCCGCAGGTGATCGCCGCCGATTGCGAAAAGGGCATACTGCTGTTGAGCGACCTCGGCACGGAGGGCGTGCTCGATGCGGCCGGGGGCCCGCTGGAGGCACGCTATCGGGAGGCCGTCCTCGCACTTGCCCATCTTCATTCAGCAGCCTTCCCGCGCGAGATTACCATCGACCGGCCAGACCTTCCGCGGCATACCCACCGGATTCCCGACTTCGACCGGGTGCCCATGGCCATGGAAACACGGCTTCTCCTCGACTGGTACATGCCCCATCACATCGGTCGGGAGGCAAGCGAAGCGGAGCGACAGGCTTATCTGGCGCTCTGGACGGACCTGATCGACCAGCTCCAGGAGGGCGAGAGAAACCTGCTGCTGCGGGATTATCACTCTCCCAATCTCATCTGGCGGCCTGCCGAGGCCGGTCTTCAGCGGATCGGCATCCTCGATTTTCAGGATTCGATGATCGGCCCCACCGCCTATGACGTCGCCTCGCTGATCCAGGACGCACGCGTCACCATACCGGACGCCATGGGCGGGCGGCTTCTCGATGCATATCTGGAGGCCCGCCGCCTTTCGCCTTCCTTTGACGAGGCTTGCTTCCTGCGCGACCTCGCCATCATGGAAGCGCAGCGCAATTGCAAGCTGGCCGGCCTTTGGGTTCGGCTGTGGAAACGGGATGGCAAACCCGGCTACATGAAGCACATGCCGCGCACGATCACCTATCTCAGGCAGGCCTTGGCGCATGAGACGCTCGCGCCCTTGCGCAACTGGTTCAACGAGGCTCGAATAGGCATCCTCGAATCATGACGGGATGACCATGCCTGAAACCACCCTTTCTCCCAGCCCGGCCCGCATAAGCCAGGCCATGGTGCTGGCGGCCGGGCTCGGCACGCGCCTGCGCCCGATCACCAACAGCATGCCAAAACCGCTGGTTCCGGTGGGCGGCAGGCCGATGATCGATTACGTGTTCGATCTCCTCGCCACGGCAGGCATCCGGAAAGCCTGCGTGAACGTCCATCATTTCGCCGATCAGATGGAAGCGCATCTTTCGGCCGTCACCGGGATGGATATTGCGATTTCAGACGAGCGCGATGCGCTGATGAATTCCGGCGGCGGGCTCGTCAAGGGCCTGAAAAAACTCAGCTTCGAGCCGACGCTCGTGATGAATGCGGATCTCTTCTGGATCAACGAAAAGCCCGAGGCCGCCCCCGCTCTCGTGCAGCTTGCCGAAGGGTTCGATCCCGCAGGCATGGACATGCTGCTTCTCTGTGTGCCGATCGAGCGGACCACGGGACATAATGGCAAGAGGGATTTCAGTCTTTCTGCCGATGGCCGTCTTAGCCGTTACCGGGAGGGGGCGCCCTCCCCGGTCGTTTATGCGGGGGCGCTGGCCGTCCATCCCGCCCTTTTCGAGACGGCACCGGCCGATGCGTTCAATCTCAACATCTATTTCGACCAGGCGATTGAAAAGAGACGGCTCTTCGGTCTGGTTCTCGATGCGGACTGGATCACCGTGGGTACGCCGGAGGCGATAGCGGAGGCGGAAGCGGTTATTGCCAAGAGCAGGGAGCGTTGACATGGCGAGATCGCCTCGCCGTGTCCTGACCATTCCGCCGGGTCTTCCCTTCCTGCCGACGCTTGCGGAAGCGATCTGTGACGGACGCGTCGTGCCCGGCTTTCGTCTGGACCCCGGCCAGCCGGAAAAACTGGCCACGCTGACCATCTACGTGCCCACCCGGCGTGCGGTGCGCGTTCTGCGCTCGGAATTCGTGACGCTTCTTGGCGGAAAGGCGGCCATCCTGCCCCTCATCCGGCCCCTTGGCGAGACGGATGACGATTCCGGCTATTTCGATTTCGAACCGCCGGAAATTCTCGATCTTGCCGATCCCCTCCCCTCGACCGCCCGGCTCCTGGAACTTGCCCGGCTCATCCTCGCCTGGCGCAACAAATTGCCCGAGGCGGTCGCACAGATGCATCCGGATTCGCCGCTTGCCGCACCGGCGAGCCCCGCGGACGCGGTCTGGCTTGCCCGCGATCTCTCCGATCTCATCGATTCGCTGGAGACGGAGGAGCGCGATTGGGACGACCTTCGCCGGCTCGACACGGATGCCTATTCGGCCTGGTGGCAACTGACGGCGGAATTCCTGAAGATTGCCAGCCATTTCTGGCCGGCACGGCTGGAGGAGCTCAAGGCCTCCTCCGCCGCGCGGCATCGAAATGCCCTTCTCCGGGTCGAAGCGCGCCGGCTGGCTGCCCTCGACGGCCATGCGGATCCTGTCATCGTTGCCGGTTCAACGGGCTCGGTTCCGGCAACGGCGGAGCTGATCGGCGTGGTTGCGGGGTTGAAGCAGGGGGCCGTGGTCCTGCCCGGTCTCGACCATGATATGGCAGAGGAGGATTGGCGAGAGGTCGCTCCCCTCGATGCAGACGGACTTCTGCCCGATCCCGCCCGCCGGTCCCATCCGCAATATGGACTTGCCGTCCTCCTGCGCAAGCTCGGCGTCCTCAGAGAAGAGGTGGAGCCGCTGGGGGAAGCGGAACCCGCGCTTGTCCTGCGCCAGAAGATCCTTTCGGTGGCGCTCGCGCCCGCTGACGCCACCAGTCGCTGGAGCGAATGGCGACGCTCGCTGGAAGCCGATGCCTTCAAACGGGCCTTCGAGGATGTGGGACTGATCGAGGCAGCGAATGAGCGCGAGGAGGCTGCGGCCATTGCGGTGGCCCTTCGGCTCGCTCTCGAAAGACCTGGACGGCACGGGCCTTCCCAGGCCGCGCTGATCACGCCGGACCGGGGGCTGGCCCGCCGGGTGAAAGCGGAGCTCGCTCGTTTCGGCATCGAAGCGGACGATACGGCGGGCACGCCACTGATGGCTACGCCCCAGGGCACCCTCACCCGGCTTCTTCTCGAGTGCACGCTCAGGCCCGGCGATCCAGTGGCGCTGATCACCCTCCTCAAGCATCCGCTGGCCCGCTTCGGCATGGAAGCTGAAGTCTTGCCAGAGGCGGCCTGTGCACTGGAGCTTCTCGCCCTTCGCGGTGGTGTCGGCTCGGTGGACATAGCGGAAGTCGATTCGCTTCTGGAACGAATGCTTGCCGAGCAGGCGGAAGCCTATCACGTACCCCAGTGGCGCAAGTCCATTCGGGCCGAGGCGATCGAGCCTGCACGAATTCTGGCGAAGGACATATGCCGCGCAACCGAACCGCTGACCCGGACGCTGCTTTCGGGCGCTTCTGCCGGGGATGTCCGCCCGACGCGCCCTCTTTCGGAGTGGGCGGAGCTCACCGGGCGGGTTCTCGAAGCGGTCGCCTGCTGCCCGGCAAAGGGCTTTGGTCCGCTGTGGTCCGATGAAGCGGGTGCCGCGCTTGCCGATCTTCTTGGCTCGATCATCGAAACGGACGGGATCATCGAAGCGGACGGGCCGCAATGGGCCGATATCATGGATGCCTTCCTGGTGGGCGAGCAGGTGAAGCCACGGGCCATGAGCCATCCGCGCGTCTTCATTTTCGGCACGCTGGAGGCGCGACTACAGACCGTGGATACGCTTATTCTCGGCGGGCTCAATGAGGGGATCTGGCCCGCGCAGACATCCGGCAATCCCTTCCTGTCACGCATGATGAAGACCGGTATCGGGCTGGAGCCGCCGGAACGGCGGACCGGGCAGCATGCCCATGATTTCGAGATGGCAAATGGCACGCGCCACCTGCTCTATTCCCGGTCGGCCCGCATCGGCACGGCACCCGCGGTCGCATCCCGCTGGCTGCAGCGCCTGCTTGCCCTCGGAGGCAAGGATTTTGCGGAGGGCTTGCGCAAACGCGCGCGGCCCTATTGCCACTGGGCCTCACTTCTCGACGAGGGCGAAAAGCAGGATCCGGCCCAGAGACCCGATCCCCGGCCACCGGTGAGCTTGCAGCCGACAAGCTACTCCTTCAGCGAGGCCGGACGGCTTCGCCGCGATCCCTATTCCATCTATGCCCGCCGTGTGCTGCGCCTCGATCCGCTCGACGGCTACAATGCCGATCCCGGAGCCTCCGAGCGGGGAACGCTCTATCACCGCATCGTGGACCGCTTCATCAAAGAATGGTCGCAAGGCAGACATGCCTCCGACGAGGAGGTCATGCGCCGGATTCTCAACGAGGAATTCGACCGGGAAAGCCTGCCCGCCCATGTGGATGCCGTGTGGCGGCCGCGATTTGCCGAGGTCGCAGCCTCTTTCCTTCAATGGCAGAGGGAACGCGAGGGGCACATCAGCCGCAGCATGACAGAAGTGCGCGCCCGGCTCGATCTTCCGGCGGTCGGCATCAGCCTGACCGGCGTCGCCGATCGCATCGACCTGAAACCCGGCGGGCTTGCCGACATCATCGATTACAAGACAGGCTCCAATCCATCGAGGGCGCAGGCCCGCAGCCTGCTCGACCCGCAATTGCCGCTGGAAGCGGCAGCGCTGATGGGAGGCGGTTTCAGGGATGTGGGCGCGCTCAAGCCGGACGACCTCCTGTATGTCAGACTTCGGCCCGGCAACCGGTTTTGTGAGGAGACGGTCAATAACGAGAAGGGCAAGGTGCCCGCTTCAAAGCAGGTGAAATCGGCCGAATATCTGGGCAATGAGGCGCTGAACGAGCTCGGGCGTTTTGTCCAGGTATTGCGCAAGGGCGAGCGCGGCTTCATGTCCCGGCTCATTCCCGCGAGCGAACGGGATTATGCCGGCGACTATGACCATCTGGCTCGAGTCGCCGAATGGGCGACGGCCGAAGGCGAGGAGGACAGTGGCGATGAGTGAGTTCGCGCCCTTTCCGGCGCTCGAAGAGCCGGGTGAATGGATCGGATGGACCACCCGCCAACAGGGAATTGCATCCGATCCCGGCCGCTCAGCCTGGGTTTCGGCCAATGCGGGATCCGGCAAGACCCATGTGCTGACCCAGCGCGTCATGCGGCTTTTGCTGGCAGGTGCCCGCCCTTCTGCCATCCTCTGCCTCACCTATACCAAGGCCGCTGCCTCGGAAATGTCGAACCGCGTCTTTCAGCGGCTTTCCGAATGGGCAACGGTCGACGATGCCGAACTTCGCAGGCGACTCACGGATATTGAAGGCCGTGAGCCGGATTCTCTCCGACTTTCCGAGGCGCGACGCCTCTTCGCCCGGGCCCTTGAAACGCCGGGCGGCCTGAAGATCCAGACGATCCATGCCTTTTGCGAAGCGCTTCTTCACCAGTTTCCTCTGGAAGCCAATGTAGCGGGCCATTTTTCCGTGCTGGACGATCGCTCGGCCGCCGCACTTCTTGCCGATGCGCGACGCAGCCTGCTGACGGCCACCACCTCCGAGGATGACGAGGCGCTCGCAGGGGCCTTTGCCCATGTGCTGGAACTGGCCGACGACACGGGGCTGGAGGCGCTCCTGGAAAGCATCGTCGCAGCGCGCAACCCGATCCGTCGCTTTCTGAAGGAAGCGGACCGGCGGGGTGGTGTCGAGGCGACCTTGCGGCTGGCCTTCGAAATTGCCGAGGGGGAGAGCCCGGACCGGCTGCTGGCAGAGTGCTGGCCCCTTCCCCGCCTTTCAGGCGCGGCGCTGATCGATTATCTGGAGGCGGCCCGCACGACAGGCGGCAAGAAGGCGGCCGAAGCGGCGGCGGAACTCGAAGAGGCCGGACGGACCGGTGATCCCCGTTTGCGCTTCGAAATGCTGACATCGGTGTTCCTGACGCGCAACGGCGAGCCGAAGGCGCTTTCCGGGTTGATGACCGCCAAAATGCTTGGCGCCCATCCGGGGCTTGAAGAGGCGGTTCTGGCCGCGCAGGCCCATATTGCCTGGGTCGCGGACCGGCTGAAGATCCATGCCATGCTGGAGGCCAGCCTTTCTGCCCTCGTGCTCGCCGAACGGCTGGAAGCGGACTATGAGGATCTGAAGCGCCGGCGCTGCTATCTCGATTTCGAGGACCTGATTGTCCGCACGGCCGATCTTCTGACCCGCTCCGACGCCGGACCCTGGGTGCATTACAAGCTCGACCAGGGCATCGACCATATTCTCGTCGACGAGGCCCAGGATACGAGCCCCGAACAGTGGCGGATCATTCGCGCGCTTTCGGACGATTTCTTTTCCGGACATTCGGCGCGGCCGGTGCTGCGGACACTCTTCGCGGTAGGAGACGAAAAACAGTCTATCTATTCCTTCCAGGGCGCGCGGCCGGAACGCTTTTCGGAGGAGCGGCGCGCGGTAGGGCGCAAGGCATCCCTTCATGGAGAATTCTCCTCGATCAGACTTCCGCTTTCCTTCCGCTCCACGGATACGGTTCTATCGGCGGTGGATCAGGTGTTTTCCCTGCCGTCGAATGCGCGCGGGCTCAGCGCTGCAGGCGAGGCGGTGGAACATCGCTCCTCCCGCATCGGCCATCCGGGATCGGTGGAGCTCTGGGAGATGATTGCCGCCGAACCCTCCCCACCGGACGAGGACTGGACAGCGCCCTTCGATTCCACGCCGGAAAGCGCGCCGGCCGCGGTGCTTGCGCGGCGCATGGCCCACCGAATCGGCGAAATGGTCGGCAAGCTCACCATCGTCGAAAAGGGCAAGCATCGCCTGATCGAAGCCGGCGATGTGCTGGTGCTGGTGCGCAAGCGCGATGCCTTCGTCAATGCGCTGAACCGGGCGCTCAAGCGGCAGGGGGGCATTCCCGTTGCCGGCGCGGACCGCTTGCGGCTGACGAGCCATATTGCCATTCAGGATCTCATGGCGCTTGGCCGGGTGCTCTCCCAGTCCGGCGACGATCTTTCGCTGGCTGCGGTGCTGAAAAGCCCGCTTTTCAATCTCGACGAGGAGGATCTTTTCCGCCTTGCCGCCCTCCGGCCGGAGGGCATGACGCTTTGGCACCATCTCAAGCAGCAGGGCGCGGCAGAAACCCGTCTTGAAACGGTGTTTCGGGATCTGTCCGAGCTACGCTTCCTGGCCCGTCAGGCGTCCGTGCATGATTTCTATGCCCGGGTTCTCGGCCCCTTTGGCGGGCGCAGGCGGTTTCTGGCACGCCTCGGCAGCGAGGTTTCCGACATTCTGGATGAATTCCTGAGCTTTGCGCTGGAACACGAGACCTCAGGTCTTCCGGGGCTCACGGCCTTTCTGGCAACGCTCGAGACGGAATCCCCCGAGGTCAAGCGCGAACAGGACAAGGGCCGCGGCGAGGTGCGGATCATGACGGTGCATGCCGCCAAGGGTCTGGAAGCGCCTGTGGTATTCCTCGTGGACGGGGGGTCGCAACCCTTCAACGGCCAGCATCTGCCCAAGCTCCGCTTCCTTGAGGGGCCACTGGGGACCGTGCCAGTCTGGGTGCCGAACAAATCGGTGGAGAACAGCATCATCTCCGCCGATGCCGCGGCGTTGCGGGTCGCTGCGGAAGAGGAATATCGGCGCCTTCTCTACGTGGGGATGACGCGCGCTGCCGACCACCTGATCATCTGTGGCTATCGCGGCACGCGAGAGGTTCAGGATACCTGGCACAGCCTTATCCGGCGGGCGCTTGCCGAACGGTCGGACGTAGTGGAAGAGGCGACCTTCGAAGGGCCGGAAGGCACATGGCAGGGCCTTCGTTGGGCGGAAAAGGGCCGGGTACGGGATTTCGAAGCGGAGACGGCGGCCGAGCGCGGCGCTGCTTTGCCCCCACTCCCCGAGGCGCTGTCCCAGCCTCTGCCCGAGGAGCCCTTCCTGCCGCGTCCGCTCAGCCCGTCGGAGGCGGGGGTGGTGGTGGAAGACGAGGAAGGGGACACGCTCGTCACCTCGCCGCTCTTCGGAGAACGGGCCGCCCCGAACCGCGCAGCGCAGCGGGGCAAGCTGACCCACCGGCTGCTGCAGGTGCTGCCTGCCCTGCCCGAAGGCGAGCGGGAAGCGGCCGCTCGGCGCTATCTCGAGCGGGCGGCGCGCACCTGGAGTGCCAGCGAAAAGCAGGCGCTGGTGGCCTCCGTACTTGCGCTTCTCGACGATGCCGCGCTCGCAGGATTGTTTGCACCCGGCTCTCGCGCAGAAGTCGCCATCATGGGGACACTCCGGCTCGGGCGGCGCGACTATGCGATTTCCGGCCGGCTGGACCGGCTTTCGGTTCTGGGAGACCGGGTTCTGCTGGCGGATTTCAAGACGAACCGCCAGCCACCGCGGGATGCGGATACGGTTCCCCTACCGCATCGGGCCCAGCTCGCGATCTATCGCGAGATCCTTCAGCCGCTTTATCCCGGAAAACGGATCGACTGCCTGCTGATCTATACGGAGACGGGTTCAGCCATCCGGCTGGACGAGGAGGTTCTGGCCAGCAGTCTTGCCGAAATCACGCCAAAGTGAGATAGGTCTCGTTGAAAAACGGGCGGCTTACGCTCACATGTCATTCAAACGAAATTCTTCCCAAGGAGTGCTTCCATGGCAACCGTTAAAGTCGACAATGCCAACTTCCAGGCCGAAGTCCTGAATTCCGCCGAACCGGTGGTGGTGGATTTCTGGGCCGAATGGTGCGGCCCCTGCAAGATGATCGGCCCGAGCCTTGAAGAACTGTCGAACGAGTTCGCCGGCAAGGTGAAGATCGCCAAGATCAACGTGGATGAAAATCCGGAACTGGCAGCCCGCTTTGGGGTCCGCTCTATTCCGATGCTCGCCATGTTCAAGGGCGGCGAAGTGGCAGATGTGAAGGTGGGCGCTTCTCCGAAGAATGCGCTGAGCGCCTGGATTTCGAGCGCCGCCTGAGCCGGCTTCTCCCCGACTGAAAAACCCGGCCATTGCGCCGGGTTTTTTGTATCAGCGGGGCGGGGTTCCGTTGTCGGCGAGCACATCGCCCGCGAGATAGAGGGAACCGCCGATCAGGATGCGGGGGGCCGCCTCCCCGCCCTTTATATCCTGCCTGATCGCATCCAGGGCTTCGCTGACGCTGCCGACCGCTGCTGCCTGCAGGCCCGCTTCGCCGGCGGCGAGGGCCAGCCCCCGCGCACCGATCGCCCCATCCCAATTGCCGCC
>CAMFIF010000028.1 GCA_945952415.1 uncultured Rhizobium sp. | reverse complement strand
GAACTGGGCTACACCGTGGTGGAAGCCTCCGGTGGCCGCGATGCGCTGCAACAGATCACCCACCACATACGCATCGATCTTCTCTTCACCGATGTGGTGATGCCGGACATGAACGGCAAACTTGTCGCCGATGCGGTGCGCGACCGTTTCCCCGGCGTGAAGGTCATTTTCACCACGGGCTATACCCGCAATGCCATCGTCCAGAACGGAACGGTGGAGCCCGGCGTGAACCTGCTTCTGAAACCCTTCACGTTGGAACAGCTTTCTTCGAAGATCACGGAAATCCTGCGGCACAAATGAAAAAGGCATGGTCCCTGCGAGGAACCATGCCCTGGCTGAAGCAAAGCGCTGGCGCGCTGGTCAGTTGACCGAGCTGCCGCCCTCTTCCTGTTCCCGCTTCACCGCGTCCGAGGCAGCGACGGAAAGCTGCACCCGGCCCGACTCCACCGATTTGACCAGATTGATATCGATGAAATGGTGGTGCCCCTGATGGCCGGCCGGGTTGTCCGATTTGGTCAGCTTGATGCGGTCTCCCTCAATGCGGTCGACAGTGCCGACATGCTGGCCGTCGGCGCCGATCACTTCGGCATGTTCGCGAATGGACGAAGTATCAATCATGGCGGTCTCCTTTTCAGAATGTTTGCCCACCCGAAACGTCCAAACGAAGTATTCGATCCGCCATAAGGCTCAAAAATAATGTGTTCCGCCAACGAAACGCGCCGGAACCAATCAAACAGGAAAACGTTCTTTCGAAGATTCGGCAACGCAGGATTACGTTTTGCCTGCCGCAAGGAAATTCAATGTTGAAATCAGTTGTTTGACAGGAGGAACTCATGGGTTTCGGACGCGGTATTTTGCTTTGGCTTCTTGGGGTGCCGATTCCGGTCATCATCCTTCTCATGCTTTTCATGCGATAGGAGGACTGAATGACCCTTCCCGTTTCCTCCTATGGATCGGACCCGACGGTGGAATCCTCTTCCTCCGCCGTCTATTGGGGACCGATCTTTGCCGGGGCCATGGCAGCGGCCGTGCTCACCGCCCTGCTCATGCTGGTGGGTGCCGGGCTCGGGCTCACCATGGTGTCCCCCTTCTCGCATGACAGCGCAAGCCTGGCCACTGTCGGCATCAGCGCCGCCATCTGGCTCATTGTCGTGCAGTGGCTCTCCTCCGGCGTCGGCGGCTATCTTACCGGTCGCCTGCGTACCAAATGGTCAGGTATCCATACGGATGAGGTCTATTTCCGAGATACGGCCCACGGCTTTCTGGCCTGGGCGCTCGCAACCCTGCTGATGCTGGCCATGGCGGGTTCGACCGCCACGGGTCTCGTCAGCGCCGGTGCCAATGCGCTCGGCAATGCAGCCGGGACCGCTGCGGCGGGTGCGGCCATTGCCGCCTCCGACCAGCCGGATACGGGTAACAGCGATCCTGTGGGATACTTCACCGACATGCTGCTTCGCCCCGCCGATCCCGCCCGCGCCAATGCGGCCGATCCGGCGACGAGCAATCGCGAGGTCAGCCGTATTCTCGTGCATGCGGCGGCCAATGGCGAGCTGCCCGCGGCCGACCGGGACTATCTGAACCGCGTCGTCGCCGCCCGTACCGGTCTTTCCGAAGCGGACGCCAAGGCGCGGATCGATACGGTGCTGAAGCAGGCGGACGATGCCCGCGTTCAGGCACAGCAGGCCGCTGATACCGCCCGCAAGGGCACGGCGACCGCCGCCCTTCTCGGCGCGCTGGCCCTCTTCATCGGCGCCTTCATTGCCGGCGCTGCGGCAGCCGTCGGCGGCCGGCAAAGGGACGAGGATGAGAGCAGACGTGTCTGAATCTGACACATGATCTGGAACAAAAACCCGACGCGGCGATTTCCACTCCGCCGCGTCGGTTTCCCGCATTCGAAAGAGGCGCTTTTCACGCATGGAAAGGCGAGAGGTTCAGGAGCGCAGGAAACGACCCTTAACGGGGCAAAAGGGAGGAAAGCGAACGCGCCGGCAAAGGTGGCGCGATGGAACAACAAGGTTGACGTGCGTAACCGAGTACCGAAAGGCAAGCATCATGGATAAACCCATCTCGAAAAACACCGCCAGGCGCCCTCTCGCCAAAGAAGGTCTACTCCCCGCTTTGGTCGAACGCCTGACTGAACGGGGTATCATCCGGCCAGAAGAGGCCGAAGACATGCTGGCGCTTCTGACCGCCTTCTCCGACGATGCGGAACCCCTGGACAGCAATGGCGCAACTGGCGCCACCCGCCCATCAAACGGGCTTTTCAGAGGCAGTTCCGCAAAGGCCCGCACGCCGGGTTCAGGCACGCCCCCCGGGCGCTCCTGGTAAGGATCGACTGGCCGCCCTCGAAATTACTTGCGCCTGATCGCGAATGACAAAAAGGGCTCCCGGATCGCTCCGGAAGCCCTTTTGCCGTTACCGAACCTGGTATCAGTTGCGCTTGCCCTCGGGCGAGGTTGCAATGCTGGACTGGGTGATCGACACCGGATCGCTGGCAGGGAACGTGTCTTCCAGCCCCTGTTCCAGCTGCTCTTCCATTGTGTGCGTATCGCCCTTGGAGCGCGCGCTGCGCTCGGCGGCGAGCGAATCCGACGGCGAGGCAATGCCCGCGCTCTCGAAGCTGTCGAGGTCGAGTTCCTGGCCGGCGATCGATTCCAGCAGGCGCTGCGCATGGGGAACGGCATTCATCCGGTTGACGGACTGCTCGCGGTCATTCTTCACCAGAACGGAGACCACTTCGCCTCCATCCCCGATGAATTCTACCGTATAGCCGAGCTTGCCGCCCTGCTCCGCCACGACCTGCATACCTACGACTTGCATGGATCGTCTCCTTCTTCGCGTTGGATTCCTGTTCGCCACAGGAAGGGCCGAAAATGGAAACGGGCGCCGTCCTGCTTTCGCAATAAGAACGTTGCCCGTTTCGCTTTGTTCCGAAGGTGGCGGGAAAACCGCCGGGCCTTACATCTGAACCTTCACATTGTCGCCCAAGTCTGGACGGGTGTTCGTCACCGCCGCAGCCATCATCTTGATGTAGCTGACCACGGTTCCCGGGCTGTCCCAGTATTCGGCGAATTCCGGCGTGACCTTGAGGACGCGGATATCCGGGTCCTCGGCACTGTCCCACCACGCTTTCGCCGGAGTGGACCACAATTCGCGTATCTGGTCGCGATCGTTGGAAACCTCGGCCGTGCCGCTCACCGACACATATTTCTGGCCGCTCGGATCGGAAAAGGCGAGCCCCACATGGGGTTTTGTCTCTATTTCCGCGTCCTTGGCGCTGCGCGCATCGGTAAGGAAATAGATGGCATTTTCCATCGGCTCCACATGGGCAGACATGGGTCTTGCACGGATATTGTCTCCTGTGCGGGTCGATAGCATGCAAAAGCCGATATCCTGCATCAGGCTCCAGGTACGATCGATCTCATCCGTTGTGGCCATGGTGGCGCGCTCCTTTCGGTTGTTTATCTCGGCACAGGTTGGGTACGCCCGCCTCAGCCGGCGGGCTTCAGGCTCTTCACGTGTTCCAGATGCTGCTCGAGTGTCGGCAGCGTGTTCTTGGCAAAGGTGCCCAGCGGCTCGCTATCAGGTGCATCCGAATAGCTGCGGAAGAGCGCCACTGCCTCGGTATGGGCAGCCGTCTGGACGTCGATATAGGCGCGGTCGAAATCCGCGTCGGAAGCCGATTCAAGCTGGCTGACCATGGAAGCATGCTTCGGCTGCAGCTGATCCGGAATGGTCACGCCGTCCTGCTGGGCCGCGGTCGCGAACATCTGGCCGGCTTTGGTATGGTCGGTTACCATCTGCTGCGCGAAGGCCTTCACTTCGGGCGACTGCGCGCGCTTGAGCGCCATCTGGCTGGTGGTGATTTCAAGCTGGTTCGAGCTCGCGGCGGCGGCGGCAAAACCTGCCTTGTCGAGCTTCATGCTGCCTTCCGTGCCATTGGCCGGGGCGGCCGTCTGGGCAATGGCCGGCAGACCGGTGGCGGCAATGGAAGCGGCAAGTCCCATGAAGGCAAGAGTCAATTTCAGGTTTTTCATCCTCGTATCCTTTCTGCTTGGAGTTTTGAGAACAAGCGGATCGAAGATTGGTTCCCCTTCATGTGGCGGCCATTGTCCCGGGTCCGGCAGGGAACGGTGCCGGCTTCCACCGGGTTCATTCCCCGGAAAAGGGAGTAAGCCATGCGAGACGATCCGGGAAATTGGCGCCATATCTGCGTCGACATGCAGCGCCTCTTTGCCGAGGATACGCCCTGGCGGGTGGACTGGGCGGTGGAAATCCTGCCCGAGGTGGTCGAGCTTGCCGCCGCCGCGCCGGAGCGGACAATTTTCACCCGCTTCCTGACGCCTCGGAGCGTGGGAGATCTGCCGGGCATGTGGCAGGACTATTACCGGAAATGGCCGATGATGATGGAAGGCGCGCTCGACCCCGCGCTTATCGACCTCGTCACGCCGCTCAAGCTTCTGACGCCCCCTGCCCTCGTCTTCGACAAGCGGGTCTATTCGCCCTGGCTCGATGGCAGGCTGCACCGCCATCTCGCCGAAAACCGCGTGGAAACCCTTGTCATCAGCGGCGGCGAAACCGATGTCTGCGTGCTCGCCACCGTCCTGGGCGCCATCGATCTCGGCTACCGCGTCATCCTGATCAAGAACGCGCTGTGCAGCGGCTCCGACCCCACCCATGATGCAACGCTGAGCGTGATCGGCAACCGTTTTTCCGTGCAGGCGGACGTCATGCTCCGGCAGGATTTTCTCGACTATGCCGGCCTGCCGGACCGTGGTCTCAGCGGATCCTTGACCAGCTGACGCTCTTGCAAAGCAGCCCGCCGAGCACGCAGCCCCTCGTCGTCATGCGGCTTCCCTCAACCGTCATGGAAAGCCGGTAGGTCATCTTGCGCTGCGGATCGAAGGCCGAGCCCTGATAGGCGCCGCTTTCCTTTTCCTTCACGGTCATGACCAGCACGTCGCCCGCCTTCTCGCTTGGCGTGCCGGGCTTGATCCAGGTATTCGTAGCGCAGATATTGCTGCCGCAGGGCGCGATCCGCACGCGCGCCGCCCCGTCTCCCCGCGCCCATTCGCCCATGGGCCCCTGCGCTTCAGCCCGAGCGGCGGTGGCGGCCATTAGCGCGAGGATCGAAAGCGCAAGCCTTTTTGTCGAGATCGGCATCCTGTTCTCCTTTCTGTTCGACTGATGCGGCGTTCCGGGGAGGCCTGACGAGGCCGGGCGCGAGATAGTTTCAACCCGCGCAGCCAGTCCACTTTTCCGTGTCGTCGGTGAAACTTTCCGGAGCGCTCCTCCGTCTAACGCAGAGAACGAGACGACAGGTGGAGTTTCATGGATATTTACGTGCTCTTCGGGCTCGCGGTTGCCATGTCGCTGATCATGACGATCGCCTGGAGCGTGCAGCGCATGACCGGGGCGAGCGGCTGGGTGGATACGATCTGGTCCTTCGCCGTCGGCCTCGGCGGCATCGCGGCCGTCATTATGGCGGACGGTGCCCCGGAGCGTCGGGTCATGGTCGGGCTTCTGGCTGCCCTCTGGTCGCTGCGGCTTGGCGGCTACATCGCGCTGCGCACCCGCGGCGCCGGCGAGGACCCGCGCTATGAAAAGCTGATCGCCGAATGGGGGGATGCCGCGCCCTGGCGGCTCTTCGTGTTCCTGCAGATCCAGGCGGTGGCGGCCTATGTGCTGGTGCTCGCTCTTTATCTGGCAGCATCGGGCGTACGGGAGTTTCCGAGCCTGTTCGATGGTCCCGCCTTCTTCATCGGCCTTGTGGCGCTCGGCGGCGAGGCGCTGTCCGACCGCCAGCTCGACCGCTTCCGTAAGACGCCGAAGGCGAAAAACGCAGTGATGGAAGAAGGGCTCTGGGCCTATTCCCGCCACCCCAACTACTTCTTCGAATGGCTGTTCTGGTGCGCCATTGCGCTTGCCGCGCTCGGCGCCGGCTGGCTCGGCCTCATTGCCCTTCTCGCGCCCCTCCAGATGTACTGGCTGCTGGTCCATGTTTCCGGCATCCCGCCGCTCGAGGAACATATGCTGAAAACCCGCGGCGATGCCTTCCGCGCGCTGCAGGGTCGCGTCAACGCCTTCTTCCCCGGCCCTCGCCGCTCCTCCTTCCATCCCGCGCCCATCAAGGAACGCTCGCCATGAACATGATCGCGCTCGCCATCCAGACCGCAGAACGCACTCCGATCCCCGATGCCCTGACGCTGGCGGGGATCGATTTTCTCTGTGGCCGCACCGCCCGCCGGCTGGAAACCGAGCCGGAGACCGCGGAGATCGAATTTGCCCGCTCCATGGGCCGTTTCCCGGTGGCGATCCACACCGACGAGGCGAACGAGCAGCATTACGAACTGCCGCCAGAATTCTTCGCCCTGTTCCTCGGCAAGCACCGCAAATATTCGAGCTGCCTCTATCCGAACGAGAACACCACGCTCACGGAAGCCGAAGCCCATGCGCTGAAGGAAACCGTGGACCATGCCGCCATCGCCGATGGCCAGACGATCCTTGAGCTCGGCTGCGGCTGGGGCTCGCTGTCGCTCTATCTCGCGGAGCATTTCCCGGCTGCCCGGATCACTTCCGTCTCGAATTCCGCCTCCCAGCGCGCCTATATCGAAGCGGAGGCGCGAGCCCGCGGGCTTTCGAACCTCACCATCGTCACCGCCGACATGAATGTCTTCCGCACCACGGAACGCTTCGACCGCATCGTCTCGGTGGAAATGTTCGAGCACATGTCGAACTGGGAGGAGCTTCTGGACCGCGCCCGCGGCTGGCTGAAGCCGGACGGACTGATGTTCCTGCATGTCTTCACCCACAGGAACCGCTCCTACCGTTTCGACCATGCCGACAAGTCCGATTGGATTGCCCAGCATTTCTTCACCGGCGGGATCATGCCCGCCCATGATCTGCCCCATCGCTTCCCGGCAATTTTCCGTGTGGAGCAGGAATGGCGCTGGAACGGCACCCATTATCGCCGCACCGCGCTGGATTGGCTGAAGAATTTCGATGCCAATCGAGCGGAGATCGACCGCATCCTGCAGGGCGTCTATGGGCGCGATGCAGGTCTCTGGCGCCGCCGCTGGCGCATGTTCTTCCTCGCCACGGCCGGGCTTTTTGGCCATTCCGGCGGCGAGATCTGGGGCGTGGGCCATTATCTGCTGAAGCCCGTTGCCAAGGGAGGCGAAGGTGGCTGAGATTGCCGTGCGGGAAGCCCCTCCGCCTGTCGATGCGCTGACGGCCGCCAGCATCACCATTGCCTGGGTCGTAGCGCTCAACAAGCCCTTCTATCCGCTCTATGTCTGGTGGCTGACCGGCGATGGCGTGGCTTCCTCGCCGACAGCGGTGCTGGCCGCTCCCTTCTTCGCCGCGATAGCCCTTCTCGGCCGCAAATATCCGCTCGCCGTGCGCGCCGGCGTGCCCCTGATCGGCATCGTCGATACGGTTCTCGCCGGGATGTTCATGGGACAGGCCACGGGGACCGAACTCTATTTCGTCGCCTGCATCACGCTGATCGCCCTCAGCTTCACCGAAAGGGAGAAGTGGCTGCAACGCGCCATGGCGCTGTTCTGTTTCGCGGCCTTTGTCCTCTTCCACGGCCGGGCGGAGTTTTCGAGCCCGTGGAGCCCTGAAGACATGCGCGCCCTGCTGACGCTCAACATCTTCTCGGTGGCAAGCCTGCTCACATTCATTGCGCTTCGTTACGCGGGTGTTCCGCGCGGCTGAGGGGGACGCCCCTCAGCCGGCCTTTTTTTGAAAGGCCTGCATGAGCGCAAGACCCAGCCAAACGAAGACGGGCGGCGGGATCTCCTCCCGCCGCCCGACCGCAACGATGATGCGCGCCCGACAGCGCGGAGCAACAAGCTCAGTGGCTGTCCTTGCCCACAGGCGCCCCACGGCATCCCTTCAGGAAATCCAGATCCGCACCCGTATCTGCCCCCATGACATGCTTGTGATGCAGCATGGCATAGCCGGAGGCCGGCGCTTCCACGCGCGGCGTCCATTCGGCAAGACGCGCCGCCAGTTCCTCGTCGGAAATCTCGAGCGTCAGGCTGCGGTTCGGCACGTCGAGGCTGATCATGTCGCCATCCCGCACCACCGCCAGCGGTCCGCCGGCCGCCGCTTCCGGGCTGGTGTGGAGAACCACGGTGCCATAGGCCGTGCCCGACATGCGCGCATCGGAAATGCGGACCATGTCCGTAATGCCCTTGCGCAGCACCTTCGGCGGCAGGCCCATATTGCCCACTTCCGCCATGCCCGGATACCCCTTCGGGCCGCAATTCTTCAGCACCATGACTGAGGTCTCGTCGATGTCGAGCGCCTCGTCGTTGATCTTGGCCTTGTAGTCGTCGATATCCTCGAAGACCACGGCGCGGCCGCGATGAACCATCAGCGAGGGCGTGGCGGCCGAAGGCTTCAGAACAGCACCATTCGGCGCCAGATTGCCCTTGAGCACCGCAATGCCGCCGGATTTTGCCAGCGCCTTTTCCGCCGGCAGGATCACGTCCTCATTGTGGTTCACCACATCCTTGACCTGATCCCAGGCGGTTTCGCCGGAAACGGTGAGTGCATCCTTGTGCAGGAGACCCGCCTCCCCGAGCCGCTTGATGACGACGGGCAGGCCGCCGGCATAAAAGAACTCTTCCATCAGATACTTGCCTGACGGCATGAGGTTCACGATCGTCGGTACGTCGCGGCCGCAACGGTCCCAGTCGTCCAGCGTCAGGTCGATACCGACGCGGCCGGCAATCGCCAGCAGGTGGATGACCGCATTGGTGGAACCGCCGATGGCCGCATTGGTGCGGATCGCATTCTCGAAGGCCTGCTTGGTCAGGACGTCGGAGGGCTTCAGATCGTCCTTGACCATCTGCACGATACGTCGGCCGGTCAGCTGCGCCATCACCCGGCGGCGGCTGTCGACGGCGGGGATCGCGGCATTGCCCGAAAGCGCCATGCCCAGCGCCTCGGCCATGGAAGCCATGGTGGAGGCGGTGCCCATCGTGTTGCACGAACCCGGGCTGCGGCTCATGGAGGCTTCCGCCTCGGCAAATTCTGCGGGGGTCATCTGCCCGGCCTTCACGGCCTCGGAGAATTTCCAGAGGTGGGTGCCGGAGCCGACCCGTTCGTTCCGGTAATAGCCGTTCAGCATCGGCCCGCCGGTCACGATGATCGAAGGGATGTCGGTGGAGGCAGCGGCCATGAGGAGCGACGGCGTGGTCTTGTCGCAGCCCACCATCAGCACGCAGCCATCCATCGGCTGGCCGCGCATCGCCTCTTCCACCGCCATGGCGGCAAGGTTGCGGAACATCATCGCCGTCGGCCGGAACGCGCTTTCCGAGGCGGAGAAGACCGGAACTTCCACCGGAAAGCCGCCCGCTTCATAAATGCCGTGCTTCACCCGCTCGGCGAGATCGCGCAAATGCGCGTTGCACGGAGTCAGTTCAGACCAGGTGTTGAGGATACCAATGACAGGACGGCCGTCGAAAAGGTCGTGCGGAAAGCCCTGGTTCTTCATCCAGCCGCGGTGGTAGATCGCATCGCGCGACGTGCCGCCGAACCACTCCTGCGAACGCAGCTTGCGCGGCCAGGGTGCGGGTTTGAAACTCATGGCATTCTCCTGCTTCGTTTCCTGCGGCGTCAGCATTTCGGCTTCACGCCAGTTCATTCTATGAGATTCGTGTCAATAAAAACGTTTAACTAGCGCCTCTCTAGCCTCAAAGCGCTGTAACCGCAACGGCTCCCTCGGTTTTCTCTTCCTTAGCGAGCGGATTGACGAGCGCCAGACCAAAGGAGGGCGCCTCGATTTCGAAGACATCGCCCGCTTCGGTGCGGATGCCGTCAGCAAAGGACAGCGTCGCCGTGCCGAACATGTGCACGTGCAGATCTCCCGGCTGGCGGAAGAGCGCATATTTGAAATGATGATGTTCGAGATTGGCGAAGGTGTGGGACATGTTGGCCTCGCCCGAAAGGAAGGGCTTCTCCCACAGCACCTGCCCGCCGCGGCGAATGCGGGTCGCGCCCCGAATATCCTGCGGCAGTTCGCCGAGCAGGATTTCCGGCCCGAAGCTTGCCTGGCGCAGCTTCGAATGGGCAAGAAAGAGATAGTTCACCCGCTCCGTCACATGGTCGGAAAACTCGTTGGCCAGCGCCCAGCCGATCCGATACGGCGTACCGTCGGGACCGATGATGTAGATGCCGGCAATCTCAGGCTCTTCGCCGCCATCTTCCGCAAAGCCGGGCGAAATGAGCGCCTGACCCGGGGCAACGGCGGTATGCCCATTGCCCTTGTAGAACCATTCGGGTTGTACCCCCACCTCGCCGGAGACAGGCTTGCCGCCTTCCAGGCCCATCCGGAACATTTTCATGCTGTCGGTCAGGCTTTCCTGCGCCGCTTCCAGCTTCGCATGCATGGCATCGCGGGCGGAGGCCGAACCGAGATGGGTAAGCCCCGTCCCGGTCAGATGCATATGCGTAGGATCCGGATGGTCAACCGGCAGCAGCAGGCGGCCTTCCGCTGCGGCCGCCGCAAGATCCACCGTCTCGCCCAGCCCATGGGCGGCCACTTCCTCGGCGAGGCTCCGGCCGGCCGCAATGGCCGACAGGGCGAGATCATAGACGCCGGTCGCACCGCGCACGATGGCTGCCTCGGACCCGTCCCGGGCGACGACGGCACGGCCGCCACCGGGAAGGCTGATCTGGGAGAGCAACATATGCCGGACTCCTTGTTACTTGGACTTGTTGTAGACGTCGAAAATGACCGCCGCGAGCAGCACCAGGCCCTTGATCACCTGCTGGTAATCGATGCCGATGCCGAGGATGGACATGCCATTGTTCATGACGCCCATGATGAAGGCGCCGACGATGACCCCGACGATCTTGCCGACGCCGCCGGACATGGAGGCCCCGCCGATGAAGACCGCGGCAATCACATCGAGCTCGAAGCCGACGCCCGCCTTCGGCGTTGCCGAATTGAGGCGTGCCGTCACGATCATGCCGGCCAGCGCCGCCAGCACGCCCATGTTGACGAAGGTGAGGAAGACCAGCTTTTCCGTGTTGATGCCGGAAAGCTTCGCTGCCTTCAGGTTGCCGCCGATCGCATAGATGCGGCGACCGGGCGTCGTCTGCTCGGTAAAGAAGGCATAGAGAACCGTCAGCACCGCCATCACGATCAGCACGTTCGGCAGGCCACGGAAGCTTGCAAGCTTCCAGCCGACGAAGACGAGCGCCGCCGCGATGATCGCATTGCGGATGTAGAAGATGGCCGAAGGCTCCTGCTGGATGCCATAGGCGGCATCCCGCTTGCGCGCCCGCCAGCCGAGCCAGACCACGAGAGCGGCGGACAGGACGACCACGACCATGGCCGTCATGTTCGGCCGGTCGACGGCGAAGAGATCCGGAATGAATCCGGTGGAGAGCGACTGGAAGCCGCGCGAGAAGGGCCCGATATTCTGCCCGCCGAGCAGCCAGAGGGTAAGACCGCGGAAGACCAGCATCCCCGCCAGCGTCACGATGAAGGACGGGATGCGCCAATAGGCGATCCAGTAGCCCTGCGCAGCACCGATGATCGCCCCGCAGACGAGGCCGGCCGGCACCACCACATAGACCGGCAGGCCCATATTGACGCTCATGACCCCGGAAATCGCCCCGACAAAGGCCGCGACCGAGCCGACCGAAAGATCGATATGGCCGGCAACGATGACCAGCAGCATGCCGAGCGCCATGATGATGACGTAGGAATTCTGAAGGAACAGGTTGGTGATGTTCTGCGCGGACAGGAAATCCACATCCAGCTGCTGGCGCACCACCACGAGGAAGAAGACCACGATGGCGATCAGGGCCATCAGCATTCCGTAATCGCGGAAGTTCTCCTTGAGATAATCCAGGCTGGGCTTGGCGTTTGCATTCTCTTCTTTTGACACGACTGCCATTTCAGCCTCCCCTTACTTGCTTACGATCAGCGCCATGATGCGTTCCTGGCTGGCCTCTTCCCGGGCCAGCTCGCCGACGAATGCGCCTTCGTTCATCACATAGATGCGGTCGCACATGCCGAGCAGTTCCGGCATTTCGGACGAGATCATCACGACGCCGCGGCCCTCATCGGCCATGCGGTTCATCAAACCATAGATTTCGAATTTAGCCCCGACATCGATGCCGCGGGTGGGCTCGTCGAGGATCAGCACTTCCGGATCGGTGAACAGCCATTTGGACAGCACCACCTTCTGCTGGTTGCCGCCCGACAGGTTGACCACCTTCTGATGCACGGAGGGGGTGCGGATCGCCATGGCCTTGCGGTAGCCCTCGGCCACCGTGGCCTCCTGCGCCTTGTTCAGCACGCCGCGCAATGCCACGCCCGCGAGGTTCGCCAGCGAAATGTTGCGCAGGATCGGCTCCTCGAGCACCAGGCCCAGCGCCTTTCGGTCCTCCGTCACATAGGCGATGCGCGCATCGATGGCGCGGGTGACCGTGGATGTATCGACCGGCTTGCCGTGCATCCGCACCTCGCCGGTGATGTTACGACCGTAGCTGCCGCCGAAGATCGACATGGCGAGCTCTGTACGACCGGCGCCCATGAGGCCGGCAATGCCGACGATCTCGCCCTTCCGGACATTAAAGGAGACGTCGCGGATCATCTGCCGGGTATGCTGCTCCGGGTGCCAGACGTTCCAGTTCTTTACTTCCATCAGCACGTCGCCGATGGCGGGCGTGCGCTCGGGATAGCGATGCGCCATGTCGCGGCCGACCATGTCGCGGATGATCCGGTCTTCGGAAATCTCTTCCCTTGTCAGCGTGGACACGGTGGAGCCGTCACGGATGATGGTGATCCGGTCCGCCACGCGGGAAATTTCGTTGAGCTTGTGCGAGATCAGGATCGAGGTGATGCCCTGCGTCTTGAGTTCCAGCAGCAGGTCGAGCAGCTTCTGGCTGTCGTTTTCCTGAAGCGCCGCCGTCGGCTCGTCGAGGATCAGCAGGCGCACATTCTTGGCGAGCGCCTTGGCGATCTCCACCAGCTGCTGCTTGCCGACGCCGATCTTTTCCACCAGCGTGCCGGGCGGCTCGGAAAGCCCCACCTTCTTCAGCAGCGCTTCGGTGCGGTTGAAGGTTTCCGGCCAGTTGATCACGCCGCCGGAGGAAACCTCGTTTCCGAGAAACACGTTCTCGGCAATGGACAGAAGCGGCACCAGCGCCAGCTCCTGGTGAATGATGATGATGCCCTTCGTTTCCGAGTCCGAAATCGACCGGTTCGCGAGCGGCGCGCCATCATAGAAAATGTCGCCTTCATAGGTGCCGTGCGGATAGACCCCGGACAGAACCTTCATCAGTGTCGACTTGCCGGCACCGTTTTCCCCGCAGATCGCGTGGATCTCGCCCGCCTCGACGCTGAGGTTGACATGATCGAGGGCCCGAACGCCTGGGAACACCTTGCTGATGCCCCGCATTTCCAAGAGCGCTGCCATGTTGCCTCCCTATTGCATGGAACTGCCCGCCGCCCGTTGGAAGACGGCGGGCCGTTTGCTTGCGAAGCAAGCTTACTTCAGCTGCTCGGCCTTGTAGTAACCGGACTTGACGAGAACGTCTTCGTAGTTCTTGGCATCGACCGGCTGCGGCTCGAGGAGGTAGGAGGGAACGACCTTCACACCATTGTTGTAGGTCTTGGTGTCGTTGATCTCGGGCTCCTTGCCCTGCAGGATCGCGTCGACCATCTTCACGGTCACGCCAGCGAGCTTGCGGGTGTCCTTGAAGATCGACGAATACTGTTCGCCAGCGATCATGGACTTGACGGAGGGCACTTCGGCATCCTGGCCGGTCACGATCGGCATCTTCAGGTCGCCGGAACCGTAGCCGACGCCCTTGAGCGAGGACAGGATGCCGATGGAGAGGCCGTCATAGGGCGAAAGCACGCCATGCACCTGCTTGCTGCCGTAGTTGGCGGACAGGATGTTGTCCATGCGGGACTGGGCAACCGCACCGTCCCAGCGCAGGGTGCCGACCTTGTCCATGCCGGTCTGGCCTGAACCGATCACGATCTCGCCGCTGTCGATCATCGGCTGAAGAACGCTCATCGCGCCATTGTAGAAGAAGAAGGCGTTGTTGTCGTCGGGCGAACCGCCGAAGAGTTCCACATTCCACGGCTTTACGTCCGGGAAGCGTTCCTTCAGGCCGTTGACCAGCGACGTGGCCTGCAGCACGCCGACCTTGAAGTTGTCGAAGGTGGCGTAATAGTCGACATTGCCGCTGTCGCGGATCAGGCGGTCATAGGCGATGACCTTGATGCCGGCGGCAGCCGCATTTTCCAGCGCGTTCGACAGCGTGGTGCCGTCGATGGCAGCGATCACGAGAACCTTGTGGCCCTTGGTGATCATGTTTTCGACCTGCGAGAGCTGGTTCGGAATATCGTCTTCGGCATACTGAAGGTCGGTGTCGTAACCGGCTGCCTTGAACTGCTCGACCATCGAATTGCCGTCCGAGATCCAGCGGGCCGACGACTTCGTCGGCATCGCAATGCCGATCGTCCCCTTGTCGCCGGCGAAAGCGGTGCCGGAAAACAGCACAGCCGTTACTGCAAGCGCCGAAAGCGCCTTCTTGAAAAGATTCATGGTGTCCTCCTCGGGGCCGCATTACCTCCTGCGGCACGTGTCCGGTCCTCTCTCCAACCCCCGGGGGATTGGCGACCGTGGCTGCACGATTGCAATCTCGCGCCATGTCAGTCAAATAATGTTTGGTGATTTCGATATGGCCAAAATGTTATGAGCAAAGTCCTGGAAAGTGCAGATATCCTGCTGCAGCGCGGTTTGAAACTCTCCCATCTCCGGCTTCTGGAGGCGCTTTCGGAGAGCAACCAGATCAGCGATGCCGCCCGGCGGCTGGGTATTGCCCAGCCGGCAGCCTCGCGGCTGATTGCCGAGATCGAGCGAATCGTCGGCCGCCCCGTGCATGAGCGCACCGGGCGCGGCGTGGTCCTCACCCCCGTCGGCGAGGCGCTGGCGCTCAGGGCCCGGCGCATCCACATGGAGCTGCGCGATGCGGCCCGCGACGTGAACGAGATCGACATGGGCAATGTCGGCCATGTCAGGATCGGCTCGGTCACCGGGCCGGCGCTGGACCGGGTCCTGCCCGTGCTGCGCACCGCCCGCGTGGTGCAGCCCAAGGTGACCTATGAAGTCATCGTCGGAACGTCCGATGTGCTTTGCCAGCAGGTCCTTTCCGGGCGGATCGATTTCGCCATCGGTCGCCTGCCCATCGGGCCGGAACGGGAAATGCTGACGGCCCGCATGATTGCGACGGAACCGGTTTCCCTGATGGTCCGCAAGGGCCACCCGCTGGAACGCGCCATGCCGATCGATCCGCACCAGTTGATGGTTTATGACTGGGTGTTGCCCGGCCCGGAATCGCTTCTGTCGCAGACGGTGATGGCCCGGCTGCGCGCCTTGCGGCTGCCTGAGCCGACCCAGCGTTTTTCCACCGCATCCTTCCTGCTCACGCTCGCGCTGATCCAGCAATCCAATGCGATTGCGCCCTTGGCACATGCGGTCTGCGCCGCCTTTACCCAAGGGCCGGAAGCGCCCTATCGGGTGCTGCCGGTGGAACTCGGCATTGAGGTGGAGCCCTTCGGTTTCATCACCCGTGCCGACACGGTTCTGCCGCCTGCCGCTGCCCGCATGGCGCAGATGCTGCTCGGCGAAGGCTGAAGACGGAGCCCGAAGGCCCCGCCTCCCCTACCGCGAAGGAGCCCAGGTTTCCGCAGCCTTGCCGGGCGCAACGGTGTAGAAGCCGTCGGCATCAACGGTCTGCCATGCATCTGCCTTTCCGTCCGGCCAGATCACCCGGAACTCCACCTTCTCGTCCTTGCCGACGCCGAAATGGGTGAAGCCCAGCTGGCCGCCCGCATGGCCGCCGCCGATGGTGATCTCGCGATGCATCACATGGCCGTCCTTCCGGATTTCGATCCAGGAGCCGATCCCATCGCGATTGGCACCGGGCTGGCGCAGCCGGAAGGCGGCAAAATGGCCCGCATCCGGCGTGTCGTTGCGCCAGATCTCCGCATCGCTCCACCGGTTGGTGACGACGAGATCCACCTTGCCGTCGAGATTGAAGTCCGCAAGGGCTGCCCCGCGCGAGACCTTCATGCTGGCAATACCCGCCTCGAGGCCCATTTCGACGAAATTGCCCTTCTCGTTCTGCACGAGGAGATTATTGGGGTCCTTGGCGGCAAAGTCAGGCATTTCCGCCACATTGCCCTTGGCGATGAAGAGATCGGCACGGCCGTCATTGTTGACGTCCTGGAATTCCGTGTGCCAGGCCGTGGACGGATGCCAGTCGCCGCCGGTATAGGGCCGATGGGCAGTCGCCCCCTTGGCAAAGGCCACGTCCTTGTAGGCCGCCGGCCCCTTGCCGTCCTTCGGCGTTTCCACCAGCGTCTGCAGCTTGTTGTCGGCCATGCTCGTGAGGAAATATTCGGGATAGCCGTCGAAATCGAGATCGTAGCTGGCGATGCCCATGCCCCAGATGCGCAGATATTTCCAGCCTTCGGCTTCGCTGTAGAGCACCGGCGGCTTGCCGGGCTCCACATGCCACATCTGCTCGCGCCCGCCCTTGTAATATTCCCGGTCGTTCGACACGCGCAGAGACGGCGTGCCGGAGCGGTTCCAGTCCGTAAACAGCATGGAAAGCGCGCAATAGCTGGGTTTCAGCGGCAGCGGGTCGGCAAAGCGGCGGCTGGTGTGTCCCGGCGGCTGGTCCGGGCGGTGCAGCCAGTTGTCGGTGCAGGAACCCCAGGGCAGCATGTCCGCCTTGGGATCGATGTAATTGCCGACCGCCAGCGTCGGCCAGTCACTGCCCCGCTCCCAGGTAGCGGCAAAGGACGCGGACCATTCCGCGCCACCCTTGAAGTTCCACGCCTCGTTTGCCCGCTCGAAATGGCAGGCGCCCTTGCCGCGCATCACGATGTTTTCGCCGAGCCTTAGCAGCACGAGATCGGTGATGCCGTCGCTGTCGATATCGATAGGATAGGAGCCGAGCAGGCTGTCCACCTCGACGCCGCTTTCCTTCACCGGCTCGAACCGCAGCGCGCCGCCCCGGGTGCTGACATTGCGGTAAAGCGCCGCCTTGTCCTTGCCGCCGGGCAGCAGCATGTCAGGATAGCCATCGTCATCGCAGTCGAAGGCGGAAACCCCGCCGCCCACCATATATTCCCAGTCCCCCTCATAGCGCGTGGAAAGACCCGCGCTTGCGGTCTCCTCGACGAAATGGGGTTTGACCGGCAGCGGCACGGGCGCGTCCTCGGCAGGCGCATGGGCAGCGGGCAGAAGAAGAAGTGTCGCGAAAACAAGGATCTGCCGTTTCATGTTACATCCTCGTCTTGAGCGCGACCACATGGGCGCCGATGCACTTGCCCTGTTCAAGCCCCCGGACAATCGCCGAACGGAAATGGATCCCGCCATAGAGCCGGGATTCCGCGGCCTCTTCCGCCGCCTGCCAGAAGCTGTCGTAGCGGCGCGCGGCAAGGCCGTCCGCCTCATGCGTCGCATCGCTGAATGCGTGCTTTTCACCGAAGATGCTGGCCAGAACCACCGCCGCCGCACCGGACTGGGTGCTATGGCCGCTCGGATATTCCGGGAAAGGCGGCGTGATCAGCAGCGGCTCCCATTTCGGATCGATCACCCGCTTGATGTAGCTGATCGGCCGGATGAGGTTGAATTCGAACTTGGTGTCCCAGCAGCCGATGAAGGCATCGGCCACGGCCACGCCGAGCCGTGCCATGACATCGACGGTCTTCGGCAGGTCGGCCTGTTCCGCATCGAGAACCTGCCAGCCGATGGAAATCCAGTGGCCCGGAGGTGTCGGAGACAGCATCGGATCATCGGACCAGAAGCGGGCAATCGCCTTCTGCTCAGGCGTCAGCCCCTTGACGGTCGTATAGACCTCCTCCGCCTCGCGATAAAAGGCAGAGCCCTTCTCCTCGCTGTAATCGGGCGGCGCGGGCAGGCGGCAGGCAGAGCCCTTGGGCATCGCAAAGGGACGGTTGCGGCCCCAATCGGGCAGAAGCGGCAGCTGCTGCTGGCGAATGAGCGAGGTGGGCACCCAGTAGGCGGGTCCGGTCTTGAGCTTGTATTCCAGCGGAAAACCCATGTTTTCCACGGTGGCTCCGCCATCGCTCGCAGCCCAGGCGAGAATGGCCTTCGCCATGGCCTCGCCGAAGCGGGCGCTGCGCTCGGTCACGGCGGGATCGACGCCGTCGGAAACCGCCGCATGCATCTTCTCGCTCATGCGGGAAAAGGCGTGCTGGCCGGTGGGTCCCGTGCGATTGAAGAGTTCCTTGGTGGCAACGGTCATCGCCGCATTGAGCACGATGGCATCGTCATAAACGGCGCCCTCCTCCCGCTTAGGCAGGTCCTTGAGCTCGTTGAGCTGCCCCTCGAGGCTCGTGAGGCCCGTATGCGGGCCCGCAACCGCCTGGTAGACCGTAACCCCCAGATAGGCGAAGGAACGGCTTGCGACCGGCGGGGAGTAATTCGGCGTGTGGCGCACCAGTTCCAGCACCAGCCCATACCAGGTATGAAGGACCTTTTGCGGCGCCATGCGCTCGGCCCGCACCTCGTGCGCCCCGGCCGAAACGACCACCAAGAGGGCAAACAGGAACGCGGAAACCGCGCTCTTCAAAGACTTCAGCATTGTTCCTCCCAAGCGCCGGCCTCTGGTTTTTCTTGTTGGCCGGTTCCCTGTTTAAATCGATTATTGTTCGCCACTATGATCCAGAACGGGTCGTTCCATCAAGTGTTTCCAGCGAAGCATAAAGATCGGGCCTTCGGTCGCGGAAAAGCCCCCAGGCCCGGCGATATTCGGCGATCGCATCGAGGTCGAATTCGGCGACCAGCACCGCCTCCTCGCTGCGTCCTGCCTCCGCAAGGATCGCGCCCGTATGGTCGGCGATGAAGGAACTGCCATAGAAGGTGCAGGTGGTCTTGCCCTCCACCTCCACGCCGATGCGGTTGGAAGCAATCACAGGCATGACATTGGCGCCCGCATGGCCCTGCATGGTTCTCTGCCAGTGGCGGGAGGAATCGATCGTCGGATCGTGAGGCTCGCTGCCGATGGCAGTCGGATAGAAAAGAAGCTCGGCGCCCTTGAGCGCCATGGCGCGCGCCGCTTCCGGGAACCACTGGTCCCAGCAGATCCCGCAGCCGATCGTGGCATAGCGGGTCTTCACCGCGTGGAAGCCGGTGTCGCCGGGAGAGAAATAGAACTTCTCCTCATAGCCCGGCCCCTGAGGAATATGGGATTTGCGATAGTTGAAGAGAATCTCGCCATCGGCATCGATGATCGCCAGCGAATTATACTGCGCCATGCCCGCCCGTTCATAATAGGAAAGCGGAATCACCATCTGAAGGTCACGCGCCAGGTGCCTGAAATGATTGACGCCCCTGTCGTCTTCGAGGGGCTGGGCAAGGCCGAGATGGGCCGGGTTCTGCTCCTGGCAGAAATAGGGTGTCTGGAAAAGTTCCTGGAGGAGGACGATGCCCGCCCCTTCCGCATGGGCGCGGCGCACCAGCGCCTCGGCCTTCGCTATGTTCTCGTCCCGGTTCCATGAGCAGGCCATCTGCGTGGCTGCCACCCTGATCTTGCGCATTGCGGACTTCCCCTGTGCCTGTTCCTCTTCCCGACCGGCAGCCGGAGAGGAGACGCCGCACAGTCGAGCAGAAGCCAAACCCGTTCGCAAGAGGAAGCGGGCAACAGGGGAAGGACACGCGTCCCGGGAGGAACCTCTTCGAAAAAAAATGAGAAGCGGGAAGCGCGAGAGAACCGCGTCCCTCGGTCTGCACTCGGGAGGAATGAACCCTTCCCGCTTCTCGTCTCTGCCTGCCTTCCGGCACCCGCCGCCGCAGGTGTAAGAGGCACGCCGCATTCTTCCGATGGCAGCAAGGGAAGAATCCGCCGCGCCGCCACCCCCTTACCGGCAGAGATCCACAAGCACGTCGCGCTTCGTGAGCTTCACGACCCGCGTACCCTGCAACTGTATGAGACCGGTCGAACGCATCTTGGCGAAGGTTCGCGACACGGTTTCGATGGTCAGGCCCAGATAATCCGCGATGTCGAGTCGCGGCATGGGCAATTCTATGCGGTGCTCGTCCCCCTGGCGGTCCGCCAGGTCGAGGAGGAAGGCCGCGATGCGTTCGACCGCCGACTGTCGGCCGATCACCAGAAGATGCGTCTGGGCCCTCAACATTCCCTCGAGTGCCAGAGGCATCAAGTCTGCCGCATCCGCTCCCAGTCCCGACAGGGGCCGAACCCCGGTCGCGCTGATGGCTTCTGCAAAGAAGCTTCGCGTGGAAGCGGCTTCAAAACCGAAGATCTCGCCGGCGAGATGGAAGGCAATCACTTGCCGTCTCCCATCCGCCAGCAAACGGTGGATACGGACTGCTCCGAATTCCACCACGTAGAGCTCACCCGCCCGGTCGCCCTGCGCATAGATCTCCGCCCCCGAAGTGTATGCCCGGACAGAAGCGTGTCGCAGCGAAGCGCCGGGAACATCAATGCCAAGAGCGCCGAGCCGAGCGGCAAATGCCGTGAATTCCGCAGTCTGCATGGAAGCCTCCGTGCCATTCGATGAAGCCGGGTTGATCCGGCCGTTTCCGTCCAGGAACAACAGCGCATCGCCCGGTTCCCCGAACGCCCCCGGTCGGTGGGCGCTGCGCTGTTGTTGATTGGAAGATGCCAGAGGATGGGGTGGCGGAAAATTCGGTTATGTCCCTACGGGTTATCCCTTAGCGGACCGTAGCGCGGCCCCTCAGCCCCGGCGCGGCAGGGTCTCGGCAACCATGCGGCGGATTGCGGCGACCAGTTCATCTCCCTGGAAAGGCTTGCCGATGCCGGTCACGCCCGCCTCTTCGGGAACGGGCGACAGACTGTCGGAAAGAAAAAGCACGGGATGAAGTCCGGCCGTCAGGCCCTCTCGGGCAGCCCTGTCGATGCGGTAGTTTTCGGAATCGAGCACGATGCAGCCGACATCCCCGCGCTCGGTGAGACCGGCGGGCCAATGGGCACTGGCTTCCACGGCAAAACCCTCCACCCCCAACGCGAAAGTCAGGGATGCCAGCAAAGCCTCGTCGCGGACGATGACCGCTATGGTCTTTGAGGGTTGCAAGATGAAATGTCCCGATCATTGAACGGCGCTTCAGCACCGGGAGGAATATTAACGGGACTCACCGCCGAAAAATTTGAGGCAGGTCAAATTTCGCTCTGCGTATTTATGCGGATGGTAAATTACCAGAGGGTCTGGGCCCTGAGCGAAGAGGCTTAAGGCTCCATGCCGGCGGAAAGCGCCATGCGCACCAGCTGCGGCAGGCTGCGCGCCTGCATCTTCGCCATCACATTGGCGCGGTGAACCTCCACGGTGCGTGGCGAAATGTCGAGATCATAGGCAATCGACTTGTTCGGCAGCCCGGAGACAACGGCGGAAAAGACCTGTCTTTCCCGATCGGTGAGCAGCGCCAGCCGCTCGCGAACCGCCTCGGCATCATCGCCCCCGTCCGCATCCTGGATCACATGCAGGGCGGCATTGCGGATCGCCCCGATCATCACGCTATCCTCGAAGGGCTTTTCGATGAAATCGAGTGCCCCCGCCTTCATCGCTTCCACAGCCATGGGCACATCCCCGTGGCCGGTCATGACTATGGCCGGAATACGATGCTTGCGACTGTTCAGCGTCTGGATCAGCTGCACGCCGCTCATGTCCGGCATGCGCAGATCGGTCACCAGCACGCCCGCCTTCACCTGCGGGGCAAATTGCAGAAAGGCCGTGGCGCTTTCATGCATGCGCACCGTGAAATCATTCATGGTCAGCATGAAGGCCAGCGACTTGCGCACCGTTTCCTCGTCGTCGACCAGATGCACGGTCACGTCAGGCATCGCCATCTTCGTCTCCTTCCTGGAAAGCGGGAAGCGTGAACCGGAAACGGGCACCGCCCGCCTCGCCCCGCGAAACACTCATTTGACCGCCATGGGCCTCGACGATCCGTCGCGAGATGGACAGGCCGATGCCCATGCCGCCGGGCTTGGTGGTGGTGAAGGGCTTGAAGAGATCCGCGGCAATCTCTTCCGAAATCCCAGGCCCCGTATCCTCCACGATGACAGCAACTTCCTCGCCGCCCACGGGTTCCGTCCGCACGATGAGTTCGCGCACCGGCTGCCCCTGCATCGCCTCGATGGCATTGCGCATGAGATTGGTGAGCACCTGCTGGATCTGGATGCGGTCGACAAAGACGAAATCCGCGCCCGGACGGAAATCGAAGACCGTACGAACGCCCTTTTCCCGCGAACCAGCAAGGGCAAGCGCGCCTGCCTCCTCCACGAGACCGCGGATGTTTTCCGCGCTCTTCTCCGTCTCGCCCTTGGTGACGAACTCGCGCAGATGGCGGATGATCTGGCCGGCCCGCAGCGACTGGCGCGCGGTTTCTTCCAGCGCGTCACGCATCCGCGCCGCCACCGCGCCATCGACATCCTGCAGGAGACGCGTGCAGCCATGGATGTAATTGGCGATCGCCGAGAGCGGCTGGTTGAGCTCATGGGCAAGCGTCGAGGCCATTTCCCCCATCTCGTTCAACCGCGCCAGGCGGGCGAGCTGGCCCTGGATTTCCTGAAGCCGCGTCGCAGTTTCCTCCCGTTCGGTGAGATCCCGGATGAAGCCGGTAAAGAAGGTTTCGCCACCCGAACGGGTTTCGCCCACCGCAAGCTTCATCGGAAAGGTGGAGCCATCCTTGCGCCGCCCCACCACCACGCGGTCGATGCCGATGATCCGCCGTTCGCCGGTGCGCAGGTAACGCTGGAGATAACCGTCATGTTCGCCCCGATAGGGTTCCGGCATCAGGATGCGCAGATTCTGGCCGATGACCTCCTGCTCCTGATAGCCGAACTGCCGCACCGCCGCCGCGTTGAAGGAGACGATGGTTCCGTCCCGCGTGCTGACGACGGTCGCATCAAGCACCGTGTCGAGAATGGATTTCAGATGCGCCTCGCGCCGCTCCAGCTCACTCCGGCTCCGGAGATTGGCGTCCCGCGCACCGCGGAGCGCCTCGCCGATGAAGGCAACGGCCACGCCGACCCCGACGAAGATCAGCCCTTCCATGCCATGAACCCCGGCACCACGCGAGCTGATCCACGTGGCCGCCAGCACCGAAAGCGCGACCGCCAGCAGCGAGGCCGCAAGCCCGCTGAGGATCGCCACCATCAGGATGGGCAGGATGAAAAGGGTGAAGATTGCCCGGTCCTCGAGAAATCCCGAAAGCGCAAGCCGCAACAGAAAGGCCACCCCCACCGCCAGCGAAGCCATGGCAAGGGCCCGGAACCCGGAGACCTGCCGGGTCAGGATATGTCGGAACCAATCTCTCATCTCGGAGGCCATGACGACAGGATAAAAAGCTCGGGGCGATAACAAGGGCAGCAGCCAGAACATTCCCGATTCAGGGATCGCATGGCTCAAGTTATGAATAGAAGAAAATTTGACGAATGACAAATTATCACAATATAGAGGCAGAAGATGGAATATTACTGATAGAATAGATGAAATATAAGGTATTTATCCCCTATTGTCTGTCATGGCCGGCAGGGCCTGCCGACCGGCAAGGCGCGCTTGATCCGGCGGCGCGATTGGGGAATGCCTTGGCGGCGCGGCGAGAATTTTATCCTGCGAGTCGCCCCGTCACCACCCACCCCTTCGGGAAGAGCAGCCTTGACCCACGATATCTTCACCGCCCCGCTTGGTCGCGAACTTCAGCGTTTTGACGGCGAGACGGCGTTTCACGCTTATGAGGCCGCTCGCCGGCACTATCCGGATGCGGCCTTTCCGGAGGCAAGCATGGCCTGCGCCGATCTCGGCGCTCTCGCGGCCCTTTACGATCTCTTCGTCTTCGATGCTTTCGGCGTGCTGAACGTGGGCGAAACCGCCATTCCCGGCGCGGTCGAAAGGGTAAGGACGCTTCAGGCAGCCGGAAAGACCTGCGTGATCCTCTCGAATGCTGCAAGCTATGACGGAGAAGCCGCGCGCCGGAAATTCGAGCGGCTCGGCTTCTCCTTCCCGCCCTCTCACATCGTCACCAGCCGGGAGGCGGCCCTTCATCATCTCGCCCTTGAGGGTGAGCGGAAAAACTGGGCCGTCCTCGGCCTTCATGGAGAGGAAGCAGGTGCGCTTCCCTTCCCCCCTACCTTCCCCGAAGACCGGTCCGGTTTCGACTGCGCGGACGGTTTCCTTTTCCTGTCGACCCTCCGCTGGACAACCAGGCTTCAGGCCGAGCTGGAAGCCTCGCTCGCGGCGAGAAGCCGGCCGGTGGTAATCGCCAATCCCGATATTATCGCGCCGCGCGAAGGCGGTCTCAGCACCGAACCGGGTTTCTTCGGTTACCGTCTTGCTGCGCTCGGCCTTGGCCAAGTCGAATTCTACGGCAAGCCCTTTCCGGCGATCTACCGGATGGTGCGCGCCCGCTTTGCCGATGTCGCGCCCTCCCGGATCTGCATGATCGGCGACACGCTGCACACCGATATTCTGGGCGCTGCCGCGGCTGGCTGGAAAACTGCGCTCGCCACCGCTCATGGCCTGCTGAAGGGGACGGACCCGACCCTGCCGATAGCCCGCTCCGGCATCGTCCCGGACCACATCCTGCCCTCCATTTGAGACCAGTTTTGGTCCCGTCCGCTTCGCTGGAATCCGTTGACGCTCCGGCTGCAGGCCGATAGGCATTTAAGCCGGACATTGTAGAGGGGAGCCGGGAAAATATGCCCCATCCCGTTCTTAACGCCCGCCCTTCGGAACACATAAGGACCCTGTTGATGTCGATACGTCGGTTGCCTGCCCGATCCCTGACAACCGCTGCCCTTCTGGCGCTGCCCCTTCTGGCACCGCCTGCCGGGGCTAATGATACGGTGGCCGTGCTCGGTGCGGGCGGTCTCAAGATCGCCGTAACGCAGTCCATCGAAATGGAGCGGGAGGACCTCTACATTTCGCCGTCGAAAGTCAATGTGGACTACGTGTTCCGCAATACCGCCGGCAAGGACATCGAAACCCTGGTCGCCTTTCCCATGCCGGACATTTCCAGCTACGATAACGGCATGGAGGGTATTGCCGATCCGACCAGAGAAAACTTCATGGATTTCGAGGTCTCGCAGGACGGCAAGCCCCTGGAGACCAACATCCAGCAGCGGGCCATCGTGAACGGTCTCGATGTAACGGCCGATCTGGAGGCGGAGAATATTCCGGTCTTCGTGCTGGGCAAGGAAGGGGTGGACGCCGTGCAGGCTCTGCCGAAGGATATCCTGGCCGATTGGGAAGTCCGGGGGATCGTGGTGAAGAATTACGAAGGTGCGGATGACGGCCAGGAGGCACCGCTGGTGCCCAACTGGAAGATCCGCACCACCTACTGGTGGAAAACCACCTTCCGCGCCGATGGCCCGACCAAGGTCCATCACACCTACAAGCCGAGCGTCGGCGGTATTTCGGGCCTGAACTTCATGGATGGAGAAGGCAAGGCCGATTATCAGCAGGAGCAGTACCGGCATAAATACTGCATAAACGACAAATTCAACAAGCTGGTCGCCGATCGCCTCAAGGAAACCCAGGGCGTGGAAGGAATTTACTACTTCGAACGCTGGCTGTCCTATGTCCTGGTGACCGGTGCGAACTGGGATGGCCCGATCGGCGATTTCCACCTGACGGTCGACAAGGAAGATCCGGATGCGCTGATCAGCTTCTGCGGCGACGGCGTGCGCAAGACGGGCCCCACCACCTTCGAGATGACCAAGGAGAACTTCGTTCCCGAGCGGGACCTCGACATCCTGATCGTCTACAAGAGCGACCAGCGCCAGCAGTAAGGGATCGGGTCCCGAACTATCCGCGGCGCCCTGCCCTCAGCCGGCGCTTCGTTTCTTCAGCCCGGCAAGGATCATTTCGGCGAGATTGTCATAATCGCCGTCGAAATGATGGCCGCCGTCAATCCCGATGATCTCGATGCCCTTGCCGGCAAGGCCGGGGCAGGCATCCTCCTCTTCATCCTTGCCATAGATGCACTGGATGAGCTTCGGATCGATCCGGGCGATATCGGTGACGGGATCGCCAACCGGGGCCTTGCCACCGCCCCCCAGCCAGCCTTCCACCGAGATTTCGTAATCCGCCTCGTGGGAGAGCGCCATCAGCGTGACTTGCTGCACACGGGTGCGCACGTCGTCGGGCAGGCGGTTGAAGGTGGCCGGCAGGATATCTGCGCCGAACGAATAGCCGATCAGCAGGACGTGATCCACGTTCCACTGGCGGGAATAGGTGTCGATGATGCGCACCAGATCGTCCGCCGTTTCCTGCGGGTCGCGCTTGCTCCAGAAATAGCGAAGGGAATCCACCCCCACCACCGGAATGCCGCGGGCCTGCAGCGCCTCTCCCACCTGGCTGTCGATGTCGCGCCAGCCGCCATCGCCGGAATAGATGACCGCCATGGTGCCATGGGCGGGCTTCGCCTCCAGCAGCGTCAACGGCAGGCCCAGCGTATCGCCAGATTGGCCGGCGGCATCCACCCTGTCGGAAAGGGCCTGCGCCAGCACATCGGCGGCCGCGCCGTCCATGTCGCGAATGGCGACATCCTCATGCGCCTTGTGCAGGGCTTCCGCATGGGCCCGGCCATCGGCCGGTGCTGCGGGCGTGAGGAGAATGCTGACATCCGCCGGAAGCGGACCGGCTGTGAGCGCGTAGACCATCCGGTCGCCCGCCTTTGTTTTCTCCGCCGGAGTGCAGAGCTCCCTGGCCAGCGGAATGCCCGCCTTCGGATCGACCGCCACCGCCTCTCCGATCGTCGCCTTCGGACTCTGGGAAATCATGGCAAGCGCCAGTCCGCCCCCTTCGCCGATACCTGCAAGAATGGGCGGATTGTAGCGGGTGGCGCCCGCCGCCTTCTGGACCTGCTGGGAGAGCGCCTCCACGTCCGAGATCATGTACACGCAATCGCCCTTGTCCTTGGAAAGCGTGGCGATGTAGGCGGGAAAATCGATGCCGACGACGGTGGCACCCTTGTCCGAAAGGGCCTTGGCCTCCGCCTCCTCCGCATCGCCCCAGCCCGCCGCGTCTGAAATCAGGAAGATGTTCGCCGAAGGCTCGCCATCAGGCAGGAAAACATGCCCCGGCGGGATCATGCCCGTATCGAAGCTCTGATCTTCCGCCCGCAGCGCCCCGCTGGCCGCAAAGCCAAGAAGCAGCGCTGCCGCACCGGTCGAGATGGAAAGACGCGCGAGGAAACCGCCGAAGGACCTTGTCATTTCGCTATCACTCCCTTCACCCCGCCCCCGATGAGCAGGGTTACGTCGACCAGCGCCAGCGCCGCGCCCGTGCCGTTGGAAACGGCCAGATAGCGGGGCTCCCACCGGGGATGGAACTTGGATTTGAAGGCACGCAATCCCTTGAAGTTATAGAAGCGTTCGCCATGCTCGAACAGCGCCCCGCCCACCCGGTCCCAGACCGGTGCCACCTCACGTCGGGCCATGCCGGAAAGCGGCGCCATGCCGAGGTTGAAGCGGCGATAGCCCTTCTCCTTCAGGCCGTTGAGAATGCTGACGAAGAGGAAATCCATGGTCGCCTTGGGCGCCTCGGGCAGGAAGCGCATGAGATCGATGGTGCCCTCCGCCAGCGTATCCGTGACCATCAGCGTGGCGAAGGCGACGATCTTCTCCTCGATCTTGACGACCGCCACCGGCTGCGAGGCGATGTAATGCGGCTCGAAGGCACCGAGGGAGAAGGTTTTCTCCCGCGTCGCATGGTGCTGCAACCAGGCATCTGAGACCCCGCGCAACGCCTCCATGACAGCCGGCACGTTCTCCCGCTCGATGATCTCGAAGGTGAGCCCGTCCCTCACCCCGCGATTATAGGACTGGCGAAGCCCGGAAAGCTTGCCGCCCTTCAGGTTGAAGGATTCGAGATCGACCATGGCGAGCTCGCCAAGCTTGAAGGCGCGCAGGCCCGCATCGACACAATGCGAAAGAAGCCCCGGCGAAATCTGGTAGAAGGCGGCACGACCGCCGCCGTCCCGCGCCATTTCCACGAAACGCCAGACCAGTTCGGCAAATTCATTTGCCTCCCCCACCGGGTCCGAAAGCGCGATCCAGGAGCGGCCCTGCACGCCATACATCAGGAAGCTGCGGCCGGAGATGGAAAAGAGCAGGCGCTTGTCACCCATCCGCACCAGATTGGCATCCGAACTGTCCTGCCCCATGGCAATGGCCACCGCCCGGGCAATATCCCCCTCCTCGGGTGGCTCGGGCAATATCCGCGCCGGGCGAAGCAGGCTCAGCATCGCCACCACAGAAGCGCCGATGGCAACGCCCAGCAGCGCCCTCAGCCCGCGCGGCGCCTCGCTGGAAAACTCGAACTGCCACCAGAGCTCCTGCGTATATTCCGTATCGCGATAGACGAAGAGCAGGATGACGAGTGCCATCACCAGGATCACACCCATTCCGACCAGCCAGGCCGGACCCAGCGCCTGATCGAAGAGATTGGCGGGCCGGTCGAAAGCGGAACGGTTGAGCACAAGGGCGAGGATCAGCACGACCAGAAGCGCCATCTGGTGCCAGGCGGCGGCCGTCGGCAGGGCAAGCACGAGGGCGGCGATGGACGCACCCATGGCCACCCACCAGGCGCCGTCGAGACGCTGGCCAAGCCCGCGGGCGCTGACCACGATCGCCAGACCCAGCATGCTGGACATGAAATGCGCCCCTTCGAGCAGGGGAAGCGGCAGGAAACGGGCGAGATAGTCGAGATTCTCGGGGCCTGTGGGCACCACGCTGGAAAAGATCAGCAGCGCCCCGACAATCAGCGCAAAGGCCGAGACAAGCGCCGGCGCCAGCTTGACCGCCACCTGTCCCAGACCCGCCAGCGCCGGCCAGGCCGCCATCTGCCGGGTTTCGGTGATCAAAAGCACGAGAACCGCGATCAAAAGCGGCAGCACATAATAGACGATACGGTAGAGCAGCAGCGCGCCGAGCAGCTGTTCTAGGCTGATGGCCTGCGACAGGCCCGCCAGCATCACCGCCTCGAAGACACCGAGCCCCGCTGGCACATGGCTGAGCATGCCGAGCCCGATTGCCGCCACATAGACGGCAAGGAAGGTGGGCCAGCCGATATGGGTTTCGGGCAGAAGCACATAAAGCGTGGAGGCAGAGGCCGCGATATCCAGCACCGAAATCAGGAACTGGCGCGAGGTGGTGCGGCTGTCAGGCAGGCGGAAGGTGATGCCCGCAAGCCGCACGCTTCGCCCGTTGCGCCCGACGAAGAAGAGTGCTGCGAGAAGCGCGATCATCACGCTTGCCCCGAGCCGCAACACCAGCGGCTCCACGCCCATCAGCGTCGCGATCCGCGGGGCCACCGCAAGTACCGCAAGAGCGGTGATGCCCAGGAGACTGAGGCCGAAGGCCAGCGTCACGAAGGCGATGACACGCGCGATTTCATCCGGTTGCAGGCCAAGGCGCGAATAGGCGCGGAAGCGGATCGCACCGCCGCTCAATGCCCCAAGCCCCACCGTATTGCCAATGGCATAGGCCATGAAGGCCGTCAGCGCCACCGGGCTCGCGGGCAGCGGGCGGCCGATATACTCAAGCGCATTGGCATCGTATCGGATCAGGGCCGCAAAGCTGAGCGCGGTGAAGAAGACGGCGAGCAGGATATCGGCGACCGGCGTGGCCGAGAAGGCCGCCAGCACATTCTCGTAGCGCACCTCTTCCGTGAAGCGGTAAATGGCATAGGCGATCACGCCAAAAATCAGAAGGACGGCAAAGGCCATGAGATAGGCGCGGTATTTTTCCAGCGCGACCTTGAGCTTTCCCGGTGCCCCGCTGTCCGGTTCGGACAAAGCCATATGCGTCTCCATTTCCTGTTTCACCCATTCTTGCGAATGGTGAACCCCCTGGCACGCACCAACAGTCCAGCAATTGGCCAAAATAATGGTGATCCGAGAAAAGGCAAATGCCGAAGGGCAAAACAGGACCAGGTGCGCCGCCCGGCAAGGCGCTTTGGGGTAGCGCTCTCAGGCGGGCACATCCAGCCAGCGCTCTTCCTGTGAGGATCGGTGGATCGTTTCCACCAGCGTCTGGATCCGCAAGCCCTTGCGGAAGTTGAAGGGTTCGGGGGCGATTCCGGCGATGGCATTGAGATAGCCGGCGACCTCGATGGCCTTCAGATCGTTGAAGCCGAGCTGATGGCCGGCCGCCACGCAGAAGAGGCCATAGGGCGCATGGTCAGGACCGGCCTCGATGCGGCGGAAACCCTGACGGCCCCGGGCATCGGCCCCGTTGAAATAGTGAAGCACGTTGAAATGCTCCTGGCTGAAGGCCAGCGAGCCCTTGGTGCCATAGATCTCGAAATCATGCTGCATCTTGCGGCCGGTAGCGATCCAGTTGCCCTCGATAGACCCGGTCGCCCCGTTTTCAAAACGCAGGAAGGCGCGCCCGATATCGTCGACGGTGACCGCTTTGCGCCCGCCGCGGCCATCCGGCCGATCGGCAATCATGGTCACGCAGTCACCCATTACCCGGCTGATCGGACCGCAGAGATATTCGGCGGTCGCCAGCGCATGGCTGCCAATATCCGCAAGCGCCCCGCCGCCGGCAGGATCGTGGCGGAAGGTATGGACGCCGTCGGCATCGGCCATGTAATCCTCCGCATGAAGGCCGCGATAGCCGCGTATCTCCCCCAGCTCGCCCGCCTCGATCATCTCGCGCGCCAGGCCGAGCATGGGATTGCAGAGATAGTTGAAGCCCACCTGGGTCTTGACGCCGCGCGCCTCGGCCGCATCCGCCATCTCCCGGGCATCGGCGGCAAGCGGCGCCAGCGGTTTTTCGCAATAGACATGCTTACCGGCCGCAATGGCCGCAAGCGCCATCTCCTTGTGAAGCGCATTGGGGGCGGTGATATCCACCATGTCGATCTCGGGATGGTGGACGATCTCCCGCCAGTCGGTTGTAGAATGGGCAAAACCCAGCGTTCTTGCCGCCCGGGCTGCCGCTTCGGGTGTGATGTCGGCCACGCTGTGCAGCTCGATCTCATAGGGGAGTTCGAACACCCGCGGCGCCGAGGCAAAGCCGAACACATGGGTCTTGCCCATGAAACCGGTGCCGATAAGGCCGATGCGAAGCTTGGGTTTGGTCATTGCAGCGGATCCTTCCAACGGTACTCCGGGCGCGGCCAGGGGCACGTCGGCGCGAGGCGGCGCACCTATGGCGTTCTCTGCCATATCCCCCTGTAATACCAGTTTTTTTGGATGCCCGGCACGTTGTCAATAATCAAATGAACCGCTCGCATGGGAAGGTTGCTCTGCTTGGGAAAGGCCGTGAAGGCAGGCATGATCGTCAATTTCGACCAGTCCGCCTGGGCCACCGTCGCCGGCGGCATGGCGGTTTTTGAAAACCGGATGTGCCACCGGAGTGAGAAAGGTGTATGCAGAGCGCGGTCCACCCTTGGCCCAGAATCAAAAAACGGCCCGGTGAAGGGCCGTAAGTTGAGTGCTGAACGAGTAAGAAGTGACTTACTTGTTGGTGGCAGTCGCCATCTTCGTCGTCAGCGTGTTGAAGGTGGTGCCGATCTGGCCGCCAAGCGCCGTGCCGCCCGCGATCAGGGCAACGGAAATCAGGGCTGCGATCAGGCCATACTCGATGGCGGTTGCGCCAGATTCGTCGTTTACGAAACGCTTGAAGAAATTGGTCATGTTTGCCTCCATTCGACCTTAGACGACCTACATCGGTCGCTATGAGGACTTTGATATCGGCCAATTGTTTAGTTTTGGTATATATCGATCTTCGGATGGGTCCCAGGGGGAACTCAGTTCGGTGGTAGGGTGAATGATGTCTTACCCCGGGCTGAAAAGGCGGCTGAAAACGCCGAATTCGGCTGGCAGGAGCGATCGGCCGGAGGCCGGGGTCACCAACGGATTTTGCACGCCCTCTGAAGCGGGGCGTTCCCCCTCTCCGGCAACATGGCCGGGCAAGAGGCCATGAATCAGAAGAGGCGGCCCGTTGCGCGGGCCGCCTCTTTCGGGATGAGTTGTCCAGCAGACCTTACTTGTTGGTCGCGGTTGCCATCTTCGTGGTCAGCGTGTTGAAGGTGGTGCCGATCTGGCCACCCAGTGCGGTCGCACCGGCGATCAGGGCCACGGAAATCAGAGCTGCGATCAGCCCGTATTCGATGGCGGTCGCGCCAGACTCGTCATTCATGAAACGCTTGAAGAAATTGGTCATATTCGCCTCCGTTCGCCGTTAACGACCTCAATTGGTCTCGGTGCGAAAATTGATACCGACTAATTATTTCATTCCGGTATATAACAATCTTAGATTTATAGAAAGATCGGCACCCCTAATGGAGGTATAGTTAATCAAAGCTTGATCGGGATCCCGTTTTGGGCCTGAAACGGCTTACGCGTGGATATGCACAAGACCCATCCACCCCGCATAGCCCATGTACATGGCAATCAGCAGCATCAGCACGCCGGATGCATAGGGCGCGCGGCGGGCGAAGGTGCCGAAGCCGGACCAGCGCTTCTGGACATGCCGGACACTGAGCGACGCGATAACGCCGGCCGAGACCATGGTTACGGCAAGGCCGATGCTGAAGCAGACGACGAGCACGGCGCCGAGCGTGAGCTGTTTCAACTGCAGGCAGAGAAGAAGGACTGTAATCGCGGCCGGGCATGGAATGAGGCCACCCGTCAGCCCGAACATCAGGATCTGTCCGTTCGTCACCCGGCGGTCCCGGAAGCGCCGGGCGATATCCTCGGCATGCGCGCGGGCATGGGCATCCATATACGCGCCGTTCGTAACGTCGAGACCTTCATGATCATGGCCATGGCCGTCTTCGCTGAAGAGAAGATCATACGCATGGACATGGTTGCCATGTCCGAGGCCAAGCCTCGCCTTGAAGGCATGAGGCTCGGGAATCTCTTCCCGGCTTTCGAGATGGCCATCGCGCTGATCGAAGGCAAAGGTCTGGCGCGTGCCATCCGCCCGTTCGGTGGTCAGGCTGACATCGCCTGCCGCCCAGGCATGTCCGCGCTCCGTCCGCAGCCGGAATCTGGGGGGAACGCCCTCTTCGAAAATCTCCAGCGTAACAACGCCATGGCCGGTATCGATACGGCGGATCTCGGCACCATCATGATGATGATGGTGGTGGTGATGCGCGTGGGCGGCTTCCATCCGCCCCTCCTGCCAGGTGCGCCAGAGCATCCAGGCCGCGATGGCGGCAACGATGGCCGCGGAGGCCAGCTGGAAATAGGGCTCGCTCGTTTCCGCATTGATGCCCTGCCCCAGATACTGGCCGCCTAGCGCCACGAACCAGACGACGAGCGTGTGCGAGAAGGCTGCCGCGAGACCAAGCATGACGGCCTGCGCGACCGTGCCCCTGATAGCAATGATGAAGGCGGCCATCATGGTCTTCGAATGGCCGGGCTCCAGACCATGCAGCGCTCCAAGCAGGATGGCGGTCGGGACGAAGAGCCATGCATGGGCCGTTCCCTGCTGGAGCAGTTCGGCTAACGAGGTCATGGGCGTAAACTCTGTTGAGGTGGCGGGCTGAAATTGGTATAGGGGGCTACCCTATATTGGTCAAGTTTGAAGCCACCCCCAAACCGTGATATCCGCATGCTCAATTGACGGAAGCCAGACCCGGTAAGGAAGCCGATGAGCCACACGATCAGAGAAAAGCAGAAACTGCTCAACCGGATCCGCCGCATCCGGGGCCAGACCGAAGGCATCGAACGCATGCTCGAGGAGGAGAAGGGCTGCGCCGACGTGATGCATGCCATCGCCGGCATGCGTGGCGCGATCAACGGCCTCATGGGCGAAGTCATCGGGGATCACATCCGCATGCATCTTGCCGACGCGAATCTGTCGCAGGCCGAACGGGAGGAAGGTGCCGCCGAGCTGATCGACGTGCTACGGATGTATCTGAAGTAAGCGCAGGCCATGAAGAACGACTCCCCCTGCACCGATATCTGTCAGTACGATCCCAGCAAGAAGTGGTGCATCGGGTGCGGCCGCACGGCCGAGGAGATCAAGTCGTGGCGGAAGCTCTCGCCCTTCCAGAAGACCCGACTTTCCGCCGAGCTGAAGAGGCGTATGGCGAGGCTCCGATGACCGCGTGTGCGCGGCCCGCGGGAGACCGGCGACCGGCATGACCTTCGGATGCCCCCTACCGGGGAACGAATTCCACGATCAGTGACTTCAGCTGCACCTCTCTTACCCGACGCGCGGCTTCGTCGCGGCTGAGCCAGGCCAGTTTCCTCTGCCCCTTCTCCTTGAAGTCCTGACGCTGTTCGAGCACTTCGATCTGGTAGACATCGACCATGCAGGGAGCGACGTCGCCATCCTCCATGGTCTTCAGATAAATGTAGTTGCCGACAGGCGTCTTCCGGACCTTCCCGCTCACCCCCGCCTCCTGAAGCGCCTCCAGAGCGGCGGCTTTGTGCGGCTTGCGGCCCTCCATGGGCCAACCCTTGGGGATGACCCATCGACCGGTATCCCGCGAGGTGATCAGGAGGATCTCGATCTCGTCCGTACCGGGAACACGGCGAAAGCAAAGCGCTGCCAGCTGCATCTGGAACCCGCGCGAGAAAAGCATATGCGCATGCGGGGCCAGGGTCTGGAGAACGCTCCTTACCGGAGCCTGCGATTCCGGCTTCTTCTTTTTCATCGGGCAAGCATATGTCCGGTTTCCGGAGAATAGAAAGAAGCTGACGGCATGCGTTCCCCAATTTCTTTCACCGGGCGGGGGCGGCCGACGCTGGGGCGCCATCGCGCTCCCGGCCGCCTGCGCCCGGAGGAACGCGCCGCCAAGGCACCATCCCGGAAGAGATCAGGCGACCGGAGCGCCGATCAGGGCACCGATCCCGGCTGTCGCGGCCATGGCGAAAGCGCCCCAGAAGGTCACGCGGACGGTCGCCGTCACCACGTTCGCTCCACCCGCCTTGGCCCCGACGGCGCCAAGGACACCCAGGAAGATGAGGGATGCGGCCGCGACGAAGGGCAGAACAACTACGGCCGGTGCCAGCACCAGGGCCAGCAAGGGAAGGGCCGCGCCGATTGCGAACATCATGGCGGAGGTAAGAGCGGCCTGCACCGGCCTTGCGGCCGTATGTGCGAGAATGCCGAGCTCGTCCCGCGCATGGGCGGCCAGCGCGTCATGCGCCGTCATCTGCTCGGCAACCTGGCGCGCCAGCGCATGGTCGAGACCACGCGAGACATAGATCTGCGTGAGCTCCTCGAGTTCGTATTCCGGCTGCTCCGCAAGCTCCCGTCGCTCCCTTTCGAGGTCTGCCTTCTCGGTGTCGGCCTGCGAGCTGACGGAAACATATTCGCCCGCAGCCATCGCCATGGCGCCTGCGACAAGACCTGCAACGCCGGCCACCAGCGCATTGCCAGTGGACCCGGAGGCCGAGACCACGCCAAGAATAAGGCTGGCAGTCGAGACGATCCCGTCATTGGCCCCGAGAACGGCGGCACGGAGCCAGCCAATTCGCTCGATGAGATGTGTTTCCGTGTGGCTCAGCATATCGCCCCCATGCGATGGTGTTCACCCGCTTATGGCATGACCAAGCTGACAGAAACCTGACGAAGGCAAGCCCCGCTACCGGGCAGCATACCTCGCCAGGCGATCGGCCAGCTCGTTTCCCGTCGCGCCCGCATGCCCTTTGCACCATTCCACGGTAACCTGTGGACAGCGCTCCAGAAGGCTGTCGAGCCTCTGCCAGATATCCGCGTCGGGGATCGCGCGGCGTCTCGCATGGGCATTCGCCGTGATCCGCTTCCAGCCATTGTTGCGCCAGATGGCTCTCCACCTGATGCAGCCTTCAACGACATGACGCGAGTCCGTCCAGAGCGTAACGGGATGTCCCTGCGCTTCTGCGGCAACCCAGGTCAGGGCATGCAGCGCGGCAAGCACCTCGAACCTGTTGTTGGAGGCACCGGCCGCCTTGCCGGAGGTCGCGTAAATCTGCCGGTGCCCCTGATGGACTACGAATGCCCAGCCGCCGGTTCTGGCGTCGATGTCAAACGAGCCATCGGCGTGAATGTGGAAAATGTCCGTCATCCGGTAAACATAAGCGGCGGACAGCTTCGATGAAAAGATACCCGCTCCCATCGGCAACACAATCTTCTGGTCCGCCGCTCTCGTCCATGAGGGCCCTCCGGCCTGCAGTCCACTCGGCAATGCGGCGCATAAGCCGATCAGCGAGCGCCTGCGCGCGCAAGCTTGAGTGCATCCAAGGCAAATGCTTTCGAGCAGGTAAAATGTAACGATGGTTACAATCCGAATGGAACAATCCGACCCGGCTGGTTGCTGCGGACGTGAAAAGTCCTCTCCGAGCGCGACATTCAGGACATGGACGGCAAGGCCGTGCTTATCGATGCCATTCCTCGAGACGACGTGCAGAAAATCAGGGTGATTGACCGCTTCATCACCGACCGGGGCGCGCTTTATTCCGAATTCATCGCCTGCAGCGAGGATTTCGAAAGCGAGATCGCGAGGGAAGTGGCAAAACAGTGTTTCACTTACGTTGAACTTGAAGAGGAGGACGGGAACCTCCACAAAGCTTCAGGGCTGGCTGGAAAAGTTAGGAAGCTCGACTTTTGCGGGGCAGCATCATCCACGGCTGCGGGCGAGACACTCAAGGCCTGCGAGGCCCTGCTCGACAATGACGCCCGGCAGGTGTTCGAAGCGAACCAGGATGCGAGAGGGGAATAGGGAAACCATGCACGACACCCAGCCGACCAGCCGCCTGTCCGCAATCCCGAGAGGCGTCTGGGCGCTCGGCTTCGTCTCCATGTTCATGGACATCTCCTCCGAAATGATCCACGCCCTCCTGCCGGTTTACATGGTGACCGCCCTTGGCGCGAGCGCGCTTTCCGTCGGCGTCATCGAGGGGATCGCCGAGGCAACCGCAGCCATCGTGAAGGTCGGGTCCGGCACCCTCAGCGACTGGCTTGGCCGGCGCAAGCCCCTTATCCTCCTCGGTTACGGTCTCGCAGCCTTTACGAAACCCATCTTTCCGCTTGCCCCTTCGCTGTCCTGGCTGGTCGCCGCCCGCTTTGTCGACAGGGTCGGCAAGGGCATACGCGGCGCCCCTCGCGATGCGCTCGTCGCCGATCTCGCACCGCCGGAATTGAGGGCGCAGAGTTTCGGCCTGCGCCAGTCGCTCGATACGGTCGGCGCCTTTGTCGGCCCGGTCATCGCCCTCCTGCTGATGTGGCTGACGGCGGGCCACTTCCATACCGTCTTCTGGATAGCAGCGATCCCTGCGTTCATGTCCTTCCTGATCGCGCTTCTCCTGGTGCCGGAGCCGATGCGGGCGACATCCGGCGAGCCCCGGCGACCGATGCTGACGCGCGCCTCGCTGCTGCAACTGCCCGCATCCTTCTGGTGGATGACGGGGATCGCCACCCTCTTCACCCTCGCGCGGTTCAGCGAGGCATTCCTGCTTCTCGAGGCCACGCGGCTCGATGTGCCCGCGATGCTCGTGCCTCTGGTGCTGATCGGTATGAATCTTGTCTATGCCGCCGCCGCCTACCCCGTCGGCATCGCGGCCGACCGGTTGGGCAAGGCTGGCCTCCTCCAGGCGGGAATCGGTCTTCTCGTGGCCGCCGATCTTGCTCTCGCCCTTGTTCCGGGGATCGCGGGTCTTGCGCTCGGTACCGCATTCTGGGGACTGCACATGGGGTTCACCCAGGGCCTGTTCGCGGCTCTCGTGGCTGACACCGCCCCTCCGGAGCGCCGCGGAACGGCCTATGGTTTCTACAATCTCGTGACCGGGCTCGGTCTTCTCCTGGCAAGCGTGATCGCGGGCCTGCTCTGGGATGCCTTCGGCCCGCAGATAACCTTCCTCGCCGGCGCCGTACTCGCCGGCGTCAGCGCTCTTCTGCTCCGCCTATGGCTGAGGAAAGACAAGGTTCGCTGATGCGCGACCGGGACGCCGGGAAAGTCTGCTGAAGCGATATCGAGAGACGCTTTCCGGAACAGAAGTAAATTGGAAACCGTTTCCAATTGCCGGAAATCATAAGAAACCGCTCGCCCCCGAGAGGGCTTGTTTCATCAACGATTTCAGAGAGATAATGGTGGGTGATGTAGGGCTCGAACCTACGACCCGCTGATTAAGAGTCAGCTGCTCTACCAACTGAGCTAATCACCCGTCCGCCCGTCGCCGTGGCGTGACCGGGCGTATAAACAGGATATCCGGGCTTGTCCAGCGCCTCGGTGAAAAAAATTCGTCACAGACGTGATATTTTTCACTAAGGCGCTGAAACAGAACGATTTTAAAGATGGAGACTTCCTTCGGCCATGCAGACCGCGTGGCCACCGATGCGGGCATTTTCCACTTTGCCGCCATTGGCGTCGATATGCAGGTGGATATAGGAGGGCCGCCCCATTTCCACCCCCTGCTCGATGAGGGTGGCGGTGTGGCCGTCCGGCAGGGCATCGAAGCGATGGATGGCACCCGAGAGGGCTGCAACGGCCGAGCCCGTCGCGGGGTCCTCGATGATTCCCATGTCGGTTGCAAACATCCGGGCATGGAACCGCGCCGCATGGTGCACGCCGCCGCGGCAATAGACATAGGCGGATGCGAGATGACCTTCGGCAAAGGGGGCAACCTTTTCCCAGAGTTGCGGATCGAACTCCACCCGTTCCGCGACGCCCAGATCATGCACCGGAATGAGCAGATAGGGCACGCCCGCGCTCCAGAGCGAGGGCACATGATTCTCGAAGCCGATTTCCGTGCTCTTGATGCCGAGCGCATCGGCGAGCCCTTCCCGCGGCGGGGAACCGCCGAGCTCCACCGAGCGCCGGGGCAGGTCGAACTCGGCAAAGCTCGCGCCATCGGCCGAAAGCCGGATCGCGCAGCGAACCGGGCCGACCTTTTCCTCAAGCACCGAAACGAGGCCGAGCCCGGGCGCGGCACCGTTATGTTCGGCCAGGGCGATGGCGGCACCCACGGTCGGGTGCCCCGCAAAGGGCAGTTCGCGGCCGGGCGTAAAGATGCGCAGGCTGGCCGCATGAACCGGGTTTTCCGCCCGATGGACAAAAACCGTTTCGGAAAGATTGAACTCGCAGGCAATGGCCTGCATCGCCTGATCGCTCAGTCCGTCGCTGTCGAACACAACCGCCAGCGGGTTTCCTTCAAGCCGGCGTTCCGTAAAGACGTCATAGATGCGATAGGCACGAGTCACAGGCACGATCTCCCTTGGTTTCACCGGTCGAAACTGCCCGAGCAGCCGGGAGACTGCAAGGGTCAGCGCGCGCCAAAGATCCGCTCGAGAAGCGGGATCATGAAGACCGCATAGCGATGGGCCGTCGGATCCGCCGATCGGATTGCCAGAACATCGTCGATTTCCTTTTCATGATCGGTGACCATGTGCCGGCGCACCCGCGCGATGATCTCCTCCGCCGTAAAGGGAAAATGATAGACGCGGCTCATCATCAGCGAATGATTGCGAAAGGTGCCCCAGGCCAGCGGATCGGGACGGGCGAGCGCGAGATCGAGCCCCGTTTCCTCAAGCACCTCCCGGCGCATGTTGCCCTCTATATCCACGACGCCGTCGGTCACGTCTTCCGGCTCCAGCGAGCCCGCCGCACAATAGACCATGCCGGGATTGGCCGTTGCCGCGCCCATGCGGATCGCGATGACAGCGCCGTCGCTGGAAATCGGCACGGCCCAGGAAAAGGCATGGAAAGCCCGCCCGCGATCCTCCTGGCGCCGCCACCAGAGATGGGTGGCATAGGGCACCACATGCCCCCTCGCCTCAATCGCATCGCCCGCAAGCGCAAGATCGGCAAGGAGAATGAGGCGGCCATTGAAGAGATGCGGATTGCGCGCCACCTCCTCCCGCCAGTTGGCCTCGATATCGGCCTTTCGGGCGAGATAGAGCGGATGCGGACCGGGCTCCACCCGGATCCTGACCGAGCGGATGGGAAAGAGGCGCCCGTCCTCGGGGAAGCCGCGAACGGCCGGCGTGATTTCATCCTTGATCATGGCAGCGATATTTCCATCACGACGGGGCAGTGATCGGAGGCCTTGGGGCGATCCCAGCCGATGCGGGGGTAGCGCTCCACCTCCTGGCCCGGAGGAAAGACGGTACGATGCGGCTGCCCGTTGCGCACGATGTCGGGCACGCGGCCCGCATTGGCCGCGGCAAGCGCCGGCGAGAGCCAGATGTAATCGAGCTGGCAGAGATGCCGGTCCTCTGGCCCTCGGGCGTGATAATGGGTCCAGCGATCGAGCGGATCGCGCCGGGCGACCACATTTTCAGCAAAGCCGCCAGCCGAAAGCACGGTCAGCGCAGATCCCTCCACCGGCTCCGGCCGGAAGGCATGGCCCGCGCGGCGGTCGCCCGTAACCGTCACCTGCTCCATGAAATCGTTCATGTCGCCGCAAATGGCAAAGCTTGCCTTGCGGCAGCCTTCGGCCCCGAAACGCTTTTCGATGATCCTGCGCACGGCGGCCGCCTCTGCCCGCCGTACGGGATAGGTGGGATCGCTGCCGGGCGCGCCGGGGGGAAGGCCGCGCGTGCCGCCCTTCGACTTGAAATGCACCACATAGACGGTCAACAGCTTGCCGCCGACGCGAATGTCGATTTCCAGGCAATCCCGGCGGAAGATGCGATTTTCGGGTTTTTCGAGCGGCGCGAGTTCCGGTGCATAAAGCCGCGCTTCCTCATAGGTCAGCGGTGCATGGCTTTGAATGCTGACGAATTCGATCGGCTCGCCCGCCGCGGTGCGGTCGCGCATCATGACAGCCACGTCAATGCCCCGGCTATCATTGCCTTCGATGAGATATTTGTGCTGATAGCCATCCCCCACCATGCGGTAGAGATAGTTGCTTTCGAAGGCGGAGAGCGCATCCAGGCTTTCCACCTCCTGCAGGCAGATCATGTCGGAAAATGTGTCGGCAATGGCAAGCGCCGTCTGCTGGCGGGTATCGTCGGTGGCAGCGACGACCCGGGCGACCTCCATTTCCCGGTAAACCGCCTCGTTGCGTATGTCGAGCATGCGCAGCGTCCGGTCCTGCCGAAGCTCGTTGCGGTAGCCCGAAAAATCGAACCGCGTCAGCAGGTTCTCCACATTGAATGTGGCCAGTCGGAAAGTCATGGGGTCGATTCCCTCCGCTCGATAGGCGCCTATCGATACGGAGAAAATCGGGAAGAACAATAGCCATCCGGGCACATCTGCCCTGCCCGGCAGTGCTTTCAGGCTCCGTCGGCCAGCGCCTCGCGGATCAGCCGGCCAAGCCGGGCCATGCCCTCTTCGATCATCGCGGGGCTGGCGCAGGAGAAGCTGAGGCGGAGCGTATTGGCGCCAGACCCATCCGCATGGAAGGCCTGGCCGGGCACGAAGGCCACCTTCTCCGTTTCCAGCGAGCGGGCCAGCAGCCGCGCCCCATCCATGCCTTCCGGCAGGGTTACCCACACAAACATGCCGCCTTCCGGCCGCGTCCAGGAAACGCCTTCGGGCATGGAGCGGGAAAGCGCGGCCAGCAGCAGGTCGCGGCGCTGGCGATAGGTTTCGCGAATGCGCGCCACCTGGGCCTCGAATATGTCAGGCACCACTTCGGCAATGGCCATCTGGTTCAGCGTGGAGGAATGGAGATCGGCCGCCTGCTTGACGAGCACCAGCTTGCGGATCAGCGGCTGCGCCGCCACCAGATAGCCGATGCGCAGACCCGGCGCGAGCGTCTTCGAGAAGCTGCCGCTATAGACGGTCCGCGTCTTCTCGATGTCGCCGCCGTGGCGCGCCACGTCGAGCGCGAGGATCGGCGGCACGCTTTCCCCGTCATACCGCAGCGCCTGATAGGCGGCATCCTCGATGATGGCGATATCCAGCGCTTCGGCGAGGTCGAGCAGCTGGTTGCGCGCCGGCCCGGACAGCGTATCGCCGGTGGGGTTGGAAAAATCCGCGGTGACATAGGCGAACTTCACCTGTCCGCCCTCCGCGGCCGCCTCCGCCTGAACCCGGTAGCTCTCGGGAGCCCGGTTGCCCATCGGCGTCAGCCGGTCATAGGCCGGTTCGTAGGCGTTGAAGGCCTGAAGCGCACCGAGATAGGTCGGCCAGGTCACAAGCGCCGTATCCCCCGGGCTCAGAAAGATCTTGCCGAGATAATCCAGCCCCTGCTGCGAGCCGGAAACGATGAGAATGTTATCCACCGTGCAGGGAACGCCGATCTTGCCCATCTCACCAACCAGCCATTCCCGCAACGGACGATAGCCCTCGCTGACCGAATATTGCAGCCCCGCGGTGGCCGCCGGGCCGGTCAGAATTTTTGCGTAAGCATCGCTGACCTTTTCCGCCGGAAACAGCGCCGGGTCCGGAATGCCGCCGGCAAAGGAGATGATGTCGGGCCGCTCCAGAAGCTTCAGAAGCTCCCGGATCTCCGAGGTTTTCATGCGCGCGGCGCGGCTTGCCAACAGGCCTTCCCAATTCAACATGGCACCAGTCTCCCTTCTCCCATGATGGCGAAAAGAGTGACAGCAAGAGGCGATATGTCAATATTACTGACCTATTTTACGGTACGTGTATCGATGAATTTTTCTGACACCTTGCCAAGGTCGATCACCCAGCCCGAACCGTCCTCGGTCTGAAGCCTCATCCGCCTGTCAGCCGGCGGGACCAGTCCTCGATGAGGCCGCTTTCCAGTCGCCGCCGCGCGAGCTGTCGCCAGCTTTCCGCGAGAAGAGGAAGCGCCGCTATTCCCTCCAGTCCCTCCCTATTCAGCCGGTCCACATAGAAGAGATGCGCGATCCGCGCGATCGTCCATTCCGGCGCCTGCCGATCGAGGAGAGACAGGTGATCGCCCGGCGAAACCATTCCCTCCTCCCTCACGCGAAAATACCAGCCCGTGCGGCCGCTGGTCTGGACGGAAACCGCCATGCCAGGCCGGTCGAAACGGAGATTGAGCTTGAAACAGGGTTGCCGTCCCTGGCTGACCTCCAGCACCGCGCCGCCCAGCAGGAAGACATCGCCGATCGCCACATCCCTTTCCAGAATCCCTTCGGTGGAGAGGTTTTCGCCAAAAGCGCCCGGCGCGCCAAGAAGGGGGTGCGGTCCCTTTTCCTGCTGCCAGTCGGCATAGTGATCGAAGGGATAGTGATGCACTGCCTTTTCCGGCCCGCCATGCTTGACGAGATCCCCCTGCCCGTCGCCATCGAACCCCACCCGGCTCAGCCATAAAGGGCGGTCGACCGCGCTCTTGGCAATACCGCTCGGCACGGCGCGGGGGCCAAGGGGCTGGACGGGCCCGGTCAGAAGCGCCTTCAGCGGTCGGGAGAAGGGCTTCTCCATTGCCATGCCGCCCGCGCCGGGTTTATGTGTCTCCATGTTCTTTCTTTCCATTTGCCTGGAGGGAGGAACGAACCGGTCCGGCGATGGCAGTCGCCGGACCGGAGCAGCTTACTTGGCGGGCATGATGCGTCCCGGGAGGCTGAGATCGCCGGATGCCACCTTGAAGACATCCGTCACGCAGAGCAACGGCTGGTGCAGGTTGCCATCGATGCGCAGGCCCGCGGTCACCCCATCGAAGGACGCACCGACAAGCCCCTTGCCGCCGATCGCCGAGAGCGGCACCGCCACATCCACCGTCTCTCCCCTGAGTTCGGTGGGATAGGCGGGGCTGTCGATAAGCAGCGGCACCTTGGGCCAGGTGGCCGGCACGCGCGGGCTGGTGCCTTCGGGAATATCCACCACCTTCAGCCCCGCGCCGCAGGCCTTGTCCTTGGCCAGCACCACCCAGTGGGGATGCCAGACGCTGCGGTTCGCGGCACCTCCGGCGCCATCGTCGAAATCCGGATGGAAGGTGACGGCGAGCGCCACGATCCCCTGATCCTTCTCGAAGCCGACATCGGCGCTGTTGAGCGAGGTCGGCCAGACATAGGCATAGACGGGAGCGCCCGCAAAGGTGCCCTTCGCCTCCGGTTTGCGGCTGCCCGCCTCGCCGCGCAGGCGCGTGGAGAAGATCGCCTGATCGCCCTTGATCCGCACCGTCGTCTCGACGATGTCGAAGGCCGCCTCCACCTTGCCGGATGGACCGGGCTTGATGTCGTGGGCACCTGCCGCAAGCGGGCAAAGCAGGGCCGCCCCGGCGAGAAGCCCGCCGGCCAGTCTATTGAATTTCATGGGTATTCTCCTTCTTTCTCGGTTTGCCTGGAGGGGTTTATCCCTGGGTGAAGACGCGCCAGGTGGCAGCCCGGTGCGCGGGATCGGAAGAAACATGGTCGCGGCAGTCCATCCTGAGATCGGGATCTCCGAAGGCGGCATCGACAAGCGCGCAATGATGCGGCCGAACGGGGTCCGGATGGCTGTGCGGACGGAAGTACTGGCAGGAGATGCACATGCGCTGGAGCGGAATGGCCCCCGCCTCCTGCAACCCGCGAATGAGGGTGATCAGCGCCTCGAACAGGGCGCGCTTCTGCCCCTCTGCAAGCGTGGCAACAGCCTCGGATACAGAGCCGCGCCCGCCTTCGGCAAGGCTGTGGAGAGCAGCCCCCGCCGCCGTCAGCTGCACGAGGCTTGCCCTTCTGTCCGCATCGGATGCGAGCTTGGCAACATAGCCCTTTCGCTCGAGCGTCAGGATCGTATCGGTCGCCGTCGGCTGGGTCACCAGAAGGTGACGCGCGATATCGCCGACGCCCATCCCCTCCGGCCGGCCTTCGAGAAGCGTCAGAACCGCAAGCTGCGTTGCAGTCAGCCCGGCCTCCTTCGCCCGCCCGCGATCCTCCGCCCCCAGCGCCGCCGCAAGCCGCGCAAGGCCTTCGCCGATGCGATAATCGATGCTGTTCTTGTCCTCGGGTGTGTCCATGCCCCTTATTTGCATAGGATTCCTATGCATGTCAATGACACGGTTCCGAAAAGCAAAACACCCCGGAAACGGGCTTCCGGGGTGTTCGGTTTTTTTGTCAGAGCGAGGAAGGCCGCGGATCCGTCGAGATCCTCGGCCAGCCAGTCCCGCGATCAGTTGCGGGCCTTGTCGACCACATTGTTCTTACCGATCCCCGCAAGGCGCAGGCCTTGCAAACCAGATGGCCGGGATCGG
>CAMFIF010000027.1 GCA_945952415.1 uncultured Rhizobium sp. | reverse complement strand
GCGTGCTCGCGCCGTTGCCGCCGGAAGAAGCAGGGGCATTGTCGGTGCTGCTGCTGGGCGTGCTGGCGCCGCTGCCGCCGGAGGATGCAGGGGCACTGTCGGTGCTGCTGCTGGGCGTGCTCGCGCCGTTGCCGCCGGAAGAAGCAGGGGCATTGTCGGTGCTGCTGCTGGGCGTGCTGGCGCCGCTGCCGCCGGAGGATGCAGGGGCACTGTCGGTGCTGCCGCTCGGCGTGCTGGTATCGTGGCTTCCGGACGGGGCACTGCTGCTGCCTACGGTGATTGTCTCCTCGTAGGCCGGTGCGGGATTGAGGATGGTGTTAAATCCCAAGGTTGCATCAAATTGCTGAGTACCCCCGGAAGAGAGCTGCAGCTTGGCGCTGTTCAGATAATCGATGAGCTTGTTGATCTGGTCCAGGCTCAGCATAAGGTTCGCTAGGGTGATTGTCATTTCGCTTCCTCCAAAAACGGAAATCGGTTTTTCAGTGGAAGGCCGATCTCCAATTTATATTTATTTTACTGGTATTTACGAGAGTGGCTGACGATATAAGCCATTATTAAAACACATTTCCGTTTAATTCTTAATAATGAATTAACGATATTGCAAGGGGGGTAACCGGATTTCGGCTGTTTTGAGTGGGAGCGGGTGCCCTGCATGCGGCAGCCCTCCGCCCTGCTCAGGCAGATCGCTGCTGATCGGGGTTACATGTTGGATTTCAATCGGGGGTTATTGTCCGGCCTGATCTGTCCTGTCATCCCAGGGTGTGAGGCGCCCGCGCCCGGTCAGTTCACGCTGCCCACCTTGGCCGGGTCGGGAAGCGGCGGGGCGGTCTTGAGGTCGTTGGCGATCTCGCGGATCAGGCGGGTGGCGTCGCTGGAGAGCGAGCGCGGGCGCTGCAGCGGCGGCATCAGCGGCAGGCCGGTATCCTGATTTTCGGCCACCTTCTGACCCTCGTCCGGGGCCTCGCCCTCGGGGGTGGAAGGGTTGGGATTGTCGATTCCCGGAATGGGGCGCAGCTCGATGCCCTGATGGGCGTAATCCATCAGCCGTTTGAAGGTCATGGCCGGCAGCGAGCCGCCCGTCATGTTGTTGGAAGACGTATAGTCGTCGTTCCCGAACCAGACGGCGGTGGTGTAATTGCCGGTAAAGCCGCAGAACCAGGCATCGCGATAGGCCTGGGTCGTGCCCGTCTTGCCGCCGGTGACGATGCCGTGGTCCAGCGCCGCCTTGCGCGCCGTGCCGATCACGGGGATCTGCACCAGCATCTTGTTCATGTTGGAGGCGGCCACTTCGGAAAGCACACGCTTCGCGGGTGGTTCGTCCCGGTCGAAATCATAGAGCACGCGTCCGTCCTCGGAGAGGATCTGGGCAATGCCATGCCGGCGCGACTGCATGCCGCCCGCCGGAAACACCGCATAGCCGGTCGCCTGGTCGAGCACGGTGAGTTCCGATGTGCCGAGCGGAATGGTCTTGTCCCGGCGGATCGGCGTTTCCACGCCGAAGGCCTTGGCGGTGTTGACGATCGCATCGATGCCGAGCACGTCCTTGGCCAGCCGCACGGGAATGGTGTTGATCGACTTGGCGATCGCCGTCGTCAGCGTCACCCGGCCGGAATAGGAATTGTGATAGTTCTGCGGCGACCAGCCGCGCCAGGTGATCGGCGCATCCACCACCACGGTATCGGGGGTCATGCCCTTCTCCATGGCGGCGGAATAGGTATAGACCTTGAAGGAGGAGCCCGGCTGGCGCAGCGCCTTGGTGGCGCGGTTGAACTGGCTTTCGCCATAGTCGCGCCCGCCCACCATGGCGCGCACCGCCCCGCCATTCTCGATCATGACCAGCGCGCCCTGCTTCACCCGGTAGCTTTCGCCGAATTCCCGAAGCGAGGTTTCCACGCTGTCCTCGGCGGCCTGCTGCAGGCCCATGTCGATGGTGGTGCGCACGGTGAGCGTGTGCTCGGGGAAGCGTGTCGCCAGCCGCTGCACCTCCTCGAAGGCCCAGTCGAGGAAGAAATCCGGCGAGACGACGGTGCCCCGGTCCACCACGGTGGCCGGGTTGCGACGGGCGGCCACCACCTGGCCCTCCGACATCAGCCCGCCCTGGACGAGATTGGTCAGCACCTCGTTGGCGCGGGCACGCGCCGCCGGCAGGTTCACATGCGGCGCGTATTTGGCCGGCGCCTTGAACAGGCCCGCCAGCATGGCCGCCTCCGCCAGGTTCACATCGGTAATATTCTTGCCGAAGTAGAATTTTGCCGCCGCCGCCGCGCCGAACGTGCCGCCGCCCATATAGGCGCGGTCGAGATAAAGGCGCAGGATTTCCTTCTTGGAAAGATTGGCCTCCAGCCAGAGCGCCAGGAAGGCTTCCTTGATCTTGCGCTCCAGCGAGCGCTCGTTGGAAAGAAAGAGGTTTTTCGCCAGCTGCTGGGTCAGGGTCGAGCCGCCCTGCACCACTTCGCCCGCCCGCGCATTCTCGCTCATGGCGCGGATGAGGCCCAGGAAATCGATGCCGAAATGGTCGAAGAAGCGCCGGTCCTCGGTCGCCAGCACCGCCTTGACGAAATGATCCGGCAGCTCCTCGATCGGCACGCTGTCCGCATGGATAATGCCGCGATGGCCGATCACATTGCCGTAGCGGTCGAGGAAGGTCACGGCAAAATCGCCGCGATTCTTCCAGTCGCCCTTGGTCGCCTCCATGGAGGGCTGGGCCAGCGCCAGCATCAGCACGGCGCCCGCCGTGCCCCAGGTCGCGGCCTCGCCCATCACCTCGAACACCGCCCGCGTCCATCCCTTTACCCGGAAGCGGCGGAAGAAGATGGTGATCTCCTCCCAGATCTCCGCGGCGCGATAGCCCGTATTCCACAGGCTGGAATCGATCCATGAATCGATGCGCAGCAGAATGAACCGCTTGCGCCGGCCGCCGTTCGGAGAGGGGGTCTTTTCCGTCACGCTGGATCACATTCCCGGTCGAAAGAGCACCCGCGCCTTGACCTCGCGCCCGTTCGGGGCAAGAAGGATCGAAGGCGGAGCGCCGTCTGAGGTCAAACCTTCGCCTGATCTTTGGGCGATTTGGCCGCAAAGGACAAGGGCTTGCGGGTCCGCATGATCTAAAATCGTTCCAATTCGGGATGACTGTTGCAAACGGGAGCGCACCGCCGATGACCGAGCCGTTCTGGAAGGCCAAGAGCCTGGAAGAGATGTCGCTTTCCGAATGGGAAAGCCTGTGCGACGGCTGCGGCCTGTGCTGTCTGAACAAGCTCGAGGACTGGGATACGGGCGAGGTGGTCTTCACCTGCGTCGGCTGCCGCCTGCTCGACGGCGAAACCGCCCGCTGCCGCTCCTACGAGAACCGCCAGCAGATCGTCGAGGATTGCATCCAGCTCACCCCGCACGAGGTCCGCACCATTTCCTGGCTGCCCCCCACCTGCGGCTACCGCCTGGTGCGCGACGGCGAGGACCTCAAATGGTGGCACCCCCTCATTTCAGGCGACCCGGAAACGGTTCACCGGGCCGGCATCTCCGTGCGCGGCCGCACGGTGGAGGAAAGCGCCGTGGCGATCGAGGATTACGAGGATTACGTGGTGGACTGGCCGCTGACCGTGGGCCACGGGGTGAAGGCGAGGGGGTAGGTGGAGTTCGCTGGGGCGCACCCCCCTCTGTCAGCTTTGCTGCCCGTGAGGGGGAGAGATTGGACTCGGCGTATGCGGAAACACACCCCCCTCTGCCCTGCCGGGCATCTCCCCCGCAAGGGGGGAGATCGAGATGCCGCTAATCTTGGAAGTCCCTCGCTACCGTTGCTGCGGATGCGACGCTGAGTGTTTGACAGAGCAAAACGCCAGCTTGATCTCCCCCCTCACGGGCAGCGAAGCTGCTCCGGATGCGGGGGAGATGTCAGCGAAGCTGACAGAGGGGGGCGCGCGTCCGCATACGCCGACTCCAGCCCGCTTACCGCAACCCGAAGAAGGAAAGAATGGCGATGACGATGACGACGGCGCCGACCAGCCAGATGATCTGATTCATGATGATACTCCTGAGGAACGGGCCGCCAGGCGGCCATGAGGGGGTGATGTCACGCGCAGGCGATGCCGGTCAGCGGAAGCCCGCATAGGACAGGATCGCGAGGATGATGACGATGGCGCCAACGGCCCAGATGATGCGGTTCATGGTCTTTTCCCTTTTCTTGCCGGGGCGCTTCTCTCGGCCCGGTTGAAAGAGGAAAGCCGCAACGGGCGGTTTGGTTCCCCCTCGCTTCGCTGAAGCCCGCATTTTTTGGGGGAGGAGGGGGCAGCAGGACACAAAAAAACTCCCGGCTGCAGGGCTGGCCGGGAGTTTTTCTTGACTGGAGGTGGCAATTAGCCGCCCGAACCGGAGCCCGAGCCCGAGCCCGAGCCCGAACCGCCCGAGCCCGAACCGCCCGTGGAGCCGCCGGAACCGGACCCGCCGGTGCCCGAGCCATTGGTGCCCGAACCGTCGGTGTTGCTGTCGCTGGTCGAGCCGCTGTGGCTGTTGGCATTGCCGCCGGTCGGCGTCTTCGAAGCGTCGCTGCAGGGCTGTTCATTGCCCGTGGAAGCGGTGCCCGTGGTGTTCTTGGTGCTGCTGTCCACGCAGTGTTCATCCGTCGGCATGGTGGTGGTGGTGCCGCTGGTGCTGTCCATCGTCGTGCCGGAACCGGTGGTGGTGCCGGAGCCGGTGGAGGTCTGGGCGAAGGCCGGGGCCGCGGCCACGGATGCAAAGAGCGCGGCCGCAAGCGCCGCATGTGTGATGAGTTTCATTGGATCTTCTCCTCTTGATCGCAAGCAGCCCTTGTCTTGGCCTGCCGGTCCATCCGGGAGGAAAGACGGTCCCGGTGCCAGGCCGGCGGCACCGGTTCTCACCCGTGCCGGCCGGGGGTGGCTGCAACCACCGGCAAGGAAGAAACACCTCCCGCCCCGGGAAGTTCCGAGATTTCTTTGCCCGCCACCCGCCCCAAAGCCCGGAACCTTTTTGCCGGAATCGCCAGCGAAACGCGCCTTTTTCCACCCTTTCGCCAGATTTTCGAATAATTTCCGCAATATAAGGAAAGTTAAAATAAATAGGAAAAATATCCTAATTATATACTTGACGTACCAAGATTGGATGTGGGATGATTCCCGAGCGTGACAGGCCGGTTTTTGATGAGCTTCAGGTATGCTACTCTCAGGCAGAAGGTTTGGGAGTTGGCACCGTGAAGCGCGTCAATCTTATCGACTATTTTGAATTGGGTGAATCCCTGCAAACCATGCAGAAGTCCTTTTCGGCGGAAAAGGCAAAAGTTGGAGATGTGTTGTTTTCGGTATGGGGCGTCCCCCCAAAGCTCGAAAAGTTCGTCAATGACGATAATGGGTTTGGCACATGCAAGAGAGTTGCCGGGGAATTCCTTGTCGCCATAAACGATTGGGTTTCTACCTACGCGATGGTCAACGGCCAGTACTCATCTGACAAATTCGACGAGGAGCTATTTTCCTATCAGTGGGGCGGGATGAGCAAGAAGCTCGGAGCGTTCAAGAGCGTGTTTGAGGCGGAATGCCATGAAGTTGATGTGTATTCGGTTGGGCAGATCGCGATATATAAGACCCGCGACCTAGTGGCCAATGCGTCCCAAGCTATTGCCGAAGATTTCCGTAATGGGATGTCTTCTGAAGCGCTAAAGGAATTTGACGATGCCGGGCGCTGTCTAGCGTTCGATCTTCCAACGGCATGCGGATTTCACGCGCTAAGAGGCACGGAGCTTGTCATGGACGACTATCTCAAGGCGTTTGGTGTGACCAAGAGGCTGGTTAGTTGGAATGAGTACATCAAGGCCGCAGAAGAGCTAACCGCTTCGAAGGGCGCGGGGCCAAAGCCTTCGAAAAAGGTTACGGCCATGCTTGATCGCATGCGTTCTCTGGACCGAAATCCTTTGATGCATCCTCGCGACGAGTTGGATACTGCAAGTGCAGGCCAGTTGTTCAGCTTGGCCGCGATTACCGTCGCGGAAATGGTCAAGGACATGAGAAGCGTGAAGGGCATCGACATGGTTGCGTTAATTACTTCTAAGGCCGGAGCGGAGTGACCCGTTGAAGAAGCCGCAGAGTAGAGAAAAAGAACACCAAGGCGACGAGGTCTTGCGGCGTATGCTGAAGACCCCGCCTGAACCAAGAAAAACGCCCGCTAAGCCCCCGCTTGGGGCAGTGAGCAGCGACGCCCCTGCGGCGACAACCGGGCACAGCAGGGGCGAAATCAAAGATTAGTCTGGCCCGCGTTGCGTAGAAACCAGAAGTTGCCAGAGAATGTCGCCCTTCGCGGCTGAATGCTGACGATGGTTCTGAGGCGGGAACGGGTCGCCCGCATTGCAAGCGACTTCATCTCGACAGTTAGTACACAAATAAATTCCGGATTTCGGGACTTGCGTGCCTGGTTTGTGACGCAAATCAAAATCACGGCTGTCTGTGTGCGTTAGTTCATTGCCATTCTTGTAGAGGGCCATTGGCCAGTTCCTTGTATGTTCGCCGGATGGAACTTGACCAGATTAACGCAAGGCAGAATGCTGTAAGCGTGTTTCAAATCGAGCCCCTTGGCTTGGTTGGAGTGATGGTGCCGGCGATCTTTGCGGGAAGACCGGCACCATCAGCAATCTCCGGGTACATTCCGATTCGCGCAAGAACGTTAAGGGCGTTAGCCACGCTTATCCCATGGTGATTTGCGCTTTTTCGAAATAATCTTGCGCGCCTTTTGCTTAGGCGTGAGGGGCTTCACCAATCCGCCGATAGGTCAAACGCTTGTCGCGAGCCTGACGAAGAAGATCTTCGGCGCGTTCTGCATCGCTGATCTTGAGGGCCGCACGGCGGTTATGACGGAAATCGAATTCGGCAAGATAGCGGTGCAAGTGAGCTTCGCCGCAATGCTGATAGACGCCGATCATGCCACGCTTGAAGACTGAGAATACGGCCTCAATCGTGTTGGAGTGAACAACAATGTCCCCCTCGCGGCGAGCGTATTCCTTGGCGGAATGCTTCGTCGTCTTGTGGGTGGCGAACTCCTTGCCGGTTTCGACGTAGAGGCGGCTTTCGTCCGTCATCAGGTTGCTGTAGCGGGACACGTTGCGAACGAGGATTTCGCGCACGGTGTCCTTGGTGGCGTCGTTCAGGTGGAACATGCGGGACTTGCCGCCACGCTCTACCAGACCTACCACGACGCGCTTGTGTGCGCCGCCAGCCTTGCCCGACTTGGTGGGCTTGAAGTTCTTACGGGCGCGAGGGCGAGCATAAACGCGAGGTGTCTCGCGCTTGCCGATGTAGGTTTCGTCAGCTTCGACGGTCTTGCCTTCGCCACCAAGAGGACCAGACGACTTAACGTCTTCCTTCATAGCTTCGCGAATGCGGTGCGCCATGAACCAAGCGGTCTTGTAGGTGACGCCAAGCATGCGGTGCAGTTGGTGAGCGCTCATGCCCTTCTTGGAAGCGGCCATGAGGTGAGCGGCGAGAACCCATTTGTTCAGGCCGATCTTGGAGCGCTCAAACACGGTTCCGACAGTCACGGTAAAGGGTTCGCGGCATTCGTTGCACTTATGAACGCCGGGGCGAGTGGACTTGCCTGAAAGCTTGGTGATGCGGGTTACGTCGCAGTTGCCGCAATGAGGGCAGATAGGACCGTTCGGCCAGTGGATAGCCTCCAGATGTTCGCGGGCCTTTTCAGCGTCTGTGTATATTTCGTTTGTGAGGTCGAACATGGGCTATCTCCTTGACGAGATAGGTATCAAATGGCCCGTGGTACGTCAAGTATATAATTAGGAAAAATATCCTTGACACCGTGACGCTGCTCTGTTAGCTTTCTGTCATGATCGAAAAGCTGCGGACATCGCGGCCCGTTTCCTTCGCTCCTTTCCGTCCAAGAGCCCGTACCCCATCCCGCGCAACCTGCCCGGCGCCCGCCGGCCTGCAGAGGAGCCTGCCATGACCGCCGAACCGATCCCGGACACCACCGCCGACCTTTCCGCTGCGCCGGGGGAGGGCGTGCTGACCGGCCTTGCCTACATGGCCGACCTGATGCAGCGGATGAAAACCGAGCTCGAAAGCCAGTTCGCCCTCTTTGCCCGGGCGCGGGAACAGGCCGAGGCACGGCTTCTCGCCGACCTGCCGGAGGCGGAACTGAAGCTCTGCCGCGCGGATCTGAAGGCCGCCGTCGATGCGCTGTCGGTAATCGTCCGCACGCTGGAAAAGGTGGACGAGATGGAGCGCCGCATCATGCGCGACCAGCAGGAGCTGGCAGCACTCCCGGGTTCCGAGGCCGATTACGAACGGCTGATGGAGAGGGTGGAGCGGATGATCGAGGCGCGCGTGGCCGAGCGTCTCGCGCTCGCATCCGCATCTGCCCCGCCCGTGCCCGATGCCGGGGAGGCGGTGCCGAAAACCGATTCCGGCGGATTGCCGGGGCCTGACCCCGGAGCCCCGGCGGGCGGCGCATGCCAGCCGGGGGCGGGCGCATGAACGCGTCAGGCACGTCTGCCCGATCCAGCCGCCACCGCCGCCGGGCGGAAGCGGTGCTGGCCGAACTCCATGCCAGGGGCCTTCAGGCACTGGGGCAGGGGTTCGGGCGGGGAATGACCGGAATCTGGGAGGACCACGCCGCCGCGCGCAGCGTCGCGGGCCTCGCCGCCGAGGGGGCACTGCCCGCCCATAACCCGCGGGACACCACCCCGGCCGCCGATCCCGGGAAACGGCGGCAGGCTGGTGACATCCCTTCGGGCGGATGGGCCGAGGCGGATCTTCCCCCGGCGGTTCTTCTGCGCCTCGCGCGGGATTTTCGCCTGATCGGCCGCCGAAACCAGCAGCCGCCGCCGGGCGACTGGCGGCTCTGGCTGCTCATGGGCGGGCGCGGCTCCGGCAAGACGCGAGCCGGGGCGGAATGGGTGCAGGCGCTGGTGCGCCGCGCCGGTGCCCGCACGGATCTGCGCATTGCGCTGGTGGCGGAAACGCTCTCCGATGCGCGGGAGGTGATGGTGGACGGGGTTTCCGGCCTGCTGTCGATTGCCGCGGGCTTCCGGCCCGATTACGAATCGAGCCGCCGCCGCCTCGTCTGGCCGAATGGCGCCGTGGCGCAGATCTTTTCGTCCGAAGATCCGGAATCGCTCCGCGGCCCGCAATTCCACTTTGCCTGGTGCGATGAGCTCGCCAAGTGGAAACACCCGCAGGATACCTATGACATGCTGCAGTTCGGCCTGCGGCTGGGGGTCTTTCCCCGGCAGGTGGTGACCACCACGCCCCGCCCGCTGCCGCTGCTGAAAACCATTCTCGCCGATCCCGGCACGGCGGTGACGCGCCTGCAGACGGCGGAAAACCATGCCCATCTGGCGCCGGGTTTCCTCGCGGCCCTTTCCGCCCGCTATGGCGGCACGCGGCTTGGCCGGCAGGAGCTTTCGGGCGAACTCATCGAGGACCGCGACGATGCGCTGTGGAAGCGCGGCCAGCTGGAGCGGCTGGTGCAGCCGCTGTCCGGCCCGCTCGGCCGCATCGTTATCGGGGTGGATCCGCCGGCAGGGGCGGGCGCCGCCTCCTGCTGCGGCATCGTCGCGGCCGGGCTCGATGCGCTGGGGCGCGCCGTGGTGCTGGCCGATGGTTCGGTGGAGGGGGCGAGCCCCGCCGGCTGGGCCCGGGCCGTGGTGCAGCTCTTCCGCCGCTTCGAGGCGGACCGGGTGGTGGTGGAGGTGAACCAGGGCGGCGACATGGTGACGGCCCTGCTGGCCGCCGCCGAGGAGACGCTCCCCGTCACCCCCGTTCACGCGGCGCGGGGAAAATTCACCCGCGCCGAACCGGTCGCCGCGCTCTACGAACAGGGGCGGGTGGTGCATGCCGGCCATTTCCCGGCGCTTGTCGACCAGATGTGCGATTTCGGCCCGGAGGGGCTCTCCGGCGGCCGTTCTCCGGACCGGCTGGATGCGCTGGTCTGGGCGCTGACGGCGCTGATGCTGACCGCGCCGGGCGAGCCGCGCATCCGCGGTCTTTGACCGCCGCCCGGGAAAAACGCCGCATTGAACTTCAAAAGAGGCCGTGTTATCCGCCCATCCGTCTCGACCGGCCCCTTCTGGGCCGCCATCCGGAGTGCCATCATCTTGATCCGCCACATCGTCTTCTTCACGGCCCGCGACCCCGGCGACGTCGAAACCATCCGCGACGGCCTGGCGGTGCTCGCAGACATCCCCCACGCGCTGAAGCTGGAAGTGGCCTTCAACAAGAAAACCGACCAGCTCGGCAACGATGTGGACCTGGTGGTCTACGGCGAATTCGAAAACGAAGCGGCCCTCGCGGCCTACAAGGCTCACCCTCTCTATCAGAAGAGCATCGACCTCGTCCGCCCCTTGCGCGAACTCCGCCTCGCCGCCGATTACGACACCACCACCGCTGCCGGGCGGTGAGGTGTTTCGGCATACTCGACCCTTGATCTCCCCCTTGCGGGGGAGATGTCGGCGGTAGCCGACAGAGGGGGGCGGGGCCCGGCATATGCCAGCTTCGGTCTCCCCCTCACGGCCACCGCAGCCGCTACCGATCCGCACCCTTCATCGTCTCAATAAGCCGCGATCCCCACCGTCATCAGCACGTGCCGGCAGACAGCGCCGCAATCGGTGAGATCGTCGTCGTTCCAGAAGCGCAGCACGGTCCATCCGGCGGTGGCGAGCGCTGCGTCGCGCTGGCGGTCGGGGTCGCGGTGGTGGGGCAGGGCATGCTGCGATCCATCGAGCTCCACCACCAGCCGCTTTTCCGGACAGGCGAAATCGACGATACAGCCAAGCAACGGATATTGCCGGCGAAAATGCAGGTTTTCCAGCCGATGCGCCCTGACCGCATTCCAGAACTTCAACTCCGCATCCGTCATCGCCTTGCGCATCCGCCGCGCATTCTGCCGCCGCATGGGCGACACCGGCCGATGGGACGGCATGCTTGCCTCCTTTGGGTGTGACGGGTTGCATATTAATATTCGGATGTTTGAATGTAAGGGGTGGAACTGAGTTTGAGGATGCGTACCCCCCTCTGTCAGCTGCGCTGACATCTCCCCCGCAAGGGGGGAGATCGAAGGAGGTTGCCGCCCCGCCTCAATCGCTAGCGATTAAAGGATGAGAGGTTTCTGTCTGGCGGAGTGAGAGGCCGGCTTCGACCTCCCCCCTCACGGGCAGCGAAGCTGCTCCGGATGCGGGGGAGGATGTCGGCGTAGCCGACAGGAGGGGGGTACGCGTCCTCACATGCCGACGCTTCAGGGGAACTGAGTTTGCCGCACCACACCCCCCTCTGTCAGCTTCGCTGACATCTCCCCCGCAAGGGGGGAGATCGGCAACGCCAACAATCCAGATCAACCAAGGGAGAAGACCCGATGCTGACCATGCTGAAGGGAATGATGCGGCGTGTCGTGAGTGAGAAGGGGGTGGCGGTGGGGCCGGTGGTGGCGGGGCGGGTGGGGTATGGGGGCGAGGGGCAGTCCTATCAGGCGCTGGCGCGGCGGGGCTATGGCGGCAATCCGGTGGCGCATCGCTGCGTGCGGCTGGTGGCCGAGGCGGCGGCGGCGGTGCCCGTGGTGATGATGACGCCGGAGGGCGAGGCGCCGGATCATCCGCTGGCGCGGCTTCTGGCCCGGCCAAACCCGCTGATGCCGGGGGCGGAGTTCCTGGAGACGGTTTACAGCCATCTGGCGCTCGACGGCAATGCCTTCATCGAGGTGGTGACGGTCGCCGGTGCGCCCCGCGAGCTCTATCCGATCCGGCCCGACCGGGTGCGGATCGAGACCGGGCGGAACGGCTGGCCGGAGGCCTATCTGGTGGATATGGGGGCGGGCAGCCGAAGGCTCAGCCTGTCCGGCGCGCCCGGCGATCCGCTGCATGTGAAACTCTTCCACCCGCTCGATGCCACCCGCGGGCTGGCGCCGCTTTCGGCCGCCGCCGGCGCGCTGGCGCTCTCCAATGCCGCGACCCGCTGGAACCGGGCGCTGATCGACAATTCGGCCCGCCCCTCCGGTGCGCTGGTCTACCAGCCGAAGGAGGGCGGCAATCTCTCGCCGCAGCATTACGAGCGGCTGAAGCGGGAGCTGCAGGAGGGCTATTCCGGTTCCGATGGCGCGGGCCGGCCGCTGCTGCTGGAAGGCGGGCTGGACTGGAAACCCATGTCGCTCACCCCGCGCGATCTCGATTTCGCCGAGGCGAAGAACGGCGCCGCCCGCGATATCGCGCTGGCGCTCGGCGTGCCGCCGCTGCTGATCGGCCTGCCGGGCGACAACACCTATTCCAATTACCAGGAGGCGAACCGCGCCTTCTACCGGCTGACCGTGCTGCCCCTGGTCGCCCGCACGCTGGCCGCCCTCGTCAACGGCCTCTCGCGGCCCGAGGAGGGGCTGCGCCTGGAACCCGATCTCGACGGGATTAGCGCGCTCTCGGCCGAGCGCTCCGATCTCTGGGCCCGCATTACCGCCGCTCCCTTCCTCACCGATGCGGAAAAGCGCGAAGCGCTCGGCTATCAGCCGCAAGCCCCGGCATTAGACTCCTGAAAGCTGAACCCTTTCAATATCTTGGGTGAGATCTCGGACTGAGCGTCTCAAGCTCCGGATAAATCCTCTGCGGCGCTTCCTCGCCGCTTCAGCCGATCCTCGCAAGGGATTCGGAAGACTGAACCTTTTGCCCCTTGACCACGCCGTCCCCTTCCCGGGGGCGGCGACCGCACCCTCCTGCCATGAAAGGACCCCGCCATGACCGATTTGACCGGCGCGAATGGCTGGCTTGCCGAACGCATTGCGGGCTCGACGGCCGGTGCCGCCGTCTCGCTCGTCTATCTCTTTCCGGGAAGCCGCAAGGAGGCGGCGACCCGCTTTCTCACCGGGCTCTGCTGCGGCCTCGTCTTCGGCGGGCCGGCCGGCCTCTGGCTGGAGGCGACGCTCGGCCTCGGCGACCGGCTTTCCGGGCCGGAGCTGATGCTTTCGGGCTCGGCCTTTGCCAGCCTTGTCGCCTGGTGGGGGCTCGGCATTCTCGCCCGCATCGCCGCCCGCCAGAGCCGCGGCGAGAAGGGCGCGAAGGGCGGCGCCGAGGAGAGCGGGAGCCGCCGATGAGACGCATCCTCGAAAAGGCGGGCCGTCCCGCCCTCGTCCACGGACCCTCGCCGCTGGCCCTTGCGGGCATCGGCGGGGAGGGCCGTTTCAGCGGCTATGCGAGCGTCTTCGACCGGCCCGATCTCGGCCGCGACGTGATCGCCCGCGGCGCCTTTCTCGCCTCTCTCGCGGAAAAGGGGGCGGGCGGCGTGCGCATGCTCTACCAGCACGATCCGGCCGAGGTGATCGGCCGCTGGACGGTGATCCGCGAGGATGGCCACGGCCTCTATGTGGAAGGCCAGCTCACCCCCGGCGCGCCGCGCGCGGCGGAGGTCTATGCCAATCTCGTCAACCGCGCCATCGATGGCCTGTCGATCGGCTTTCGCGCGGTCCGCAGCCGGCGCGACGAGAAGCGCGGCTATCGCCGCATTCTCGAGGCCGATCTCTGGGAAATTTCCATCGTCACCTTCCCCATGCTGCCGGAAGCGCGGGTGGGCGCCGTCAAGCGCGCCCCGCCGCCCGGCATCGCCCTGTCCCGCACACCCCTTTCAACCCGAGGAGACCTGAACCGATGATCGAGACCAAGACCCTTGCCGCCCCCGCCGACCGGCTCACCCGCGCGCCTGACATCAAGGCCTGGCCCGACGGGCTCGGCGGCGCCCATGACGAGCTGATGGGCACCTTCGAGGCCTTCCGCGAGGCGAATGACCGCCGGCTTGCCGAGATCGAGAAGAAGCTCGCCGCCGATGTGGTGACGGTGGAAAAGGTGGACCGCATCAACCGTGCGCTCGACCAGCAGACCCGGCTGATGGACGAGCTGGCGCTGAAGGCCGCCCGCCCGCCGGTGGGCGAGCCGCTCTCCGATCCCGCCCGCCGCAGCGCGCCGGAATTCAAGGCCGCCTTCGAAACCTATGTGCGCCGCGGCGACGACATGCCCCTGCGCGAGCTGGAGGCCAAGGCCTATTCCGGCTCCGTCAGCAGCGATGGCGGCGTGGTGGTGCCGCCGGAAGTGGATACTGAAATCGGCCGCCGCCTGGCGGTGATTTCGCCGATCCGCAGGCTGGCCACCGTGCGGCAGATTTCCTCCGCCGTGCTGAAGAAGCCCTTCGCCACCAACCGGCTGGCTACGGGCTGGGTGGCGGAAACCGCCGCCCGCCCGCAGACCAACAGCCAGTATATTGCGGAACTGAACTTCCCCACCCAGGAGCTCTATGCCCAGCCTGCCGCCACGCAGGCGCTGCTCGACGATGCGGTGGTGGACATCGAAAGCTGGATCGCCGCCGAGGTGGAGGTGGTCTTTGCCGAACAGGAGGGCGCGGCCTTCGTCAGCGGCGACGGCAACAGCAAGCCGAAGGGCCTGCTTGCCTATAACAGCGTGGCCGATTCCGGCTGGAGCTGGGGCAATCTCGGCTTTATTGCCACGGGTGTCGCCAATGGTTTCAAGGCGGCAACTCCCATGGATACGCTCTATGATCTGGTCTACGCGCTGAAGGCCGCCTATCGCCAGAACGGCACGTTTCTGATGAACCGCCGCACCCAGGCGGAAATCCGCAAGTTCAAGGATACGACCGGCAACTACATCTGGATGCCGCCCGCCGCCGCCGGCCAGCCCGCCTCCATCGCGGGCTTCCCCGTTGCCGAGGCCGAGGACATGCCGGATTTCACCGCCGGCGGCAATGCGATTGCCTTCGGCGATATCCGCTCCGCCTATGTGGTCGTCGACCGGGTGGGCACCCGCATGCTGCGCGATCCCTATTCCGCCAAGCCCTATGTGCTCTTCTACGTCACCCGCCGGGTGGGTGGCGGCATCCAGAACTTCGAGGCGCTGAAGTTCATCCGCTTCGCCGCAAGCTGAAGCAGGGCGCGCGTCCCGCCCGCCACACCCCTTCGCCCCCGCGCGGCGAAGGGGAATGTCACCGACCTTTTCCATTCCGGGGAGTTTTCCCATGACCATCATCACCACCAGGGAGCCGGTGGGCGAGCCGCTTTCGCTTGCCGAGGCCAAGGCGCATCTGCGGATCGAGCACACCGCCGAGGACGATTGCATTCTCGGCCTCATCCGCGTCGCGCGGGACCATCTGGAGCGCACGACCGGGCTTTGCCTGATCACGCGGACGCTCCGCCTCGCGCTTCAGGCGCCGTGTGAAGAAGGGCTGATCCGCCTCCTCAGGGGACCGGTCCAGACCATTGACCGGATTACGCTTTACGACGGGCAGGGCACCGCCTCGACGCTGCCGGTTCAAGGCCTCGTCTTCGAGCGGGAAGGTCCGCCCGCCCGCCTTTTCATGCCGCGCGGCTTCGATCCCGCCCGCGCGGAAAACGGCATCGAGGTGGATTTCACCGCCGGTTTCGGTCCGGCCGGTGCCGATGTGCCGGACAGCCTGCGGCGCGCGCTGCTTCTCCACGTGGCGGTCATGTTCGAATATCGCGGCGCCGTTTCGCTGGCCGATCAGCCGGCCGCCCTGCCGGCGGGCTACGAACGCCTGGTCGCGCCCTTCCTCGCGCCGGGGCTCTGAGCCATGGCACGCCTTTCGATCGATCCCGGGCGCCTCCGCCACCGCCTGACGCTCGAAAAGCCCCGCCTGCTGGCCGATGGCGCAGCGGGCGGCTTCGAGGCGGGCGAGGCGCTTTTTGCCCTTGTCGAACCCGCAGGCCCGGTGCCGGTCGAGGATACGGGCTTTGCCATGCCCGGCCAGCGGCTCACCGTTACGCTGCGCTTCCGGCCGGGCCTTGCCGCCGGCCAGCGCTTCCGCTTCGGGGACCGCCTGCTGGTGATCGAAGGCGCCTTCGATCCCGACGAGACCGGGCGCTTCCTGCGCTGCCTGTGCCGGGAGGAGGGCCGATGAGCCGCGCCGCCCCGCAACTGCGCCGCCAGGTGCTTTCGGCGCTTGGCCGCGCCGCGGCGCTGACGGCCCTTCTCGGTGCCGGCAACCGCATCCTCGACCGCCGCCCCGGCACCATGCCCTTCCTGCTTCTCGGCCCCGTCGATTGCCGCGATTTCGGCACGGCGACGGAGGAGGGCGAGGAACATCAGATCGTCGTCGAGGCCTGGACCGGTGCCGACGAAACCGCCCTTGCCGCCGATCTCGCCGCCGCGATCCGCGAGGCGCTGAAGGACCTGCCGGCAGAGGCGGGCAGCCGATTCCGCCTGAGCGCGCCGGATTTTCTCTGGTGCCGGGCCCGGCGCGTTCCCGCCGCCCGCGCGCTTGTCACCACCCTGGCCTTCCGGGTTCTCGCCGAACCACTCTGATCCCGGAACCTGTTTTTTCCATCTTTCATCACGGAGGACCCGATATGGTCACGCAGAAGGGCAGGGATTTCCTGCTGAAGATCCAGAATGGCAGTGCTTATGAAACCGTGGCGGGGCTGAGGAGCCGGAAACTCTCCTTCAATGCCCAGACCGTGGATGTGACCGATGGCGAAAGCGCCGGCCGCTGGCGGGAACTGCTGGCCGGGGCGGGCGTGCAGCGGGCGGCGATCTCCGCCTCCGGCCTCTTCAAGGATGCCGCCTCCGACAGCCTCATCCGCACCGCCTTCTTCGGCGGGCAGATCCTCGCCTGCCAGATCCTCATTCCCGATTTCGGCACCGTCACCGGCCCCTTCCAGATCGCCGCGCTGGATTATGCCGGCGATTACAATGGCGAAATGCGCTTCGAAATCGCGCTGGAATCGGCCGGCGCCCTGACCTTCGGGGCGCTCTGATGCGGCCCCCGGTCAGAAAGGCCCGGGCGAACCGCCACCGGGGCGAGGTGGAGGCGGTGATCGGCGGCGAGCGCCGCATTCTCTGCCTCACCCTCGGCGCGCTCGCCGAACTCGAAACCGCCTTTGCCGCGGAAACGCTCTCCGATCTCGCCACCCGCTTTTCCGGCGGGCGGCTGAAAACCATGGATATCGTGCGCATCCTCGGCGCCGGGCTTCGGGGCGGCGGCAATCTCTTTTCCGACGAGGACCTGCTCTGCCTCGAGATCGAGGGCGGGGTGGCGAAGGCGGCAGACGTGGTGACGGCCCTGCTGGCGGCCGCCTTCGGCCTTGGCCCCGAGGAGGAGGCCCCCGCCCGCCCTTGAGGACCGCAGCCGCCGGGACCGCGCCACGCCCGCCCTTTCCCTGGGCGGAAGCGATGGCGCTCGGCCTTTGCCGGCTGCGGCTTTCCCCCGATGCCTTCTGGGCGATGACCCCGCGCGAACTTGCCGCCGCCTCCGGCCGCCTGACGCGGGGCGCCGATGCGCCGAGCCGGGCCGCCTTCGAGGCGCTTCTCGCCCGCTTCCCCGACGGCTGATCCCTTTCCAACCAAGGAGACCCATAGATGAACGGCGATCCCACCCAGCCTGCTGCTCTCCCGGCCCCGGGCGACATCTCCGCGCTCGGCCCTGTTCTGTCCGATCTCGAATCCCGCAGCGACCAGCTGGCAGCCGCGCTCACCCGCGCCTTCGCGCAAGGAGTGACCGGCGCGAAAAGCCTCGACGAGGTGCTGAAGGGCCTGGCGCTCAAGCTCTCCTCGATCGCGCTCGATGCCGGGCTGAAGCCGCTTGAAAAGCTCCTGTCGGGTGCGCTCGGCAATCTCTTTACCGGCCTGTCCGGTCCCGCTCAGGCCTCAGCGCCCGCCGTGCCCGGTTCCGCCCGCTTTGCCGCGGGCGGCGTGGTTTCCGCGCCCACCTTCTTTCACGATGCCGGCGGCTCGCCCGGGCTGATGGGCGAAGCGGGGGCGGAAGCGATCCTCCCGCTCCGGCGCGGGGCGGATGGGGCGCTGGGCGTTGCCCTTGCGGGCGGCGGGCGCGAGGCAGCCCCGATCATCTTCAACATCCATACGCCGGATGCCGAAAGCTTCCGCCGCTCCGAAGCGCAGCTTTCCGCCATGCTCGCCCGGGCCGCGCGGCGCGGCATCCGCCATCTCTGAGGAGGCGTCCATGGCCTTTCACGAAATCCGCTTTCCGCTTCGCCTGGCGCTTGGGCTCAGCGGCGGCCCGGTGCGGATGACCGATATCGTCAGCCTCGCCAATGGCCGCGAGGCGCGCAACCAGCGCTGGCGCCATTCCAGACGCCGCTATGATGCGGGCTCCGGCATCCGCTCGATGGCCGATCTCTATACGGTGATCGAGTTCTTCGAGGCGCGCGCGGGCGCGCTTCACGGCTTCCGCTTTCGCGATCCCATGGACTGGAAATCCTGCCGCCCCGACGGCACGCCGACGCCGCTCGACCAGCCGCTCGGCACCGGCGACGGCGAAAGGCGGGCCTTCCCGCTGGTCAAGCTCTATGGCGATCCGGCGGGCCGCTGGCAGCGCAGCATCGTCAAGCCGGTGGCGGGCACCGTGCGGATCGCTGTGAGCGGCGTGGAGCTTCGGGAAGGCGAGGCGGTGACGGACGAGACGACCGGCCTTGTCACCCTTGCCGCCGCCCCATCGGCGGGAGCCGCCGTGACGGCGGGCTTCCACTTCGACGTGCCCGTGCGCTTTGCGACCGACCGGCTGGACATCAGCCTGGAGGCCTTTGCCGCCGGGCGCTTTCCCGCCATTCCCCTGATGGAGATCGAGCCATGAGACAGATCGACCCCGGCCTTGCCGCCCATCTGAAGGGCGGCCAGACCACGCTTTGCCATTGCTGGCGGATCACCAGGCGCGACGGCGCGGTGCTCGGCCTCACCGATCACGATCAGGACATCACCTTTGGCGGGCTCACCTATCAGGCAGGGTCCGGCTTTGCCGCCGGCAGCCATGCGGTGGAAGCGGGCCTGCCCGCCGAGGCGGGCGAGATGGAGGGCGCCTTTTCAAGCCCGCTCATCACCGCCGATCATCTGGCCGCCGGGCTCTATGACGGGGCCCGGGTCGATCTCTACCGCGTCAACTGGCAGAACCCCGCCGAACGCCTCTTCCTTCACCGCCGCGATCTCGGCGAAGTGACGGTGGATGGCGAGCATTTCCGCGCCGAACTCCGGCCCATGACCCATCGTCTGCACCAGAAGCAGGGCCGCGCCTATCTCAGGAGCTGCGGCACGGATTTCGCCAGCCGCGCCTGCGGGATCGTGCCCGTCACCGGCCGGCATCGCGGGCAGGGCACGGTGGTGGCCGTGCTGTCGGAAACGCGGCTTGCCGTCTCCGGCCTTGCCGGTTTCGATGGCGACGATTTCACGCTCGGCCGGATCAGCTTTTCGAGCGGCGTCCTCGCCGGCCTGACGCTCGGCATCGCCACCGCCTTCCGGTCGGGGGCCAATCACGGCTTCGATCTCTGGCTGCCGCCCGGCCGCCTGCCAGCCCCCGGTGACCGGGTGAGCGTGCTCGTCGGCTGCGACAAGCGCTTCGAAACCTGTCGAGACCGCTTCCGGAACGCGCTGAATTTCCAGGGCTTTCCCCATATGCCCGGTACGGATTTCGCCTATTCCTATGCCGACAGGGATACCGCCCATGACGGGCGGGCGCTGGTGCCATGAGCGGCGACGCGGTGCTTGACATCGCGGCGCGCTTCCTCGGCACGCCCTATCGCCATCAGGGGTCCCGCGCGGGCATCGGCTGCGATTGCCTGGGCCTGGTGCGCGGCATCTGGCGCGAACTCTATGGCGAGGAGCCGGAAGAGCCGCCGCCCTATCGCCCGGACTGGGCGCTGCATGCGCCGGGCGAACCGCTTCTGGAGGCGGCGCTGCGCCATTTCGGCCCTCCGCTTCATCCGGGGGCGCGCCAGCCCGGCGACCTTCTGGTCTTTCGCTGGAAGGACAGCGCACCCGCCACCCATGCGGGCATCCTCGCCCATCCCGATGCAAGCGGCGAAACCTTCATCCACGCCTATGAACAGGCCGCCGTGCTCCGCTCCCCGCTGGTGCCCGCCTGGCGGCGGCGGATCGCCGGCGTCTTCCGTTTTCCCGAATCCGAGAGGTAGATCATGGCAACGGTGATCCTGCAGGCCGCGGGTGCGGCGCTTGGCGGTCTCTTCGGCCCCGCCGGCGCGGTGGTGGGGCGCGCGCTGGGCGCACTCGGCGGCAACGTGCTCGACGGCGCGCTCTTCGGCGGCGGCGACATGCCCCATCTCTCCACCGCCCGCATTCCGGGCCCGGAGGAGGGAACGGCCATCCCCCGCCTCTATGGCACGGCCCGCCTCGGCGGCACGCTCATCTGGGCGACGCGCTTTCTCGAAGAGGTGGTGGAAGAGCGCGGCGGCGGGAAGGGGGGCAGCAGCCGCTCCGGCTACCGCTATACGGTAAGCCTCGCGCTTGGCCTCTGCGAGGGGCCGATTGCCGGGATACGCCGCGTCTTTGCCGATGGCCGCGAACTGGCGCTCGAAGGCATCGAGATGCGCGTCCATACCGGCTTTTCGAACCAGCAGCCCGATCCGCTGATCCTTGCCAAGCAGGGGGCGGGCGGCGCGCCCGCCTATCGCGGCCTTGCCTATGTGGTCTTCGAGAATCTCCCCCTCGACGATTTCGGCAACCGCATTCCCGTGCTGCAATTCGAGGTGATCCGCCCGGTCGGCACGCTGGAGCGGGAGATCCGTGCCGTGACCGTCATTCCCGGCGCGACCGAACATGGCTACAACCCCGTGACCGTAACCGAAAAGCTCGGCGGCGGGGCCGCGCGCGTGTTGAACCGCAACACGCTCTCGGGCAAGAGCGACTGGACCGCCTCCATCGACGAGCTGACCGCGCTGCTCCCCAATCTCGATGCGGTGGCGCTGACGGTCGCCTGGTTCGGTACGAGCCTCGATGCCGCCCGATGCGCCCTGATGCCCGGCGTCGAGGTTGCGGCCCGGACCGACGAGACAAGCCCCTGGTCGGTGGCGGGCCTCTCCCGCGCCGAGGCCCGGCTGATCAGCAGCAGTGGCGGCGGCCCCGCCTATGGCGGCACGCCCTCCGATGCCTCCGTCATCGCCGCGATCCGCGATCTCAAGCGCCGCGGGCTGAAGGTGGTTCTCTACCCCTTCGTTCTGATGGATGTGCCGACGGATAACGGGCTCCCCGATCCCTATGGCGCCGCCCGCCAGCCGGCCTATCCCTGGCGGGGGCGCATCACCTGCAACCCCGCGCCGGGCCGCCGCGGCTCGCCGGACGGAACCGCCGCGGCGACGCCCGTCATCCGCGCCTTTGCCGGCAATGCCGCGCCTTCCGATTTCGCCATCGACGGCGACCGCGTGACCTCCAGCGCCCCCGATGCCGGGTTTCGCCGCCTGATCCTGCATTATGCCCATCTGGCCCGGGCAGCCGGCGGGGTGGATGGCTTCCTGCTCTCCTCCGAATTCCGCGGGCTGACGACCCTGCGCGACGATATCGACCGCTTCCCCTTCGTCACCGAACTGATCCGGCTGGCGGGCGAGGTGCGCCAGATCCTCGGGCCCGCAACGCGCATCACCTACGGGGCCGACTGGAGTGAATATTTCGGCTACCAGCCGGCGGATGGATCGGGCGATCTCTTCTTCCATCTCGATCCGCTCTGGGCCTCGGCCGATATTGATGCGGTCGGGATCGACAATTACCTGCCGCTCACCGATTTCCGCGATCAGGATCTCGCCGCCCGCCACCCGGACGGGCTCACCCATGCGGAGGATCCGGCCGGGCTGGAAGCGGGCATTGCAAGCGGCGAGCGCTTCGACTGGTACTATGGCAGCGATGCCGACCGCGCCGCCCGCCGCCGCAGGCCGATTTCCGACGGGGCGGCGGGCAAGCCCTGGGTCTTTGCACCGAAGGATCTCGAAAGCTGGTGGACGAACCGCCATTACGAGCGCAGGGCGGGCCGCGAGAAGGCCACACCCACCCTCTGGCGTCCGCGCATGAAACCCTTCTGGTTCACCGAGCTTGGCGCGCCCGCCATCGACCGCGGTGCGAACGAACCCAACCTCTTCCTCGATCCGAAATCCTCCGAAAGCCGACTTCCCGCCCATTCGCGCGGCCACCGGGCCGATAGCGCCCAGCGCCGGTTCCTGGACGCCCATTACCGCCACTGGAAAAGCGCGGCCGTGCCCGCGGGCATGCTCTCGCCCGCCGATATTTTCCTCTGGTGCTGGGATGCGCGGCCCTTTCCGGCCTTTCCCTTCGGCCCCACCTGGAGCGACGGCGAGAACTGGCGCACCGGCCACTGGCTGAACGGACGCCTCGGCGCCGGCACGCTCGCCACCGTGATCGCCGCAATCCTTGCCGATCACGGTGTGACGGACGTGGATGTCTCCGGCCTTTCCGGCGACCTGCCGGGCTATGTCCAGGCCGATATCGTGCCGGCGCGGACGCTGCTCGAACCGCTGGTCCAGGCCTTTCAGCTGGACGTGCTGGAAGCGGGCGGCAGGCTCGTCTTCCGCAGCCGCGCCGAGGCGAGCCTGCCGGCCACCCCGATCGACAGCCTGGCCGAGGCGGATGGCGAGCCGCTCGTCGCCGAACAGCGCGGCGAGGCGAGCGCCGTGCCGCTCGAAGCGCTTCTCTCCTTTGCCGATCAGGCCGGCGACTACGAGCCCGCCGGCGCCCGCGCCACTGCCCTTTCCGGCGAGGGCACCGGTGCGACGGAGATCGCGCTGCCCGCCGTGCTCGATGCCGGCCTTGCCGAACGGGTGATCGCCGGGCATCTGCGCGACCGGGCTGCGGGCCGCCGCACCATCCGCTTTCGCCTGCCGCCCAACGCGCTCGACCTCGAACCGGGCGATGCGGTGACGCTGCCGGCCGGTCCTGCCGGGCGCTTCCTCGTCACTCGCATCGAGGAGGGGCGGGTGCGGCTTGTCGAGGCGCGCTCCTTTGCCCCGCAGCCGGGGGCGGTGCGTGCGCTGGCGCCCCAGCCGGTGAAGCAGCCCCGCCTGCCGCCCGGCACGGCTTTTGCCCCGGATGTGCTCTTTCTCGATCTGCCGCGCATGGGGGCAGGGGCATCCGGCAGCTTCTTCATGGCCGCATCCCTCGTCAGCCCCTGGCGGCCCATGGCGCTTCTCCTCTCCGGCACCGGCGCCAGTTATGCCGCGCGCGCCACCCTTGATCGCCCCGCCATGATCGGCACGCTTGCCGAAGCCAGCGCGCCCCGGGCGATCTTCGGCCGCTTCGATCCGCTGCGAAGGCTGGTCGTCGATTTTCCCTTCGGCGCCCCGTCCTCCGCCGGGCGCGGCGAGGTGCTCTCCGGCGCCAACCGGCTGGCGCTTCTCGGCCCCGATGGCAGCCTCGAAGTGCTGGCCTTTCGCGAGGCGCGGGAAATCGCGCCCGGCCGCTTTGCGCTGAGCGCCATCCTTTCCGGCCTCCACGGCACGGAGGAGGCGAGTAGGGCGGGCTTTGCGGCAGGCAGCCGCGCGGTTCTCATCGGCCCGGCCCTCGTTTCTCTGGCCCTTGCCGAAGAGGAAATCGGCCGCACGCTTTTTGTGAAACTCTCGAGCGCCGGCGCGCTCGGCGGCGTGGCGGGGCCCTTCACCGCCGCGGGCGGGCTCAGGGCCGAACGCCCGCTTGCCCCCGTTCACCTGAGGGGACGACGCCTGCCCAACGGCGATATTGCCCTTTCCTGGATCCGCCGCGGCCGGATCGATGCGGATGGCTGGGAGGCAACCGACATTCCCCTCGACGAGGCGGAGCTGCGCTTCCGGATCGACCTTCTGGATCTCGCCGGCGCCAGGCGCCGCAGCCTGACCGTGACCGGGACAGGGGCGCTCTATGCCGCCGCCGCCGAACGGGCCGATTTCGGCGGACGCCAGACGGCGATCGACATCGTCGTCCGCCAGCTCGGACGGCGCGTGCCGGAAGGCATGCCGGCAACCGCCCGGATTGCGCTCTGAACCCTCACCACCCCTTCGCCACCAAGGAGAAAAACCGATGACCGACACCAAGCTCTGGTACCAGTCCCGCGCCGTCTGGGGCGCGATTGCCGCCCTTGCCGCCACGCTGATCCGCGCCTCCGGCCACGATCCGGGCATCGGCGGCGAGGCGGCGCTTGCCGATGCGGCGCTGAATATCGCCACCGGCCTCGGCGCGCTCACCGCCCTTTACGGCCGGCTTGCCGCCGAACGGCGGATCGTCAAATAGGCTCGTCAAAACCCGTCGAAATTCTAGGGTTATCCCCACAATCACCTCAGGGGGTGGCTCTGGCCATTTTTCGCTTGACAAGCCGGTATCATGAAAGAGTCAAATCCAGCCACGCGCAAGCTGGAGGCAATCTAAGTAATTGAAATTTAATATTAAATTAGAGCATGTATGTTTTCATACAAGCTTGACATTTAATAGGAAGTTAATATCTTCGTGGGAAGATGCGGCTTGACTATGCGGCGGAATAGGTTGCCCAAATGATCGATAAATACAGAGAGCGCGTACGAAGCGCAGCCGAAGCAAAGACGGGTGAGCCGGTATATAATGGTTCACTTGAGCATGCCGCTGTTTTGGCGGAGACCATGTTCGGATATGCACAAAACGAAATTCTCATTCTCTCCGGAGAGCTTAACCCGCGCGTATATGGTCGGGCAGATGTCGTGGAGCAGGCAAGGCTCTTCCTTGCGGATCCCGAACATAAAGTGCGGGTTTTGGTCGAAACCCCCGATTCTCTTCATTCAGAGAACCATCCTCTGATGACCGTTTTGGGTGATAAGGAAAATGCGGAGGTCCGCGCAGTACCGCGGGATCTCCAGGAAAAGTATGAGTTTCATTTTATGGTGATGGATGGCGATAGTTATAGGTTTGAGAAGGACAAAAGAGAACCTATTGCAATTGCGGCTTTTGGTGACGAGATAGGCGGGGCTAACATTAAAGGCATCTTTGATACGCTATGGAGTAAGTCCTGTCCTCTTGCGGCAGAGTCCTAATTAAGATAATTCGTTTATGCGTCTTCCAGCATGAGCGAGTTGTCATGGAGCAGGAAATTGCCTCTCTTCTCACAAAGCTTGAACCAGCATTGGGAATAACCTTTGCCCTAAACCTGGCTTACATAGGTTTGCCCCGGTTTCGTTACCGCGAGGAGATCAGAACCCATGTCCGCACCAAAATGGACGAAATGCAGGAGATACCTGAGAGCCACTGTAATACAGTCTGGTACAAGCAAATCGTTCGTTTGGGGTCGCTTGGCCATAATGATGAAAGCGAGTCTAAAGTAGTTGAGAATGTTGAATTTCCATCTGAAATATGGGCGAAAATCTATGCGTGGATTTATGAAGGACAACGCGACCGTCAAAGTGTAATCGTTGCAATATTTTTTTCTGTAGCACTCATTTTCCTAGGCGTTGCACACGAAGTAAATATATTTAGCTTCTCTAGAAAATGGTTTTCAGATTCGGCCATGTTGTGGTGGCTTCTGGTTACCACAATTATGTGTGTGTTACCTGCGGCCGCCGTCTTCTTCGGCAACTATGTTGTTAAGGGCGCGAAGAAGTTTGTAAGTTCTAACACGCGGGATCTCAAAAAGACGTATCAAGATAGTGCCAGAACGGCGCGAATTCAATGACTGATCATCCTTTTGTTTGAGGTCATCCGTATGAGGGCAAGTAATACATACATATTTTTCTGCTACTCGACAGATGATGCACGACCAAAGGGTGGGCTGCCACATTCATTTGCCATTCAGCCGTGATCGGGTAAGAATTCGCCCATTCAATGACGGCCTCGGTGACGGTATGGCAATGGCGAAACGGTTTACCATGACGGTTCTGGCGCTCGGGCTGTTTGGCCCGTTGACGCCGCTTGCCGCCATGCCGGCGGGACCGCAGGAGGTTCCGGCCGGCCGGGGCCTGGTGCATGTCGTCGGCGGCGACTGCACCGCCGCCGCCCAGCAGGTGGTGGACGAGACCGGCGGCCAGCTGCTTTCGGCCGAGCCCGCAGGCGATGGGCAGAGCTGCATCATCACCGTTCTGGTGCAGGGGGATGGCACGTCCCGCCCGCGCAGGATAAGGGTTCAGGTGCCGATGTAAGGCTTCGCGATTCCCCGTTCTAGCCGCCCCGCAGCCGCAGCCCATCCAGAAGACAGGTTCCCCTATGCGCATTCTCGTGGTCGAAGACGATGCCCATCTCAACCGCCAGCTTTCCGAGGCGCTGAAGGAAAACGGCTATGTGGTCGATCAGGCCTTCGACGGCGAGGAGGGGCATTTCCTCGGCGATACCGAACCCTATGATGCGGTGATTCTCGATATCGGCCTGCCCGGCATGGACGGCATCACGATTCTCGAAAACTGGCGCGCGAACAGCCGCACCATGCCGGTGCTGATCCTCACCGCCCGCGACCGCTGGTCGGACAAGGTGGCGGGCATCGATGCCGGCGCCGACGATTATGTGGCAAAGCCTTTCCATGTGGAGGAGGTGCTGGCCCGCATCCGCGCCCTTATCCGGCGCGCCGCCGGCCATGCCTCCTCGGAGATCGTCTGCGGTCCGGTGCGGCTCGATACCAAGAGTTCCAAGGCGACCGTCAACGGCGAGGCGCTGAAGCTTACCTCCCACGAATTCCGGCTGCTCTCCTACCTCATGCATCACATGGGCGAGGTCGTCTCCCGCACGGCGTTGGTGGAACACATGTATGACCAGGATTTCGACAGGGATTCCAACACGATCGAAGTCTTCGTCGGCCGCTTGCGCAAGAAGATGGGCGTCGACCTGATCGAGACCGTGCGCGGCCTCGGCTATCGCATGCAGCCGCCGGGTGAAACCGCCCCCGCCGCCAAGCCCGGTAAATCCAGGTGAGCCGCAGGATCACCTCGCTCACCGCCCGCGTGCTGCTGCTGGCCACGCTCTGGTCGGCGGTGGCGCTGGTGGTGATTGCCGTGGTGATCTCGACGCTCTACCGCCAGGGCTCCGAGCGCGGCTTTCAGGAGTTGCTGCGCGCCCAGCTCTACAATGTCATCAATTCCGTCTCCGTCGGCGACAATGGCCGTCTGGCCGGGCGGCCGGAACTGGGTGACCTGCGCTTTTCCCAGCCCGCCACCGGCTGGTACTGGATGGTGGAGCCGCTCGGCGACTTCAAGACCGAGCCGCTCACCTCCGCCTCCCTCGGCGCCATCAAGCTGGCCATGCCCCCCATTGCCGACGTGCCCTTCGACGATAATTACGAGCGCTTCTACGTGGAGGACGACGGCCAGGGCAACAAGGTGCAGGTGGCCGAAACCGAGGTGGTGCTGGATCAGGACGGCCGCGCCGCGCGCTTCCGCGTCTCGGGCAACCGCGCCATCGTGGAGGCGGATATCCAGGCCTTTTCCAACCGGCTCTATCTGGCGCTCGGCGGTTTCGGCATCGGCTCGCTGATCGTCAATGCGCTGGCCATCCTGATCGGCCTGAAACCGCTCGACCAGGCGCGCGCGGCGCTGGAAAAGATCCGCCGCGGCGAGGCGGAGCGCCTGCCCAAGGATTTCCCCCGCGAGATCCAGCCGCTCGCCTCCGAGGTCAATGCCCTCATCGACAGCAACCGCCGCATCGTCGAGCGCGCCCGCATGCAGGTGGGCAATCTCGCCCATTCGCTGAAGACGCCCATCGCCGTGCTGCTGAACGAGGCGCGCGTGCTGGACCGGGGCCATGGCGAGCTGGTAAAAGGCCAGGCCGAGGCCATGCAGGGCCAGGTGCAGAGCTATCTGAACCGCGCCCGCATTGCCGCCCAGCGCGACACGGTGCTTGCGCGAAGCGAGGCCGAACCCGTGCTCGAGCGGCTTCTGCGCGTCATGCGCCGGCTGAATCCGGATCTGGCCTTCGATCTCTCCGTGGTGCCGGCCGGGCTTTCGCTCGCCATGGAGCAGCAGGATGTGGAGGAGACCGTCGGCAATCTCCTCGAAAATGCCGCGCGCTTTGCGAAAAGCCGGGTCAGCGTGGCCGTCAGCCCCGGCGATGGACCGACCGAGGAGGAAAGCCAGCGCCGCGCCTGGGTGGAAATCCTCGTCGACGATGACGGGCCGGGCCTCGAACCGGACCAGATCCGCGAGGCGATGAAGCGCGGCCGGCGTCTGGACGAGAGCAAGCCGGGCACGGGGCTCGGTCTTTCGATCGTCAGCGAGATCGCCACGGAATATGAGGGAACGATCACGCTCACCCGCAGCCCCTCCGGCGGCCTGCGCGCCCGCCTGCTCCTGCCGGGCGTTGCGGTGTGAGCGCCCGGACTTTTCTTGCTGTCATGCACAATTTTACCGCTTGCGACACCGCTTCGTCTTGATGAAGCGATTGAAATTATGTTGTGCAACGCCATAATAGTCCGCGGGGACACCCGTCTTGCGGATCGGCATCCGTCTTGCGTGGCCCGGATCTTCGCCGCCGCCCGCCGGTTCCGCCGACCGGGGCAGCGCTGAAAATCCGCCGCAATTCTGCCGGAAGCACGGACGAATTCCTTGCACCATGCCCCGCCCGGCAGGAGAATGTGATTGTCTGCACTTGTTTCGTCGTTGCGCTTCGTGAAATCGGGCCGTTTTGCGGCTCCGCTGGCGGCGCTCCTGCTGTCGGCCTGCACCACCACCACGCCCTATCTGGGCAAGAGCCTGTTTTCCGAAGCCCCGCCTTCGCCCTCTGCCCGCATCCTCGCCGCGCTGAACGGCGGCATCGTCGGCAACACGGAAGCGGATCTCTCCGACAACGACACCAAGCGCGCGCTGGAGGCAGAATACCGCACCCTCGAAGCCGCCCCCGCCGGCCAGCCGGTCGTCTGGCGCGGCGATGACGCCAACGGCGAAGTCCTCGCCGCCGCCCCCTACCAGGTCGGCACCCAGAACTGCCGCCAATACACCCACCGCATCATCGCTTCAGGCAAACAACTCCAGGCCCGCGGCTCCGCCTGCCGCAACGACGACGGAAGCTGGTCGCTGCTGGATTGAGGGGCGAGATCTCCCGCTTGCGGCCGTCCGATCTCCCCCTTACGGCTCCTCCGATCTCCCCCCTTGCGGCCCCATCCGATCTCCCCCCTCACGGGCAGCGAAGCTGCTCCGGATGCGGGGGAGATGTCAGCGAAGCTGACAGAGGGGGGTGGGGCGCGGTAAATTCAGTTTTCCGGAAGCCTCGGCATATGAGGACGCCTACCCCCCTCCTGTCCCTCCGGGACATCCTCCCCCGCAAGAAGGGAGGTCAAGGCCGGCGCCTCACTCTTCCCCTGTCAGTTCCCGCAGCCGGGCTTCCTCTTCGGGAGAAAGGGGGGCGGGTTCGTTGGGGGTGAGGCGGCGGTTGCGGATGGCGAGGAGGAGGACGAGGCCGCCGGTGAGGAGGAGGGCGACGGGGGCGCCCCAGAGGATCAGGGTTTTTGCGGAGAAGCGCGGCTTCAGCAGCACGAATTCGCCGTAGCGGGAGACGAGATAGTCGAAGACCTGTTCATCCGTATCGCCACGCATGAGGCGCGCGCGCACCAGCACGCGCAGATCCTTGGCCAGTTCCGCATTGCTGTCATCGATGGACTGGTTCTGGCAGACCATGCAGCGCAGTTCGGCGGAGATTTTGCGCGCGCGGGCTTCCAGCGCGGGGTCGGCGAGCATTTCATCCGGATTGACGGCCAGCGCCGGCAATGCCGAGATCATCAGGAAGAAGGCGAGCGCGAGGCGGCGGATCATTCGGCGGCCTCCAGCGGGGAGGGAAGGGCCGTCCGGTTGGCCGCACGGCGCGGCGCGCCGACGCGCAGGCGCCGGTCCGACAGCGAAACGAAGCCGCCCACCGCCATGATGACCGCGCCGAGCCAGATGCACAGGATGGTCGGCTTCCACCAGACGCGCAGCACGATGCCGCCATCCGGCGTCGGATCGCCGAGCGAGACATAGAGCTGCGACAGCCCGAAGGTGAGAATGCCGGCCTCCGTGGTCGGCATCTTGCGCGCCATGTAGATGCGCTTCGACGACCAGACATCGCCGACGGTCGCCCCGCCGCGGCTGACGGTGAAATGGGCGCGGCTTTCCGTATAGTTCGGGCCCTTCGCATCCTTCATGCCGTCGAAGCGCAGCTGATAGCCGCCGGCCTCCACAGTGGCGCCGGGCTTCACCTCGGCGACCTTTTCGGTCGCGAAGGCGGTGACGGCGACGATGCCGAGAACGGTGACGCCGAAGCCGAGATGGGCAAGCGCCGTGCCGAAGGCCGAGCGCGGCAGGCCGAAAAGCCGCCGGAAGGCCTGGCCGCTGGCGACCCGGCCGAAGCCCGCCCGACCCCAGAGATCGACGAGCGCGCCGAAGACGATGTAGAAGCCCGCGGCAAGCCCGAGCACGGCCATGACCGGTCCGCCCTGTTCCGCATAGAAGACCGCGAGCCCGAGCACGAGGGCGAGAAGCACCGCGACGAAGAGGCGCTGCGAGGCGCCCGGAAGATCGGCCCGTTTCCAGGCCAGCAGCGGCCCGAAGGGCAGGACGATGAGCAGCGGCACCATGAGGAGCCCGAAGGTGAGATTGAAGAAGGGTGCGCCGACCGAGATCTTCTCGCCCGTCAGCGTTTCCATCAGCATCGGATAGAGCGTGCCGATCAGCACCGAGGCGGTGGAGACGGTGAGGATGAGATTGTTGAGAACCAGCGACCCCTCGCGCGAGATCGGCGCGAAAAGCCCGCCGGAGCGCAGCGTGCCGGCCCGGAAGGCGAAGAGGCTGAGCGCGCCGCCGATGAAGAGCAGCAGCAGGACGAGGATGAAGATGCCGCGCGTCGGATCCGAGGCGAAGGCATGGACCGAGGTGAGCACGCCCGAGCGCACCAGGAAGGTGCCCAGCAGCGAGAGCGAGAAGGTGAGGATGGAGAGCAGGATCGTCCAGATCTTCAGCGCGTCGCGCTTTTCCATGACAAGGGCGGAATGGAGCAGCGCCGTGCCCGCAAGCCAGGGCATGAAGGAGGCGTTTTCCACCGGATCCCAGAACCACCAGCCGCCCCAGCCGAGCTCGTAATAGGCCCAGTAGGAGCCCATGGCGATGCCAAGCGTGAGGAAGGCCCAGGCGCCGAGCGCCCAGGGGCGAACCCAGCGCGCCCAGGCCGCATCGATGCGGCCCTCGATCAGCGCGGCGACGGCAAAGGAGAAGCAGACCGAAAAGCCCACATAGCCGAGATAGAGCAGCGGCGGATGGATGGCGAGGCCCACATCCTGCAGCACCGGATTGAGGTCCTGCCCCTCGACGGGGGCGGGGTCCAGCCGGATGAAGGGATTGGATGTCAGCACGATGAAGAGCGAGAAGGCCGCCGCAATCCAGCCCTGCACCGCCAGCACGAGCGTGCGCAGGCGCACCGGCAGGTTCGACGAGAAGGCCGCCACCATCGCCGAAAACAGCGTCAGGATCAGCAGCCAGAGCATCATCGAGCCCTCGTGATTGCCCCAGACGCCCGAGATCTTGTAGAGCGCCGGCACCAGCGAATGGGAGTTCTGCCAGACGTTCATCACCGAGAAATCGGAGGTGAAATGGGCATGCGTGAGCACCGCAAAGGCAATCGCCACCAGCCCGAAGACCACGAGCGTGCCGATGGGGGCGAGCGCCATCAGCGCCGGATCGCGCTTCATGACGCCGTAGACCGGCACCACCGAGACGAGAAGCGACACGACGAGCGCGATGACGAGTGCGAAATGGCCGAGTTCGACGATCATTGTGTGCTGGTCTCCCCGCCGCGCCATTCGCCCTGCTGCTTCAGCCGGTCGGCCACATCCTTGGGCATGTATTTCTCGTCATGCTTGGCAAGCACCGTATCGGCGGAAAAGAGCTTGCCGTCCGGGTTGAACACGCCTTCCGCCACCACGCCCTGGCCCTCGCGGAAGAGATCCGGCAGGATGCCCGTGAAGGTCACGGGCACCACCGCCCCGGTCGTATCCGTGACCGAGAAGGTGACGGTGGAACCCTGGCCGCGCACCACGGAGCCCGTGGCCACGAGCCCGCCGAGGCGGATGCGCGTTCCCGGCTGCACATTGGCCTTGGCCAGATCGCCCGGCACATAGAAGAAGGAAACGGACTGGCCGAAGGCAAACATGACCAGGAAGACCGCGGCCATGATGAAGCCCACGCCGCCGCCGATGATCGCCAGGCGCTTCTGTTTGCGCGTCATTCACTTGCCTCCTTCGGCGGTAATGCCCATGCTTTCGCCGAGCGCCTTCAGCTGGCCGCCCTTGTCCGTATCGGCGGGGAAGTTTTTCAGCGCCGTCGCCAGCGCCTCGGCCGCCTTGTCCTTCATGCCGAGAACCCCGTAGGAGCGCACGAGCCGCATCCAGCCCTCGAAATTGTCGGGCTCGTTCTGAAGCCGGGCGGCAAGCGTTTCCACCATGCCCATGATCATCTGCTGCCGGTCGGCGCCGCTCATGCCTTCCGCAGCCGCCACATCGGCGGCGTCAGGATTGCCGGGTGCCGCAGCTTCCGCCGGCGGCGCAGGCTTCGAGGGATCGGTGGCGGCAATATGCCGGTCGACCAGCTCCAGATAGGGCGCATCCGCCGGTGCATCCTTGCGGATCGCCTGGAAGGCCTGGAAGGCTTCCGCCCGCTTGCCCTGCTGTTCGAGCGAGAGCGCCAGATAGAAGCGGGCGCGCGCATCGCCGGGCGCGATCTTCAGCACCGCGTTCAGCTGCGCCACCGCTTCTTCGCCCACCTTGCCACCGTCGAGCGCAATCAGCGCCTCGGCGAAATTGCCGGACCGCTCGGGTGAGGCGCCCTGAAGCCGCACCGCATTGCGATAGGCCTCCACCGCCCGGTCGAAGACCTGGTTGCGGTAGTAGATCGGCGCAACGAGATCCCAGCCCTTGCCGTCTTCGGGGTTCTGCAGCAGGTGGCGCTCCATCTTGGCGAGCAGCAGCTCGATGTTCTGGCCCGGATTTTCAAGCCGCGCTTCGAGCGGCTGGTCGGGCAGGCCGGGCGCCCCCGTGAGGAGATAGAGCGGCACGCCGATCGCCGGCAGGGCGACGATGACAAGCATTTCGGCCAGCCGCCGCCGGCGCGGCCTTTCGGCGGCGGAAGCGTCCCCGCCCCTGGCCTCGGCGGCAATCAGGCGCCGGGCGATCTCCGCCCGGGCATAGTCGGCTTCCGCTTCGGAAATCAGGCCGTTTTCCCGGTCGCGGGCGATCTCCTTCAACTGGTCGCGATAGACCGCCGCCTCCTTGTCGCGGTCCTCCGCTTCGGGCAGGCTCGCGCCCTTTCCGGCGCGCGCAAGCGGCAGGAGGAGCAAAATCGCCACAAGGGCGGTCATGACGGCAACGGCGATCCAGAACAGCATGGCCAGTCAGATACTAAAATGCGGCGCGCAATCCAATCCGGAATAGACCGTACACGCGGATTTGAGGCGTTTGGCCGCAATTTGATTGAAGTCAAGGCAGCCAAGGGAAAAATCGCGGTGGGGTGGGGGAAACCTCAAGGCCCTGCGAAGGATGCGGCATCCACGCCGACCGCCTTCGCCTCACGCAGAAGCGCCGCCCAGTCATCTGGCGGGTTGCCGCGCGCCAACATGCGCCCGAAGACGCGATAGGCATCGTTTTTGCTTTCATAGGCGCGCTTGCTGTCCTCGTCATTGACCCAGACAAGCACGATGATCCGTTCCGTTTCATGATAGCGGAAAAACAGCCGGTACTGCTGCACATACTTGCCGCGAAACCAGTGCCGATAGGCCTCGCCCAGCGTGTCGCCGAGACGAAACCGGGGATCGGAAGGGTTCGCAGGAATATCCTCGAAGGCCATCTTGCGCGTGGCGGCGAGCAGCTTGGCAGCCCTCCGCGTACGATAGGTTTCCGGATGGGCGCGCCGGTCCTTCTCGACATCCGCAATCATCGCCTTGATCGCCTCGACGAAGAGAGGATGAAGAAAGATCGTCCAGCCGTTGATCCTGCCGTCACGCATCGGGAAGCGGTTCGTCCAGATCGACCGCGACACCCTCGGTCAGAACCCTGACCTTCTCGACCAAAGCTTCCTCGAGTGGCACGACATTTCCCTTGGAAACATCCTCTGCGACAAACTGGAGAAAGGCCCCGATGGCCGGATCGTCGTGAACATCTTCCGTCTTGGGTTCGATGACGATCCGCCCGTCCGAAAGAAGGCGGAAGGTGATCGCCCCCTTGTTCACCCCGAGAAGCCGCCGAATAGGCGCGGGAATGGTGGTTTGGCCCCGTTCGGTAATCGTCGCATCGATGGCAAGCGTCGTGGTCGGGCTCATGGGCGTGTCTCCTGCTGCCAGAAAGGTAATGCAAATGCATTATCTTTTCAAGGCTGCCCGGCTTCAGGGGATGTGAGGAGGCATTGCCCATTTTTCTGGGCGATTGCCCAAAATCTTGGGGCACTGCCGATTGGGCCGAACAGATTCTCAGAACCTGAGCGTCACCGTCAGGCCCGGATGGTCGGTATTGGTGGGGTCGGTGTCGGCAAGCGCAATCGTGCCGCCATGCAGCGCCATGACCGCTTCGGCCATGGCAAGGCCGAGCCCGGTGCCGGGTTTCGAGCGGCTTTCGTCGAGGCGCACGAAGCGTTTCAGCACGTCGCCGCGGCGGTCGGCGGGAATACCGCGGCCCTGATCGGCGACCGAGAGCTCCACCCCGCCGCCGGAACCCGGGGCAAGGTTCACCCGGATCGTCTTGTCCGCCTGATCGCCATCGGCATATTTGATCGCATTGTCGATGAGGTTGGCGAGCGTCTGGCCGATCAGCTCGCGATTGCCCTTGATGCCGATGCCGGGCGCGATGCGGGCGTCGAGCCTGAAGCCCGCCTCTTCCGCCACCGGCTCGTAGAGCTCCACGCAATCGGCCGCAATGGCGGAGAGATCGAGATCGGAAAGGGTTGCTGCCTGCGAGCCCGCCTCTACCCGGGAGATCATCAGCAGCGCATCGAAGGTGCGGATGATCTGGTCGGCTTCGGTGAGGATGCCTTCGAGACTCTGGCGGCGGGCGTCCGGTTCTTCGGCTGCCAGAGCCTCGGTCGCCCGGTTCTTCAGCCGGGTGAGGGGCGTCTTGAGGTCATGGGCAATATTGTCCGAGACCTGCCTCAAGCCTTCCGAAAGCTTGCCGATCCGCTCCAGCATCTCGTTGAGCGACAGCGACAGCCGGTCGAATTCGTCGCCGGAACCGGAGACGGGCAGCCGCTGGGCGAGATCGCCGGCCATGATCTTCTTCGAGGCATCCGAAATCCGGTCGATGCGCTTCAGCGCATTGCGCCCGATGAAGAGCCAGAGCAGCAGCGCTCCAAGGCCCATTGCGCCCACCGTCACGAAGATGGCCCGCCGCACGAGGAAGCGCAGGGCGCCGGGCTCGGCCAGGTCGCGGCCCACGAGAATGCGCATGCCATTGTCGAGGAACACCACCCGTGCAATCGCCACCCGCGGCGGATGCTTGGCATTTTCCTCCTGATAGCGGCGATAGGGGAAGGGTTCGGCCGTCCAGCCTTCCTTGTCGAAGAGGCCGGGGGCAACGGAGGCCACATTGCCCGCCAGCATGTCGCCCGCGGGGCCCGCGATGATATAGAGATTGGCACCTGGCTGCCGCGCGCGGATATCCATCACCCGCGCCAGCTGCCCGATGCCGCCGCGCTCATAGGCCCGCTGCACCGCCGCCACTTCCTGGTTCAGCGATTCCCGGATCTCGGCAATCAGCAGCCGCTCCGACATGGCGGTGACATAGAGCACCAGTGCCCCGGCCGCGAGCGCGAAGATGAGGATGAAGAGGGCGGAAAGCCGGACCGCCGTGGAGAGGAAGAGCAAGCGGAAGCGCGCCATGGCGATGACCCTCAGTCCCCGTCCTTGATCATGTAGCCCGCACCGCGGATCGTCTTCAGCAGGGCCGGGCTGCCGGGCTTCTCGATCTTGCCGCGCAGGCGGGAAATATGGACGTCGATGACATTGGTCTGCGGATCGAAATGATAGTCCCAGACATGTTCGAGCAGCATGGTGCGCGTCACCACCTGTCCGGCATTCTTCATCAGATATTCGAGCAGGCGGAATTCCCGCGGCTGCAGCAGCAGGTCCTTGCCGGCGCGCCGGGCGGTGTGGGAGAGGCGGTCGAGCTCGAGATCGGCGACCCGATAGACCATGTCCTGCTCCGGCGTGCCCTTGCGGCGGCCCAATACCTCGACGCGCGCCAGAAGCTCGCTGAAGGCATAGGGTTTCGGCAGATAATCGTCGCCGCCCGCCCTGAGGCCGGTCACCCGGTCATCCACCTGTCCGAGCGCGGAAAGAATGAGCACCGGCGTGTTGACGCCCTTGCGGCGCAGCTCGCCGATGACAGACAGACCGTCCCGGCGCGGCAGCATCCGGTCGATCACCATCACGTCATAACTGTTTTCCAGCCCCATGAAGAGCCCGGCCTCGCCGTCGCTCGCGTGGTCGGCCACGATGCCCGCCTCGCGAAAGGCTTTCATCAGATAGGCCGCAGCTTCCAGATCGTCTTCGATGACAAGAATTTTCATGGCCGCAATCTTACCGTCCGCAGCGGCCCTTCCGCAATCCATCGCTTCGCTGGTCATCAGAGAACTCCGTGGGTTAGGGAATTGCGGGGTGGGAGGTGGTGCATGCGGAACCGCCCCCCTCTGTCGGCGGAGCCGACAGAGGGGGGTAGGCTTCCACGAATGCCGAGCACTGATAAGTGGGGGCACCACGCGGCACCCCCATCCTCACCTTTACCCCTTGTTGGCGATATCCAGCGCAACGAAGCGGGTGCCCTGCTGGCTTTCCACCTGGAAGAGGGCCTTCGGGCGGCCCTGGTTGCGGGCCTTGTCGATGACCTTTTCGATGTCCTCGGCGCTCTTCACCTCCTGATTGTTGACGGAGGTGATGGTTTCGCCCTGCTTCAGGCCCTTGTCGGCGGCGTCCGAATCCGGGTCGACCTGGGTCACGGTCACGCCATTGCCACCATCGGCGGGCGAGACGGAGAGGCCGAGGCCGGCGAGCGCCTTGTCGGTGGAGGGCTGGGTCTCCTGCTCGCTGTTCTGGTCATCCGCCTTGGCCTGCTGCTGGTCGGCGGGAAGCGAGCCGAGTTCGAGCGAAAGCACCTGGCTCTTGCCGTCGCGCCAGATGGTCACTTCGGCCTTGGTGCCGGGGCGGAAGGCAGCGATGCGCTTGGCGAGATCGCGGGCATCCTTGATCGGCTCGCCATTGACGGCGGTGACGACGTCGCCCTTCTTCATACCGGCCTTCTGGCCGGGCGAGCCTTCCTGCGGGGCGACCACGAGGGCACCCGAGGCTTCCGACAGGCCAAGCGAATCGGCAATGTCCTTGGTGACGGGCTGGATCTGCACGCCGAGCCAGCCGCGCGAGACCGAGCCGTTCTTGATGAGATCGTTCACCACCCCTTCGGCGACCGTGGAGGGAATGGCGAAGGCAATGCCCACATTGCCGCCGGACGGCGAGAAGATGGCGGTATTGATGCCGACCACTTCGCCGGAGAGGTTGAAGGTCGGGCCACCGGAATTGCCCTTGTTCACCGCCGCATCCACCTGCAGGTAATCGTCATAGGGGCCGGAGCCGATATCGCGGCCGCGGGCCGAAATGATGCCCGACGTCACCGTGCCGCCAAGGCCGAAAGGATTGCCCACTGCCACCACCCAGTCACCGACCCGCACCTTGCTGTCATCGGCGAACTTCACATAGGTGAAGGTGCGCTTCGGCTCGTCCACCTTCAGGACGGCGAGATCGGTCCGGCTGTCCTTGCCCACCAGCTTGGCATCCAGTTCGGTGCCGTCATTCAGCACCACGGTAAAGGCCTCGCCATCGGAAACCACGTGATTGTTGGTGACGAGATAGCCATCGGCGGAAATGAAGAAGCCGGAGCCCTGCGCGGTCGGGCGCAGATGGCCCTTGCCATGCGGCATCTTGTGCGGGTTGCGGCGGCCATCGCCATCGAAGCCCGGACCGCCGAATTCCTTGAAGAAGCGCTTCAGCGGATGGTCGTCCGGCAGCTGGTCGAAGCCTTCGCCGCCGAAGTTGAAGCTGAAGCCATTGCCGTCATCGGCGGTTTCCTCGACATTCGTCTGAACCCGCACGGACACGACGGCAGGCGTCACGGCGCTCACCACATCGGCAAAGCTCGGCACCTGCGGCGCCTGAACGGTCACCGGTGCCGCCATGGCAGCCGCAATGCCCTGCGGCACGCCGGAAACGATCACACCCGCGGCAATAAGGCCCGCGGCGGATGCCTGGAGAGCGGATTTCACGGAAATAAGATCCTTGATGCGCGTGATCATGTTCATCTGCCTTCTCTTGCTGTCACCCCGTTTCGTCGGGGCATCTGTTCGATGGGTTGAGATATAGGGGGTGTCACCTTACGAAGAACTGTCCGGAGCATGAATTCTTCGTAATGTTGATGGGTTCCGTTAGGGGCTCAGAGTATGCCGACACCCACCCCCCTCGACGCCGCAGCGAAGGGCCTGCTACATCTGCGGCGGGTGCAAGGAGCCGGGGAGGAAATACGGTTGGATATGGCGAGCCTGAAGGATATCACGTCCCATCCCCTGCGGCCGATGAGCCAGACGGAGGTGAAGTCCGTTCTGTCCGACCTGAAGGACATCGCAAAATCCGAGCCCGTGGTGGCGGGGCTGATGGCGGACGAGGGCGTGCTGAAGGATTTCGTGGTGGCGGCCTTCACGCTCTCGCCCTTCCTGCGCGAGGTGCTGAACCGCGATCCGAAGCTGCTGGTGCTGGCGCTGACGGAGCCGCTGGAACCCCATCTCGAACGGCTGGTCGCCGAGGCGCGCAACAGCTGGCGGCCGGACGGGGAGGGCCGCGAGCCCTCCGAGGCGGAGGTGATGGCGCGGCTGAGAAAGGCGAAGCGCAGCATCGCCTTTCTGGTGGCGCTGGCCGATCTCGCCCGCCTCTTCGACGGGCGAAAGACCACCGCCTGGCTGACACGGCTGGCGGAGGCCTCCGTTGCTGCCGCCATCGATCACCTGCTTCTCGCCGCCGATGGCGGCAAGATCACGCTGAAGAACCGCGACAATCCCAGCGAGGCAAGCGGCCTGATCGTGCTCGGCATGGGCAAGCTCGGCGCGGCCGAACTCAACTATTCCTCCGACATCGACCTCGTCGTCTTCTTCGACATTTCCGCGAACATCGTCGGCGATCCCCTTGATGCGACGGAAATCTTTGCCCGCATGATGCGCCGCCTGATCCGCATCATGCAGGAGCGCACGGCGGATGGCTATGTCTTCCGCACCGACCTGCGCCTGAGGCCCGATCCCGGCTCCACGCCGCTTGCCGTGCCGGTCGAAAGCGCGATGATCTATTATGAGGGGCGCGGCCAGAACTGGGAGCGCGCCGCCTTCATCAAGGCCCGAGCCATCGGCGGGGATATCCTGGCCGGCGAGCGCTTCCTGCGCGATCTCGTGCCCTTCGTCTTCCGCAAGTACCTGGATTACGCGGCGATTGCCGACATTCACTCGATCAAGCGGCAGATCCATGCTCACAAGGGCCATGGCACGATTGCGGTGAAGGGCCACAACATCAAGCTCGGGCGCGGCGGCATCCGCGAGATCGAATTCTTCGCCCAGACCCAGCAGCTGATCGCCGGGGGGCGCATGCCGGCGCTGCGTTCCCGCGCCACGGAAGAAACCCTGCACCGCCTCGCCGAGGCGAAGTGGATCGACGAGGCGACGGCGAGGGAGCTCACCGAATGCTACTGGTATCTGCGCGACGTGGAGCACCGGGTGCAGATGGTGCGCGACGAGCAGACCCATCTTCTGCCCGAAACCGAAAGCGAGCTGAAGCGCATCGCCTACATGCTCGGCTATGCCTCGACGGCGGAATTCTCCGAAGCGCTGGTCGAGGTGCTGAAGCGGGTGGAGCGGCGCTATGCCCGTCTCTTCGAGCAGGAAAACCGGCTTTCCACCGGCACCGGCAATCTCGTCTTCACCGGCCAGAACGATGATCCCGATACGCTGGAAACCCTTGCGCGGCTAGGCTTTTCCCGCCCGTCCGACATTTCCCGCGTCATCCGCACCTGGCATTACGGGCGCTACCGCGCCACGCAGTCGGTGGAGGCGCGCGAGCGCCTGACCGAGCTGACGCCGGAACTGCTTCGTGTCTTCGGCGAGAACAAGCGCGCCGACGAGGCGCTGCTTCGTTTCGACAATTTCATCTCGGGCCTTCCGGCGGGTATCCAGCTCTTCTCGCTGCTCTCGACCAATCCGGCGCTCCTGTCGCTGATCGTCACCATCATGTCCGCCGCGCCGCGGCTGGCCGATATCATTGCCGAGCGGCCGCATGTGTTCGATGGCATGCTCGATCCCGCCCTGCTCTCGGAACTGCCCACCCGCGACTATATCGAGAACCGGCTGACGCTCTTCCTCGCCGGCGCCCGCCATTACGAGGACATTCTGGACAGGCTGCGCATCTTTGCCGCCGAACAGCGCTTCCTGATCGGCATCCGCCTGCTGACAGGCGCAATCAGCGCCGAGATGGCGGCGCGCGCCTTTACCCATCTGGCCGACCTCATCATTTCCGCCGCGCTGGAGGCGGTGCTGGCCGAAGTGCGACAGGCGCACGGCACCTATCCCGGCGGTCGCGTCGCCGTCATGGGCATGGGCAAGCTCGGCAGCTTCGAGCTGACCGCCGGCTCCGACATCGACATCATCCTGCTCTACGACTACGACGACACGGCGGCGGAATCCTCCGGGCCGAAGCCGCTCGATCCGATCCGCTACTTCACCCGCATCACCCAGCGGCTGATCGCGGCGCTGTCGGCACCGACGGCGGAGGGCATCCTCTTCGAGGTGGACATGCGGCTTCGCCCCTCCGGCAACAAGGGCCCAGTCGCCACCCGCATCCAGTCCTTCGAGAAATACCAGCGCGAGGAGGCCTGGACCTGGGAACACATGGCGCTGTCGCGCGCCCGCCTCGTCTGCGGCGACGAAAGCCTGAAGGCGGAAGCCACCGGCATCATCGCCAAGGTTCTCTCGCGCCCCGGCGACCTCGGCAAGATCGCCACCGACGTGCGCGAAATGCGCCAGCTCATCGAAACCGAAAAGCCGCCCAAGGCGATCTGGGACCTGAAGCTGATCCCCGGCGGGCTGATCGACATCGAATTCATCGCCCAGTACCTGACGCTCGCCGCACCCTATCGCGGCGTATCGCTCCCGCCCCGCGGCCTCGATACGGGCGAGACGCTGAAGGCCGTGGCAGGCGAGGGGCTAGACCCGAACGACCTCGCCACCTGCCTCGAAGCGCTCGCCCTCTACGGCGCGATCGCCCAGATCACCCGGCTTTGCATCGATAGCGGCTTCGACCCGAAGGAAGCCCCCGCCGGCCTCATCGACCTCGTCTGCCGCGCCGGCGACTGCCCGGACATCAAGACGCTCGAAAGCGAAGTGAAACGGCTTTCCAAGGCGGTGCGAAAGGTCTTCTCGGCGGTGGTGAGGGTGTAGTTGCGTTCTTTCTTGAATTATGAAAAACATTTGCGTGAACCGGGATGCATCTTCCCAAGCGCTTGGGTTTTTGATAGGATCAAGAATGCCGACTGTGATGCGGATCGGCGGATATCGGGTGGTCATCTATCTCAACGACCACCGACCTGCCCATGTTCATGTATTGGGCGGGGATGGATCTGCCGTATTTGCCCTCAATTGTTACAGGGGGCCGGTGGAACTCCGGGAAAGCCAAGGATTGACGCGGATCTAGGCGCGCCGGATCTGTCTGCTTCTGGAGGACGCAGTGCAGGCGCTTTGCAGCGAGTGGAGACGCTACCATGCCGATATCTGACGAAAACTGGGAGGTTGCCGTCGCAAGAGGAGCGCAGGTGGCAAGGCGCGCCGCGACGGCGGTGGCTTATGAGCCCGCACGCCGGGCGATCATGATCGATTTCGGCGACGGCTCCTTCTTCGGCGTCCCGGCTGACCGGCTGGAAGGGCTTCGCGATGCGAGCGAGACGGCCCGCGCCCATGTCCTGCTCCAGGGAGGTGGAACGGGTCTTCATTGGCCCGATCTCGATCTCGACTTGACGGTCCTTGGCCTTCTCGATGGCGTTTTCGGCTCACGCGCCTTCATGGCAATCCAGCTGGGTGCTGCTGGCGGCCGGGCGCGGAGCGCCGCCAAATCCGCCACCGCCCGCGAAAACGGCCGCAAGGGCGGCAGGCCGAGGAAGAAGGTTATTTCTGACGCCTGACTGACTTCTTACCCTGCCCGCAGTCTTTCCAGCTCTTCGGGATGTTTTTCGAGAAGGCGGAAGAGGTTGATGACGGCGGGGGAGGGCTCCACAGCGCCGGTTTCGTAGCGGGAAAAGGCATTGTGTCCGCCGCCGGTGAGGAGGGCAGCTTCGGCCTGTTTCAGGTGGAGTTTCTTGCGGATCCGGCGCAGCTCCTCGCCGGTTGCGCGGCGGGCGGCGATCACCAGCGCGTCGCCGGCGGCGGCATAGCGGGCAGCACTTTCCGTCGAGAACTCGATTTCCCCGCAGGAGCGGCAGCGAAAGCCGGAAAGCCCGTCCACGGTTGCGTCCCGTCCGCGATGGTTAATCGTCATGCTTTCGTTCCGGAAGGGCAGCATTTCATGGCCCGCATCGCAAGCCAGGCATAGGTGCGTCATCATTCCAACTCCTTGAACTGAATCACCGGTGCCCCGTCCGGCCGGAGCGTGACCTTCACATAGGCCGTGCCGACCGGTGTTTCCGCATGATAGACATCCTGCCAAATGCGACTGTCCGCATAGGTCGTCATGGATTTGTAAAGGCAGCCTGGCGTCAACCCGCCAATGACCTCGATCATTTCGGATAACGTAAGACCCATCCGCCGCCCGCCATCGAGCGCGGTTTTGGTAAAGGCCGCCGCTTGCCTCTCCCGCACCAGGGTGACGACAAGGGTGAGCGGATAGTGGGCGTCCGTTTCTCCATCCTGTATATTACCCTATCAGGGTAATATGGCAAGGGAAGCCACCCCATCGCCACGCTTAACGAATTCTTACCAGATTTCGCTGGACAAGCCGAATCACCGATGATTCATTACGGCAGATTCGCGATGCGGCAATTGCGAATCATGACGAGGAATCAGGGTTTTGACGATGATGGACGTGCGGCGGGCAACCGCGGCCGATGCTCGGCTGCGTTTCAAATTTCCGGACCGTGACCAGGGGGCGCAGCGCCCCGAGACCGGGGTCAGGCTGTTTTCGGAACCGGTTGCCCTGCAGCTTTCCCGTCTGGAACCGGTGCTCAAGCGGGCGATCCCGGTTCTGATCGTCGTCTTCCTCGTCGTCGTGGCCGTGGCGCGTGTGGCGGGCATTCTCTCCCAGCAGTCGCGCATCCAGGAGGCCGCGCGCGACAGCGTTTCGCTGTCGGCGGCGCTCGCCGCAACCGCCTTTGCCGGCGGTGCGGTGGATCTCTCCGACCACGCGGCGGTGGAAAAGCGCCTGCAGCAAGTGCTTCCCCAGGACCGCATGGCGCCGGGTGCCTTCGTCATGATGATCTCGGCGACCGGGCGCGTCACCGGCGCTTCGGCGGCGGGCGAGGGCTTCGTCGGCCGCAATATCTTCAATCTCATTCCGGAAGTCGCCTCCGCCCAGCGTTTCGATGGCCATGCCGGCATTTTCGAAACCACGCTTGGCGGCATTCCCCATTATGCGACGCTGGTTCTGGTGGGCGACAAGGGCGATTTCCTGCTCGCCGCCCGCTCGCAGGCCGCCATCAACGATCTCTGGCGCGAGGAAATCGCGCTGAATGTCACGCTCTTTGCCGGCATTTCCTCGATCCTGCTGGTCATCCTCTACGCCTATTACAATCAGGTGCGCCGGGCGCGGGATGCCGACAGCATCTTTCTCGAAAGCAATCTGCGGGTGGAGCTTGCGCTGTCGCGCGGCCGTTGCGGGCTCTGGGATTTCGATTTCGCCAACCGCCGGCTCTACTGGTCGCGCTCGCTTTACGAGATGCTGGGCATGCCGCCCTCCGACCAGTTCCTTTCCTTTGCCGATGCCGCCCGCCTCATGCATCCTGAGGATGACAATCTCAGCCAGCTCGCCCGCGCCGTCGCCAAGGGCGACAGCCGCCAGGTGGACCGCGTGTTTCGCATGCGCCACGCCCAGGGGCATTATGTCTGGATGCGCGCCCGCGCCCAGGTGATCCGCAACCCCTCCGGCCGCGTCCACATGATCGGCATTGCCATGGACGTGACCGAGCAGCACCGGCTCGCGCAGCGCTATGCGGAAGCCGACCAGCGCCTGGCGGACGCCATCGAATGCACCTCGGAAGCCTTCGTGCTCTGGGACAAGTATGACCGTCTCGTCATGTGCAATGCCCACTTCCAGCAGGCATACGGCCTTCCCGACACGGTGCTGGTGCCCGGCACGGAGCGCGCGGTGGTGAATGCCGCTGCCGCCCGTCCGGTCATCGAGCGCCGTCTGGCCGACGAAACCCGCGGCGGCCTGTCCCAGACCACCGAAGTGCAGCTTGCCGACGAGCGCTGGCTGCAGATTAACGAGCGCCGCACCCGCGATGGCGGCCTCGTCTCGGTCGGCACGGACATCACCCAGCTCAAGCGCAACCAGGAGCGCCTGCGCGAAAGCGAACGGCGCCTGATGGCGACGATCAACGATCTCTCCGCCTCCCGCCAGACGCTGGAGCGCCAGAAGGCCGAGCTGTCCACCGCCAATGCCAATTACCAGGCGGAAAAGGAACGCGCCGAGGCCGCCAACCGGGCGAAATCGGAATTCCTCGCCAACATGTCCCACGAGCTGCGCACGCCGCTCAATGCCATCCTCGGCTTTTCCGATATCCTGCAGAACCAGATGTTCGGCGCCATAGGCTCGCCGAAATATCTCGAATATTCCCGCGATATTCACGAAAGCGGCAAGCATCTCCTCAACGTCATCAACGACATTCTGGACATGTCGAAGATCGAGGCCGGGCACATGAAGCTCAGCCGCGAGAAGATCGATCTCCAGCCGCTGGTCGAGGAAAGCCTGCGCTTCACCGCGATTCCCGCCGCCCACAAGGGCATCTATATCGACCAGCGCGTCGAGCGCGGCCTGACGCTCGATGCCGACCGGCGGGCCATGAAGCAGATCCTGCTCAACATTCTCTCCAATGCGGTGAAGTTCACCAATGAGGGCGGCCGCATTTCCGTGCGCGTCCGCCGCATCGGCAACCGCGCCGTCTTCACCATCGCCGATACCGGCATCGGCATACCGAAAACCGCGCTCGCCAAGATCGGCCAGCCCTTCGAGCAGGTGCAGAACCAGTATGCCAAGAGCCGCGGCGGCTCCGGCCTCGGCCTCGCCATCTCCCGCTCCCTCACCATGCTCCACGGCGGCATCATGCAGATCCGCTCCCGCGAAAGCTGCGGTACCGTCATCACGCTGAAAATTCCGGATTGCGGGGGCTGAGGGCTTTCACGACGCTCCGCCGCATTTGCCGCGCCGCACCCCCCTCTGTCGGCTACCGCCGACATCTCCCCTGCAAGGGAGGAGATCGAGATGCCGTTAATCTTGGAAGTCCCACGCCACCGTTTCTGCGGACGAGACCTTTATTGTTTGACGGAGTGTAAACGCCAGCTTCGATCTCCCCCCTTGAGGGGGAGATGTCGGCGATAGCCGACAGAGGGGGGTGTGGTACGGCATACTCGACCCTGATCTCCCCCTCACGGGCAGCGAAGCTGCTCCCGATGAGGGCGAGATGTCGGCGGTAGCCGACAGAGGGGGGGGCGGTTCCCCGCCTTCACCCCAGCATTCGGTCCACGATATCCTTGACGTCCCGCGAAAGCGCAGGGGCTGACTGGATGGTGCGGAGGGCTTTTTCGGCTTCGGCGCCGCGCAGGGGTTCCAGCATCCGCCAGGAGCGCAGCGCGGTGAGGATGCGGGCGGCGAGTTGCGGGTTTTTCGGGTCGTGTTCCAGAATCTGCCCGCCGAAGAAGCGGTAGCCCGCGCCGTCTTCACGGTGGAAGCCGGTGGCGTTCTGGAAGGCGAAGGCGCCGACGAGCGCGCGGACGCGATTGGGGTTCTTCGCATTGTAAAGCGGATGGGCCATCAGCGCTTCGACGCGCGCCAGCGTGCCGGCGCCGGGAACCGTGGCCTGCACCGTAAACCACTTGTCCATGACCAGCGCATTGTCGCCGAACCGGTTTTCGAAGGCGGAAAGGGCGTCGGCCGTCTCTGCGCTGTCGGGGAAGTGATGGGCAAGCACGGTGAGTGCGTGGAACTGCACTGTCATGTTGTCGGCACCGGCAAAGGCTTTTGCAGCCCGGCCCGGATCGTTTTCGGCGAGCGCCAGATAGGTGAGCGCGGCATTGCCAAGCGCCCGGCGGCCGGCGCTGGCCGCATCCGGGTGATAGGGCTGGTGCGTGCTCATCGCCGCATGGATTGCCTCGAATTCCGCCCGGCCGGCGCGGGCGAGGCTTGAAAGCACCGCCTGGCGCGCCGCATGATTGCGGGCGGGATTGCTGTTTTCGCCGAGCGCGCGGGCAATGTCGCCTTCCGAGGGCAGGGCAAGCGCCTGGGCGCGGAAGGCCGGCTCCAGTGCACCGTCGCGCGCCGTGGCGATGACCGCCTCGATGAGGGCGGGCGATGCCTCGGCCAGGCCTTCCTGCCGCACCGCATCCAGCATGTCCTTGAGCGCCAGATCAGTGATCGCCTGCCAGCGGGTGAAGAGATCGCTGTCGTGCCGGGCAAGAAGCGCCCGATCCCCTTCCGACTGTGCAAAGGTGATGTTGACGGGCGCCGAAAAGCCGCGGTTGAGCGAAAGCACGGGCCGCTCGGCCAGGCCGCTGAAGGTCACCACATGGCGCTGCTCCTTCAGATGCAGCACGCCATCGGCAAAATCCGCGCCCGAGGCGGAAGCCGGCGCAAGTGCCCCGCCATCCGGGCCGAGAAGGCCGAGCGAAAGCGGAATGTGCATCGGCTTCTTCACCGGCTGGCCGGGGGTCGCCGGAACCGACTGGTCGAGCGTGAGCGTATAGGTGCGGGTCGCCGCGTCATAGGCCTCTGCCACGGTGACGACGGGCGTGCCCGCCTGATGGTACCAGAGCGAGAACTGCCCGAGATCGACGCCGTTCGCATCCTCGAAGCACTTGACGAAATCCTCGACGGTCGCCGCATCCCCGTCATGGCGCTCGAAATAGAGGTCCATCCCCTTCTTGAAGCCGTCGCGGCCGAGGATGGTCGCGATCATGCGGGTGACTTCCGATCCCTTTTCGTAGACGGTCGCCGTGTAGAAGTTGTTGATCTCGCGATAGGCGGTCGGGCGCACCGGATGGGCGAGCGGGCCGGCATCCTCGGCGAACTGCTCCGCCTTGAGGTGGCGGACTTCGGCAATGCGCTTGACGGCGCGGGAGCGCTGGTCTGCGGAAAACTCGTGGTCGCGATAAACCGTCAGGCCTTCCTTGAGGCAGAGCTGGAACCAGTCGCGGCAGGTGATGCGGTTGCCGGTCCAGTTGTGGAAATATTCATGCGCGATGA
>CAMFIF010000026.1 GCA_945952415.1 uncultured Rhizobium sp. | reverse complement strand
TGGAGCCCGGCCTGAAGGAAGGCGCCTTCTACGATCCCTCCAACTTCACCTTCCCGGCAGGATGCTACATCTGCGAAGTGGAAGTGGACCCGGAAACCGGCAAGACCCGTATCGTGCAATTTGTCGCCGCCGACGATTTCGGCAACATCATCAATCCGATGATCGTCGAAGGCCAGGTGCATGGCGGTATTGCCCAGGGCGTGGGCCAGGCCTTGCTGGAAGGCGTGCATTACGACCTCTCCAACGGCCAGCTGCTGACGGCATCCTACATGGATTACGCCATGCCGCGCGCCGATGACCTGCCGTCTTTCCAGGTCTCGCATCAGTGCACTCCCTCGCCGAGCAACCCGCTCGGGCTGAAGGGTTGCGGTGAGGCGGGCGCCATCGGTTCGCCGCCAGCCGTCATCAATGCGATCACCGATGCGATCGGCAACAACAACCTGTCCATGCCAGCCACGCCTGAAAAGGTCTGGGCGGCGCTGCATGCGGCCCGTTGAGCAAGGAGGAAAGCCATGTATGCGACCAACTATCATCGCGCCTCCTCTGTTGAAGAGGCCGTCACGCTCGCCGGAAGCCAGGGCGATGCGAAGTTCGTTTCCGGAGGGCAGACGCTGATTGCCACGATGAAGCAGCGTCTTGCCTCGCCGAGCGATCTTGTCGACCTCCGGCATATCCCGGCCCTCAGGGGGATCTCGGTCCAGGGCCGGTCCGTCACGATCGGGGCAGGCACCACCCATGCGGAGGTGGCGGCTTCGCCGGACATCAAGGCGCTCTGCCCGGCGCTTGCAAAACTGGCAGGCGGGATCGGCGATCCCCATGTGCGCCATCTCGGCACCATCGGCGGTTCGGTGGCGAACAATGATCCGGCAGCCGACTATCCCTCCGCCGTGCTGGCGCTCGATGCCACCATCGTCACCGATCGGCGCGAGATTGCGGCATCGAACTTCTTCCAGGGCCTGTTCACGACAGCGCTCGAAGAGGGCGAGATGATCACCGCCATCCGTTTCGAAGCACCAGAAAAGGCCGGCTATGCCAAATTCCCGAACCCGGCCTCGCGCTATGCCATGACGGGCGTCTTCGTCGCCCGCCGCGGCGGCGCCGTCCGGGTCGCGGTAACCGGTGCCGGGGCCGATGGCGTCTTCCGCCACGAGGGTCTGGAAACGGCCCTCAGCGGCAGCTGGTCTCCCGAATCGGTGGCGGATGTGGCCGTCGAATCGGCGGATCTGATGTCGGATCTCCATGCAAGCGCCGAATACCGCGCCAACCTCGTGCGGGTCATGGCCAAGCGGGCCGTGGCTTCGGCAGCCTGATGTCTCTGCGATGAACGGACCGGGCCTCTTGGGGCCCGGTTCAAATTATATTTGTAATAAATCAATCAATATGACCAATTTTCCCTACTTTGTTATTCATTCGTTAAGGCAGGAGAGTTAAATTTCGCACTCTATCTAGGGATGCATGACGCACAACCCTCTTCTGCATGAGGCAGGTTTTCGAACTTCGCGCTTAAACAGAATGACCGGTTGAGAGGATCGTCAGTAATGTCCGTGGTGAGTGATTCCGGCGCCAATTCCACTGTCGATAAACGCCTAGACTTCATGCAGCTCGATGCTGCAGGCCGTGCCCAGATCCGGGCACTGAAGCCCGTGGTCCAGCGTGAACTCCCCAAGGGATTGGATAAATTCTACGAGCAGCTTCGTAAAACGCCCGAAGTTAAACGTTTCTTTGCCACGGACGAGCACATAACGCGCGCCAAGTCCGCCCAGTCCAGCCATTGGGAGAACATCGCCAATGGCGATTTCAACAATGATTACATGGGCAAGGTTCAGACCATCGGGTCGGTGCATGCCCGAATCGGGCTGGAGCCGCGCTGGTATATGGGCGGCTATGCCATCATTCTCGACCATCTGATTCAGCAAGCCGTCATGGAACATGCGCCCAAGGCAGGGCTCTTCGGCAGCCGCGGCACCAAGCCGGAAGAACTCGGCAGCATGCTTGGCTCGCTGGTCAAGGCCGTGATGCTGGACATGGATCTTGCCATTTCCGTCTATATCGACGAGGCGGAGGCCGCAAAGCAGAAGGCTCAGGCAGAGATTATCGAGCGCGAGCGCGCCATGGTGCGCGACGTCTTCGGCAAGGCGATGAAGGCCATTGCCGCCAAGGAAATCGGCTACCAGATCAACGAGCCGCTGCCTGAGGCCTATGAGCCACTGCGCCAGGATTTCAATACGGCGTTGCAGGAATTGTGTCAGACCATCGCCGGCATCGGCGGCGCTTGCCAGGGCATCAGCGGCAGCGCCAACGAACTGCTGGAGGGTGCAAACGACCTCTCCCGCCGCACCGAAAAGCAGGCCGCCTCGATCGAGGAGACCGCAGCGGCCCTCGAAGAGATCACCACGACTGTGAAGGATTCGAGCCGCCGGGCGGAAGAAGCTGGCGCTCTTGTTGCACGCGCCAAGAGCGGCGCCGAACAGTCCGGCCAGGTCATGGAAAAGGCGGTTGCCGCCATGGGCGCGATCGAAGGTTCCAGCCGCGAAATCTCGAACATCATCGGTGTCATCGATGACATCGCCTTCCAGACCAATCTTTTGGCCTTGAATGCCGGCGTCGAAGCGGCCCGCGCGGGCGAGGCCGGCAAGGGCTTTGCCGTGGTTGCCCAGGAAGTACGCGAGCTCGCCCAGCGCTCCGCCAAGGCCGCCAAGGAAATCAAGGAACTCATCACCAATTCAGGCGCACAGGTAAAATCCGGCGTCTCGCTGGTTGCCGAAACGGGTCGAACGCTGTCGACCATCGTTGAGCAGGTGAGCGAGATCAACCGCCATATCGGCCATATAGTCGACGGTGCCCGTGAGCAGGCAACGGCCCTTCAGGAAATCAGCCAGGCGGTCCACCAGATGGACCAAGCCACCCAGCAGAATGCCGCCATGGTGGAAGAATCGACCGCGGCCAGCCATTCTCTGGTGCAGGAGGTCAGTCGCATCTCCGGCCTGTTGCACGAGTTCTCGATCAGCGGCTTGGAATCACCGGCCTCGCACGGCGCAAGCCGGCTATTTCGGGCCGCTTGAAGGCACTCCCGACGCTTTACCGAAGGTCACAGTGCAACCGGGTGCATAAAGCGTCCGGTTGCTTGATATGAATCAAGTTTGCGAAGGCTTCGGGCGTGTAGGTTCCAAACCACGGAATCGGAACCACTCCGGTTCTTTTGCCGCACCCGCTTCAAATCCCGGTGATGGGGGTTGACGCGGAAAGCGGCAGAAATCAAAAGGATTTTAATGCCGGGAGCCTATCCCGGTCAGGAGTCTGGAGCACTTCATGGATTTCGAGGCATTTTTCAAGGGCGAGCTGGATGGCCTTCACACCGAAGGTCGTTATCGGGTATTCGCCGATCTGGAGCGGCACCGGGGATCCTTCCCGCGGGCAACGCGCCACACGGCCGACGGCGCCTCGGAAGTGACCGTATGGTGTTCGAACGACTATCTGGGCATGGGCCAGCATCCAGCCGTCATCGAGGCGATGAAGAACGCCATCGATCACTGTGGCGCGGGTGCGGGAGGCACCCGGAATATTTCTGGCACCAACCACTACCACGTGCTTCTCGAAGGGGAGCTTGCCGACCTTCATGGCAAGGAATCCGCGCTTATCTTCACCTCGGGCTATGTTTCGAACTGGGCGACCCTCGGCACGCTCGGCCAGAAGATCCCCGGCCTGATCATCTTTTCCGATTCGCTGAACCACGCTTCCATGATCGAGGGCATTCGCCACGGCCGTTGCGAACGCGTGATCTGGAAGCACAATGACGTGGCCGATCTGGAGGCCAAGCTGGCGGCGGCCGATCCCAAGGCGCCGAAGCTGATTGCCTTCGAATCCGTCTATTCCATGGATGGCGACATCGCGCCGATCAGGGAAATCTGCGACCTCGCGGACAAATATGGCGCCATGACCTATCTGGACGAAGTGCATGCCGTCGGTATGTATGGTCCCCGAGGCGGCGGTATTGCCGAACGCGAAGGCCTGATGGATCGCCTGACGATCATCGAGGGCACGCTCGGCAAGGCCTTCGGCGTCATGGGCGGCTACATTGCCGGCTCCGCAGCGGTCTGCGATTTCATCCGTTCCTTCGCCTCGGGCTTCATCTTCACGACGGCGCTGCCGCCGGCCTTGGCCGCCGGTGCGGTGGCCTCGATCCGCCATCTGAAGAATTCGCAGTTCGAACGTGCCCGGCACCAGGAGCGCGTCCGTCGCTTCCGCCAGATGCTCGACCAGAAGGGCATTCCGCATGTGAACAATCCGAGCCATATCGTGCCCGTCATGGTGGGCGATGCGGCCAAGTGCAAATGGATCTCCGATATCCTGCTCGACAGCTACGGCGTCTATGTGCAGCCGATCAACTATCCGACCGTGCCGCGCAAGACGGAACGCCTGCGCTTCACGCCCACCCCACTGCACAGCGATGGCGACATGGATCACCTGGTTTCGGCGCTCCACAGCCTCTGGTCCCGTTGCGCGCTGGCACGGGCCGTTGCCTGACAGCATGGAGTTTCCATCAAAAAAGCCGCCCTTCGAGGCGGCTTTTTTCGTTCAGCCCGAAGTCCGCATCCCTGCCATATAGCGACTGGCCCTTGCGCGCGCCTCCGCATCGGTTGCGAAAATATGGTCGATGCCCTCGGGCTCGCCAGCGCTAGCCAGTTCTTCCATGATCGCTTCGGCCACCTCCGCCATGTCGAGAAAGCCGATCTCGCCCTTTACGAAAGCCTCGAAGGCCGTCTCCTCCGCGGCATTCATCACCGCGCTCTGCATGCCGCCGCGTTCCAGCGCAAGCCGCGCCAGGCGAAGGGCCGGAAAACGGACCGCATCGGGCGCCTCGAAATCGAGGCGCGAGAGCCGCGTGAAGTCCAGCCGTTCGACGCTGAGCGCGGCCCGCCGCGGGTGGGAAAGCGCATAGCCGATGGCAGTGCGCATGTCGGGACAGCCGAGCTGGGCGAGCACCGAGCCATCCGAATAGCCCACCATGCTATGAATGACCGATTGCGGATGCACGATCACCTCAATCTGGTCTGGACGAACATCGAAGAGATGCTTCGCCTCGATCATCTCGAGCGCCTTGTTGAACATCGTGGCGCTGCCGACGGAAATTTTTAGGCCCATGGACCAGTTCGGATGCCGGGCCGCCGTCTCCGCCGTCACGTCCGCCATCTGCTCCCGGCTCCATGTACGGAACGGCCCGCCGGAGGCGGTGAGGATGATCCGCTCCAGCGCATGGCGCTGATGCTCTTCGAGCACCTGGAAAATCGCATTATGCTCGCTATCAACAGGCAGAAGCCGGCCGCCGCCCTGATTGACCGCCTCGACGAAGAGCGTCCCGGCAGTCACCAGGCATTCCTTGTTGGCAAGCGCAATATCCGCCCCGCGCCGGGCCGCCGCAAGCGTAGGGGCAAGACCAGCGGTACCCACGATCGCCGCCATGACCATGTCGGAGGGACGCGAAGCCGCCTCGATCAGCGCCTCCGGACCAGCCCCGACGGCGATACCGGATCCGGAGAGCGCCGCCTTGAGAGCCTGATAATGCCGCTCGCTGGCGGTCACGGCCATGCGGGCGCCAAAGCGGCGCGCCTGGTCGGCGAGAAGCTCGACATTGCCATTGCCGGTGAGGGCCTCGATTTCAAAAGCCTCTCGTCCCCCGAGCTGGGAGACGACATCGAGCGTGTTCTGACCGATGGAACCCGTCGACCCCAGAATGGTAAGGCGACGGCGCGAACCGGAAGCATTCATGGTGAGTATCCTGTAAGCCTTCCGCTTCCTCTATCGGCTTTCCCGCGCGGCAACAAGCGACCGGGGCGGGATAGGCGTGACCCGCTTCAAATGGCGGTGTAACCGCCATCCGCCATGAGCACCGTGCCTGTGATGAAGCTCGCCGCATCGGAGGCAAGGAAGACCACCGAATTGGCAATCTCCTCCGGCTCCGCGAAGCGCGCCATGGGTGTCATGCGGATCCAGGTCTTGTAGCACATCTGGTTCTTACGGCCGGCAAGGGTCATGTCCGTCGCCACATAGCCGGGCGCGACTGCATTCACCCGCACGCCGTGACGGGCCCATTCGGCCGCCAGCGAACGGGTGAGCTGGTTCACCCCGGCCTTGCTGGCATCATAGGCGGTCTGCGACTGGGGAACGGCCGCCACATCGCCGCAAATCGAGGAAATATTGACGATCGCGCCCCGCTTCGCCTTCACCATCTCGCAGCCGAAGGCCTGCATGCAGAGGAACGTACCGCCGAGATTGATGTTGACCACCTCCTGCCACTGGGCATGGGTGAGATCGGCAAAGGGGGTATTGCTGACGATACCGGCATTGTTGACCAGAATGTCTGGAATGCGCTCGCGGCAGATCCCGTCTGCCACCCGCCGGACCGCTGCCTCATCGGATACATCGAGCGCCGTAAATTCGGCCTGGCCCGGGCGAAGCGAATCCAGATAGCGCAGGACTTCTTCGCCCTGCTGCACATCCCTGTCGAGAAGATGAACGCTGGCGCCGGCCCTGACAAAGGCTTCGGCAATCGCCCGGCCGATACCCCGTGCAGCGCCCGTGATCACGGCAGTACGTCCGGCAATCTCAAAGGCGTGGAGCATAATGATCCGGGTGGAATTGACTCTCGACAGGACAGAAAGAAAAACTCAATTTCGGGTAGATCTCCCTGTGGCACAAGCTCTAGCGAGTTTTGCCGCCGAAACCAAGCATATAAACCCGGATCATCCCTGTAAAACTGTTGGAAACCGCCCGGTTTCCTCTCCGGAAGCGGGGGAGAGGATCCGGGCGGGGCTCAATTCGACACTCAAATGAAAAGCGGAATCAAGGCAAACAAAACAAGCGTTACCACTGCGACCGAAACAGCGATTTTCACTTCCTGCCGTCGCGCAGTTTCTTCACCCTTCCAATCATATGCCATGGCAATGTCCTCACAGTCGCGGGGAAGTCCTGAATAGTGCGCCATGCTTACCTCAAGCTTTCGTTGCATTTGAATTTCAGAATGTCCGAATGATACCGAAGCGAACCATATTAACCGGCGCCGGTTTCAATCAGTTCAACACCCTTCTCGGCCGCGATCTGCCGGAGCTTGTCGAGCCTGCATTCATCGGTAATGAAGCTGTGGACCTGGGAGAGATGGCCGATGCGGACGGGCGCTGTGCGCTCGAACTTGGTGGAATCCGCGACCAGAATCACATGACGGGCATTGGCGATGATCGCCTGGGCGACCTTGACCTCGCGAAAGTCGAAATCGAGGATCGCGCCATCCTCATCGATCGCCGATGCGCCGATCACAGCGAAATCCACCTTGAACTGCTTGATAAAATCGACCGCAGCCTCGCCGACGATGCCCCCATCGGAGCCGCGCACCACGCCGCCCGCAATCACCACCTCGATGCCGGGAAAGAGCCGGAGCCGGTTCGCCACATTGATGTTGTTGGTAATGACCATCAGGTCACGATGATTGCGCAGCGCCTCGCCGACCGCCTCGGTGGTGGTGCCGATATTAATGAACAGCGAGGCATTGCTGGGAATGAGCGCCGCCGCCGCCCGTCCGATCGCCTGTTTCTCCGCAGCCGCGATGGAACGGCGGGCTTCATATTTCACATTTTCGGTTCCGCTTGGAAAAAGCGCGCCGCCGTGAATGCGGGTGAGCGCCCGGCTTTCGCAAAGATCGTTCAGATCCTTGCGAATGGTCTGCGGCGTCACCGAAAAACGCTGCGCGAGATCCTCGACCTGCACCCGTCCCTCCGCCTTGGCAATGGCAAGAATTTCCGCCTGGCGGTCGGTAAGGAACATGGGTTGCGCTCCGTTTTCTGGCTACGGTTTTCACATCATAGAAAAAAGCGAATAAAACGAAAGCAAAATAGCAAACGGGCATGGCGCAGACCCCATGGTGAAGGCCAAGATTGCAGCGGGGCGGCAGAGACGCCACAATGGGTGTCGAAGCCGGCAGGGGAAAGCATGATCGACAAGCTGGAATATTTCATCGCATTGGCGCGCGAACGCCATTTCGCCCGGGCCGCTGAAGAACTCGGGATTTCCCAGCCGACGCTTTCGGCGGCGATCCGGCAGCTGGAAGATCAGCTCGGTGTGAGCCTCGTGGTGCGCGGCTCCCGGTTTCAGGGCTTGACGCCGGAAGGGCAGCGGGTGCTCGAATGGGCGCGCCGCATCGTCGGCGACGCGCGCACCATGCGCCAGGAAATGCAGGCGGCCAAGAAAGGCCTGACCGGCCATATCCGGCTGGCCGCCATTCCGACCGCCCTCTCGATGGTGCAACAGATCACCGCGCCCTTTCAGGAAAAGCACCCCGACGTGACCATCTCCGTGTCCTCCTGCACCTCGCTGCAGGTGCTGAGCCAGCTCGAAAACCTCGAGATCGACGCCGGCATCACCTATCTGGAAAACGAGCCGCTGGGGCGGGTAACCAGCGTGCCCCTCTATGCCGAACGCTATCACCTGATCACCGCCCGGGACGGGCGCTTTGCGGGCATGGAAAGCGTAAGCTGGAAGGATGTTTCAGATCTTAGGCTTTGTCTATTGACGCCCGACATGCAGAACCGGCGCATCATCAACCAGCATTTCGCCGAAGCCGGCGTAACGGTGAAGCCGACACTCGAATCGAACTCCATGATCGTGCTCTTCTCCCATTTGCGAACTGGTCGCTGGTCCTCGATCATGCCGCTGCATGCGGCGGAATCCTTTGGTTTTCCGGGCGAAATCCGCGCCATTCCGATCACGGAGCCGGACACCAACCACGTGGTTGGTCTGATTGCGACACATCGCGAACCCTATACGCCACTCGTCTCGGCGCTTTTGCATGAAGCGAGGGCGCTCAGCGAGAAAAATGGCGTTCAATAGAAATTTTCTATCGATTGACGGAACTGCATTATTGACCGTGGTGCCAGCGCCTGAGACACTGGTGGTCATGCGAGCGGCGTCCGACAGAGTTCCGGCCACGTTGCCCCGTTCCAATCCTTTCAGATCCGGCACGGTCGTCTGTCTTCGCTAGAGAAATCCGCGGGTACGGCGCCGAGAGCCTTCGGGAGACGCGTTGATGACCTTGAATGTTGCAGCGGGCGATCTGACCCAGCGCACCCAGGCGATCGTGGATCGCCTGATCGGCCTTGAAGGGCCGCTTCTGCCTATCCTTCACGAAGTTCAGGACGAATTCGGCTTCGTGCCGCAGGAAAGCCTGCCCGTCATCGCCGAGGCGCTGAACCTGTCGCGGGCGGAAGTTCATGGCGTGATGACCTTCTATCACGACTATCGCAACCATCCCGCCGGCCGCCACGTGCTGAAGATCTGTCGCGCAGAAGCCTGTCAGTCGATGGGCGGCGATGCCCTCGCCGAACGGGTGAAGAAGCTTCTTGGCATCGATTTCCACCAGACGACGCTCGACGGCTCGGTCACGCTGGAGCCGGTCTACTGTCTCGGACTCTGTTCCTGCGCGCCGGCGGCGATGCTGGACGGCGAAATTCACGGCCGCCTCGATGGCGCGGCAATCGACGAGCTGGTTCAGGAGGCGCGCAAATGACCATTCGTATCTTCGTTCCCCGCGATGCCGCAGCCGTCGCGCTCGGCGCCAACAAGGTGGCGGCGCGCGTTGCCGAACTGGGCAAGGCCCGCGGCCTCGACCTCCGGGTCGTGCGCAACGGCTCGCGCGGCATGCACTGGCTGGAGCCAATGGTCGAAGTGGAAACCGCGGAAGGCCGGATTGCCTATGGCCCGGTCAAGCTTTCCGACGTGGACAGCCTTTTCGCCGCCGGCTTCGAGAAGGGTTCCGCCCATGGCCTCTGTCTCGGGAAGACGGAAGAAATCCCCTTCCTGAAGAACCAGACCCGCCTCACCTTTGCCCGTTGCGGCATTACCGATCCGCTGTCGCTGGAAGATTACAAGGCCCATGGCGGTCTTGAAGGTCTGAAGCGCGCCGTCGCCCTGACGCCGGCCGAGATCGTCAAGGAAGTCACCGATTCGGGCCTGCGCGGCCGCGGCGGCGCCGGCTTCCCCACAGGCATCAAGTGGAACACGGTTCTTCAGGCGGTCGATGATCGCAAATATATCGTCTGCAATGCCGACGAAGGCGACAGCGGCACCTTTGCCGACCGCATGATCATGGAAGGCGATCCCTTCGTGGTGATCGAAGGCATGGCGATTGCCGGCATCGCAACGGGTGCCACCAAGGGCTTCATCTACATTCGCTCGGAATATCCGCATGCGATCGAGGCTATGAACGCTGCAATCCAGGTGGCGCGCGCCGCCGGTGTTCTGGGCGTATCGGTCCTTGGCTCTGCCAACAGCTTCGACATGGAAGTCCGCGTCGGCGCGGGTGCCTATGTCTGCGGGGAGGAAACCGCTCTCCTGAATTCGCTCGAAGGCAAGCGCGGCATCGTGCGCGCCAAGCCGCCGCTTCCGGCGCACAAGGGCCTGTTCGGCAAGCCGACCGTGATCAACAACGTGATCTCGCTCGCCTCCGTGCCGGTCATCATGGCCAGGGGCGCTGCCTATTACCGCGATTTCGGCATGGGCCGGTCGCGCGGCACGATCCCGCTGCAGATCGCCGGCAACGTCAAGCATGGTGGCCTCTATGAAGTTGCCTTCGGATTGACGCTCGGCGAAATCGTCGACCAGATCGGCGGCGGCACGGCCTCCGGCCGCCCGGTGAAAGCCGTGCAGGTGGGCGGTCCGCTCGGCGCCTATTTCCCGCGCGCGCTCTTCGATACGCCCTTTGACTACGAAGCCTTTGCGGCAAAGGACGGTCTTATCGGCCATGCCGGCATCGTCGTCTTCGATGATACCGCCGACATGCTGAAGCAGGCTCGCTTTGCCATGGAATTCTGCGCGGTCGAAAGCTGTGGCAAGTGCACGCCCTGCCGCATCGGCTCCACGCGCGGCGTGGAAACCGCCGACAAGATCGCCCGGGGCATCGAACCCGAAAAGAACAAGGCCCTGCTTCAGGACCTCTGCAATACCATGAAGTTCGGCTCGCTCTGCGCGCTGGGCGGCTTTACGCCCTACCCGGTCATGAGCGCGATGACGCACTTCCCCGAAGATTTTGCCCCCACCCCTTTTGCTGACGCTGCGGAGTAAGAAACGATGGGTCTCGTTCACGAAATCGATTACGGCACGCCGGCCTCCAAGTCCGAAACCATGGTGACGCTCACCATCGACGGCGTTTCCATTTCCGTTCCGGAAGGCACTTCCGTCATGCGCGCTTCGATGGAAGCCGGCATCTCGGTTCCGAAGCTCTGCGCAACCGACATGGTCGATGCCTTCGGTTCATGCCGACTCTGTCTTGTGGAAATCGAAGGCCGTGCCGGCACCCCGGCCTCCTGCACCACACCGGTTGCGCCCGGCATGGTCGTCCACACCCAGACCGGCAAGCTCAAGGACATCCGCAAGGGCGTCATGGAGCTCTACATCTCCGACCACCCGCTGGACTGCCTGACCTGCGCGGCCAATGGCGATTGCGAACTCCAGGACATGGCAGGCGCCGTCGGTCTCCGTGACGTGCGCTACGGCTATGAGGGCGACAACCACGTTCGTGCCCGCAACAACGGCGCGATCAACGCCAAGTGGATGCCGAAGGACGAGTCGAACCCCTATTTCACCTACGATCCCTCCAAGTGCATCGTCTGCTCGCGCTGCGTGCGCGCCTGCGAAGAGGTTCAGGGCACCTTTGCGCTGACCATCGAAGGCCGTGGCTTCGGCAGCCGCGTCTCGCCCGGCATGCATGAGAGCTTCCTGGAATCGGAATGCGTGTCCTGCGGCGCCTGCGTACAGGCCTGCCCGACCGCGACGCTGACGGAAAAGTCCGTGATCGCCATTGGCCAGCCGGAACATTCCAAGGTGACGACCTGCGCCTATTGCGGCGTCGGCTGCTCCTTCAAGGCGGAAATGCGCGGCGAAGAGCTGGTGCGCATGGTGCCGTGGAAGGATGGTCAGGCAAACCGTGGCCATTCCTGCGTCAAGGGCCGCTTTGCCTATGGCTATGCCACCCATCGCGACCGCATCCTGAACCCGATGATCCGCGAAAAGGTCTCCGATCCATGGCGTGAAGTCACCTGGGAAGAGGCATTTTCCCACGTCGCCTCGGAATTCCGCCGCATCCAGTATCAGTATGGCCGGGAATCCATCGGCGGCATCACCTCCTCGCGCTGCACCAACGAGGAAACTTTCCTCGTGCAGAAGCTGATCCGCTCCGGCTTCGGCAACAACAACGTCGACACCTGCGCCCGCGTCTGCCATTCGCCGACCGGCTACGGTCTCGGCCAGGCCTTCGGTACCTCCGCCGGCACGCAGAACTTCGATTCGGTCGAAGATTCCGACGTCGTCATCGTCATCGGTGCGAACCCTACCCAGGGTCACCCGGTCTTCGGTTCGCGCCTGAAGAAGCGCCTGCGCCAGGGTGCCAAGCTGATCGTCATCGATCCGCGCCGCATCGATCTGGTCGACAGCCCCCATATCAAGGCAGCCTACCACCTGCCGCTGAAGCCGGGCACCAACGTCGCCGTGATGACGGCGCTCGCCCATGTGATCGTCACTGAGGGAATCTATAACGAAGCCTTTATCCGCGAGCGCTGCGACTGGTCCGAGTTCGAGGACTGGGCGGCCTTCGTCTCCGATCCGTCGCGCAGCCCGGAAGCGGTCGAAGCCTATACGGGCGTCGATCCGCAGCTCATCCGCGGTGCGGCCCGTCTCTATGCAACCGGCGGCAACGGCGCGATCTATTACGGCCTCGGCGTCACCGAGCACAGCCAGGGCTCGACGACCGTCATGGCGATCGCCAACCTCGCCATGGCGACCGGCAATATCGGCCGCAAGGGCGTGGGCGTGAACCCGCTGCGCGGCCAGAACAACGTGCAGGGCTCCTGTGACATGGGCTCCTTCCCGCACGAGCTGCCGGGCTATCGTCATATCTCCGACGATGCGACGCGCGAGATCTTCGAAAAGCTCTGGGGCGTCGAGCTCAACAAGGAGCCGGGCCTTCGCATCCCGAACATGCTGGATGCGGCCGTCGAAGGCACCTTCAAGGGTATCTACATCCAGGGCGAGGACATTCTTCAGTCCGACCCGGATACCAAGCATGTGGCCGCCGGCCTTGCCGCCATGGAATGCGTGGTCGTTCAGGATCTCTTCCTCAACGAAACGGCAAACTATGCCCACGTCTTCCTGCCGGGCTCGACATTCCTCGAGAAGGACGGCACCTTCACCAATGCGGAACGCCGCATCAACCGGGTTCGCCGGGTGATGACGCCGAAGAACGGCTATGCGGATTGGGAAGTGACGCAGAAGCTCGCCCAGGCCATGGGTCTTGCCTGGAACTACACCCATCCGAGCGAGATCATGGACGAAATCGCGGCCACGACGCCGAGCTTCGCCTGGGTCAATTACGACTATCTCGAAAAGAACGGCTCGGTGCAGTGGCCCTTCAACGAGAAGAACCCGCAGGGTTCGCCGATCATGCATGTGAACGGTTTCGTTCGCGGGAAGGGCAAGTTCATCCGCACGGAATATGTGGCAACCGACGAAAAGGTCGGCCCGCGCTTCCCGCTGCTGCTGACAACCGGCCGTATTCTCAGCCAGTACAATGTGGGCGCCCAGACCCGTCGTACCGAGAATGTCGCCTGGCATGCGGAAGACGTGCTGGAAATCCATCCGCACGATGCCGAACAGCGCGGCATCCGTGAGGGCGACTGGATCCGTCTGGCCTCCCGTTCCGGCGAAACCTCGCTGCGCGCGACGATCACCGATCGCGTGGCGCCGGGTGTGGTCTATACGACCTTCCACCACCCGACGACCCAGGCAAACGTCATCACCACGGACTTCTCCGACTGGGCAACCAACTGCCCGGAATACAAGGTGACCGCGGTGCAGGTTGCGCCTTCCAACGGCCCGTCGGAATGGCAGCGGGAATATGACGAACAGGCGCGCCAGTCCCGCCGTATCGTCGGCAAGCTGGAAGCGGCGGAGTAATGTCCGCCGCCCGCGCCACGCATCGCATGGTCACCCGCATCGCCCGCAAGGGCGGTGCGGTGGCAAGCGGTCTGCGCGCGGTTCCGGAGGAAGTGCCGATTGCCTTCTCTTTTGGCGGCTCCACCCATGCCGTCATGATGGGCACGCCTGCCGATCTTGAGGATTTTGCCCTTGGCTTCAGTCTGACGGAAGGCATCATCGCCAGCCGTGCGGACGCAGAAGCCATTGAGATACTCGACGAGGAAACCGGCATAGACGTGCAGGTGACGCTGAAGGACGACCCGGCAGATGCGCTGCGCATCCGCCGCCGTCACATGGCCGGTCCGGTTGGATGCGGCCTCTGCGGCATCGAATCGATCGAGCAGGCGGTGCGGCCTGTTCCCGATGTCAGCGCCGTGCGGCTGCACATCACGGCGGATGTTCTGGTGGAAGCGATTGCATCATTGAACGGCAACCAGCCGCTCCACCGGCTGACACATGCCGTCCACGGAGCAGGCTTCTATGTCCCTGGAAAGGGCCTCGTTGCCCTGCGCGAGGATGTCGGTCGCCACAACGCGCTCGACAAGCTCGCCGGCGCGGTACTGAACAGCGGTCATGCCGGCGCTGAAGGGCTTGTCGTCGTGACCAGCCGGCTTTCCGTCGAAATGGTGCAGAAAACGGCCATCCTCGGCGCTTCCATTCTGGTCGCCATTTCCGCCCCGACGGCGCTCGCCATCGAGACGGCTGAAAAGGCAGGCCTCACCCTCGTCGCGGTCGTTCGCGGCGAGGATTTCGAAATCTATACCCATCATAGCCGTATCGATACGGGAGTATCCGCAGATGTCGCATGACAAGCTCGTCTACATGGCAAACCAGATTGCCACCTTCTTCAAGTCGCAGCCCGCTGCAGAGGCAGCCGATGGCGTAGCCACCCATATCAACAAGTTCTGGGAACCGCGCATGCGCCGGCAACTGTTCGAGAAGATCGAAGCCGGCAATAGCGGCCTGTCCGATCTGGTTCTCGAAGCCTCGAAGAAGATCAACCGCCCGGCCCCGGCGGCACAACACTGAATTGGGTTTTGGGCGGCCCGCGCGACATCCTGCCTCGCGATCCGCCCTTGACATCTGAAGCCCGCCGGACAACTTCAACCGCCAGGCATTGAAGGAGGCTCCCATGGCTGAAACCGCCCGCAGCACCATCGACCAGAGCGAAGTCGACCGCTTTTCCGCCATGGCTGCGGAGTGGTGGGACCCCACCGGCAAATTCAAGCCGCTGCACAAGTTCAATCCCGTCCGGCTTGCCTACCTGCGCGATACGATCTCTGCCGAATTTGGCCGCGACCCGCGGGCGGCCCGTCCCCTTACTGGCCTGCGAGTGCTCGATATCGGCTGCGGTGGCGGCCTTCTGTCCGAGCCTGTAGCCCGCATGGGCGCGGAAGTCGTCGGTGCCGATCCTTCCGAACGCAACATCGGCATTGCCTCCACCCATGCGCGGGAAAGCGGCGTTGCGGTGGATTATCGCGCAGTGAGCGCCGAGACGCTTGCGGAAGCCGGCGAAACCTTCGATGTCATCCTCAACATGGAAGTGGTCGAACATGTGGCCGATGTCGAGTTCTTTCTTTCCACCTGCGCCAAAATGGTGCGGCCCGGCGGCCTGATGTTCATCGCCACCATCAACCGAACCATGAAGGCCATGGCGCTTGCGATCGTCGGTGCGGAATATGTGCTGCGCTGGCTGCCCAAGGGCACGCATCAGTATGAAAAGCTGGTGCGCCCCGAGGAGATCGAAAACCCGCTTTCGGCAGCCGGCATGCAGGTTTTCGCCCGCACGGGCGTGTTCTTCAACCCGTTGGCCAACCAGTGGAACCTCTCGAAGGACATGGATGTCAACTACATGATGGTCGCGCGCCGGCTGAAGGCGGAGTGAGGCCCCGGTCTTCGCCGTCAGTTGGCGTCGTCGGGGAGAACCGGCAGCGGTGCGATCTCGATGCCTTCCTCGATCAGGGAGAGCGCATCTTCCTGGCTGGCCTGACCGATGATCCCGCGGGCTTCGACCTCGCCATAATGGATCTTGCGGGCCTCCTCCGCGAATCGCTCCCCGACATCGTCCGCATTGGCGCGGATCTCCGCGACCACCTGTTTCAGCCGAGCAATGGCTTCGCGCTGCGCCGCCTCCATCACGAAGGCGCGGCTTTCCTCCTTCTTGCGCGCGGTCGCAACCGAAGGCGCCATCAGCGTCTTCTCGACGCGCTGGGACTGGCAGACGGGACAGGAAACGAGCCCTAGCCCCTTCTGCCGGTCGTAATCCTCGCTCGAGGAAAACCAGCCTTCGAACTCATGCGCATTGTCACAGGAGAGCGCGTAGCGGATCACCCGGCGCCTCCTCCCGCCTCAATGCGGGGCGCAAGCGTGAAGGAGCGTGCATTGCGGAGATTGGGGATGCGGGCGCGGGCCGCCCCCACCTCTGCCGTATCGATATCGGCAAGGATCACCGCCTCGCCGGAAGCCCCGGCCTCGGCCAGCACCTTGCCCCAGGGATCAATGATGATCGAATGGCCGTAGGTTTCCCGGCCATCCTCATGAACGCCCGCCTGAGCGGCGGCAACCACGAAGAAGCCGTTTTCAATCGCGCGGGCGCGAAGCAGCACATGCCAGTGCGCCTCGCCGGTCTGCCGGGTGAAGGCGGCCGGCAGCGACATCACCTCGACACCCTCCACCGCCTGTGCGCGGAAAAGCTCGGGAAAGCGGACATCGTAGCAGATGGCAAAGCCGAGCTCCGCATAGGGGAGCGACACAGACTTCGCCTCGGCCCCGGGGGTGTAGACCGCGCTTTCGCGCCAGCTCTCGCCATTGGCCAGATCGACATCGAACATGTGGATCTTGTCATAGCTGACGATCGTTTCTCCGCGCGGAGAAAACAGATAGCCGCGATTGGCGATCATCCCGTCGCCTCGGTCGATCGCGGTCGAGCCCAGATGCAGATGGATGCGCAGTTCGCTGGCCAGACGGGCGGCAGCGGCAACGACCGGATCGTCCTTCTCCTCGCGCAGGATGGCGCCAAGGGACTTCCGGTTGCGCTGGAGCGCCCCCGTCATTTCCGGCGTCTGCACATAGCGTGCGCCTTGGGCGGCGGCCTCTCGCACCAGACGCTCCATGGTTTCGATGTTCCGGTGAGGATCGACGCCGGAACACATCTGGACAGCCGCAGCCCGGAACACGCCCATCTCGGTCAGGCCCCCTGAGAGAGAAGCGGATCGAGCTTGCCCTGCGCATCGAGGGCGTGAATGTCATCGCAGCCGCCGAGATGCCGGCCATTGACGAAGACCTGCGGGAAAGTGTTCCGGCCGGAACGCGCAATCATCTCCTGCCGCACGGCAGGATCCTGGCTGGCATTGAACTCCTGGAAATCTGCTCCCTTCTTGTCGAGAAGAGCCTTCGCCCGAACGCAATAGGGGCACCCGTCACGGGTGTAAATGATTACCTCAGCCATGCTTCATACTCCTGCCGCAACGGTTGAACGTTCTTTTACATGACCGTCATATAGGCCCTGAGAAGGCCATTGCAAAGGTCAAAACCGAGACCTCGGCCGCACCGGCGCGCTTGAGGGCGCGCGCCGCCGCATTCACGGTCGCGCCCGTGGTGAAGACATCATCGACCAGCACGATCCGCCGCCCGATCACCGTCTCGCGCCGGACGGGCGGCACGGCAAAGGCGCCCGCCACATTCCGCTGCCGCGCCTTGCGGCTCAGCCCCACCTGACGCCCCGTGGCGCGCCGACGGATCAGACTGTCCGGGAGGTGGCTGATCCCACAAAGACGGGCAATGCGCCGGGACAGTTCCGCTGACTGGTTGTAGCGTCGGAAGAACAGCCGGCTGCGATGGAGCGGCACAGGCAGCACGGCATCCGCTTCGGCAAGGATCTCCCGCCCTGCCCGCGCCATCCACCCCGCCATCATCGGGGCAAGCTCGGCACGGTCCCGGTATTTGAGGGCATGCACCAGCGTCCGCACAACCCCGTCATGGGCGGCAACGGAGCGCAAGCGGTCGAAATCCGGGGGATGAGCAAGCGCCTCAGGCGAGACGGCACCCTCGCCCTGATCGTAGGAGAAGGGAAGGCCAAGCACCGCGCAGAAGGGCCTTTCGATAAACCGGATGGACGACCAGCAGGCCCCGCAAAGCGCCCGGTGGCTACCGGTCGCGACGCCGCAGCCGGCGCAGACGGGCGGGAAGAACAGGTCGGCCACAAGGCCCGCGGCGGCAGAGGCCCATGGTCGTAGGCGGCCATGCCGCAATCCCTGTTGCTTTTCCTCGGCAATCTCCCACATTCGATTGACAATAGGACCTTTCATCCGGCATGGCGAGGGCCAAGGACCGAGGGATTTTCGCCGTGGACATGCTTTTCGATACGGACCTGATCGCCCGCCGCCGACGGCGCGCCCTGCGCCGCCCTGTCGCCGGCGCCGATTTCCTCATGCGCCTCGCCGCCGAAGAACTCGCCGAACGGCTGTCCGTTGTCGAACGGCACTTCGAAAAGGCTGTCGAAATGCAGGGCGCGACCGGCGCCGTCGCAGAAGCGTGTCTTGCGACGGGAAAGATCGGTTCTCTCACCCGGATCGAAATGCCGGACGCGTTCCGGCCGGGCGTCGCACCTGTGCTGGAACGCCCTCTCGAACTTCTTGGGCTGGAGCCGGAATCGGTCAATCTTCTGCTGGCGCCGCTCTGCCTGCATGTGACCAATGACACGCCCGGCCTCTTCATCCAGGCTCGGCGGGCACTTCATCCCGACGGGCTCTTCCTTGCTCTCATTCCCGGCGCCGGCACGCTTGCGGAATTGAAGGACGTGCTGCTTGAAACGGAGGCTGCCCTTTATGGCGGCGCAAGCCCAAGGGTCATTCCCTTCCCCGATGTGCGGGATGTGGGCGGCCTGATGCAGCGGGCCGGCTTTGCCCTTCCCGTCGTCGATGCCGACATGCGCACGGTGCGCTACGATACGCTCTTCGAACTGATGAAGGATTTGCGGGCCATGGGCATGACCAACCCGCTGACGGGCCGCAGCCGGGTGCCGGTGTCGCGACGCTTCTTCCTGAAGGCGGCGGAACTCTATGCGGAGCGCCATTCCGATCCCGACGGCCGCATCCGCGCCAGCTTTCATTTCATCCACGCATCCGGCTGGGCACCGCACGAGAGCCAGCAGAAACCGCTAAAGCCGGGTTCTGCCATCACCCGGCTGTCCGATGCGCTGAAGACGAAGTGAACGAGGCGGTGTGAGGAGGCCAAAAGCCTCAGGGCGTGCCGCCGAGCACAACCGTAATATAATCATAGGTGCCCTTGAACTGGTCAGAGAACCGCAGGAGCACCGGAACCATCGTGACCGCCACCAGGGCCGCAATCAGTCCGTATTCGATGGCGGTTGCACCCTCACGCTCGTCTGCAAGGGTTTTGAACAGGGCTTTCATGGTTCAACTTTCCTGCAGGGACGTGGGGTCGGTTGGCGAGAAACAAGTGGGCTGCCAGCAGTCTTAAGCGAGGTAAAGCAGGTCTTCAGCAATCGTCCCCGGACTTGTAGCCCTGAACGATGCAGACAGAGCCCGGCTCCCGCTGCAGGATGCTGCGGCGGATGACATAACGACGGCCGTTTTCCGTTTCCGGCTTGTCCGTGACATCATTCGCGGGCCGGATCGACCCCGTCTTGATGTCATCATAGGGATCCGCCATCGGCGCATTGGCAAGACGCGCCACCGTGGAGCGGTCGGCAAGCATGGGCGTGATGATCAGCGTCAGCGCAATTGCCGCGGTACCGAACAGCAGCGCAATATTCAGCGCTCCCGTGCGACGGGAATTGTTCGAGCTGCGTTCCTTCATGCGAACGGCCCTCCAAAAATCCTCGTTGATCATCCTATCCTCGGCACAGATACATTCGCGCTTTGAATATAATGATTGTCAGAGGGAGCTAAACACTCTGTTAACGGAAGGTGGCAAGCACCGGCTTTCCACGGATTCCGGGACCCGTGCAGCGCATAAAACGCAGGAAAACTGGAAAGAGCAGGCTGTCAGAGCAGATCCTGAAGCGCAGGGATGAGCGGTTCGTCCGCGGGCGGCATGGGATAATCGCGCAGCGCCTGCGGGCGCACCCATTTCAGTGCCTGACCTTCGACGCCCCGCGGCGTGCCCTCGAAGCGGCGGCAGACATAGAGCGGCATGAGCAGATGGAACGTCTCATAGCTGTGGCTTGCAAAGGTGAGCGGCGCGAGGCAGGCCACCTTCGTCTCGATCCCCAGTTCCTCGCGCAATTCCCGCACCAGCGTGTCCTCGGGCGTTTCGCCCGCTTCGACCTTGCCGCCCGGAAACTCCCATAGCCCTTCCATGGATTTGCCCTTGGGGCGCTGGGCGAGAAGAATCCGCCCATCCGCATCGATGAGGGCGCAGGCCGCCACCAGAACGATCTTCAGGCCATCCTTGCGCATCTCGTCCATGATCAACCCTTCCGCCAATAGTGATACTGATAGGCCGTGGCGAAACCGAGTTTCTCGTAAAGGGCAATAGCCGGGCGGTTTGCGGCAGAGACCTGCAGCCAGGCTGTCCGGGCACCGCGAAGCTTGGCCCAGCGCAAAGCGGCGCTGACAAGTTCGGTTCCCAGTCCCTGACGGCGGGCATCCACCGCCACCGCCAGAGACTGGATGCCGGCGAGATCATTATCCTGAACGCAGAGTACGCAGGCCCGCGGCCCCTTCTCCACGTCGTCGATCAGGAAATAACCGGATGCCGGGCGGATACGGGACAGAATGTCCTGCACCACCTGGGCATCGGCAGAACCGCTGGCCGAAAGCGTAACACAGGCTTCGGCAAAGCGCCCGGCATCCTGCAGAGGCAGATGATCGATCGGATTTTCCGGCAGAAGAGCGCTTTCGATTTCCACCGTCATCACCTCGACCGTCTCGAAACGGGTCCAGGCTTCCCGGCGAAGATGTTCGATGAGGAGGGGCGGGGCAAGCGGCGTTTCGCGGATGGTCAAGGTCTGGCCGGCCGCCGCAAAGCGGGCCGCAGCCTTTTCCAGCCGCTCCGCCATGTCCTTGTGGTCCGAGGGATCGAGCGGAACGACGCAGTTCAGCCGCTTCGACGCATGGCCCTCCGTCAGGCGGATCTGCCAGCTGCCGTCATAAAGCACGAAGGCGGAAGGCCAGGCCCGAAAGCCGACGGCCTCGAGCCGCCGGACTGCCGGGAGGTTCCTGCCTGGCGTGGGCGTTGCGGGCATGCGCTGCATCAGCTCCTGTAATCGCCATTGATGGCGACATATTCCTTGGTCAGATCGCAGGTCCACACGGTGGCCTTGCCGCCACCGAGCCCGAGATCGACCCGAATGGCAATGTCTTCCTGTTCCATCACGGCCGTGGTTGCCGCTTCGGAATAGTCGGGATCGCGGGCGCCATCAACCGCCACCCGCACATCGCCGAACCAGATGGCCAGACGGTCGCGGTCGGCCATTTCGCCGGACTTGCCGACGGCCATGACCACGCGGCCCCAATTGGCATCTTCGCCGGCAACGGCGGTCTTGACCAGCGGCGAATTGGCAATGGAGAGCGCAATGCGCTTGGCCGCACCATCATTCTCGGCCCCGGTTACGGTGACCTCGACCATCTTGCGGGCGCCTTCGCCGTCCCGCACCACCTGGAGCGCAAGATCCTTGAGGAGGTCGTTCAGGGCGACACGGAAGGCCGCCAGGCTTTCGTCGGCGGCATCCGTCACCGGCTTCTGGCCGCGGGCTTCCGCAGCCCCGGTCGCAAAGAGCATCAGCGTATCGGAGGTCGAGGTGTCGCTGTCGACGGTAACCGCATTGAAGGTCGATCCGACGCCTGCCGAAAGCAGGGCCTGCAGCGCCGGCGACGCGATGGCCGCATCCGTGACGACGAAGGACAGCATCGTGGCCATGTCGGGCGCAATCATGCCGGCACCCTTGGCAATGCCGTTGATCGTCACCGTCACGCCGCCGATTTCCGCGCTCCGGGTCGCGACCTTCGGATAGGTATCCGTCGTCATGATGGCCTTGGCGGCTTCGAGCCAGAAATCACCCGTGCCTTCCTGAGCCATGGTGCCGAGAACACCGGCAAACTTGGTCGCATCCAGCGGTTCGCCGATCACGCCCGTGGACGCGAGGAAGACCTCGCTCTCGGCGCAGCCGACCGCCTCGCTGGCAGAACGGGCGGTGAGCGCGGTCGCCGCGCGGCCCTTCATGCCGGTGAAGGCATTGGCATTTCCGGAATTGACGACCACGGCACGCGCCCGACCGTGCGGCAGGTTCTCGCGACAGAAATCGACCGGTGCCGAGGGGCACTTCGACCGGGTAAACACCCCTGCAACTGCCGCCGGCCGGTCGAAGACCATCATCAGTACATCGGTTCGGTTCTTGTACTTGATGCCCGCGGCAGCGGTCGCCATGCGCACGCCTTCGATCACGGGCATGGCGGGATAGGATTTCGGAGCGAGCGGGGACACGGTTCCGGACATGGGAAATTCCTGGAGTTTCAGGGCGCTGGACATGCGCCGTCTGGATCGGGAAATCTAGACTGCCGCCATGGAGGCGGTATGAAGGGCCCGCCGCTGGAGACGGGCCCTTTCAGGATCGCATTTTACTGCTTCTTGTTGGCTTCTTCATAGCCCTTGCGCAGGGTCTCGTCGACGATCTCGACGCCCTGTGCTTCGCGGGCCTTGGCCAGCAGCTCCAGATACTTGTCGCGCATGACGAGGTTGCGGATCTGCGGCTGCACCTGTTCGAAGGCCGGGGGCGGTGCAATACGCTTGTCTTCGACCTTGATGACGTGCCAGCCGAAATCGGTCTTCACCGGGGTCTTCGTGTAGGTGCCCTTTTCGAGTGCGAAAGCGGCAGCCTCGAATTCCTTGACCATGCGGCCCTTGCCGAAATAGCCGAGATCGCCACCGTCATCCTTGTTCGGATCGGTGGACTTTTCCTTGGCGAGAGCGGCAAAATCCTTGCCGGCATCCAGTTCCGCGATGATGGCCTTGGCCTCTTCCTCGGTCTTCACCAGGATGTGGCGCGCATGCACTTCCTCTTCCTTTGGAAGGGCGGCAATTTCCTTTTCATAGCGCGCCTTGATCTCTTCCGGCGTTACCACGTCGATCACGTGCTTCTTGAAGTAGGCGCCGTGCAGTTCCCGCTCGGTGATGTACTTCATCCGCGCCTTGAAGTCGTCGGTCTGGTCGAGCTTCTCGGCGGCCGCGTCCTTGGCGAAGAGCTTCACGTCGATCGCGCCTGACAGGGCTGCGACCCGCTTCTGCTCGTCGGGCAGCTGGGCAAGCTGCGGATCGAGATTGGTGATGGCGACATCAAGATCCGACTGATGGATCTCCAGATCGCCGACCTTGGCGATCAGCTTGTCTTCCGCAAGGGCCGGCAGGGCAACGCCCAGCAAGGCAGCGAAGGTAAGAGAGGCGAGTATGTTATAACGCGGCATAGAAAAACCCTTTGGTGTACCGGCGCAACGATTCTTCCTGATTTCAGGCCGGAAAGCGTCCTCACCACCACAATGTGGCCATTCTGGTACGGCCTATCCGTTGACATCAATCGACCCCCCTCTTATCTGTCACGCAACCTCGCGTCCAGATACGTTTCCGGGCGTTTTGCGGGTCCCGGCCAGTTTTTGAGGTGCGGGCGCAAACGCTTCGGACAGAGTTCATAGAAAGGACCATTCGATGGTCAGCTTTGGCGGCCTTGCCCGCAAATTGTTCGGTTCGGCAAATGACCGTCGTGTCCGCGCCTATCAGCCCAAGGCGCAGGCTGTGGGTGCCCTGGAAGCGGCGATGCAGAAGCTCTCCGATCAGGAGCTCGCGGCAAAGACCGTCGAATTCCGCAAGATGATCGCGGATGGCAAGACGGTGGACGATCTGATCGTGCCCGCCTTCGCCGTGGTGCGGGAGGCCTCGCGCCGTGTTCTGAAGATGCGGCCCTTCGACGTCCAGCTCATCGGCGGCATGATCCTCAACGACAACGCCATTGCCGAAATGAAGACCGGCGAAGGCAAGACGCTCGTCGCCACACTGCCGGTCTATCTGAACGCGCTTACCGGCAAGGGCGTCCATGTCGTCACGGTGAACGACTATCTCGCCCGGCGCGATGCGGCCACCATGGGCAAGCTCTACAGCTTCCTCGGCCTGACAACGGGTGTCATCGTGCACGGCCTCTCCGACGAGGAGCGCCGCGCCGCCTATGCCTGCGACATCACCTATGCCACCAATAACGAGCTGGGCTTCGACTATCTGCGCGACAACATGAAATATGACCGGAACCAGATGGTTCAGCGCGGTCATAATTACGCGATCGTCGACGAAGTGGATTCGATCCTCGTGGACGAGGCGCGCACGCCCCTGATCATCTCGGGCCCGCTCGATGACCGCTCCGACCTCTACACCACCATCGACACCTTCATTCCGCGCCTGACGCCCGACGATTACGAGATCGACGAAAAGCAGCGTTCGGCGAACTTCTCCGAAGCCGGCACGGAAAAGCTCGAAAACATGCTGCGCGAAGCGGGCCTGCTCAAGGGCAACGCGCTCTACGACGTGGAAAACGTGGCGATCGTCCACCATGTGAACAACGCGCTGAAGGCCCACAAGCTCTTCCAGCGCGACAAGGACTACATCGTCCGCAATGATGAAGTCGTGATCATCGACGAGTTCACCGGCCGCATGATGCCGGGTCGCCGCTATTCCGACGGTCAGCATCAGGCGCTGGAGGCGAAGGAACGCGTGGCGATCCAGCCCGAAAACCAGACGCTCGCCTCGATCACTTTCCAGAACTACTTCCGCATGTATGACAAGCTGGCCGGCATGACCGGTACGGCCTCGACCGAAGCGGAAGAATTCGCCAACATCTACGGCCTCGATGTGGTCGAAGTGCCGACCAACCTGCCGATCAAGCGCATCGACGATCACGATGAGGTCTATCGCACGGCGGAAGAAAAATACCGGGCGATTATCGCGGAAATCCAGGCCGCTCATGAAAAGGGACAGCCGGTTCTCGTCGGCACCACATCCATCGAGAAGTCCGAGCTGCTGGCCACTCTTCTGAAGCAGGCCGGTTTCCAGAACTTCCAGGTTCTGAATGCCCGCTATCACGAGCAGGAAGCCTATATCGTCAGCCAGGCCGGGGTTCCGGGCGCCGTGACCATCGCCACCAACATGGCCGGCCGCGGCACCGATATCCAGCTCGGCGGCAACCTCGAAATGCGCCTTGAGCGCGAGCTGGAAGGCATGGAGCCGGGACCGGAGCGTGATGCCCGCGAAGCGGCCGTCACCGCCGAGGTCAAGGCGCTGAAGGAAAAGGCGCTTGCCGCTGGCGGTCTCTATGTTATCGCCTCCGAACGGCATGAAAGCCGCCGTATCGACAACCAGCTGCGTGGCCGCTCGGGCCGCCAGGGTGACCCAGGCCGGTCCAAGTTCTACCTCTCCCTGCAGGACGACCTGATGCGCATCTTCGGTTCCGACCGGATGGATGGCATGCTGCAGAAGCTCGGCCTCCAGGAAGGCGAAGCCATCGTCCATCCCTGGATCAACAAGGCACTCGAAAGGGCGCAGAAGAAGGTCGAGGCCCGCAACTTCGACATCCGCAAGAACCTGCTGAAATATGACGACGTGCTGAACGACCAGCGCAAGGTGATCTTCGAGCAGCGTATCGAGCTGATGGATGCCCCGAGCATCTCCGAATATGTCAATGACATGCGCCATGACGTGGTCAACGAACTCGTCATCCAGCACATTCCGGAGCGGGCCTATGCGGAACAGTGGGACGCCAAGGGCCTCCATGCGGCCGTTCTCCAGACGCTCAATCTCGATCTGCCGGTCGAGGAGTGGGTGAAGGAAGAGGGCATTGCCGAAGACGACATCCGCGCCCGCATCACCGAAGCCGCCGACAAGGCGGCCGCTGAAAAGGCGGAGCGTTTCGGGCCCGAGATCATGACCTATGTGGAGCGCCAGGTCGTTCTGCAGACGCTGGATCATCTCTGGCGTGAGCATATCGTCAATCTCGACCATCTGCGCTCGGTGATCGGCTTCCGCGGCTATGCCCAGCGCGATCCGCTGCAGGAATACAAGGCCGAAGCCTTCGAGCTTTTCCAGGCGCTTCTGAACAATCTGCGTAGCGCGGTCGTGAGCCAGCTGATGCGGGTCGAGATCATGCGCCAGCCGCCGGAACAGGCGGGCCTGCCGGACATGGAAGCGCACCACATCGACGCCACCACCGGCGAGGACGAGTTCGCAAGCGCTTCCTCCTCGGCTTTCCTGGCAGAGGAAGCCGGGGTGAACCCGGAAGATCGCGATCCAAACGATCCCTCGACATGGGGCCGTGTGAGCCGCAATGAGCCTTGCCCCTGCGGCTCGGGCCAGAAATACAAGCACTGCCACGGCGCTTACGCCTGAGAAACAGCCAGCAAGCAGCAAAACCCCTCTCTCCCGGAGGGGTTTTCGCGTTATGGCTGTTAAAATAGGGCCGGGAATGGCACAGGCCGTCTCATAGTGAACCGATTCTTAACCCGTGCGGGTGCAGGATCGGGCCAAATTCCCAGGGCCCGGGTACTGCGTTTTGTTCACTCACATCATCAGCACTGCGGAACGTCTGCTTCCACCGCCTCTCCGTCCGAGGGCGAAGGATGTGCTGATGCGCATGAAGCGGCTGGCAACCGATGGCGGTGAACACGCGGCCGCCCAACGGATGGCCCTCATCGCCTTCGTCATCCGGGTACTGAGCGCCGCAATCGCCTTTCTGTCCCAGATCATCCAGGCCCGGATCATGGGCGAATTCGAATACGGCATTTTCGTTTTCGTCTGGGTTCTGACCATCCTGATCGGCAATCTCTGCTGCCTCGGCTTTCACTCGGTGGTGGTGCGGTTCCTGCCGCAATACCGCACCGAGGGCGCTCACGGCTCGCTCTTCGGCATGGCGCTCACCGCGCGAGTGTTCTCGATGCTGCTTGCCACCGCCGTTGCGCTCGTCGGCTTTGGGGTGCTCTATTTCTTCGGAACCATCGTCCAGTCCTACTATCTGACGCCGATCTTCCTTGCCCTAGTGATCCTGCCCATGATCGCGCTCGGCGACGTGCTGGATGGAACGGCACGCGCCAATAGCTGGCCCTTCGTCGCGCTGACGCCCACCTTCATCATCCGCCCGACGCTGATCCTGGTCTTCATGATCCTGCTCGTGAAGATGGGTTATGCCCCCTCCGCCGTGACCGCCACGATCGCGGCGCTTGCCGCCACCTACGTGACCAGCATCGGCCAATGGCTTGCCGTCTCTTCCAGCATGGAGAAGCGCTATCCTGCCGCCCTGCGCAGCTATGACCTGAAAGCCTGGTTGCGGGTGGCCCTACCGATCTTCTTCGTCGAAGGCTTCGGCTATCTTCTCACCAATTCCGACGTTGTCATCGTCGGGCTCTATCTGAAGCCCGATGACGTGGGCATCTACTTTGCTGCGGCCAAGACCATGGCCTTGATGCAGTTCGTCTTCTTTTCGGTCAAGGCCGCCGCCGCTCCGCGCTTTTCCTCGCTGGTGGCTACCGGTGACCGTTTGGGCCTTGCCCGCTTTGCCGGAGAAATGGCCCGATGGGGTTTCTGGCCCTCGCTCGGCGTGGGCATTCTGATGCTGCTCGCCGGCAATCTTCTTCTGTCCCTCTTCGGCCCGGGCTTTACGGCCGGCTACCCGCTGATGACCATCCTCTTCCTGGGCTACCTCGCCAAGGCCTCGGTGGGCCCGGGCGAAGTGCTTCTGACCATGGCTGGGCGGCAGCAGCTCTGTGCCTGGCTTTATGCGGTTGTCCTTGTCTCCAATCTTGGCTTGAACATGTTTTTGATCCCGCTCTATGGCCTGACCGGCGCCGCGCTGGCGGCAGCGGGTGCGATGATGATCGAAGCCCTGCTTCTGCACATTACGGTCAGAAAGGCGCTGGGCATCGTGCTTTTCGTGCTTGCGGATCCGTTGGGCGCCTCCCATCGGCAGAAAGTCTCGTCATAATGCCGAATTTCCCCACCTCTTCGCTGAATAATCCCGATAGCGCCGCCAACCGGCTGGTAGGCGGCCTCGCGGACGTCGAAAACTCGTTGCCGACGCCGGACCTGCAGATGCCGACCGACATTCCCGGTCTGGACCTCTGCCTCTATCCGGCACGTGCCGGCTATTATCTTCAGGACGAGATGGACCGGCTGAGCAACCGGGCCATGGAGCCGAACGTCTTCTTCACCGGCCGCTTTCTCGCCCCCGCCATGCCGCGGCTCGAGGAAAAGCAGGTCCGGGTCGCGATCCTGCGCGACTCAAGCCGCGGGCGGAACCGTGCCCGCCTTCTGATGCCCTATTCCATCGAGCGGCCGGGCTTCTCCATCGGCGCGCCGATCATGCGCGTCTGGGCCAATCACTACGGGCCGCTCGGCACGCCGCTGGTCGATGCGGAAAATGCGGCCCAATCGATCGATGCCCTGTTTGACGTGATGGCGCGGCCGGATTGCGGTCTGCCCTCGGTCATCGTTTTCCCGGATGTGCGGCTGAACGGCAATTTCGTGCAACTCGCCAAGGCGGTGGCGATCAGCCGCAACCTGCCGGTCAATGTCACCAGTCCGTTCCAGCGCCCCATGCTGGAAAGCTACGAGGATGGCCCGACCTATCTGCGCGAAAGCATATCCAGCCACCATCTGCATGAAATGCGCCGTCAGCGCGCCAATCTGAGGTCCCATGGCAGGCTGGTCTATGAGGTGGCCCGTCAGCCCGGCGATATCAGGGTGCGGATGGAAGAGTTCCTGGCCCTGGAGGCGAAGGGATGGAAGGGTACAAAACGCACTGCCATGGTGCTCGACCGCTACCGTGCAGCCTTTGCTCGGGAAGCGATCACCAATCTTGCCGAGAGCGACGGCGTCCGCGTTCATACGCTCGATCTGAACGGCAAGGCCATTGCCAGCATGATCGTCTTCATCGTGTCCGGCGAGGCCTATACGTGGAAGACGGCCTATGACGAGAATTACGCGAAATATTCACCCGGCAAGCTCCTGATGGAGGATCTGACCGACTGGCATCTGGACGATGCAAACATCGTCAGGACCGATAGCTGCGCCGTTCCCGATCATCCGATCATGGCCCGTTTCTGGCGGGAGCGGGAGGAGATGGGAACCCTGGTGGTAGGTCTCCGGCAAAACAGCGACCGCGACGTGCGGCAGGTCTCCGCCCAGCTTCACCTTTACCGGAACACGCGCAACATGGCCCGCATGCTACGCCAGAAGATCCTTTCGCTTGCGGGACGCTGAGGGCGCGCCCCGCAAGCAGCGAATGCGGGCCTGATCAGCCGATCCGGGTGACCTTCAGCCGCTCCTCGTCGAGCACAACGCCAAGGCCCGGCGCTTCGCCGAGCTCCAGCCAGCCATCGCGGTGGCGAAGCGGCGAAGCCATCGGATAATCGCGGCGATCTTCTGACCATTCCGGATTGTCATAGGGATATTCGAGGAAAGGCGCATCCCCTGCCCCGGCTGTCAGATGGGCATTGGCGAGAACGCCGATCCCGTTCGTCCAGCTGTGCGGTGTGAAGAGGATACCTGCCTCGCGGGCCTGATAGGCAAGGCGCCGGCAACCGGTGATACCCCCAACCAGCGCCACGTCCGGCTGGATCACGTCGAAGGCGCGCTCCTCGATGATATCGCGGAACTCGTAGAGTTCCCGGGTCATTTCGCCGCCAGCGATGCGGATATCGGTCGTTTCGCGCAGCGCCTTCATGCTCTTTCGGTCTGAGCGGTGAAGCGGCTCCTCCATCCAGTAGACGCCGAGCCGTTCCAGCTCGCGAGCCACCGTCAGCGCATCCTTGTAGGTCCAGGAAAGATTGGTATCCCAGGGCATTCGCCAACCCTGATTGCAGTCCACCATCAGTTCCAGCCGGTCACCGACACGGGCACGCACGGCTTCGAGCGCCTTCACATCATCCCGCCAGCCATTTCGGCCACCGGAAGACGAGGTGAAGCGTACCTTCATCGCCGGAAAGCCCTCGGCGATGTAGCGCTCCGCCTGATCGGCCATGGCGGAAGGATCGCGCAGCACGCCGGAGGAAGCATAGAGCCGCACGCGGTCCGCACGGCCTCCGAGCATGCGCCAGACGGGCTCACCCGTTACCTTGCCAGCGAGATCCCAGAGAGCCAGATCCATCGGCCAGCACCGGCCATAATGGAAGTTGATATGGGAAAGCACCTCGTAATGCCGCTCCAGATGGCGCGGGTCCTCGCCGATGAAGAGTTCCTCATGGCCTTCGAAGCCCTTCATCAGATCGCCGGAGCCGATCCCTTCCCGCCCTTCGTCATCGCGAACGCGCACGATGGTCGCGTCGAAGTGACGGCGCGGACGTCCGTCCCAGCTCGCCTTGAAGGGCGGATCGAGCGGCAGGCGATGATGGGTGATCTCAATGGACGTAATCTTGCTCATGTCGCGCCGCCTCAGTTGAACTGCTGCCAGATGGTCTTGTAGTCGCAGTATTTGTCGACCGCATGGACCGAGCGGTCACGGCCGAAACCGGACTGCTTGAAGCCACCGAAGGGGGTGGCGAAGTTGGACATGTCATAGGTGTTGATCCACACCGTTCCCGCATGGATCGCCTCGGAGACCCGATGCACCCGATCCATGTTGGTGGTGAAGACCGCACCGGCGAGGCCATAGATCGTGTCATTGGCGATCTTCAGCGCTTCCTCCTCCGTGTCGAAGGGAATGGAGACGAGAACTGGGCCGAAGATTTCCTGCCGCGCAATCTTCATGTCGTTGGTGGCATCGACGAAGACCCCCGGCGAGACGTAGAAGCCGCCGGTCTCGGAGAGCGCCCTCTCGGCCCCGAAGGCGCGACGGGCGCCCTCCTTTTCGCCATCCGCGATCATGCCAAGCACCTTCTTCATGTGCTCTTCCTCGATAAGCGCACCGATCGCCGCATCCGGTTCGAAGGGATGGTTGAGGGTGATGCCGGCAGTCACCTCGCGGATCTTCTCGACGAGCTTCGCCTGGATCGAGCGATGGACGATCAGGCGGGTCGAGGCATGGCAGGTCTCGCCGGAATTGTAGAAGCAGCCCCAGGCCGCGGCCGAGGCTGCGGCATCGAGATCCGCATCGTCGAAGACGACGATCGGCGACTTGCCGCCGAGCTCCAGCGCCACCCGTTTCAGGTTGGACTGCGCCGCATAGCCCATGATCAGCTTGCCCACTTCGGTCGAACCGGTGAAGGCGATCATGTCCACGTCCATGTGCAGTGCGAGCGGCTTGCCGGTTTCCTCGCCATAACCGACGACGACGTTGAACACGCCATCGGGAAGCCCCGCTTCCTTTGCCAGCGCTGCAAGCTTGAGCGCGGAGAGGGAGGATTGCTCCGCGGGCTTCAGCACAACGGAATTGCCCGCCGCGAGTGCCGGTCCAAGCTTCCAGCCGTCGATGATCATGGGATAGTTCCACGGCGTGATCGCGCCGATGACACCGAGCGGCACCTTGCGCACCAGAGCGCGCGCCTTCGGACCGGTGGGGGCGATCTCGTCATACATCTTGTCGATCATCTCGGCATAATACTGGATGCCGTCGGCGCAGAGCCGCACATCGACGGTCAACGAAGCCATGACCGGCTTGCCCACATCGAGCGTTTCCAGCATGGCGAGCTCCTCGCCGTGGGTACGGATCAGCTCCGCCCATTTCAGCATGATCTTCTTCCGCTCGAGCGGCTCCTTGTGGCGCCAGACACCGCTTTCGAAGCTGGCGCGGGCGGCCTTGACGGCAAGATCGATATCCTCGGCCGTCCCACGGGCAAGCGCAGTTCCCGGCTTCCCGTCCATCGGGCGCGGGCGGACAAAGCTCTCTCCGGAAACGGATGCCACGAAGGCACCGTTGATGAAATGGCGACCTTCGATCTTCAGATCGGCGCCCAGCTTTTCCCAGTAGGCTCGGCTATATTCCTTGCTCATGCAAACCTCTTCCTCGTCTCTTCGCCTGCACGTCTCGTCGGGGTCGGCAGGCAGATCATTCCGGTCAATCGTTTATGCTCACTCAGGACCACGGCAGCGCCATCATGTCGGCGGCCATGCGGTCGATATCCGCATCGCTCACCTCGCGCACGGTGGAGCGGCGCATGGGCTGGTTTTCGGGCGCCTTCATCTCGCGGGCGAGATCTTCCGCGGTCAGGCCTGCAAAGGCAGCCGGCAGCCGGCGCTCGAAACCGCAGCGATCCATCCAGGCGGTGATCAGCGCGGGCAGCGAGGCGGCATCGGTTGCGCCGCAGGCCTTTGCAGCGGCCTGAAGCTCGGGCGTATTCGCTCCGACAAGCCAGGGAAGGGTCTGTTCGAACCCAAGCGCGGTTGCGAGACCATGGTGAACAGGCGCAAGGCCTGCCAGCGCATGGCTGATATTGTGAGCAATGGCCGTGCCGCAATTGTCGATCGCGACCCCCGCATAGCAGGATCCGAGCAGCACCGCGCCGCGCGCGTTGAGATCATGCGGCTCGCGAATGGCGGTCTCCAGATGGGCGACCAGCAGTTCCATGGCGCGGTGCCCGTAGAACTGGCCACCCGCGTGGGTGTTGCGGTTGGTGGACGCCTCGAAGGCGTGTACAAAGGCATCGAGCCCGCACCAGGCGGTGAGATTGGCCGGGAGAGACGTGGTAAGCGCTGGATCGAGGATCACCAGATCGGCCTTCGTTTCCGCGCCCCAGACCCAGAGCTTCTTGCCATCCGGACCGGCAAAGATGCAGGTGGCGGAGGTTTCCGAGCCCGTGCCCGCCGTGGTGGGAACGAGGATCTTCTTCAGCGGATTCTTCGGCAGGGGATTGGCGGCCAGGGCATAATGCATCGGGTTCTCGCCTGAAGCCGCACAGCAAGCAGCCACCTTGGCAATGTCGAGCGCCGAACCGCCGCCGATACCGATCATGACATCCGCACCGCGCGCCGCTTCGCTTGCAGCCTCCACATGGGCAAGCTTCGGTTCACCGGAAAAGCCGGAATAGATCACCGCATCAGCACCGCCGGCCTTGAGTTCGGCGGCGAGACGGTCGCCGAGTCCGGAGGTTGCGAGAAATCCGTCCATGACGATGGCAATCTTGCCGCTTGCCGACAGGGCAAGGGCAGCTGCGGCAATCTGGTTCGCTGCGCCGGGCGCGAAGCGGATTTCAGGGATAAAGGAGGTCGAGAATTGCATAGTGTGTCTCTTCTGCGTTTGGCTGCGCGGAGAGTGCATCACAATTTCAGTTATTCAAATAGGTTCTTTTCTCGGCTATATTCATGATCTCAGATCATGGAGATGCGTCAGTGCCCTCTGCCCTACTCGACCATATTCCCCTCGAAGCCTTTCGGGTCTTCGATGCCGCCTGCCGGCACATGAATTTCAGCCGGGCGGGGCGTGAGCTGAACATCACACAGGCCGCGGTCAGCCGCCGGATCAAGCTTCTGGAAGAGGAACTGGGCGCGCCGCTCTTTACCCGCAAGGGCAAGAACCTGGCCCTCACCCCGTCCGGCGAACGTCTGTCCATTCGCATCCGCTCGACGCTCGAGTATCTGGAAGAAAGCCTGGAGCCCTTCCGCAGCGCCCGCTCCGAGGTCGTGTCGCTCGCGGCAAGTGGATCGGTCTCCCATCTCTGGCTCGGGGAGCGCCTTCGTCGCTTTTCGAAGGACAACCCCGCGGTCAGCCTGCGCCTGATGACGACAGACAGTCCGACTGAACTCGCATCCGAGACCAATGACCTGGTGATCCTCTATTCGACCGGCGAACATCCGCGGTGGCACCTGACATTGCTGTTCCCGGAGGACCTGGTTCCGGTCGCTTCTCCCACCTGCCTCGGCGATCTCATGCCGAGAGCGCCGGATCTTTCGGCGGACGAGATCGCCGCGCTCGGCCTCATCGATTACGAGCGCTTCAATGCCCACTGGATCTCGTTCCGGCAATGGTTCGGGCGGATTGGCAATCCTCTGAAGGGGCCGGTGCCCCCGCCGCGCTTCTCCTTCTCCACCTATGCGCTGGCGATCAACGCAGCCCTTTCCGGCGATGGGGTGGCCCTTGGCAGCCGGGCGCTGATCGCGCGCCATCTGGAGGAAGGCCGGCTGGTTGCCCTCGGCTCGCAAAGCCTGAATACGGGCTTTGGCTACTATCTCGGTCTGCCGCGGGGGCGGGAGGTCGGCCCTGCTGTCAGCGCCCTGCACGATGCCCTGCTTCAGCAAGGGCCGAAATGAAAAAAAGCGGCCCGGAGGCCGCTTCCTGTTCGTTCGCTTGCCGTACAATCAGGCCGGAACGACGATGCCGTTAAGCTGTGTCAGTTCGTTCAGGAACTGCTCGAGCTTAGACTTGTGTTCGTCGTTAGAGGCATTCGCAACATCCGCACGTGCGGCTTCGATGCGGGCATCGAGGGCAGCCTTGTTCATTTCATTCAGCGCAATGGCCGATTCAGCAAGCAGGGTGCAACCGGTGGGCAGGATATCTGCAAAACCGCCGAACACCACGTAGCGGCTGACCTTGCCGGCCGCATCCTTGACCGACACGACGCCCGGCTTGATGGTCGTCATGGTCGGAGCGTGGTTCGCCAGAACGGTCATTTCGCCTTCGGTGGCCGGGATGACCACTTCGCTGACCTTTTCGGACAGAAGCAGCCGCTCCGGAGACACGAGCTCAAAATTGAAATTGTCAGCCATGACGGTTCACTTTCGATTGGTCAAATTCAACACGCCGGAGGCGGCGCGAAAATGGGCGCGCGACCGAAACCGCGCGCCTCATGCCCGAGAAGATCAGGCTGCTTCGGCAGCCAGCTTCTTCGCCTTTTCAATGGCTTCTTCTATGGAGCCGACCATGTAGAAGGCGGCTTCCGGCAGGTGGTCGTACTCGCCGTTGACGAGGCCCTTGAAGCCCTTGATGGTGTCTTCGAGAGCAACGAGCTTGCCCGGCGAACCGGTGAAGACTTCGGCCACAAAGAAGGGCTGGGACAGGAAGCGCTCGATCTTGCGGGCGCGGGCAACAGCCAGCTTGTCCTCTTCGGACAGTTCGTCCATGCCGAGGATGGCGATGATGTCCTGAAGAGCCTTGTAGCGCTGCAGGGTCGACTGAACCTTACGGGCCACTTCGTAATGCTCTTCCCCAACAACCATCGGATCGAGCATGCGCGAGGTGGAGTCGAGCGGATCGACGGCCGGGTAGATGCCCTTTTCGGCGATCGAACGGGACAGAACGGTCGTTGCGTCCAGGTGGGCGAACGAAGTTGCCGGCGCCGGGTCGGTCAAGTCGTCGGCGGGAACGTAAATCGCCTGAACCGAAGTGATCGAGCCCTTGGTCGTCGTGGTGATGCGTTCCTGCATCTGGCCCATGTCCGTGGCGAGCGTCGGCTGATAGCCCACGGCCGAAGGAATACGGCCGAGAAGTGCCGACACTTCCGAACCTGCCTGGGTGAAGCGGAAGATGTTGTCTACGAAGAACAGAACGTCCTGGCCCTGGTCACGGAAGTGTTCCGCAACGGTCAGACCGGTCAGAGCGACGCGAGCGCGGGCGCCCGGCGGTTCGTTCATCTGGCCGTAAACGAGTGCGGCCTTGGAGCCTTCACCACCGCCATGCTTGTTCACGCCGGACTCGATCATTTCGTGGTAGAGGTCGTTGCCTTCGCGGGTGCGCTCACCCACACCAGCGAAGACCGAATAACCACCGTGCGCCTTGGCGACGTTGTTGATCAGTTCCATGATGAGAACGGTCTTGCCCACGCCAGCGCCGCCGAACAGGCCGATCTTGCCGCCCTTTGCGTAGGGAGCCAGCAGGTCCACGACCTTGATGCCAGTGACCAGGATCTGGGCCTCGGTCGACTGTTCGACATACTCAGGCGCAGCCTGGTGGATGGCGCGACGATGCGTGGTGGCCAGCGGGCCCGCTTCGTCAACCGGTTCGCCGATGACGTTCATGATGCGGCCGAGAGTCTCGTCACCGACCGGAACAGAGATCGGGGCGCCGGTGTCGACAACTTCCTGACCGCGGACCAGACCTTCGGTCGAGTCCATGGCGATCGTGCGAACGACGTTCTCGCCGAGGTGCTGCGCGACTTCGAGAACCAGACGGTTGCCGAGGTTGTTGGTTTCAAGAGCGTTCAGGATCGCGGGCAGTTCGCCGTCGAATGCCACGTCCACGACGGCGCCGATGACCTGCGTCACCTTGCCTGCCGTACCTTTTACCGGGTTAGCCATTTTTCTACCCTTTTCCTTGACCTTTAGAGCGCTTCCGCGCCCGAAATGATTTCAATGAGTTCCTTGGTGATCTGCGCCTGACGCTGGCGGTTGTACGAAAGCGTCAGCTTGTTGATCATCTCACCGGCATTGCGGGTCGCATTGTCCATCGCGCTCATCTTGGCGCCCATCTCGCCGGCGACGTTCTCGAGGAGCGCGCGGAAGATCTGGACCGAGATGTTGCGCGGGATCAGATCCGAGAGGATCGCGGCCGCGTCGGGCTCATATTCGTAGACGGCGGCAGCAGCACCCGACGATGCGGTCGTTGCGGCCGGCGCAGCTGCCGGGATGAGCTGGAGCGCGGTCGGCACCTGCGAGATCACCGACTTGAACTCGGAATAGAACAGCGTGCAGACGTCGAATTCGCCCTGGTTGAACAGGGCAATCACGCGCCGGCCGATCGCATCGGCATTTTCAAAGCCGATGCGCTTCACGTCACGCAGATCCATGCGCTCGATGATGAGGCTGGCGAATTCGCGCCGAAGGCTGTCGAAGCCCTTCTTGCCCACCGTCAGGATCTTGACCGTCTTGCCTTCAGCCAGAAGCTTGCGGGCATGGTCGCGGGCAAGGCGGGAGATCTGCGAGTTGAAACCGCCGCAGAGGCCGCGTTCGGCCGTGCAGACAACGAGCAGATGCACCTTGTCATTGCCGGTACCGGTCATCAGACGCGGAGCGCTGTCGTCGGCACCCACCGCCTGGGCGATGTTTGCGAGAACTGCGCCCATGCGCTGCGAGTAAGGCCGGGCGGCCTCGGCCGCCTCCTGCGCACGCCGAAGCTTCGCCGCGGCGACCATTTTCATCGCCTTGGTGATCTTCTGCGTCGCCTTAACGGAGGCGATCCGGTTTTTCAGATCCTTAAGTGAAGGCATCCGTTATCCGTCCTTGGCTTGAGACCCGATCAGGCGAAAGACTTGGCGAACGAGTCGAGCGCAGCCTTGAGCTTTGCCTTGGTATCGTCGCTGATAGCCTTTTCCGAGCGGATCGTTTCGAGGATCGAAGCTCCTTCGGAGCGGAGGTAGGACAGCAGGCCCTGTTCGAACTTGCCAACCTGGTTCACGGCGATCTTGTCGAGGTAGCCGTTCACGCCGGCGAAGATCACGGCGACCTGTTCTTCCGTCTTCAGCGGCGAGAACTGCGGCTGCTTCAGGAGTTCGGTCAGGCGTGCACCGCGGTTCAGAAGGCGCTGCGTTGCAGCGTCGAGGTCCGAACCGAACTGGGCGAAGGCGGCCATTTCGCGATACTGGGCGAGTTCACCTTTGATCGAGCCGGCAACCTGCTTCATCGCCTTGATCTGGGCCGAGGAGCCCACGCGGGAAACCGACAGACCGACGTTCACGGCCGGACGGATACCCTGGTAGAACAGGTCCGTTTCAAGGAAGATCTGGCCGTCGGTGATCGAGATCACGTTGGTCGGGATGAAGGCCGAAACGTCGTTACCCTGGGTTTCGATGACCGGCAGAGCGGTCAGCGAACCGGCCTTGTTCTCGTCATTGAGCTTTGCAGCGCGCTCGAGAAGGCGGGAATGCAGGTAGAAGACGTCACCCGGATAGGCTTCGCGGCCCGGCGGACGGCGCAGCAGCAGCGACATCTGGCGGTAGGCGACGGCCTGCTTGGACAGGTCGTCATAGGCGATCAGGGCATGCATGCCGTTATCGCGGAAGTACTCACCCATGGCGCAGCCAGCGAACGGCGCCAGGAACTGCATCGGGGCCGGGTCGGAAGCGGTCGCGGCAACGACGATCGAGTACTTCAGTGCGCCGCGCTCTTCGAGCACCTTCACGAACTGTGCAACGGTCGAACGCTTCTGGCCGACGGCCACGTAGACGCAGAACAGCTTGTCGTTTTCCGGGCCATTGTCGTGGATCGGCTTCTGGTTCAGGAAGGCATCCAGGATGATGGCGGTCTTGCCGGTCTGACGGTCGCCGATGACGAGCTCGCGCTGGCCACGGCCAACCGGGATGAGGGCGTCGATGGCCTTGAGGCCGGTCGACATCGGCTCATGAACCGACTTGCGCGGAATGATGCCCGGAGCCTTCACGTCCACTCGGGCGCGGCGGGTCGCGTTGATCGGACCCTTGCCATCGATCGGGTTGCCGAGGGCGTCAACGACGCGGCCGAGCAGTTCCGGACCGACCGGCACGTCTACGATGGCGCCAGTCCGCTTGACGGTGTCGCCTTCCTTGATGTCACGGTCCGAACCGAAGATAACGACGCCGACATTGTCGGCTTCGAGGTTCAGCGCCATGCCACGGATGCCGCCGGGGAATTCCACCATTTCACCGGCCTGGACATTGTCCAGACCGTAAACGCGGGCGATACCGTCACCGACGGAGAGCACCTGGCCGACTTCCGAGACCTCAGCCTCTTTGCCGAAATTTTTGATTTGATCTTTCAGAATTGCGGAAATTTCCGCGGCGCGGATATCCATCAGCCAACCTCTTTCAGTGCAAGCTTAAGGGTAGAGAGTTTGGTGCGAAGCGACGTATCGATCTGACGCGAACCGACCTTCACGATCAGACCACCGAGGATCGACGGATCAACCGTGACATTCACGGTGACGTCCTTTCCGGTGACGCCCTTCAGCGCCGCCTTCAATTCGCTTTCCTGCGCTGGCGACAGCGCATGAGCCGAGGTGACCTCGGCGGAAACTTCGCCCCGGTGACGGGCGGCAATCACCCGGTAGGAGCGGATCATGCCCTGAAGGGCAAAGAGACGGCGGTTGCCGGCAACCACCTTGAGGAAATTGGTCGTCAGCGCGCCAAGGCCAGCCTTGCCGGCAAGCGCGACGAGTGCCTTCGTCTGGTCCTCGGCCGTGAAGACCGGGCTTTCCACCAGACGCCTCAGATCGGTGCTTTCGTCAAGCATGGCCTGAACGCGGTCCAGATCCTTGCCGGTTTCGGCAACGGCGCCGGCCTCGAGCGCGAGCTCGAACAGCGAGGAAGCATAGCGTTCTGCGACGCCAGAATTCAGCTGGGATGTGTCTGCCACGGCCCCAAATTTCCCTGATTTTGATCCAGGAATCCGACCACCCCTGAAGGGTAGGCGTATCGCCTTGAAATCGCTTCAATTTTCCCCAAGAAAGACAAGATTGCTTTCTTGCGCTTTCCTTAATTCGCGGTCCGTCTAGCATAGGAGATCAGGACTCGCAACACGCGTAACGCATTCTAATGGCCGAAAGCGGCCTTTCTCTCGGCATTTTCGGGACGTGACGGGCCGCTTCCCTGGGCGCCCAACGGCCCCAGGCAAGAGACGCGATCTCAGAAGAAACCGAAAAAATAGCCCAGCGGGAGCACACTCAAAACGATTTGTACAACCAGGAATATATAATTGCGAGGTGTATTTCCCCGATCCGAAAGAATCGACAGTATGCGTCCGAAGGCGGCGAGTGCAAATGCCGCACCCATGGCGAAATAGACGAAAGGCTGAGCGACCAGAATGGCGGAGAGACCGGCACCGAAATAGAAGCCGCCCAGCGTGGAGCGCATTTCCGAATAGGGTGCGGTCGTCCCTTCCGGCCGCTCAAAACCGAGCACCCGGAGCGAAAAGCCCGGCGCAAGCAGCATCATGAGACCCAGAAGGGCCGTGAAGGCGGCAGCGCCGAAGGCCAGCTGCTCTCCCATCTCGACCGGCAGTGCAAATTCCATCTCCGCCCCCAAAATCACGGTTGAAACCGGGGGGTTATGCCATGCGTTTCGCAGAAAGGGAATCCGCCTTCCGAGGCTGTTTGCAGCTCTCTTCGAACGGAGTCCGCAGGAGCGTCAGAGGAAGCTCTGGGGGTCGATATCGATCTGCACGTGAACCGAGCCCCGTTCCCGCGGCCCATTGGCAATCATGGTCTTCAGATAGGTTTGCATATCCGCCTGCCGGGGGCCGTGGACAAGGAGGCGGAAGCGATGCCGGCCACGGATCAGCGCAAGCGGCGCTTCGGCAGGCCCGAGCACGGCAATCCCTCCCATATCGGGCGCGGCCTGTCGCAGGCCCCGCGCATGGGTTTCCGCATCCCCCCGGCTATCGGCGGAGACGATGATCGAGGCGAGGCGGCCGAAGGGCGGCAGCTTTGCCCTTTCCCGCTCGCCGATTTCCCGTTCGTAGAAGGCATGGGCATCGCCGGAAACGATTGCCTGCATGACCGGATGCTGCGGCTGATAGGTTTGCAGCAGGCCATGGCTCTTGAGACCAGAGCGGCCGGCGCGGCCGGTCACCTGGGAGAGGAGCTGAAAGGTGCGCTCCGCCGCGCGCGGATCGCCATTGGCAAGACCGAGGTCCGCATCCACGATGCCAACAAGGGACATCAGCGGAAAATTGTGCCCCTTCGCCACCAGCTGGGTGCCGATGACGATATCCGCCTCGCCCTTGGCAATGGCTTCGAGTTCCAGCCGCAGCCGCTTGACGCCCCCGAGCAGGTCGGAGGACAGCACGATGGTACGGGCGTCGGGAAAATGCTTTTCCACCTCTTCCGCGATCCGTTCCACGCCCGGACCGCAAGCGACGAGATGGTCGAAGGTGCCGCATTCCGGGCAGCATTCTGGCGTCTTTTCCTGATAGCCGCACTGATGACACTGGATCTGGCCGCGAAACCGGTGCTCCACCAGCCAGCTCGAGCATTGCGGGCACTGGAAGCGATGGCCGCAAACCCGGCAGAGCGTCAGCGGCGCATAACCGCGCCGGTTGAGGAAAAGCAGCGCCTGTTCCCCCTTGGCGATGGTCTTGGCCACGCCCCTCAGCAGCACCGGCGAGAGAAAGCCGCCTCGCTCCGGCGGGTGCCGCCGCATGTCGACGAGATGCAGGTCCGGCAGGGCTGCCTCTCCGAAGCGGACAGGCAGGTGTATGGGCCGGTAGCGCCCCGAAAGACCGTTGACCTGGCTTTCGACGGAAGGCGTTGCCGAAACGAGGATGACCGGAAAACCGCCGATGTGCCCGCGCACCACCGCCATGTCCCGGGCATTGTAGAAGACCCGGTCCTCCTGCTTGTAGGCCGGGTCATGCTCCTCGTCGACGATGATGAGCCCTAGATTTTCAAAGGGCAGAAAGAGGGCCGAGCGGGCGCCGGCCACCACGCGCACATCCCCCGTTGCCGTCTGGCGCCACACTCTTTCGCGAGTACGGGGGGCGAGATCCGAATGCCACTCTGCGGGCTTTGCCCCGAACCTGTCCTGGAACCGTTCCAGAAAACTGGCGGTCAGGGCGATTTCCGGCAGCAGGATCAGCACCTGCCTGCCCTGCCTCAGTGTTTCGGCAATGGCCTCGAAATAGACCTCCGTCTTGCCGGACCCGGTAATGCCGTCCATCAACGACACGCTGAAGGCGCCGGCCCGGACCTCCTCGAGAAGCTCGTTGGCCGCCTCTGCCTGGGCACCCTCGAGCCGCGACGGGATGTATTCGGGATCGGGCGGAGGCACGACGGGGGGCGGGGCGATGAACACCGTCTCGAAGACCCCCTGCTGGGCAAGACCGTCGATCACGCTTGTCGATGTCCAAGCTGCATGGGCAAGGCCGGACCGCGTCCAGGAAAGGCCGTCCTCCGCGAGTTCCAGAACCCGCTTCCGCGCGGCTGTCATGCGCTCCGGAGCATGTCCCGTATAGCGCAATCCCTCCACCATCGGCTCCGGATCGAACCCCGCCGGAGCGCGGAGAGCCATGCGCACCACCAGGCCCGGCGGCGAAAGCGTGTAATTGGCCACCCATTCCAGAAAGCGCCGGTGCTTCTCGGCAAGTGGCGGGCAATCGAAGACCTGGGTGATCGGCCGCAGCTTGCGCGGATCGACCTGATCGGCCGGGTCCCCGTCCCAGACCACGCCGAACACCTGGCGCGGGCCAAGCGGCACCTGCACGATCGACCCAGGCACCACGTCCATGTCGGCAGGAACGGCGTAGGAATAGGGGCGCGGCGCCGGCATGGGCACCATGACGGGCACGACACGCGTGGCGATCGGGGCAGGCCCGCCGAACAGATCGTCGGTCGCATCGCTCATGGATCGATCCTGCTGCCATCGAGGGAGAGGCCTGCAATCCGGGTCTCGCCCTTCACCTTGACCACCCGGCGTGGCCGCGCACCCGTGAGGGCCGCGAGCTCATCCGCAAGCCGCGTGGAATGGGTGACCACCCACACCTGCGTCTTCTCCGCTGCCGCGGCAATCAGCCGGGCCAGCGGTGGCAGCATGTCGGGATGCAGGCTGGTTTCCGGCTCGTTGAGCGCAATCAGCGGCGGCAGCCGGTAGGAAAGAAGCGCCCCGCACAGCGCCAGGAACCGCATTTGCCCGTCGGACAGTTCCCGGACGGAGAAGGGACGGTCGGGAAACTCCGGCATGCGGAATTCGAAGCGGGCCTCGTCCACCGGCGGCGGAATGATCAGCCGTGCGCCCTCCAGCGCATCGCCCACCGCCCGGTCGAGCTCTGTCATGTCCTCAGATACATGCGCGACCGTTGCGAGCACTGCCGCAAGATTGCTGCCATCCTCGTCGAGCACGGGGGCGCTGGCCGCAAAACCGGGGCGCCGGAGCGGAGACTGTGGATCGGTGCGAAAGCCATGGTAGAACCGCCAGCGCCCGACAATACGCCGGAAGAGAGCCACTTCAGGATTCCGCCCTTCGTCCGCCACAAGGCCGAGCGCGGTTTCGGAGGGCAGGATTTCGCCCTCGTACCGCTCAAGTCGACCATGGGCTTCGCGAATTCGGGTATTCTCCCTGTCCCGGACGAGAACCGGCACACGGCGCGTTCCGATGGTGACGGACAGTTCCTCTTCCTTTACATGCGGCTCATGCAGAAAGCCTGCGGAAACGGGCGGTGGCTGGCCGATTTCCAGACGATAGTGGAAATCCATGGCGGTCTCATCGTCCCTGAGCGTGGCTTCCAGCCGGATGCGCCGTTTCTCGTCCTTCCGGTAGGTGCCGCTCCACAGCGCCGAGCCCATGCCGCCCTCGGAGAGAATATCGAGCGCCAGTCTGTTGACGGCGGCCGCGCGCACCAGCCGCATGGCATTGTAAAGGTTGGATTTGCCCACGCCATTTGCGCCACAGAACACCTCGACCGGGCCAAGATCCATCCGGATCGCCTGGAGCGAACGATAGCGATGTACGGCAAAGGAATGAAGGCGCATGGCTCCTCCTAGCGCGAATCCGGCCATTACCCAAGGGAAAAACCGGTACAGAACAGGAACCCGAACCGCAAGCCTTTAGCACTTCCCTAACCGTCGCCACCGCAGAGTGGCGACAGCGATGCAAGGGAAGCGACTGACATGACCGACATCCTCATCATGGCCGATCCCGGGCTTCTGGCAGAGCGGGAAAAATGGCTCGGCGTTCTCGGCCAGGAGCGCCGCCTTTCATCGGAAACCCTGGAAGCCTATGAGCGGGATACCCGCCAGTTCCTGCAGTTTCTCACCCGTCACCTGGGTCAGCCGGCGGGTCTTGCCGATATTGCAGCGCTTCGTGTGGCGGATCTGCGCGCCTTTCTCGCCTTCCGGCGGCGTGATGGCGCCGAATCGCGCACGCTCGGACGCAATCTTGCCGGCATTCGCTCCTTCATCCGTTATCTGGAGAAGCGGGGGCTCGCCAATGGGGCCGCCGCCCTGGCCATCCGCTCCCCCCGCCAGCCGAAGAGCCTGCCGAAGCCGCTTGCCGCCCCGGAGGCCATGACGCTGACCACCATCGAAGCGCAGATGCGCGACGAACCCTGGGTCGCGGCCCGCGATGCCGCCGTTCTCGGCCTTCTCTATGGCTGCGGGCTGCGCATATCGGAAGCACTGTCCCTGACCCCCGCCGATTTTCCGCTCGGCGCGAAAAGCCTGCGTATCACAGGCAAGGGCGGCAAGATGCGGATCGTGCCGCTGATCGACAGCGTGGTTCAAGGCGTCGAGGACTATCGCCGCCTCTGCCCCCATCAGGTCGGCCCCTCGGAGCCCCTTTTTCGCGGCCAGCGGGGCGGCGTGCTTCAGCCGGCGATCATTCAGCGCGCCATGCAGGTGCTGCGCGCTGCACTCGGCCTGTCGGAGACCGCAACACCCCATGCTTTGCGCCATTCCTTTGCCACCCACCTTCTGGGCGGCGGCGGGGACCTGCGCAGCATCCAGGAACTGCTCGGCCATGCGAGCCTCTCCACCACCCAGATCTATACCGGCGTGGATGCCGCACGTCTTCTCGATGTCTACGACCGTGCCCATCCGCGCGCCTGACCCTTGCGCGCAAGAAACCATTTACCATGTCCCTTAAGCGAAAATGAGGGCGATCAGGGTTAATCGAGGATCAATCCATCTCCGGGAAAGATCATGACGATTGCACTAGGTTCCAGGCGGATTGCGCGTTCCGCCACATTCTCCAATCTGCTGTTATGGGCCGCCGCGAGCTTGCCGCTCACCCTGCTGGTCCTGCTTTTTGTAGCCCTTTTCACCCTGTCGCCCGCCCGCGCCGAGACCCTCACCTGCGCGGGCCGAAACATTCTGACCGAACTTGCCGCAAAGCCGGACAAGAAGAAGCAAGTTGAAGCGGAAGCCGCCGCCATACCCAACGGGCGCGGCATTCTCTGGAAGATCGAGAAGCAAGGCGTTTCACCCTCATACCTGATGGGCACGATGCACCTGACTGATCCCCGCGTCCTCGACATGCCGAAGGGCGCAAAGCCCGCTTTCGACGCAGCGAAGACCGTGATCGTCGAATCGACCGAAGTCCTCGATGAGAAGAAGGCGGCGGCCGTGCTGCTCTCCCATCCCGATCTCACCATGTTCACCGATCAGACGACAATCAGCAGCCTGCTTCCGAAGGACGAAACCGACCGCCTGGAAGCCGGCCTGAAAAGCCGTGGCATCGCGCTCTCCGCCGTTCAGAAGATGAAGCCCTGGATCATCGCGAGCTTCGTCAGCCTGCCCGCCTGCGAAATGGCGCGAAAGGCAGGCGGAGGCTCCTTCCTAGACAAGAAGCTTGCCGAAGACGCGCTCGCCAGCGGCAAGTCGCTCGAAGGGCTGGAAACCGCCATGGAACAGCTGAATGCGATGGCGGATATCCCCATGAAGGTCCACCTGCAGTCGCTGATAGAGACGCTGGAACTCGGCAGCCGCATGGATGACATCACCGCCACCATGATCGACCTCTATGTCGAGGGGAACATCGGCATGATCGTGCCGACGCTCAAATATGCGGCCGAGGACAAGCTCGGCGAAACCAGCGATTACGCCGATTTCGAACAGCGCGTGATCATCGATCGCAACCATGTCATGGCCGATCGCGCCACCCCCATTCTCTCCCGGGGTCAGGCCTTCATGGCGGTGGGCGCTTTGCATCTGCCGGGCAAGGAGGGCGTGATCGAACTCCTGCGGGCAAAGGGCTTCACGGTCACCGCCGCGAACTGAATGGCGACGGCCGGCCGCTCAGCCGGTCGTCATGCGGCCGAGAATATTCGACTTCCAGAGAAGCCGGTGCACGGGAATAGCAAGCAGATGCACGGCAATCAGCAGCCAGAGCAGAAGCTTGACCGGCCCGGCATGCAGGAAGCCCGCCACATCCACATCACCGTAATATTTCGCCATGCCGAGAATGGGCATCGCAAGAAACAGCACGTAGAATGCCCCATGCGCGAGCTTTGCGGCGATCTGGAAGAGCGGCGGCTCTTCCGCAGGGGCCTGCGGTGCGCCCTGAACCAGGCGCAGGACAAGGCGCAGAACGGCAAGAACCAGCACGGCAATGCCCACATAGGCATGAATATTGGCCGCACCCACCTGCTCCGGCGTCACCGTGCCGGCATCCATCGCCTCGTCCCAGGCCTCGATGCCATCGGTGAAAAGCAGGTTGTAGAAAATCAGAAGGGCCATGACCCAATGCAGGGCTTTTTGCGGAAGGGAATAGCCAGCGGCAGCGGTGGAAGCCATTTTCTTGCCTTTTATCAATGAATTGCACCAGTAACGAAGCCAACAATAAAACGGGCGGCCTCCCGTGGGAAGCCGCCCGATCATAATTAACGAAGATTTAATCTTGAGGGTGCCGTCACATGTGGATCGGCTTGAAGAAGGTGGCAAGCGCCGCCTCCTTCACCGCTTCCGACATGGTCGGATGGGCGTGGCAGGTGCGTGCCAGATCTTCCGACGAACCGCCGAATTCCATGAGGACCGCCGCCTCGTGGATCATTTCGCCGGCACCGAAGCCCAGAATATGGACGCCCAGCACGCGATCAGTCGCCTGGTCCGCCAGGATCTTCACGAGACCATCGGTGACCTGCATGGCCCGCGCACGACCATTGGCGGTGAAGGGGAACTTGCCGACCTTGTAGGCAATGCCCGCAGCCTTCAGCTCCTCCTCGGTCTTGCCCACGGAGGCGACCTCGGGCTGGGTATAGACCACGCCCGGAATGACATCGTAATTGACGTGGCCGTGCTGACCGGCAAGGATTTCGGCAAGAGCAACGCCTTCGTCTTCCGCCTTGTGCGCCAGCATGGGCCCGCGCACCACGTCACCGATCGCATAGATGCCGGCCACATTGGTCTCGAAATGGGCGCCGATTTCCACCCGGCCGCGATTGTCGAGCTTGACGCCCGCCTCTTCCAGGCCGAGGCCAGCCGTGAACGGCTTGCGGCCCGTGGCGACCAGCACGACATCCGCATCGAGCGCCTGCGCCTCGCCGCCTTTCACAGGTTCGAAGGTGACCTTGGCACCGGTGCCAGTCTTTTCGACCGCCGTCACCTTGGCGCCGAGCTTGAACTCGATGCCCTGCTTGCCCATGATACGCTGGAACTGCTTGGAAATTTCCGCATCCATACCACCCAGAATGGTGTCGAGATATTCGACAACCGTGACCTTGGCGCCGAGCCGCGACCAGACCGAGCCGAGCTCAAGGCCGATCACGCCGCCGCCGACCACGATGAGCGAGCCCGGAACCTTGTCGAGGGCGATTGCTCCCGTCGAGGAAACGACGACCTTTTCGTCGATCTCGACGGGCACGCCGGGAATGCCCGCGACATCCGAGCCGGTGGCGATCACGATATTCTTCGCCTCGATCTCCTGAACCTCGCCCTTGTCGTTCGTCACCGAAACCTTAGCCGCGGAGACGATCTTCCCCGTGCCGTGGAAAGTGTCGATCTTGTTCTTCTTGAAGAGGAAGCTGACGCCATCGACATTGGCTTTCACCACGGCGCTCTTGTGGCCCATCATCTTCTCGATGTTGAGGCCGGGCTTGGCCACCTCGATGCCGAGGCTGTCGAGGCCATGATTGACATGGGAGAACATCTCCGACGCATGCAGCAGTGCCTTCGAGGGAATGCAGCCCACATTGAGGCACGTGCCCCCGTGGGTGGCGCGCTTTTCGATGACCGCAGTCTTCAGACCCAGCTGCGCCGCCTTGATCGCGCAGACATAACCTCCAGGTCCGGTGCCGATGACAACCACATCATATGCCATGGATTTTTGCCTCCTCGACGGTCAACGGCCGCCGCTTACATTGAGAATGGCACCCGTGATGTAGGATGCCTGGGGTGAAAGAAGAAAGAGCACGGTATCGGCAATCTCATCGGCAGTGCCGGGTCTTTGCATGGGGATCGTATGCGCGAGGTCCCGCGCCCTGTCGGGCAGGCCGCCCGAGGCGTGGATCTCCGTATCGATGATACCGGGACGAATGGCATTGACCCGCACGCCCTCGCTCGCAACCTCGCGGGCAAGCCCGACCGTCAGCGTATCGATCGCGCCTTTCGAGGCGGCATAGTCCACATACTGTCCGGGGGAGCCGAGAACCGCGGCCATGGAGGAAATATTGACGATCGCGCCGCCCGATCCGCCATGACGGGTCGATAGCCTGCGGACCGCTTCGCGCGCCGCCACCACGGCTCCGAGCGTATTGACGCGGAACATCCGCTCCAGCCGTTCGTCGGACATCTCGTCGAGTCGGGCCGTCTGGTCCACGATGCCCGCATTGTTGACGAAGCCGTCAAGCCGGCCGAAATGAACGCTCACCTGATGAAAGAGGGCCATCACTTCGGCGGGCTCACCCACATCGGCCTGGAAGGCCCGACCATTGCCCCCACCCTGCCGGATGGTCTCGACCACGGCTTCGGCAGCCGCATGGTTCCCGGCATAATTGATGGCCACCTGCCAGCCGGCAGCCGCGGCCTTGAGCGCGACGGCCCGCCCGATGCCCCGGCTTCCGCCGGTGATCAGAAGAACGTTTCCACTCATGGGCTGCACCCCGTCAGGTGAAAGGAATCGGAAGCGGGCGCAAGCTTCAATTTATGCGCAAGCGGCGAGGAAGAGAGCGCCGGTCCGAGCCCCGCAAACAGCACCCGCGGCGCGGCAGGGGCATCCCCCGGCGGCAGATTGCCCACCACTCCGGCTTCGCCGATGGCATAGACATAACCTTCGAAACCGGTGCAGGCGCGGATATCCTCGCCGGTCACGTCGCCCTCCGGGCAGTTCTTTTCGATGCGGGCGCCGGTGCGTACCGGCTCTTCCGTATCCATCACCATGCCGTCCAGCGTCACGGTCTCGTCGGCAAAGGCAAAAAGGTGGGTCACCGAACTCGCCATTTCCGTCACCGGACGGAAGGTGAGCCTGAATGCGCCCTGATCGGCGCCATAGATCGCGCGGGCTTGCGGGCAGTCACCGGCCTTTGCCTGGCCCCCCCCCGGGAGCGCCAGAAGGAGCCCCGCTATCAAGACCGCGCCACGCATGCGTCAATATCCGTAGGCGCCGGCCATCATCATGGCGAGACCGATGAGCGATGCCATCCAGATGGCAGAGCGCAGCCGTCCGACGCCGAAAATATAGGCCGGCAGATAGAGGGCACGAGCGATGAGCCAGAGCCAGGCCCCCGCAAGACCGATCGCAGTGAAGTGCCCGACCATCCAGGTGGCCAGCATCAGCGCGATGAAGAAGGGATAGGTCTCGAGAAAATTCCGCAGCGCACGGATCCCCCGCCCGGCGAGCAGATTGGGTTCGGGATCGTGGTCGCGGTTGACGTCATCATAGCCGATCTGCCGGCGCAACAGCATGGCATGCACGATCAGATAGACGAAGGCGAGTGCCACGCTGAGGAGGAGAACATTCAGTTCCGGGGTCATGCCGTCTCATTCCATCGGTTCGGCGGGGTATCGACAGGGGCGAATGCGGCAAGGCATCCGCCCCATCGAGGATCAGAGGTCGAGGACCAGACGTTCCGGATCTTCCAGGCTTTCCTTGACGCGGACGAGGAAGGTCACGGCTTCCTTGCCGTCGACGATGCGGTG
>CAMFIF010000025.1 GCA_945952415.1 uncultured Rhizobium sp. | reverse complement strand
GATTGTCACCCATGTCTTAGGTACAAACTGTTACCTATGTATCCGGTATGGACAATGATTTAATGGCGGAGAAGGAGGGATTTGAACCCCCGATACCCTTGCAGGTATGCCGCATTTCGAGTGCGGTGCATTCAACCACTCTGCCACTTCTCCGCAATCATGGTTGGCGCCGTGTCGACGCGGGGTGCTACATAGCGGCGAAATTCTTCCCTTGCAAGGGCTTATCTTCATGCGCCTGTCGCTTTTGCCTTGACAGGATTGCCGCACCCACGTAATTGGGCACCCGATGCGAAATGGACTTTCTGCCTTTCGCGCCATCCCTTTGCATTTATTGCAGGGTTTTCGCCGGCGGTGCCGTCAGAAGCGGTGCTGCCATCCAATCGACTGGCAAAAAGACGGCCGCGGCTGACAGCCGAAGAGCCGGAACGGACATGAAAGGATAAAAAATGTTCGCAGTCATCAAAACCGGCGGCAAGCAGTACCGCGTGGCAGCCAACGACGTGCTGACCATCGAGAAGCTCGAAGCCGATGCCGGTGCATCCGTAGAATTCAACGAAGTCCTGGTCGTTGGCGAAGGCGCCGACGCAGCGATCGGCGCGCCCTTCGTGGCCGGCGCCAAGGTCGTTGCCGAAGTTGTCGAGCACAATCGTGGCAAGAAGGTCATCGCCTTCAAGAAGCGCCGCCGCCAGAATTCCAAGCGCTCGCGCGGCCATCGCCAGCACCACACGGTCGTCCGCATCACGGACATCGTAGCCGGCAAGTAATTATCGCACCTGAGCACCCAGAAGGAGATATCCCATGGCACACAAAAAAGCTGGCGGTTCTTCGCGCAACGGTCGCGATTCAGAATCCAAGCGCCTTGGCGTGAAGAAGTTCGGCGGCGAAGCCGTCGTTGCTGGTAACATCATCGTTCGCCAGCGTGGCACCCAGTGGCATCCGGGCCAGAACGTTGGCCTCGGCAAGGACTACACGATTTTTGCCCTTACGGCCGGTAATGTGAACTACCGTACGAAGGCCAATGGCCGCGTGTACGTGTCTGTAATGCCGAAAGCGGAAGCTGCGGAATAATTGCCGGAAGCCTTTCAAGCAGCCGGCGTCTCATCGACCCGGCTGAACTTGGAACCCCGGTTCAGTCCTCCGAAAAGGGAGATGAGGCGCTGCCCCATCTCCCTTTTTTCTTTGCCCAAAGGAGGACAAGATCATGCAAGCTGAATTGTTGAGAGAGGGGCCATCCCGGCCCCCGGAAGAGCGGTTGAGGCCCGAGAGGTCAAGGACCGATTGCCCCGTCCTGTTGTCGGAGCGCCTCGTTCTGCGCGCGCCCCACACGGACGACATCGACGCCCTTGCCCATCTCGCCAACAACGCCAATGTCGCCACCATGGTTTCTCGCATGCCGCATCCCTACACGGCAGACGACGCCGCCGATTTCGTGCGACGTGCGACAGCGGGCGTGATCGGCAAATGCGTCTATGCCATCACGCTTGCGGAAAACGGCCACTTTCTCGGCTGCTGCGGCATTGAGCCGGTCGACGAAACCACGGTGGAAATCGGCTACTGGCTGGGCGAGCCCCACTGGAACCGCGGCTACATGACTGAAGCTGCCCAGGTGCTGATCGACATGGTCTTTCGCACCCGGATGGACATTCGCCAGATCGATGCGCGCTGCCGGGTCACCAATGTCGGCTCGCGGCGGGTGATCCAGAAATGCGGGTTTCAGTTCCAGGGCACCGGCATGGTGCCCTGCCAGGCGCTCAATGCCATGGTGCCGGTCGAGTGGTTCCGTCTGGACCGCAAGACCTGGATGTCGCTGCGCAGCTGGGGAGGTGCAAGATGATCGCGCCCCGCAGCTTTCAGGAATGCCGGGGCGGCTTTGCGCTGCCTTGGCTGAATCGCATCGAAACCGGACGGCTGCACCTGCGGCCGCCCGTGCTCGAGGATGCAGAAGCGATCGCCGAAAGCCTGAACCGGTTTTCGGTCGCGCGCATGCTGCCGTCGCTGCCTTTTCCCTATGACCGGCAGGACGCCCTGGAATGGCTGCTGCCCCGCGTGTGCGGCGTCCAGTCGGGCTGGGCCTTCGCGATCACCCGAAGCGAGGATTTCCCCGCCGGCATGGTGACGGTGGAACGGATTGCGGGGAACTGGACGCTCGGCTACTGGCTCGCGCCCCAGTTCTGGGGCCGCCGCTATGCCAGCGAAGCGGTGGAGGCGGTGGTCTCCACCTTCTTCGCCCATCAGCCGGACGATGCCCTCTTCGCCTCGGTCCTTTCGGACAATCCGGCCTCCTTTGCGCTTCTCTCGCGCCTTGGATTCCGGGTCACGGGATGCCGCGAAGTCTATTGCCAGGCCCGCGGGGCCATGAAGACGCTGATCGAGCTGCGGCTCGATGGCGTGGCTTTCTGAAGCAGGATGAAAGGGAGCTGGCCTATTCTAGGCCAGCTCCACCCAGAGCGGGAAATGGTCGGAGCCGCGCGAGGTGGTATCGATGAAGGCATCCTGGAGCCGGCCGGCAAGTGTCGGGCTCACCAGGGCATAGTCGAGAAGCAGCCGCTCGCCTGCTCCCGATGGCCCCTCCCAGCTGTAACTTCCCGCGGGCCGCTTGCCGAGATGGGCATGGGCATCGACGGGAAAGCTCCGGCGGGGGACCCGTCCGTAATAGGGGTCCTTCTGTCCGAAAAGGCATTCATAGTCCGGCGTTTCCGGCTGCAGGTTGAAATCGCCGAGCGCTACGTAATCCTCCGGCGCCGGCGTATCCGCCATGCCGAAATCGGCCGCCCCCGTCACCGCCACGCCTTCGGCGGGTACCGCCTGGAACCAGCGCTTCAGGCAGTCTATTTGTGCCATGCGCTCTTCGGGAGACACATGATCGAGATGCACGGAATAAACGCGGATCGGGCCGCCCGGCGCGGCAATCACCGCCTCCAGCGCAGAACGCTGCAGGTTGAGCCGGTCATAGGTGCGGCTGCGCGGCAGCATCAGGCCTCGGGTGGACAGAATGGGGTAGCGCGAGAGGATCATGTTGCCGAAATTCAGCCGGTGCTGGATCACGCGGCCGTCCCGTTCCTCCATGTTGAGGAGAATGTCGACGGGCGCGTGATAGGCGCTGAAATGCCTGGGCAGGCGCGCCTCGAGGCCGGCCACCATGTCGTCATAGCCGTTGCGGGCAAAATTGCGCGTCACCTCCTGAAGGGCGATGATATCGGCAGCCTCGACGGCCCGGGCGATGCGGTCGAGATCGTAGCGCCCGTCAAGTCCGACGCCATACTGGACATTGTAGCCTGCAAATTTCACGATAATCTTTGACCTCCGCGGGGACGGGCTATATCGAGTAGCCTTCCTTAGCATGACAGATCCAACCGAGCGAACGGCAAACCCATGAAATTTCTTGACGAAGCCAAGGTCTATATCCGCTCCGGCGATGGCGGTGCCGGCGCGGTTTCGTTCCGCCGCGAAAAATTCATCGAGTTCGGCGGCCCCGATGGCGGCGATGGCGGCCGCGGCGGCGATGTCTGGGTGGAAGCGGTGAACGGCCTCAATACGCTGATCGATTTCCGCTTCCAGCAGCATTTCAAGGGCAAGACCGGCGTGCATGGCATGGGCCGCAACCGCACGGGGGCGAATGGCGAGGATGTGACGCTGAAAGTGCCGGTCGGCACCCAGATCTTCGAGGAGGACGCGGAAACACTCATCTGCGACCTGACGAAGGAAGGCCAGCGCTTCCGCCTTGCCAAGGGCGGCAATGGCGGCTTTGGCAATGCCCATTTCAAGACCTCCACCAACCAGGCGCCGAACTGGGCCAATCCCGGCCTTGAAGGCGAGGAAAAGACCATCTGGCTCCGGCTGAAGCTGATTGCCGATGCGGGTCTGGTCGGCCTGCCCAATGCCGGCAAGTCCACCTTCCTGGCCTCGGTCACCCGCGCCCGGCCGAAGATCGCCAATTATCCCTTCACCACACTGCATCCCAATCTGGGTGTCGCCACCATCGACGGCCGCGAATTCGTGCTCGCCGATATTCCGGGTCTCATCGAGGGCGCCCATGAAGGCATCGGCATCGGCGACCGTTTCCTGGGCCATGTGGAACGCACCCGCGTGCTTCTGCACCTCGTCTCCGCCCAGGAAGAAAAGGTCGGCAAGGCCTACAAGACTGTCAAGCATGAACTGGAAGCCTATGGCGGCAATCTCATCGGTAAGCCGGAGATCGTCGCCCTGTCGCAAATCGACGTGCTTGACGAGAAGGAATTGAAGAAGAAGGCGAAGGAACTGGAAAAGGCCTGTGGCCAGAAAGTCTTCGTGCTTTCGGCCATCACCGGCACCGGCATGACGGAAACGCTTCGCGCCCTGCGCGACGTCATCGTCGAGGCCGGCCGCGACGAGGACCTGGCCCTTCCGACGCGGCAGGCACCCGCGCCGACGGATATAGAGGACGGCGACGAGAAGGAGGATTGAGGGCGATGACGGCACAGCGCAAGGCGCTCGGCAGCCACCGGCGGATCGTGATCAAGATCGGTTCGGCACTTCTCGTCGACCGGCAGACGGGCCTGAAGACCCGCTGGCTGGAAGCCATGTGCAGCGATATAGCCAGGCTGAAGGCCGGCGGCATCGATGTGCTCGTCGTTTCCTCGGGCGCGATTGCGCTCGGCCGTTCTGTCCTGAAACTGCCTTCCGGCGCGCTGAAGCTCGAGGAGAGCCAGGCGGCCGCAGCCGTCGGCCAGATCGCTCTGGCGCGAGCCTGGTCGGAAAGCCTGTCGCACCACGATATCGTCGCCGGACAGATCCTCCTGACGCTCGGCGATACGGAAGAACGCCGCCGCTACCTGAATGCGCGCGAAACGCTGAACCAGCTCATGAAGATGGGCTCGGTGCCGATCATCAACGAGAATGACACGGTCGCGACGACCGAAATCCGCTATGGCGACAATGACCGGCTGGCGGCCCGCGTCGCCACCATGGCGGGCGCGGACCTCCTGGTGCTGCTTTCCGACATCGACGGTCTCTATACGGCTCCGCCGCATATCGACCCTGAGGCGCAGTTTCTGGAGGTCATCCCGGCGATCACGCCTGAGATCGAAGCCATGGCCGGCGGCGCGGCCTCCGAACTGTCCCGCGGCGGCATGCGCACCAAGATCGATGCGGGCAAGATCGCAACCAGTGCCGGCTGCGCCATGATCATCGCCTCAGGCAAGCCGGACCATCCGATCCGCGCCATCGAGGAAGGAGCCCGCTCCTCCTGGTTCGCGCCATCGGGAACGCCGGTAACGGCCCGCAAGACCTGGATTGCCGGGCAGCTTGCTCCAGCGGGCGAGCTTCTGATTGATGCCGGCGCCGAACAGGCCCTCACATCGGGCAAGAGCCTGTTGCCCGCCGGTATCCGCGAGGTGCGCGGCGCTTTCGAGCGGGGCGACACGGTTTCGGTCATCGGAACCGCTGGCCAGGAAATCGCCCGCGGCCTTGCCGGTTACGATGCGGAGGAGGCACGCCTGATCGCAGGACGCAAGACCGGCGATATCGAGGCCCTTCTCGGCTATTCCGGGCGGGCCGCCATGATCCACCGCGACGATCTCGTCATGACCGGCCCGAAGGCGCAGGAAGCAAGGGAGGCGCTCAGTGCTTGACAGGACAGTGCAGGAAACCGGTATCGAGGATGTGATGCGCGCCATGGGAGCTGCGGCAAAGGCGGCAAGCCACGCCCTTTCCATCGCCTCGACCAGAGCCAAGAATGACGCGCTTCACGCCATGGCCGACGTGATGGAGGCAAGAACGGCGGACATTCTGGCAGCCAACCGGCAGGATCTCGAAAGGGCGGAAGGCTCCGGCCTTTCCGCGTCCTTCATCGACCGGCTGACGCTTTCGGAAAAGAGCGTCAAGGCCATTGCAGACGGCATTCGCGCCATTGCGGCGCTGAAAGACCCGGTAGGTGAAGTGATCGCCGAATGGGACCGCCCGAACGGGCTTCACATCGAGCGCGTGCGCACGCCGCTTGGCGTCATCGGCGTGATCTATGAAAGTCGTCCGAATGTCACAGCGGATGCGGGCGCGCTCTGCCTGAAGGCGGGCAATGCGGTAATCCTGCGCGGGGGCTCGGATTCGCTTCTCTCCTCGCAGGCCATCCATGCCTGCCTGGTTGCCGGCCTGAAGGCGGCTGGCCTGCCGGAAGCGGCGATCCAGCTCGTGCCGGTCGCAGACCGTGCGGCGGTCGGCTTCATGCTCGGCGGGCTCGACAATACGATAGACGTCATCGTGCCGCGCGGGGGCAAGAGCCTCGTCGCCCGCGTGCAGGCGGAAGCCCGCGTGCCGGTCTTTGCCCATCTGGAAGGCCTGTGCCATGTCTATGTGGACGGCTCGGCCGATCTCGACATGGCAAGGAAGGTCGTCGTCAATGCCAAGATGCGCCGCACCGGCATCTGCGGCGCGGCCGAAACCCTTCTGGTCGACAGCGCGGTCCTCAGCACCCATCTCGCCCCGCTGGTGGAAGCCCTTCTTGCGGCAGGCTGCGAGGTCCGCGGCTCCGCGGCCGTGCTGAAGGTCATCCCCGGTCTGAAACCGGCAACCGAAGAAGACTGGCGCACGGAATATCTGGATGCGATCATTTCCGTTGCCATTGTCGATGGCATAGGCGGCGCGATACATCACATCAACACCTATTCCTCCCATCATACCGAAGCGGTGATTGCCGAGGATCCGGCAGTCGTGGAGCGCTTCTTCAACGAGATCGACAGCGCCATCCTCCTGCACAACGCCTCCACCCAGTTTGCAGATGGCGGCGAGTTCGGCATGGGCGCGGAAATCGGCATCGCGACCGGCAAGATGCATGCGCGGGGTCCTGTCGGCGTCGAGCAGCTGACCTCCTTCAAATACCGGGTGCGCGGCACCGGGCAGACCCGCCCCTGATGGAGGGCGGCGCGGAGCGCCCGGCCCGGCGCTACCTCTCGGTGCCCCATACGGAAAGGGGAGTGACCGTCGGCCTGTTCGGCGGTTCCTTCAACCCGCCCCATGCGGGCCATCTGCTGGTGTCGGAAATCGCGCTCCGCAGCCTGGAGCTCGACCGCCTCTGGTGGATGGTAACGCCCGGCAACCCGCTGAAGAGCCACCGGGAACTGAAGCCGCTGACCGAGCGCATCGCCGCGAGCGAGGCCCTCGCCCGGGATCCGAGGATCGTCGTTACCGCCTTCGAACAGAGCTTCGGCGAAGCCTATACCGCACGGGTCCTTGCCCGGCTGAAGGCCATCCGTCCGGGCGTGCGCTTCGTCTGGATCATGGGGGCGGACAATCTGAAGAATTTTCATCACTGGCAGGACTGGCAAAGGATCGCCGAGACCTTCCCCATCGCCGTCATCGACCGTCCGGGATCTACCCTGTCCTACCTCTCGTCGAAAATGGCCCAGCGCTTCGACCAGGCCCGGGTGGAGGAAAGCGACGCGCGGTTGCTGGCGCATAGGAAACCACCCGCCTGGACCTTCCTGCACGGCCCCCGCTCCTCGCTGAGTTCCACCGCGATCCGGCAGGGAAAGGCCCGGATTTGACCGATGCAAGCTTCGCATAGGCTTCGCCTGGCATGGTAGAGCAGCCCGAATTGTTACCGCTGATTTACCCACCGGGAGGGAGAAGGTACCCATAGCCTTGAAAAGGCAAAGGGTTAATGCCATTTTTACTCCAGCGCCTCCGTGCGTTTTGTTCTGCGCACGAGACGTGAGCTTTTAGGAAGAGTGGCTCCGCATGAGCCGACCTATCGTGCCTGTTTGGTCATCTGAAGAAAGGAAAGACACTGACAACGGTACACACCAAGGGGAAAGCCGCTATTGCCTCCCCGAAGAGCAAGGAACGTGGCGCCGATGCCGCCGCCCGTGCTCTGGAGCTGGTCCTCACAAGCCTTGAGGACTCCAAAGCCGAAGAAATCGTCACCATCGACATTGCCGGGAAATCCGCGCTGGGGGACTACATGGTCGTGGCCTCCGGGCGATCGAGCCGGCACGTCTCGGCGATTTGCGATCACCTGATTTCCGACATGAAGGAAGAGGGTTTTGGCAATGCCCGCGTCGAGGGCCTTGAGGCCGGCGACTGGGTGCTGATTGACACGGGTGACATCATCATCCATGTGTTTCGCCCTGAAATCCGGGAATTCTACAATCTGGAAAAGATGTGGGGCGCCCCGGATCTGGAGGATGAAACGCGGCATTGACCGGACCCTTTTGGCGGCCGGCCAATCCCATGCCGGCTGAATCGGGTTTCGAATGCGCATCACGCTGTTTGCCGTCGGGCGGCTGAAGGCCGGCCCGGAAAAGGAACTTGCGGGCCGGTATCTGGAGCGCTTTTCAAAGGCCGGGCCGGCCTGCGGCCTGGAATTGAAACGCGTGGTGGAAGTGGCTGAAAGCCGGGCGGGCAGTGCCGAAACACGCAAGCGCGAAGAGGCCGCCGAGCTTGAAAAAGCCATGCCTGAAGGCGCGATTCTCGTCCTTCTCGACGAGCGCGGCAAGGCACTCGACAGCGAAAGCCTTGCAGCCAGGATTGGTGAATGGCGCGATGGGGGAAAGCGTGATCTCATGCTCGCCATCGGCGGGGCTGACGGCCTCGATCCTGCCCTTCATGAACGGGCCGATCTGGTCCTCAATCTCGGAAAGCTCACCTGGCCCCATCAGATTGTCCGGATTCTGATTGCCGAGCAGCTCTACCGCGCGGTCACCATCCTCACCGGGCACCCGTATCACCGCGCCTGATCGCGCCTCCATCCTCCCGCAAGGCTGATGGCTTTCAATGGCTTTTTGCCGCAAATCAGCTTAATTCAGCATCATGATATCACGGAACCACCCCCCTTTCCCGGCCAGCAACACCGCGCAATTCCCCTGCGCGATGGGCGTGGCGCCCTTCCCTTTGGCGGTGTGATGCAGACAGCGAGCGGCAGGCACGGAAGATGGGGAGGCAAAGGACAGCTGCGGCTAGGCCTCGTGCTGGCCGGTCTTCTGGCGGGTGGCCCGGCCGTCCCGCAGTCCGGCCCATCAAGCGCCCCGCCTTCGCCCGCCCAGCCGGCCGCGGCATCCGCTTCGCCGGCGTCCTCCCCCGCGCAGCCGGCAGCAGTGGATGAAAAGGCGCTCGTCGAGCAGCAGCGCAAGACCCGGACGGAACTGGAATCCATCGCGCAGTCGATTCGGCTTTCCGATGAAAAGGTGCGCAGCCTCAAGGACAATATCAACGCCCTGCAGCAGACGAGTGCCTCCCTGCGCGCAAAGGTGATCGAATCCGCCACCCGCCGCCGCGAACTCGAACGGAAGATCGCCAAGGGCGAGAAGACGCTCTCCGAACTGGAAGTGCGGCAGACGGGCATTCGCACCTCCCTGAGGGAGCGGCGCGCCGTTCTGGCGGAGGTGCTGGCAGCGCTGCAGCGCATGGGCCGCAATCCGCCGCCGGCCCTGCTGGTAACGCCGGAGGATGCGCTCGCCTCCGTGCGCAGCGCCATTCTGCTCGGCGCCGTCGTTCCTGGCATGCGCCGGCAGACCGATGCGCTGCTTGCCGATCTTGCCGATCTCGCCAAGGTGCGCGACGCCATCGAGACCGAACGGGCGGGGCTGACCACCGACATGGAAAACCGCCTGGAGGAGGAACGGCGGATGGACCTCCTGATCGCCCGCAACCAGGCGCTTTCCGAAGAAAACACCGCCACCATCGAGGAAGAACGGAAGAAGGCTGAAGACCTTGCTGCCCGTGCCAGGAGCATGGACGATCTGATCGCCTCGCTGGAACGGGAGATAACATCGGCCCGGGATGCCGCAGAGGCCGCACGGGCAGCGGCGGAGCGCCAGAGCCGCATGAGCGAGGCCGAAAAGCTGAAGGCGCGGGAGGAGGCCCTGGCCAATCCCGACCAGAACCGTATTGCCCCGGCCATTCCCTTCGGCGATCTCAAGGGCAAGCTAGTCCTGCCCGTGAATGGCGAGACGGTGCGCCGCTTCGGCGATGACGACGGGACGGGCCATCCCGCCCGCGGCATCACGCTGGCCTCGGCGCCCGGCGCCCTCGTCACGGCCCCGGCCGACGGGCATGTGGTCTTTGCCGGCCAGTTCCGCAGCTATGGCCAGATGATCATCCTCAACACCGGGGATGGCTATCATCTTGTCCTGACGGGCATGGATGCCATAAAAACGGCACAAGGAAAGTTCGTATTCGCAGGCGAACCACTCGCAGTCATGGGTGAAAAAAGAGTAGCCAGCGCAGCGGCATTGGCGCTGGAAACCGATCGCCCAACCCTTTACATTGAATTTCGGAAAGACGGAAAACCGGTTGATTCTCAACCGTGGTGGTCCGGCAAGCTGAGCGGAAAGGCAAACAATGATACGTAGGGCTTCCCTGGTAGTCGTCGGCGCATTGCTGGGCGCGACCGCCATGAGCGTGATTTACTCGGCCGGCGTTCCGGCGGAAGCGGCAGGCGCATCCACTTACAAGGAACTGTCGATCTTCGGCGACGTTTTCGAACGCGTCCGCGCGCAATATGTCACCCCGCCCCAGGAGGACAAGCTGATCGAGAACGCCATCAATGGCATGCTCTCGTCCCTTGACCCGCATTCGAGCTACATGAATGCGAAGGATGCGGAGGACATGCGCGCCCAGACGAAGGGCGAGTTTGGCGGTCTTGGCATTGAAGTGACGATGGACAATGACCTCGTCAAGGTCATCACGCCCATCGACGATACGCCGGCGGCCCGCGCGGGCGTGCGTGCCGGTGACTACATTTCCGAAATCGACGGCCAGTCAGTGCAGGGCATGAAGCTGCAGGACGCGGTCGACAAGATGCGTGGCGCCGTCAACACCCCGATCAAGCTGTCGCTGATCCGCAAGGGCGAGGCAAAGCCCATCGTACTGACCATCATGCGCGACATCATTCCCGTGCGGGCGGTGAAGTTCCGTGTCGAGGGCGATGTCGGCTATCTCCGCATCATCTCCTTCTCCGAAAAGACCTATGACGATCTGGAAAAGGCGATCGCCACAATCAAGAAGCAGGTACCGGCCGACAAGCTGAAGGGCTATGTGCTCGACCTGCGCCTCAACCCCGGCGGTCTGCTCGACCAGGCGATCAATGTCAGCGACGCCTTCATGGAGCAGGGCGAGGTGGTGTCCACCCGTGGCCGCAACCCGGAAGAAACGCGCCGCTTCAGCGCCGGGCCGGGCGACATCAGCGATCACAAGCCGGTGATCGTGCTGATCAATGGCGGCTCCGCCTCGGCGTCGGAAATCGTGGCCGGTGCGCTGCAGGACCAGCATCGGGCGACCATCCTCGGCACCCGCTCCTTCGGCAAGGGCTCCGTCCAGACCATCATCCCGCTTGGTGACAACGGGCTCCTGCGTCTGACGACCGCGCTCTATTACACGCCGTCGGGCAAGTCGATCCAGGGTACCGGCATCACGCCGGATATCAAGATCGAGCAGCCGCTGCCCGAGGACCTGAAGGGCAAGGTCACCACCGCCAGCGAATCCAGCCTTCCGGGCCACATCAAGGGCCAGAACGAGACGGATGAAGGCTCGGGCTCTTCGGCCTATGTGCCGGCAGAGCCGAAGGACGACGTCCAGCTCAACTATGCGCTGGATCTCCTGCGCGGCAAGAAGACCGATCCGAAGTTCCCGGCCGAGACCAGCAAGGCCGAAGTGGCCCAGTAACAAGGAACGGAAATGCCGCCGCCCGCGGCGGCATTTTACCCATGCGGGGAACCGGCCTGTGCCGGAAGACCGGCGTTCGCCCAGGAGGCAGCGCGGTTGGCTTCGCGAAACGGGGACAGGATTTGACGAGCGATCTGAACACACCACTCGGACAGAACCGGCGGCCGAACGGCAAGGGACGCGCCGCGCGCGGCTTTCTGCGCGGGCTCGGCGTCGTGGCCGTGGTGGGTGTCGTCGGCCTGTCCGCCTATGGGCTCCGGCCGCAGGAAACCGCCTTGAAGACGGCGGCATCGCCGGAAATCACCGGAACAACCCCGGAAGCAAAGAGCGTCCTCAAGGCGGAAGTGGCACCGGCCACGCCCGCCGAGGCCGCGCCGGAACTCGTGAACGGCATGCCGAAGAGCGGGCCGCGTTCCGGTGCCAATGTGGTGCGAACCCTGACCGATGACGGCGTTCTGGTAACGAAGTACACGCCCGGCCAGCGCACGCAGAACGGCGCAGTGCTGCTCGACGCGACGAGCGTGGGCCAGGATCCCAGAACCGCCGCGATCCCCGCAGAGGATCTGATCGAAAAGACCGCCTTCGGGCCGCTGCCGATCACCAGCACCGACGGCCTGAGGCCTGTCGACCGCTATGCGCGGCCCTGGTCCGGTGCCCATGGCACCCGCATCGCCATCGTGGTGGGCGGGCTCGGCCTCAGCCAGACCGGCACCCAGAATGCCATTCGCCAGCTGCCCGAGGAAATCACCCTTGCCTTTGCCTCGAGCGGCAACAGCCTGACGCGCTGGATGCAGGAAGCCCGCCGCTCCGGGCATGAAATCCTGTTGCAGGTGCCTTTTGAGCCCTTCGACTATCCGGATAACGATCCCGGTGGCGATACGCTGCTCACCTCGCTTTCGGCGGAGAAGAACCTCGCTAATCTTCACAAGGCCATGGGCAAGATCACCAACTACACCGGCGTGATGAACTATCTCGGCGGCCGGTTCCTGTCGGACCAGAAAGCCATGGATCCGGTCATGAAGGATATTGCCGCGCGCGGCCTGCTCTTCCTCGATGACGGCACCGCGGCACGGTCGCTGAGCGGCCATTATGCCAAGGCACTCAACATGCCCTTCGGCTTTGCCGATGTGCAGCTGGACCAGGAAGTGGACGAGCAGTCGATCCTGACCAAGCTCGACGAACTGGAGCGCATCGCCCGCCGCAACGGCTCGGCCATCGGCGTTGCCTCCGCTTTCGATGAAAGCGTGGCGGCGATTGCCCAATGGAGCGAACAGGCCACCATGCGCGGCATCGAAATCGTCGGCGTTTCGGCGCTGGCTACGGAAAACACGGTCACCACGGCCGGGAACTGAGCCTTTCTGGGGAAGAAGAGCATGACGAAGACCTTGAGGGCCGAAGACCTGCCCTATCGTCCCTGCGTGGGCATCATGGTACTGAACCGCGACGGTCTGGTCTGGGCCGGGCGGCGCATTCCGGAAGGCAATTCCGAATATGACGGCTCGCCCGCCCTCTGGCAGATGCCGCAGGGTGGCATCGATGCGGATGAGGATGCGCTGGAAGCCGCCTATCGCGAGCTTTATGAAGAGACCGGCATCCGCACCGTCTCGCTGCTCGCCAGCGCCCGCGACTGGATCAATTATGATCTGCCGCCCCATCTGATCGGCATTGGCCTCAAGGGTAAATATCGCGGCCAGACGCAGCGTTGGTTTGCCTTCCGCTTCGAGGGCGACGAAAGCGAAATTGCGATCAACCCGCCGCCGGGCGGCCACACCGCAGAATTCGATGCCTGGGCGTGGAAACCGATGCAGGAGCTCCCGGAGCTCATCGTGGCCTTCAAGCGGGATGTCTACCGCCAGGTGGTGGCGGAATTTGCCCATCTCGCCGGTCTTCCCGCCAACTCCGCCTCCTGAAGCTTTTCGCCTCAGTGGAAATTCCGCCCCTTGGGCATGACCTGCCTTATATCGGCGACCAGCTCGGGCATTTCCCGGAAAAGCGCCTTTGCCTGGCTTGCGGAATTCTTCTTCAGCCGCTGTTCCTCCACGGGCCGCTTCACCTCGTCGGCCCGCGCCAGCGTGTCGATGTCGACCCGTCCGCGGGCGAGATCGGCAAGCGCTGCCGTGCGGTCGATGACCGAGGCCGCGATGAGATGGATGACGCCATCGGCCTTCTGCACCCGCCCGCGCACCTCCACCAGCCGTGAGCCGAGCACGACCGGACGATAGACGGCAAAGACCTTTGGCCAGACGATCACATTGGCACTGGCAGTCTCGTCCTCCAGCGTCATGAATATGACACCCTTGGCCGAGCCCGGCCGCTGGCGGACCAGGACAAGGCCGGCAATCGAGACCACGCGCCCCTGGGGCACCTCCTCCAGCGCGCTGCAGGGCAACACCCGGTCCCGCGAAAGCGCATCGCGGATGAATTGCACCGGATGGGCATCGAGGGAGAGGGACAGGCTGCGATAATCCTGCACCACCGCCTCGCCCGCGGACATGGCGGGTATCTTCACTTCCGGCTCGGCCTGCAATTCCCCACCACCCGCTTCCAGTGCCCGTTCGAAGAGCGGCAGATGCTCGGCTGCACTCCTTTCGTCCAGCGCCCGGACGGCCCAGAGCGCCTCGCGCCGTTCGAGCCCGAGGGAGCGGAAGGCATCCGCATCGGCCAGCTTTTCGATCGCCGCCCGGGACAGGCCGGAGCGCAGCCAGAGATCGCGCACCGAACCATAGCCCTCCTGCCGCGCCGCAACGAGCGCCACCATTTCTTCCTGGCTGAGCCCCTTGATCTGCCGGAAACCGAGCCGCACGGCCCTTCTGGTCTGGATGACATTCGCCATTTCGCGGTGCCGCCAGGCGATCCGCCGGGGGTCGAAACGGGTCTCTTCCAGCGTTGTGTCCCAAAAGGAATGATTGATATCGACGGGCCGCACCTCCACGCCGTGATCGCGCGCATCGCGCACGATCTGGGCGGGGGCATAAAAACCCATGGGCTGGGAATTGAGGAGCGCCGCGCAGAACACATCCGGATACCAGGCCTTCATCCAGCAGGACGCATAGACGAGCAGGGCAAAGGAAGCGGCATGGCTTTCCGGAAAGCCATATTCGCCGAAACCCTCGATCTGGCGGAAGCAGCGCTCGGCAAATTCCGCCTCATAGCCGCGCGCCACCATGCCCTCGATCATCTTGATACGGAAGGAATGGATGGTGCCGACCCGTCGGAAAGTAGCCATGGCGCGGCGCAGCTTGTCGGCTTCCGCAGGCGTGAAACCGGCGGCGACAATGGCGATCTTCATCGCCTGCTCCTGGAAAAGCGGAACCCCAAGCGTGCGGCCGAGAACGGCTTTCAATTCCTCTTTCGGATAGGTCACCTGCTCCTTCTTCTGCCGACGGCGGAGATAGGGATGGACCATGTCGCCCTGGATCGGCCCCGGACGCACAATCGCCACCTCGATCACCAGATCGTAGAAACATCGGGGCTTCAGCCGTGGCAGCATGCTCATCTGCGCCCGGCTTTCGATCTGGAAGACGCCGATCGTGTCGGCCCGCACGATCATGTCATAGACATTCTCCTCCTCCTTGGGGATGGAGGCCAGCGAATAGCGCTGGTCATAATGAAGGGCGAGCAGATCGAGCCCCCGCCTCAGGCATGTGAGCATGCCGAGCGCAAGAATATCGATCTTGAGAAGGCCCAGCTGGTCGAGATCGTCCTTGTCCCATTCCACCATGGTGCGGCCCTCCATGGCGGTGTTCATGATCGGCACCACCTCGTCGAGGCGCGAACGGGTGATGACGAAACCACCCACATGCTGCCCGAGATGCCGGGGAAAGCCCATGAGCATCGAAGCATAGCCGAGCACGCGCTGGGTGAGGGGATCGGCAACATCGAGGCCGGCAGCCTTCGCTTCCCGGTCGGAGAGATCATTGTTCGACCAGCCCCAGATCGAACCGGCAAGCGCCGACTGCACGTCTTCGGACAGACCGAAGGCCTTGGCCACCTCCCGCCCCGCCATGCGCGCCCGATAGGTGGTGACGGTGGCCGCAAGCCCCGCATGGGCCCGGCCATATTTGCGATAGATATACTGGATCACATCCTCGCGCCGCTCATGCTCGAAATCCACATCGATATCCGGCGGCTCGCGCCGTTCGGGCGAAATGAAGCGCTCGAAGAGCAGATCGGTGAGCGCTGGATCCACCTCCGTGATCCCGAGGCAGAAACAGACGGTGGAATTGGCCGCCGAACCGCGCCCCTGGCAAAGAATGCCCTGGGAGCGCGCAAAGCGGACGATATCGTAGACCGTGAGGAAATAGGGCTCGTATTCCAGCTCCCGGATCATCGAAAGCTCGTGGGCGATCTGGGCAAGCACCTTGTCCGGTACGCCATCCGGATAGCGTCGGCGGGCGCCCTTGTGGGCAAGTCGTTTCAGAGTCTCCGGCAGGCTTTCGCCGGCCATGCTCTCGTCCGGATATTCATGCTTCAGTTCGTTGAGGGTGAAGGAAAGCCTTTGCGAAAGAGAGATGGTATTGGCCACCGCCTGCGGGCAGAGACGGAAGAGGCGCGTCATCTCGCGGGCATCCTTCATATGCCGCTCGCCATTGGGCCAAAGCCGGAACCCGGCTTCCGAAACCGGCATATGATGGCGGATCGCGGTCAGCACATCGGCCAGCGGGCGCCGCCCTGCCTCGTGAAAGAGCGGCTGATTGGTGGCGATCAGCATCACCCCCGCCTCCTTGGCCGCCATGATCGCGGCCTGCCAGATCCGCCGGTCGCAACCATCATAGCGGGGCATGAGGCCGAGATAGAGCCAAGATCCGAAATGCTTCCGGAAGCGGCAAAGGAAAGCGGGAAACCCCGCCTCCTCCACCTCTTCCGGCTTCGGCAGCAGGATGAGCGCCATATCGCCGCCGAAATGCAGGAGATCGTCTTCGAAAAGCGTGCAGCTTCCCTTCTCCGAACGCAGATTTCCTTGGCTGAGCAGCCGGCAAAGATGGCCCCATCCCGTGCGATTGGCGGGATAGGCGAGGATATCAGGAGTTTCGTCGGCAAATGAGAGGCGCGCACCCGGATGATAGCGAAGCCCCTCTTCCTTTGCCATGGCATGGGCCCGCACCACGCCGGCCACCGTGTTCCGATCCGCAAGGCCCATTCCAGAAAGTCCAAGGGCAAGCGCCTGGCGTGCCATTTCCTCCGGATGGGATGCGCCCTCCAGAAAGGAAAAATTGCTCGCAGCGCCGAATTCGACGAAAGGCAGGACAGTCATGGCGCACCTTACGCAAAGAGCCCGTGCATGAACCAGCGCGGCGCGGCGGGCTCGCGCCCGTAGAGCCCCTGCCGGTAGAGCCAGTAGCGCCGCCCGCTTTCATCCTCGATCCGGTAATAGTCGCGGGTGGGCGTCTCCTCGCCATCGATCCACCATTCACCCGCAATCCTTTCCGGGCCCTCCGCCCGCACGACGCGGTGGACGGCGCGGCGCCAGCGGAACTGCACCGGCGGGCCATCCGGCACTTCGGCCACCGCCTCGACCGGTTCCGGATAGCGGAAGAGCCGGATGGGCCGCACCGGACGGAAAGGCGCAGGCCCTGTCTCCTCTTCCTCCGCTCCCTCTAGGGCCTCGCGCGCCGGCAGGAAATTGGCGGAGCGTTCAGGCAGGTGGCTTTCGAGGATCACCGGCATTTTCACGCAGTCCGGGCCGAAGCGGGCGCTCGCCTGGTCGATGAAATCGGCGAGGTTATCCGCCTTTTCCACGGGACGGCCGAGATCCATCTGCCGGCTTTCAAGCGGCTCGGCATGGGAAACGGCAAGCCGCAGGATCTCGAAACCATAGCCCGCATCGAGATCGTCCTGCAGCGCCGCGAATCGTCCGGCAAAAAGCGCCTCCATGCGCCGGTGATCGCGCAAGGGACGGGAGGAGCCCGCATGAATATGAAAGACTGCCCCATCCACCCGGAAAAGCGACAGTTCGAAGAGCCGTCCGCCCAGCCCGCGCCGCTCGAGCAGCGGCACCAGCGCCCGGGAAAGCTCGCCCGCCAGAAAAAGCAGATCCTCTTCCCGGGTCACGGGTTCGGCAAGCCGCCTTTCGGCAGAAAGCCCCGCCACTGGCAGGCGCGGCGAGATCGGCTCGTCCTCCCGGCCAAGCGCCTGGTCCAGCCGAAGGAGCGGCAGCGGCCCGAACCGGCGCGTAAGCGGCGCCCGGGGGAGGGCCAGGAGATCCCCGATCGTGCGGAGCCCCGCCTTCATCAATCCCTCCACCAGAAGCGCATCGAGCCGAAGCGCCTGGACCGGCAGGGGCTTGAGGAGATCGAGACCTCCCTTTGGCGGCACGATGCGGATTTCGGGAGCCGCATCGGGCAGAAAATGCGCCACCGCCCAGGAAAGGCCAGGCGTATCGGCAATGGCGCCCTGAACCTTGAGCCCCATGGCGGAAAGCCGCGCCAGCGCATCGGCAAGCAAGGCATCCTCCCCGCCGAAGAGATGGCTGCAGCCGGTAATGTCGAGGAAAAGCCCGTCATCCCCGTCGCGGGCGACCAGCGGCGTGTAGCGGCTGCACCAGTCGGCAAGCGCATTGAGAAACTGCCGGTCCGCCTGCGGGTCGGCCGTAACCGCATCGAGCCCGGGGCACATGGCCCGGGCCTCTGCAAGCCCCTGGCCCCGCTTCAGACCGAGGAGGACGGCCCTTTCATCCAGTGCGAAAAGCCGCAGGGCGCTCTTCTCGCGCCCCGCCGTCACGAGCGGTGCGCGATCAGGAGGCGCGGCTGAACGCCACGACGGTCCCTGGCGCTTGCGCGCGATCCGGTCGGTCGGAAGGCACGGGAAGGCGAGCGCCAGGATGCGCTGGCCCGGCCGGGTTGCGGACAGGAGGGATGCGTGCATCGGGGAGAGCGAAAAGGCGTTCATGGGCGTTCCATTCGATGGCAATGGCTTCGGAAAGGGGAGGGAAGGCCGGGTCCGGGCTTTTTTCCACCCGGATGGCAAGACCCGGCGCGCCGAGCGTGCCATCCAGCGGACGGCCGTCCGGCAAGCGGTAGAAGGCCGACGGGGAGGGCAGGGCCTCCAGCCGGAAGAGCGTGCTGCCCGCCTCCTCTCCGCCGCCCTGTCGCAGGAGAAGAAGAAGACTGCCCGCATGACGGGCCCTGAGGCTGAGGCGGCGGCTTTCGCCGAGCCCGAACCGCTGGGGATTGCCCGCAATTTCGAGAATGACCGCGCGAAAGGCGCGGCTGGAAATGGCGGCCTCCGCCAGCCACAGCGCCTCTTCCAGCCGCCGAGGGGTTGCATGAAAGAGACGGCGGAGACCGAGACCGTGATCGGCAAGGCCGGTGGGATAGAGCTCGCCCGCCTCGCGCGCCACACTCCTTTCACCGATGAAGAGAAAGGCGGGTTCCTCGCCCCGTTCCTCGCTCGCCCGCGCCAGAAAGGCGCAGAAGGCAAGGGCAAGCCCGGTGGACGCCCCCGCATTGCGCAGTTCGCCGGTGCGGATTTCCGCAAGGCCCGCCTTCGGCAGCCCGCCTGCGAGCGCCGTATCGAGCGGGTAAAGACCGAATGGAAAATGCAGGTGCTGCTGCCCATCCTGCGGGGAAGGGGCAACAGAAGAAGAGGCCGCGCCCTCGGCTGCTGGCGCATCGAGGGAAGCCAGCGGCCGCCCTTCCATCCGGGCAATGGTCTCGCGCAGGGCGAAAAGCCTCTCCCGCGCCAAGGCCTCCTTCGCCATGACGTGCTCCTGTTTTCCGATGACTGTTGACGGCGAACGTGGGCCACGGCCCGTTTGTTCCCTTTATGTTCTATTAGATTCCAGAAGCGCACCGAAGAGTCAACGGGCCTTGCGCCGCTCTCGGCACAGCTCGCCGTTCGGAGGAGGGGAAGGCCATGCCATTAACGCTACGGAATGATTGGCTTCTGCGCGCTTCTCCGTTCACGCTCATACTCGAAAATTTTCCCGGATGGGCCTATATGGAAAGTCCAAAGGAGGCAGAATGGCCCGGATAGACCAGACAGAAGACTGGCGCGAGAAACACGCGCCGACGATCAGCACCTTCGAATCGCTTGCGATCGAGGCCTTTGGCCAGCTGCCGGAAGAATTCCGCGCGCTGACGGGCAATCTGACCATCGAGATTGCCGATTTTCCAACCGACGACGTGTTCGAGGACATGGCGCTCGAAACGCCCTTCGATCTTCTGGGCCTCTTCGAAGGTCGCGGGCTGACGGAGCGCTTTTCCATGGAAACCGGCGAGATGCCGAACCGCATCTTCCTCTATCGCCGCCCCATCCTGGATTACTGGGCTGAAAATGACGAGACGCTGGGCGATATCATCACCCATGTGCTGATCCACGAGATCGGCCATCATTTCGGCCTGTCGGACGAGGATATCGAGCGGATCGAGGCGAGCGTGCCCTAAGCCATGCGTCTCCCGCCAGAAGGGAGACACTAAGGCACAAGGCCGCCGGAGCGAACGCTCTCAATAATCGGAAAGCTTGATGTCCGGCGTGTAATCCTTGCCCGGCACGTCCTTCACCACCGCCTGTCCGGCATAGGTCTGGCCGGTTTCGTGGTTGAAGGTCAGCACCGGCGTGCCGTGAAGCTCCCAGCCGGCATTGAGCGCCGCCGTAACGCGGTGGCAGAAGGCGGAATCGTCCGGCCCGGTGAGAAAACGGTAAAGTTTCATGCGCTGTCCTTTCCTGATGCGATACGGCCGGCAAAAGCGATGAGCTGCTCCGCTTCCTGCAGATGCAGGCGCTCCACCATGCGGCCGTCCAGATTGATGACACCAAGCCCCGAGGCCTCGGGCGTGGCAAAGGCGGCAACGATGCGATGCGCCTCGAGAAGCGCCGCCTCCGAGGGTCCGAAAGCCCGGTTGGCCGGGTCGATCTGCGCCGGATGGATCAGCATCTTGCCGTCGAAACCCATGGCCCGGCCCTGGCGGCATTCCGCCTCGAAGGCCTCCACATCGCGAAAATCGTTGGAAACGCTGTCCAGCGCATCGAGCCCATAGGCCCGCGCAGCCAGGAGGATCTGCATCATCCAGGGCAGAAGATGCTGGCGGCCGGCCGCCGGCAGCACGCCGGTTTCCTTGCGCAGATCGTTGAGACCGATGACGAAGGCTTCGAGCCGGGCATCCGGCGTGTGTGCAGCTTCGGCGATAAGAGCGGCATTGAGCACCGCGCGCGGCGTCTCGATCATGGCCCAGAGACGCATGGCTTCGGCTCCGTCCGCTTCCGCAAGCCGGTCCGCGACATCCAGAACGTCCCGCGGACTTTCCACCTTGGGGATCAGGACGGCATCGGGGCGGCAGGCAAGCACGGTCTCGAGATCGGCGGGAAGATGCGGGCTATCCGTGCCATTGACGCGGATGACCCACTCGCCCCGGCCCCTGGCCGAAAGCCCTCCAAAAAAGCGTTTCAGATTGTCGCGCGCCTCGGTCTTTTTCTCCTCCGCCACAGAATCCTCCAGATCGAGGATGAAAACATCGGCAGACAGGGCCGCGGTTTTCTCGAGCGCCCGCACATTGATGGCGGGAATGCTGAGCGCCGAGCGGCGAGGTTTGAGCGGACGGGAAGAACGGGTGATGCGCATGGCCCGTTTTGCCAAGCTTTGGCGAGCCGCGCAAGCCATGCCTTGATGAGGTTTAACCCCCTTGCAGGCAAGCCGGGCCGGGGCCATATGATGTTTATCGAAAGGGTTTTGTCATGCACGGTCTCCTCTCTCTTCTCTTTGCTGCCGGCAGCGTGGTCGTCCTCGGCTTTCTCGGCTTCGTGACGCTGTCCTTCGGGCTGGTCCTTGCGGCCATCCTTTCCCTCACCATGGCCGCGCGGGCGATGATGCCGCAGCAGAAGCCGGTGCATGCCAAGGCCGAAATGCGCCGCCCCGGCGAACAGGTCACGCGCATCTGGAACGACGGACGCGGCACCATCATCGACATGTAAGGCGAGCCGGGCTTTCGCCACCCGTCTTTTCGGGAGAAGGCGCGAAGATTCTCCTTCAAATTTCCGCCGATTTCCTCTATGGCCCAAGGAAATTCTCGAAACGCGTGAAGGCCAAGATCCATGGACAAGTTCGTCAAGCTCACCGGCGTTGCCGCACCCCTTCCGGTGGTCAATATCGACACCGACATGATCATCCCGAAGGATTACCTGAAGACGATCAAGCGCACCGGCCTGGGCAAGGGCCTTTTCGCAGAAGCCCGTTACAAGGAAGACGGTTCGGAAAACCCGGATTTCGTGCTGAACAAGCCCGCCTACCGCAATGCGCAGATCCTGGTGGCCGGCGACAATTTCGGCTGCGGCTCCTCGCGTGAGCATGCGCCCTGGGCGCTGCTCGATTTCGGCATCCGCTGCGTGATCTCCACGTCCTTTGCTGACATCTTCTACAATAACTGCTTCAAGAACGGCATTCTGCCGATCGTCGTCAGCCCGGAAAACCTCGCCAAGCTGCTGGATGATGCCGAGCGCGGCTCGAACGCAGTGCTGACGGTGGATCTGGAATCCCAGGAAATCACCGGCCCCGATGGCGGCCGCATCTCCTTCGAGATCGATGCCTTCAAGCGCCACTGCCTGCTTAACGGCCTCGACGATATTGGCCTGACGCTGGAAAAGGGCATCGCCATCGACCGCTTCGAAAAAGCCAATGCCACGTCCCATCCCTGGGCCTGAGCCTATTTCATAGTTTGATATGGATCGCCCGCGATGGACCTCCGCCGCGGGCTTTTTCCTGTCTGCGGCCGGTCAGGCGCCCTGATCCCGCCAGGCGCGGATCTTGTCCAGCGAAACGGCAATCCCGCCGCACACGACGATCAACGGGTTCTCGAAGCGGGAAAGCCGCTCCGCATGAACATCGGCAACACTCAGCGCCGCCCCGCAGGCCGGCTCGACGAGCACGCGGAAAGCATCGGCAAATTTCAGGAGCGCGTCCACCGCATCCCCGTCCGTTACCGTCAGGCTGACGACGGGATGGGTTAGGGCATCGGAAAAGGCCCGGTCCGCCACCCGGCGGGAGGCGAGCGATGTGGCAATGGTGGAAACATGGTCGAGCGCCACGGGTTGACCGGCCTTCAGGCTGGCAGCAAGGCAGGCCGCCCCATCCGTTTCCACCGCAAGCACCGGCACTTCGGAAAGACCGTTCCGTCGCAGCCCCTCGATCACCCCCGACATCAGCCCGCCACCGCCCACGCTCGCTACCACGCAGTCGAAGCGCCGCCCCGTCCGAACGACCTCGTCAATCATGCTGGCATGGCCTTCCCAGAGCAGGGGATGGTCGAAGGGATGCACGTAGGCCGCCCCTTCGTCTGCCGCCGCCTGCCGGGCAAAATGATCCGCCTCATCGAAAACCCGGCCATGGACCTGAACCCTCGCGCCGACGGCCTCGATCCGCGCGCGCACATCGGCACCGGTCGTTTCCGGCACAACGATGGTCACGGGAACGCCGAGCGCCCGCCCCGCATGGGCCGCCGCAATGCCGGCATTGCCGCCCGAAGCGCAGTAGATTGCCCGCGCGCCTGCCGCCACCTCCGCTTCGCAGAGCCGTCCGATACCCCGGAGCTTGAAGCTGCCCGATGGCTGCAGCGCCTCCATCTTGAGAAGCAGGGGCCGCCCGCTTGCCGAATAGGCCGGCGACGTTTCCAGAAGGGGTGTTTCCAAATGCAGGGCCATGCTGTTCTCCTCGCGTCCTCGCCCGCCTTCTTGCGCGCCGACGAAGCCAAGGTCAACCGCGACCCGTATTCCCTTCAGGAAGATCGCAACGCGGGGTCCAAGCGGTGTGGAACGCCTATTCTTCCGCCGCGGCGGCCGGATAAGGCGTGGCGGCGAGCAGCAGGAAGCCGGAGACGAGGAAGAAGAGCAGGGTGGCCATGCCGAAACGGGCAGAACCGCTCCAATAGGTCACCAAAGAGAAGGCAAGGGTCGCCATGAAGCTGGTCGCCCGGCCGGACAGCGCATAAATGCCGAAATAGCGCCCCGCCTCGTCAAGCGTCACGCTGCGGGCGAGATAGGAGCGGGACGAAGCCTGGACCGGACCGAAGGCAAGACCGATCATCAATCCATAGAAAATATAGGCTTTCTCGGCCGCCGTCCCGAATATGCCGCCGCTATCGGTCATGGAAAGGGGCAGAAGGCCGAAGAGCGTATAGCCAGGCCCGGTGGAAACGACGCCAAGCGTTGCGATGAGAAGCAGGGCAAGGCAGATCATCACCACCCGCTTCGAGCCGGCGCGGGCATCCACCCAGCCAGCCATCAGGTTACCGAAAATCGCGACCACATTCAGCATGATCCCGTAGAGGCCGATCTCCATGATGGCCCAGCCGAACATGCCCGCGGCAAAGGTTCCCCCGAGGATCAGCAGGCCGTTGACACCATCCTGGTAGAGCATGCGGGCGACGAGAAAGCGCAGGATACCCGGTCGGTGACGGAGTTCGGCGAGGGTATTCCTGAGCTCGTGAAGACCGTTCGCCACCGCCTTGCCCATGGGCAGGCCTTTTTTGGCATCGGGGGTAAAGAAGAACATGGGCAGGATGAAGAGCAGATACCAGCCCGCAGAAAGTGGGCCGGTAATGCGTGCATCCTCGCCCGTCTTCGGATCGAGACCGAAGAGCGGATCTCCCCCCAGCAGCGTCTTGCCGCTGTTCGGGCTGCCCGCCAGAAAGCCGACGACGAATATGAGGACGATCATGCCGCCCAGATAGCCGAGACCCCAGGCAATGTTGGAAAGGCGTCCCACTTCGTCCTTGGGGACCAGGCGCGGCATCATGGAATCATTGAAGACGATTGAAAATTCCGCCGCGATCGAGGCCAGGATCATGGCGACGACAGGCACGATGAGAGGCGAACCCGGGGCAGCCCACCAGAGCGCGCAAAGGCTCAGGATCTTGATCAGGGCGAAACCCGCAATCCAGGGTTTCCGGGCACCGGACTGGTCGGCGATCGAGCCGAGGATCGGAGAGAAGATTGCAATGATCACCGAGGAGATCGTCGCCATGTTGCTCCACATCGCCTGGGCGCTGACCGGGTCCGTCGTCAGCCGCGCCACGAAATAGGGCCCGAAGATGAAGGTGGTGACCACCGTGAAAAAGGGCTGGGCTGCCCAGTCGAACAGCATCCAGCCCCAAATACCCCGCCGGGGCACGTGGCCCCGTGTCTCCATTTCAACCGCCCCGACAGTCACTACAAGCCCCCGCATCCCGATCCGATGCGGGGGACTGTGTCATTTCGTTCAGACCAAGGCAAGGTCAGCCAGAAGGCCAGCCGCCACAGTCAACTTGGCAACCGTCGGCTCACCGCTGTCGCTCACCGCCTTCAGTTCGGCCGACAGCCGGGCAGTCCGGGCCGTATCCGATTGCAGCCAGGCATCGAGCGGGGCCTTGTCCCTGCGGTGATGGGTGAGCGCTCCGATGACGATCTGCTGGCGGGCAGCCGCGATCTGGTCGCGTGCCCGGGTGAGAGCCATGCCCTCATAGGCATCTGCCGCCGTCACATGGGCGGCCGCCGAAAGGAGGCGACCCACATGGAAGCGCTGCGATGCCGACATGTAGATCTCGGAAGCCCGGGTAAGGCTGTCGCCCGTCCTCTCGCAAATCTGCATGATCTCGGGAATGATGAGAAGGGCGCGCAATTCCGCCACCTCGGCCGCAAGCTGCGGCGGGATGCCCGCGGAAACGAATCCGGCTTCCGTTTCGCTGATTTCCCCCGCAAGATCGGCGGGCATGATGGTGCGCAGGCTGGGCTTCAGCGTCTTCACGGCCTGGGCGAGCTTCTGGCTTGCATCCTGCATCGACTGGCCCGCCGTGCCGCTTTTCACGAGAAGACGGGTGAGGTCGGCAAAGACCGCGCCGATTTCCGCATAGAAGCTGTTCTGCGCCTCGCCGGAAACCTGGCCGTCCAGCTTGTCCGCCTCGTTCCACAGCCGGGCAAAGTCGAAACCTTCCCGGGCGAGCATCGCGGCCCGCACCACTTCCGTGGGCGCGACGCCGGCATTTTCCGCCAGATTGACCACAAAGCCCGGGCCACCCCGGTTGATCACCTCATTGGCGAGAACCGTGGCGATGATTTCCCGGCGGAGCCGGTGGCCGGCAATGTCCTTCGCATAGGTCTTCTGCATCTTCGCCGGGAAATAGCGGGTCAGGATGGGATTGAAGACCGGCTCGTCGGGCAGGTCGCTGGCGATCAGCTGGTCGAAGAGGACGAGCTTGGCATAGGACAGAAGCACACCGATTTCCGGGCGCGTGAGCGGCTTTCGGGCCGCATAGCGCTCGGCAAAAGTGGCATCGTCGGGCAATACTTCCACCTTGCGGTTCAGCTGGCCCGCCGCTTCCAGCACATCCATGAAACGGCCGAGCTCGCGGCCATTGGCGGTGCCCTTTCGGGCAGTCAGCGAAATTGCGAGCGACTGCAGATAGTTGTTGCGCAGTACGAGGCTTGCCACCTCATCCGTCATGGAAGCAAGCAGCTGGTTGCGCTTCGGCCGGCTCAGGCGTTCGTCGCGCATGGCAGACGCGAGCGCGATCTTGATATTCACCTCCACGTCCGAGGAATTGACGCCCGCCGAATTGTCGATCGCATCCGAATTGCATCGTCCGCCTGACAGGCTGTAAGCGATACGGCCCTTCTGGGTGACCCCGAGATTGGCACCCTCGCCAATCACCTTCGCCCGCACCTCGGTTCCGAGAATGCGGATCGGGTCATTGGCGCGATCACCCACTTCCGCATCCGTTTCGCCCGGCCCCTTGATATAGGTGCCGATGCCCCCGAACCAGAGCAGGTCCACACGGCTCTTCAGGATCGCGGTCATGATCTCGAAGGGTGTGGCGACACTCTTCTCGAGGCCGATCGCGGCGGCAGCCTCGTTGGTGAGTTTCACGGATTTCTCTGCCCGGGAAACGATCATAGCCCCCTTGGAAAGCACATTCCGATTGAAATCCTGCCAGCTGGAACGCGGCAGATTGAACAGGCGCTGGCGCTCCGCAAAGGTGCGGGCCATGTCCGGATCGGGGTCGATGAAGATGTCGCGATGGTCGAAGGCGGCAATGAGCCGGATCTTCGGGGAGAGGAGCATGCCATTGCCAAAGACGTCGCCCGACATGTCGCCGACGCCGGCGACCGTGAAGGGCGTGGTCTGGATGTCGATGTCCATTTCTCGGAAATGGCGTTTCACCGCCTCCCAGGCGCCGCGCGCCGTAATGCCCATCTTCTTGTGGTCATAGCCAGCCGAGCCGCCCGAGGCAAAGGCATCGTCCAGCCAGAAGCCGGCTTCCTGGGCAAGTGCATTGGCCGTATCGGAGAAGGTGGCCGTGCCCTTGTCGGCGGCGACGACGAAATAGGGATCGTCCCCGTCAAGCCGCACCGTGTTCTTCGGCGGTACGACATCCTGTCCCTCGATATTGTCAGTGATCGACAGAAGGGTACGGATATAGGTCTTGTAGGCATTGGTACCGGCGGCGAAGATCTCGTCGCGGCTGCCGCCTGCCGGCAGCTGCTTGGGGAAGAAGCCACCCTTGGCCCCGACAGGCACGATCACCGAATTCTTCACCTGCTGCGCCTTCACGAGGCCGAGCACTTCGGTGCGGTAATCCTGCGCACGGTCCGACCAGCGCAGGCCGCCGCGGGCGACCTTGCCGAAGCGCAGGTGGACGCCTTCCACCTCCACGCCATAGACGAAGATTTCGCGGAAGGGGCGGGGTTCGGGCAAGCCGTCAAGCAGATGCGGATCGAGCTTGAAGGCAAGCATCGGGTTCGGCGTGCCATCGGCCCGGCGCTGGAAATAGTTCGTCCTCAGCGTGGCCTGGATGAGGTTCACATAACGGCGGAGAATCCGGTCCTCGTCGAGGCTCGGAACGGCGGAAAGGGCCGTTTCGATCTCCTCCAGATGTTCTGCGGCGCGCTTCGCCCGATTCTTGTCCGACAGTTTTGGATCCAGCCGGTCATGGAAAAGCCGGAAGGTGGCGGCTGCAATGGCCGGATATTTCGCCAGCGTCTCGGCGATGTAATCCTGTGAATAGGCAATGCCTGCCTGGCGCAGATAGCGGGCGAGCGCCCGCAGCACCATGGTTTCGCGGGCCGTCAGGCCCGCCAGCAGCACGAGGCGGTTGAACGTGTCATTGTCGATCCGGCCATGGAAGGCATCGAGGAAGGCTTCGGTGAGGGCCGCCCCATGCTTTTCGAGATCCACGGGCTCGCCGGTCTTCGGTTCCAGTTCCATCACATGCAGCACGACGCGGCCTTCCGCGCCATCGACGCCTTCGCATTCGATGTCGAAGGTGCGCTCGCTGATGACGTTGAAGCCCAGATGCTCGAGCAGCGGCACGCGGCGCGAGAGCGCCAGGTCGGTCTTGGCATGGAAGAGCCGGAGCGACAGGAGCTTCGGATTGTCGGTCCGCGGCTTGAAGGCGATACTGACGGGCGCGCCCCGGAAGCAGGCCATGATATGGTCGAGATCGGCGACCGTTTCTTCCGGCGTGAAGGCCTCCTCGAAGGCCTGGCTGACGGAAATTCGCGGCGCATCCTCGCCAGCCAGCGCTTCGAAACGCTCGGTCCAGCGGGCGGTGATCTCGCGGATCGCCTGCTCCAGACGACCCTGCGGGATGCGGGGCGTCTTGCCCCCGCTGCGGCCGATGATGAAATGCACGCGCGCCACGCCCCCCTCCGGGAAAGCCGGATAATAGGCAGAGACGCGGCCATCGTAGATGGTCTTCAGATACTGGCCGATGCGCTCGCGCACCGCCGAATTATACTCCTCGCGCGGCACATAGACGAGCACGGAAACGAAGCGGTCGAACCGGTCGATGCGGGGGAGAACGCGCACCCGCGGCCGGTCTGAAAGGTCGTTGATCTGCTCGCAGAAGCCGGCCAGCAGGCCCGGTTCGATCTGGAACAGATCGTCACGGGGATAGGATTCCAGTGTATTGGCAAGCAGGCGGCCGGAATGGCTGGCGGGATCGAAGCCGAAATGGTCGATCACCTTCTCCACCTTTCGCCGCAGCAGCGGGATCTGCGCGGCAGAACCCGTATAGGCGGTGGAGGTGAAGAGACCGACGACCCGGAGCTCGCCGATCACATTGCCCGCCTCGTCGAAACGCTTGATGCCGACATAGTCCATATAGGCCCGGCGGTGGACGACGGATTTAACATTCGCCTTGGTGACGATGATGAATTCCGGCCCCTGAAGGAATTCCAGGATTTCGGGCGTGGTGGTCACCGCATCCTTGCCCTGGCGGAGCACGAGAACGTCGGGATCGGAGAGAATGCCGAGGCCCCGGCCCTTGCCCCGCTCCACCTTGGCCTTGGCACCCTTGCCGGAATAGATGTATTCGCGCATGCCGAGGAAGGTGAAATTGTCGCGCCGCAGCCATTCGAGGAAGGCAAGCGTCTCGTCCCGCTCGGCCTTGCGTCGGCCGGGCTGGTGGGTTTTCAGCTCGTCCATCGCGGAATCGAGCAGCGAAAGCATGGGCTTCCAGTCGGCAATGGCATTGTGCACCTGCTGGAGCACCATTTCCACGCGCTTCACCAGCTCACCTGCCTGGGCCGGGGTGACCGGTGCGAGATGCAGCTGGATATGACTGATGGCGCGGCTCTTGTCGCCATCCCTGTCCGGATCGAAGGCGGTCAGGGTTCCATCCTCGGCCTTGACCACGATCGGGTGGACCGCAAGGAAAATGTCGCGATGGGTAGAGGTCACCTCGCCCATGACGGAATCGTAGAGGAAGGGCATGTTGCGATCGGTGACGCTGAGGACCGAAACCGGAATTCCCTCGGGCTCCACTTTTTCCACGGGCGCGATCGTGACCCGCGCCTCGTCGCCCGTCCACTGGTCGATCTCGCTTGCCGCATGGCGGGCCGCTTCCGCAAGCATCTCGGCGCCGAAGGCTTCAAGATCGTCATTGCTCGCATGGCCGAAGAGGATGCCGGGATCCAGATGACGGCTTTCCGAGGCTTGCGCGATCTTGCGGGCATTCTCGACCAGCTTGTCACGTTTCGGATGATTGCGGGCTCCCATGGGGTCTCCTCCTAACCGGGAATCTGTCGGGGCATGGTTTTTCAGAATCACGCCAATGTTCGAACCATAGCGGGCAGTTCGCGCATTTTTTGACCAAAATTTCGATTTTTTACCTCGTAAAGTCCATTTTTCCGCGAACTTCTTAAAAAATAGCGCCTGATTTTGAGATTTTGTTTAAATCCGGGGCGCTTTTCGCGATTTCTTCCTCGTTGACTTGGGTGGCTAAATCGACGCATGTCAGGGCCGATGCTTCTCACGGGGAGAGAACGATGAAGAGCGCGGACAAGGGGGCGGTCATCGCCATTTCCAGCCATGTCGTCAGGGGCTCGGTGGGAAACCGGGCCTCGGTCTTTGCGCTTGAAACACTGGGCCATCCGGTCTGGGCCCTGCCGACCGTGGTCCTGCCCTGGCACCCGGGCCATGGTCCCTCGACCCGGATGGTATTTTCTCCGGAAGAATTCGACCGCGCGATCGACGATCTCCTGCGCGCGCCCTGGCGGGGCGAGGTGAGGGCGGTTCTTTCCGGCTATCTCGCCAATGCCGCGCAGGCCCGCTCCATCGCGCGGCTGGTGGAAGGGCTGAAGCGCGACACGCCCGATCTCTTCTATGCCTGCGATCCCGTCATGGGCGATCTCGGCGGCCTCTATATCGCGGAAGAAACCGCCGCGGCCATCCGCGACCACCTCATCCCGCTCGCGTCGCTGGCCACGCCCAATCGCTATGAACTTGCCTGGATGTGCGGCAGTGCGCTGGAAACGAATGCGGCCATCATGGATGCCGCCCTCTCGCTCGGGCCGTCCCGCATGCTGGTTACCTCGGCCGTACCGATGATGGCGGGCGGCACCGGCAATCTCTATCTCTCGGGAAAGACGGCGCTTCTGGCAGAAAACCGGCTGGTCGAGAACGCCCCGAACGGGCTGGGCGATCTTCTGGCGGCGCTGTTCCTGTCGCGACTTCTCGATGGCATGGAGGAGGAGCGCGCCCTGCAGCTGGCGACCGCCTCCGTTTTCGAGATCCTCGCCCGGACCGCCAAGACCGGCGGCGACGAACTGGCGCTGGAAACCCACGCGTCCAGCCTTTCCACGCCCATGGCCATGGTGCAGATGCGCAAGCTCTTCCATCCCGCCCAGAAGCGCCGGACATGAAGCCTTTTCCGCTCCCCACTGTCGCACGCGGAGCGCGGAATGTGAAAAGCGCGGAGTTGATCTTGCATCCCGCAGAGGATAGGGTCCGCGCCATGCACAGCTTCCCCGACTATCTCATCGACGGCTACCGCAATTTCATGACTGGCCGCTACACAGGCGAGCAGGAAAGGTACCGGGTTCTGGCCGATAATGGCCAGCAGCCGAAAACGCTGATGATCGCCTGCTGCGATTCCCGCGCCGCTCCGGAAATGATCTTCGATGCCGGCCCCGGCGAACTCTTCGTCGTGCGCAATGTTGCCAATATGGTGCCGCCCTATGAGCCGGACGGGACCTATCACTCCACCTCCGCCGCACTGGAATTCGCCGTCCAGTCGCTGCGCGTCAAGGATATCGTGGTGATGGGCCATGGCCGCTGCGGCGGCATCCGCGCCGCGCTCGACCCGAATGCCGAGCCCCTGTCGCCGGGCGATTTCATCGGAAAATGGATGGGCCTCGTCAGTGCTGCGGCCGAGCAGATCCAGAACAATGACGTCATGACGGCAGCCGAACGACAGACGGCGCTCGAACGGGTCTCGATCCGCAATTCGATCCGCAATCTGCGGACCTTCCCATGCGTGAAGATCCTCGAGGAAAAGGGCAAGATTGCGCTGCATGGCGCCTGGTTCGACATTTCGACCGGTGAACTCTGGATCATGGACGGCAAGACGGGCGATTTCATCCGCCCGTCCATCTGAAGCGTCAGGGAAGAGGCAAGATCATGAGCCGGCAAGCCGGCTCTTTTCTTTTACTGGCTGTCAATCTGCTGACCGATGAAGGCAATTGCCTGCTGGTAGACGGTCGCGGCATTCCAGCCCTGAAGCGCGGCAAAATTGGGCTCGCCCGGCTGATAGCCGGCGCCCGGCTGCCAGCCATGGCCGCGCAGGAAATTGGCCGTCGAAGCAAGCGCATCGGCGCGCGAACCCGCAAGATTGATGCGGCCATCGCCATCGCCGTCCACGCCGTACTTCACCACATTGAGGGGCAGAAATTGGGTCTGGCCGATCTCGCCATGAGCAGCCCCCCGGGCATCGGGGCTGAGATTGCCTTCAGCAACCAGCTTCAGCGCGGCATAGAGCTGGTCGGTGAAATAGGCGGAGCGACGGCAGTCATAGGCAAGTGTCGCCACCGCGGAAAGCGTGTGTTCCTTGCCCATATAGCTGCCGAAACCGGTTTCCATGCCCCAGATCGCAATCAGCGGGCCGGCCGGCACGCCATAGCTGCGTTCGATGGCGGCAAACAGCCCCGCATTGGCGCGCTTCACGCCCTTGCCGCGGGAAATGATCGTCGCGCCGCCGCGCTTCTTCATGAACTGGTCGAAGGAAAGCTTGAAGCTCTTCTGCCCCCGGTCGGCGCGGATGGTGCCCTTGTTATAGGAAACATTGGCAAAGGCGCTGTCGAGTACATTGGGGTTGACGCCCTTGGCTGCGGCTTCCCTCTTGAAGTCCTCGACCCAGGCTGGAAAGGCGCCGCCCGTGCTGCTGCAGGCCGCTGCCCATGCCATGCCCGGCAGAGTGCTGAAGAGCCCCGCCGCCACCAAAATAACCTTCGTCATGCCCCTGTTCATCAAAATCCCCGTCCCTGTCATCCTGCCGGTGGAACCCTTGTCCTGGCGGTCGCCAGCCCTTCCCCGTCCGGATATGAAAAAGCTCCGCAAATCCATGTCGGAATTGCGAAGCTTTTAACCAAAACAGTTTACCAAATGGTAATCAAGCTGCCTGCTTGCGTGCCTTGATCAACCCGCGATTGATCAAAAGCTCGGCAATCTGGACCGCATTGAGCGCTGCGCCCTTGCGGAGGTTGTCGGAAACAACCCACATGTTCAGGCCGTTCTCCACGGTGGCGTCTTCGCGGATGCGCGAAATATAGGTCGCATCTTCGCCGGCGCTTTCATAGGGCGTGATGTAACCGCCGTTTTCGCGCTTGTCGATCACCTGGCAACCCGGCGCGTCGCGCAGGATCTCCCTGGCCTTGTCGGCGGTAATCTCGCTCTCGAACTCGATGTTGACCGATTCCGAATGGCCGATGAAGACGGGCACGCGCACGGCCGTGCAGGTGACCTTGATCTTCGGGTCGAGCATCTTCTTGGTCTCGGCGAGAACCTTCCACTCTTCCTTCGTGTAGCCATCTTCCATGAAGACGTCGATATGCGGGATGACGTTGAAGGCGATGCGCTTGGTGAACTTCTTGTTCTCGATCGGATCGGCCACGAAGACTGCGCGGGTCTGGTTGAACAGCTCGTCCATGCCGTCCTTGCCGGCGCCCGACACCGACTGGTAGGTGGAAACGACGACGCGCTTGATCTTCGCATAATCATGCAGCGGCTTCAGGGCCACGACGAGCTGTGCGGTCGAGCAGTTCGGATTGGCGATGATGTTCTTCTTGGAGAAGCCTTCGATGGCATCCGGGTTCACTTCCGGCACGATCAGCGGCACCTCGGCGTCATAGCGCCAGGCCGAGGAATTGTCGATGACGACGCAACCCTGCTGGCCGATCTTCGGCGACCACTTCTTCGACACGTCGCCACCGGCGGACATCAGGCAGATATCCGTATCGGAAAAGTCGTAATTTTCGAGATTGCGGACCTTCAGCACCTTGTCGCCGAAGGAGACTTCCGTGCCTTGGGAGCGGGCAGAGGCCAGCGCCACGACCTCATCGGCCGGGAAACCGCGCTCGGAAAGGATATTCAGCATTTCGCGACCGACATTGCCGGTGGCGCCTGCGACTGCGACTTTGAAACCCATGATATTCGCTCTCTTTCTGTCTCTCCTCTTCGGGTGGGAGGGGAAATCCGCAAGGCCGGAGCCCTGGTCGGTTTCCTTGTCCCCAGCCGTGCCGGGGAGAGAGCGGCGGGCCAGAGACGTCAGACGGTTTTCGTCGTCGTTTTGGCCGTGGTTTTGGAAGAAAAGGAAAATGCATGCATCCTGCCGGCAATCCGTGCCGGGCAAAGTCCCTCTGCAATGATCAGCATCGAGAAACGCATCGCGAGAAATTTCCTTGTTCTGGCCGAGGTGTTTACGAATTTTTCTGATCGAGTCAAGCGTCTTTCGGGGCCGGGCCTTCCGCCAGCAGGCCACTGCCGCAATCGAAGAAGGCCTTCTTGGCCTCGTCGCGCCGCTTGTTTCCGGGCTCCGCCTCCGCCGGATCCTTGGCCGGAAGCAGGAAACCGAAGGGACCGCCCGCCTCTCCGCCCCGTTCCAGCCAGTAATCGTCATAATCCGTCAGCATGCGCGAACGGCGGCGCTTGGCGCGATAATTGATCGGATGGTTCTCGTTGCCGATCGCCATCATGGTCTGCGCCCCGAGCGAGCGGGCAATGCCGGCCGCCGTCAGCAGCATGGCGTCTTTCGGCCTCAGGCCGCCAATATCGCGGGTGGCCGCGACCACGGCCGTCTTCGGGATTTCCTTGCCGGGGCCCTGCAGGCCGCCGATGGCAACTGTCGGCTGGCCGGAGGCGTCGCGGGCCAGAAGAAAGGTGATACGGCAAAGGATGACGCCGCTTCCCGCGCTTTCGAAACCGCAGGTCCATTCGCCCTCATGGCGCGTGCCGCACTGATCGGCGCGCTGGAGCCAGACGATATATTCATCTTTCTTGCCGGCCACGCGGCCGAGCTCGATCTGATCGCCCTGCCAGAGTGCCTGCCAGATCCTCCCCGGTAGCCGCCCCGCCGAAAGCCGGTAATGCTCTTCCAGAAGCGCTTCCCGCTCCGGCAGGCTGAGGCTCAGGGCAAAATAGGCCCCGAAGGCCTTGCGCACGAGTTCCAGCGGCGGCTCTCCCAGACCCTGGGCGCGGGAAAATTCCTCGATGAAACGCGCCCATCGCATGGTCAGCCCATATTGCCACAGCGAGCGGAAGAAGAAGACGACCGTGTGCTTCCAGGTATTCTGCCGCGCCAGGCGCGCCGTATAGCCAAGGATCGTCAGGAAGCCCGCACGGCTTGAAGTCTGGATATGGGGGGGCATGGGGTGCTTCTGGACTGTTATTTCCGGCGGCTTTAACCCCGGATTCACGATTGTCTCGCTAAGGCAAAGCACATTCGGGGTCAAGGGCGCTGCCCGGTGCACATCCGGGACCGGCGGGCCATATTGCAGCCGCAAATATCTTCTATCCAGTTGTTTGCACTGCAAAAAATACGACTAAAGTCATAAGCCAAAAGCATCTCTCACTCTCCCTCCGCTTTTCTGTCAGTCTTCCCTCAAGCGTGCCACATCCCTTTGGGGTCAGCTTTCTGGAGGAGCTGCGCTGGCCGCCCTTTCGCCCCTGGGGCATCTGCGGAGGACAATTTAATGGCTTATACAGCTGCTGCGGGTTCACAGACCCGCCCCATGACTGCCGAGGAACGGAAGGTCATCTTCGCTTCCTCGCTCGGCACCGTCTTCGAATGGTATGACTTCTATCTCTACGGTTCACTGGCGACCTTCATCGGCGCGGCCTTCTTTGCCGAGTTCCCGGAAGCGACCCGCAACATCTTTACGCTGCTTGCCTTTGCCGCGGGCTTCCTGGTGCGTCCCTTCGGCGCGCTTGTCTTCGGCCGGCTGGGCGATCTGGTGGGCCGCAAATACACCTTCCTCGTCACCATTCTGATCATGGGCCTGTCGACCTTCCTGGTCGGCCTGCTTCCGGGTTCCGCCTCGATCGGCATCTGGGCGCCGGTGCTGCTCATTGCCCTTCGCCTGCTGCAGGGCCTGGCGCTTGGCGGGGAATATGGCGGGGCTGCCACCTATGTGGCCGAGCATGCGCCCGACGGTCGCCGCGGCTTCTACACGTCCTGGATCCAGACCACGGCAACGCTGGGTCTCTTCCTCTCGCTTCTCATCATCCTTGGCATCCAGGTCGCTCTCGGCAAGGCCGCCTTTGCGGATTGGGGCTGGCGTATTCCCTTCCTCGTCTCTTCGCTGCTGCTCGGCATTTCCGTGTGGATCCGCATGAAGATGAACGAGTCCCCCGCCTTCAAGAAGATGAAGGAAGAGGGCAAGCAGTCCAAGGCCCCGATTTCCGAAGCCTTCGGCCAGTGGAAGAACGCCAAGATCGCCATTCTCGCTCTCTTCGGCGCCGTGGCAGGCCAGGCCGTCGTCTGGTACTCGGGCCAGTTCTATGCGCTGTTCTTCCTGACCAACGTGCTGAAGGTTGACGCGCAGGCCGCCAATATCATGGTTGCCATCGCCCTTGCCATCGGCACGATGTTCTTTGTGGTCTTCGGCTGGCTGTCGGACAAGATCGGCCGCAAGCCCATCATCCTCACCGGCATGGTTCTCGCCGCGCTCACCTACTTCCCGATCTTCCATGCCATGACCCAGGCCGGGAACCCTGCGCTCTACAAGGCCCAGCAGACCCCCGCCACCGTGACCGCCGATCCGGCTGACTGCCACTTCCAGTTCAACCCGACCGGTACCGCCAAGTTCACCTCGTCCTGCGATATCGCAACGGACTTCCTGACCAAGAACTCGGTGCCCTACAACCTCGTGCCCGCCGCTGCCGGCACGCCCGCCGTGGTCAAGATCGGCGAAACCACCATCGACAGCTTCGACAGCGTCAAGGCTGCCGAAGAGGTCAAGGCCCAGAACCCCGATTTCGACGCCGCCAAGGTGGCCGATGCGGTCAAGGCCAAGACCGGTGGCTTCCAGAAGAAGATCAACATGGCCCTTCAGGCCGCCGGCTATCCGCTGGTGCGTGATCCGGCCAAGGTCGCGGAATCGAAACTGGCCGGCTTCATCGAGAAGAACCCGGAACTCTCGCTCGATATCGCCGCCATCCAGGCAACCGAAAAGACCATGGTTCCGACCGCAGCCGCGATCAAGGACAAGATCGTGACCGCCGATGAGGCCGGTTCGGCCACCGAAATTCCGGTCTATACCATCCCGGGCGCCGGCGCCTTCAAGATGGTCTCCGATCCGGCCCAGGTGAACTCGACCACGATCGTGGCCCTGCTGACCGTCCTGATGATTTACGTCACCATGGTCTATGGCCCGATTGCCGCCATGCTGGTGGAAATGTTCCCGACCCGCATTCGATACACCGGCATGTCGCTGCCCTATCACATCGGCAACGGCTGGTTCGGCGGACTGCTTCCGGCAACCGCATTCGCCATGAGCGCCGCCAAGGGCGATATCTACTACGGCCTCTGGTACCCGGTCGTGATTGCAGCGGTCTGCGCCGTCATCGGCCTGATCTTCCTCAAGGAAACCAAGAACAACGATATCAACGCCTGATATCGTTCTCACGGAACAGGCCGGGCAGCCCCAAGCACCCGGCCTTGCCCGGCGCCCCACGCGCCGGGTTTTTTGTTGGGTAGCGCTTGAAAACCCCGTCGCCTCAGCCCTTGCTGCCAGGCAGCCCCGTGCGGAACAGGATACCGTAGCGGGCGAAGAGAATGGCCATCATCAGCGCAAACCACACACCGAAAGAATAACCGCCAATCACGTCGCTCGGATAATGGGCGCCGACCAGGGTGCGCGTCGTGGCGAGGAAAAAGCCAAGGATCAGGAAGGGCACACGGAAGGTGGGGAAGAGAATGGCAAGCGCCATGGCAAGCGCTCCATCCGTGGTGGAATGGCCGGAGGGAAAGCTCTCGAATTCATAGTCATGGGCGAAGGGATGAAAGCTCATCGTGCCGAGCTCGTCCATATGCATGGGCCGCGCCCGGCCAATCGCCCGCTTGGCCAGGTTCGACAGCAGCCCGGAACCGGCGACAGAAAGAAAAACATAAAGCGAAGCATGCACGAGCCTGATCGCCCGGAAGCGGATCAGCCGGTGCCCGAGCCGTGGCCCGACGAAATGGGAGCCGATCCCGATCACGGCCGCGGATACGAGAATCCAGCCGGATTTGCCGGCATCAGTGATATCGGCGGCGAAATCTCTGAGCCAGTCCGGCTCCGTCTTCACCCATTCGATGGCCACGTGATCGAAGAGAAAGGCGGCTGCCGTGATCAGGAGCAGCGTGATGACCGTCCAGCGCTTCCAGGAAATCTTCGGATACCGGGCGGCAAAACGGTCATAGCGGCGATCGAGCTTCTGTCGAAAGCCCGCAAGGAGCTTCGTCTTCTTTTCGTTTTGGATCATGGTGGCCTCCGGCAGAAGCCACGCATTTTTTCAATAAAAATGGCGGCCTGATGGACGGCATGGCCCGTAAGGACCACAAGTTACCCTCAGGCCACACCGTTTCGGTACTTATTTGGAAATCCGGGCGAATTCCGCAAGGATGGCATCGCCCATTTCCGCGGTGCCCACCTTGCGGGAGCCCTCGGCCATGATGTCGCCAGTGCGAATGCCCTGATCGAGCACATTGGCAATCGCCTTTTCCAGGTCGTCGGCTTCCTTCACCATGTTGAAGGAGTAGCGCAGGCACATGGCAAAGGAGGCGATCATGGCGATCGGGTTGGCAATGCCCTGACCGGCAATATCGGGCGCCGAACCATGCACCGGTTCATAGAGCGCCTTGCGCTTGCCGGTCTTGGCATCGGGCGCGCCGAGCGAGGCCGACGGCAGCATGCCGAGCGAGCCGGTCAGCATGGCGGCCACGTCGGAGAGCATGTCGCCAAAGAGGTTGTCGGTCACGATCACGTCGAACTGCTTCGGCTGGCGCACCAGCTGCATGCCGCCGGCATCGGCCAGCATATGCTCGAGCTGCACGTCCTGGTACTTTGCCTTGTGGGTTTCGGTAACCACCTGGTTCCAGAGCACGCCCGACTTCATGACGTTGCGCTTTTCCATGGAGCAGACGCGGTTGTTGCGGGTGCGCGCGAGCTCGAAGGCGACGGAGGCGATGCGCTCGATCTCGTAGGTGTCGTAGACCTGGGTGTCGATACCGCGCTTCTGGCCGTTGCCGAGATCGATGATCTCCTTCGGCTCGCCGAAATAGACGCCGCCCGTCAGTTCGCGCACGATCAGGATGTCGAGGCCTTCCACCAGTTCCGGCTTCAGCGAGGAGGCATTGGCCAGCGCCGGATAGCAAATGGCCGGGCGCAGGTTTGCAAAGAGCTTCAGATCCTTGCGCAGCCGCAGCAGACCGGCTTCCGGGCGCACCTCGTAAGGCACCGCATCCCACTTCGGGCCACCCACGGCACCGAAGAGAACCGCATCCGCATTCATCGCCTTTTCCATGTCCGCTTCGGAGATCGCCGCGCCATGGGCATCATAGGCCGAACCGCCGACGAGGCCTTCTTCGGTCACGAAACCGGCACCCTTGGTCTCGTTCATATAGGCAATGATCTTGCGGACTTCGGCCATGGCCTCGGGGCCGATGCCATCACCGGGGAGCAGGAAAAGCGAGCGCGTCGTCATGGGAAAAACCCTTTAGTGGACTGAGTGAAGCATGGCCGGTTTCTTAAACCCGCGGCCCCCGCTGTCAAGCGCGGAAAGGGGCCGAAAAGTCCTGTAATCCGGGGAATGAAGGGGAGGGAAGGGGCGCCCGGGCCGCGCGCCCTTCTAACTCAATGCAGGAAATGCCGCATGCCGGTGAAGACCATGGCAATGCCATGTTCGTCCGCGGTGCGGATGACTTCCTCGTCGCGCATGGAACCGCCCGGCTGGATGACCGCGGTGGCGCCCGCCTCAACCATGGAAAGCAGGCTGTCGGGGAAGGGGAGGAAGGCTTCGGAAGCCACTGCCGAGCCGATCGTCAGCGGCTTTTCGAGGCCCATCAGGCGGGCCGCTTCCTCGGCCTTGATGCCGGCGATACGGGCGGAATCGACCCGGCTCATCTGGCCCGCACCGATGCCGACGGTGGTGCCGTCCTTGGCATAGACCACCGCATTCGACTTCACATGCTTGGCCACCTTGAAGGCAAATTTCATGTCGGCGATCTCCGCTGCCGTCGGCGCCCGTCTGGTCACGACGCGCAGATCGAGATCCTCGACGATGCCATTATCCCGGGTCTGGACCAGAAGGCCGCCCGCCACCGTCTTTGCCGAAAGCCCGCGCTCGCGCGGATCAGGCAGGCCCCCGGTCACGAGAAGCCGGAGATTGGGTTTCCGCGCCACGATGGCAACCGCTTCCGGGCTTGCTTCCGGCGCGATGATGACCTCGGTGAACAGCTTGATTATCTCTTCCGCCGCGTCCGCATCAAGTGTCTGGTTGAGCGCGATGATGCCGCCGAAGGCCGAGGTCGGATCGCAGGCAAGCGCCCGCCGATAGGCCTCCGCCAGGGAGGAGCCGATGGCGACGCCGCAGGGATTGGCATGCTTGATGATGGCGCAGGCCGGCCCGTTTTCCGGCAGGAAGCTGGAAACCAGTTCGAAGGCCGCATCCGTATCGTTGATATTGTTGTAGGAAAGCTGCTTGCCCTGGAGCAGCGTGGCGGTCGCGACGCCCTTGCGGTTTTCGCCCGTCACATAAAAACCGGCGCTCTGATGCGGATTTTCACCGTAGCGCATCTTTTCCTTCAGCACGCCGCCAATCGTCCGATAGCGCGGAATTTCGATGTCCAGCGCCTCGGCGAACCAGTTGGAAATGGCCGCATCATAGGCAGCCGTGCGGGCAAAGGCCTTGGCCGCCTGCGTCTTGCGATAATCATAGGAGGTGCAACCCTCGTCGAAACGCAGGCTCTGCAGAAGGGCCGGATAGTCGGAGGGATCGGTCAGCACAGTGACATAGGCATGGTTTTTGGCCGCGGCGCGCAGCATGGCCGGCCCGCCAATATCGATGTTCTCCACCGTGGTCGGATAATCCTCGCCCTTGGCCCGGACCTCCTCGAAAGGATAGAGATTGATGGCGAGTAGATCGATCGTGCCGATACCATGAGCCTCAAGCGCCGCCGCGTGCTCCTCGTCGTCCCGGATGGCCAGAAGCCCGCCATGGACCTTGGGATGCAGCGTCTTCACCCGCCCGTCCATGATTTCAGGAAAGCCGGTGACCTCGGAGACATCGGTGACCGGAATCCCCTCCGCAGCGATCGCCTTGTGGGTTCCGCCGGTGGAAAGAAGGCGCACCCCCATCTCGTTGAGCGCACGGGCAAGTTCGACGATGCCGGTTTTGTCCGACACGGAAAGGAGGGCAGTGCGGATCTTTACCTTGTCCGGAGCGGGGATCTTCTTCGATAGAATGGCCATGGGTCTCTCCTGCCGCTAGCCGCTGGAAACGCTGTCCCGGGTCGCCTAGCACACCGGAGAAGAAGAGGAAACGGCCTATCGCTGGCGAATGAACTGCCAGTCGATTTCGGCACCCTCATTCAGCGGAAAATGGACCTCTAGCTGTTCGGAAGCCCGGATGCCGGAAGCATCGGCAAAGAAGATGTCCTCGGAAATCTGCACTTCCCGGCCATCGACAGAGAAGAGCCAGGACTCCCCGTCCGGTGCTTTCAGCAAGACAGAATCCCGTCCGGCCTGGATGAGATCGATCGCCGGATGCACGTGGAAGCGAGCGACAGCCATTGCCTGCTCGCCACTCGCCGGCGCGGACCCGTCAGGCCGGCGGAAACAGTCCCGGCCTGCAAGGCGCGTTCCGCTTTTCGACAGGCGCAGCTGCCGGTGATGGACGAGGCCGAAAAGCCCCCCATAACCGTCATGGCTGAGATCGAGGCAATCGTCGCCCCCTTCCGCCTCCTCGCGCTTGACGCGAATATGGTCCGGATGCTCGGCCATGACAGGCCCGAGATAGGCAGACGAGGACAGACGCCCCGACGAGGTTTCGTTGATCACGACCGTGGAATGGGCCGCCGTTGCCCGGGCAAGCTGTCGATAATGATGGCTGGCAAAACGCGGCGAACCGGCATTGACGATGAAACGGTTCCGCCCGGCCGACATTTCGAAGGCAAGATAGCCCGCATGGGCCGTGCGCGAGGTTTCGAGATCGAGCGCCATGCCGGAATCGACGATCACCACCGTCTGGCCCGCCGTCATGCGCTGATAATTCATGTGGGGCAAAGCCTTGAAGGGCTGGCCGGCCGTTTCGTCGTAGCGCAGCACTGCCATAAGCTCATTGGCAAGCGTTGCCGTGGCGCCGTTGAACAGCGCGAGATCGCCGCTCTGGTGGCGGAAGAAGCGCAGCGCCGGATACATGCGGTCGATGCCCGAGATCAGGCGCGAGGGCATGTCGTGTCCAAGATTCATATAGGTCTGCCGGAGCGGCAGCAGATCGAGGAGGAGATCGAGCGTGGTGCGGGGATTGCGCGACACATGCCCGCCATCGGGCAGGATCTGCCGTTCGATCTCGTCATCGAGCCGCGCCGATGCCCGCCGGATCTGCGAGGCCCGGGAGGGAACGGCAAGTGTCAGCATGGCGAGAGCAATGCGGATGCGGAAGCGGGTTTCCGGATCGACGCAGCTGCTGCACATATGGTCGAGATAGCGGCCCTGATAAGCAAGGCTGCGGCAGAACCGGCGATAGAACAGGGTATCGGCACCGCTGAGCAGCACGGGGGAATGGCTGAGCCAGGCAATCAGCCGCGCGGCGACGATATCCGGCTCCCAGGCAATTCCGTCGATCACGCGGCCATGGGTCGAAAGCCACTGGTTGACGATGGAGCGGGCCACCTGGGATGCCTGGGCGGTCTTGATGGCGCGCAGATGGCGCACCCAGCTAAAGGCGTGGAGGCGAAGCGCAAAGGAGCGAGAAGGCAGCTCCAGAAAGAACGGGGATGTTCCGTTGGTTTCAAGCACCCGCCCGGCAAGCGGGAAGCGGCCCTCCAGGATTTCCTCCGCCACATAGACATCGATGGGGCGCAGGTCGGTCGGCGCAACGATCAGCCGCTCCGGCGTTCGACCGGGACTGCGAAAATAGCGCAGCTGGAAGAGCGCGACGCGGCGGCGAAAGCGACGCCCGGCCTCTGCCAGATATGCCCGATAAAGTTGTGCGCCTGATAAGATCCGCATGCCGCCACGTTGATTCCCGCCCCGGGACAATGCGCGGCAGGACTCGCTATTTCAAGGCGTTATTTGAAATAACAATCTACGGGTGGCCCGGCGGGGGCCTCAGCCCTTCCGGAGCGCCACCGCATAAAACCCGTCGAGCCCGCTTGCCACACCTGCGGAAAGCGCGAGCATGGCCGGCGTGGTGCGAAAGGCGCCCTCGGGCGAGATCGCCTCCTCGAGCCCCGGAAAAGCCGCATGATTCATGGGCAGGCGGGTGATATCCGGCCGTTCGGCCAGCAGCGCTTCCACCATGTCTTCGCCTTCCTTCGGATCGAGGGAGCAATTGGAAAAGACGATGGTGCCGCCCGGCCGCACGAGATCGCAGGCATGGCGGAGCATGCGGGCCTGAAGCGCCGCGAGCTTGTCGATGTCTTCGGGTCCCTTGGTATAGAGCACATCCGGATGGCGACGGGTGGTGCCCGTTGAAGAACAGGGGGCATCGAGGAGCACTGCATCGAAAACCTGTTCGGGCCGATATTCGAGCATGTTGGCCTCGATGAGATCGGCCTTGAGATGAAGCCGGTCGAGATTGGCCTTCAGCCGTTTCAGCCGGCTTGCCGACTGGTCGAGCGCGGTGACATGAGCGCCCGCCAGCGAAAGCTGGGCCGTCTTACCGCCCGGCGCCGCACAGAGATCCGCAACCCTGAGGCCCCTGATATTGCCGAACATGCGGGCAGGAAGCGTGGCCGCCGCATCCTGCACCCACCATTCGCCCTCCTCAAAGCCCGGAAGAGCGGTGATCGGCTGATCGAAGGGCTTGAGGCGCACGCTGCCCGTGGGAAGCACCACGCCGGAGAGGCGCTCCGCCCAACCGGCCGCATCCGATTTGACGGTGAGATCGATGGCAGCGGGCGTTAGCTGTGCCTCTGCAATACGAAGCGCCTCGTCCGCGCCATAGACCTGGGTAAGCCGCTCGAAGAACCAGGCGGGCATTGCCGGGACAGAATGGCTGTTTGCGAGAATGTCTTCCTTCTGTCGCCCGAACCGCCGCAACACCGCATTGACGAGGCCAGCAAAACGCCGGTTCCGGGGATCGGAATGGGCCTGCTCGACGGCAAGATCCACGGCCGAATGATCCGGGATATCGAGATAGAGGATCTGGGCCGCGCCAATCGCGAGGACATGGTGAAGCGCCCGCGCCCCTTCCGGCAGCGGGTTGTCCAGCATGGCCTGGAGGGCCGCCTCGATGCGCGGCAGATGACGAAGCGCGGCATTCAGCATGGCGCGCACGAGCGACCGATCCTGTTCGGAGAGGGCCCGATAGGCGGGATTGCCATTCTGCGCATCCAGCATGCCATCGAGCGAGACGTGGCGATCGACAACAGCAGCGAGGATCTTTGCGGCCGCACTGCGGGCTTCAAGGCCGGGCTTGGCAGCAGTTTGCGAGGAAGGACGCTCCCCCTTGGCTTTGCCTGCTTTCGCTCCGGCAGGGCGGCGGGGGGAACGGTTCTTCTCTAGGGTCAAGACCAGGGTCCTTTGGGTGTCTGATTGTCGCCGCGTCCCCAGGTCGTATCCGGCACCGAGCGCGCTTTGCGGGTGGGATTAGCAGCCTGCGACCGCGACGTCGAGCCGCTTCCCATCTCAGCCGCCAGACGCTCGAGCGCGGCAATGCGGTTTCCGGTATCGGGATGGGTGGAGAACAGGTTGTCCATCCGCTCGCCCGAAAGCGGGTTGATGATGAACATATGCGCCGTGGCAGGGTTCCGCTCCGCATCCGCATTGGGGATGTGTTCCGCGCCGCGGGCGATCTTGCCGAGCGCCGAGGCGAGCCAGAGCGGATTGCCACAGATTTCGGCGCCGCGCCGGTCGGCGGAATATTCCCGCGTGCGGCTGATCGCCATCTGCACCAGCATGGCGGCAAGCGGTGCGACGATCATCGCAACCAGAACCCCGATGCCGCCGAGGGGACTGCGATTCTCGCTGTCCCGATGGCCGCCGAACAGAAAGGCGAAATTGCCGAGCATGGAAATTGCACCCGCAAGCGTGGCGGTGATCGTCATGGTCAGCGTGTCGCGGTTCTGGATATGGGCGAGCTCGTGGGCCATCACGCCCGCCACCTCTTCAGGCTTCAGCATCTGCAGGAGACCGGTGGAGGCGGCGACGGCAGCGTTTTCGGGATTGCGGCCGGTCGCGAAGGCATTGGGCTGCGGGCTGTCATAAAGATAGACCTTCGGCATGGGCAAGCCGGCATTTGCCGAGAGATCCCGGATCATCCGGAAGAATTCCGGTGCATTCTCCTCGCTGATTTCCTGCGCATGATAGGCGGAAAGCACCATCCGGTCAGAATTCCACCAGGAAAAGAAATTCATGCCCGCGGCAGCAATTAGGGCGATCATCATGCCGCTCTGGCCGCCGATCAGATAGCCCACCCCCATGAACAGCGCGGTCATGAAGGCCAGCAGCATGGCAGTCCGGATGAGGTTCATCGGGCAAAGGCTCCTTTTGGTCCGGCCAAGACTTTTCCTGGCCGTAATTTACCCTATAAATTGGGGGAGACGATAAACGATTTCAATAAAGAGCATGACCCATGTCCCCCGCGGAGAATGACAACCGGCCCAAAGCCGTTCCGGAAATGGCTGAAGACGGGGAAAGACCGCTGTCCCCCGCCGCCCGCCGTGCGCTCGAAGAAGCGGAAGCCCGTCGGCAGGCGGAAAAGGCATCTGCCATGCCCGCTGAATTTGGGGGACGGGGCGGCGCCGATCCCTCGCGTTTCGGCGACTGGGAGATCAACGGCCGCGCGATCGATTTCTAAGAGACGCGCAACCCTGGCGATTATAAGGTTCGTAGACAACCCTTGATCTTTTGATTCATCTTCCTCCCACCCGCCGAGGAGGGAGAGACATGGTCCTGTTGCGAAGTCTGCTGGCGCTCAGCCTCAGCCTGTCTGTGGCCAAGGCTGCCGATGTTCCACGTGGAACGCCCTGGCCCCGGGCCAAGCCCTATCTCACGCCGGCGCGATTGACCTGCAAGGCCGCGAGTTCCTGTGAAGAGGCAGTCATTCTCTGGTGCGATGGCTATTATGGTGCCGACCGCGACCATGATGGCATTCCCTGCGAAAATGTCTGTTCGAGCCGGGAGGAGGTCGAAGCCATCGAGGCCCAGATCGGATGTGATCTCTGATCCAATCCCGCCCGGGAGTTCTGGGACAGGACCGATGCTGGCCTAGAGAAGACTGGTGAGATTGGAATAAAGACCGATTTCGTCCAGCCGGGGCATAAAGAGAAAACCATCGGCCCCCGGTAACGCATGGCCCGCACGAATTTGCACGGCCTTCGCTCCCTTCGGGCCAGTCGATCTGTCGAGCGGGTCGTCACCCGGCTTGGATCCTTGCGAATCCGGCTTCTCCGTGGAGAGATCGGGATCGCTAGCCTGGACAGATGGGGAAGCCGGAGGTGCAGCGATAAGCTCACTCGGAAAGCCGGACCTGTCATCTTGGGTCCGCTCCTGCAGGCGATGCGCATCCTTCAGTTTTTCGAGCGCCTCGCTGGCGCGAACATCCCGGAGATCCTCTGCAAGGATGTCCTGATCGACGACGCGGCCGCAATTTGGATCTTGAAGAGCGAGTTTCTTTTCGGTGAGGCTGCGTTCTCGGCTCGCATCGTCCAGCCGCTGCTTTACCTTCGCCTCTTCGAGAAAAGGATCCGGCTTCTTTTCCGCCGCCGCCTCTCCTTCCGTCTTTTCCCGGAAAGGATTGGGTTTGCGGATACCGACCAACAGATCGTCCAGCGTGAGGTTGAGCTTGTCGAGGCCCAGGTCCTTGGCGATCCGGTTCTTTTCCTGGGTTCCCATGCGCGAAAGCGCATAGTCGAGCGCTGCCCCCAGCGTGCCATTGCTTTCCAGCGCATCCACATCGAAACCCAGCTTTTGGGCGAGCCGGAACCCGAGCTGGATCTTCGTCTCATTGGCATCCGGCTGGTGCAGGTCGAATATCTTCGAGGCGAGCTTGTCCTGCGCGCGCTTGCGGGTGTCCTCCGCTGCCTTGCGGGCCCCAAGAAGGGGATCCTCGGAGGGCTTTCCGAGCCGCTTTTCCTCCTCCCGCTTGCGCTGATCCTCGATCCCGTCGAGGACGGACTGCATCATGGAGGTGGCAACTGCACGGAGAGCTTGCTGGACCGGACTGATCATCATCTCACCCAGGGACGAACGATTTCAATCTAGGGTGAATTCCTTAAGCGTGATTTAACCATGGGGAGCAAGGACCGGGAAACCCGCATGAAAAAACCCCCGGAAAACCGGGGGTTCTGGATCGGAAGGCAAAGGGCGATCAGGCCTTGTTCTGCCGGTTCGCAATCAGGTCGTCGACAACAGAAGGATCGGCAAGTGTCGAGGTGTCGCCGAGCGAACCGAAATCGTCCTCGGCGATCTTGCGCAGGATGCGGCGCATGATCTTGCCGGAGCGGGTCTTCGGCAGGCCGGGCGCGAACTGGATCTTGTCCGGCGAGGCGATCGGCCCGATTTCCGAGCGGACATGCTTCACCAGCTCCTGGCGCAGCTGATCGGTCGGCTCGTGGCCGGCCATCAGCGTCACATAGCAGTAGATGCCCTGGCCCTTGATACCATGCGGATAGCCGACGACGGCCGCTTCCGACACCAGATGGTGCGAGACGAGCGCCGATTCCACTTCCGCCGTGCCGAGGCGGTGCCCGGAGACATTGAGCACGTCGTCCACGCGGCCGGTGATCCAGTAATAGCCATCCTCGTCACGGCGGCAGCCGTCACCGGTGAAATACTTGCCCTTGTAGGTGGAGAAGTAGGTCTGGATGAAGCGGTCGTGATCGCCGTAGACCGAACGGGCCTGGCCCGGCCAGCTGTCGGTGATGCAGAGATTGCCGTCGGTCGCGCCTTCGAGAACATTGCCCTCGTTGTCGACCAGCTCCGGCTTGACGCCGAAGAAGGGACGCGTGGCCGAACCCGGCTTCAGATCGGTAGCGCCCGGCAGCGGCGTGATCATGATGCCGCCCGTTTCCGTCTGCCACCAGGTATCGACGATCGGGCATTTCTGCTCCCCGACCACATTGTAATACCATTCCCAGGCTTCCGGGTTGATCGGCTCGCCGACGGAACCCAGAAGACGCAACGTCGAGCGCGACGAGCGCTTGACGAAATCGTCGCCCGCACCCATCAGCGAACGGATGGCGGTTGGCGCGGTGTAGAAGATGTTGACCTTGTGCTTGTCTATGACCTCCCAGAAACGCCCCTGGTCGGGGAAGGTCGGGATGCCCTCGAACATGACCGTCGTCGCGCAGTTGGCGAGCGGCCCGTAGACGATGTAGGAATGGCCGGTCACCCAGCCCACATCCGCCGTGCACCAGTAGATATCCCCCTCGTGATAATCGAAGACATATTCATGGGTCATCGAGGCATAGACGAGGTAGCCGCCGGTCGTGTGCATCACGCCCTTGGGCTTGCCGGTGGAACCGGATGTATAGAGGATGAAGAGCGGGTCTTCGGCCTTCATCTTCACCGGCTCGCAATGGGGCTTAACGGTCGCCATTTCCTGGTGGTACCAGTGGTCGCGGCCCGGCGCCCAGCCGATCTTGCCGCCCGTGCGGCGAACTACGAGCACGTTGTGCACGATGACGAACTGCTTGGCCGCCAGATCGATCGCGATATCGGTGTTTTCCTTGAGAGGCACCGGCTTGCCGCCGCGTACGCCTTCGTCGCAGGTAATCACGAAGGTGGATTCACAATCGACGATACGGCCGGCCAGCGCTTCCGGCGAGAAACCGCCGAAGACGATGGAATGGATGGCGCCGATGCGGGCGCAGGCAAGCATCGCATAGGCCGCCTCGGGAATCATCGGCATGTAGATGGTGACGCGATCGCCCTTCTTGACGCCCATCTTCTTCAGCACGTTGGCCAGGCGGCAGACATGCTCATAGAGCTCGTTATAGGTGATCTTCTTGTCGATGTAGGGGTTGTCGCCTTCCCAGATGATGGCGGTCTGGTTGCCATGGGTCTTCAGGTGGCGGTCGATGCAATTGTAGGAGACGTTGGTCAGGCCGTCCTCGAACCACTTGATCTGAGCCTTGCCCTTGAAGGAAGTGTTTTTCACCTTGGTATAGGGCTTGAACCAGTCGATGCGCTTGCCGTGCTTGCCCCAGAACTTTTCCGGATCCTCGATACTCTCCTCATACCACTTCAGGTACTTTTCGTTATCGATCAGGGCTTGGGTTTTGGCCGATTTCAGGACCGGATACGTCTTCGACGCCATGAACTCCTCCTCTTGGCACAGCAGGCGACCGGGCTCCATGCATCATGGGCTCACCCCCCGGCTCGCAATGGTCGAGCGGACCATAGCACGCTGCTCCGCCCCCGCAATTAGACAAAGGTCATCGGCTTAAAGAAGACTCAAACCCGAAAACCGGCTGATGTTATGCATGGATTGCATTGCTCAAACAATTGCAATTTGACCTGTTTGCGTTTATAAGCCTCCGCATTTCCCGGAAATCAGTGTGGTGACACCACGGCCCGCGGCCCCGGCGCGGACGGACAGAAGGACTATATCCATGGCTCAACAGTTGCTCATGCCGAAGGCGACAGCCATCTGGCTTGTTGACAATACGGCGCTCTCGTTTGACCAGATCGCGCAGTTCTGCAGGCTCCACCCGCTGGAAGTGAAGGCAATCGCCGACGGCGAAGCCGCCCAGGGTATCAAGGGCCTCGACCCCATCTCCACCGGCCAGCTTTCGCGCGATGAGATTGCCCGCGGCGAAGCCAATCCGGATTACAAGCTTAAACTGTCCGAACCGAAGGTGCGCGTTCCCGAATCCAAGCGCAAGGGCCCGCGCTACACCCCGGTTTCCAAGCGCCAGGATCGCCCGAATGCCATTCTCTGGCTGGTGCGCAACCATCCGGAACTGAAGGACGCACAGATTTCCCGCCTCGTAGGGACCACCAAGTCCACCATCGAGCAGATCCGCGAACGCACCCACTGGAATTCGGCCAACCTCACCGCCATGGACCCGGTCACGCTCGGCCTCTGCAGCCAGATCGATCTCGACATGGAAGTGGAAAAGGCTGCCAAGAGCCGCCCGCTGCCCACCGCCGCCGAACTGGGCGCCTCGCTGCAGCCGGCTTACGAGACTGAGAAGGGCCATTACGATTATGGCCATGAGGAAGAAAAGGAAATCGACGCCGACGCCGTCTTCGCCAAGCTGAAGTCGCTGAAATCGGATCGCCCGGCCGATGAGGACGAGGACGATCTCTACTGAGACCGTCTCCCCACCACCGAACAGACGAAAACCCCGCGCGTGAAAACGGCGGGGTTTTTTGTTGGGTCGATGTGTGCTGATTTTGCCGGAGTGTAGCGTCAGCCTGGCAATCCGTTGCGTTTGCGGCACCGCACCCCCCTCTGCCCTGCCGGGCATCTCCCCCTCAAGGGGGGAGATCGGGATG
>CAMFIF010000024.1 GCA_945952415.1 uncultured Rhizobium sp. | reverse complement strand
TAGTGAGTAGTGAGTAGTGAGTAGTGAGTAGTGAGTAGTGAGTAGTGAGTAGTGAGTAGTGAAGAGGGTGCGCGGCTTTCGTGACTGCCGCAACCCCTTTCCCACCGTCATCCTCGGGCTTGTCCCGAAGATCTGCGACGCCGGACCAGCCCGATGCGGGATTAGATGCTCGGGAGAAGCCCGAGCATGATGGAGAGAGGGTTTTCGGTCAGCGGCGGGTGAAGCGGCGGACGCGGGGGTCTTCGCGCCTGCCGGAGCCGGCGGCGGGGAAGGAATAGGTGTCGGCGCGCAGCCAGCTGTCGACGCGGAGGTCGCATTCGCGCTGGTCGAGCGATTCCAGAAGGTTGACGGCGCGGGTGGCCTGGCCTTCGGGAACGGCGAGATGGGGATAGACGCCCGAGAGAACCTCTGCGGCTTCCTCGTCCGGCATGCCGAGGCTGACCAGCGTGGTGGCGAGCTGCAGGCCGGACATGTCGAGCAGGATGCGCTCGGCCAGCCAGCGGGTGGAGGAGAGCGCATAGGAAAGTGCGGTGGTGAAGAGGCCGATTTCGCCGGCGCGGGCGAAGCGCACGAAGAGCGCCCGCTCCACCGGCTGGATGTGACGGAGACCGGCGCGATCCTCTTCCGGCGGGTTCAGGTGACGGGCGAGCGCCTTCAGCTCCTGGCGGAGCCGTTCCTCGCGCTCCAGACGGGTGATGCCGGCCTCGCCATCTGCCTCGGGCGCGGCCTCGGCTGCAGCGATCTCATCCATGTCCATCCGGTGTTCCTCCTGCATTCTCTCAGGTCCCTTTTCTGCGTCCAACTGCTCGTTTTGCGGGAGAGTGGTATCGGCCTGTGGCCGTATTGCGGCGCCTTTCTGGTCGCCCCGTGATTTTTGCTGGCGCTCGAAGCGAAGGCCCACCAGCGCATCCACCACCGCGGGCGAAAGATGCTCGCGCCGGGCGATCGCCCGGGCATGGGCCTCCCCCTGGCGGGTGGCGATCTCGATCAGAACCTCGTCGGAAATCGGCGCGGCGGCCGTGAGAAAAATGGCGGCAATCTCGATCGGCTGACGGCCGAGAAACAGCGCAACCGCATCCGGCACATGGGCGCAGCGGCTGAGGGCGGCCGCCGCCTGGCGGCGCGCTTCCCCGCTGGACGCCAGGAAAAGCGGGACGAAAAGCTCCGAAAACTGCTTCTGCTCCATCTTGCCCGGGTGGCCGAGCGCCTCGAAACTGGTCACGGCGGCGAGCAGCACCACGTCCTTCTTCCGCATGGCGAGCGGTCGTTCGAGCTCTCTGAAACGGTCGTCCACGATCAATTCCCGGGTTACGCAAGACACAGTCCGTCAAGTTAGATCAAAATCGTTAGCGAGCTGTTAACTATGCTGTGGCTGAATGCGGCATAGGGAAAAGATTCGCATCCAAAGGTAGTGCGAATATTCCCGGCACCGCGATACGGCTTCCGGTTGCAAAGTGTCCGAGGGCACCGCAGCCCGGGAAACCGGACCGGCCAGTCTGGCCTCATCGCGTTTCAGGCTTGGGTGTGGGCCGGGGGGCAAACCGGACATGCCGTGACAGGTGATCTGGGAACGGCGCGAGTGACGCCGGATGGTTCTTCCCGGCCGGTGCGCTGGAACCGGGAATGGTCTTTCAGGGTTACCGCCTTCGACGGCGGCAACAGGGCCCTATCCGGACAGCGCCAGCCCGAACGCAGCGCGGCTGCGCCTTCGGGCAGGGTGAAATCGGTACTTCGTTCATCCGTCTCATCATTATGGTTGGAGACGAGCATGGTACAGATAATCAATCTCAAGGACCGGCAGGCGAAACGGCGCCCGGCCTCCTCCCGTCCGGCGGTGCCGGAGGGTGGCGCGCGCCTCTATCTCTTCACCGGGGTGCAATATGAGCGCTATCAGCCGGGCACGCAGCCCCGGCCGACGGGATCGACCCGGGCGCGCAAGAGCTGAACGGGGCGAAAGCCCTCAGCCATCAGGGCTTTCCGGCGGCGATGGGGCCGCGGCCGGGGCCTGGCCCGGCGATGCCTTCCAGGGGCCGCATTCCGCCGATTCGAGGAAGGCTGCCGCGGAAGAGCGGTAGCTCGGCGCGGGCGCGAGCGCCCGGAGCACCGCATAGCCGCCGCTTTCCGGCATTTCCACCAGAATGGACTGGGCGAGATCGGGCGGCACCGCCTTGCGGATGGCCGGCAGATCGGCGGCGCGGCCAAGCAGGATATCGAGCGCACCCGTGATGGAGGTGCGATCGCTCATGCTGTAGATTTCGTTGGAATCCCGGTCATAGACCGCGACCGACCAGAAGGGCACGTCGCCTTCGGCAAAGAGGCGGACCGGCCCTCCATCGAGCGTGACGATGCAGGCAGCGACCGCGAGAAACGGGTCCTGGCTGGCAAGCGGCGCGGGTGCGACCTCGCGCCCGGCATCCGGGGCGGCCGCCCCCTGATCGCCGGCAAGGCCACGCAGCGCGCCGCCTTCGGAAGCCCCCGCCAGCGGATGAAAGGCGCCCGGGGCACCCAGCGCCTCTACCCGGCGGAAGGCATCGGCCTTCACGAAGCGCGGCAGGGCAAGAATGATCACCACATGCAGGAGGGCCGCGCCGACGAGGCCGGTGAGAATGGCGTGCAGCAGCCTAACCATGGCGGCACTCCTGCCGCTCGAGCCGCGGCATGGCGAGATCGAAGAGGCCGGAGGAGCCGGCGGTCGGCGTGTCGAGCAGCGTCAGCTCCAGCCGGAAGCCGCCGCTCTTCGGCAGTGCCAGCCAGTTGCCCGCCACCGCCTCATCCGACAGCGTGACCTCGAAGCTCGAATCCGCCCTGCGGGCGATGATGGTGGAGTTGAGCCCGTTGGGCAGACCCTCGGCCGATATCAGCGCACTGCCATCCGGCCGCGCCACATAGAGAGTCCAGGCCCTTGCAATGGGCGTCTGCCCGCTGAGGCGATAGGTGCAGGCGGCATCGAGGGGCGCGCCCTGATCGTCCCGGTCGGCCTCGAACATCAGGCCTTCCGCACTGCCATAAAGAAGACGGCCCGCCTTGGCCCGGTGCGCCCGGGCATAGGGATCGGCCCCCGCTGTCTGAGCGTCGGGAAAGGCCTGCCAGGCCCCCAGCCGGATCGCCCCGAAGCCGGCCGTCGCCTCCAGCAGCCGCAGCGTGGAGTAAATTCCACCGCCAAAGGCTATGGCCAGCGTGATGGCCACGAGAAACGGAACCCGAAACATGCGCAATCAGCAGCCTTTGTCTTGAGGAAATCAGAAAGAGCAATTCTTCGTCCCGGCGAGGACTATCACTGATTCCCCGCCGGTTAAAGGCGGGGCTGAAAGCCGCCTTCGCCCCAGGGCCGCACCCGCTGCTCCGGCGGAGGCATGGCCGGCATCTCCGGCGGCCGCCTTCCCTTACGTCAGGTGGCAATCGCGGCAGGCGGGTTTTCTGGATTTTCACAACCCATGCAAGATGAAACTTCTACGACAGCCCATTGCGGGCGTTTGGCCCAAAAAGGGTTTTCGAGCAAAAAACAGCAATATTCGGCCATTTTTGAAGATTTCTTCCGTGTTTTCCGGTCGTTCGGTGGCAGATCGAGGCGGACAGCGCCGCTTTTCCAATAAACCATAGGTAAAATGCGTAATTCGGCATTAACGCAGATTTAATCCAATTGAAGCGTTATCTACCACAACAGTAATTTATTTGAGGTTGCATTCCTCGAATAGACAGATGCCCGCTGCGAAGCCTGTGGCGGGGGTCGATACTGTTGATACCGCCTCCTTTCCGGCCGGGCTTCCATGAGGGAATGTCCGGCCGGGCTTTCGGGCGGGCGGGCCAGATCGTGGCCTGCCGGAGCAAGACCTGACCGTGCGCGACCGGATGACCGGCTGCCGGATACCTTGATGCCATTGCCGAACTGTTTTTGTCGGGTGCGGGGAACCGCGCGGCCGGGGGGCCAGCCATGCGCCCGCATACAAGGGAGTCTCATTCATGAGCCTGAAGTCGAAACTGTTTGCCTGCCTCGCCCTGATGGCCTTGGCGCAGGCGGTGCTCGGGACCACCGCCTATGTCGCGCTGAACGGCATGACCGGGACGATGCGGACCATCCTGGAGGACCGGGTGGTTCCCATGGAGCAGCTGAAGCATATTTCCGATCTCTACGCGATCGACATCGTCGATACGACGCAGAAGACCCATATCGGCTCCATGAAGGCGGCGGATGCGGCCACCCGGGTTGCCGCGGCGCGCAAGGAGATCGACCGGTTGTGGGCTGCCTATACGGCCACCCAGATGACGGAGGAGGAAAACAGGATCATCCAGGAATTCACCGCCGCGCGCAGCCGCAGCGAGGCGGGACTGGACAAGCTTCAGGCCATCCTGGCCTCGGGAAACCTCGAGCAGGTGCAGGGCTTCATCGATACGGAACTCTACGGGCTCATCGATCCGCTGGCCGATCCGGTCAACCGGCTGATCCGTCTGCAATCGCGGGTGACGGCGGCGCTTTACGCGGATTCGCGGGTGGCATGGGGCCGTGTGCAGATGGTCTTCTTCACGCTTTCGGGGCTGGTGGCCGTGGTCTTTGCGGCAAGCCTCTGGACGGTCAGCCGCGGGTGGTGCTGCCCCTGCAGCGGCTTCGCGCCTGCATGCTCGCGATTGCCGGCGGCGAGCTTGCCATCTCCGTCTTCGGCGACCGGCGGCGGGACGAGGTGGGCGACATGGCCCGGGCCGTGGCCGTCTTCCGCGACAAGTGCCAGGAGCGCGCGGCGCTGGAGGCGGAGGTGGAGCGCCAGCGCGCCCTGACCGAGGCCGAGCGCGCAAGGGAGGAGGCCGCCCGCGCCCGGGCGGCGGCGGAGGTGAGCCATGCGGCCAATGCCATTGCGGGCGGGCTTTCCGAACTCGCCGGCGGGGTGCTGACCTACCGGATCAACGACCCCTTTGCCGATCATCTCGACAGCCTGCGCCAGACCTTCAATGCCTCGATGGAACAGCTCGACCGGGCCATGCTGCTGGTGGGGGAGAAGGCGGGCGCCATCGAATCCGGCACGCGGCAGATCCGCGAGGAGGCCGTCAGCCTCGCCCGGCGCACCGAGCGCCAGGCCGCCTCGGTGGAGGAAACCTCAGCGGCGATGGAGGAAATCGCCGCCACCTCCACCCATGCCAGCGACCGCGCCGCCGAGGTGGGGCGCATGGTGGAACGGGCCAAGCAGGCGGCGGAGACCTCCGAAACCGTGGTTTCGGATACGGTGGAGGCGATGAATTCCATCGACGGCTCGTCCCGCGAGATCGCCAACATCATTTCGGTCATCGACGAGATTGCCTTCCAGACCAATCTTCTGGCGCTCAATGCGGGCGTCGAGGCGGCGCGCGCCGGGGAAGCCGGCAAGGGCTTTGCCGTGGTGGCGCAGGAGGTGCGCGAGCTTGCCCAGCGCTCGGCGAGCGCCGCCCGCGACATCAAGCAGCTCATCTCCCGCTCCGGCGATCAGGTGCGGCTGGGGGTCGATCTGGTGGCCCGCACCGGCGAGGTGCTGCAACGGATCGTGCGCGAGGTGCGCGATATCGGCGGCCATGTGCAGGCCATCGCCGATGTGAGCCGCGAGCAGTCGGCCGGCATCGGGGAAATCAGCCAGGCGGTGCAGATCCTCGACCAGAGCACCCAGCAAAATGCCGCCATGGTGGAAGAAACAACCGCAGCCTGCAACAGCCTGGCGGAGGAAACCGGTGCGCTGGCCGATCTCATCGCCCGCTTCACGCTCTCCAGAACGCCGCCGCGGATGCGATCCGCGGCCTGATGGAAGGGTGGGCCGGGCCCTACGGCGCCGGCCCCCTCGCCCGCATCGCCTCTTCGTTCAAGCGGCTGATTCGGAACGGTTTTCAAGGTTAATACGGGGTTAAAGACACCCCCTGTCAATTCTCTCTCCTGATTTTTTGGAGGGCGGTTGAAAGCCTTCCGAAAGCGAAAGGCGTCTAGTGTTGCGGTCATGGACAGCCATGTCCGGCCACGGATCTTTCAGGAGCCGGGGGTGCACGCCACGAGGGAAGTATTTCGTCCGGCAGCCGCCGGTTATTCTCCTGTATTTTGCGTGATCAGCGGTTACGAGCAACCTCGCATCCCCGTCTCCTGAAGGATCCGGCCCGCCTCCCCGCCTCAGGGAGCGCCCGCTTTGCGGCCTTTCCTATTCCATCCCGTCCACGGTGATATAGCGCGAGAGATCGTCGGTTTCGGCCTCGATGATCCAGAGATCCGGATCGAAGCGGCGTTCGCGGGCGATGAGATCGTCGGCCGCCTGCGGATCGGCCTTTTCGAGGCGGCGTTCGAAGCGGCGGTCATCGGCCTCGCCGCTGCCGAAGACGGTCTGGGGAGCCGGGGCATAGAGGGTGACGGTGCCGTCGCGGCGGCGTTCCTTCAGGAAGATGGCGCCCGCTTCCGCGGCCCCCTTCTTTTCCACCGCCGCAAAGCCGCCGGCGGCGAAGATGCGGCGCAGGAGCGCGCTGCAATAGAAATCACTGGTGACACGCATGACATCCCTCCCCGGATCAGGCCGGCCTATCCTTACGCCCCCGGGGCGCACAAGGATATGAAGGGTGGCGAGGTTATCCACCGTCCGAAAGGCGGGCCGCATCCTCGCGGATGCGGGCGATCATCGAGCGCAGACCATTGGCCCGCTGGGCGGAGAGATGTTCGATGAGGCCGATCTTTGCGAAGAGGTCCGAGGCATCGAGGGCGGCGATCTCGGCGGCATGCTTGCCGTCATAGGCGGCGAGCACGATGGCGACGAGGCCGCGCACGATATGGGCGTCGCTGTCTCCCTGAAGATGGAGCACGGGATTGGCGCCCGCTTCCGGCTTCACCACCAGCCAGACCTGGCTGGCGCAGCCGCGCACCTTGTGCTCGGCCGTCTTTAGCGCATCCGGCAGGTCCGGCAGCGCCTTGCCCAGCTCGATCACATAGCGATAGCGGTCTTCCCAATCCTCGAGATAGGCGAAGTCGTCGATGATCTGGTCGATGGAGGCCATGGCTTTTTCCTGGTGGGACGTGCCATCGCATATAGGGGATGGCCGGGCGGTTGAACAGCCGAGGCGCCGGGGCCATCCGCATAAAAAAAGAGCCGCGAAACGGCCGTGAGGCGCATTTCGCGGCATGCAGCGACAGGGGTGCTGCAGTTGACAGGGCAGGCACTTACCATCCGGAGCCGCGGGGGCTCCGGGCAAACGCGCGGCGGTCTCCTTCCCGCCCGAAAGCGGAAGTGCGGCAAGAGGACCGGCGCGAAGGGAAAATGCGGGGGCGACCAAGGGACAGGAGGCCACCCCCGCCGGGGAAAGGCTTTGGCTCAGGTTTCCGGATTGGGCCGCGGCAGCGGCACCGGAACCCGGGCGGGCAGGCTGCCGGTCACCACCTTGTCGGCAACCGGGGGACGATAGGGCTGCGGCTTGTGCCCGGAGGGCATGGCCGGCATGGGCTGGAAGGCAACCCCGCCTTCCACCGCCTGGTTTGCGGCGGGATCGGCAAGGGCGGCGGCAAGCTTCGGCCCGGAAGCGGCAGGCGATGGGCTCACCGGGGCGGCAGCAAGCTTCGGCGCGCCAGCCTTTGCGGGATCATCGGCAAATTTCTGGTTCAGATATTCAAAGGCCACATAGGCGCCCTCGCGGGCCCGGTAGCCGAGCGCGGTGAAGGTCTTTGCACCCTTTTCGCAGACATCGGGCTTCTGGTCGCAGAGGCCGGAGAGATAGGTATAGGCGCCGGTCACGGCGCTGAAGGCATCGGCCATTTCCACCGGCGGCGCATTGGCAAGGCGGGCGGAGCTGCCCGCACTCAGGAACGGCAACAGCACAAGCACCAGCGAAAACCAGAAGCTGCCCTTGATCAACCACCACATTGCATTCGTCCCTGTTTATCACGCTCCGGTCTTTGTGCCGGATGAAGCGAAGGCACTTGCCCTGCTGACGAAACCGACCCTAGAGCCGATGTCGAAACAGGGACTTTCCCGACTCGCTGGCATTTGCGGCATATTTCACTCAAATGCCGTTATTTCCGCTTTTGAACCGTGTTTGAATGGCATTTTAACGGCGGCCGTTAAGGATATGGGCGGGTATCCCCAGCAAATGCCGAGGGATTTTCGGCACGGCCCTGCCGCAAGTGTTAACATCCATCGAAAATAACAGGTAAATCCGTCGCTTACGCGGTGTTAACCACGATCGCCGAAGCCGGACGAAAGCGTCCAGAAAAGAGACTCCGCCGGGGGTTTGCCCCAATCCGGCACCCCTGTTTTTATCCTTTCCTTAAGCCGCCCCCCGGTAAAATCCGGCCATACAAGGATCAGCCTTGAAGGGTTCATCAGGTTTGCGCGTTATTGAAACCATCTGCGGGAAGGCCGGCGATGCGGTCCGGTTGACCGCCGGCCGCTGGGCCGACCACTGGCTTTCCGCCACCGGCGGAGCGGAGGAGACGCGCGCACAGGAACGGGCACTCGTGGCAACGGCCGCCGGCATGGCGGGCGCCGCCTTTCTGACGATCGCCCCCCTCTCGCTGATGATGATGTCGCCTGCCGCGGCCCTTCCGGCCGCCTTTGCCGCCTCTGCCGCGGGCTTTCTGGTGAGCGTGACGGCCTCGATTGCGCGGGCGCGTTCGCTTCCCTCCTCCCCTTCCCCGGAAGCGCCGGGTGCAGGGCCGGAAGCGCTTCTGTCCGGCGCGCGCTTTGCCCCCGGGCTGCTGATGGTGATGGACCCGCAGGGCCAGGTGCTGGCAACCGGCGGGCGCGATGCCGCCCCGCTTCTTGCCCGCATGGCCGATCCCATGGGCCATGGCTTTACCGAGCAGCTGCATGTTTCCGACCGGATTGCCTATCTGACCGCGCTGGACCAGCTCCGGCAGGGCGAAGACCGGGCCCGCGCCGATGTGCGGCTGGAGCCGCCGCTGAAAAGCGCGGCGCGCGCCGGCCAGTTCGCACCGGTCCGGCTCGATCTCACCGCCGAGCGGGGGCCCGATGGCGCGCTTGACTTCATCCTCTGCCTGATGAGCGACCGCACGGAGGAAACCCTGCTGCGCAACGAAGCGGAGGCAAAGACTGCGGAAGCGGAATGCGCCAATGAATCGAAGAGCCGGTTTCTCGCCGCCGTCAGCCATGAGCTGCGCACGCCGCTGAATGCCATTCTCGGCTTTTCCGACATTCTGCTCGGCGAATATTTCAGCAAGCTCGCCGATGACCGGCAGCGGGAATATGTGGGGCTGATCCGCCAGTCGGGCGCCCATCTGCTCTCGGTCGTCAACACCATGCTGGACATGTCGAAGATCGAGGCCGGGCGCTACGAGCTGATGATGGAGCCCTTCCTGGTGGCCGAGCCGGTGCGCGCCTGCGAGGAGATGCTGGCGCTGCAGGCCCGCGAAAAGGGGCTGACGCTGACGAGCCGCATTCCCCGCGACATTGGCGAGGTGGTGGCCGACCGTCGCGCGCTCAGCCAGGTGCTGATCAATCTCGTCGGCAATGCAATCAAGTTCACCGATCGGGGTGGGGTGGTCTCCATCGACGTCTCGCGCGCCGACGGGCGGCTCATCATCGCCGTCGCCGATACGGGGATCGGCATTGCGGAAGACAAGCTCGGCCTTATCGGCCAGCCCTTCCAGCAGGTGCAGAATGCCTATACCCGCCAGTATGAGGGCACGGGCCTTGGCCTTTCGCTGGTCAAGGGGCTGGTGCGCCTGCATGGCGGGGATTTTTCGATCCGCAGCCGGATCGGCGAAGGCACGGTCATCACGATCAGCCTTCCCGACGATGGCTCGGGAACCGCGAGCGCCCAGGACGGGCCGGCGGACGACCGGACCGTGGAATTTCCGCCGCGCCTCGGCGCGGGCCGGATCGCGGCGGTTCCATCACATGAGGGCATGAACCATGGCAACCCGAAAGCCCAAGGCGCCTGAGAAGCGGAAGAAACCGCTGATCATCCGGCTTCTCTCCACCACCGCGCTGTGGCTCGGCCTGGGTGCGCGGAACCTTGGCCGGCAAACCATGCGCCATCCCGGCCCGGCGCTGACCAGCCTGCTCTTTCTCGGCGTCTTCGGTTCCGTGGCGGCCAATGCGCTCTGGTACCAGCCGCAACGGCTGACGACACCCTTCTTCGCGACGCGGGATTTCGACCGGTTCGATGCGCTGCCCGGCCTTACCCACCGCAAGGCGGACCCGGCTGACGTGACCACCTTCAAGATCGAGCGGGCGGCGAATGTGGTGGTGGAAGGCGAAACGCCAGCCCCGGCCGCAGCCCTTCCCGCCGATCAGGGCGACGAGACGGCCTCGATCATCCGCGCGGCGGAGGGCCAGCCGCAGGGTGCCGCGGCCGCCACCGCCCCGCAGCCGGAAAATGTGGCGCTCGCCGTTGCCGTGCAGCAGGCGCTCATCCGCCGCGGACTTTACAATGGCACGGCGGACGGGGTGATCGGCCCGCGCACCACGGCGGCGATCCTCTTCTTCGAGCAGACCGAGGGCCTGCCGGAAACCGGGGCCGTTACGGAGGACTTGCTGAAGCGGCTGACCGATGGCGCGCCGCCCGCCGAAACCACGGCGGCAATCAGCGCCGCGCCAAAGGGGGAAATTGCCCCCGTGGAGGGGGAGGATCCCGTTGCGGCGGCCATTCGCGCCGCGCCCGTGCCGGTTTCCAAACCCGCAGCGAAAGCCGCCCCGGCGCCGGAGGCCCAGGCGCAGCCGGTGAAGGCGAAGGGTGGCGTCGATGATCTTGCAAGTCTGATCCGCGCTTCGGAAGGCGGAGAAAAGCCGGCCGCAGCGCCCCTGCCCGCCCGGGCCGCGCCGCTTGCCACCGCGAGCACCGATCCGCAGATGATCCAGCAGATCCAGTCCGGGCTTGCCCGCATGGCCTATCAGAACAGCGATCCGAAAGGCGTGGCCGGACCCGGCACCCGCGCCGCGATCCGCCAGTTCCAGAAATATTACCGCCTGCCGATCACCGGCGAGCCTTCCGCCGAGGTGCTGGCGAAGCTCAAGGAAATCGGCGCGGTCTGATCGCCCCCGATGCCGTAGTGGCGGGCGAGCAGCTGAAGCGCCGTGCGCAGCATCAGCTTGGCGGAGCGCGCCGGCCACTGGCGCTCACGCTCCACCTGTTCCAGCCCCTTGCCGAAGCAGCAGACATCGAGCGCGGCGCCCGAAAGCTCCGGCCCGACCGCTTCAAGCGCCGCATTCAGCCGGCGGCGCGCATCGATCTGGTGATCGGAAAGTTCCGCCTGGCCGCCGCGCATGCCCTTGCCGCAGGTGGAAAGCCGCGGCTCCCAGCGTGCCGTCATGCGCGGCTGCAGACCGGCAAAGGTGAAGTCCCGGGCAAGCCGCTCGCCCGCAGCCACGGCGCCTGCGGAAAACCAGGGCTCCCCTTCCCGATCCTTCATCAGGGCGAGCGTGCCGAGCACGCTTTCCTGCCGGTTGACGGTGACAGGGCGGCGCTCGCCCTCCACCAGCCGCTCCTCCGTGGCGATCAGCCCGTGCTGGGCGCGATGGCTTTCCGCCCCACCCGTCAGCAGGCGTTTCAGCAGCGGGCGGGCGGGCGCAAGCGGCCGCAGCCGGTCTCCCTCCCGCGCCAGCAGTCCCTGGCTAAGGCAATGGGAGAGGAGTGCGGGAGCCACCTCCCGGCTGAGGCTGCCGCGCTGCATCAGCAGCCGGTCGCCCTCCTCCACCAGCGTGACGGGGCCGCCGAGCACGAAGCCGAGAAGCCGCACCAGCCCGCGGGCGGGATCCGGCCGCTCCATTCCCGCAAGCGGCAGCGGACCGGGCTTCTTCGGGGCCCTTGACCGATCAATCCTCTCCATCGAAGGCGCCCTCCGCCGGTTCGAAGACGGCAATTGCCAGCCGCTCGACGGCGGCGACGAAATCGTCATAGACCACGTCGTCGCGCCGGTCCTCCACCGCCTGGCAGGCATGGCGAACGGTGGTGCGATCCCGCCCGAAGGCATGGGCGACATCCGCCTGGGGAATGCGCAGCGCCACATGGCAGACATACATGGCGATCTGGCGGATATGGCACTGGGAGCGGCGGCGGTCGGTGCGAAAGCGGATGCGGTCGCCGGTGACCCCGAACAGCTCGGCGGTCATCTTGCCGACGGTCTTGCAGACGGGCCTGAGCGGCACCGGCGTCGCCGGCGGCACCGCCACCAGCGCCGCCGCTCCGCCCGCCACCCGCGGCCCCGCCCGCCCATCCGCCAGCAGCACATGCGTGAGCCCCGGTACCCGATCCGGCCGGTAGAATGGATTGATATCTGGCATGAGAGAGCCTCCTCGATGGATATAGGAATAATTTCTCTCATTTTTCGGCGGATGGGAACTGGTAAAATTGCTTATGTGGGATGCATTTATTGATTTTAAACGGATATTTTTTGTTGCGCGGGATGATTGTTAGGTTTTAGGTCCTAGTTTATGTGCCGAAATGGGACAGAATCGGGGGGGTCGAGTATGCCGAAACGTACCCCCCTCTGTCAGCTACGCTGACATATCCCCCTCAAGGGGGGAGATCAGAGTCGGCGTATGCCGGACCGCACCCCCCTCTGTCGGCTACCGCCGACATCTCCCCCGCAAGGGGGGAGATCAGGCTGGCGTTTTGCTCTGTCAAACAACTGATGTTTCATCTGTAGAAACGGTGGCGTGGGACTTCCGGGATTAGCCACACCTCGATCTCCCCCCTCACGGGCAGCGAAGCTGCTCCGGATGCTGGGGAGATGCCCGGCAGGGCAGAGGGGGGTAGGCGTCGGCAAACTCGGAGCCCGATCTGCGGGGTAGATGTCAGCGGAGCCGACAGAGGGGGTGGGCGCCGGCAGACGCCAACACAAGAGCACCCCCAAAAACCAAAAAGCCCCCGCCACAGGCGGAGGCCTTTTCTGCAAACTGGCTGTGGCCTTACTTGGCGCGCTTGCGGCGCTGGCCGAGGCCCATTTCCTTGGCGAGGCGGGAGCGGGCTTCCGCATAGGCGGGGGCGACCATCGGGTAGTCGGCCGAGAGGTCCCACTTTTCGCGATATTCTTCCGGCGACAGGGAATGGTGGGTCATGAGATGGCGCTTCAGCGACTTGAAGGAACCGCCGCATTCCAGGCAGGTGATCTGATCGTCCTGGATGGACTTGCGCACGGAAACAGCCGGCTTCGGCTTTTCGACGGGCAGCGCCACCGGCTGGGGCGAGTGCGTCTGATTGAGAGCCGCATGCACATCCGCAATGAGATTGGGAAGATCCGCCACCGGCACCACATGATTGCCAACATAGGCAGCGACGATTTCTGCCGTCAGCTCGACGAGAAGCTCCTGATTGCCGCTTCCGACTAGGTCTACCATTCGTACATTCTCCTTATAAAACACGCCCACCGGCCGCTCCCCACGAGACGCGAGCCGGACCATTTCATAGAAGTGTTGCGAGGAAATCCCGTCCGTAAGACCGGTGGCCATGAAGCGCCTACCCCTAAGCGCCTCATCTTCGTCCGCCACCAGATCTTGCGTCGGTCGTGAAACATTCCTTCCACTGCCAGCCTGTGGCCATTGCGGGAAAACTGGTACGCCTTCAAGCAATGAGGTGACAATTCCGGGTCTGCTACAGTCAACACAGACACTCTATGGTTTTTTGCCTATCACCAATCAACATAAAAACCAATAATAAAAATCGAGAAAATATAAAAAAACAGACGAGAAGTGCCATGGATGACTACAAAAGAATAATTCAACAATAGTGAAAAAAAATAATGAAACCGCGCTCCTCTGCGGATGTAAAGCGAAAATCCAAAACCGTGACTTGCCAAGCGAAGCGAGCAAATCAATCCCGGCGGCGCAAGCGTGCCGTATCGGGCCTATTTCCGGTAGCGACGAATGCGCGGGCGAGGAGATGCGCCGAGACCGGAGAAGTCAGGATGAGGAAGAAAAAACCCGCAACTGTACGTGCGAATATTCCCCAATTCTCACCCTGCAGGCCGGCGGCGATGAGAAAAAGTCCGGCCCCCACCGCGCCCGCCTTGGAGGCGGCATGCATGCGGGTGAAGAGATCGGGCAGCCGCACGAGGCCGATGGCCGCGGCAAGCGTGAAGAAGGCGCCGCCGAGAAGCAGGGCGGCGGAGAGCCAGTCGACGAGATCGGCGATCATGCGCGCCTCCTTCTCTGGCCGGGTCGCAGCGGCCGGGGTCTTGCGGGCGGGGCCGGCGGCAGCTGGCGGCCGGGACGGGTGAGGATGAAGCGGGCAAAGGCGACGGTGGCGAGAAAGCCCGCAAGGCCAAGCGCAATCGCAATATCCACATAGAGGCTGTAACCGGTGACGATGGCAAAGACCGCCATGAAGCCGATGGCAATTGCCGTCATCATGTCGAGCGCGAGCACCCGGTCGGCGAGCGTCGGGCCCTTCAGCACCCGCCAGGCGGTGGCGGCGAGCGACAGGCCCAGAACGGGCAGCGCCACCATAGCCGCCTGATGGAGGACCGTTGCAGCAAGGCTCATCGGAAGGTCTCCCGGATGGCGCGCTCGAAACCGGCGCGGATATCGCGCCGGACCGCATCGGGATCGTCCGCCTCGAGCGCATGAACATAGAGGGCACGCCGATCCTCGGCGATATCGACGGTCAGCGTGCCGGGGGTAAGCGTGATGAGATTGGCCAGCAGCGTCAGCTCCGCATCGCGCGTGAGGCTGACGGGAACGGCCACCACATCCGGGCTGATATCCAGCCTCGGCCTGAGCACCAGCCGGGCGACGCGCCAGGCAGAGCGGAAGAGTTCCAGAAGGAAAAGCAGGAACAGCCTGATGGCGGCAAGCGGGCGGATGCGGAAATCCATTTCCGGCAGCTGGCCACGCAGGACGCCGAGCGCGCCGAGCGACACGGCAAGGCCGAGCAGGATATTGGCCGGCGTGACGCTGCCGGTCAGCGCCAGCCAGAAGAGCGTGAGGATGGCCGCATAGGCGGCTGTGCTGAAGGACGGCATCACGGCGCGCCTCCCGGGAAGACGGAGCGGATATAGGCGGTGGGATCGGCAAGGCCGGAGGCCGCATCGCCGGCAAGCTTCAGCAGCGATTCCGGAAAGAGGCCGAAGCCGATGACGAAGAGACCGAGCAGCGCGAGCGGCAGGGTGGTGGAAAGGCCGAGCTTGCGTGTCCCGACCGCCGCCGCCTGCCCGGCCTTGTCCCCTGCCCTGCCGGCGGGTCTTGCCCGTTCGGGATGCCAGAAGGCCAGGAGATAAGCGCGGGCAAGGCCGATGGTGGTGAGAAAGCCCGACAGCAGCACCGCGCCCGCCAGCCACCAGGCGCCAATATCCAGCGCAGCCTTGACGATCAGCGCCTTCGGCCAGAAACCGGAAAAGGGCGGCAGGCCGGAGCCTGCGAAGAACAACGCCAGAACCAGCCCGGAAAAGAGCGGATGCCGCGCATAGAGCCCGCCGCCCTTCAGAATATCGGGCGTGCCGGAAAGCCGCGCCGCCTCGAACAATGCAAGATAAAGCGCCAGCATCAGGGCCATGGATTGCAGCCCGTAGAAGATCGCGCCGGTTGCCCCGCCGGGCGAATTGAGCGCGACCCCGGCCAGCATGGTGCCGATGCCGGAGATCAGCACGAAGCCCGGCAGGCGGCGCAGATCCCGCTCGGCCAGCGTGCCGAGCGCGCCGAAGAGCATGGTGGCCGCCGCCATGACGGCGAGCAGCAGGCTGAGCTCTTCCAGCGGTCCCGGCATGAGCATGACGAGCACGCGCAGCAGCGCATAGATGCCCACCTTGGTCAGCAGCGCGGCGAAGAGGCCGGCGGTGCTGGCGCGCGGCGTGTGATAGGCGGCGGGCAGCCAGAACTGCACGGGAAAGGCCGCCGCCTTCATGGCGAAGGCAAAGAGGAAGAGGGCCGCCAGCGCGGTGAGCGGCCCCTGCTTCAGCGCCGGCAGGCGATCGGCGAGATCGGCCATGTTGAGCGTGCCGCTGACCCCATAGAGAAGGCCGACGGCAATAAGGAAGAGCGTGGTGCCGGTGAGGTTGAGGAAGCCGTATTTCAGCGTGCCATCCAGCTCCTCCCGGCCGGGACCAAGCGCCAGCAGGCCGAAGGAGGCGATCAGCAGCACCTCGAACCAGACATAGAGATTGAAGATATCGCCGGTGAGGAAGGCGCCGGAAACGCCGGCCAGCAGCAGAAGCTGGAAGGGCTCCGGCCCATAGGCCGGCGGGCCTGCAACCCTTTCACCCCGGGTGAAGATGGCGGCGAGCAGCGTGACGGCGGATGCAGCGAGCGAGAAGGCCGCCCCCAGCCGGTCTGCGGTAAAGGCAATGCCGAAGGGCGGCAGCCAGCGGCCCATGACCATGGTGAGGGGACCGCCTTCCGCAACCAGCCGGAAGAGGCCGATATTGGCGAGCAGGGTCAGCGCCAGAACCGCCAGCGAGAAGGCACCCGCAAGCCTGCGGGCCGGGCCCGAGCGATGGCGAAGCGCGATCAGCCCTGCCCCGCCGGCCAGCGGCAGCAGCACGGGCGCCACGACCAGCCAGTGTTCCGGCAGCACGGGCCCCGGCAGCATGGCCTTGGCAAGAAGGGCGGGATCGACGGCGATGCTGGCAGCCATTCAGCGCTCCTCAATAGCCCGAGGGCGGATCGAGGCGATCCGGCTCGGCAAAGCGCATGGCGCGGGTGTCGTCGGTGCCGAGCGTCTGGTAGGCGCGGTAGCCGAGCACCAGAAGATAGGCGAAGAAGGAAAAGGAAATCACGATGGCCGTGAGAATGAGGGCCTGCGGCAGCGGATTGGCCGCCCCGGCCTTGAGCACGTCTTCGCCCGCGCCGATCACCGGCGGCACGTCGCGCGTCAGCCGCCCGGCGAGGAAGAGCGAGAGATTGACGCCATTGCCGAGCAGCGCCACCCCGATGAGCATGCGCACCACATGGCGCGACAGAAGGAGATAGAAGGCCGCCGCATAGAACAGCGTGGCGAGGAGCGCGAAGACGGGTTCCATCAGTCCTTCTCCCTTTCCTCGAGCGCCAGCGCCATGGCGGTGACCGTGCCGGCGACCACGAGATAGACGCCGAAATCGAAAAGCATGACGCTGGAGATCGCGACCGGGCCGAGGCCGATATTCACCTCGGTCCAGAGGCCCGTCATGAAGGGCAGGTAGAACAGGAAGGGCAGCAGGCCGGCCAGCGCCGAAAGCAGCAGCCCGACCGCGGCGATGGTGAGCGGATCGGCCTTCAGCGCCCGCCGCACCGCCGCCACGCCCTGGGCAATGCCCTGGATGGCGAGCGCCGAGGCGGCAATCAGCCCGCCGATGAAGCCGCCGCCGGGTTCGTTATGGCCGCGCAGCAGCACGAAGACGGAAAAGACCAGCATGAGCGCCGAGAGAAAGGGCGCGACGGTGCGGAAAATCAGCGTGTTCACGATTGCTCCTCCGTCTCCATATCCGGCCTTTGCCGGCGCGCGGGCGGGCGGCGCAGCCGGATGAGGCCGAGAACCGCAAGCCCGGTGACCAGTACCACGGTGATTTCGCCGAGCGTATCCGTGCCGCGGAAATCGACGATGATGACGTTGACCACATTGGCCCCATGGGCGACGATCTTGCTGTATTCATTGAAGAACAGGCTGAGCCGCGGATCGAAGCCGCCTTCCAGCATCTTCAGCATCAGCAGGCAAAGGGCGAGCGCGGCGGCCAGCGCCACCGCCCCATCCACCAGCCGCTCCACCGGGCCGCGGTGATCGGCGCCCTTGAGGTTCAGCCGGGTCATGACCAGGGTGAGGATGACGACGGCAAGCGTTTCCACCATGAACTGGGTGAAGGCGAGATCCGGCGCGCCATAGAGAAGATAAAGCAGGCCGACGGCAAAGCCCTGAATGCCGAGCGCGACAATGGCAACCAGCCGGTCTGCGGCGATCAGCGCGCCCGAAATGCCCCCAACCGCGATCAGAAGCACCAGCGCCTCGGTAGCGGACAAGCCTTGCGGCAGGGCCGGCAGGCCGGGCATTTCGCCATTTGCGGCAAGCGCCGCGATGACGACAAGCGAAAGCGTGCCCAGCGTTGACAGGACATAGTGTTCGAGCCGGCCGCTCTGCACCCTGCGCACGAGGCCGTGAGCGAAGCCCGTGAGGCCCTCCAGCGCCCGGTCGAAGCCGCGATCGGGCCCCGGCCCCAGCGCGGTGAGGAAGGCGCGGAGAAGCGGTGCAAGGGCGGCAAGCCGCCAGTAGAGAAGACCCGCGGCCAGAATGGTGAGCAGGGAGAGCGCAAAGGGCAGGCCCATGTGGGGAATGCCGCTGATGGTCATCTGAACCGGCTTTCCCGTGACGGCGGAGGCCATGGGATTGCCAAAGAAGGCATGAAAGGCGGTGGCTCCGATGCCCGCTGCAAGCCCCAGGACGGAGAGCAGGACTGGCCCGGCGAGAAGCCCGAAAGGCCCTTCATGCGGGTGTTTTGCCGGGGCGCGCAAGGGCCCGCGAAAGGGCGTGATGCCCGCCTTAAGGGCGGCCGCGCCCATCATGACATTGCCGGCAAAGGCGGTGGCGAGAAAGAGGAGATCGCGCGGGGATGCGGCGGAGAAGGCCGCATAGATTTCCTCCTTTGCGAGAAAACCGGCGAAGGGCATGAAACCGATCATCGAGAGCGCGGCGAGGCCGGCTGCCCCGCCCGCCAGCGGCATGACCCGGTAAAGGCCTGAAATCTCTTCCAGATCGCGGCTTCCGGCCCCGTGATCCACCTGGCCCGCCACCATGAAGAGCGCGCCCTTGAAGAGCGCATGGGCGATGAGATAGAGAACCGCCGCTTCCACCGCCTTTTCCGAGCCATAGCCGGTCATCATGACGAGAAGGCCGAGCGAGGCGACCGTGGTTTGCGCGAGAATGAGCTTCATGTCGGTCTCGCGGAGCGACAGCACCGTTCCCGCCACGAGCGTAACGCCGCCCATGACCGGCAGGACGATGGTCCAGAGCGGCGTGCCGCCCATGACCGGGTTGAGCCGCATGAGCAGGAACACGCCGGCCTTCACCATAGTGGCGGAATGGAGATAGGCCGAGACCGGCGTTGGCGCTGCCATGGCGTTGGGCAGCCAGAAATGGAAAGGAAACTGCGCCGACTTGGTGAAGGCGGCGATGGCGATGAGCGCAAAGACCGCCATGTAGAAGGGGCTTGCGCGCAGATCGTCGCCGAGCATCAGAAGCAGCGAGAATTGCGTGACGCCGGTGATGTTCCAGATGAACATCAACCCCGCCAGCAGGAAGAGCCCTCCCCCGCCGGTCACCGCCAGCGCCGTCAGCGCCGCGCGGCGCGAGCCCGCCTTCTCATGATCGAAGCCGATGAGCAGGAAGGAGGTGAGCGAGGTGAGCTCCCAGTGGATGAAGAGCATGAGGAAGCTGTCGGACACGACGAGCCCCAGCATGGCGCCCATGAAGGCGAGCAGGAAGGCGAGGAAGCGGCCCTGCTGCGGATGCCCCTTGAGGTAAGCCCCGGCATAGAGCACGATCAGCGCACCGATGCCGGTGACGAGCAGCGCAAAGGTCAGCGACAGCCCGTCGAGGTACCAGCTGTAGGAGAGATTGAAGGAAGGCACCCAGGCAAAGCCGCCGGTGATCTTCTCCCCCGCCGCCACATCGGGCAGGAAAGAGGCCAGCCGGGCAAAGGAAAAGACCGGCACCAGCGCCAGGAGCCAGGCCGCCCGATGCCCCAGCCCACGCGTGAGCCCCGGCGCAAGAAGCGCAGCCAGAAAGGGCAACAACAGCGCCACAAGGGTTAATTCCATGCCTCGGCCTCAGGTCTTCATGACCGGGGCCCCAAGCCTTCGACACCCCGTTTCGCTCTTTCCGAGATAGGCCATTTGACCGGAAGGCTCAAGGCGAAAGGGCGGAGGCGAGGGTGTTTCGGGCCGTCATCCCGCTTCTTCCACCCTTCGACGGGACCGGAAATGCCGGCGGCGACGGCCTTTACCGAGCCTGTCCGCCCCGCCCCGGCGTCCGCTTAGCGCACGGAGGAGAGGAGCGCGAAGGGCACATCCTCGGGATCGAGCATCTGGATGATCCAGCCGCCGCCGGGCACCTGATGCGGGCCCATCAGCACCTTGGCACCCTTTTCGGCGGCGCGGGCGGAGGCGGCCTCGATGCCATCCACCTGGAAGTAGAAATTCCACACGGGCGCCGGACTTCCCGGCATCATGGTCATCATGCCGCCGATGTCGTGGCCGTCCTGCGCGAAGATGCGGTAGACACCGAATTGACCCATGTCCATGGTGCGGCTTTCCGTCCAGCCGAAAACCTTCGCGTAAAAGGCGAAGGCTTCCTCGCCGTTGCGGGCATAGAGCTCATGCCAGCCGCCATGGCCGGGACGGCCCATGGTCTCGGCTTTCCAGCGCTCCTCCGAAGTGGGGGTCATCACGGCCAGCACCGTGCCGCCGGGATCGGCGAGAATGGCCAGGCGGCCGACGGTCGGAATGTCATAGGCCGGCGCGATCACCCCGCCGCCGGCAGCGGTGAAGGCGGCGACGGTCTCATCGACATTCTCCACCTGCACATAGCCGATCCAGCCCTTGCGGCCGCCCTCGGTGAGCCGTGCAAGGCCGGCCACGCCCGTATCCGGCGCGTTGAAGATCCTATAGGGCGTTTCCGGCCGGGAAAAATCACTGATCGTCCAGCCCACCACATGGGCATAGAAATCGGCGGCGCGATCCGGATCCGCGCTCGTATAGTCATACCAGATGAACGGACCATGATGGGCGGCCATGGGATCTCCCCTCTCCTCTTCAATCGGCCCGCGCCATGCGGTCCGGCCTTGACAGGGGAAAGGTTGATATCAACATACAAACCATGTCAACCCGCCAGAATCTGCAACCTCCCGTTCCTTTTTCCACCACTCTGGCCGTGCGCGACGGCTGCCTGTGCTTCCAGACGCAGCGCGCCGCCCGCGAGCTTGCCCGCACCTTCGACCGCGCCTTCCAGCCCTTCAACCTCAGCAACGGGCAGTTTTCGCTGCTGATGGCGCTCAACCGGCCGGTGCCGCCGGCCATGGGCCAGCTGGGCGACGAGCTGGGCATGGACCGGACAACAGTGACGGCGGCGGTGAAGGTGCTTTCGGCCCGCGGGCTTCTGGCGCGCAGGGCCGCGCCGGACGACCGGCGCATCCAGCATCTGGCGCTGACGCCCGAGGGCCATGCGCTGCTGCACGCGGTTCTGCCGGTCTGGCGGGAGACGCTGGCGCGCATTCACGCCGCCGGGGCCGGCGCGGCGCCCGGTGCGGTGGAGATGCTGGGCACCCTTGCCCGGGCGGCGGCCACGGCCCGCGAGGGGCGCTAACCCGGCCGCACAGCCCCTTCTCCTTCCCCGCCCCTTTGTCTTCCGCCCAAACGAAAAACCCGGCCTCTTGCGAGGCCGGGCGCGATGAGGCGCGTCAAAAGGGGATCAGACGGCGGTGGTGGGCACCTGGCGCGGCACGCGCAGCGCATGGCTATAGGGGCAGACCACGTGGGCGGCTTCCGCCAACCGCTCGACCTCGGCCTTGTCCAGACCGGGAACATGGACTTCCAGCTTCACATCGATGCCGAAGCCGGCGCCGTCTTCACGCGGGCCCATGCCGACCGTGGCGGTGACCGTGGTGTCCTCGGGAATCTTGATCTTTTCCTTCGAGGCGACGAATTTCAGCGCACCGAGGAAGCAGGCGGAATAGCCCGCGGCAAAGAGCTGCTCGGGATTGTTGCCGGGCGCACCGTCGCCGCCCAGTTCCTTCGGAACCGTGAGCGTGACGGCCAGCGCGCCGTCTTCCGTGCGGGAGGAGCCGGCGCGGCCGCCGGTGGAGGTAGCCTTCGTGGTGTAGAGAATGGGCATGTCGTCTTCCTTTCCTCGGTTGATGGCGACATTGATAGCGCATAATTTAATTGCGTGCAATAGAGTTGCGCATTGAAAAATTGTCTCCTTCCTGTCATGATGACAGTCAATGCCGGAGGGCCGTTCGGGCCCTGCCGGCCGGAGACCAAGATGAAACGCCCGATCCCGGCAAATGATCCCCTGCCCGCCCTCACCGCGCCCGAACGGGAGGCCTTCAGCGCGGCGCTGACGCTCGACCGGCAGCTCTGCTTTGCGGTTCACGCCGCGGCGCATGCCTTTCAGCGCGCCTACAAGCCGCTGCTCGAGCGGCTGAACCTCACCTATCCGCAATATCTGGTGATGCTGCTGCTCTGGGAGCAGGGTCCGATGGGAGTGAAGGCGCTGGGCGAGGCGCTGACGCTCGATTCCGGCACGCTGTCGCCGCTGATCAAGAGGCTGGAACAGGCGGGCCATGTGGAGCGGCGGCGCGATGCAGCGGATGAGCGGCAGGTGACGGTTTCGCTGACGCCTTCGGGTGCGGCGCTGCGGGACGAGGCCGTGGGCGTGTTCGCCGCCATTGCCGGCAAGACCGGCTGCAGCGCCGAGGATGCCGATGGCCTGCGCGACCGGCTGCACAGCCTGCGGCAGGCCCTCGAAGGCTGACGGGCGGGTGGTTCCGCCCCCGCTCAGGTGATCAGAAAGTCCTTTTCCGTAATCGGCAGGTTCTTCGACAAATAGGCGATTTCCACGGCGGCGGCCTTGCCGCTGCCATCGGGATCGTAGGAAAGAAGGCCGGTTTTCTTGCTGTAGACCAGATAATCGTCCTTATCCATAGCCTTGCCGGCGGCATTGACGGCGAGGAAGGTCTTTGCCAGTACGCCGGTTTTCTTCAGTTTCGCGAAGATCGCATTTTCCAGTTCGATCGTGTCGTCCTTCACGTTGAAATCCGTGATCGTATCCACATTGTCCTTTGCGGGGCGCGTATCGAAGCGGAAGATATCCTTGCCCGTTCCGCCCGTCAGAGTATCGCGGCCAAGGCCGCCGACGAGGCGGTCATGGCCCTGGCCTCCATCGAGGCGGTCGCTTCCCGCGGCCCCTTCCAGGCGATTGTTCATGGCATTGCCCTTGAGCTGATTGTCGAGCTCGTTGCCGATGGCAAAGATCGCCTTGCCTGTCAGGGTCAGGTTTTCCACCTGTCCCTTCACCCTCGTACGGTCGGCGAGCGAGAAGGAAACGGAAGCCTCGATCGTGTCGATGCCGCCGGTGCCCTCTTCTTCGACGATGTCGTCGAGGTTGTCGATGCGGTAGAGGTCGTCGCCATCGCCCCCGCGCAGCCAGCCATCCCCGCTGCCATCTGCCGGCGAATCGTCGCCCGCGTCTCCGTCGGTGCCGATCAGGATGTCCTTGCCATCGGATCCGATGAAACGTTCAATATTGCGGAAAAGCGTGGTATCCAGCTTGCCCTCGCCGGTCAGCCGCACCGTGTCGAAACCATAGCCGCCATCCACGATCAACGTGCCATCAGCCGGAACGATGAAGATGTCGCTTCCCGACGATCCCTCCACGGTCTCGATGTTCGACAGTCCGGGCAGACGGGCCAGATCCAGGGTGCCGGGCCCGGCAAGGCGCAGCACATCCTGCCCGTCGCCGCCATCGATGTTTGCCCGAAGGCCGGGATTGTACAGAAAGACATCATCGCCCGCGCTGCCGATCACCTGCCGGATGTTGCTGAAGGCACCGAGATCGAGCAGACCGGCATTTTCAAGCCGGACCGTGTCCGTTCCTCCGCCGCCATTGATCCGGATCGTATTGCCTGCTGCGACCTGGAACAGATCCGCCCCATCGAAGCCGACGACGGCCTCCATCCCCGAGAACAGCCGGAGATCGAGCGTTCCGTCTTCCATCATTTCCACCACATCATGGCCGTCGCCGCCGTCGATCTTCGTGGCATTGTCGGCGCCGACATAGAAGTGATCGTCCCCGGCGCTGCCTTCGACTTTCTCGACCGAGATCATCCAAGCGACCTTGAGCGCCCCGGCCTCCTTCAGACGAACCGTATCCATCCCGTCGCCGCCCTGGATTTCGTCTATCCGCTCCATCCGGCGTCCGGAGACAAGGAAAAGGTCGTCCCCGGAAGATCCCTCGAGCCGCTCGATGCCCGTGAAGACATCGGGCAGCGTGATGTCGAGGGTGCCCGGCGCGGTCAGGCGGATGGTGTCATACCCATCGCCGCCATCGATGCGGTCGCCGGCGCCGAGGCCTCCGGGTGCCGCAAGAATTTCGTCGTCTGCGGCTGTACCGGTCACCGTTTCCGGATTGAGGGTAATCTGGGGGGATGGGTTGCTATTCTGGTTCGCCATGAGGGGGCTCCTGAAATCCTACATGCTCCTGCCGGAGAGGACCCACCCCGCGATACGCGTTCGATCCTTTCCCGTCACCCGAGAATGGCACGAACATCTGAATCATCTCATATGAAGATTAGATAATTTAGTGTTTCCAAGTTATGGAAATATGAGGGACCCCTTCCTTCCGGGGCCCCGCGCGCCGGCTGCAGCGGTTTCCCGGCAACGAAGCGCACCGGGGCACCCTTCCTAACCTCGCTATCGCGCCTTCAGAGGACGACGATTTCGGCCTTCTCCGGCAGGCGGTCATAGAGATCGATCACGTCCTGGTTCAGCATGCGGACGCAGCCCGAGGAGACGGCCTTGCCGATCGAGCGCCATTCCGGCGTGCCGTGAATGCGGTAGAGCGAATCCTGGCCGTTCTGGAAAATATAGAGCGCGCGGGCGCCGAGCGGATTGTTGAGCCCCGGATTCATGCCGCCATTGGCGGCGGAATACTGGGCGATTTCCGGCTGGCGTTCGACCATTTCATCGGGCGGGGTCCAGCGCGGCCAGCGCTGGCGCCACTGGATGACGCCGCGGCCATGCCAGCCGAAGCCCTTGCGGCCGAGGCCGACGCCATAGCGCATGGCCCGGCCATTGCCGAGCACGAGATAGAGATATTTTTCCTTGGTATCGACGATGATCGTGCCCGGCTTGTCGGCGCTCGGGAAATCCACCTCGCGGCGCAGATATTTGGCGGGAATGCGCTTGTAGGGCAGCGCCGGAACCAGCCGGTCCTGATCCTGGAAGGCGCCGTAGATGCTGTCATATTCCGGGTCATAGACATCGAGCTGGCCGGGCGACAGGGTGAGCCCGGCCTTGACGAGGGGTTTCGGCGCCGGCGGATAATTGCTGGAAGGCGGGGTGCGGCCCGCAATGCCCGCGCCCTGCGGCTGGAGCGGCACGCGCGGCAGGGCATTGGGCGGGGCCACATAGGCATTGGCGGAATCGGGCAGCGATTCGTCCTCATAGAAGATCGGCCGCGTCTGCTGCACGAACCGGTCCGTGTTCATGCTGCTGGTATCGATATAGCAGCCCGACAGGGCGAGCGCCGCGCCAAGCGGCGCAAGACGCGCGCCGAGGGCAGCCATGCGAAAGGGGAACAGGGGCATAGAATTACCGCTTCTTGATCAGGAACCTTTGTCCGAGACTAGGCCCCTGCCCTTTCGCGAAGCTGATGCCGGCCTTGCGGAATGGGTCCGACCCTCAGGTTTTCGGGAACAGAAGACAGCCTATAGCACCGGGCGGCAGAGCACGGTTGCGGGGCTGCCATCCTCGCCGGCGGCATAGTGTTCCCAGAGCTGCTCGGCTGGCTGATAGCCGTTTTCCTCCAGCCAGATCATGAAATCGGACCAGGCGGTGCCGAGCCCTTCGTAATCGCCATGATAGACGGTGAGCGCCACCCGCCCTGCGGGCAGCGTGGAAGGCTCCACCCCGCCTTCCGGGGTGACGCGACCGGCGACCGGCAGGCCGACCTCGAAATCGAACCAGTCGGGATCCATGCGGTGATGGCGGGAAAACCAGGGGCCGGTGGGCTCGATGCCCTGGCGGGCGAGCACCTCGATCAGCGCCATGCGCCCGGCGCCCATGGCTTCGGCGATTTCGGCGCGGGGCACGCGGAAGGATACCACGGCGGTCAACTGCTCGTCGGCTTCGACGATGCGGGGCGTTTCGAGCATGGTGCACTCCGGACTGAAGGGTGTCTCAGACCGCTCTTAGCCGAGCCCGGGCGGGATGGAAAGACACCTCCGGGCCCCGCCCGACCCGGAGGCTCAGCCCTTCCCGGGCACGGGGCGTGTCAGACGCTCCGGCTGTTCAGGGCATTGTAGACATTGCGGGCCACGAGAAAGGCCACGGGCGCAGCAAGGACGAGACCGGCCAGAAAGGCACCGCCGATCTGCGCGGGCGCCATCATGCGCATCGTCAGAACTGCAATCACAGCAGATCCGGCAAAAACGGTGGCCGTCAGAATGTAAAGAACGGCTGCCAAACGTATCATGTCCTGTCTCCCCGGCAACAGACGACCATGCCATCCCCCGATGACGAGGGCCGGTTGTTGCTTTCATCTTGATCAATACTTGTCATGGCCGGAATTCCGCTCACGGATTTTCCATAGGCCATGACAGGATAATGATCTAAAGCGGGCAACAGGGAATTGATCTAGCGCAACCGGCCGTAAATTTCCTTTATTAGGCCTGCCAGCGTGGACAATGCGCCCAGGGGTTCAGCCGCAGGGGGTCTGCTGGTGCTGAACGAGCTTCCACCCGTCAGCGGCGGCGCGGTAGGTGGAGGTGCAGATGCAGCGGTAGGGTTCTTCTCCCTCGCGCCGGCCCTCTGCCGTGTATCCCAGCACCAGACTGTTCGCATCCGCGCGACGGAGCACGCGGTCGGACATGGCCACGGCAGCCCAGCGGGCAACCCCTTCAAGACCCTTGCGGATGGCCTCCATCTGCAGCACGCCCATGGAGGGAAAGGCCATCAGGCAGGCCGGGTCGACGATCTCGTCATAGACCTCGACGCCATCGAGCCACAATCGTTCTTCGGTTTTCCAGGCGGTATCGTCGTCCATGGTCAAATCCCTTGCCTTGCTGTCCTGCGTGGCGCGGTCGCCATGGCAGGCGTGGCACACAGCGGTTCCGCGCAAGAACGGCGACAGCCGACAGGCAGCCGCCTATCAGGATGCCGCTGACAGAGGAATAACGCGGGACAGGCGCAATGGTGGCATTCCCGTTGATGGCATGCGTGCCGTCGCCGCGCCGCGCCGGTGGATCAGACCCGCCCGCCGATGGCCAACCGCCCACCCCTCAATCGCGGTCTTCGAAGCGGCGGTCGGGGATGAACCAGAGGGCGGCGACGATCGTGTAGATCGCCATCGACAGGATCGGCTCGATGAAGGACACAGCCACGGCGATGGCATAGAGCACCACGGAGACCACGCCCTTCCGGTCGCGGCCGATGGCGCGGGCGAGTTCGGATTCCCTTCCGTGATGGCGCAGCAGCTGCCGCGCCAGGATGAAATAGGCCACCCCGCACAGAAGCAGGTTCATGCCATAGAGCGCCACCGGAAAGGGCGCGAAGTGGTTTTCACCCATGAAGCCCGTGGTGAAGGGCACCAGCGACAGCCAGAAGAGCAGGTGCATGTTCGCCCACAGAACCCCGCCCTTCACATGGGTGACGGCGTGGAACATGTGGTGGTGGTTGTTCCAGTAGATGCCCACATGCACGAAGCTCAGCACATAGGAGAGAAAGACGGGATAGAGCGGCAGGAGGGCGGAGAGCGTCTCGCCATGCTGTACCTTGATCTCCAGCACCATGATGGTGATGATGATGGCGATCACGCCATCGGAAAAGGCCTCCAGCCGGCCCTTGCCCATTCGCTTTTCTTCGGCCATGCCCTTCTTGTCCCCCCGGCAGTCCTGATGATCGTCAAGGCCGGTTATATCCACAAAAGATGTTAAAGGGAAATGCTGCGTCTCGCCGGTATCAGCAGGCGGCGCCCAGAAGCTGGGCGATTTCCGGCGCGCCGATCGGGGCGGAATAGAGATAGCCCTGGGCCTCGGCACAGCCTTCCGCCCTCAGATAATCCTGCTGCTCCTTGGTCTCCACGCCTTCGGCGACGACCGAAAGCTTGAGATCCCGGGCGAGCGACATGACGGCGCCCGCGATTGCGCGGGTGGCCTGATCGCCGGGCAGCGCTTCCACGAAGCTGCGGTCGATCTTCAGCATGTCCATGGGGAAATCGCGCAATATGTCCAGATTGGCGTAGCCGGTGCCGAAATCATCCACCGAGAGGCGCACGCCCAGCGCCTTTACCGCATTCATTGCCGCGGCGGCGCCGTTCACATTGCCGAGCAGCGTATATTCGGTGAGTTCCAGCTCCAGGAATTCCGCCGAAAGGCCGCTTTCGGTCAGCGCCTGTTCGACGAGGTTGGGGAAGAGCGGATCGCAGAACTGGCGGGCCGAGACATTGACGGCCATGACCACGGGCGGCAGGCCGGCATCCTGCCAGGCCCTGGCCTGGCGGGTCGCGGTTTTCAGCACCCAGTTGCCGAGCGGCAGGATGAGGCCGGTTTCCTCGGCCATCGGAATGAACTGCAGGGGCGGCACGATGCCTTCCTTGGGATGGCGCCAGCGCACCAGCGCCTCCAGACCCAGGATGCGGCCCGAAATCATGTCCACCCGCGGCTGGTATTCGAGGAACAGCTCGCCATTCTCGATGGCGCGGCGCAGTTCTTCCTCGCGGCCGATATCACGGCTGATCTTCATGTTGCCCGGGCCGTCATAGACGCAGAGCGTGTCGCGGCCCATTTCCTTGGATCGATACATGGCGGCATCGGCGCTGGCCAGAACCGCCTCCGGCGTCGCGCCGTCGCGGGGATAGCGCGCCACGCCGATGCTGGCGGTGGTGACGACCTCGCCATTGCCGATGCGGATCGGCTGGGCGAGCGCCTTGCGCAGCTGGTGCAGCCGGCTGATGAAGGGGCGCTCGTCGGTGGGCTTGGTGAGGCAGAGCATGACGAATTCATCGCCGCCGAGGCGCACCACATGGTCGCCGCCATGCTTGAAATCGACAAGCCGGGCGGCAAATTCCACGAGCAGCAGATCGCCCGCGTGATGGCCGTGGGTATCGTTGACCTGCTTGAAATTGTCGAGATCGATATAGACCACCGCCACATGCTGCTGGGTGTGGCGGGCCTGGTTGAAGGCCTCGGCCATGATATCCATGAAGGCGGCGCGGTTCGGCAGGCCGGTGAGGGAATCGTGGTGGGCGAGATAGCGGATGCGGTCTTCGGCCCGCTTGCGCTCGATGGCGATGCCGGCAATGTGGGTGGCGATGCTGATGAGCTGCAATTCTTCCGACGTCGGCTCCCGCACCTCGAAGGAATAGAGCGCGAAGGTGCCGAGCACGTGATTGTGCTGGGCGATGATGGGCGTGGACCAGCAGGAACGGAAGCCGAAGGCGGCCGCCAGCCCGCGATAATTCGCCCAGCGCGGATCGCTCATGATATCGCTGACGAAGACGGGCTTGCCCGACCAGGCGGCCGTGCCGCAGGAGCCGACCATGTTGCCCACGGCCACGCCCTCGATCTGGTCGTTATAGGCATCCGGCAGGTTGGGCGCGGCCCCCTTGAACAGGCGGCGGCCCTCCTCGTCGAGCAGCAGGATGGAGCCGAAAATGCCTGTCAGCTGCGCCTCGATGAGGAGCACGAGGGCTTCGAGAATGGCGGGCAGCGGCTCGGACCGGGCGATCATTTCCAGAAGGTCGGACTGGCCGCGGCGAAGCATTTCCTGCCGCTTGCGCTCGGTGATGTCGAGCGAGAAGCCGACGATGCCGTTCACCTCGCCGGCGGGATTGAGGATCGGCAGCTTGCAGGAGAGGTGCCAGGAGGGAAGCCCGTCCTCGCCGACGAATTTCTCCTCCTGGTTCATGGCCGGCACGCCGGTGCGCATCACCTGCTGTTCGAGATCGTAGAAGGCCTGGGCATCGTGGGGGCCGTAAAAGGCGAAATCGGTCTTGCCCTTCATTTCGGCAAAGGAGGTGGCGCCGAGCCTTCGCACCGTGGCCTGATTGGCGAAGAGGAAGCGGCTCTGCACATCCTTGACGAACACCTGCGCGGGAAGCTGTTCCAGAACGGAACGGAGGAAATCCACCTCCGCCGTCAGAAGCTCGGTGCTCTCGGTGACGATTCGGGCGCCGGCGAGCGACAGAAGAATGCGGCGTTCCTCGGACATCCCCTCGGAAACCCCGTCTTCGGCGCCCAAAATCCCGGCTTTGTGCATGCCCCGTTCCTTTCCTGGGTCTCGTTGCCATACCCTTCCCGGAAGACCAGGATACAACCACGAAACGAAACTGTCTGTATTATTACATTCAAACCATTTTCAGTGCGAGACTTAAGTTTAGCCTGTCGGCATCAAAATAGCGTCAACGGCAAACGGTTTCGCGACCTTCTTTTCGAGCTGCGGCCTGTGGCCGGCACGTCTGTGCCAGAATGAAGCATCGGAAGCTGGCACGGGGATTGCTCCCTTGTTTTTCAAAGACCCCAGATCCCAGGAGCCGTCCCATGCCGACACGCCGCCTTCTTCTTGCCAGCGCCCTTCTGGGACTGGCGGCGCCGGCCGTGCGGGCGGCGGGGCTGATCGGCGATGCGGGGCTTCGGGGCGGGCTCGACGATATCCATCCGGTTGCAACCGCACCGGGTCCCGGCGGCGGCAGCCGGCGTTTCGCCCGGGTGCTTGCGGAGGCGGCGGAAAGGGGGCGTCCGGTCTTCCTGCCGCCCGGCACCTATCGGGTCTCCAATCTGGACCTCCCCGACAATTGCGAGATCAACGGCGTGCCGGGGCGCACCCGTATCGAATATACGGGCGAAGGCCATCTGTTCCAGGCGGCGAATGCCCGGCGCATCAGGCTTTACGGGCTGGAGATCGACGGGGCGAACCGCTGGCTTGCCGATCCCGCCGGCGGGCTCGTCGGCCTTGCCGGTGTTTCGGAGGTGGAGATCGACAATTGCACCATCCAGGGCTCTTCCGCCCATGGCATCCGGCTGGAGGGCTGTGGCGGCACGATCAGCAACTGCCGGATCAGCGGGGCGGCGGAAGCGGGGCTCTTTGCCGTCGACAGCCGCGGCCTTTCGGTGCGCGACAACCGGGTGGAGGGCTGCGGCAATGGCGGCATCCTCATCCATCGCTACCAGGCGGGCGAGGACGGCACGCTGGTTTCCGGCAACCGGGTGTCGAAGATTGCCGCCCGCTCCGGCGGCACCGGGCAGAACGGCAATGGCATCAACATTTTCCGCGCCGGCCAGGTGATCGTTTCGGCCAACCATGTGAGCGACTGCGCCTTTTCCGCGATCCGGGCCAACAGCGCCTCCGGCGTCACGATCACAGGCAACCAGTGCCTGCGCTCCGGCGAGACGGCGCTTTACGTGGAGTTTTCCTTCGAGGCGGCGGTGATATCCGCCAATCTGGTGGATGGGGCGGCCAATGGCATTGCCGTCGTCAACTTCAACGAGGGCGGGCGGCTCGCCAGCATTTCCGGCAATGTGGTGCGCAATATTGCGGGCCCCGGGCCCTACCCCGCCGCGGATGCGGGTTTCGGCATCGGGATCAGCGCGGAAGCCGATGCGGTCATTTCGGGCAATGCGATCGACACGGTGGAGAAATGGGGCCTGCTTCTCGGCTGGGGGCCTTATCTGCGCAATGTCTCGGCCTCCGGGAACATGGTCCGGGCGGTGCCGGTGGGCTGCGCGGTGAGCGTGGCGGAGGGCGCGGGCCGCGCGATGATCTCCGGCAATGTCTTTTCGGCAACGCCCGGCGCCGCCATTGCCGGTTTTCGCTGGAACGAGCAGGCAAGCGGCGAGCTGATCGGCGGGGCGGAGGCCTTTCCGGGCCTCGCCGTCGAGCGCAACATCCTGTCCTGAGCGGGAAGCATAAACTGGACGTTGAAAACGTAAGCGGGACCTAATAGATTGGCGGTAGAAGAGGAGCCGGCCCCTGTCCATGGATTTCACCGCATTCGACCTTAACCTGCTGCGCGTGCTGGATGCGCTGCTGCGCGACGGATCGACGGTGAAGGCGGGCGAGCGGCTGGGGCTTTCGCAGCCGGCGGTTTCGGCCGCACTGGGGCGGCTGCGCTATGCCTTCGACGACGAGCTTTTCGTGCGCCAGGGCACGCGCCTCGTGCCGACCGGCCGGGCCGCGATGCTGGCCGTGCCGCTTCGCGAGGAGCTGGCGCGGATGGAATCGCTGCTCTCCATCGGCACAGCCTTCGATCCCGCGCGGGCAAATTTCGGCTTCCGCATTGCCGGGGCGGATTATTTTGCCGAAAACCTGATGCCGGAGCTCGCCGCGCAACTGGCGCAGGAGGCGCCGGGGATCCGGCTGCACCAGGTCGATCTGGTGCGCGACGTCTATGTGGAAAGCCTCGAACAGTTCAAGGCGGATCTGGCGCTCCATCCCGAACAGGCGGTGCCGGACTGGGTGATCCGCAAGCGGCTGTTGCGCTCGCCCTTCGTGCTCATTGCCGCCCGCGGCCACCGGGCGATTGCCGAGGCGGGCGTGCTGCCCGGCGCGCAGATGCCGCTCGATCTCTATTGCGCGCTTGGCCATGTGCTCTTCTCGCCCGAGGGCAATGTGGCGGCGGATGCGGACGGGCCGCTTTCCCGGGTGGGACGCTCGCGGCGGGTGACGGTGACCCTGCCCTTCTTCTATTCCATCTGCCGCACCGTCAGCCGCACCGATCTCATCTCGCTGGTGCCGATCCACATGGCGGACCGGCTGGCCGAGGAAATGCAGCTCGACTGTTTCGAGCCGCCGGTGCCGGTGCCCGCGCCGCTTCTCGTCGCCACCTGGCATCGCCGCAACGAGGAAAGCCCCGGCCATCGCTGGATAAGGGAGAAGATCTTCTCCATCCTGGAGCCGCTTTCCACCCGTTATCCCGGCTGCGGGGTGGATTGAGGCGATCCATCAACCGAATTGATTGCCGCTTCAGGGGAAGGCGATGTTATCGGGCGCAGCGAGCGCTTAAGGTCCGCCGGACCGCAAACGGAGACCTCGCAATGCTGACGATCTATGGCGTTTACCGCTCGCGCGCCTCGCGCAATTACTGGATGGCCCTGGAACTGGACATTCCCTTCACCTCCGTGCCGGTGATCCAGGCACGGCGGGTGGCCGATCCGCTTTCCGCCGATGCGCCGCTTACCACCGTCTCCCCCGCCTTCCTTGCCGTCAATCCCATGGGACAGATCCCGGCGGTGACGGATGGCGACCTGCTTCTGACGGAATCGCTCGCCACCAATCTCTATCTCGCGCGCAAGCACGCCTCCTCCAGCCTCTCGCCCCGCTCGCTTGCGGAAGAGGGCGACATGCTGCGCTGGAGCTTCTGGGCCGCCAACGAGGTGGAGCCCCATGCGGTGAAGATCGTGCTGACCTACGATGCCGGACAGCAGGAGAGCGAGGAAGGCAAGGCTGTCATTGCCGTCGCCCGCCGGGCGCTGAAAAAGGCCTTCGGCGTCCTGAACAACCGGCTTGCCGCCACCGGCCATGTGGTGGGCGACCGCTTCACCGTCGCCGATCTCAACCTCGCGGAAGTGTTCCGCTACACGCAGACCGAACAGGCGCTCTTCGATGCGGCACCCCATGTGAAGGCCTGGCTTGCCGCCTGCCAGTCGCGCCCCGCCTTCCGCAAGATGATGGAAACCCGCCTTGGCGAACCGGAGTGAGCGTGTCTCCCCGGCGCGCCCTTGGGTGGCATGGAGGGGCTGAAAGGCCTCAGGCCGCCGCGCCGCAGCCGGGAACGTCCTCCAGCCGGTACCAGACCGGAATGCCCCGTTCCCTTGCGATGCGCACGTCATTGTCGGCCCCTTTCGAGGGGCCGGGAAGGCGCAGCACGCCCTCGCACAGGGCAAGCAGCCGGTGCGCGACCGGGTGGAAAATCTCCTCGTAAAGCGCATCGCCCACCGCAGCGCCACCGGCGGTTCGCCAGACGGGCAGCGCCACCCATTCCCCGATCATCGGCACATGACCCGCCCGGAAGAGGGCATGGGAGGGCGCCTCCAGGCGCTTGAGGTTCTCTGCCATCAGGACGGGATCATCCCCCGTGCCCGAACGATAGGGACCGGCAATCAAAATCAGCATCGCATACTCCTGGACTTTCACGATATTGCATGTCTTTGCCGCAATTTTCTTGCTTTTGGCGACATAATCGTGCAATATCGCGATGAAACAGGCATAAACGTGCAGAGTCAAGGCCCATGCTCACCCAACAGCGCAAGATCCTCATCCTCGACCGGCTGGCGCGGGAGGGCGAAATCGTCGCCCGGACACTGGCCGCCGAGCTCACGCTTTCGGAAGACACGATCCGGCGCGATCTTCGCGAGCTTGCCGCCGAGGGCAAGCTTGTCCGGGTGCATGGGGGCGCCCTGCCCGCTTCCCCACCGCTGCCGGATCTCGAGGAACGTCGCCGGATTGGCAGCGATGAGAAATCCCGGCTCGGCGCCGCAGCCGCGGGGCTGATCCAGCCCGGAGAGACCGTGTTTCTCGATGGCGGGACGACCACGGCGGCGCTCGTCCGGGCGCTACCGCATGACCTGACGCTGACGGTGATCACCCATAGCCCGACAATTGCGGCGGCGCTCGAACATCACCGGGACATCCGGGTGATCCTCATTGGCGGGCAGCTCTACCGGCATTCCATGGTGGCGGTGGGGGCGGAGGCGATGGCGGCGATTTCCCGCCTGAGGCCGGATCACTTCTTCCTCGGCGCGACCGCGGCCCATCCGCGCCACGGCCTTTCCACCGGCGATTTCGAGGAAGCGGCGATCAAGCGGGCAATTGCCGGGCGTTCGCTGCAGGTCCATGCGATGCTGACGGCGGAGAAGCTCCACCGGGTCTCGCCCTTCATGATCGTGCCACTGGCAGAGGTAACGTCGCTCTTCCTGCCTGACGGGACGCCGGAAGACCGTGTCGCGCCCTACCGGGGCCTGGGCCCCGAGATCTACATCGCCTGAGTGCAAAGAGGCACCGGCCGGCGCCCCTTCCCTATTCCCCGCGCCTGCGCTCCGCGAAGGGGCCGATGCGGGGCGGAAGGGCGGGCACGTCGATGAGGGCGGGGGCGAGGCCGAGGCGGGCCTGATCCGCCATCAGGCGATAGGCGTTTTCCAGATGGCGGGTGAAGCGTTCGCTGTCGAAGAGGGGCGCGCGGAAGCGGTTTTCCTCGATCCGCGCCTTCAGCGCCGAGATGCGGTCCGGGGAGGCGGCGAGCGCGACGGCGCGATGGACGAAATCTTCCGCGTCCTCCGCCACCAGCCCATCGATGCGGGCGGCTTTCAGCAGGCTTTCGGATACCCGGGCCTGGAAGGCATGGCCGCGCATGGTGAGCAGCGGCAGGCCGGCCCAGAGCATGTCGGAGGTGGTCGTGTGGCCGTTATAGGGCACGCTGTCGAGCCCGAGATCGGCAAGGCCAAGCCGGGCCACATGGGCCTCATAGGGCATGCCCGCGGTGAAGAAGATGCGCTCTTCGGCAATCTCGGCGGCGCGGAAGGCGCGGAGCAGATTGGCGCGGGCCTCGCTGCGCTCGGCAAAGATCCAGAACACCGCATGGGGCACCGCCTTGAGGATGCGGCACCAGAGGCGGAAGGTTTCCGGCGTGATCTTCTGGATCGCATTGAAGGAGGCGAAGACGAAGGCCTTTTCCGGCAGGCCGGCGCTCGCCCGGGTCGCGGCTTTCGGCAGGGCCCGGCGCAGCATGCCGTTCGGCTGGTAGGTTTCCGGCAGGCGGCAGAGCTTTTCCTCGAAATGGGGAATGGCCGCGTCGGGCGTGACGACGGGATCGGTGATCGCATAGTCGAAACCGCCGCCCATCACGCTGCCGGGATAGCCGAGGAAGGTCGCCTTGACCGGCGCATCCGCGCGCTTGGCAATGCCCAGCCGGGCGCCCATGGTGTGGCCCTTGAGATCGACGAGGATATCGATGCCGCGCGCGCTGATTTCGGCGGCGGCGGCCTGATCGTCCATGGCCCCCACATGGACGGTCGAGGAAACGAGATCGGCCGGCAGGTTGCGCTGCTGCCAGCCGCGCTGGTGCGGCTCCGTGTGGCAGAAGAGCGTGATGTCGAAGGCCTCCCGATCATGCTGGACCAGCACATCCTCGAAGAGGCGCATGGTGGCGTGGTCGTGGAAATCGGATGAGAGATAGCCGATCTTCAGCCGCTCGCCCGCGGGCGAGACGGGGCGCCTTGGCGGACCCGGCGGCTCGGCGGCGAGACGGATGGAATCGCTGTTCGGCATGCTGGCCGCCCGGTCCGTGCGGGCCCAGAGCAGGCGGGCAATCGCCGGCTCGCCATCGGTGAGCGGCCCGCGCTCCGGGTGATCGAGATCGCCGAGCGCGGTTTCATGGGCGCCGACCACGGGAAAATCGGCAATTTCGCGGGCCACCACATAGCGCGACACGGCGGCCAGCGCATCGCCCGGATCGCGCAGGCAGGCCGCTTCCAGCTCTTCCGCCAGGCGGGAGAACTGGCCCGTCAGGCGGAAGCTGTTGACGATCAGCACGAAATGGTGGGGATTGGCCCGGTCGAGACCGCCGGCAAGGGCTGCGGTTTCATGATAGCGACCCTCGTCGAAAAGCGCCCTGGCATGATCGTAAAGCAGGGCTGAATCTCCCGGATTGAGGGCAACGGCGGTCCCGCCGAAATCGGCGAGGCGCGCGCGGGCCCCTGCCCGGGAGAAAAGTCCGACCGCAAATTTCGCCAGCATGGCGGCATTCGCCCCCGGCAGGGCAGAGCCCGCCGCAAAAGCTTCCGCCGCACCCAGCACATCGCCCATGCGCAGGCGGCAATTGCCCTCCAGCGAGGCCAGCTCCTGCGTCCTGCCGCCGGGCCGCCTGCCGATCTCGGCAATAAGCGACAGGGCATCGCCAAACCGGCCCGCCTGATAGGCCTCGAACGCCTGTTTCAAGGGTAGGTTCATCGCCATCCAGCCTTTCCCGCCCGTTCTCGCGATCGAAGGCCTGCCCGGCCCGACCGCGGGGACCGGCACCCGCAAATACAAGAAAACATGTTCAAATTTATACTTTGAACATGTTGTTCTCTACCATTTTGCGGCTTGCTTGAAACTGGCGAAAATTATCAGATCGCGCCGGAGACGATCCGTTCGTGGCGGACGATGCGCAGCGCCAGCGCCAGCGCAAAGAGGATGACGGCGAGCACGCCCGGAATGGGGCTGCCATCGGCGACCAGCAGGGAAGTGGCCATGAAATGGCGGACATTTTCCAGCGTATGGGCCACATCCGGCGCATGGAAATAGCGCTCCACAAAGGGGGCGAGCCCGGGGGACGTGGCGAAGGTATAGAAAAGGCAGAGGACTGCCAGCGCCCCCGGCAAGAGGCCGATGGGTGCGGCCCCACCCTCCTCCGGCAGGTCCTCGTCCTCCAGCGGGAAGGAGAGAAAGAGGGCGAAGGCAAAGAGCGCGTAGGCCGCAGGCGGCAGCAGCAGCAGGAGTTCGGAGTAATCCGCTCCATCGCGCCACAGCGGATCATAATGGGCGAGCGTGCCCGCAACCGAGGCGAACCAGACCGGCACCGGCACCAGCCAGAGCACGAGGAAACGCAGATAGATAATGCGGATCAGCACGATCAGCAGCAGCATGGCGGCCGGAACGGCCACCAGAATGGGCTTGACCGTTCCCATCAGCCAGCCGCTCAGGAGATAGCAGGTTCCCTCCCGCAGCGCGCAGTCGGAAATGGCCATGATCAGGGTCACCAGATAATCGAAGCCGGCGAGAGCCAGCAGGAAAAGAAGCGAAGAGGTCAGCAGCCACCAGATGTATCGCCCTGCAAACATTTGACACCCATCCCCAATCAGTCTCGTTTCAAAGTCGTCAATTATTATTCCGGCTTATAAACATCACGTAAAATAGATCAGCATGGTAAAGGCGGGATTAATTTCAACAACCGGCTACCATAGGTGATTTCTTGTAAAGTCTGACGTGCGGCCGGGCAAGTCCCGGCCCGTTGTTTCATTATGAAGCGAAGAGCACCGGATTTGCGCGGATCTGGCCCACTTCGATACCGTTCCAGTTGGTCATGCGGCGGTTTGCCATGGCGAGAAGTCTTTCGCGGGTCTCCGTTCCCGGCTCGAAGAAGCGGGCAAGGCTGGCGGCGACCATGCTTTCGGCCGCGCGGGTGGCGCCATCCTCGCATTTGACCGCAAGGGAAATGCCCTCATCCGGCAGCAGCGCGCAATAGACGCCCTCCGCCCCGGTCTTGGCGAAGATCTTGCCGGGGGCGATTTCCATCAATTCCGTGCAGAAGCGGCGCGTGCCGGCCACGTAGAAGGGCTCGGCCATGCAGGCCTCGATGATGCGGCGGGAGGCGCGGGCGCGCAGCGGCTCCAGCCCCGCACCGGTCAGCATGCGCCCGAAGCCGCGGGCAAGCCCGTCGAGCGGCACGGCATAGGTGGGGATCGAGCAGCCATCCGTGCCGCAATTGTCATGGGCAAGCACCGCGCCCGTCAGCGCTTCCATGATGCCGCGGATTTCCGCCTGCAGCGGGTGTTCATAGCCCACATAGCCTTCCACGGTCAGGCCCGTATGGCAGGCGGCGCAGACGAAGCCCGCATGCTTGCCGGAACAGTTGTTGTGCAGCGCCGTGGGCGTCTGCAGCGTGCGTGCCTGATGGATCAGCGGGTCCTGGTCGAAGGACCAGTGGGCGCCGCATTCGAGCGCGGCTTCATCCATGCCCGCCCGGGCGAGCATGCTTGCTGCCAGCGCCGCGTGATCGTCCTCGCCGCTATGCGAGGCGGCGGAAAGCGCCAGCTCGCGATTGCCGAAGCCATAGCGGTCCGCCGCACCGCTTTCCACCAGCGGCAGCGCCTGCATGGCCTTGCAGGCGGAGCGCGGAAAGACCGGCGTTTCCACCGCACCCGCCGCATGAACCACCCGCCCCTCCGCATCGACGGCGATGACCATGCCCCGATGCCGGCTTTCCACCAGCGCGCCACGGGTAACTTCGACGAGAACGGGATTGGACATGGGCAGGGCTCCTTGAAGCAGCGGGGCCTCCGCCATAGCGCAGAACGGCGCTTTCCGAAACGGTTTTTCGGATCAGCGATGGTTTTCCAGAACCTGCCGGATGGCCCGCAAGTCCTGCCGGGATCCCTGCGCCTGGCCGAGGGTGAGGAGAAGCGGCTCGCAGAGCGATCGATGCAGCCGACCGAGAATGCCGTTCCGCTTGATGGCTTCCCCGATCAGATGATCGTCCAGATCGAGGATCGTGCATTCGATATGGCTGTCGTGCCGCAGAAAGGGATGATGCGGCTCCCGGGGCATGAACACGCATGGCTGCCAGTTGTCATGGGTGTTGATGCGGAAATAGAAACCCAAATAGGGTTCGACGCAGACAACCATTTTCGGGCCGGGCGGCTTGATCAGGTGATCATTGATCCACACCACCTCCAGCGCCCTGATCACAGCCGCATATACCTGCTGTTGGCCTCGAGGTGCGACAGGATCGCCTCCCGGTCCGGGCCTTCCTCCAGCATGTCCTCGTAGCGCATCAGGCCCAGCTCGGCCTTTTGCCAGTCAGCGCCATGGGTCACTTCGGTGCGCTCCGTGAAGGAGAGCGTCACTGACCGTTCCACCGCAGCGCGGAGATGGGCGAAATCCGAATCCGACAGGCTGTCAAGGTTCGGCTCTTCGTTGGCGGTGCCGCGCAAGCGGTAGCCTTCCAGAACCCAGGGAAACCGCTCCAGCCCCAGTTCGGCCTTCCACAGCGCCTCGCCCTTCATCATTTCGTAGATCTCGAGCGGGACGGGGCCGAATTTCATGGCGCGATAGGTTGCGCCGAACACCGGACGCCCCTTTTCGTTCAGGTGTCCCTTGTCGGCGAAATAGCAGGATTTCAGCGCAGCATGCAGATCGATGGAGGGGTGCTGCGCCACCATCCAGTGGATCGCCGCACAGGCTTTCTCGGCCGCGAATTTGAAACGTATGGTCATGGCCGAAACATAAGCGATTTGTACTGAATATCAAACCGGGGAAATCCATGCCCCAGGTTTCCGCCATGGGATGGCGCAATCGGCGGATTGCAATCACCTTCGAGTTCTCCTATGACTTGGAGATCGTGCGGCGCGGGGCTCGAAAGATCCAGCGACGGCGAGGCGAAGGAAGGTTCTGCCCATACCGGACGGGAGGGCGGATGAAAAGGGAACACGGTGAGGATTACCCATCAGGGACCGAGACCGTGGCTGCCCCCGCAACTGTGAGCGGAGAGCGACGTCCAGACATGCCATTGGCGCCGTAGTTGCCGATAAGGCGGACCGAGCGAAGACCCGCAAGCCAGGAGACCTGCCTCTTTCGGAAACCGGGACCGGGCCCATGCCCTTCCCTTCGACTGGCCCCGCGCGGGTGGCGCGGGCAAAGGAGTGTACCATGCACATCATGGAAGGTTACCTTCCGGTGAGCCATGCCCTTGGCTGGGCTGCGCTTTCCATTCCCTTCGTTGCCTATGGCGCGCGCAAGATCGTGCGCACGCTTGAGGAAAAGCCCGAAACCAAGATGCTTCTCGCCGCTTCCGGCGCCTATGTCTTCGTGCTTTCGGCGCTGAAGATCCCCTCCGTGACCGGCAGCTGCTCGCATCCGACCGGCACCGGCCTTTCCGCCTCGCTGTTCGGCCCCTCGGTGACCGCGGTTCTCGGAACGATCGTGCTGCTCTTCCAGGCGCTGCTTCTTGCCCATGGCGGGCTGACGACGCTGGGTGCCAATGTGTTTTCCATGGCCATTGCCGGTCCCTTCGTCGCCTATGGCCTCTATCGCGGCCTGACCAGGGCCGGCGCTTCCATGGCGGTGGCGGTCTTCTTCGCCGCCATGCTCGGCGATCTCGCCACCTATTGCGTGACGGCGCTGCAGCTGGCGCTCGCCTTCCCCGATCCGGTTTCGGGCGTTGCCGGTGCGGCGGTGAAGTTCCTTGCGGTCTTTGCCCCCACCCAGGCGCCGCTTGCGGTGAGCGAAGGCCTGCTGACCGTGGTGGTGATGAACCTCCTCTCCCGCTATTCGGCCGACGAGCTCAAGGCGCTCGGCCCCGTTGCCGGAAAGGCCTGATCCCATGCTGAAGCAGAATCTCGCCCTTCTCGCCATCGTTGCGGCGCTGGCCGCCGCGCCCCTCTTCATCCATCGCAATGGCGGCGCCGAATTTGGCGGAGCCGACAACCGGGCGCAAAACCTGATCACCGAAATCCGGCCCGATTACCAGCCCTGGTTCACCCCGATCTGGGAGCCGCCGAGCGGGGAAGTGGCAAGCCTGCTCTTCTCGCTGCAGGCGGCGCTGGGCGCAGGGCTGATCGGCTTCTATTTCGGCCGCCGCTCGGCACGCGGCGACCGGCAGGAAAAGGCCGACAAAACCAAATCCGTCGCCAAGCGGGCGGCGTGAATGCGCCTCATCGACCGATCTGCACAGACCAGCCGCTGGCGCGCAGTGCCAACGGCTGAAAAACTGGCGCTCAGCCTTTCGGCCCTTCTGGTGGCGGTGCTCTCCGCCTCGCTTGCCGTCAAGGCCTTCATTCTGGCCGCCATGGCGGGGCTTGCGCTTTTCGGCGCGGGCGTTTCGCCTTCCGATTATCTGAAGGCCTTCGCGGTGCCGGCGGGATTCATTCTCACCGGCGTCGTCGCCCAATGCCTCACGGTGTCGCTGGCGGGCATCGGCCTTGCGCCCCCGGCCGCGCTTGCCCTTGCGCTCGGCTTCGGGCTTACCGCCTTCGCCTCGATCTCGGCGCTTCTGCTGCTGGCGCTCACCACGCCGCTGACCCGGCTCATCGAATGGCTGGAGCGGCGCGGGCTCAATCCGCATCTGGCGGATATCGCGCTCGTCATGTTCCGGATGATCTGGCTGACGCTCGACTGTCTGGAAAGCGGCGAGCGGGCGCTCAAGGGACGACTGGGGCACAGCACCTATCGCGGCATCCTCACCTCTCATGGCCTGCTTCTCGCCGCCCTCCTGCCGCGGGTCTTTTCCCGCGCCGGGCGGCTTGAAACCGGGCTTGCGGCGCGCGGCTATGAGGGACGGCTCGTCTTTCTCTCCACGGAACGGCCCTCCCGGCTTTTCCGGCTGGCGGCAACGGTGACGGCCTTTGCCGGGCTCTTCCTCGTCGGGAGGGTCGCATGATCCTTTCCGCAGAGGGACTCTCCTTCTCCTATCCCGGAGCGCCGCCGGCGCTCAGCGATGTCGGCTTTGCGATCGCCGCGGGCGAGCGCGTGGCACTGCTCGGCGTCAATGGCGCGGGCAAATCCACGCTCTTCCAGCTTCTCAACGGCAGCCTGAAGCCGGCAAGGGGCACCGTTTTTCTCGACGGCCAGCCGATCAGCCATGACAGGAAGGGCCTGCAACGGCTGCGCGCCAGCGTCGGTCTCGTCATGCAAGACCCGGATGACCAGCTCTTTGCCGCGACCGTTGCCGAGGACGTCTCCTTCGGCCCGGCCAATATGGGACTGCCCGAAGCGGAGATCCGCCGCCGCGTCAGCGCCGCGCTCCTGGCCATGGGCATTTCGGATCTTGCCGAAACGCCCACCCACCGCATGAGCTTCGGCCAGAAGAAGCGCGCCGCCATTGCCGGCGTAATCGCCATGGAGCCGCGGGTGCTGCTGCTCGACGAACCCACGGCCGGGCTCGATCCGCGCGGGGTGGACGAACTCATGGAGGCGCTCGATGGGCTGAACCGCCGCGGCACCGCCATCGTCATCGCCACCCATGACATGGACCTCGCCTGGAGCTGGGCCGAACGGGCCATCGTCTTCTCCCGCGGCCGGGTGGACCTCGAGGGCGACACGGCCCGCGTCTTCTCCGACGGCGACCGCCTGCTGTCCCTCGGCCTGCGCCCCGCCATGGTGCAGAAAATCGGCGCCGCACTGCGCGACACCGGCCTGCTGCCCGACATCCCCCGCTCGCTCTCCGCCATGGTGGAGGCGATCAGACGGGCGGGCGGGTAGGATGATCCGGTTTTAGGTCGTTACAGGGATTGGGGATGTTGCTCTCTGTTGGCGTATGCGGAAGCACACACCCCTCTGCCCTGCCGGGCATCTCCCCCCGCATCCGGAGCAGCTTCGCTGCCCGTGAGGGGGAGATCGAGGTTGAGTATGCCGTACCGCACCCCCCCTCTGTCGGCTACCGCCGACATCTCCCCCGCAAGGGGGGAGATCAGAGTCGGCGTATGCCGCATCCCCCCCCCCCGACTTCCCACCACAGCCCAACACCATCATCACTTCCCCCCGCGTGACGCCCGGTCTCCCACAATTCGCAGCTTGCGCTGGGGCAAACTTCCGGGCGAAGGAAGGGGGACTTCGGGCAGGGATGCGATTCCATGGATGAACGGGCGGAAACGGGCGGCGAGGCGGGGGAGCGCTCCCGCATTTCGGAAATCTTCGCCCCGCGCTATCTGGGCGCCACGCTGATGCTCGGCGGCGGCATTTCGCTGCATGCGATCGAGGTCTATATTTCCACCACCGTGCTGCCCTCCGTGGTGCGCGATATTGGCGGGCTGGATCTCTTTGCCTGGGCGACCACGCTGTTCGTGGCGCTGTCGCTGGTGGGATCGGTGTTCATCACGGCCCGGCCGCGGGGAATTTCGCTCAGGCAATCCTATGTCATCGGCGCGCTCTTCTTCGGGGCGGGCAGCCTGTTTGCGGCACTATCGCCCTCCATGCCCATCCTGATTGCCGGGCGCGGCATACAGGGGTTCGGCGCGGGCATCATCGTGGCGCTAGGCTATGCCTTCGTGCGCCATGCCTATCCGGAGCGGCTGTGGAACATGGCCGGCACGCTCTATGCCGCCGTCTGGGGTGCGGCCACCTTCATCGGCCCCTCGATCGGCGGGCTCTTCGCCGCGGGATCGCTGTGGCGCTTTGCCTTTGCCATTCCCGTGCCCTTCACCCTGCTGATGGCGCTTTTTGCCACCCGGCTTCTGCCCGATGCGCCCGACGACCGGGGCGAAGTGCGCGTGGCGCTGCCGCAGATCCTGATGATGGTGGCCGCCGTGGTGCTGCTTTCGCTGGCGGGTTCGGCGGAAGAGCCGGCGCTGCGCGGGCTCTGGCTGGGCCTGGCCGTGCTTTCCGCCATCGGCGTGGTGGTGGCCGAACGGCAGCTTTCCGTCAAGCTCTTTCCCGAGGGCGCGACGCGGCTTTCAACCCCGCTCGGCCTCATCTATGCCTTCATGACGCTGGTGCTGCTGGCGCTCGCTTCCGATGTCTATATTCCCTATTTCCTGCAGGAACTGCATGGGGTGCCGCCGCTCTTTTCCGGCTATCTGGTGGCGCTGGTTGCGCTCGGCTGGACGGGCGGGGCCTTTCTGACCACCCATTACACCGGCAGGCGGGCGCTGCTGTCGATCATCATCGGCGCCGGGCTGCAGCTTCTCGGCACGGCCAGCCTGACGCTGACCATGGCGCGGGACAATCCCGGCGCCGATCTCGTGCTGCTGGGGCTCGTGTCCATCGGCATCTTCTTCATGGGGGCGGGCGTGGGGCTCGGCTGGTCGCATCTGGTGGCGCTGGTGCTGCGCCTTGCCCGCGACGACGAGAAGGACCGCGCCTCCGCCGCCATTACCATGATGCAATCGCTGGGGGCGGGCTTCGGTGCGGCCATTGCCGGCGTGGTGGTCAATTCCATGGGGCTTCTCGATCCCGGCGGCACGGCGGGCAATCTCAGCGCCGCCTTCTGGCTGTTCCTGCTCTTTGCGCTGCCTTCGGCAGGCGCGCTTCTGGCCGGGCTTTCGCTGAAGGCGCGGCTTCATTCTTCCGCCGGAGGACCCGCTTCGCTATAAGGTGGCTTCATGACGCACACGCCCCCCTCTCCTTCCGACCGGGACACGCAATCCGGCTTTCTGAAAAGCCTCGGCCCCGGCCTTGTCACGGGGGCTGCGGATGACGATCCGAGCGGCATTGCCACCTATGCGCAGGTGGGGGCGCAATTCGGCTACGGGCTTTCCTGGACGCTGGTCTTTTCCTTTCCGCTGATGGCGGCAATCCAGGCCGTGAGCGCCCGGATCGGCTGCGTGACGGGCGTGGGCATTGCCCAGAATCTGCGCCGCCACTATCCCCGCGCGCTGCTGCGCGGCGTGGTGATGCTGCTGATCATCGCCAATGTCTTCAATCTCGGGGCCGATCTCGGCGCCATGGGCGCGGCGCTGAAGCTCATTCTCGGCGGGCCGGAGCTCATCTATACCGTGCTCTTCGGCCTCGTCTGCGTGGCGGCGGAAATCCTCATTCCCTATGATCGCTATGCGGGCTTTCTGAAATGGGCGACGCTTTCGCTCTTCTCCTATGTGGCGGTGGTCTTTGCCGTGCGGGTGCCGGTGGCGGAGGCGCTTTCCGGTGCCTTCATTCCCCACCTCACCTTCGACCGCGACCACATGATGGCGCTGGTCGCCGTGCTGGGCACCACGATCAGCCCCTATCTCTTCTTCTGGCAGGCGGGCCAGGAGGTGGAAGAGCTGCACCGGCGCCATGTGAAGCCGCTTTGCATCACGCCCAGAACGGCGGGGCCGGAGCTGGCCCGTATCCGGCTGGATACGATCACCGGCATGGGGGTTTCCAACCTGATTGCGCTCTTCATCGTCTTTTCCGCCGCCGCCACCATGCATGCGGAGGGGGTGACGGACATAAAGACCTCGGCGGAGGCCGCCGAAGCGCTGCGGCCGATTGCCGGCGATTTTGCCTTTGCGCTCTTTTCGCTGGGCATCATCGCGACGGGGCTTCTGGCGGTGCCGGTTCTTGCGGGTTCGACGGCCTATGCGGTCAGCGAGACCTTTGGCTGGGTGGAGGGCCTGAACCGCCGGCCGAAGGAGGCCAAGGCCTTTTACGGGGTGATTGCGCTGGCGACCGCCGGCGGCGTGGCGATCAGCCTTTCGCCGGTCGATCCCGTGCGGGCGCTTTACTGGAGCGCCGTCATAAACGGGCTGCTGTCCGCCCCGCTGATGGCGGTGATGATGCTGATTGCCACCAACCGGCGGGTGATGGGGCGGCTGACGCTGCCCCTGCCCATGGTGCTTTCGGGCTGGCTGGCGACCGCGGTGATGGCGGGCGCCTCGCTCGCCTTCTTCCTCTTTCCCTGACCGGATGCCTCAGAGCGTCAGCTCGGTGCGACCAACAGCGGACTCATTTCCAAGGCGGGATCTATCTTCCGTCGGAAGAAGCGTAAGTCCGGTTTAACCACAGGCTTTCCTGCGGCATCCACGCCAATCACTTTTGCCGGTGGGTTAAGGTCTATGTGGAGGGTTTGGACGTCATTTCGCGTCGCCAGTTCAGATGCGGTAAGAGAAAGAGGCACAATGTTGATAGTACCATCAGCACCCTGCTTCCTTTCCAGAGAGAAGACCATTTGATAGCTCATACTGGTAATCGCGATCTTGGGATCCCCCTCTTCCGCGTCATCCAGTTGTTGCACCGTCGATTTCAACCAGTCACCAAAGCCCAGCCCTCCATCAATTTTCAGAGAGTCGATCCTATCGCAAATGCTGGCGTCGGCGGCCTTTGAGGACAGGACGAAAGGAACTACAGCCACTGTCGTATACTTGCGGTCGACGCTCGCAGATCCTCCAATTTCTAAGCTGGTTCCCTGAAATGGAACGAGACCACTAACTTTCGCCACCCCACCGGTCGTTGATTGGCTTGTAATGTTAAGCTGCATACTGCCAGTTGCCGACCAGTTTTTCAGGTCAATATGTTTACCTTTTACGGCGGTGACGGCTCGGGCATACTCGCATTTCAGGGAGTTAACGAACTTGCTAACCAATATTGGTTCGCCAGCGGGTGCCCCATGCCGAATTGACGTGCATCCGGACAGTAGAACAACCAATCCAATGGGTAGTGCTATGGCACTCGTGCATTTCATCTTTGTACCCCCTGCTTGTTGTGAGGGTATCCTTACACAGCTGACTAAACAGTCAACCTTAAATAATTAAAAAACAACCCAAGGTAACCCTTCGCGCCTCAGAGCGTCAGCACGATCTTGCCCACATGGCTGCTCGATTCCATCAGCCGATGGGCCTCCGCGACTTCTGCGAAGGGCAGGACCGCGTGGATGACGGGGGCGACCGTGCCCTTTTCCAGAAGCGGCCAGACCTCCTCCAGAAGCTCGTCGCGGATGGCCTGCTTTTCGGCGGCCGTGCGCGGGCGCATGGTGGAGCCGGTGACGGTGAGGCGCTTCACCATGATGGGGGTGAGATCCACCTTTTCCGCCAGCGCGCCGCCGAGGAAGGCGATGATGGAGAGGCAGCCATCCTTGGCCAGCGAGGCGATGTTCTTCTCGAAATAGGCGGCGCCGATCATGTCCAGGATGGCATCGACGCCGCGGCTCTCCGTCTCCTGGCGGATGACGGCGGCGAAATCCTCCTCGCGGTAGTTGATCGCCCGTTTCGCGCCGAGCTTCACGCAGGCCGCGCATTTTTCCGCCGAGCCGGCGGTGGCATAGACCTCGGCGCCGAAGGCCCGCGCAAGCTGGATGGCCGTGGTGCCGATGCCGGACGAGCCGCCATGGATGAGCACGCTCTCACCCTCCGTCAGCCCCGCCATCTGGAAGAGGTTCGCCCAGACGGTGAAGAAGGTTTCCGGCAGCGCCGCCGCCTTCACGGCATCATAGGTCTTCGGAAAAGGCAGGGCCTGGGTGGCGGGCACGGCGCAATATTCCGCATAGCCGCCGCCATTGGCAAGTGCGGTCACCCGATCGCCCGGCCGAAAGCCCGTGACGCCCGCGGCGACCGCCACCACCTCGCCCGCCACTTCAAGGCCGAGAATGGGACTTGCATCCTTCGGCGGCGGATAGGCGCCCATGCGCTGCAGCACATCCGGCCGGTTGATGCCCGCCGCCTCCACCCGCACCAGAACCTCCCCCGGCTTCAGCACCGGCAAGGCCCCCTTCGCCAGCCGCATCGCCTCCGGCCCGCCCGGCTGATCGAGCGCAACATGGGTCATCTGATCTGGAAGGGTCATGACTGGCGGCCTCCTCTCTGCGTTCTCCAATGCCCCGGAAATTAGGTCGGAGACCCGCCGCTCCGCAAGGGCAGACCCACGCGGCATTGGGACGCTGGGGGTGGGAGTGGCGTAAATGGGGCCGGTAGCGGACTGTCTGCTCCCATGACGTTGAACTGGAAAAGCAGACACCGCTTCCGTTAACGCCTGCGTCTCCTTATGGCCCAGAGCGGACAGCAAGAGAGTTCTCGTGGAAAGCGGCCGAAAGATGGGGTAGCGATATTTCTGGAAAATGAATCTGGACGCTGATTTACTCGATGCGACTCCTGCTGATTGAAGACGACCGAATGATTGCTGATGCCCTGATGAAAGGCTTCGAGCGGCAGGCTTTGTCTGCGGATTGGGTGACAGATGGCGCTGCTGCCTTAGAAGCCACTGAGCTTACGCAGTACGACGTGGTCCTGCTCGACCTTGGGCTTCCAAAGCTGGATGGAATGCAGGTGCTCGATAACATCCGCCGGAGAGGACAGGGTGTGCCCGTCCTTATCCTAACTGCACGCGACGATCTGGCCAGCAGAATAAACGGCCTTGACCTCGGCGCTGATGACTACGTCCTGAAGCCCTTCGAGTTCGATGAACTGATGGCCCGCATTCGGGCGGTCGTCCGACGCAAGGCTGGACATGCGCAATCAGTCATACAGGCTGGTGAGGTGATACTGGACCTCGCGACACAGACGGTTACGTTCCGAAACGTCACCGACACACTTTCAGCCCGTGAATTTGCGCTTCTTCGGGCACTGGCCGAGCGGCCGGGCATGATCCTGTCGAGAAGCCAGCTTGAAGAGCGCATCTACGGATGGGGCGAAGAGATAGAGAGCAATGCCATCGAAGTTCTGATCCACTATGTCCGCAAGCGTTTCCACAAGGACATCATCCGGAATGTTCGTGGCGCGGGCTGGTTGATACCGAAAGGCTGACAATGTCGCTACGCCGTTCCTTCATCCTCGTTTTTTCCGCACTGCTGACGGCGCTTGCGGCTTTTGCGGCGGCCTTTTCCTATTATAGCGCCCGCAATGAGGCGTGGAGTATTCTCGACTTCCAGCTACAACAGATCGCAGGTGTCGTCGGTGACGGTAGCGGTCTGCTGCGCCAAAGGGTGCCGGGAGGGGCAAGCGACGAGATCGTGGCAATCCGTATTGTTTCTGGCGATCAGCCCGCCGTTACCAACGATGTCTCCGTGCAATTTCCCGAAAAACCATCACCTGGATTGACGACCTTCCGAACCGGTAGCGACGAATGGCGTCTCTTCACGGACCTTCTTCCGGAGCGAACCGTAATGGTCGCCCAGCGAACGTCCGAACGCGACGAGCTGGCCGCCGATGCCGCATGGAACAGTGCCTGGCCTTTTCTGCTCGCGATCCCACTGTCTTGGCTTGCTGCCTACTGGCTCGTCGGAGCCATCATGGAACGGTTGCAGTCCCTCGCGGCAAAGGTCGAGGCGCGAGGTATTGACGAACACCATCCTCTTTCAGTGGACGATGCTCCGCTTGAGGTTCAACCGCTTGTGACGGCCATCAATCGGGCTTTCGACAAGGTGCGGCTCACACTGGAACAACAGCGCATCTTTCTCGCAGATGCCGCCCACGAGCTTCGAACACCACTCGCTGCGTTGACCCTTCAGATCGATAATCTGAAACAGGCCACGAAACCCGACGATAAGGCTGCCACTTTGGCAGAAGTTGAGGCTGGTCTGCGCCGGGCAACACAGGTGGCAACGCAGCTGCTGAAGCTGGCCCGAAGTGAAAATGTCGAACAGAGGGCTGATTTCCTGCCCGTTTGCGATATCGAGCTGGCGGTGCAGGAATGTCTCGCGCGGTTCTTGGCCCAGGCGGACGCGAAGGACATCGATTTGGGACTGGTACAGCCAGCTCAATGCAAAGTCCGGATTGAGCCTCTGGAGATCGCCGCCATTCTGGATATTGTCGTGGACAACGCACTTCGTTACGCACCCGAACATGCAACGGTAGACCTTTCTCTCTCGGTGGAGGGTCGCGCCTGCGTCATCACAGTGACTGACAGCGGGCCTGGCATCCCCGAGGAATTCAGAGAGCGCGTCTTCGACCGTTTTTTCCGTCTCGACCCGTCACAGGCAGATGGCACGGGTCTTGGGCTGGCCATTGCCCGCAATCTCGCAACCCGATATGGCGGTGCGATCTCGCTTGACGACAATCCCGCCGGGTCGGGGCTTCGCGTCATTCTTCGCTTCCCGCTCGCATGATCTTTTGCTTCTAAGTCTGTCCTAAGTTTCGTCCACGATGGTGTGATCGTACCCGCTGGGTTCCACATCAACGAATGGAGAAACAGGACATGAAGCGTTCCGCCAACATCTTCCTAGCCACCCTCATGCTTGGCTCTGCCGCCCTGGCCTTCCAGGCGCACGCCGCTAACCAGCCCTGCGAAGATGCGATCAAGGAATTCCGTGCTGCCAAGGCATCTGCCAAGGTTTCGGCCGATGTCATGAAAAAGGTCGACGAGC
>CAMFIF010000023.1 GCA_945952415.1 uncultured Rhizobium sp. | reverse complement strand
TCTCTCGCGGGCTCGGGCCAGATGACACCTTCGAAAAGCCCGGTGGATATCGCCGCCCTTTTCGCGGCCCTGGAATTCGAGACCGCTTCCGAAGCCGCCGCCCGGGGTCTCCGTCTGCAATTCCGCTCGAGCGACGCCTGGGTGGAGACCGATGCCCTCATCCTCACCCAGATTCTCCGCAATTACCTCAGCAATGCCCTGCGCCATGCGCGTTCGCGCATTCTCGTGGCCGTCCGCAAGCGCGAGGGCCTGCTGCGGATCGAGGTCTGGGATGACGGCCCGGGCATTCCGGGCGACCAGCACGCGGCGATCTTCGAGGCCTTCTACCAGATCGGCAATCCGCAGCGCGATCCGGCGAGAGGGCGCGGCCTGGGGCTTGCGATCGTGGCTGGCATGGCCCGGGTGCTGGACGCGCCGCAGGGCCTCTGCTCCCGTCCGGGACAGGGATCGGTCTTCCACATCAGCCTGCCGGGGGCGGACGCGCCTGAGCCCCGCCTTGCCACGGGGGAGGTCGCTCAGCCCCCTTCCCTTTCACCTTCCCCATCTCCGTCTCCATCCCCTTCCCCTTCCCTCGCCGGGACCCGGATGGAGGAGGGGCTGAATGTGCTCGTGATCGAGGACGACGCCAACCTGCGGACCGTCACCGGGGATCTTCTGGCCCGGTGGGGCGCGCGCCCCTGCGGCGCCGCCGACGGCGAGACGGCGCTTGATATGGTGCGGTCTGGTTACAGGCCGGATGCGGTGGTGAGCGATCTGCGCCTGTCCGGCGAGCTGGACGGCGCACAGGCGATCCGTCTCATCCGCCTCGAATGCGGCCGCGACCTGCCGGCCCTGATCGTGACGGGCGCGGCAGACGCGGTGCCCGAAGCGGCCCGCATGGGCATTGCGCTGATGAAGAAGCCGCTGCTTCCCGGCCGCCTCAAGGCCTGGCTGCAGACCGTTGCGGTCTGAGGCGGATCAGACCGGCTCGCCCTTCAGCCGTGCCCCTTCGCCCTCGCCGGCAAGCGCCGAAAGATCGCTGCGGCTCTTGAGGCCGAAGCGGCGGAAGATGAGCGTCAGATGCGCCCGCACCGTATTGTCGCTGATGCCAAGCCGGCGGCCGATTTCCTTGTTGCTGTGCCCTTCGGCGCAAAGCCGCGCGATTTCGCGCTGGCGCAGGCTGAGCGCCTCCCAGGCAACGCCATCGACGCACTGGCCGGGCTCGTAGGTCTCGCCCTCGAGCACCGCACGGATCGCCGCGACGATCTCCAGCGCCTCGCCATTCTTGGCGACAAAGGCAGCCGCGCCCTCCGCCATCATCTGATCCTTGAGTTCTTCCGCTCCGGAGAGGATGACGACCGGCACGGTCGGATGGCGCTGGCGGAAGACCCGCAGCCCTTCCCCGCCCGGCGCATCGGGCAGCATGATGTCGAGAACGGCAAGATCGGCCTCGAACCCGGAGGCGACGAGCGACAGCGCCTCTCCGAGGCTTCCCGCCTCGGCAATATCCATGTCCCCCATATGCCGCTCGATCAGCGAACGGGCACCGGAACGGAGGATGGCATGGTCATCGATCAGGATCAGTCTGGGCATGGTAACTTCTTGGCTGCTCGGCGGTGCGATTTCAACACATATCTGCAAATTTGCTTAAAGAATGCCGGGATATCCGGGAGCCGCCGGCCTTGAACGGCCAGGCGCCCCGGCTTATGTCTCGATGATCATGCCAGAGCCTTCCGATTGCGCAAACAAGAAAGACTGACCATGTCGATTTTCAGGGATCTGCCCGCTGTTCCCCGCCCCGCGAAAAAGCCCGTTACCGATGTCAGGCATGGCATTTCGAGGACGGATGACTATGCCTGGATGCGCTCGGCCGAGTGGCAGGAACTTTTCCATGACACCACCGTGCTGGAGCCGGAGATCCGCGCCCATCTGGAGGCCGAAAATGCCTATATGAAAGCCGCCATGGCCGATACCGAAGCGCTCCAGAAGCAGCTTTTTGCCGAAATGAAGGGGCGCATCAAGGAAGATGACAGTTCCGTGCCGGAAAAGGACGGCCCCTTTGCCTATGGCTCGCTCTACGTCACGGGCGGCGAGCATCCGCATTTCTTCCGCACCCCGCGCGATGGCGGGGAGAAGCAGATCCTTCTCGATGGCGACAGGGAAGCCGCCGGCAAGGCCTATTTCCGCATCGGCGGCGTCGATCATTCGAGCGATCACAGCCGCGGGCTCTGGAGCTTCGACGACAAGGGATCGGAATATTTCACGATCCGTATCCGCGATCTGGCGACCGGAGCCGATCTTGAGGACAGGGTGGAAAATTCCGATGGCGGCGGCGTGTTCGCGCCCGACGGCAGGAGCTTCTTCTACGCCATGCTGGATGAGAACCACCGTCCCTCCCGGCTTTATCACCATGTGATCGGACAGCCGCAATCCGAGGACCGGCTGGTCTATGAGGAAAAGGACCCGGCCTTCTTCATGGGCGTTGCAGGCTCGACGCTCGACGATGTCATCTATGTGGTCTCGAACGATCACCAGACGAGCGAGGTGCGGCTGATCCCGACCTCCGATCTCATGGCCGAACCCCGCCTCGTTGCCGCCCGGCAAGCAGGTGTGGAATACAGCCTGACCGAGGGCGGAGACCGGTTCTTCATCCTGACGAATGATGGCGGCGCCAAGGATTTCAAGATCATGTCCGCCCCGGTTGAAGCGCCAGGCAAGGAGAACTGGACCGAGGTCGTGCCCCATGAGCCCGGCCGCCTGATCCTCAGCCACGATGCCTACAAGCGCCACCTCGTCTGGCTCGAACGCCGCGACAGCCTGCCCCGCATCATGATCCGCGACCGGGCGACCGGCGAGGAACATGCGATCGCCTTTGACGAGGAGGCCTATTCGCTGGGCCTGCAGGGTGCCGCGGAATATGACACGGATGTCATCCGCTTCTCCTATTCCTCGATGACCACCCCGTCCCAGCTCTTCGACTACAACATGGTCACCCGCGAACGCACGCTGCTGAAGACCCAGGAAGTGCCCTCCGGTCATGATCCGGAAGACTATGTCACCCGCCGCGTCTTTGCGCCGGCCAAGGATGGGGCGCTGGTGCCGGTCACGCTTCTCTATCGCAAGGAAACGCCGCTCGACGGCTCGGCGCCGTGCCTGCTCTACGGATATGGCGCCTATGGCATCACCATTCCGGCGAGCTTCGACACCACCGCCCTGTCGCTGGTCGATCGCGGTTTCGTCTATGCCATCGCCCATATCCGTGGCGGCAAGGACAAGGGCTACCAGTGGTACGAGGACGGCAAGATGGCGAAGAAGATGAATTCCTTTACGGATTTCATCGCTGCCGCCGATTATCTCGTGGAGCGGAAATTCACCGCCTACGGCCACATCGTTGCCGAAGGCGGGTCCGCCGGCGGGCTGCTGATGGGTGCGGTTGCCAATCTCGCGCCGGAAAAATTCGGCGGCTTCATCGCCGCCGTGCCCTTCGTCGATGCGCTGACCACCATTCTCGATGACAGCCTGCCGCTCACCCCGCCCGAATGGACGGAATGGGGAAACCCCATCGAATCCGCCGAGCAGTACGGCTGGATGGCAGCCTATTCGCCCTATGACAATATCGGCGCGAAACCCTATCCGCCGATCCTTGCTCTGGCCGGCCTCACCGATCCGCGCGTCACCTATTGGGAGCCGGCCAAGTGGGTGGCAAAGCTGCGCGATCACACCACCTCCGATGCCCCCATTCTCCTGAAAACCAACATGGATGCCGGCCATGGCGGGGCGTCCGGGCGCTTCCAGCGGCTGGAGGAAACAGCGCTGGAACAGGCCTTCGCCCTCAAGGTGATGGGCAAGATCTGATGCGAAAGGGCGGCTCCTCGGCCGCCCTTTTCCCATGCCCCGCCGGTCGAGCGAAGGATCAGATGATCCAGAAATCCGAGGCCGTGAGCTTCAGGTTCGGCGAAAGCTTGGCGATCTGCACCGCAGGGTTCTCGCCGGACCCGTCGGCATCGTAGAAGAGCTTGCCCGTATCGGTTTCGTAGATGATCCGGTCGGAAGGGCGCATCGCCTTGCCCGAGAGATTGGCGGCAAAGGCAAGCGAGGAGAGCGGCCCTCCTTGCGGACCAAGCGCGGTAAAGATCGCGTTTTCCAGATTGATCCGGTCATCCACCACGTTGAAATCGGTGATCGTATCCACATTGGTCCGCCCGTTCGGGGCGGTGTTGAAGACGAAGACATCGCGGCCCGCACCGCCCGTCAGCGTGTCGTTGCCAAGACCGCCCGCCAGCACGTCATTGCCGCCAAGCCCCGAAAGGCTGTTATTGCCACTATTGCCGGTCAGGGCATTATCCGCGCTGTTGCCGGTGCCGCTGATCCCCTGCTTTCCCGTGAGCACCAGGTTCTCGAAATTTGAGAGAAGCGTATAGCTGAAGCCGGCCATGACGGTGTCGCGGCCCTGACCTGCCTTTTCCACCAGCGTATCGGACCGGTCGATGACATAGGTGTCGTTGCCGAGACCGCCGATCAGCGTATCGGCTCCGCCCTTGCCCTCCAGCCTGTCGTCGCCAACGCCACCGTCGAGCACGTTGCGCTGGGAATTGCCGGTGAGGCTGTTGTTCTTCGAGTTGCCGGTGGCATTCATCCAGGCCGAGGAGGAGGTGCTGGCGCCCGTGGGCGCCGAGGTCGGAACCGTCACCGGCGTACCGTTGCCGTTCGGGTCTTCGCCGAGCCACGGGATGACCGCATAGGTGCCGTAGGGGGCTCCACCGGGCCGCGCGCTCTTGGGATTCAGCTCCATGAGCACGACATTCTCGATATCTCCATAGGCCGAAAGCCGCTGCAGCGAGACGGAGAACCTGCTCTTGATCGTATCGATGCCGGAGCCCCCCCGTTCGTCGACAATGTCCTTGAGGTTGTCGACGATGTAGGTGTCGTCACCCGCACCGCCGATCATGATGTCCGCACCGACACCCCCGTCCAGCACATTGTTGCCGCTGTTGCCGCGGAGCACGTTTGCGAGGCTGTTGCCGGTCGCGTTTATATTGTCCGTTCCGGCGAGGGTGAGGTTCTCGAAATTGGCGAGCAGCCTGTAATTGAAATTGGCAACCACGGTATCCGTGCCCTCCTTGGCATTTTCGATAATCATATCGAGATTGTCGATCACATAGGTGTCGTCACCCACCCCGCCGATCAGCGTATCTGCGCCGCCGCCACCGATCAGACGGTCATTCCCTGCCAGCCCCGTAAGAGTGTTGTCGCCGTCATTGCCCTGCAGCACGTTGGCGGCCGCGTTCCCCGTTCCGTGGAGCGCCTGCGTGCCCTGCAGGACCAGATTTTCGAAATTGGCCTTCAGCCCATAGGAGAAGGACGCGACGATCGTATCGGTCCCCTCATTGGCTTCCTCCGTCACCACGTCCTCGGCATCGATGACATAGGTATCGTCGCCCTGACCGCCGATGAGCTGGTCAGCGCCCTTGCCCCCCTCAAGCCGGTCATTGCCGAGACCGCCTGACAGGAGGTTGTTCCCGTCATTGCCTGTCAGCGCATTGTCGAGACTGTTGCCGGTGCCCGAAAAATCGCCCTGCCCGGTCAGCCTCAGGTTCTCGACATTCGCCTGCAGCGCAACCGAGAAGCCGGCGACCACAGTATCGATGCCCTGCCCGGAAAGCTCCACCACCGTGTCAGCCTGGTCGATGTGATAGGTATCGTTGCCATCGCCCCCCTTGAGGAGGTCTGCGCCGAGACCGCCATCGAGCACATTATCGCCCCGGTTGCCGGTCAGGATATTGTCCGCATCATTGCCCTTCGCATCGATGGCATTCGAGCCGGTGAGCACGAGGTTCTCGAAATGGGCGCCAAGAACCCAGCTGATGCTGGCGCGCACCGTATCCACACCCTCGCCGGCCTGTTCGGTCAGGGTGTCCGCCGCATTATCGACCACATAGATGTCGTCGCCCGCTCCGCCGATCAGCACGTCCGCGCCGGCACCGCCATCCAGAATATTGGCGGCCGCGTTGCCGGTAATCTCGTTGGCTTCGCCATTCCCGGTGCCGTTGATCGCAAAGGTCCCGGTGAGCACCAGCTTTTCGACGCCCGCCCCGAGCGTGAAGCTGACGCTGGCCCGCACCTCGTCCACACCGTCGCCGCCGCTTTCGTCGGCAACGTCGCCGCTGTTGTCGACATAGTAGATGTCGTCGCCTCGACCGCCCGCCATGTGGTCCGCACCGGCCCCGCCATCCAGCCTGTCGTTACCCTCCCCGCCATAAAGGGTATTGTTCCCGCTGTTGCCGGTCAGACTGTTGTCCTCCCGGTTCCCCCAGCCGCTGATGGCGTCGGTGCCGGTCAGAACCAGGTTTTCGACATTGTCGGCAAGGCGATAGCTCACCGAGGCCAGCACCCGGTCCGATCCCTCGCCCGCGCCTTCCACGATCACGTCATGGACATTGTCGACCACATAGGTGTCGTCGCCCTGCCCGCCTTCCAGCCGGTCCGCGCCCTGTCCGCCATCGAGATAATCGTCGCCCGCATCGCCGATCAGCACATTGGCGAGCCCATTGCCTGTTATATGGTTGTCGAGCGCATTGCCCTGACCCGTCACGGCCTGGTTGCCGGTCAGGACCAGGTTCTCCAGATCCGCACCCAGAACCCAGTTCACCGAGGCCTCGACCGTGTCGATGCCGTCGCCGCCGGTCTCGTCCACCCAGTCACTGGCATTATCGACCACATAGGTGTCGTTGCCGCGGCCGCCCGCCAGATGATCGGCACCTGCGCCGCCATCGAGGCGGTTGTTGCCGTCATTGCCTGTGATGGTGTTGTCGAGCGCATTGCCCGTGCCGTCGAGGTCGGCGCTGGTTAGCAGGGTCAGCTTTTCGATCCCCGCACCGAGGCGGTAGCTGAACGAAGCCCGCACCTCGTCCGTGCCGCCGCCATTGGTTTCGTCCGCGACATCATAGGCATTGTCGACATAATAGACATCGTTGCCGAGACCACCGCGCATGTGGTCGGCGCCAAGGCCGCCGTCCAGCACATTGTCGCCGTCATTGCCGGTGATATCGTTGTCCAGCGCATTGCCGGTGCCGTTGATGGAGGCGGTCCCGGTCAGCACGAGATTTTCCACATTGTCGGTCAGCCTGTAGGAAACGGAGCTCTGCACCGTATCCCGGCCTTCCCCGGCCGCCTCCGTCACGATGTCGCGGGCATCATCCACCACATAGGTGTCATCGCCCGTACCGCCGGCCATGGTATCGATATCCGCGCCGCCATCCAGAATGTCGTTGCCGGCCCCGCCAGTGAGCGTGTCATTGCCCGCATCGCCCCGGAGCGTATCGTTGCCGGCGAGACCGTCCAGCCGGTTATCGGCATCATTGCCGAGGATGACGTTGTCGAGCCCATTGCCCTCGCCATCGACCGCCGAATGACCGGTCAGGGTGAGGTTCTCCACATTGACAAGCAGGCGAAGACTGTAGCCCAGATCCGTCTCGACCGTATCGATGCCTTCGTTCGCAAGCTCGATGACCTGATCGTTCAGGCTATCCACCACATAGGTGTCGTTGCCCCGCCCGCCCTTCATCGTGTCATTGCCGGCCCCGCCATCCAGACGGTTGTTGCCGATATTGCCTTCGATGGCATTATCCCCGGCATCGGCGGTGATATCGCCATCCTGCGTGCCGCCGAGCACCACCCGCTCGACATTCTGGTAGGTGCCGCGGCTGAGCGTCGTATAGACCGTATCGAAGCCTTCATTGGCAAGCTCGATCACCTGGTCATCGGCATCGTCCACGTAGTAGACGTCGTCGCCGGTGCCGCCGATCATGATATCCGCGCCGGCGCCGCCATCGAGCGTGTCGTTGCCGGCCCCGCCATCCAGCCGGTTGTCGCCGCCATTGCCGGTCAGCACATTGTCAGCGGCATTGCCTGTCGCGTCGATATTGCCCGATCCGGTCAGCGTCAGGTTTTCCACCTCGGAGAGCTGCACGAGGCTGTAGGTGAGGTTCGTACGGATCGTGTCCGTGCCTTCACCGGCCCGTTCGACCACCAGATCGCCGAGGCTGTCCACGACATAGATATCGTCGCCCGCACCGCCGGTCATCAGATCGTCGCCGCCGCGACCGTCGAGCAGGTTGTTGCCCGAGTTGCCCGTCAGCCCGTTGTTGGCGGCATTGCCGGTGGCATCGACATTGTCAGTCCCCGTGAGGACGAGGTTTTCCACGTCGGTCAGCTGCTCAAGACTGTAGGAGAGATGGGTACGGATCGTATCCGTGCCTTCGCCTGCCAGTTCCACCACCACGTCGCCCAGGCTGTCGACCACATAGGTGTCGTCGCCGCGCCCGCCGATCATCCGGTCATCGCCGCGCCCGCCGTCAAGGAGGTTGTCGCCGGAATTGCCCGTCAGCACATTGTCACGCGCATTGCCGGTGGCATCCACGTTGGCGGTGCCGGTCAGCGTAAGGTTCTCGATGTCGCCGAGCCGGTCCAGGCTATAGCTGATGTCGGTCCGGATCGTATCCGTCCCGCCATTGGCCAGCTCGACCACCTGGTCATTCAGGCTGTAGACCACATAGGTATCGTCGCCGAGCCCGCCCTTCAGCGTATCGCGCCCGCCGCGGCCATCCAGAATGTTGTTCCCGTCATTACCGGTCAGGATATTGTCGCCGCCATTGCCGGTGGCGTTGAGATCCGTCGTGCCGAGCAGGGTGACATTTTCCACATTGGCGAGGTTGGCCAACGAGAAATCGACGCTTGAGCGGACGGTATCCACCCCGCCGCCGGCCTGCTCCACCACCACGTCACCCAGGCTGTCGACCACATAGGTGTCGTCGCCGGCGCCGCCCACCATCCGGTCGTCGCCGCCACGGCCGTCAAGCACGTTGCTGCCGGCATTGCCGTTCAGCGTGTTGTTGCCCGCATTGCCGCTGCCATCGATATCATCAGTGCCCGTGAGGGTCAGGTTTTCGACATTCAGAAGGTTTTCGAGACTGTAATCGAAATCCGTCTCGATCGTGTCATTGCCTTCGCCGGCATCTTCCACCACCACATCGTTCCGGCCATGGACCACATACGTGTCGTCCCCCAGCCCGCCGATCAGCCGGTCACCGCCGCCACCACCGTCAAGCCGGTCGTTACCGTCCCCGCCTTCGAGCTGGTTCGAGGCGGAATTGCCGAGAAGTATGTTATCGCCGCTATTGCCGATGCCGTTGATGGCGCGGTTGCCGGTCAGCGTCAGCCGTTCGATGCCCGTGCCGATGCGATAGGAGACGGAGGAAATGACCTCGTCCACGCCATCGCCGCCCGTTTCATCCGCCACGTCATTCTCGTCATCGACGACATAGATGTCATTGCCGCGCCCGCCGAACATGGTATCGGCCCCGGCGCCCCCATCGAGGCGGTTGTTGCCGCTATTGCCGCGAAGCACATTGTCCCGGAAATTGCCGGTGGCATCCCCATTGCCCGAGCCGGTCAGCGTGAGGTTTTCCACCTCGGCAAGATTGGCGAGACTGTAGGTCAGCGCCGTCTCGATCGTGTCGATGCCCTCATTGGCATTTTCGATCACGATGTCGCCGAGGGTGTCGACCACATAGGTATCATTGCCGCGGCCGCCCTTCATCGTGTCGTTGCCGGCGCCCCCGTCGATGCGGTTCGCCCCGAAATTGCCTTCGAGGACGTCATCGCCGTTGCCACCGGAAAGGGTGAGGTCGGCCGCGCCGAGCAGGATGACATGCTCGATATTCGGGCCTGCGACGAAGTTCACCGTGGCATAGACCGTGTCATCCCCTTCATTGGCATTCTCGATCACCTGGTCGTTGACGTCGTCGACATAATAGATGTCGTCGCCGCGCCCGCCCACCAGCACATCCGCGCCCGTGCCGCCATCCAGCGTATCGTCGCCGGCGCCGCCGTCGAGACGGTTGTCGCCGCTGTTGCCGGTCAGCATATTGTCCTTGTCATTGCCGGTCGCATCAATATTGCCGCTACCGTAGAGCGCGAGGTTTTCCACTTCCGCGAAGGGGGCGAGCGAGAAGGTGATACGGGATTCGACCGTATCCGTGCCGCCATTCGCCGCCTCGACGATCACGTCATTCAGACTGTCGACGATATAGGTATCGTCGCCGAGCCCGCCGATCATCCGGTCATTGCCAGCCCGACCATCGAGGCGGTTGTCGCCGTCATTGCCGGTCAGCACGTTGTCGGCGGCATTGCCGGTCGCATCCACATTGCCGCTGCCGGTCAGCGTCAGGTTCTCGACATTGGCGAGATTGACGAGGCTGTAGGTAAGCGCGGTTCGGATCGTATCCGTGCCTTGATTGGCGAGCTCCACCACATCATCGTTGAGGCTGTCGACGACATAGGTGTCATCGCCCAGCCCACCGATCATGCGGTCATTGCCCGCGCCGCCATCCAGCACGTTGTTGCCGTCATTGCCCGTCAGCCCGTTATCGGCGGCATTGCCGGTCGCATCCAGATTGCCGCTGCCCGTTAGCGTCAGGTTCTCCACATGGGCGAGCGAAGCGAGGCTGTAGGTTACGGACGCGCGGATCGTATCCGTTCCCTCACCGGCATTTTCGACAATCACATCGCCCACGCTGTCGACAACATAGGTATCGTCACCCCGCCCGCCGATCATCCGGTCATTGCCGGCGCCGCCATCCAGCACGTTGTTGCCGGAGTTGCCCGTCAGGACGTTGTCCGATGCGTTACCCGTGGCATCGATATTGCCAATACCGGTCAGCGTCAGGTTCTCGACATCGGCGAGATTCACCAGCGAATAGCTGAGCGAGGCGCGGATCGTATCGGTACCCTCATTGGCGCGCTCGATCACCTGATCGTTCAGGCTGTCGACCGCATAAGTATCATCCCCGTCGCCGCCGGCCATGCGGTCAGCGCCGGCCCCGCCATCCAGCACGTTGTCGCCGGAATTGCCTGTCAGCACGTTGTCCGATGCGTTACCGGTGGCATCGATATCGGCCGTTCCCGTCAGCGTCAGGTTTTCGACGGTTGGAAGATTTGCGAGGCTATAGGTGATGGAGGCCCGGATCGTATCCGTGCCCTCATTGGCGAGCTCCACGATCTGGTCGTTGAGACTGTCGACCACATAGGTATCGTCGCCCGTACCGCCAACCATCCGGTCATTGCCGGCGCCACCATCCAGCACGTTATCGCCGGAATTGCCCGTCAGAACGTTATCGGCAGCATTGCCGGTCGCGTCGAAATTGCCTGCGCCCGTCAGTGTCAGGTTCTCGACATTGGCGAGGATTGCGAGCGAGAAGGTGAGTGCGGCCCGGATCGTATCCGTTCCCTCATTGGCCAGTTCCACCACCTGATCGTTGAGGCTGTCCACGACATAGGTGTCGTCCCCCAGCCCACCGATCATCCGGTCATTCCCCGCCCCACCGTCCAGCACATTGTTGCCGGAATTGCCGGTCAGCACGTTATCCGAAGCGTTACCCGTCGCATCAATATCTGCCGTACCGGTCAGCGTCAGGCTCTCGACATTGGCGGCCGAGGCGAGGCTATAGGTAATGGAAGCCCGGACCGTATCCGTCCCTTCATTGGCAAGTTCCACCACCTGGTCGTTGAGGCTATCGACCACATAGATATCGTCGCCCCGCCCGCCGATCATGCGGTCATCGCCGGCGCCACCATCCAGCAGGTTATTGCCGGAGTTGCCCGTGAGCACGTTGTTCCCGCCATTGCCCATCGCATCGATGTCGGCGGCGCCCGTCAGCGTCAGGTTTTCCACATTTGCGAGCGTGGCGAGGCTGTAGGTCAGCGATGAACGGATCGTATCCGTGCCTTCATTGGCGCGCTCGATCACCTGATCGTTGAGGCTGTCGACCACATAGGTATCGTCGCCCGCTCCACCGATCATCCGGTCGTCGCCAGCCCCGCCATCGAGCACGTTGTTGCCGGAATTGCCGGTGAGCACGTTGTCAGCGGCATTGCCGGTCGCGTCGAAATTGCCTGCGCCCGTCAGCGTCAGGTTCTCGACATTGGCGAGGTTTGCGAGCGAGAAGGTGAGTGCGGCCCGGATCGTATCCGTTCCCTCATTGGTCAGTTCGACCACCTGATCGTTGAGGCTGTCGACCACATAGGTGTCATCCCCCAGCCCACCGATCATGCGGTCGTCGCCAGTACCGCCATCCAGCACGTTGTTGCCGGAATTGCCCGTCAGCACGTTATCGGCCGCGTTACCCGTCGCATCGAAATTGCCTGCGCCCGTCAGCGTCACGTTCTCGACATTGGCAAAGCTGGCAATCGAATAGGTCAGCGACGCCCGGACCGTATCCGTGCCTTCGCCCGCATTCTCGACTATCACGTCGCCCAGGCTATCGACCACATAAGTGTCGTCGCCCGCGCCGCCGATCATGCGGTCATTGCCCGCCCCGCCATCCAGCACGTTATTGCCGGAGTTGCCCGTCAGCACGTTATCGGCGGCGTTACCCGTGGCATCGATATTGCCAATACCGGTCAGTGTCAGGTTCTCGACATTGGCGAGGCTAGCAATCGAATAGCTCAGCGAAGCCCGGATCGTATCCGTGCCCTCATTGGCGCGCTCGATCACCTGATCGTTCAGACTGTCGACCGCATAAGTATCATCCCCGTCGCCGCCGATCATCCGGTCATTGCCGGCGCCGCCATCCAGGACGTTGTTGCCGGAATTGCCTGTCAGCACGTTGTCCGATGCGTCACCGGTGGCATCGATATCGGCCGTTCCGGTCAACGTCAGGTTTTCGACATTGGCGAGGTTCGCAAGGGTATAGCTCAGCGAAGCCCGGATCGTATCCGTGCCCTGATTGGCCAGTTCCACCACCTGATCGTTCAGGCTGTCGACCGCATAAGTATCATCCCCGTCGCCGCCGGCCATGCGGTCAGCGCCGGCCCCGCCATCCAGCACGTTGTCGCCGGAATTGCCCGTCAGCACGTTGTCCGATGCGTTACCGGTGGCATCGATATCGTCCGTTCCTGTCAGCGTCAGGTTTTCGACATGAGCGAGATTGACGAGGCTATAGCTCAGCGAAGCCCGGATCGTATCCGTGCCCTCATTGGCCAGTTCCACCACCTGATCGTTGAGGCTGTCGACCACATAGGTATCGTCACCCGCACCGCCAACCATCCGGTCATTGCCAGCGCCACCATCCAGCACGTTATCGCCGGAATTGCCCGTCAGAACGTTATCGACAGCATTGCCGGTCGCGTCGAAATTGCCTGCGCCCGTCAGTGTCAGGTTCTCGACATTGGCGAGGTTTGCGAGCGAGAAGGTGAGTGCGGCCCGGATCGTATCCGTTCCCTCATTGGTCAGTTCGACCACCTGATCGTTGAGGCTGTCGACCACATAGGTGTCATCCCCCAGCCCACCGATCATGCGGTCATTGCCGGCACCACCATCCAGCACGTTGTTGCCGGAATTGCCGGTCAGAACGTTGTCGGCGGCGTTACCCGTGGCATTGATATTGCCCGCACCCGTCAGCGTCAGGTTCTCGACATTGACCAGCGTGGCAAGGCTGTAGGTCAGCGAAGCCCGTACCGTATCCGTACCTTCTCCGGCATTTTCGACAATGACATCGGCGAGACTGTCGATCACATAGATATCGTCCCCGGCCCCGCCGATCATGCGGTCATTGCCAGCCCCACCGTCGAGAAGGTTGTTGCCGGAATTGCCCGTCAGCACGTTATCGGCAGCGTTACCTGTCGCATCCACATTGTCGCTGCCCGTAAGGGTCAGGTTTTCGACATTGGCGAGATTGGCGAGCGAATAGGTCAACGAAGCGCGGACCGTATCGGTGCCTTCACCGGCATTCTCGACAATCACATCGTTCAGACTATCGACAAGGTAAGTGTCATCGCCGGCACCACCGACCATGCGGTCATTGCCGGCGCCGCCATCCAGCACGTTGTTGCCGGAGTTGCCCGTCAGGACGTTATCGGCAGAATTGCCCGTGGCGTCGAAGTTACCCGTGCCCGTCAGTGTCAGGTTCTCGACATTGGCGAGGTTTGCGAGCGAATAGCCGAGCGCGGTCCTGATCGTATCATTGCCCTCACCGGCATTCTCGACGATGACATCGTTGAGGCTGTCGACGACGTAACTGTCATCCCCCGCCCCGCCGATCATCCGGTCATTGCCGGCGCCTCCATCGAGCACGTTATCGCCGGAATTGCCCGTCAGCACGTTGTCCGATGCATTACCCGTCGCATCGAAATTGCCTGCGCCAGCCAGCGTCAGGTTTTCGACGTCGGCAAGGCTGGCAATGGAATAGGTCAGCGAAGCCCGGACCGTATCCGTGCCTTCACCGGCATTTTCGATGATCACGTCGTTGAGGCTGTCGACCACATAGGTGTCGTCACCCGTACCGCCAGCCATCCGATCGTTGCCCGCGCCCCCATCGAGCACGTTGTTTCCGGAATTACCCGTCAGCACGTTATCGGCAGCGTTACCCGTGGCATTGAAATTGCCTGCGCCTGTCAGCGTCAGGTTTTCGACGTCGGAAAGACTGGCGATGGAATAGGTCAGCGAAGCCCGGACGGTATCCGTTCCCTCACCGGCATTTTCGACAATCACATCGCCCAAGCTGTCGACAACATAGGTATCGTCACCCCGCCCACCGATCATCCGGTCGTCGCCAGCCCCGCCATCGAGCACGTTGTTGCCGGAATTGCCCGTCAGCACGTTGTCGGCGGCATTGCCGGTGGCATCAATATTGCCCAGGCCCGTCAGCGTCAGGTTCTCGACATTGGCGAGGTTCGCAAGGGTATAGCTCAGCGAAGCCCGGATCGTATCCGTGCCCTCATTGGTCAGTTCCACCACCTGATCGTTGAGGCTGTCGACCACATAGGTATCGTCACCCGCACCGCCGATCAGCCGGTCATTGCCCGCACCGCCGTCGAGCATGTTGTTGCCGGAATTACCCGTCAGCACGTTATCGGCCGCGTTACCCGTCGCATCGAAATTGCCTGCGCCCGTCAGCGTCACGTTCTCGACATTGGCAAAGCTGGCAATCGAATAGGTCAGCGACGCCCGGACCGTATCCGTGCCTTCGCCCGCATTCTCGACTATCACGTCGCCCAGGCTATCGACCACATAAGTGTCGTCGCCCGCCCCGCCGATCATCCGGTCATTGCCGGCACCGCCGTCGAGCACGTTATTGCCGGAGTTGCCCGTCAGCACGTTGTCCGATGCATTACCCATCGCATCAAAATTGCCCGCGCCCGTCAACGTCAGGTTCTCGACATTGGCGAGGTTCGCAAGTGTGTAGCTCAGCGAAGCCCGGATCGTATCCGTTCCCTCATTGGCCAGTTCCACCACCTGATCGTTCAGGCTGTCGACAATATAGGTATCGTCCCCCGTCCCGCCGATCATCCGGTCATTGCCGGCCCCACCATCAAGCACGTTGTTGCCGGAATTACCCGTCAGCACGTTGTCCGATGCGTTACCCGTGGCATTGATATTGCCCGCGCCCGTCAGCGTCAGGTTTTCGACATTGGCGAGGTTCGCAAGGGTATAGGTCAGCGAAGCCCGGACCGTATCCGCACCTTCCCCGGCATTCTCGATGATCACGTCGTTGAGGCTGTCGACCACATAGGTGTCGTCACCCGCACCGCCAGCCATCCGATCGTTGCCGGCCCCGCCATCGAGCACGTTGTTGCCGGAATTGCCCGTCAGAACGTTATCGGCGGCGTTACCCGTCGCATCGATATTGCCATTGCCCGTAAGCGTCAGATTCTCGACATTGACCAGCGCGGCGAGGCTGTAGGTCAACGAAGCGCGGACCGTATCGGTGCCTTCCCCGGCATTTTCCACGATCACATCGTTGAGATTGTCGACCACATAGGTGTCATCTCCAGTGCCACCCTCCATGCGGTCATTGCCCGCCCCGCCGTCGAGCACGTTGGCGCCGGAGTTTCCCGTCAGCACGTTGTCGGCAGCATTACCCGTCGCGTCGAGGTTACCCGTGCCCATGAGCGTCAGGTTCTCGACATTGGCAAGGTTTGCCAGCGACCAGCTCAGCGAGGCACGGATCGTATCCGTACCTTCGCCGGCATTTTCCAGCACCTGATCGTTGATGCTGTCCACCACAAAGGTGTCATCGCCGACACCACCGATCATGCGGTCGTCGCCGGCACCGCCGTCGAGCACGTCATTGCCGGCATCACCCGTCAGCACGTTGTTGCCGGAATTGCCGTAGATCATGTTGCCGCCGGCATTGCCGGTGCCATCGATATTCGCGGTGCCGGTCAGCGTGAGCTTTTCGATACCGGCGCCGATGCGGTAACTGACCGAGGAAATCACCTCGTCGAAGCCGCTGCCCCCGGTTTCGTCGGCCACATCATTGGTGTTGTCGACATAATAGGTGTCGCCACCTGCCCCGCCGCGCATCGTGTCGATGCCCGCGCCGCCGTCGAGCACGTTGTCGCCGGAGTTGCCGATAAGGATGTTATCCTTGGCATTGCCGGTTGCATCCACATGATTCGAGCCCGTAAGGGTCAGGTTTTCGACTTCCGTCAATCCGGCAAGGCTGTAGGTCAGGCTGGTCTCGATCGTGTCTATGCCGCCTCCGGCATATTCCACCACCACATCGCCGAGGCTGTCGACCACATAGGTATCGTTGCCGAGGCCGCCGATCATGCGGTCATTGCCGGCAAGACCATCGATTCGGTTGTTGCCGGCATTGCCCTCCAGCAGGTTGTCGCTGGCATCGCCGGTGATGTTGAGGTCCTGCGTCCCGATAAGCACGACCCGTTCAATGTTCGGGCCGGCCGTATAGTTCACGGTCGCGTAGATGATATCATAGCCTTCATTGGCATTTTCGATCACCTGGTCGTTGAGATCATCGACATAATAGGTATCGTCGCCCGCACCGCCGCGCATGATGTCGCGACCGCCCATGCCATCCAGCACATTGTTGGCACTGTTGCCGATGAGCACGTTATCCTGGCTGTTGCCGGTGCCATCAATGGCGGAGGTGCCTGTCAGCGTCAGGTTTTCGAAATTGACAAGAAGCGTGTAGCTGAAATCCGCCTCGACCGTGTCCGTACCGGCGCCCGCCGCTTCCACCAGCGTATCCGCCGCGTCGATCACATAGGTATCGTCGCCCGTGCCGCCCCTCAGCGTGTCTGCGCCCCCATTGCCGATCAGCCGGTCATTGCCGCCGCCGCCGTCCAGAACGTTGTTGGCGCTGTTGCCGGTCAGCACGTTGTCGGCGCTGTTACCCGTGCCGTCGATCGCCAGCGTACCGAGGAGCGTCAGCCGCTCGAAGTTGGCAAGCAGCGTGTAGCTGAAATCCGCCTCGACCGTATCGGTCCCGCCATTGCTGGCTTCGGTCAGTATATCCAGGGCATCGATGCGGTAGGTGTCGTCACCGCTGCCGCCTTCGAGCGTATCCGTCCCCGAACCGCCGATCAGAACATCGTTACCCGCCCCGCCGCGCAGCGTGTCATCGCCATCGCCACCGGACAGCGTGTTGTTGCCGCTGTTACCGGTAATGAGGTTCGCATCCTGGTTGCCGGTGCCGTTGAGGTCGGCAGTGCCCGTCAGTTCCAGTTGCTCCACATTGGCGGTCAGCGTATAGGCCTGCAGCGAGGAGAAGACCTTGTCCGTGCCTTCGCCGGCATTTTCGATCACCAGTTCCCCGGTATTGTCGACGATATAGGTATCGTCGCCCGCACCGCCGATCAGGGTATCCGCACCCCCGCCGCCGTCGATGACGTTGTTGCCGCTGTTGCCGGTGATCGTGTTGTCGAGCGTATTGCCGGTCGCATTGAGGTTTGCGGAGCCCAAGAGTGTCAGGCGCTCGACATTGGCCGCGAGGGTCGCGAGCGTCACCCAGGTCAGGATCTCGTCGATGCCGCCTCCGGCATTTTCCTGGACGACATCGTTGACGCTGTCGACGATATAGTCATCGTCCCCCAATCCACCGATCAGGATGTCGTCGCCCGCACCGCCGTCCAGCGTGTTGTTGCCGCTGTTGCCGGTCAGGATATTCGCAGAGGCATTGCCGGTGGCATCGATGTTGCCGGTGCCGGTGAGCGTCAGGTTTTCGACATTGGCAAGGATGGCAAGCGAATAGGTGAAGCCGGCCTCGATCGTATCGTTCCCCTGGTTGGCCAGCTCTGTAACGACGTCATTTGCATTGTCCACCACATAGGTGTCGTCACCCAGGCCGCCGGCCATGGTGTCGATGCCGAGACCGCCATCGATGCGGTTGTTGCCGGCATTGCCCGTGATCGTATTGTCGAGTGCGTTTCCCGTCCCGTTCAGATTGAGCGTCGAGGCCGTCTGCAGCGTCGAATCACCCCACAGAACCAGAGCCTCGGTATTGGCGCTGAGGGTCCAGCTTACCGAGGATCGAACAGTATCCCATCCTTCGTTGGCATTTTCTTCTGTCGTATCTCCGATATTGTCGACGGTATACATGTCGCCGCCGAGTCCGCCGATCATCCGGTCGGCACCTGCCTTGCCGTCAATCGTATCGCTGCCACCGTAGCCCCAGATCACGTTGTTTCCGGAGTTTCCGGATATGCCGTTGGCAAGCTCATTGCCCCATGCCGTGAGGTTTCCGGTGCCCTGAAGGTAGAGAGTCTCGATATTGGCGCCGAGTGTCCAGTCGATCCACGACCGGACGATATCGCTGCCCTGGCCGGCCAGTTCGATGACCTGGTCGCCGACATTGTCGACATTGTAGATGTCGTTGCCGTCGCCGCCTTCCATGCGGTCGGCACCCGCACCCCCGTCGATCGTATCGTTACCGAGGCCGCCGCTCAGGATATTGGCGCCGGCATTGCCGATGATGCTGTTATCGAGGTCGTTGCCGGTGGCGTTAAGGGCATCCGTGCTGGTGGCCAAACCGTTGGAGCCCAAAAGCTCGATCCGCTCCACTTGGTTACCGATCATCGCCAGGGTGACGGTAACATTGGAGCGGACGGTATCATTGCCGCCACCGGCCAGTTCCACCACCACGTCGAGGGCGGAATCGAGATAGTAGATATCATCGCCATTACCGCCGACCATCGTGTCGTCGCCCGTCTGGCCATACAGGATGTCGTTGCCATCCATGCCATAGAGCGTATCATTGCCGGCACCGCCATAGAGGGTGTTGTTGCCGGAATTGCCGGTGATAATGTTGTTCAGAGCATTACCGGTGCCGTTGATTGCGGCCGTGCCGAGAAGCGTCAGGTTCTCGATATCGCCCTTGACCTTGGTGGATGCCACGAGGCTGTAGGTGATCCAGCTCTGTACTTCATCCGTCCCGGAAGCGCCGGTCTCGTCAACCACGTCATTCACGTCATCGACGACATAGAGGTCGTTACCAATTCCCCCCGTCAGCGTGTCGGCTCCGGTGCCGCCATCGAGATAGTCGTTGCCCGCATTGCCGGTAAGCGAATCCGCGCCCGCGCCGCCGACGATGCGATCGCTGCCGGCGGTGCCGATGATCGTATCATTGCCGCTTGAGCCGCGATATTCCTCGATCCCGGTGATGGTGGGGCCCAGAGCGGAGAGGTTGTAGGTGCCGGCAGTGGCAAATTGCAGCACGTCATAGCCGGCCATTCCGTTGATCGACTGCAAAATGCCGAGATGAACAAGTGTGACGATGAAGATATCGTCGCCAGCGCTGCCTTCCAGCGCTTCCACCCCGGCAATGGAGGCGGGCAATGTCAGATCCATGGTGCCGGCGGTAGTGAGGCGCAGCGTATCCGTGCCAGCCTGAAGATCGATCGTATCCCCCGCGCTCAGCCCGTCCGGCTGCACGTCCACGACGTCATTGGCGCTCGAGCCGACTACGGTCTCGGCGACATTCGTCATCGACGGATAATTCGTCGGCGGCGTGTTCGTGTCGCTGTTTCGGTAGATGGTTGAGGGCATGGCAGAATGACTCGATAAGGTATCTGCTCAAACCCTATATTCCATTCATTAATCCGAATTTAATTTCATATATTTTTCTAATGTACTAACGAATACTATTTATCCGTGTACCAGCGGCGTGGGGACGGAACATACCCTTCGAAACCCGCTGCAGTTCCGGGCGATCCGGCCGCGAAGCACTACACCCTTCACGACACGGCTCAAAAGAGGGAGTCCGTGTCAAGGGCCGGCTTTTAAGCAACGCAAGCCTCGCGCAAGCCTGAAATGATTAATAAATCCTTAACAGGATCAAGAAGCGAGAGCGACAATGCGCATCGACAGTGGTCTTCAGGGCTATTACTACGATCAGGGCCGCTTTCGCCGACCCGAACTGGACAAGGACGACCCGGTGCAGCAAACGGTGCAGCAGCCGGCCCGCATCGCTCTTTCCTCGCCGGTCGTGGAAAGCAGCACCCTCCTTTCCTCCTCGCTCTCGAACGCGCTCTGGGCGCTGAAGAGCGGAGATGTGGCGCCGCGCTCGGCGGCGGCTGCAGCCTCTGCACCGTCAGCCGCAGACGAGGACAGCGCCGACAAGGTGCGCGCGCTCTACATGCAATTTTCCAATGACGTTGAATGAGTTATTGCGGGACTGACAGCCACGGCAAAAGTCCCGCCAGAGCCCCTCAATCGGTGATCACCACCTCATCGAAGTAGGCAAGCCGTTTGCCGCCGCAGCTCACCATCACCCGCAGGTTCGAAAAGGCCGTCTTCGCCTCCCCGCGCACATCGACGGGCGTTACCACCTGCGCCACAATGCCCTCAGGCGGATCGAGTTCCAGTCTCAGTTCCTGAAGCGGTGGCCGCCCCCGCAATCCTCCAGCCTTCACCATCCGCCAGCGGTAGCCGGGCGACGGCAGCTCGACAGAACCGACCACGACGAGTCGGTTGATTCCCTTGCCGGGGAATCGGTCGATCCAGGCATGCCATTTTCCGGATGAAATGACGGGGCAGGAAGAAGCGGCCATGGCCGAACCCGGCAGCAGCGTGCCGGCAAGGGCCGCAAGGGCGATCAGGGGAAGCGTCGGAGAGAAAGCAGCCATCATGGTTTCCAAAAAGCGCAACGAAGACACCATCATAAACCTCTGAATCTGTCTGCAGCATGAACGCAGGGTTGCATTGCCTCCGGAAAAGGGCCCTCTTGACAGCGCGCCGGCGCTCGGACATGGTGCTGACCATGATGACGAAGACCAACCACGCGCAGAAGTATTTTTGGCTGTTCCGATAGGAGCGGCCCCGTCATCACATGACAATGAGCCGCCTCCAGGGCGGCTTTTCTGTTTCCGGGATACCGTCCGCCCGAGGTGCAAAAAAAGGGACGAAAGCAATGAATGACATGCCCCAGATCACGCGCCTGCCCGTTGTGCGCATCCGGACCGTCAGGCGGGAGGATCTCGATGTTCTCACCGCGATGGTGTCGGAGCTTGCCGCCCATCACGGCGATTCGGCCCATATCGCCCCCGACGTCCTGGAGCGGGATCTTTTCGGTCCCCAGCCATGGATCCGTGCTCTGATTGCCGAAAGCGGTCGGGAGGCGATCGGCTACACCATCCTCGCCCCGGTCTACCGCGCCAACGAGGGCGCGCGCGGGCTCGACATCCACCATCTCTATGTCCGCCCGACCTTCCGCCATCAGGGGATCGGCCAGAATCTGGTGGCGATTGCGCGGGACGAAGCCCGGCGCCTCGGTTGCAGCTTCATGACGGTCGGTGCGGCTACGGGCAATTTCAAGGCGCATCGCTTCTACGAAACCCTGTCCTTCACGCCGCGCCCCGTGACCGGCATGCGCTACAGCCAGTCGCTCGCCGTCTGATCGACGCAACCGACCTGAAAGGACCGCATCATGCCCGCCCTCACCCTGCTCTTGACCGAGAACTTTGCCGATTGGGAATGCGCCCTCCTCTCGGCGGCGGCGCGCACCCATCTTGGCTGCGGCGTAACCGTCGCCACGCCGGACGGTTTGCCCGTCACCTCCATGGGTGGCCTGCGCGTGACACCGCATGCCCCGCTGGAGCGGATCGATCCGAAGGAGACCGATGCCCTGCTGATTGCCGGCGGCACGAGCTGGGAGTCCGCCACCCCGCCCGATATCGCCGAAACGCTCCGGACCTTCGACCGGAGCGGCCGCCTGATCGCCGGCATTTGCGGCGGCACCATCGCCATGGCCCGCGCCGGTCTTCTGAACACGCGTCGGCACACCTCGAACAGCCGCGAAACGCTTCGTGTGGAGTTTTATGCGGGCGAGGCGCTCTACAGCGACCAGCCGGGCGCCTGCCGAGACCGCCACATCATCACCGCACCCGGCACGGCCCCCCTCACCTTTACGGCGGAGGTTCTGGGCGCGCTCGGGCTGGGTGGCCCGGCCTTGACCGGCTTTCTCGATCTCTTCACGCGGGAAAAGATGGGACTTACCCCTACTTGACCGCCGGAATGGCCTTCAGATAGGCGGCTATTGCCGCCCGGTCCTCGGCCGGCAGGCGCGCCATGTTCTTCTGCACCTCGACCATGGTGCCCCCGACCGAATCGAATTCCGGCGTCATGCCCGTCTCCAGATAGGCGGCGATATCCGCTTCGCTCCAGCTGCCGATCTCGCCGCCGGGGGTAATGTTGGGGATCTTGCCCTTGCCTTCCGGATTGGGGCCGCCGGCAAGCCAGAGGGCGCTCTGGAAGCCGCCGAGGCTGTTACGCGGCGTGTGGCATTCGCCGCAATGGCCGGGGCCTTCCACCAGATACTGGCCGCGCTTCACCGCATCGCTGGCATTGGCAAGCATCACGCGCGGCTGGTCGTCGAGATAGAGAAACTTCCATCCGCCGAGCAGACGACGAATCGTGAAGGGGAAGGAAAGCGCATGGTCGGGCGCCTCCGCACTGCTTTTCGGCAGCGTCTTCAGATAGGCGAAGAGATCGCGGATATCCGCGGGCTTCATGCGGCTGTAGGAGCCATAGGGAAAGGAGGGATAAAGGTGATGCCCTTCGTCATCGATCCCGCGAAGCATGGCATTGCCGAACTGGGCAAGCGTCCAGCCGCCGATACCGGCCTTTTCGTCGGGAGAGATATTGGGCGGGTAAAAGGTTCCGAAAGGGGTCGAAAGCGGGGCGCCGCCCGACAGCGTCAGATCGCCCTTGTCGGAAGCGCCCTTCGGCGCATGGCAGCTTACGCAGCCGCCTGCCCAGAAAATATGTTCGCCATTCGCCATATCGGGCGCGCCGAGATCGGCAAAGATCGTTTCCGGTACAGGCTTCGGCTCCGTGACGAGCAGGAAGATCCCCAGTCCCGTAGCAGCCGCGGCAATGCCCGCCAGCGCCAGTTTTCCAAGAAGCGAAGCCATGGCTCTCCCTTTCACGCCGAAAAGCCGGCCCACGGGGGGCCGGCATCCATCCTCCCGGACGGGTCCTCAATCCTTCAGGCGATAGGTCTCGTGACAGGCCCCGCAATCGGCGCCGAGCGTCTTGACGGCAGCACCCACGGCGGCCTGATCGGCCGGAAGTGCGGCAAGCAGCGTATCCGCATCGGAGCCGAGCTTGGCGGCCTTCGCCTTGAAGTCATCGAAGTTTTCCCAGATCTTCGGGGAAGCCTCGGTCTTGTGGCCGGTCTCGGATCCCTTGGGGAACTGGTCCGGGAAACCCTTGATCGTTTCGGAAATCGTCGTCAGCGAGGTCTTCACGACCGCGGCGTCATAGGCCGTCTTGCCCTTGACGATGCCGACGAGGCCGCCCATGGCCTTGCCGATCTTTTCCATCATCTCCTTGCGCACTTCCTGCGGTTCGGCGGCGCTGGCGGCGGCAACGCCGACCATGTTCAGGGCAATGGCAGCGGCCATAACGGTTTTCAGTTTCATGGGGTCCTCTCCTCGGTCGGCCCGGGCGAATCCATCTCCGCCCGTCCTTCGTTACGGCGAGCATGATGGCAAGCTTCGCTCCGGCCTTGAAGTCACGAAGGCGTGAGGGCATGGCGGCCTCACGCCTTCGTGACCGCTCATTCGGCCGCCGTTCCCTGCGGGGCGAGGCGCGATCCCGGGCCCGCCGCGGCCCTGACGCCAAGCGCGGCGAAGAGGCCGATCAGCATCAGCGCCGTCGCCAGATAGAAGGGCAGACCCGGCAGGTTCAGACCATTCTGCGGATCGACCGCATAGGCAAAGCAATAGGCGAAGACCCAGGGGCCCACCATGCCGGAGAGCCCGCCAATGCTGGCGCTCGCCCCCTGGAGACGGCCCTGCTCCTCAGGCGAGACTTCCCGCGTCATCAGCGCGGTGACGGAGGGCTGGGCAAAGCCCCAGAGTGCCATGACCGGCACGCCGACCATGAAGAACACGCCCGTCGGCGCCCAGCCATAGAGCGCAAAGCCCGCCGCACCCGCCGCGAGCCCGAGGATCATCGCCCGCTTTTCCCCGAGCGCCTTGACGACGGGGCGCACGAGCCCGCCCTGGACGATCATGCCCGCCACGCCGACGCCGGCGAGCAGGAACCCCACTTCCCGCTCCTGCCAGCCATAGCGAAGCCCCATGTAAAGCACGGCGCAGGCCGGCAGCACCTGATGGGCCAGCATCAGCAGAAAGGTGATCACGCCGAGCCGCCTCAGCTCCGGCGTCCGTCGCAGAAGCGAGAGCGTGGTGGCGGGATTGACCGAGCGCAGGCGGAAGGGCGCCCGAAGCTCGGGCTTCAGCGATTCCGGCAGGACGAAAAAGCCGTAGAGGAAATTGGCGAGGCTCATCCCGGCGGCGGCAAAGAAGGGCAGCCGAAGATCATAATGGCCGAGGATGCCGCCCACCGCCGGGCCGAGCACGAAGCCGAGGCCGAAGGCGGCGCCCAGCATGCCGAAGGCGCCGGCACGCTTCTCTGGCGCGGTGATATCGGCGATATAGGCCTGCGCCGCCGAAACCGTCGCGGAGAAGATGCCCGCCAGCACGCGCCCGACAAAGAGTACCCAGAGCGCCGGCGCAAGCGCCATCAGCAGATAATCGAGCCCGAGCCCGAGATTGGAAGCGAGGATCACCGGTCGCCGGCCGAACCGATCCGACAGCGCCCCGATGACCGGCGAGGCGATGAATTGCATGAGCGCCCATACGGACATGAAGATGCCCAGCATTTCCGCCGCGCGCTTGAACTCGCCGCCGGTGAAATGAAGGATCAGCTTCGGCAGCACGGGGATGATGATGCCGATCGACAGCATGTCGAGAAGCACGGTGAGGAAAATGAAGATGAAGGCCGGCGAGCGGCGCTGCGGTACGGAAGGGCTCATGAAAATCGTTCCTCTGGAAAGGCGGTGAACGCTATTGGCTTCGGCATGATTGTCAACCTCGCCCGCGCCGCAGATGGAGAATTCCGCCTTAAAGGTGACCGCTCAGGCCATTCCACAAGGTCAGGAGCGTGACCACGATCAGGACGCCGCCGGCAATACGCCCGGTCCAGACCGTGGCCTGGGGCTTTCCCAGGAGAAGGGACCGTGCCTTTCCCGCCGCCACCGCCAGCGCGCCATACACACCGAACTGCGTGCCGGCCACCATCAGCCCCATCACCACAGCCTGCCGCCAGAGCGGCCCGTAATCCGGCCGGATATATTGCGGGAACACCGCCAGGGTGAAGAGATAGGCCTTGGGATTGAGGAGGCACGTGACCATGCCCTGCCGGAAGATCGCCAACCAGCCGCGCCGCGTCACCAGCGCGTCCGGCACATGGTCGATGCGGATCGAGCTGCGGATCAGCGTATAGCCGATATAGAGCATGTAGCCCCCGCCCCCGATGAGCATCAGGATATAGACCATAGGCAGCCGCGCCGCGATCAGCCCGGCACCGAAGACACCATAGACGGAATGAAAGACCCCGCCCAGGACGATCCCGGCCACCGCCGCCATGCCGGCCCGCCGCCCGCCATTGAGCCCGTTGGCAAGCACGAAGAGGGAATCCATACCGGGGACGATGATGATCCCGAACAGCAGGACGAAGAATAGCCACAGATTGGCCGCGTAACTCATGATGGATGCCCTCGCTCCCTTGGAGAATCCGTTCTGGCACAAAACGTGAACGAACAACAGGCGAGCAAGGATGAAATGATTTCATGATTGCTATGCGCGGGGTTGATGGGTGGGGCCGTAAAGGCACTTAGCGCCGAAGCTCGGCCGCCTCCCTGGTATGGAGAGAAAGGCGCTCGAGAACCTGCTCGGGCGTTCGCCCGCGGCCGGGGTCGACCCTGCGCGCCTCGATCACGGGAAGGACCTCATCCTTCAGCCAGTTCTCCGTCGTTATCCCGCCAAATTGCGGTCCCGGCGCATCCGCGTAATCCGCCGCCACGGGGTGTTTTTCCTCTGAAGCGATGATGAATTTAGACATGGCTAATCCTCTAAGGATATATTTGCATCTCGCGCAACATATTCCAGCACTTTTTCCATCATGGCACATGGCACCGCAAAACCCTGAACAGCGAGCCGTCATTTTCGATCCGGCCGCTGAAGACGATCTAATAACGATCCACGACTTCGTCGCAAGCCGGGCCGGCAGCAAAACGGCCTTCAGGCTGGTTGAGCAGCTTGTCCGTTATTGCTCCGATTTCACGCTTTTCCCGGAACGCGGCATGCAGCGGCCAGATCTGGCAGCCGGCCTGCGCATCGTGGGCTACAGACGGCAGGCAACGATTGCCTTCCAGGTGCTGGACGAAAAGATCGTCATCCTGCGCATTCTCTATAACGGGCGATTTACCGGCACCTGGCCGCCACCCCCCATAAAAAAACCGGCAGCCGAGGCCGCCGGTCCTTGTCCGTTTCTCGCGACGCTGCGCTTACTTGGCAGCGGCTTCGTACATTTCCAGCACGTAATCCCAGTTGATCAGGCTGTCGACGAAGGCTTCCAGATATTTCGGGCGGGCATTGCGGTAATCGATATAGTAGGAATGCTCCCAGACATCGACGCCGAGGATCGGCGAGGCGCCGTGGACCAGCGGGTTTTCGCCGTTCGGGGTCTTGGAGATTTCGAGCTTGCCGTTCTTGACGGACAGCCAGGCCCAGCCGGAGCCGAACTGGGTCGTACCGGCAGCGATGAAATCGGCGCGGAACTTGTCAAAGCCGCCGAGATCGGAATTGATTGCCGCTTCCAGCTTGCCCGGCAGCTTGTTGCCGCCGCCGCCCTTCTTCATCCACTTCCAGAAGTGGATGTGGTTGTAGTGCTGGCCCGCATTGTTGAAGAGACCGGCATTCTTGCCATAGGACTGCTTCACGATCTCCTCGAGCGACAGACCGTCCATTCCGGCTTCCGCAGCAAGCTTGTTGCCATTGTCCACGTAAGCCTTGTGGTGCTTGTCGTGGTGATATTCGAGGGTCTCGCGCGACATGAAGGGAGCGAGCGCATCGTAATCATAGGGAAGTTCGGGCAATTCGAAGGCCATGGTTTTCTCCTTTGGCAACGGGATGCGTTAAAGAGGCATCTTGCGATGCCGGAACATAGGTGCGGAACGGCTGGGAGGCAACCTTCCAAACGTCAAAATCCCGGTATTGCGCGTCACGCTTTCCACGGGCAACGCTTCCTGTCCGGTGTGCTTGACGCTGTCCAGGCCCCGTGACCTGATAGGCGGCGCATCCATTTCATCACCTGACCATCGACCAAAAGGAAAAGCCATGCCATTCTCCCCATCGCTGAAGGCCGCAGGCCTTGCCCTTCTCGGCCTCGCCGCCTGCGCCACCACTCCGGCCCTTGCCTCTTCCGACGGCGCCTGGGCCGATTTCGCCAGGAATGTCGAAAAGGCCTGCAAGGCGGCCGTCACCGGCACCTATGTGAAGCCCCGCGTCATCGTCGATCCCTATGGCAGCGAACGCTTCGGCCTTGCCATCGTCACCGGCAAGCTGAAGGCGGGTGGCACCGCCTCCCATATCTGCGTCTACGACAAGCAGACGCAAAAGGCGGAGGTGGGGAGCGAACTCGGCCCCGATCTCCTGAAGATCGCCCGCTAGCCAATCGGCGCGCCGGCAGAGCCGCGACGGGCTGTTCCCTTTGCGACAGGAAATGGCAGGCCTGACGCTTCAAGCGACAAGAGGCCCATGCCAATCTCAGCCGAGCAAGCAGAGGAAGCGACCATGAAAGCCATGTATTACGAGGCCTTCGGCCAGACCCCCGAGATCCGCATCCTTCCGGACCCGGAGCCCACGGACGATGGCGTGGTGATCAAGGTGGAGGCGACCGGGCTTTGCCGGTCCGACTGGCACGGCTGGATGGGGCATGATCCCGATATCACCCTGCCCCATGTACCCGGCCACGAGCTGGCCGGCCGCATCGTCGCCAAGGGCAAGAATGTCATGCGCTACCGGCTGGGCGACCGGGTGACCGTGCCCTTCGTTTCCGGCTGCGGGCGCTGCAGCGAATGCCATTCCGGCAACCATCAGGTCTGCCCGGACCAGTTCCAGCCGGGCTTCACCCACTGGGGCTCCTTCGCCGAATATGTGGCGATTGCCTATGCGGATACCAATCTGGTGCGCCTGCCGGACGAGATCGATTATGCCACCGCCGCAAGCCTTGGCTGCCGCTTTGCGACCGCCTTCCGGGCGGTGGCCGATCAGGCACGCGTGAAGGGCGGCGAATGGGTGGCGGTTCACGGTTCGGGCGGGGTCGGGCTTTCCGCCATCATGATCGCCTCGGCACTCGGCGCCAATGTGGTGGCGATCGACATTGCCGACGACAAGCTGGAGCGCGCCCGCGAGGCAGGCGCCACCGTGACCATCAATGGCGCCACCGCAGCGGATGTGGTGGAGGCGGTGCGCGAGGTCACGGGCGGTGGCGCCCATGTCTCGCTTGATGCGCTCGGCCATACGGCCACCTGCTGCAATTCCATCCGGAACCTGCGCCGCCGCGGTCGCCATGTGCAGGTTGGACTGATGCTGGGCCACCATGCCGCACCCGCCATTCCCATGGGCCAGGTCATCGCCCATGAACTGGAAATCTATGGCAGCCACGGCATGCAGGCCTGGCGCTATGAGGACATGCTGGCCATGATCACCGGCGGGCGTCTGTCGCCCTCCCGGCTGATCGGCCGGGAAGTCAGCCTGGAAGAGGCCGTCCCCCTGCTGACCACGCTGGACCGATCAACCGATACGGGAATTTCGGTGATCACAAAATTTTAAGTATGTTAACCGGATGCCCCCTTGTGCACCCTATCCCATGTTTGATAATTTAGAGGGTAAGAATTTTATCACGAAAAACCGTTAGAAGGGATATCAAATCGCATGAAGGTCATCCTGTCTCTCGATAATGGCGGCATTCGCTCCATCATTTCGGCCCTTTTGCTGAGGGAACTCGAGAAACGCCTTCACCGTGCGGGCTGCACCGAACCGCTGAACTCCTATGTGGATCTCTTTGCGGGAACGGGTCTCGCCGCCGTCATGGCCGCGGGCCTGTGCTTCTCCAAGCCCTATGCGGCGGATCACGCGGAAAGCACTGCCGACGAGATCCTGGAAATGCTGCGCTTCCACCATGATTTCGTCTTCGACCGCAGCCGCATGCCGGCAGCGGGCAACGGGCCCTATAGCGCCAATGCCTTCGAGGAGAACCTGAAGCTGCGATTCGGGGAGACCACCACCTTTGCCGCGGCGAAATCGGGCATTCTCATTCCCGCCTATGACATGCTGAATCGCCGCGCCGTGGTGTTCTCCAATCTGGAAGGCGGCTTCTCCAATTTCTACGTGTGGCAGGGTCTGCGCGGCACCTGCGCCATGCCGGAGATTTTCGCACCCGCCATGGTGGAAAATCTGGCAAAAAGCCGCCCGCGCGGCACGCCGCTGCTGCCCTTCTTCACCGGCGGCGCCATGGCCTCCGACCCCACGCTCTGCGCCTATGCCGAGGCGAGCCGCATCCGCTGGACGCGGCCGGGCTCCCAGGTTATGGTCATATCGCTCGGTGCCGGGCTCGACCGCCGGCCGCTTCCCTATTTCGATGCGCTGAATGCCGGCAATCACGGCCAGGACCTGGCCTCGGTCACCCCCCAGCTGGTCAGCGTTGCCCACCAGCTCGAATGCCCGGCGGCGCAGATGCTGAACAGCCTCATCAACCGGGACATGACCAGCTTCGACGGCATCTCGACCCGCCTGACGGCCCAGAACCGGGGCATGCTGAACTATTACCGGCTGAATGGTGCGCTCTCCGCCGGCAGCGTGGCGGTCGATGATCTCACGCCCCGCAACATCGCGGCTCTGATGGCGGATGGCGAGCGGATCATCTCGGAAAACGAGGCAGCGCTCGATGAAATCACCTGGCGTATCGCCGAAAATCACATGCTGAAGACCCGCGAGGCGACGCCCCTGGCTTCCGTGCTGGCCTGAAGGCGCGGTGGAAACGCAAAGGCACGTGCTTGGCCCTTGCCCTCCCGCGCCCTGCCTTTATGCTCGGCGCGGTGAGGAAGGGGAAGAAGCATGACCGGTCACCCATTGCGCGTCTTTGTCTTCGATGCCTATGGCACGCTCTTCGATGTCCATGCAGCGGTCTTCCGTCTCGGTGACCGGCTGGGCGCCGACCTGTCGGCCTTCTCGGCGCTCTGGCGCAACAAGCAGCTGGAATATAGCTGGGTGCGCACCCTTTCCGGCCGTTACCGCGATTTCTGGAACCTCACCGAGGAGGCGCTGGACTATTGCTTTTCCCGCTTCCCCGAAGCCGACCGGGCGGCGCGCCCTGCCCTACTCGATGCCTATCGCCGGCTGGATGCCTATCCGGAAGCGAAAGGCGAACTGGAGGCGATCCGCAGCCAGGGCCACGCGACGGCCATCCTCTCGAACGGCACCGAGACCATGCTCCACCAGGCGGTGGAGGCGGCGGGGCTGGAAACCTGCCTCGATGCCATCCTGTCGGTCGATGGCCTGCAACGCTTCAAGACCGTGCCCGAAACCTACGCCCTGGTGCTCGACCGCTTCGCCGTCGCCCCGGAGAACGTGTCCTTCCAGTCCTCGAACGGCTGGGACATTGCCGGGGCCACCGCCTTCGGCTTCCGCACGGTCTGGATCAATCGCGCGGGCACGCCGCTCGAATATCCCGATCTCGCTCCGCGCCACATTCTCCCCTCGCTCACCGGCCTTTCGACCCTCAAGGAGACCTGACCATGGCCTGGGACCCCGATCAGTACCGGCGCTTCGAAGCCGAGCGAAACCGGCCTTTGCGGGATCTGCTGAACGGTCTCGACGATCTCGACCCCCGCAACGTGGTCGATGCCGGCTGCGGACCGGGCAATTCCACCGAAGCACTGATCAGACGCTTTCCGACGGCCCATATCCGCGCCTTCGACAGCGATGCCGCCATGGTGGACGCGGCCCGCAAGCGCCTGCCGGGCATCGCGATAGACCGCCAGGACGTCACCCGTTTCGAGCCGGAGGAGCCGATCGATCTCTTCCTTTCCAATGCGGTCTTCCATTGGGTGCCCGATCATCTGCCGGTTCTGAAGCGCCTTGCGGGATTCCTTGTCGCCGGGGGTGCGCTGGCGCTGCAGATGCCTGACAATCTCGACGAACCGAGCCACCGGCTGATGGCGGATGTGGCGGCAGAGGGTCCCTGGGCGGCAGCCTTTGCGGAGGGCATGCCGAGGAGAGAACCGCTCCCGTCGCCAGCCACTTATATGGACCGTCTGGGCGCGGCGGGTCTCGATGTCACCGTGTGGAGAACCGCTTACTTCCACCGTCTGGCCGATGCGGCCGGTATCGTGGAATTCGTTTCGGGCGCTGGCCTCAGGCCCTGGATTGCCCGCATCGAGGAGACCCTGGGCCCGGAAGCCGCCAGCGCCTATCGCGCCGCCTATCAGGTTGCGGTTGCCCGCGCCTATCCGCCGCTTGCCGATGGCAGCGTGGCCTTTTCCATGCCGCGGCTGTTCCTCGTAGCGCGCAAACGCGCCTGATGGAAAAAGGAAAGCCCCGCCGCAGGCGGGGCTTTCACGATGCAAAGAAGACGGGGGCGATCAGACGAACTGGCCGAGCCCCGGAACCGAAGCGACCACCTGGTCCACCACATCGGCGCCGGCATGTTCGCGCGCCACGGCCATGGTTTCGCGGGCAAGGCCGGTGATCTCGCCCATGCCGAGGCCCTGGGACATGAGCTGCTGGCCGAGCGCCATCACCCCGCCGCCCATCGCGCTCATCAGGCCGCCCAGCAGGCCACCGCCGCCGCCCGATGCATTGGCCGCCAGATCCGCAGCGCCCGGAATGGCCGCGATCATGCGCGCCACCGCATCGCTGTCCCCTTCCTTCTGAAGGAAGGCAAGCATCATGCCGATCGCCTTTTCGGCGGTCGCAGGATCGATGCCCACGCGGTCGGCAACCTGTGTGACGAGTTCGTTCATCTCATAATCTCCCGAAGCTGAACCATTACGTTGACGTGAAGGTAAAGGAGCCTGTGGCGAAACTCAACCCGTCCGGACCCTTAATCCTGCATCGAGGGTGAGGGCGACTCAGGATCAGTGTCAATGATATCTAATGCGGCGCGAAGCCACCTCGGCGCTTGCCTCACCGCGCGGCTTTTCTATAACCTTCGGTGAAGAAGCGGGACGGTTCGATTGCCCGCCACGATACAAGGGAGACATGACGGTGCTGCTTCAGGACGGGAAAATCTATGTCGGCACGAGCCGCAACCCTGACGACACCAACAACAAGCCGGAATATCTGGACCTGCGCTACGGCAACCGACACGGGCTGGTGACCGGCGCAACCGGCACCGGCAAGACGGTGACGCTGCAGGTTCTCGCCGAGGGCTTTTCCGATGCCGGCGTGCCGGTCTTCTGCGCGGATATCAAGGGCGATCTCGCCGGCATCTCGCAGATGGGCGTGGAGAAGGACTTCCTTCTGAAGCGCGCCCAGCAGATCGGGCTCGATCCCTATGGTTTCGAACAGTTTCCGGTGATCTTCTGGGATATCTACGGCGAAAAGGGCCACCGCGTCCGCACCACCATTGCCGAAATGGGCCCCCTGCTCCTCGCCCGGCTGATGAATGCCTCCGAGGCGCAGGAAGGCGTGCTCAACATCGCCTTCAAGATCGCCGATCAGGGCGGTCTGGCGCTGCTCGATCTCAAGGATCTCCAGGCGCTCCTGAATTACATGGCCGAGAATGCCGAGGAGATCTCCGCCCAGTTCGGCCTGGTCAGCAAGGCATCGGTCGGCTCGCTGCAAAGGGCGCTTCTCGTGCTCGAACAGCAGGGGGCGGCCCATTTCTTCGGCGAGCCGGCGCTGAAGATTTCCGACATGATGCGGGTAACCAATGACGGCCGCGGCGCGATTTCGGTGCTCGCCGCCGAAAAGCTGATGATGAACCCAAGGCTTTACGCCACCTTCCTGCTCTGGCTGCTCTCCGAACTCTTCGAAGACCTGCCGGAAGTGGGCGATCTCGACAAGCCGAAGCTGGTCTTCTTCTTCGACGAGGCGCATCTGCTCTTCAACGATGCCCCGCCGGTGCTGATCCAGCGGGTGGAGCAGGTCGTGCGCCTCATCCGCTCCAAGGGCGTCGGCGTCTATTTCGTCACCCAGAACCCCATGGACGTGCCGGAAACCGTGCTGGCCCAGCTCGGCAACCGGGTGCAGCATGCGCTGCGCGCCTATACCCCACGCGAGCAGCGGGCGGTGAAGACCGCCGCCGAGACCTTCCGTCCCAACCCCGCTTTCGACTGCGCAACCGCGATCACCGCGCTCGGCACAGGCGAGGCGCTGGTCTCCATGCTGGAGGAGAAGGGCGTGCCTTCCATCGTCGAGCGCACCCTCATCCGCCCGCCCGCCTCGCGGCTCGGGCCGATCACCGACGAGGAGCGCCAGCGGGTCATGCAGGTCAGCCCCGTCGCCAACCAGTATGACGTCGATGAAGACCGGGAATCCGCCTATGAGATCCTGCTGGCGCGCGCGGCGAAGAACGCCCCCGCCCAGCCGAAACCCGAGGCAGAGCCCCCGGCCGCCGGCGGCAACGACAATGCCGCAAACCGTTGGACACTTCCGGGCTTCGGCGACAAGCCGGAGAAGGAAGAACAGGAACCGCGCCCCCGCTCCGGCTACCAGCGGGAAACCGTGGTGGAGGCCGCGATGAAGAGCGTCGCCCGCTCCGTCGCCTCCTCCGTTGGCCGCGCGCTGGTACGCGGCATCCTCGGCAGCCTCAAGCGCTAAGGAAGCGAGACAAAAAAAACGCCCGGCAGAACCGGGCGTTTTCATTTCAACGGGCCTTGCAGCTCAGAGCGCCGCCGTCACGATGAATTCCACCTTGTAGTCCGGGGTGGCGAGCGCTGCCTGCGAGGTGGCGCGGGCCGGCGTGTTGTTCGGATCGACCCAGGCTTCCCATACGGCATTCATTTCGCCGAAGGTGGACATGTCGGAGAGATAGATGATCGTCTGCAGGATCTTCGACTTGTCGGTGCCTGCGGCGGCGAGCAGGCGATCGACTTCGGCCAGCGCCGAGCGGCACTGGTCGGCAACGGTCGCGCCTTCACCCACCTGGCCTGCCAGGTAGACGGTGTTGCCGTGGATCACGGCCTGGCTCATCCGCTTGCCGTTTTCGATACGCTTGATGGTCATGAAATGCTCCTTCGGGGGCTTTGGGTAAGATCAGTTCCGGATATGGGCGGTCTGCTGGTAGATCGCCGTCGAACGCGCGCCGGACCGGCAATAGCCGAGAACCGGACGCTCCATCGAGTCGAGCGCATCCACCATGGCGCGCACCGCATCGGCCGTCACGCCCATGGGGCCGACCGGAATATGGGTAATGGCAAGGCCCAGCTCTTCCGCCCGCGCGGCGATGGCGGAAAATTCCGGCTGGTCCGGCTGTTCGTGATCGGGCCGGTGGCAAACGATCGACTTGAAACCGGCAGCCTTGATGGCGTCCAGATCCTCGACCGTGATCTGCCCGCTGACAGAATATTCTGAATCGATAGGCCGGATATCCATGCTGTCATCCTCCGCTTCTGGAATGGTGCTACCATCTAAAGGCGCGGCAGGAAGGCGTCAACGTGAGGCGCCGGGCTCTACCCGGAAAAGCGGAAGGCGAGCGAGAATTCGCGTGTCCCGCCCGGGGCGAGATCGGCAAGCGCCCCCGATTGTCGAAGGCTTTCCCGGCTTTTCCAGTCATGGGTACAGGGCTCGATTCCCAGCACATTCACCCCCGGCCGCCGGGCGCGCCACATTTGCAGATAGGGCAGCGCCCTCGCATCGAAGCGAAGATGAAGGCTGAGACCATCCGCCGCCCCGACCGGCCCGAGCTGGACATGGACCATGCCATCTACATCCGCCTGTGGTGCTGCGGGCACGCAGAAGACGCCGCCGGGATCGTCGAAGAAACTCCAGGCCATGCCGCCGCCGTCGAACATCGCCCCCGTGAGCCGGGTTTCGGGGCCAAGAAGGCGACCCGCGACATTCATGTGATACATGGTCATCGCTCCAAAGGGGCGCCCGCCGGAATTGGTGACCCGGTCGTGAAGATGCACCCAGCCATCGGGATCGATCCTCCAGCTGCGCTCGATGAGCGCCTCTCCCCCCTCGACCAGTGTCAGGGGAATGAGCGCGCGGGCATGATCCTCGCCATATTCCAGCGCGGAAACCGGCTGGCCCGCCGCCGAACCATGGATCGGAAAGCGGCCACCGCCGTTTTCAAAGTCGGCGGGATGGCGAATGTGGTCGGGCCCGCAGGTGAAGAGAAAACCCTGGAGGGAATGCCAGATGCGCGGATCGCCATCATCGACGATTTCAAGACCGGGGGACCAGTCGGCGCCGCCCGCATGGACACGGCGGAGATCGAGCACCGAGCCCGGATCGAGTTCCAGGACCGGGCCATTTGCCCCGCCAATCCGGATAACCGATGTCATGGAGCCCCTCTCCCTGCGTATGCGTTCAGCCGAGCGTGCGCCCGGCAACCAGATTTTCCTCGATGATGCCGAGAAGCCGGGTGAGCCGGTAAAGATCCTCCGCGCTGCAGAGCGCGAGCAAACGGGCCGCATAGGCTTCCGCCGCTCGGGCGAGCGCCGCCTGCTCCGCCTCCCCGGCCGGGCTGATGGCCAGACGTTCGACCCGGCGATCCTCCGCATCCCGTTCCCGCCGCAGAAAGCCGTTTTCCTCAAGCGAGGCAACCGCGCGGCTGATCGCTGTCTTGCCAAGACCCGAGCGCATGTGGATGTCGGTTGCGGTCTGGTTCGCCTGCTGCGCCAGAACCGAAAGAATGTACCATTCGGTCCAGCCGAGCGTGCCCCGTCCCCCGCCGGCCGCAAAGAAATCCGCCGTCAGCAGGCCGGTCAGCCGCTGCATGCGGAATGGCAGGAACCGCTCCAGGTCGAAGGAGGCTGCCGCCTCGGCTTTTCCGGTCATGTTACCGCTCCCCCTGCCCCTCGCTCTTCCGGCTCGGTGAGACAACCCAGAGCCTACAAAACCATGCTATTTCACACCAATTCGCTGTGCGCATGGCCGGTATTAAAAGTTTGTAAACCAAGTTTTCATGATTACCATATTAGCGTCGAATTTGCTGTGTCTTACGTTAATGAACCGTGAATGTGGAAAGACCCGTGATGAGTCGCGCCCGTAACAGTCTGCTGATTGCCCTTGTCGGAAGCACTGCCCTGCTTCACGCGCCCGTGCTGCGCGCCCAGGAAGCCTATGCCCGCGGCGATGTGGTGCTGATGTCGCCGGACGGCTCGCTTCTCGATTACGTGCCGGCACCCGACGAGGTGCGCGTGCGCTATAATCGTGCCGGCCAGCGCGTGCTGGTCGACAATTACGGCAATCTCGTCGCGATCGAGGTGCCGGCGGACCGGTATTTCAACGGGGACCTGCCCGGTGTCGACGGGGCCGGCAGCTCGAGCGACCAGGCAGCCGCCTATCCCGACGATCCGGATTTCTCCACCGGCTCCATTCCGGAGGCCGTCACCCGTGCGCCGCTCGACGGCCAGCCGCTTCCCGATCCTGGCGCGCCGGGCGATGATCTGGCCGCCCTTCCCAATGACAGCAGCCGCATCGACCCGAGCACGACGGGCCTCGACATCCCCCCCGTTTCCTCGGCCCCGATCACCAGCAAGAACAAGGCGGAAATTGCCGCCCTTCAGGTGCTGCTCGATCGTGGCGGTTCCTCGCCGGGCGTGATCGACGGCAAGAACGGATCGAATGTGGCCAAGGCGCTCGCCGCCTGGGAACAGGTGAACGGCGAGACGCTCGATCCCAACAACATGGACGATATTCTGGAGCGGTTGCGCCTTTCCGGCGGCCTGCCCTTCACCACCTATACGATCACGCCGGCCGATGCTGCCGGTCCTTATGTCGCCGCCATTCCGGAAGATTATTCCCAGAAAGCGCTGCTGCCGGGGCTCAACTATACCTCGGTCACGGAAATGCTCGCCGAGCGTTTCCATATGGACGAGAATTACCTGAAGGAAATCAATCCGGGCGTGGATTTCACCGTGCCCGGCACGACGGTCAAGGTGGTCAATCCGGGCGCACCGAAGACCGGTGCCGTCACGCGGATTCTGGCCGACAAGGCCCGCAAGCAGGTCTTTGCCTATGGGGAAAACGGCCAGCTCATCGCCGCCTATCCCGCCTCCATCGGCTCGGCCGATACGCCCTCCCCGTCCGGCACGGTGGAAGTGCAGCGCATCGCCTTCAATCCGGGCTATACCTATAATCCGAAGATCAATTTCCAGCAGGGCAACAACAACAAGGTCCTGAACATTCCGCCCGGCCCGAACGGCCCGGTCGGTACCGTATGGATCGCGCTTTCGAAGCCGACCTACGGCATTCACGGCACGCCCGAACCCTCGAAGATCGGCAAGACCCAGAGCCATGGCTGCATTCGCCTGACCAACTGGGATGCGACCGAGCTCGGCAAGATGCTGAAGCCCGGCGTCACCGTGGAATTTGTCGACTGAGGCCCGGGAAAACCCGGGCCCACTCCCTCGGAGGGGACCTCAGGCTGCGAGCGGGAAGACCGCATTCACCTGGCCCGTGCCGGACGAGGTGAAGTAATCGGTCAGGATTTCCGCCTTCCCGGCATAGCCGTCCCATCCCAATGCGCCGAACAGCATGGCCGTGTCATGCATGAAGCCCTCGCCATGGCAGACCTTGGAATAGAGCGGCAGCATGGAGACGAATTCCTTGTTCTGCCCTTCCTTCCACAGGTCGAGCACCCGCAGGTCCACCTGCTTGTAGAATTCATCCGAAATGGTGTGGATGCCCGCCACCGCCTCGTTGTTGTCGTGGATCCGGTGGGAGAGCGAACCGGAGGCGAGGATCGCCACCTTGTGATCGCCTGCCTCGATGGCTTCCCGCACCGAAGCGCCGATGCGGGCGCTGTCTTCCATTTCATGCCAGGGGCACCAGGCGGCGATGGAGAGAACCCGGAACCGCGCATCCGCATTGATGTAGCGCATCGGCACAAGCGTGCCATATTCCACTTCCAGCGTATCCACATGGTGGGAGAGCATGCGAACGCCCTTTTCGGCGGCACGGCGGGCAATGTCGTCGCCGAGCTCCGGGGCGCCGCGATAATCATATTCGAGGTTCTGGATGAAATGCGGGAACTCGTTGCTGGTATAGATGCCCTTGTACCGCGCCCGCGAATTGATGTGATAGGCCGTGTTCACCAGCCAGTGCGTATCGAAAACCACGATCGTATCGACACCCAGCGCATCGCAGCGCCGGCCGATCTCCTTCAACCCCTCGATGGCCGCCGTCCGGCAACCGAAATTCGGTCCGGGCTGCTCGGAAATGAACATGGACGGGACATGGGTGATCTTGGCTGCAAGTTTCAAGTTGCTCATCGGGGATCCTCCTCTTCGATGGAGAGAAGGCTAGCCGGGCCGACCGGCGCTTTCCTTGACCGAGATCAACCACTTCACATGTTAAATAACTAAGTTCATCTCCAGTCAAAATGGACATTCGGACCGGAAAGCCCCCCTTCCGGTCCGAGTGCCGCTTCACGCCTCCCCGTTCAGGCCGCCTTGGCGGCCATGCGGAAGAAGGTTCTGGATTTGGGCGAGCCGACGATGCGGGCAGGCAGCAGGCTCATCACCTCGGCTGCCAGCGCCTGGGCATTTTCCTGCGCCCGGTCGAGATTGCTGATGCGCTGCGGGTCCATGGTGTAGAGCGTGCCGCCGCAATCGAAAATGTCTCGATAGGCGGTGCGTTCGGCGATCATGGTATTGAGCACATGCACGCCACGCGAGGCGAGAAGCCCCTTGATCGTTTGCAGTCCCCGGGTGGTGACCATGGCGCTGACACGCGTCAGCACGACCGAATGCTGGATCGATACCCGGGCCTTTTCTTCGAGCAGCCGGATGAGATCGAGGATCTGGGCCGCGCCGCGCGCATCCATCGCACATCCCTGAACCGGAATGAGCACCTGATCCGATACGCCGAGAGCCGTCGTCACCAGCGCGTCCCGGGCGCCGGCGAGATCGATGACGAAGTGATCGGTTTTCGATTTCAGGTCGAGGATGTGATAGGGCAGCGAGGCCGGTGTGACTTCGGAAATGACCGTCACATTCGGGATCGGCCCCGTCAATTCCGCCCAGGTCGTGATCCAGCGCTGCGGATCGGCGTCCAGAATGACGACGCGATTGCCCTGACGGGCAAGTTCGGTGGCGAGAATGAGAGCGGCCGTCGTCTTGCCTGCGCCACCCTTGGCATTCGCCAGTGATATGATTGCCATGGATATGTAACCCCTGAATATCCGCCTGGAGCCGGGTCATCGCTCCCGATGCACCCCCCCATTTGGTGCTGGTAAACGCAGTCTTACCAATTATGGTTAACGAAACCCTAAGGGGGGATAATCACTTTATAAGACTATAATTATAGTATTTCCTTTTCAGGCACAAAAAAGCGGGCCCGAAGGCCCGCCTTGAAAAAAGGGAACAGTCTTCGAAGGCTCAGTAGCAATCTTGGAAAAGCTGCTTGGTGTTCTCCAGCGTCATGGCAACGGGATTGCCGCCTGCGCTCGGATCTTCAATCGCCATGGCGGCCAGTTCGTCGATCCGGTCCTTGGCCACGCCGAAGGCGGTCAGGTTCTCGGGGATGCCGAGTTCGGCACGCAGCGACAGCACATAGTCGTAGAAGCCGTCGAAACCGCCGGAAATGCCGAGATAGGCAGCCGCACGGCCAATCTTCTCTTCGATGGCTGCCCGGTTGAACTTCAGCACCATCGGCATGACAACCGCATTGGTGGTGCCATGATGGGTGTTGTAGACCGCGCCGATCGGGTGCGACAGCGCGTGGATGGCGCCGAGGCCCTTCTGGAAGGCGACCGCGCCCATGGCGGCAGCCGACATCATGTTGGTGCGGGCTTCGATATCGCCGCCGTCCTTATAGGCGCGCGGCAGGTATTCTTTCACCAGACGCATGCCTTCAAGTGCGATGCCCTGGGACATCGGGTGGTAGAAGGGCGAGGAATAGGCTTCCAGGCAGTGGGCGAAGGCATCCATGCCGGTGCCGGCGGTGATGAACTTCGGCATGCCCACCGTCAGTTCCGGATCGGCGATGACGACGCCCGGCAGGAACTTCGGATGGAAGATAATCTTCTTCACATGGGTCTTGGAATTGGTAATGACCGAGGCGCGGCCCACTTCCGAGCCGGTGCCGGCCGTGGTCGGCACGGCAACGATCGGCGCGATGCCCTCGACGGAGGCGCGGGTCCACCAGTCGCCGATATCCTCGAAATCCCAGACCGGGCGGTTCTGGCCGACCATGAAGGCCACGCACTTGCCGAGATCGAGGCCCGAGCCGCCGCCGAACGCGACGACGCCGTCATGGCCGCCATCGCGATAGGCCTTGATGCCGGCTTCGAGGTTCAGTTCGTTCGGGTTCGGGTCGACATCGGCAAAGAGCGCACGGCCGAGGCCGGCGGCATCGAGAATGTCGAGCGCGCCCTGCGTGATCGGCATGGAGGCAAGGCCGCGGTCGGTGATGAGCAGCGGCTTCTTCATGCCGAGGCTCTTGCAGGCATCGGCCAGTTCCTTGATCCGGCCGGCGCCGAGCTTGACGGCGGTCGGATAGCTCCAGTTAGCAGAAATAGACATCAGAGAGCCTTCTTGAGGTGGTAGGATTTCGGACGGGTGAGGTTCTGGAAGCCCAGCACCGAGAGCGAGCCGCCCTTGCCGGTTTCCTTGACGCCGGTCCAGCAAAGCGCGGGATCGAGATAATCGGCGCGGTTCATGAAGATGGTGCCGGTTTCGATCTCGCGACCGATACGGGCCGCACGGGCCGGATCGTTGGTCCAGAGCGAGGCGGTCAGGCCATAGGGGCTGTCATTCATCAGCGACAGCGCTTCCTCGTCATTCTTCACCTTCATGATGCCGACGACCGGGCCGAAGCTTTCCTCGCGCATCACGCGCATGGAATGGTCGACATTGACGAGGATCTGCGGGGCGAGATAGGCGCCGCCATCATCCTGCGGGAAGAGCTTGGCATCGACGAGCGGCTTGGCGCCAGCGGCAATGGCTTCCGCCGTCTGGGCGCGCACGGTTGCAGCAAAGCGCTTGTTCGCCATCGGCCCGAGGGTGGTTTCCTGCTCCAGCGGATTGCCAAGCTTGTAGGCCGAAACGAAGGCCACGGCCTTTTCCACGAAGGCATCATAGAGCTTTTCGTTCACATAGACGCGCTCGATGCCGCAGCAGCACTGTCCGGAATTGAAGAAGGCGCCATCCATCAGCGTGTCGACGGCGGCGTCGAGATTGGCGTCCTCCATCACATAGCCCGGATCCTTGCCGCCGAGCTCGAGGCCGATGCCCGCAAAGGTGCCGGCAGCGGCACGCTCGATGGCGCGACCGCCCTCGACCGAACCGGTGAAGTTGATGAAGTTGAAATTGCCGTCCGCAATCAGCGCGGAGGTGACGTCATGGGTGAGGAACACATTGACGAAGACATCGTCGGGAACGCCCGCTTCCACGAAGGCGCGGACCATGCGCTCGCCGACCAGCAGCGTCTGCGCGGCATGCTTGATGACGACGGTGTTGCCCGCCATCAGCGCCGGCGCAATCGTGTTGATCGCGGTCATGTAGGGATAGTTCCAGGGCGCGATGACGAAGACGACGCCATGCGGCTCGCGCTCGATGCGGCGCTCGAAGCTGGCGCTTTCCTCCACCACGAAGGGCTTCAGGCAATCGGCGGCAATCGAGGCCACATAGTTGGAGCGCTCGTTGAAGCCGCGGAATTCGCCGCCATAGCGCACCGGACGGCCCATCTGCCAGGCCAGCTCCGGCACGACCTCGTCCACCATTTCGTTGAGGCGGGCAACGCCCTTCAGCACCAGCTGCACGCGCTCTTCCAGCGGGCGACGCGCCCAGGCCTTCTGTGCTTTGCGCGCCCGGGCCACTTCCGCCTTCGCAGCCTCGAAGCTCATGGCCTCGCGCTCGGCATAGACTTCCCCATTCACCGGGGAGATACATTGAATCATGGTCATCTCACGTGCTCCAATCGAATTCTGTTTGCCGCCTTGATCATCCGGCCGGAGGGCGCTTGCAAGCGTCCCGGGCCCGAAATCCGGTCCGGAAGGCCGCTCCATAAGGTCGCAGGCGGCTAGAGGCGGGCCGGGGCTCGGCAAAAGCCCGCCCGCCTTGCTCTTCGCCGCCTGCGGGGACCGCAAGCGGCGCGAAGCGGACCTTACGCCCGCTCGAAGCCGCGCGCCACCTCCCAGTCGGTGATGCGGCGGTCATATTCTTCCTGCTCCCATTCGGCAGCGCGGACATAGTGATCGACCACGTCGTCACCGAAGGCCGCGCGCAGCATGGCCGAATTGCGCAGTTCCTCGGTGGCGTGGCGCAGCGTGCGCGGGATTTCGCGAATCCCCTTGCCGCCATAGGCGTCGCCCTCGAACTGCGGCTCGAGCGCCATCTTCTTCTCGATCCCGTCGATACCGGCCGCCAGCAGCGCCGCCATGGCGAGGTAGGGATTGAGATCGGAGCCGCCAACGCGGCATTCGATGCGGATGCCCTTGCTGCCCTCGCCGCAAAGGCGGTAGCCGGCCGTGCGGTTGTCCTTGGACCAGACGGCCTTGGTGGGCGCGAAGGTGCCGGCCATGAAGCGCTTGTAGGAGTTGATGTAGGGCGCCAGGAAGCAGGTGATCTCGCTCGCATGGGTGAGCAGGCCTGCCACATAGTGCTTCATCAGCTCGGACATGCCGTATTTGGCGTCCTTGTCATAAAAAAGCGGCTTGCCATCCAGGCTCCAGAGGGACTGGTGGATATGCGAGGAGGAGCCCGCCGCATTGTAGTTCCACTTCGCGAGGAAGGTGATGGCCTTGCCGCGCGACCAGGCGATTTCCTTGCAGCCATTCTTGATGATCGAATGGCGGTCGGCCATGTCGAGCGCCTCGGCATAGCGGACGTTGATTTCTTCCTGCCCGGCAGAGGCTTCGCCCTTGGAATTCTCGACGGGGATGCCCGCACCCTGCAGACCCTTGCGGATCGCGCGCATGACATCCTCTTCCTTGGTGGTCTGGAAGATGTGGTAATCTTCGTTGTAGCCCGAGGCGAGATGCAGGTCCCGATAGCCGGAAAGGCGCGCATCTTCATAGGACTGGTCGAAGAGGAAGAATTCGAGTTCGGAGGCCATGAAGGCCTTCATGCCCATGGCTTCCAGCCGCTTTACCTGCTTCTTCAGCACCGCGCGCGGCGAATGGGGCACTTCCTGATGGGTGTGGTGATCGAGCACGTCGCAGAGAACCAGCGCCGTGCCTTCGAGCCAGGGAATGCGGCGAAGCGTGGAGAGGTCCGGCTTCATCGTGTAGTCGCCGTAGCCCTTTTCCCAGCTGGTCGACTTGTAGCCCGAAACCGTCTCCATTTCGAGATCGGTGGCCAGCAGATAGTTGCAGCTATGGGTTTCCTCCCACGCGCTTTCGACGAAATATTCCGCCTGGAAGCGCTTGCCCATCAGGCGGCCCTGCATATCCACAAGGCAGGCGAGAACCGTATCGATACGGCCCTCGGCCACATCCTTCTTCAAAGTGTCGAACGTATATGTGCTCATGGTGTTTTCTCGCCCTCTTCATGGGTCCCTGCCCCAGAGCCGGGCATATGGAGGACCATGCCGGCGGCCTTTTTGCCCGCCTGCTCCCAATTGTCATTCCTGTTTTCCGGAAGGTCGCGGCCAAGCCGCGGCCTTCCCTGTCTCAAATCTTTCTTCAGCGATCAGCTGAAGGCCTGCTCGGCACTGGCGATCTCCGCCTGGCGCGCCTTGACGGCATCTTCGGTCAGCGGCGGACCCTGGAAGCGGCGCTTCTCGAAGGCATACCAGACCACCACCAGAGCCACGATCAGACCGGCAAGGAACTGGCCGACCAGCTGATACGGCGGCTGGAACCCGACGAAGGCGAGGATGGCGCCGCCGATGACGGCGAGCACGCCGATGGGCTTCGACCATACGCCCAGATCGAACGGACCCTTCTTCGTCCAGGTCTTGCCTTCGGAGAGGATGCCCGCACCGATCGGCATGATGTAGGAGATGTAAAGGAAGACCGCACAACCCGAGGACAGGATGATGTAGGCATTGGCGTTGTTGCCGGCGACGAGGCCGAGGATGAAGCAGAGCACGGCACCGGTCACGATGGCGTTGCCCGGCGTGCGGTGCGTCGTGTGGACCTTCTTCAGCCAGCCGGAAGCACCGGGGATGCCGCCGTCACGGGCAAAGGCGAAGATCATGCGCGACAGCGAGGTCATGCCCGCCAGAGCGCAGAGGAAGTTCGACAGCACGATGCCGATGGCAATGATGTCCTTCAGGATGTTCGGCATATGGCTCGACTCGAGCACATAGGCGAAGACCGACCAGCCCTTGGCAGCGCCCTCGTCCACGCTCGGCATGGCCAGCAGCATGGCTGCGACCAGCAGCCAGCCGAAGATGGCGGACCAGAACACGGCATTCAGCATGCCGCGCGGCACGGCGCGCTGCGCATCCTTCGTTTCTTCCGAAGTATGGGCAGAGGCGTCGAAGCCGGTGATGGTGTAGCACACATGCAGCAGGCCCAGGATGAAGGCATAGAAGACGCTCTGCGTGGCCGGCCAGGTTCCGGCACCGGGATCACCCGTATAGTTCTTGAAGGTGACGAGGCGCGAGAAATCCAGCGGAACCGGCGAACCGAAGAACAGGCCGAGGATGATGATGACGGAGACCGCCAGGATCAGATAGCCCGAGAAGTCGGTGAGCAGCGAGGTGACGCGGATGCCGACATAGTTCATCACCGCCTGAACGAGCGTGATGATGGCAACGGCGACCGTCAGATGGGTGCCGGTGAAGGAATTCGGGTCCATGCCGAACATGCCCACCAGAATGAGGTCACGCAACAGCAGGTAGACGCCGTAGTTCACCGATGCGACCACGAAGAGCAGGCCGAACAGGTTGATCCAAGCCGTTCCCCAACCCCAGCCGCGACCGCCGAGGATCGACGCCCAGTGGTAGAGACCGCCAGCGGTCGGATAGGCCGATGCGATCTGGCCCATGGCGGCGGCCACGACGAGCGCGAAGATCGAACCGACGATCCAGCCGATGCCGATCGATGCCCCGCCGGCGGCGCCAAGCGCAACCGTGTAGGCGCCGATACCGCCGGCCAGAATGCAGATGATCGAGAATGAAATCGCGAAATTCGAAAAACCACTCATGCTGCGCGCCAGTTCCTGCGCGTATCCCATCGAGTGGAGGTGTTTTGCATCATCATCAAGATGGCTGCTCATGGCATGATGCCCCTATAATCCCTCAGGTTTCCGCGCCATTGCGGAAACTTCCTCTTCCTCAGCGCGACGGGTTCATCCCGCCGTCCGCATGACTGCTCCCCGGGTCTTTGTTTTTTTCGGTCAGGCTTTCAGGGCGTGCCCCAGAAGCTCTGCCAGAAGTCCGGCCATGACCCGTTGGCCGTCTTCATCTCGTATCAGGTCGTTACGCACCTCGATCATGACGTTCTTCAGCCCGCGGGCAAGACCGTGTTTTATGAGGGTGTGGGTAACGCCATCCGCCGGCCCATAGGGCTCGTTGCGGCGAATATCGTAGGTTGTATTTCCTTTCGCGGCATTCAGCATCTGATCGGCAATCCGGCTGTCCTCGTCATGCAGGATGCCGATCTCGACCGCGCGCGGCTTGCCCATGTAGACGGGCGTGAAGGAATGCATGGTGACGATGATGCTTTCTTTCCCCGCCGCGGCGCGCTGATCCAGAAGATCGGAAATCGCCGCATGAAAGGGCAGGTAGAGCCCGCGTGTCCGGCGCTCGCGTTCGCCGTCAGACAGGTTGCGATTGCCGGGAATGTCGTAGATCTCGCTGGTTTCCGGCATCGCGCCCGGCGCTTCCGGAGGCCGGTTGCAATCATAGACGAGGCGGGAAAAATTCTGGTAGACGAGCGGCGCATCGAGCGAGCGGGAAAGATGTTCCGCCACCGCAAGCGCGCCGGGATCCCAGGCGATGTGGCTTTCGAGCGCCTCGGGCGCAAGGCCGAGCGAACCCGTCCGTTCGGGCAGCCGGCGCGAGGCATGTTCGCAGACGAGCACCACCGCCCCCCTGCCCTCGGCATTGACGACCGTGACCGGCGATCCCTCGGATTTCGTCAGAAGCTCGGTTCCGCCATGCATGGAGATAACGCCCTACCCAAACCTTAACAGTTTCTGAATGACGAAAAGAATTCTTCACCTTTTGCCGCCTGTCAATCCGGAAACTGAAAGATTCTTTTCAAAACGACAATTGACTCCTGTCACAATCCGGTTTTTTAATTTGTGACAGAGGCCCGCGGCAGACCGGGCCCGGGGAGCATAAGTGCCTTGAACAGCACGACAAAAACAGTTTCGGACGTTATCCACGGCCAGTTTGACACGCTCACGCGGGCCGAGCGGCAGCTCGCGGAAAGTCTTCTGGACAACTATCCCGTATCGGGACTGGGAAGCATCACCACCGTTGCCGAGAATGCGGGTGTCTCGACGCCGACCGTGGCGCGCATGGTGCAGAAGCTCGGCTACAAGGGCTATGCGGAATTCCAGGCCCACCTCCATCAGGAGCTTGAAGCGACGCTCTCCAATCCGATTGCCAAGCACGACCGCTGGGCCGCAAACGCGCCCGGCACCCATGTGCTGAACCGCTTCGCCGATGCGATTACCAACAATCTGCGGGAAACGCTGGGCGATATCGATCCCCTCTCCTTCGATCAGGCCGCCGCGCTGCTGGCCGACCGCAAGCGGAGCATCTATTTCGCCGGCGGGCGCATCACCCGGGTGATTGCGGAATATTTCTTCAATCACATGCAGGTCATCCGCCAGCAGACGGTGATGATCGCCGCCAATTCCAGTTCCTGGCCGCACTATGTCCTGAACATGAACGAGGGCGATGTCCTCGTGATCTTCGACATCCGCCGCTACGAGCTGGAAATGGCGACGCTGGCCGAAACCGCGCGGGCGCGCGGTGTCGAGATCGTTCTCTTCACCGATCAGTGGGTGTCGCCGATCGCCAAGCATGCCCGCCACACATTCCGCTGCCGCATTGAGGCCCCCTCGGCCTGGGACAGTTCCGTGGTGACGCTTTTCGTCGTCGAGGCGCTGATAGAGGCGGTGCAGAATGCGAACTGGGATGAAACCCGCGAAAGAATTCGCACGCTGGAAGGCCTGTTCGAACAAACGAGGCTGTTCCGCAAACCGGTCTAGGGAGACGATCTAAGCCTTTGATCCAAAAAATGTTTCGGCCCAAGGGCCGGAATGTGACAGTGCCGCCAGAAAGTTATATTGTATAACTTTTATAGTATACTGAGCTGTCACAAAGCCTTCATGCAACGGAAGTAACAGCACCCTCGCTGTTCACAGAAAAGGGAGAAAAACAGTGCTTTCCAACCTTCGCAAGATCCTGTCGCTGTCGACGGCAGCCCTGATTGCCTCGGGCTCGCTCGCCGCTGCCGACCAGATGGAAGATCTGGTCAAGGCCGCTCAGGCCGAGGGCACGCTGACGACCATCGCCCTTCCGCACGACTGGTGCGGCTATGGCGCCGTCATCGAGGGCTTCAAGGCCAAATACGGCATCAAGGTCAACGAACTGAACCCGGATGCCGGTTCGGGCGACGAAATCGAAGCCATCAAGGCCAACAAGGATAACAAGGGCGACCAGGCTCCCGACGTGATCGACGTCGGCCTGTCCTTCGGCCCGTCGGCCAAGGCCGATGGCCTGATCCAGCCCTACAAGGTCTCCACCTGGGATTCGATCCCGGATACCGCCAAGGATGCCGACGGCTACTGGTATGGCGACTATTACGGCGTGATGGCCTTTGAAGTGAACAAGGACATCGTCAAGGAAAGCCCGAAGGACTGGGCCGACCTGCAGAAGCCGGAATATGCCAACATGGTGGCGCTTGCCGGTGACCCGCGCACCGCAAACCAGGCCATCTCCGGCGTCTTCGCCGCTGGCCTTTCCGCTTCGGGCGGCGATGTCGCCAAGGCAGGCGAAGCCGGCCTGAACTTCTTCAAGGACCTGAACGCCAAGGGCAATTTCGTGCCCGTCATCGGCAAGTCCGCCCCGCTCGCCCAGGGCACGACCCCGATCATCATCCGCTGGGACTACAACGCGCTCGCCGACCGCGACACGCTGAAGGGCAACCCGGATGTGGACGTCGTGATTCCGGCAACGGGCGTCGTCGCCGGTGTCTACGTGCAGGCGATCTCCGCCTATGCTCCGCACCCGAACGCTGCCAAGCTGTGGATGGAATATCTCTATTCCGACGAAGGTCAGCTTGGCTGGCTCAAGGGCTACTGCCACCCGATCCGCTTCAACGATCTCGTGAAGAACGGCAAGGTTCCGCAGGATCTGCTCGACAAGCTGCCGCCGGCAGCAGCCTATGAAAAGGCTGTCTTCCCGACGCTCGACCAGCAGGCCGCCTACAAGGAAGTCATCACCAAGGGTTGGGACAGCGTCGTCGGCGCCAACGTACAGTAATATCGGGACGATATAACACGGCCTTCCCGCGCTTCTGTGCGGGAAGGCCAGACTATCTGGGGGACTTTTGGAACCATGGCGGTATCCTCTTCACGTTCGGTGATATCAAGGAAGAAACTGATGGACTGGGCGGGGGTTGCTCCCTTCTGCCTGTTCGCGGCCATGTTCCTCATCGCGCCGACGCTTTATCTCGTCACCGGCGCATTTCTGAATGCCGCGGGCGAACCGACGCTGGAAAACATTGCCGGCCTGTTCACGCCCAAGATCATGGCATCCTATTCCATTTCGCTGAAGATCAGCCTCGCCTCCGCCTTCGGCGGCGCGCTCGTGGGCTTCTTCCTCGCCTGGGCCGTGGTGCTTGGCGGTCTTCCCGCCTGGATCCGCTCGGCGCTCCTCACCTTTTCGGGCGTTGCCTCGAACTTCGCCGGCGTGCCGCTTGCCTTCGCGTTTCTGGCGACCCTCGGCCGCACGGGCCTGGTGACGGTCATCCTGCGCGACTGGTTCGGCTTCAACCTCTATTCCACCGGCTTCAATCTTCTGAGCTTCCTCGGCCTTACCCTCACCTACATGTATTTCCAGATCCCGCTGATGGTGCTCATCATCACCCCCGCGCTGGACGGACTGAAGAAGGAATGGCGGGAAGCGGCCGAAATTCTCGGCGCCACCAATTTCCAGTACTGGACCAGGGTCGTCCTGCCGATCCTCTTCCCCTCGATCCTCGGCACCTTCCTGCTGCTCTTCGCCAATGCCTTCGGCGCCATTGCCACCGCCTATTCGCTGACCGGCAGCACCTTCAACATCGTGCCGATCCAGCTTTATGCGCAGATCCGGGGTGACGTGCTGCACAATGCCAATCTCGGCTACGCGCTCGCCCTCGGCATGATCGTGATCACCGGCGTCTCCAACCTCATCTATATCTGGATGCGCATCCGCGCCGAACGGTGGCAGAAATGAGCACACACACTTCCGGATGGCAGAAAGCAGGTGCCTGGGCGGCCATTCTGTTTGGCGCGACCTATTTCATCCTGCCGCTCGTCGCGACCTTCGAATTCTCGCTGCGCATGCGGCGCGGCGAATACTCCTTCGATGCCTATCGCTCGGTCTTCACCGATGCGCAGTTCCAGGAATCCTTCAGCTATTCCATACTCATGGCGGTGCTGACCATCGTCATCGGCATGCTGCTGATCGTCCCGACCGCCTATTGGGTGCGCCTGCGGCTGCCGCAGTTCCGGCCGGTCATGGAATTCGTCACGCTGCTGCCGCTGGTCATTCCGGCCATCGTCATCGTCTTCGGCTATCTGCGGCTTTACAATTCCTCCTCGCTGATCCCCTTCACGGGCTCGGCGCGGGGCACGGACATCCTCCTGATGTTCTCCTTCATGACGCTGTCGCTGCCCTACATGTACCGCTCGGTGGATACGGCCATGCGCACCATCGATGTGGCAACGCTGACCGAAGCGGCCCAGAGCCTCGGCGCGCCCTGGCGCACCATCCTCTTCCGCTGCATCTTCCCGAATGTCATGAGCGGGGTGCTCTCGGGCGCCTTCATCACCTTCGCCATCGTCATCGGCGAATTCACCATGCCCTCCCTGCTGAACCGGCCGGCCTTCGGGCCCTACCTGCAGCTGATCGGCGCCAACCGGGCCTATGAGCCCCCGGCGCTGGCCATCATCGCCTTTGCCATCACCTGGCTGAGCGTTGGCCTGCTGCAGCTTCTTTCCCGTTTCAACAAGGCGCGCCCGCCGAAGCCCTGACCGAACCTCAAGAGTAATCCCATGTCTTTCCTCGAACTTTCCGCCATCAAGAAGAGCTTCGGTCCGGTCCAGGTCGTCCATGATTTCAACATGGCGATCGACAAGGGCGAGTTCATTTCCTTCCTCGGCCCCTCGGGCTGCGGCAAGACCACCATCCTGCGCATGATCGCCGGTTTCGAAACGCCCACCGATGGCACCATCGTCATCAACGGGCGCGACCAGACGGCGCTGAAGCCCAACCAGCGCAATATCGGCATGGTCTTCCAGGCCTATGCGCTCTTCCCCAACATGACCGTCTTCGAAAACGTCGCCTTTGGCCTGAAGGTGGCCGGAAAGCCGCGTGCCGAAATAGAGGCCCGGGTCAAGGAAATGCTGGCCCTCATCCATCTCGAACATCTGGCCGAGCGCTACCCCTACCAGATGTCCGGCGGCCAGCAGCAGCGCGTGGCGCTCGCCCGCGCGCTGGCGCCGAAGCCGCAGGTGCTGCTGCTCGACGAACCGCTCTCGGCGCTCGACGCGAAGATCCGCGTATCGCTGCGCGAGGAAATCCGCCTCATCCAGCGCCAGCTCGGCATCACCACCGTCTTCGTCACCCATGACCAGGAAGAGGCGCTGTCCATTTCCGACCGCATCGTGGTGATGAATGCCGGCCGCGCCGACCAGATCGGCACGCCGTCCGAAATCTACAATCGCCCCGCCACCCGCTTCGTCGCCTCCTTCGTCGGGACCCTGAACCTCATCGAAGCGCAGGTGGAAGATCCCGATGCCCGGCGCATCCGGATGGGCGAGCAGTCGCTGGCAATCCAGGATCCGCTGTCCGGCCTGAAGGGCGGCGAGCGCGTATCCGTCGCGCTTCGCCCGGAGGCGGCCACCCTCTCCCCCACCGACCGCAGCGATGCGGCCATTCCCGGCGAGGTGGTCTCCTCCCACTTCCTAGGCTCGGTGGTGCGCACCAAGCTGAAGGTGGGCGAAAGCACCATCTCCTTCGACATGTTCAACGATCCCGGCCGCACGCCGCCAGCCCCCGGCGAACAGGTAACCCTCCACTTCGCCTCCCGCGACCTGCTGGTGATCAGGGATTGATCCATGGAGTATCGCCCGTCTTGAGGCGGGCGGCAGCAATTCGGCTGGGCTCGCGACCTTTTCTTTATTCCAGCATATATTAATATAAATAGGCCGGTGCCCGCTGGGGTGCCGGCAACGCTGTTTGATGGAACCGGAGTGACTTGCCTATGCCGACAATCGGTCCCCACAATGGGATGGAACTTCCTCTCATGCTGAGGGGAGAAAAGCCCCTGTCGCTTTTCGTTGGTCCAGCCGACGCCGATTACGTCGCCGAAGACGAGAAATTCGCACCCCATGTACAGAATGGCACTATAGGACGCCTTACGACCAGAAACGCTGTCACGGGGGAAATCGTCGTTCTCTTTCATTTGCCGGGTGAAGAATGGCGCGCAAAAATCCTGCTTCTCCTTCACTCCGTTCTCGACAGGCCGGACTTGGTAGCACTCTTCGACAGAGGTGATCTGGTCCGGATCTTCGGTCACATGCTGGGTTACCCGCCGGATGATATAGCCCATTTTCTGGCCCAGGACGATGGATAGCCTTCCTCCTCACCCCTGCCGCTGCAGCCGCTTTCGGGTTTCGCTTGCGCTTTCCCGGAAGTGGGCCTTGTAGGCGCGGGAAAAGGCGGAAGCCGAGTTGAAGCCGGTGGCGAGCGCGATATCGGCGAAGGGCGTGCGCGTCTCGATCACCTTGCGCCGCGCCGCATTCAGCCGGACGGCGAGATAATGCACATGCGGCCCCACGCCGATCATGGCATGGAACAGGGATTGCAGGTGGCGGGCGCTGAGGCCCACCCGCCTCGCCAGCCGTGACAGCAGCAGCGGCTGCTCGATGTTTTCCTCCATCAGGCGGATGGCCTGACTTACCCTTTCGTCCACCATGCGCAGGCTGCCCGTCGAGGGCATCGCCGTCGTCTCCGGGCGGAAGCCCGATTGCTCGTAGGTGAAGATGCGGGAAACCTCCAGCGCCAGCGAATAGCCCTGCCGCCGGCGGATGATCTCCAGCATCAGATCGAGCGTCGGCAGGGATCCGCCTGTCGTAATGCGTTTCCGGTCGATGACGAAGCGCTCCCGGGTGACTGCGATTGCCGGGTAGGCGGCGGCGAAATCGTCAAAATCCTCCCAGTGCACCGTCGCCTGGAACCCGTCGAGCAGGCTCGTTTCCGCCAGCAGCCAGGTGCCCGATTCGATGCCCGCCATCATCGAGCGGTAGCGCGCCGTTCGCGAAAGCAGGCGTTTCAGCGAGGAGGTCGCCGCATCCTTCCAGCTGTAGGAAGAGATGACGAAGAGCGGCTCCGTTTCCCGTTCCGGCCGGAAGGCGCCGTCGACGGGGATCGGGATGCGCGAGCGCGTCTCGATCGGCTGCCCGTCAGGCGAAAAGATCCTCCAGCGATAGAGATCCATGCCGGCAATGCGGTTGGCCGCGCGCATGGGTTCGATCACCGAGGCAACCAGAAGCAGGTTGGTGTCGGGCACAACCAGCAGGTCGAGATCGAGGCGGTCGTCGGCAGGGGCGAGCATGCGGGGCACAGTGAAACACTCTTCCGATAATGTCAAATGGACCTCCGATAACGGAAAGCACGAGGTCACGCTTTCCGCCGAAATTGCACCCATCGAACATTGGGAGAAGAATACCGTGCCCCTTTCCATGAACCGCGAAGTCTTCATCACCTGCGCCGTGACTGGCTCCGGCGACACAGCCGGCAAGTCCCGCCATGTGCCGCGCTCGCCGAAGGAAATCGCCGAATCCGCCATCGAGGCCGCGCGTGCCGGTGCCGCCGTGGTCCATTGCCATGTGCGCGATCCGGAAACCGGCGCACCCTCGCGCAAGCAGTCGCTCTACAAGGAAGTGACCGACCGCATCCGTGACTCGGAGGTGGACGTGGTGCTGAACCTCACCGCCGGCATGGGCGGCGACCTCATATTCGGGGATGTGGAACATCCCCTGCCGCTGAAGGAGATCGGCACCGATATGGCCGGCGCCACCGAGCGCGTCGCCCATGTGGCTGAATGCCTGCCGGAAATCTGCACGCTGGATTGCGGCACCATGAACTTCTCGCTGGGCGATTATGTCATGACCAACACGCCTTCCATGCTGCGCGCCATGGGCAAGATGATGACGGACCTCGGCGTCCGCCCGGAGATCGAGGCCTTCGATACCGGCCATCTCTGGTTCGCCAAGCAGCTGGCCGAGGAAGGCGTGATCGAGGATCCGGTTCTCGTGCAGCTTTGCATGGGCATTCCGTGGGGTGCGCCCGATGACCTCAACACCTTCATGGCCATGGTGAACAACATCCCGCCGAGCTGGACCTTCTCCGCCTTCTCCATCGGCCGTAACGCGCTCGCCTATCCGGCGGCAGCCGTTCTTGCCGGCGGCAATGTCCGCGTCGGTCTGGAAGACAACCTCTATGTCGCCAAGGGCCAGCTCGCCACCAATGCCCAGCTCGTCGACAAGGCCGTCTCGGTCATCGAAGGCATGGGTGCCAGCATCATCGGCCCGGCCGAAGTGCGCAAGAAGCTGAAGCTGACGAAGCGGTAAGGAAAGCATCCCAAGCTTTTTGGGACCCCCACCCCGGCCCTCCCCACAAGGGGGAGGGAGCAGGTTGAGCCAGACGCCCGAGTCCCCCTCCCCCCTGTGGGGAGGGGTTAGGGG
>CAMFIF010000022.1 GCA_945952415.1 uncultured Rhizobium sp. | reverse complement strand
CGAGCGCGACACCAAGAAGACCTACTGGTCACTGGTCAAGGGCGTGCCGCGCAAGAAGGAAGACAAGATCTCCACCTGGCTCGTCAAGGAGCAGACGCCGGATGGCGACCGCATGCGCATTGCCAAGCATGGCGAGGAGGGGGCCGATCACGCCGTATCCTTCTACCGCATCATCGATACGGTGGCGCATAGCCTGACATGGCTGGAGATGGAGCCCTATACCGGGCGAACCCATCAGCTGCGCGTGCATGCGCTGCATATGGGGCATCCGATCATTGGCGATCCGAAATATTTCATCGACGATCCCAACTGGGATTTTCCCGGGGGCATCCAAAAGCGGCTGCATCTCCATGCCCGCCATATCGACATTCCCCATCCGAACGGCGGGCGCCTGAAGGTGACGGCGCCGCTTCCGCCCCATATGGAGCAGAGCTGGAACCTGCTCGGTCTCAACATCGAGGACGGAGATCGGGACCCGGAATGAAGCTCGTTCTCTTCGATTGCGACGGCACGCTGGTGGACAGCGCCGGCCTCATCCATGACGTGATGGAGCGCACCTTCGTGCATTTCGGCCTCGACAAGCCGAGCTTTGCCGCCACGAAGTCGATCATCGGGCTGACGCTCGACATTGCCATTGCGCGCATCCAGGGCAAGACCCATGCGGATGACAAGGCCGTGGCGATGATGGCCTATTACAAGTCGATCTATGCGGATGTGCGTGGCGAGACGGGCTTCAAGGAGCCGCTTTTCCCCGGTATCCGCGCCATGCTCGATGCGGTGATTGCCGACGAAGACCTCGTACTCGGGGCCGTAACGGGCAAATCCCGCGCCGGGCTCAACATGATCATGGATAGCCATGATATCAGACCCCATATCCACGTTTCCCGCACGGCGGACGACTGCCCTTCGAAGCCGCATCCGGCCATGGTTTCGGAATGTTGTGATGAGGCGGGGATCGATCCGGCCCATACGGTCGTTATCGGCGACGCCGTCTACGACATGCAGATGGCAAAAGCTGCGGGTGCCCGGGCCATTGGCGTTGCCTGGGGCTATGCGACCGTGCCGGAACTGGTGGCCGCCGGAGCCGACGGCATTGCCCGGTTACCGGCCGACCTGATTGAACTGATTGGCGAGTAAGAAGACCATGCGTGACCTCCTGAACGATCTTTCCGAGGGCCTCAGCCACCCGGACCCCATCCGCCGGGCGCAGATCCAGATGAAGAAGCCGCTGCCGAAGCGTTTCTACCAGGCGGTTTCCATCGAGCCGGAGGAGGGCGGCTTCGGCATCCGTCTCGACGGCCGCACGCTGAAGACGCCGGCAAAGCAGGCGCTGACCCTGCCGACCCGGGCGCTGGCCGACCTCATCGCCCGCGAATGGGATGCGCAGACGGATGTGATCGATCCCGGCACCATGCCGGTGACCAAGCTGGTCAACACGGCCATCGACGGTATTGCACCGGACATGGGGGCTGTTGCCGCCGATATCGTGCGCTATGCCGGCAATGACATGCTCTGCTATCGCGCGTCCGTCCCCGCAGCCCTCGTGGAGCGGCAGGAGGAGCGCTGGAACCCGATCCTCGACTGGGCGGCCGAGACGCTCGGCGCCCGGCTGATCCTTGCGGAAGGCGTGATGCACCAGGAGCAGCCGCAGGAGGCGCTCGATGCGGTTTCTGCAACGGTCTCCCGCTTCACCGATCCGGTGGCGCTCGCCGCACTCCACACCCTGACCACCATATCGGGCTCGGCCATCCTTACGCTTGCCTATGCGCTCGGTCGCATCGATCTTGCGAGCCTCTGGTCGCTTGCCCATCTCGAGGAAGACTGGACAGTCGAACAGTGGGGCGAAGACGAGGAAGCCACCGCCCGCCGCGCAAAGCGCTTTGCGGAAACCTCGGCCGCAGCAGATGCGCTGGCCGCCCTTTCGAGCTGACGCCCTGGACGGGCGCGGCTGCCTCGTTTCGCGCGCTGCATCCCGTAATTGCGTGTGATGCTCAATCGGTATCCCGCCTGAATTGTCGGCGACAATCACTTGTAAATTTCGAGCGACCATTTCAGCCCTCTTTTCAAACTTCGCTTCTAATTTAGCGGCGAAAGAGGGATAGGAATGATGACTAACAATTCTCAGCAATACGGCCGGGGTCTGAACAGCCTTCGGGTGCGCTTTACGATCCTTATCGTCGCATGCGTCATGCTCAGTTCGATCCTGATCACGCAACTCTACCAGAAGGACGCTCAGGCCTACACGGCCGACAATCTCCTCTGGGCGGGGCTGGCGACGCTTCTACTCTCCACGCTTGCGGGCCTCATCACCTACATGATGACCGGCAAGCTGACGCGGCCGATCGAGAATCTCCGGTCAAGCACGCTCGCCATCGCGAACGGAGATTACAATGCGGCGGTGCAGGTGGAGTGTAATTGCGAGGTTGGCGGGCTGGCCGACAGTTTTCGCGCCATGGTCAATCGCCTGAATGCCAATGTCTCCCGCATCCAGACGCTGGCCTATGAGGATGGCGTGACCGGCCTGCCGAACCGGACCATGCTGCATGAGGCGTTGCAGAGGATGCAGACGCGGAGCGGCGCGCTTTTCTTCATCGATCTCGACAATTTCAAGCAGGTGAACGACCTCCACGGCCATCAGGTGGGCGACCAGCTGCTTCGCGAAGTGGCGGTGCGCCTGCAGATCGGCGGGCTTGCCCTGGAGCCTGCAAACCTTTCAGACTGTCTTATGAAGCTGGCAGGTGAAGGTCCGGAGGATGACCACTGCCGCATGCTGTTCCGCTTTGCAGGAGACGAGTTCATCGCGCTGGTCGGGGGCAAGGCAAGCCGGGAGGAGCTGGCGGATATCGGCTACAGCATCGTGCGCTGCCTGGCCGAACCCTTCGTGATCGAGGGCCATACGCTGACCATCGGCTGTTCCCTCGGCATTGCCATCATGGGCGAGGATACGTGCGAGGCCGAGGAATTGATCAAGCTTGCGGATCTCGCCATGTATGAGGCCAAGGCGATGGGCAAAGGCAATTTCTGCTTCTTCAACGAGGCCATGCGCACCGCCTCCATCGAGCGGGCCAAGCTGGAAGCCGATCTCGTGCTTGCCTTCCAGCGCCGCGAATTCCAGCTGCATTACCAGCCGAAATTCGCCGCCTCCAACGGGGAATTCGCCGGGGTGGAGGCGCTGGTGCGTTGGTGCCATCCCACCCGCGGTCTTCTGTTTCCCGGCCAGTTCCTGTTTCTGGCCGAGGAAAAGAAGATGCTGGAACAACTGGGATATGAAGTGTTTCGCCTGGCCGCAGTGCAGTGGAAAAGCTGGAAAATTTCCGGCCGTGACGTGCAGATCTCCGTCAATGTCTGCCCCACGCAGTTCCTCGATCCACTTTACAGCCTCCGGATGGCCGGCATATGCCGCGAGTATGGGGTGGATCCGCGCGCCTTCACGCTGGAGATTACGGAAACCGCAGCCATGTCGGGCGAGGCCATCGTCCACGAACAGCTGAAGGCTCTTCAGACGGCGGGGTTCAAGATTTCCATCGACGATTTCGGGGTCGGCTATTCGAACATTGCGAAGCTCTACCAGCTGCCCTTCCAGGACCTGAAGCTCGACAAGACCATGATCGACGATATCGCCACGGACACGGCGGCGCGCCGGGTGGTGGAGTATACGATCAGCATGGCGCATGGCCTCGGGCACCCCGTCGTTGCCGAAGGGGTGGAACACAGGCGGCAGATGGAAGTACTGACGGAACTCGGCTGCGACTTCATCCAGGGTTATCTGCTGAGCAAGCCCGTGGCACCCGAGGTGCTGGAAATCTACCTGCCGAGCCCGGCAGAGGTGGCCGCCTCGGAGACGGCAGCGTGATTGACCGGCGCGTTCGGGCGCGCCGGTCCACTTCCGTCTGGTCTCAGCTGACGACCTTCAGGCCGACGATGCCGACAATGATCAGGCCGATGCACGACATCCGGATCAGGTCGGACGGCTCGTTGAAGAGCCAGATGCCGAGCAGGACGGTGCCAAGAGTACCGATTCCGGTCCAGACCGCATAGGCGGTGCCGAGCGGCAGCTGCTTTACCGCCAGCGCCAGGAAAACGACGCTGATGGCCATGACTGCCAGGGTGAGAATGGTGGGCACCGGTTTGGTGAAGCCCTCGGTATATTTCATGCCGAGCGCCCAGCCGATTTCCGCGATGCCGGCAATGAACAGATAGACCCATGCCATGGGTAGCTCCTCATTCGTTCGAAAAGCGGGGCCGTCCCACGCGAAATGGTCGATGGCGAATCCATCGCCGCAGCCGTCTGCGGCGCCGCAAATCTCGCAAAGCCCCAGCCGGAAAGCAACCCCGGATTGCGCCACCTTCGGCTTCGCTTACGCCCCCAGGCGCTCGGCATGCCAGCGCAGGTGATCGTCCATGAAGGTGGAGATGAAATAGTAGGAGTGATCGTAGCGCTCGTGCATGCGCAGCGTGAGCTTGATATCCGTATCCTTCACCGCCTCTTCGAAGAGCCAGGGGCGCAGGCCGTTTTCCAGGAAGCTGTCTGCCTTACCCTGATCGATCAGGAATTCCGGGAATCGGTGCCCGTCCTTCACAAGGGCGCAGGCATCATATTTCCGCCAGGCGGCGCGGTCCGGACCCAGATATTTCTCGAAGGCATCGACGGACCAGTGGGCGGTCGAAGGCTCGACGATGGGCGCGAAGGCGGAGCAGCTGCGGAAGCGGTCCGGGTGCCTGAGTGCGATCGTCATCGCGCCGTGGCCGCCCATGGAATGGCCGAAAATGCCCTGCCGGTCCATGTCCATCCGAAAGTGCTGGCTGACGAAGGCCGGAAGTTCCTCGGTGATATAGGTGTACATCTGATAGTTTTCGGCCCAGGGCGTTTCCGTGGCATCGAGATAGAAGCCGGCACCCTTGCCCATCTGCCAGTTGGTGAGTTCGTCCGGCACGTCATTGCCGCGCGGGCTCACATCGGGGCAGACGACGATCAGCCCGAGTTCTGCCGCGAGGCGGCGATACTCGCCCTTTTCCATGACATTGGCATGGGTGCAGGTGAGGCCGGAGAGATACCAGAGGACCGGCCGCTTCTCCCGGATCGCCTGCGGCGGCACGAAGACGGCGAAGGTCATCTCGCATTTTGTGGCTTCGGATTCGTGAGAGAAGACGCCCTGCATCCCGCCAAAGGCGGTGTTCTGGGAAAGGACTTTCATTTCTTACTCCGGACGGGTTTGGTCAGGTGGGCGGGTTCATGGATTTTGCCCGTCGGCAGAGCCGGTCGAGCGTTTCGAGGAATCGGGAACGATCCTTCGGGCTGAAGGCGGCATTATAGCCCTTGCTCTCGCCAGTCTCGCGCAAATGCGCCGAAAGATCGCGCATTGCGCTGGCCATGCCGATATTGGTTTCGTCGAAGACCCGCCCCGTGGGACCCGTTACCAAGGCGCCTGCGGCAACGCAACGGACGGCCAGCGGCACATCGGCGGTTATCACCACATCGCCCGGCCGGGCGGCCTCTGCAATCCAGTTGTCCGCCGCATCGAAGCCGGCGGAGACGATGATGTTTCTGACCATCGGGTCTCGCGAGGGGCGAAGGCCCGAATTGGCGACGAAGGTGACGGGCAGGTCATGCCTTTCCGCCACCTTCAGGATTTCCGGCTTGACCGGGCAGGCATCGGCATCCACGAGGATCTGAACGCCGCTGAAGGCTTCTGCGCTGCCGGTCATGCCCTGTCCTTACTCTGCCTTGGTCCAGCTCTCGGGGTTGGACTTTTCGGAATCGCCGGCGGTCCAGACACCCTGCCAGGTGCCATCGGGCATCTGGAGATAGATGCCCATGCCGGTCACGTCTTCCTGGGTATAGCCGAGGGAAATCACGTTGTCGTCAGCGCTGGCCGGGCCGACGGTGAAATTCGAGCCGACCATCTTGCCGCCAAGACCGATGCCATGCAGCTTCTTGCCGTCGATGTCCCACTCGGCGCGGTAGACGCCGCCGACGCGCTCGATGGTGATCGTGCCTTCATAGGGCGCGTTGTCTTCCAGATTGGTGCCGCTGATCTTCCAGGTGCCGACCGGATCGGCAAGGGCAAGACCGGGCAGGAGGGTCAGCATCAGGGCGGAGGCAAGCGAGCGGATCTTCATTTCATTCCCCTGTAGAGGTTGCGAGAAACGGGCGGCGAATCCGAAAACCGGGTTCGGCCCAGCGGCCGCGAAGACTGCATCGCATGCGGGTTTTTGCAATTACTTTAATTGGGTCAATGTTGTTTACAATAACAATTAGGCACGTCGTGGTTGCCGGATATCGCGTCCGGACAAGCGACCGCCCGGAGGGAAGGGCGGGCCGGGGCCAGCCTTCCTCCGGGCATGCAGGGATCGATCAGTAGACGACGACGGAGCGGATCGACTCGCCGGAATGCATGAGGTCGAAGCCCTTGTTGATGTCTTCGAGCGGCAGCAGATGCGTGATCATCGGATCGATCTCGATCTTGCCTTCCATGTACCAGTCGACGATCTTCGGCACATCGGTGCGGCCGCGAGCGCCGCCGAAGGCGGTGCCCATCCACTGGCGGCCGGTGACCAGCTGGAAGGGACGGGTGTTGATTTCCTGACCGGCACCCGCAACACCGATGATGACCGACTTGCCCCAGCCGCGGTGCGAGGCTTCCAGCGCCGTGCGCATGACCTTTGTGTTACCCGTGCAATCGAAAGTGTAGTCGGCGCCGCCGATATGGTCGATGCCGCGCTTCGTCAGGTTGACGAGGTAGGGCAGCAGATCGCCTTCCACTTCGGTCGGATTGACGAAGTGGGTCATCCCGAAGCGCTCGCCCCATTCCTTCTTGGAATTGTTGATGTCGACGCCGATGATCATGTCAGCGCCGGCGAGGCGAAGGCCCTGGATGACGTTGAGGCCGATGCCGCCGAGACCGAAGACGATGGCCGTGGAGCCCATCTCCACCTTGGCGGTGTTGATGACAGCGCCGATGCCCGTGGTCACGCCACAGCCGATGTAGCAGATCTTCTCGAAGGGGGCGGCGGGGTTGACCTTCGCCACCGCGATTTCCGGGAGTACCGTGTAATTCGCAAAGGTGGAGCAGCCCATGTAGTGATGGATCTTGTCCTTGCCGATGGAGAAGCGCGAGGTGCCATCAGGCATCACGCCCTGGCCCTGGGTGGCGCGGATGGCGGTGCAGAGATTGGTCTTGCGCGACAGGCAGGAATAGCACTCGCGGCATTCCGGCGTGTAGAGCGGGATCACATGGTCGCCCTTCTTCACCGAGGTGACGCCCGGGCCGACATCGACGACGACGCCTGCGCCCTCATGGCCCAGAATGGCGGGGAACAGACCTTCCGGATCGGCGCCCGACAGGGTGAAATCATCCGTGTGGCAGATGCCCGTTGCCTTTACCTCGATCAGCACTTCGCCGGCGCGGGGGCCTTCCAGATTGACGGTCATGACTTCAAGCGGTTTACCGGCCTGAACGGCTACGGCGGCGCGTACATCCATGGCTATGAGCCTCCCAATGAGTAATATCCGGGACATGTCATGCCCCATGGCTTACCCTGCGGCAAGCCAAAAACTCATATTAGTCTTGCGGGATCAGGACGTATCGCCAAAGCGATGCTTCTTGTTCCTAAAGCGGCAGATTTGCGTTTCCGGGGAAGAGGTTGGCACAGGCAAACAGGATGGCGTAGCCATGAATCGCCAGTGCGGAATAGAGACCGAAGCCGGCCAGCAGGCGCTCTCCACCTGACATCGGTACCAGGGCCTCCCGGGGTTTGACCCGCCCCACGGAGATGAGGCTCATGAGGATGAAGACAGCAAGCCCGGCGATGATCGCCATGGTGGGCAGGCCGATCGCCCAGCCTATGCCGAGAATGATCAGCGTTACCCCAAAGCTTCCGGCAACCAGCATGGGGCGTGAGGGAAAGATCTGCCGCAGCACCTGTCCGCCGTCGAAACGGTACATGGGCAGAAGATTGAGAAGGTTGAAAGCGCCCAGAATGAGCAGGAAGGGCATGGACCATTGGGCCAGGGTCAGCGGCAGGTGTCCGGCCAGGGCAAGCGCGTGGGCGGCTATGACGATCGGCACCAGGAAGGCGGATAGACCCGGTCCCATCAGGGCACAGGTCGCCACTTCGAACAGGCTGTTATAGGGACGGCCGCCAATCGCGATGCCGCCAAGCAGCGGCACGAAGATCATGCGCGCACGGCGATGCCCGAAGGTGCGGTAGGCGGCGAGATGGCCGAATTCATGCAGCACGATCACCACGGTCAGCATGGCCGATATGGTGAGACCGGTCTTTGTCAGGCCGAAGAATGGCCACAGGATGAGTGTGGAGAGAATGGCGCTCGCCACCTGGGTCAGCGGATGCTCGATCAGCCCGCCGCTGCGGGCCGTGCCCGTTTTTGCCCATTCGGCAAGCTGGGAGAGTTCCCGCCGTGTGGCGAAATAGCGGAAAAGCAGCATGGCAAGGCCGCGATAGCGATCCGTTATTTCCACCTCGAGGACTGCGCTGTCTCCATCGGGCAAAACGCGTCTCCTATCGGCAAAGTGCCTCCAGTAGGAGCGGTCGAGCGCACTGTCGTCTACCACCGTCATCCGAAAGGCGCGCTCACCTTCCGTGCCATCAAGCGCCAGAATGCGGGTGATCGGCTTGCCGTGCCGGTCCGGATAGGCATAGGCCTGGCGGGCGCATCCCGGCGCGTCCTCCACGGGTCCGCTTTCCACCACATTCGGGCTCCAGGCCGCATCGCGGCCGAGCGGATAGACCGCCTGCCAGAGCCGGTCCGGGGAGAGATCGTAGCGCCGCCTGAAGGTGAAGCTCCGCCGCCCGAGCGGTGCCGCCATCAGGAGCCACAGCACCCCCAGATTGAGGATCAGCAGCGCAAGGGCGGCAAGGGGACTACTCAAGCCAGATCTCCGGAAAAGGGGTCGGTTTCACCCCTTCAGCTAACATGGCAAACGGCGCTGTTTCGTTAGCGCCGCATCGACAATTTTATCGACCGCCGCCTCCGATGGCCCGAAACGGCACCTTCAGGCTGCGACCATGGTGGCCCGGCGGCGGCTCGGTCTCGCGGCAGGCTCCGGCCGGACCATGAAGAGGAACCGCACCCAGCCATGGGCATTGAGACCCGGATGGGCAATGGCATCGATGGAGAGCAGCACCCGATGCTGGGCCGGGGAAGCGAGGCCATCGCTCCTTCCCGCTTCGATCACCAGTCGCGCAAAGGCCATGTCGAGATCCGAAACACCCTTTTGCGGGCCGGTGCGAAGCTTGGCATAGGCGCCGTTGCCCGCATGGATCGCATGGCGGATCTGGCTGAGGGCGAAGACCTTGAGACTATCCGGCACGGCCGGCGCCCGCTTCACCACGGCATGCAGCAGCTCGAATTCAAGGGGGGTGGCGATGATGCCGTCGGCCGCCAGCATGCGCTCCAGCCACAGGGCGTTGGCCTCATCCAGCGTGCCTTCGGGGTGGCAGCCATTGAGGATGAAATCGGTCAGGCTTTCGACGAAAAATCCCGCCCATTCCGGGCAGGTTTCGCGGCAGGCGCCATTCAGTGCAAAAAGCAGCACCGCACCATCCGCATCCTTCACGCCCTCGGGAAAAAGATCCGCCTTGATAAGCGCGAGGTCCCGGGTGGTGATCTTGCCCTTTCCGGCAATCACATTTGCCGGGAACGGGAGTCTGAGTTCACTCATCTTGCAACTCCGTTTCTTCATGAAACTTGAGTGCAGGATAACCAGCCTGTCTTGAGAAACTCGCAAGAAGGGCGGTAAATGTCAGATTACAGATGGAAGTACAATTTTAGGCGGTTTTCGCCTGGCTTTCTGCCCGCCGTTTTTCCCGCCAGAGGATGAAAAGCCCCGACCCGACGATGATGACGATACCCAGCCATTTCGAAGCATTGGGAAAATCGCCGAAGAGCACATAGCCGAGGATGGTTGCGGAGATGATCTCGAAATACTGGAAGGGTGCGAGCACCGAGAGCGGCGCCATGCGAAAGGCCCGCACCACCAGCAGGTGGACATAGCCGGATATGGTTCCGAGCAGGATCAGCAGCCCAAGACCAAGCCAGGTCTGGGGAAGGGAGGGCGTGAAGTCCACGCTGCCCGCCTGATGGCCGGCTAGAAGGGCAAGCCCCATGAAGAGCGTCCCGCCCATGCCGGCAACCGTCTGCATGGTCAGCGGCGGATCGGCCTCGCCGATTGCCCGGTTAAGGAACATGTAGAGCGCGAAGAGAAAGGCGCAGAGCACGGGCAGCAGTGCCGTCCAGCCGAAGATCTCGTAGCTCGGCTGAATGACGATCATGGCCCCGCCGAAGCCCACCACGATGGCCAGCCAGCGCCGCCAGCCAACCTTTTCCCCCAGAAAAAGGGCCGAAAGCGCGGTGAGCATGAAGGGCTCGACGAAATAGATGGCAAAGACATCGGCAAGCGGCATGTATTTGACCGCCACGAAGAACAGCAGGCTGGCCGCCCCATGCAGGACACCGCGCAACAGATTGGCGAAGGGGCGCTTCGCCCGGAATGCGTCCCGCCCGTTCATGGAGACGAGCAGCGGCAGCGTGGCCACCAGCTGGAAGAAGAAGCGGTAGAAGGTGACCTGCGCCGGCGCCATGCCTTCCACGACGGCCATATATTTCGCGATGGCATCCATGCTGGGCAGCACGGCCATGCAGGCGGTCATCAGCAGCATGCCGCGAATGGCGGTCGAGGAAGTGGACATTCAGCGCTTTCCGAAGCCCGAGGAGCACAGAGATGGACGTGACGAGAAGCAGAGTCGCCAGCGCTCTGCAAGCGCAGCGGGGCGGCAAAGCGTCCATGACCGGCCGCATCGGGCGAAGATTCGTCGCCTTTGCCCCTTTAAATCGGGGCGTTTTGTAATAGGTTATCAGCATCACGGCGCGACCTCCCGTCAAAGCCGCCGCGATTGATGCAAAGCACTGAACCGGCGGACAGGCTCCGCCAGCAGGAGGTTCATCATGCCGCATGCCGAGCCGCCCGATCACGGGGCGACGGATGATCTCGACGACACGCTGGGCGGCCGGTTGAGCCATGCACGCGACAGCGCCGGCCTGACGCTGGAGGCCCTTGCCCGAGGCATGAACATGCATTCCGCCACCATTCGATACTGGGAAGCCGACCGAGCCGCGCCTTCGCTCGCCTCGGTTCGCAAGCTCGCCGCGCTTCTTGGCGTCTCGACGCTCTGGCTTCTGACGGGCGATGGGGAAGGGCCGGGCCATGGCTGCCCGGAGACGGCGCTGCTGCCGCTCATCTCGCGCGATTTCAGCCGCAAGCTTAATCGCCAGCGGCGCGGACGCGTTTAACGGCCTGGATGAAGAAAGGAACGCAAGGCGTTCGCCAGAAACAATAAAACCCGCCGAAGCGGGTTTTATTTGGTGCGGTCGAGAAGACTCGAACTTCCACGGGTTGCCCCACAGCGACCTCAACGCTGCGCGTCTACCAATTCCGCCACGACCGCATCGTGGTAGGCCGAATTGCTCCGGCGGGGCTGCATGTAGCAAAAGCCTTTGGGGGGTGCAAGGGCGCTTCAAGAGAATTTTTCAAAACAATGACATTGCCGTGGACGAAGCGGGCCGGAGGCCCTTGGTTTCCGGGCATCTTGGCACGGGAAAAGTTTTTTGCCACATAGGCGAAAAGCGTCCCGCAACGGCATCTGCCTGCGGTGCGGGAACGGAAAGATCGGAGAATCTCCATGGAGCGCAATGATTTCGAGCCGCTGTTTGCCGCCGTGCCCGGCTCTCCGCCCGTGGAATGGGTGGTGAGCGACGGCCTTGTGGATTACGAATCGGCCATTGCATTCATGGAAGCGCGCGTTGCAGCCATCGCGGAGGGCAGGGCGGCGGAGATGGTCTGGCTGCTCGAGCATCCGCCGCTCTACACGGCCGGCACCAGCGCCGATTCGAAAGATCTCATCGAACCCGACCGGTTTCCCGTGCACGCCACCGGGCGGGGCGGGGAATATACCTATCACGGGCCCGGCCAGCGCGTCGGCTATGTCATGCTGGATCTCAAGCGCCGCAAGCAGGATGTGCGGGCCTTCGTCGCGGCTCTGGAAGCCCTGGTTATCGGGACGCTCGATCAGATGAACATCAAGGGCGAGCGGCGGGAGGACCGGGTGGGCGTGTGGGTGCGTCGCCCGGAAAAGCCGCGCCTTACCGATGGTTCGATGGCGGAAGACAAGATCGCGGCGCTCGGCATTCGCCTGCGCAAATGGGTGAGCTTCCACGGCTTTTCGCTGAATGTGGACCCCGATCTCTCGCATTTCGGCGGCATCGTTCCCTGCGGCATCACCGCCTATGGGGTGACGAGCCTCGTCGATCTCGGGCTTCCCGTCATGATGAGCGATGTGGACATCCTGCTGAAGGCGGCCTTCGAGGCCGTATTCGGCCCGGTTGTTTCGCGGCCGCCCGCGGCCATCAGCGGGCTGCCTTCTGGAAACGCTTTATCAGCCGTTCCCGCTTGAGGCGGGAGAGGCGTTGCAGCCAGAAGATTCCGTCGAGCTGATCGATTTCGTGCTGCATGCAGACCGCTTCGAAGCCGGTCATCACGCCTTCGCGGCGCGTGCCCTCCAGATCCTGCCAGTGAAGCCGGATGGCGCGCGGCCGGTCGATTTCGTCGGTCACGCCCGGCATGGAGACGCTGCCTTCCGTTGCCGTTATGCGCTCATCGGAAAATGCCTCGATCTCCGGATTGACGTAGACGCGCGGTTCGCCCGGTTTCAGCTCGATCACCACGACGCGCTGGAAGACGCCCACATGGCAGGCGGTGATACCGACGCCCGGCGCCGCGCGCATGGTTTCCAGAAGATCGTCCGCCAGCGCTGCCAGCCGCTCGTCGAAAATCGTGACCGCTGAGGCAGGCGTCCTGAGGCCCGGATCCGGGTAGCGAAGAATGGGAAGAAGAGTCATGAAGACGGCGTTCCGTTGGGCGATTTGGAGCGGGCACACTAGTCGGTTCCGTCTGCCATGAAAATGCCTTCCCGTGGAGATGGAAATTCGGACTTCGACGCTGGACCTCGGGCTGCTCTTGGAGTAGCAGGGTTCCAGGGCCAGGCGGGTTGGAGGCGGCAGATTCTTGCGCTTCCGCATCTCCGCTATGCGCTTGCATCAACTTTGTTTTTAAGCCTTTCGGGGTTTGGGCGACGATCGGTCAAAAAAGTCAATCGGGGAGGGCGGTCAGATGACGGAAACGCTGGATCAGGTCCGCTCCCGAAAGCCCGCCGACGAGCCCGCAATCGACATTTATACCGAAGACGGATCGATCCGCCCGGATTTCCTGGCGCTGGTCGGCGCGGCCATTGCCGACCGGGACATCCTGTTCCTGCGCCATGACGTGGCGCGCCTGCACGAATCGGAACTGGGCGATCTGATCGCAGCCCTGATGCCCGAGCAGCGCATCGCGCTCATCAGCCTGCTCGGTGATGATTTCGACATGACGGCCCTCACCGAAGTGGATGAGGCCATCCGTCTCGAAATCTTCGAGCAGATACCGAACGAGAAGATCGCCGAGGCGATCGGCGATCTCGATTCGGACGATGCCGTCTATATTCTCGAAGACCTCGATGAGGAGGACCGCGAGGAGATCCTCGCGCAGCTGCCCTTCACGGAGCGGGTTCGCCTTCGCCGGGCGCTCGATTATCCGGAAAGCTCGGCTGGCCGCCGCATGCAGACGGAATTCGTCGCGGTGCCGCCCTTCTGGACCGTCGGCCAGACCATCGACTACATGCGCAATGGCGACGACCTGCCCGAGCATTTCTCGCTGATCTTCGTGATCGACCCAACCTTCAAGCTGCTGGGTGCGGTCGATCTCGACAAGATCCTCCGCACGAAACGACAGGTGCGCATCGAGGAAATCATGCGCGACACGAGCTACCCGATCCCGGCCGAGATGGACCAGGAAGAGGCAGCCCAGCTTTTCGAACAGTATGACCTTCTCTCCGCCGCCGTGGTGGATGAGAACAACCGCCTCGTCGGCGTGCTCACCATCGATGACATGGTGGACGTCATCCATGAAGAGGCTGACGAAGACATCAAGCGCCTCGCCGGCGTGGGTGACGAAGAACTGTCCGACAGCGTGATCTCGATTGCCCGGTCGCGGCTGCCCTGGCTCTATGTCAACCTCTTTACCGCTTCGCTCGGCGCCAGCATCATCGGGCTTTTCGATCACTCGATCGAAAAGATGGTGGCGCTTGCCGTGCTGATGCCCATCGTTTCGGCCATCGGTGGCAATGCGGGCACCCAGACCATGACGGTGTCCGTGCGCGCGCTCGCCACCCGCGAACTCGACCTCTACAATGCGCCACGCATCATCCGGCGTGAGGCCGGGGTGGGACTCGCCAATGGCCTGGCGCTTGCCACCGTCATGGGTGCAGTGGCCGGTTTCTGGTTCAACGATTTCCAGCTTGGCGGCGTCTTTGCCGTTGCCAATATCATCAACTTCCTCGTGGCGGCGCTCGGCGGCATTCTCATCCCGCTCCTTCTCGACCGCAGCGGGGCGGACCCGGCGGTCTCCTCGGCGGTTTTCGTGACCGCGCTCACGGATATTTGCGGCTTTCTCTCCTTCCTGGGGATAGCCACATGGTGGTTCGTGCTGGCCTAGTGCTTTGCCGGGCGAAAAATTGACTTTTACGTAAACCAATTTAGTATGGCGCCAAACCAGAACAAGCGGCCCCTATGGCCGGGCGGGAGGGGCACGACAGGCTGCCCTACCGGCGGACAGGAAGTGAAGCGGTGAAGAAGTACTATTCGATCACGGAGTTGACGCGCGAATTCGGCGTTTCCACGCGCACGCTCCGCTTCTACGAGGATGAGGGCCTCATCCATCCGGAGCGCCGGGGCCGTACACGTCTGTTCCGTCCCGCCGACCGGGCGCTGATCCAGGAAATCCTCCGCGGCCGCCGCATCGGCTTCACCATTGCGGAGATTCGCGAAATCATCCAGGTCTACAAGGAGCCACCGGGCGAGGTGGGCCAGCTGAAGCTGCTGATGAAGCGGGTGGATGAAAAGCGCGACGAACTTCGCCAGAAACGCAAGGACATCGACGATACGCTGGCCGAACTCGACAATGTCGAGGAGGCCTGCCTGACGCGCCTTGCGGAAATCGGCGTCGGCACCTGAGTGCCGGCACCGCGCCTCAGTCCTGCTGGGCCTTCATGGAGCATTGCAGCGCAAGGGACTGGATCTTCTCGTCCTCCACCTTGATCTTTCCCGTTTGCAGCGGCTCCAGCATCTTGCCCGCCTGCAGGGCATCCAGCGTGCATTCGCAGAATTTCCGGCACAGGGCCTCGCCGCCGCTGGGCGCGCAGCTTTGCATGCATTCCTGCCGGTAGGAGGCGGCCCGGTCCGGCGGGGCGATCTGGCTCAGCAGCCAGACCAGACCGAAGAGCGGGATCTGGTGCAGCAGGTAGACGATCAGGCTGTGCCGTCCGGCAAAGGCAAAGGGGCGGAAGAACTGTGAGGGCGTGCCCAGCGCCTTCAGCCAGCGCCGGATCGCGCCCGTATTTCCCGCAGCAATTCCGGTGAGAACCGCGGCAAACCACGGAAAGAGCGGCACATAATCGAAGGAAAGCCGTGGCTTTTCCTGTAGGCCAACCCACCAGAGAGCCGGATTGTCGAAGATGTTCGAGCGGAACACCAGCGGCAAGGCCACAAAGCCCGCCGCGACCATGAGCGTCACGAGCGGCGGCACGCGCAGAAAGGCAAGCCCCAGAAGGCTTGCCAGGGCGATCTGGTGCAGGATGCCGAAGTGGATGAAGCCCTCCGGCATGGCAAACCAGGTGACGAGCGTGATCAGCGCTGCCGCACCCGCCACCTTGCCGAAACGAATGAGGAAGCGACGGCGGTTGAACCCATTGCGGTGCGCCAGCACGAGGCCGAGCCCGGCCAGGAAGAGGAAGGTGGTGGCAATGCCGCGAGCGTAGAGCTTCGGAAAACCGTGGCCTGCGGTGCCGGGCGCGAGATAGCCGAAATACTCGAAATCCCAGGTCAGATGGTAGGTGGCCATGGCCAGAAGCGCCACGCCGCGAAAGGCATCGAGCCAGCCGATACGGGGTGTGACGACCGGGGTCTGGCTTGCGGGTTCAGTCATGCTCATGCCCGTTTGGTTGCGATGAAGGGTCACATAGCGCAGCCATCCGCGCAAGGACAGCCCGGCAATCTAGTGAATTGCGCGGGAGGGCCGCGGGCTTTCGCCCGGCATATCCTCCATCAGAACCAGCCGGGCGGGCGAGAAGAACTGGCGCCGGACAAGGATGACGAGCACGAAGGCTGTGGTGATCAGGAAGAGATAGGCATTCACGAACCAGCCGAGATAGCCAATCGACAGGAAGATCGCCCGCAGACCCGCATTGAAATGGCTGGCGGCAATGGCGTTCATGTGGATCACCCGTTCGGCCGCGGCCCGGGCTGCGGTTGGGTTCTTCCGTGCCTCCTCGGTCATCGGCAGGCCGCCGAAGAGAATGGTGCAATAGTTGAACAGGCGGTAGGACCAGCCGAACTTGAAGAAGGAATAGCCGAAGAGCCCTGTAAGCCCTCCGACCTTCAGCTCGAAGGCCGTGCGCCCGCCGTGAAAGGCAATCGGCAGATCGCGGAAAATGGCATCCACCTTTTCAGTCGCGCCCAGCAGGGCAAAACAGCCGCCAAGCGCAAAGATGGAGGTGGAGGCAAAAAAGGCCGTTCCATTCTGCAAGCCTGCGAGAATGCTGGTATCGATCATCTTGAGGTCGCGGTTGAGCGAATTCATGATCCACCGCCGGCGATGCTCGGTCATGATCCGCGTCAGGCTTTCGCGCGCAAACAGTTTTATGGTCCCGTTCGTCACATGGGAATAGAGCGTCCAGGCGAGGATAAAGAGCGTCAGCGCAAAATAATCGATGGCCTGCATCCCGCAACTCCCGCCGTCAGGTCGTTTGATTCCTGAAGCACAATAGCATGGCCCGCGGAGGGGTTCGACGGAGGGCCGCTTGCGCCTCAATGTCGCCGCTCAAGGGGTCCATGTCGGTTCATCGCCTTGGGCGTGTGGATTGCTCGCCTATACCTGTCTTGCATCCGTCAATTTTCCCCGGCAAATTGCCGGGATTCGGGGGTAAAGGGATGTTTCTTTCTGTTTTCGACGTGTTCAAGATCGGTATCGGTCCGTCCAGCTCGCATACGATGGGGCCGATGACGGCGGCCAATCGGTTTCTGGAGCTCATTCAGTCGCCGGAATGGCCGCGTCCCGTCGGGGCCGAGGTGAAGGCGCTGACGGTCAGCCTGCATGGCTCGCTGGCCTATACGGGCATCGGCCATGGCACGGGGCGGGCGGTTATCCTGGGCCTTACCGGCGAGCGGCCCGATCTCGTCGATCCGGACCGGATGGACGGTATCATTGCCGAGGTCGAGCGGACCGGTCGCGTGGAGCCTCCGGGACATCCGGCCTATGCGTTCCAGCCGGGCGTCGATCTTGTTTATGATCGCAAGACGCCGCTTGCCGGTCATGCGAACGGGATGAGCCTTTCGGCGCTCGACCGTGACGGGCGGGTGCTTCTTACCCAGGTTTATTATTCGATTGGCGGCGGATTCGTGGTTACCGATCTGGAACTCGAAGCCATGCGCAAATCCGATCAAGCCGCCAAGCCGCCGGCGGATGTGCCCTATCCCTTTTCCACGGCGCAAGAGATGCTGGACATGGCGGAGCGCTCCGGCAAGACCATCGCGCAGATGAAGCGGGCCAATGAAGAGGTGCGGATCAGCCGCGAGGAGCTCGATGCCGGGCTTGACCGGATCTGGCATGCCATGTCGAGCTGCATCGATCGCGGATTGCGCGGGGAGGGCATCATGCCCGGCGGGCTGAACGTGCGGCGCCGCGCGCGCTCCATCCATGACAAGCTGCATGAGGAGTGGCGGAGCAACCGGGTCAATCCACTGCTCGCCAATGACTGGCTCAGCGTTTATGCCATGGCGGTCAACGAGGAGAATGCGGCGGGCGGCCGCGTGGTGACGGCGCCCACCAATGGTGCAGCCGGCGTGGTGCCAGCCACGATCCGCTACTACCTGCACTTCCATGAGGATGCGGACCAGCGCGGCATTCGCGACTATCTGCTGACGGCCGCGGCTGTGGGCGGCATCATCAAGCACAATGCCTCCATATCGGGGGCGGAAGTGGGCTGTCAGGGCGAAGTGGGGTCGGCGGCGGCGATGGCGGCTGCGGGTCTTGCCGCCGTCATGGGCGGCACACCGGCCCAGATCGAGAATGCCGCGGAAATCGCGCTCGAGCACCATCTCGGCATGACCTGCGATCCGGTGGCGGGCCTCGTGCAGGTGCCCTGCATCGAGCGCAACGCGCTTGGCGCGGTGAAGGCTGTGACGGCGGCTTCGCTGGCGCTCAAGGGGGACGGTACCCATTTCGTGCCGCTCGACGCCTGTATTGAAACCATGCGCCAGACCGGCTACGACATGAGCGAAAAATACAAGGAAACCTCCACCGGCGGCCTCGCGGTCAATCTGGTGGAATGCTGAAAGGCAGGACGCCAAGCCCTGCCCGATAGCGGAAAGCATGCCATGGCCCTTCATCTTCTGAAACTCTGCGTTGGCGCGGATTCCATCGAGGATCTGCGCGAATGGGTGAGCCGGCGATCGCTGGTGGCGATGGCGGCGGGGCTGGAGCCGCACAGCATCCACACGACCCGCATGGTGCCCAAGCGCATGGAGGAGCTGCTCGATGGCGGATCGCTCTACTGGGTGATCAAGGGCCAGGTGCAGGCGCGCCAGAAGCTTCTCGACATCAGGACCTTCCAGGGCGAAGATGGCATCACCCGCTGCGAGCTTGTGCTGGGTCCTGAGGTGATTGAAACCGCAATCCAGCCGAAGCGCCCCTTCCAGGGATGGCGCTATCTCACCGCCGAAGACGCACCCCGAGACGTCGCCACACTCGGTCAGGGCGTGACGGATATGCCGGATGATCTCAAGCGCGAGCTGATGGAACTCGGCCTGCTTTAACCGGGCGAGACGTCTCCTTTTTGTGGCGCCATAAGTTTCTTCTAAATAAGAATTGAATTGGATATATGCGATGCTAACGTCCCCTTCAGGACACGCGCGAAAAGCCGTGTCCCGGGGTCTAGAAAACCCCGCATTGGAAGAGGCCGCGCCTTGATAGGCGCGTCCCGTATCCTTTAGCTTCTTGGCCATAGCGGCCGGGAGGCCCCGGTCATGTCCAGAACTTCGGTTTAAAAGCCGGGGCGACCGTTTAGCGCGGTTTTTTGAGCTCCCGGTCACCGGTGGCTACCCCATGGCCTCCGGTGACGATTTCCTGAAGGGGAGGACCGTTCGCATGGACATCAACCAGATCTATTTCCACTCGCCGGACTGGTTAAAGGCCCTCCTGATATTGACCCCGTTCGTGACTGCCTATGCGATTGCCCGCCTGACGCTTGTGCGACGTCAGCCCTTTGCGCAGCGCGAGCCGCGTTACGAGGCGCCGGTCCCCTATGGGACGATCCAGACCAGCGCGCAGCTCCCTGGCACGGGGGCTCTGCCGCTCGACTGGGACGACCTCGATCTCCACTTTCTCGAAGCCCGCATGAGGTTGTTTTCTGAGGAAGGGCACGCCATCGATCCGGCGCTGGTGCGCTGGATCGAGCAGAAGCACGAAGAGATCCTTCTGCAGCTGAAGCCGGGTCAGACCTGATTGTCCGCCATGAGATCGCTGGCGCGTTCGTGGAAGAAGTCGTGATAGTCGTCGCCGGCGTCGCGGGCGATCAGCATTTCCTTCAGGTCCTGCAGGCTGACGAGGAGGATGAGCTTTCCCTGATCGCGCAGCACCTCAACGGCGGCGCGGCGGGCGCCCTGATCGAAGCCGCCGCGGGCAACCAGAATGCCGATGGAGCGACGGGCGCGCGGGTGGAGATGACGGGCGGCAGAAAGCACATCGCCATGGCCTGCGGGTTCCGCATGGTTGATGAAACCGATCGCCACATAGCGGCTGCCGAACTCCTCGGAAAGCGCTGCCCAGACATCGTGGCGTGGCAGCAGGCGCACGACCAGCGTCGGTCGGTTCAGCCCATCCTCGATCAGGACCGGCACGCTCCAGCGCTGCACTTGCTCGGAGAAGAGCAGCCGCATGGCCTTTTCGCCCATCTGCTCGAATTTGCGGTGGTTTTCTCGGCCGGGCTTGCTCTGGTCCAGCTCCGCAATCAGCTTCGCGCCTTCGCCACGGGCCTTGGCCCGGGCCGTATGGGCCTCCAGATAGGCCATGGTTTCGGCAAAGTGCGTGGCGTCCGTGGAAATGTCGCGCAGCAGGTCTGCCAGCGCTTCCGCCAGCGTCGGCGTCTTGATTGCCAGCGGCACCAGCTGCGGAATGCCCCAGAGCGTCACGCCCTGGCGTTCCGCTTCCTGAACCTGGGCGGGCGTGGGCTCCGCGGTCAGGATCAATGTCGCGTTCTTTGCCTTCTTTGCCTCGCGGTGCCGCTTCAGCTCCTCCAGGGCATTGCGGAACAGGCCGTCCTCCATTCGGCGGCTGCGGGAAAGCTTCGCCTCCACCACCGTCAGTTCGTTTTCCGGCGGGCGCTTGAACAGGAAATCGGCAGCCGCTGCCGGTGCCTTGCCGGTCTTGTTCTTCCAGCCGGTCTCCACGACAATCGCCCCCTCGCGGGCGAGGATCTTTTCCGCCAGCGAGCGGAAGCTGATCTGGAGTTCGCGATGCCTCGGGCTTCGTTCCAACATTAGGCCCTCATGTCGTGACGGGGATTCGGCAAGAACCAGCATAACCGAGCGGTGGCGCGGGTCCATTGCTTCTATAGGAATATCATAACAATAAAAAAGCAATGGCCGCCCAGGAGGACGGCCAGCCTTGGTTTCTGGAGGTGTTTTCCGAGATCAGAGGCTTTCGGGATGCAGCAGCAGGACCGGGCAGTTCATGCCGGCTGGAAGTTCCGGCGCATGCGGTGGCCGCACGATCAGGCAATCCGCTTCGCTGAATTGCTTCATCAGCGAGGAGTCCTGCTTGCCGAAACTTTCGACGGAGAGTTTTCCGGAGGCCTCCTTGAAAAGCCGGGCGCGGACATAATCCTGGCGATGGTCGTTGGCGGGCAGGGCCGAAACGGTCGTGGCCATGGCCTCACGCCGCGCGCCCGGCTGGTGGGCGAGCTTTCTCAGGAGCGGCTCCATGAACAGGAGCGCGCAGACCATGCTGGAGACGGGATTGCCGGGCAGGCCCAGCACATGCATGGCGCCGAGATTGCCCACCATCAGCGGCTTTCCGGGGCGCATGGCGATCTTCCAGAAATCGAGCTCCATGCCCGCATCCGTCAGCACGCCCTGAACGAGATCGTGGTCGCCCACCGAAGCCCCGCCGAGGGTGACGAGCACATCGGCGCGCCTGGCGCGGGCTTCCGCCACCGCCGCCGAGATCGCCTCTCGGCGATCCGGCACGATGCCGAGATCGATGACCGTGGCGCCCGCCTGCCGAGCCAGCGCCGCAACCGCATAGGTGCTGGAGGCGATGATCTGGTTGGGGCCGGGCTCGGAGCCGGGCAGGGCAAGCTCGTCACCGGTCGCAAGCACGGCGACGACCGGCTTCCGCCAGACCGGGAGCGTCCCATGGTTCATGCCGGCGGCCACGAGGAGCGCAGCATAGTCGATCCTGCGTCCGGCTTCGAGCACGACCTCACCCTGGGTGAAATCCTGCCCCCGGGGGCGGATGTGGCGGCCCTTCGCGGTGACGAAACGGGAGCGGATGCGCCCGTCTTCCAGCACTTCCGCATCCTCCTGCAGCATCACCGTATCGGCACCTTCCGGCACGGGGGCGCCGGTGAAGATTCGCACGGCTTCGCCCTGCGAAACGGTTCCCGGGAAACCGTGTCCGGCCGCCGATTCGCCGATCACCTTGAGTTCGGCACCGAGTTCCGCAATGTCCGATGCTTGCAGGGCATAGCCATCCATGGCCGAGGCATCGAAGGGCGGCTGGGTCAGCCGGGCTGCCACATCATCGGAAAGCACGCGGCCCACGGCTTCGTCCAGCGGCACGTCCTCGCGCTCGTCCAGCGGCGCGGCCTTGTCCAGCAGGCGCGACAGCGCCGTTGCAACGGGAAGCAATGTCATGGTCTAGCGTCCTTCCGGATGTCTGAAATCGCCGGATTTCCCCCCGGTTTTCTCCAGCAGCCTGATAGTTCCGATTTCCATTGCCTTGTCCACGGCCTTGGCCATGTCATAGATCGTCAGGCAGGCGACGGAGACGGCGGTAAGCGCCTCCATTTCAACGCCGGTCTTGCCCGTGAGTTTCGCGGTCGCCTCAACCCTCAGCCCCGGCAGTGTCTCGTCAGGTGTGATGTCCACCACCACCTTGGTCAGCATCAGCGGATGGCAGAGGGGGATAAGGCTGGCCGTCTGCTTGGCGGCCATGATGCCGGCAAGCCGCGCCGTGCCGATGACATCGCCCTTCTTCGCATCGCCTGCGAGAATGATATCAAGCGTTGTACGTTTCATGCGCACGACGCCTTCGGCCGTCGCCGTGCGCACGGTTTCGGCCTTGTCGCTCACATCCACCATGTGGGCTTCGCCTGAAGCGGCGATATGGGTGAGCTTCTCCTCGCTCATCACTCGGCCGCTGCTCTTTCGGCAGTGCCGAGCAGGGTGCGGGTGGCGGTCGCCACATCGTCCTGCCGCATCAGGCTTTCGCCGACCAGGAAGGTGGTGATGCCGGCGCGCTCCATGCGAAGGCAATCCGCATGGGTGAAAATGCCGCTTTCGCCCACCAGCAGCCGATCCGTCGGCACCATCGGCGCCAGCGCTTCGCTGACGGAAAGACTGACCTCGAAGGTCCGCAGGTTGCGGTTGTTGATCCCGATCATCGGGGAGGAGAGCCTGAGCGCCCGCTCCATTTCAGGCGCATCATGCACTTCCACCAGCACATCCATGCCGAGCGCAAGCGCTTCGTCTTCCAGGCGGCGGGCATCATCATCGCTCAGCGAGGCCATGATCAGCAGGATGCAATCGGCTCCCCAGGCGCGGGCTTCTTGCACCTGGTACGTGTCAAAAAGGAAATCCTTGCGAAGCGCGGGGAGCGCGCAGGCGGCGCGCGAAGCCGTCAGAAATTCGGGTGCCCCCTGAAAGCTCGGCCGGTCGGTGAGCACCGAAAGGCAGGCGGCACCGCCCGCCTCATAGGCCTTTGCGAGCGCCGGCGGATCGAAATCCGGGCGGATCAGGCCCTTGGAGGGGCTGGCCTTCTTGATCTCGGCGATGAGCCCGAAGGTACCCTGCGCCTTCCGGCGGCGAAGCGCATCGAGGAAACCGCGCGGCGGCTCCTGATCGGCGGCGCGTGCTTTTAGCTCGGCCAAAGGCACGGTGGCCTTGGCCGCTTCGATTTCGACCCGCTTGTAATCCTCGATCTTCTTCAGGATATCGCTCATGGCGTGCCTCATTCCTCGGCGTTGGAGAGGGAGACGAGGCGGGCGAGCGCTTCCGAAGCTCCGCCATCCTCAAGCGAAAGATTGGCGAGCCGAACCCCGTCGCGGATCGTTTCGGCCTTGCCGGCGATAACCAGTGCCGCGGCGGCATTGCACACCGCAATATCGCGATAGGGATTGCGGGCGCCATCCAGAACCTCGCGGAGCGCTGCTGCGTTGGCAATGCCATCGCCACCGCGGAGCTGCTCGATGGTCGCGACTTCCATGCCGAAATCGGCGGGCGTCAGCTCGAAGCTGCGGATCTTGCCGTTTTCCAGCGCCGCCACTTCGGTCTTGCCTGTCGTGGTGATCTCGTCGAGGCCGGAGCCGTGCACGATCCACAGGCTTTCCGATCCCAGATCCTTCAGCACTTCCGCAAGCGGCATCACCCATTTTGGCGCGAAGACGCCGAGCAGGTGTATGCGGGTGCTTGCCGGATTGGAAAGCGGCCCCAGCAGGTTGAAGATGGTGCGGGTGCCGAGTTCGACCCGGGACGGGCCGACGTGACGCATGGCCGAATGGTGCATCTGCGCGAACATGAAGCCGATATTGGCCCCGTGAATGCAGCGCGAGATGTGTTCCGGTCCGATTTCCAGCTGTACGCCGAGCGCCGAAAGCGCATCCGCCGTGCCGGATTTCGAGGAGAGCGCCCTGTTACCGTGCTTGGCAACGGGAACGCCCGCACCCGCGACAATCAGCGAGGCGAGGGTGGAGATGTTGTAGGTATGGCTGCCATCGCCGCCCGTGCCGACGATGTCGATGGCATGGGCCGGGGCTTCCACCGGCAGCATCTTCGAGCGCATCACCTCCACGGCGCCGACGATCTCGTCCACCGTTTCCCCGCGCACGCGCAGCGCCATCAGGAATCCGCCGATCTGCGAAGGGGTCGCCTCGCCGGACATCAGGATGTCGAAGGCGTTGCGGGCTTCCTCGCGGGTCAGTGCCTCGCCATTGGCGGCCTTGGCGATCAGGGGTTTCAGTTCGGCCATGTCTGCCCTCCCGGTCTTTCGTCTCAGCGAAGCGTCATCGCCTGCTGGGCGAGATCATGGTTGACGGTCACGCCGTAATCGGTCTGGAGGCGGGATACCATCTGGTCGAGGATATCGTCGCCTGCGGCCCGGGCAAGACCGGTGACGTCCTGCTCGGGTGAAAGCACATCGGCGGTCGCCGTTTCCGAGACATCGGTGACCTTGAGCAGGATCTGGCCGGTGCCATCGGCAGACAGATCATGCGCCACCGTGCCGACCGGGCCGGAGAAGGCGGCGGCAATCGCGCCACGGCCAAGCACGGTGTCTTCCGCGCCGCGCTTCAGGCCAGCCTTGTTTTCCACCTGCAGGCCCATGGCCGTGGCAATATCGGCCAGCGACTTGCCGGCCTTGACTTCCTTGGCCAGTTCCTCGGTCTTGGCGGCAAGGGCGGCCGCCTGCTGCTCGGCCGTCCAGTCGGCAATCGCCTTGTCCTTCACCTCGTCCAGCGTGCGGTCACGGGCGGGGGTCACTTCCGAAAGCTCGAACCAGATATAGCCGTTGTCAGAGGAGGAAAGCGGGGTTGTTTCCGCGCCCTGTTCCGCCTTGAAGACGGCATCGAGCAGCTTCTTGCCTTCAGGCAGATCCTTGATCGGGTTCCCGTCCGGATCCTGGCCATTGGCATCGACGGCCTCCACCTTCACCGTCTTCAGCTTCAGCTGGTCGGCGACCTGGGGAATGGTCATGCCCGATGCGCGCAGGTCCTCGAAGCGATCGTGGACGTTGAGGATTTCCTCATTGGCGTTGACGAGGGCGAGCTCCTTGCGGATCTCGTCCTTGACGGAAGCGTAATCCCTTGCGCTTTCCGCCTTGATCTTTGTGATGCGCAGGATCACCGGACCGAAGGAGCCGTCGACCACATCGGTCGTGCCGCCGTCCTTGGTAACCGCAAAGGCCGCATCGGCAATGGCGGGATCCGGAACCTTGTCCTTGGTGAATTCGCCGAGCAGAACGTCAGCCTCGGCCTTGCCCTGGTCCTTGACGAGCTGGTCGAAGGGCGTGCCCGATTTCAGCGCGGTCTCGGCCGCCTCGGCCATTTCCTTGCTCGGGAAGCTCAGCTGTTCGATTGTGCGGGAGGCCGGGGTCTTCAGGCTTTCCTTGCGCTTTTCGAATTCCGCCTTGGCGGCCTCTTCGGTCACAGAGGACGGATCGGCAATGTCTTCCGGCTTCAGGTGGACATAGGCGATCTTGCGGAACTCGGGCGCGCGGTAGCGTGCCTTCACGCCTTCGAACCACTTCGCCAGCACGTCATCCGCCGGAGCCTTGATCGGGTCGATATTGGCATTGGACAGAAGCAGGTAATCGATGGTGCGGTTTTCGTCGCGATAGAGCGTCAGGGCATCCACCAGCGCCTTCGGGGCGGAGAAGCCGTCGGAAACCGCATCGACGATCTGGCCGCGGACGGCCACCTTGCTGCGCTCTGCAATATACTGGTCGGGTGCGAGGCCCGCATTGCGCAGGCGGCTTTCGAAGAGCTGGCGGTCGAAGGCGCCGTTGACGGACTTGAAGGCGGGGTCGTCGGCGATCAGCCGGGCAAGGCGATCTTCCGAAAGGCCGAGCTTCATGTCGGAGGCGAGCTGATCGAGCGCGGCGCCGGCGGACAGTTCCGCATAGAGCTGCTGCTCCACGCCGAAGGCCTTTGCCTGATCGGTCGAAAGCTGGGTGCCGAGCTGCCGCGAGAGATTCGCCACCTGCCGCTGGAAGGCGAGGCGGAATTCCGAGACGCTGATGTTCTCGTCACCGACGGTCATGACCGTGGTCGACGATCCATGCTCCATGCGCTGGGATGCGCCCCAAATGCCAAAGGATGCGATCAGCAGAATGAAGAGAGCCTTCGCAACCACCGTTTTGGACGCTTTTCTGAGCAGTTCGAGCATGGGATGCCATTTCCTCGCAATCGATGAAGTCTGCCGCAACGGGGCGGCACGCAAATACCGTTCCTTAGAGGAAACCGTGGCGGAAATGAAGCGCCGAACGCAGGAAAATGACGGCAATCGCGGACTGGGGAAGAGACGAGGCGACGCTTGCCGGGCAAGGTCAGGCCGGCACAACATTCTTGGATCATCGTCTGACGGGAGGGAACCTTTGATCCCGGGGGACGTTTGTGGGCCGACAAGGAGCCGCATACCCATGACTTTGAATGCCATGCCTTTCGCCCAACCCCTTCGCGTCAAGCTGCAAGGGGGCCTGGAGCGGATCTTTCTGACCGTCTACGACGCTCTCGATTTCCTTGAAAACGAATGGCCCCTGCGATCCGGCGCCGCCTATGAACGGGCGATTGCCGTCTGCCGCCATGCGCTGGAGGGCCGGGCAAACGGTCGCGCCGCGCGGGTCGCGCTCATCAGCGCCTGCCGCGAGGCCGGTGTGACGCCGCTCGGCATGCCGCGAGGTCTCTATTCGGGCGGTCGTGCGGCCGCCTGAACGGAACCTTTCCGCATCGCTCCGGTTCTCTGATGACCACACAAGGAGAACCCTCATGGACAATGACCGCTCTCTCTATTCCGACGCCGAGCGCGAGGAGCGCATCCGCGAGCGCGCCTATACGCTCTGGGTCGAACAGGGCCAGCCCGAAGGCCGCGACCTCGAACACTGGATGGAAGCCGAACGGAATGTCGGCGGTGAAGAGGCGCCCCAGCCGCGGGAAATGGACGAAAATCTCTCTGTTCTCGGCAAGGAAGGCCCAACCGAGTGAGCTTTCTTGCCGCTCAGCAACAGGAAAAGGCCCGGACCGCCAGTCCGGGCCTATTCCATTCGTACTGCGTGTCAGCGACGGGTGCGGGAGGGTGAGACGACCCCTTCGGCGGCACCGATGACAAAGCCCGTTACGAAGAGTGCGGCGGCGATGCCCATCCCGACCGATGCCGGCACCGAAGGGCGGAGGCCGCCATCGATGCCACCGGGCTCCGGCGCGGGGCGGAAGAGATTGCCGGAAGATCGGCTTGCGCGTTCCGCCTTGTCGAAATGCCTGCGCATGATCCAGGCCATGGCGCGGGCCGTAAGGGCGGGTGCCAGAAAGTGGCCGACGCGCACGAGATCGGTGAAGCTGCCGACGGTCGTCGTATCCTTCGGCTGCTGGACGACCTTGACGATGGCGTCGGCAACGCTGCGGGCATCATAGACCGGAGGCGGCGCCGTCAGCTCTGCGCCCGTGTAATTCGCGCCATGGCTGAGACCGGGCGTATCGATGAAGGCGGGATAGATATCGCAGATGTGGATATCCGGCATGTCCGACACTTCGGCCCTTAGGGCCTCGGAAAACCCCTTGAGGCCGAACTTGCTTGCTCCATAAGCGGCCGCGAAGGGGGTGGAGGCAAAGCCGCCGAGCGAGATCATGTTGACGAAGATGCCGTGCCCCTGCCTGCGGAAGATAGGGATGATTGCATGGGCATCGTTGATATGGCCGATGAGATTGGTTTCGATCACGCGGTGATGAGCCTCGATCGGGGTTTCCTCGAAAGCGCCGACTGCACCCACTCCGGCATTGCTGACCCAGATATCGATTTCGCCGAAACTCTGGGCGGCGGCCGCAAGCTCCCGTACCTTTTCGGGCTGGGTAACGTCGGTCGGATGAACGAGAACGTCGACGCCCTCTTTCCGGCAGAGTTTGGCCACGGACTGGAGGGCGGCGGCATTGCGGGCGGCGAGGACGAGGCGGGCACCGCGGCGCGCAAAGGCGAGTGCCGTCGCCTCGCCGATGCCGCTCGATGCGCCCATGATGACGACGACGGATTCGTGCAGGTTCTTTTTCACGATGTCTGGTCTCCGATTGAGCGGAACGGGAAGAGATTAGGGGCCGGGGCGTACGCCCGTCTGTGGTGCCACGTCGTCCATGGCTCGATGGGCGTCCGTCTCCGTCTCACCCGCCGAGGAGGCTGGCTGTCCGGAGTCCTCTTCCGCGCCATGCTTCAGTGGCTCTGCCGCCCGTTCGTCGCTCGAAGGGCCTTCGCCGGGCTGCTTGGCCTGGCCGGAGAGAATGTCGCGGGCGGTCTCGTTGCCTTCCTTCTTCTCTTGGCGGGCGAGTTCGCGGTCGATCACGGCGGGATCGCCCTCGGGCGGGTCTGGCTGAAGGCGGTGCAGTTCGGGTTTCATCGGAAGATCTCCCTGGCTCGCGCTGCCCTGCAACATGCAGGCGCGCTTCAGGGGCAAAACCGTCAAGCCCGAGCGAAGGTTCCGAAGAGCGGGAGGGAGAAGCGGGCGTTCAGAGACCGCCCGCAGGAGTCAGACGAGTTTCATCGTCACGGATTTCAGCTTGCAATAGGTCTTGAGGCCCTCGAGCCCCTTCGCCCGGCCGAATCCCGACTTGCCATTGCCGCCGAAAGGCACTTCGACCGGGGCGGCAAAATACTCGTTCACATAGATCTGGCCGGCATCCACTTCCCGTGCGAAGCGGACGGCCTTCGTCAGGTCGCGGGTGTGGATCGCGCCTGCCAGCGCATAATCGGTACCATCGGCAAGGGCGACGGCGTGATCGAAATCCTCCGCCACCTGAAGCGCAAGAACCGGGCCGAAGACCTCTTCCTGCACGATCGGATCCTTCGGATCGCTGGCTTCGATGACGGTTGGAGCGAAATACCAGCCATCAGGCGTTTCCTCCGGTTCGACGCGGCTACCACCGGCAATCAGGGCGTCGCCCCTCGACTTCGCCCGTTCCACATGATCTTCGATCCGTTTCAGCTGCTCGCGGGAATTCACCGCCCCGACATCGAGGTTGGCATAGCCGTGACCGGTCTTCAGCCCGGCCATGGCCTTGGCCAGCCGTTCTGCCACCGCATCGCGAATGCTGCGCTCGACGATCAGCCGGGAACCGGCCGAGCAGATCTGCCCGGCATTTTCGAAGATCGCCCCCATGACATCGGGAATGGCGCGGTCGAGATCGCAATCGGCGAGCAGCACATGAGGCGATTTTCCGCCGAGCTCCAGCGTGACGCGGGTGATGTTGCGCGCCGCCTCGGCCATTACGCGGCTGCCCGTCGGCACCGATCCGGTAAAGGTGATGTGGTCGATATCCGGATGGGCGGTGAGGGGGCCTCCGACCCGGGCACCGGTGCCGGTCACCACGTTGAAGACGCCATCCGGCAGGCCAGCCCGGCTGCAGATTTCCGCCAGCAACAGGGCGGTAAAGGGCGTCTGCTCGGCGGGTTTCAGCACGACCGAGCAACCGGCGGCGAGCGCCGGTGCCACGCCGCGCACGGCCGAGGTGAGGGGGTAGTTCCAGGGTATGATCTGCGCCACGACGCCCACGGGCTCATGCACCGTATAGGCCAGATAGTCGTTACCGACGGGGATCTGTGCCCCTTCGAGCTTGTCTGCGGCGCCGGCATAATATTCGAAGGTGCGGGCGGCACTGCGCACATCGCCCTCCGCCTCGCCGAGCCGCTTGCCCGCATCGAACATCTCGACGAGGGCGAGCCTTCTGCCTTCTGACAGGATGAGATCGGAAATCCGGCGCAGTACCCGGCCACGCTCCACGGGCGCGGTCCGCGCCCAGGCGCGCTGCGCCTTGCGGGCGGAGAGGACCGCCCTGTCCACATCGTCGGCCGTTCCATTGGCGAAGGTGGCGAAAGGCCGGCCGAGACCGGGATCGTAGCTTTCCATTTCTTCCAAGGCCGGTGGCACATGAAAGCCGCCATCGATGAAATGGCCGTGCGGAAGGTCTGCCAGACCTGCTTCTGCCCGCGCCTGTGCCAGACGTTTTTCCAGGTCGCTCATGCTTCCAACTCACTTGCCTTGTAGGCCGACTTTTCAAGCCAGGCCGGATTGATCTCGACGCCCCATCCGGGGGCATCTGTTATGGTCACGTGGCCATCCTCCACCCGGTAGGGATCGGAGGTGAAGAGGCCGTATTGCCACGGATAGTAGTCGGCCTCCTCGATGGAGAATTCGAGATATTTCCCCGCATTGGGAATCGCCGTCAGCAGATGCATGGTGCAGAGCGTGACGAGCGACAGATTGGCCGCATGCGGCGTGCAGGGAAGCCCGGCCGCATGGGCCATTCGTGCCACTTCCAGGGTCCGGAGCATGCCGCCCATATACATGACGTCGGGCTGGACGATATCGACGGCGCGCATGCCGATCATCTGCTTCCAGACGGTCAGCTCGCAATCCTGTTCGCCGCCGGTCACGTCGATGGACAGCGCGTCGGCGACTTCCTTGGTCTGTTCCAGTTCCCAATAGGGGCAGGGCTCCTCGAAGTGGCCGATCCCGTTATCCTCCAGCAGCTTGCCGACCTCGATCGCCCGCCGGGGCGAATAACAGGAATTGGCGTCCACCAGCTTGTCCATGCCATCACCGAGCGCGCGGGATACGAGCGGCACGATTTCTTCCGTCCGGCCCGGCCATTCATCGCGGTCGCGGCCGCATTCGGCGCCGACGCGCCATTTGAAGGCGGTGAAGCCATGGCGGTCCCTGAGCGTGCAGAGGCGCCTTGCCTCGTCCTCCGGCGTGATGTCCCGCTTCATGGAGCTGGCATAGGCGCGAAGACGACCCGGACCGCCGCCGATGAGGCTCGCCACCGGCTTGCCTTCCAGCTTGCCGCGCAGATCGAGAAGGGCGGTATCGAGGCCGGTGATGGCGCGCCGCAGATAGGAGCCCGGATACTTGTGCTCCCGCTCGCCGATGAGCTGGAGCGTATCGGCAAAATCCAGCGCATCCGTGCCGAGCGCGTGCCGGGCCACCTGGCGATGGAACACCTCGCAGGTGATGTCGGCATTATAGGTGGAGACCTGGCCCCAGCCCTGTTCACCCGTATCGGCCGTCACGCGGACGAAGCCGACGAACTCGTTGCAGAATGTTTCAAGCTTGACGATTTTCATCGGTTGCGCCCCCGCGGCATGGTGTTCTTCGCGAGACTAAGCGGAATTTCCACCTGTCCGCTAGGGGCCGGAAACCTGAAATTATTTGCACCTATGCTCAGGTTTTATTTGACGATTTGTATAATGACGGGAGGCGCTTCTCAGGCGACGCGCATGCCCTCGCGCCACACGCTGCGCACGATCGGAACGCCGTGAATGCGGCGGATACGCACCAGATCCGCCCGCTTGCCGACGGCAATCTCCCCGCGATCATCGAGCCCGACGGTACGGGCCGGGGTGGCGGTCACGAGTGCGATGGCTGCCGGAAGACTGATTGCCTCTTCCTGATCCGCCAGCACGAAGGGCGCATGGATGAGGCTGATCGGCACATAATCGGAGGAGAGCACGTCGAGCACGCCGGCCGCCGCCAGATCGCGGGCGGCGATATTGCCGGAATGGGACTTGCCGCGCACGATGTTCGGCGCGCCCATCAGCACGCTGAGGCCGGCGGCATGGGACGCGCGTGCGGCTTCAAGGCTCGTCGGAAACTCGGCCAGCGCAACGCCGTGATCGATCGATTCCGCCACATGGTCGAGGGTCGCATCGTCATGGCTGGCAATGGTGACGCCGCGGGCGCGGCAGTGATCGGCGAGCACACGCCGATGTGGGGCGGCAAATTCGCGCGAGTTTTCCTGCCGGCGCCGCACGAATTCCCGGAACTCCTCGTCGGACATTCCCGTCTTGCCCTTGTAGTAGATCGTGTACTGTTCCAGCGTCTGGAACTGGCGCTGGCCGGGGGCATGGTCCATCAGCGAGACGAGCCCGACATTGGGGTCCTCGCGGAAGGGTTCGAAATGGTCGAGTACATCCGGGGCGGACACTTCGCAGCGCAGATGCAGCAGGTGTTCGGCGCGCAGGCGGCCTTCCTCGGCCGCCTGTTCCAGCGCATCCGCCATTTCTCGCATTTCGCCGACATTGAAGCCCTTCTTTTCATCCGAGCCGAGGCGCAGGCAATCGAAGACCGTGGTGATCCCCGCCGAGGCCACCTGCGCATCATGGGCCTGGATCGCCGCGAGCTTGTCCCAGCGCACGCCGGGGCGCGGCGAATAATGCCCTTCCAGGTGGTCTGTATGAAGTTCGACCAGACCGGGGATGAGGTAATCGCCCTCCCAATCCTCGCCCGTATGCACCGCGCCGGTGGCGATATCGGCGATCTTGCCCTCCCGGATCAGCACGCTTCCGGAAACGATCTCGTCGGCAAGGACGATGCGGGCATTGTGGATCACGGTTTCGCGGGGCATGTGCACTTCCTTTTTTCTTCTTGCCGGTCAGGCCGGGCTGCGATTGATGAGACGGGTGCGAAGCGCGCTGGAGATGGTGTCGAAAATGAAGACGACAATCAACAGGAGCACCACCATGTAGGCGACATTGTGCCAGTTCGAATTGGTGCGGATCGCTTCCCAGAGCTTGAGGCCGATGCCGCCTGCGCCGACCGCGCCGATGACGGTGGCCGAGCGGGTGTTCGATTCCCAGAAATAGAGCGCCTGGCTGGCAAAGACCGGCGTGACCTGCGGCAGCACGCCATAGCGCTGCACTGCAACGGGCGAGGCGCCCACGGAGCGCACGCCCTCACGCTGCCGATCATCGATATTCTCAAGCGCTTCCGAATAGAGCTTCCCGAGTGTGCCCGTATCGGTGAAGAAGATTGCGGACATGCCGGCAAGCGGTCCGGGGCCGAAGGCCCGGGTGAAGAACAGCGCCCAGATGAGCATGTCGACGGAGCGCAGGAAATCGAAGAAGCGCTTCGTCACCTGGTTGAGAACGACGCTGCGGGTGATGTTGCGCGCCGCCACGAAGGCGAGCGGGAAGGCGATGAGGCAGGCAAAAAGCGTACCGGCAAAGGCCATGACGATGGTTTGCAGAAGCTTCGTCCAGACGTCGAGATGCTGCCATTCCGCATTGTAGCAGATGTTGTTCCAGGCCAGTGACAGGTTCGACTGCTTCGGATCGAGGCGCTCGCCGGAGAGGATCAGGCCGATCACTTCGGTATAGGGCTTTCCGAAGAAGGGCGAATTGGTATCGAAGAAGAAGTTCGCCCAGCCAAAAAAGCGGTTGCGGGCAACCACCCGGTCGGCGGACACTTCGGCCCAGCCGGTCAGCCCGTAGGACAGCACGATCTTCTCGCCGGGCCGCTTCTGTTCGGCCCAGGTGGGCAGGGTGCCGACCGGTTCGGCCCTGCCGCCGGCAAGGGCAATCACCAGCGTTTCGCCGCGATGATCGACGGTGACCCTGCCCGGATCGAGGATCATCCGCGTGCCGCTGTCATAGGTCACTTCCGCATGGGTGATCACCGTCTGCTCGGCCGCGGCGGCGGCCGTCGTTGACGAGGCGGCGGGAGCCGCCGGCTTTTCGGGCGCCATGAAGCCACCGGCAGGGGCCGCGAGTGCCGGCGTTGGGGACGCAGCACCCGGGGCCGGCTGGGATTTCTGCCGCTTTTCCGTTTCCGTCACCACCCAGTCGGGCGTCGGATGGTCGCCGAGGGGCGAATGGCGGCCATAATTCAGCGTCATCGTGCCATCGGCGCCGATGCGGAATTCCGGGCGCACCTCATAGCTTACCCACTGGGCGAGGTAGGAGCCGGCAATCGACCAGTTGGCGCGCGACAGGACGGTGCCGATCGAAAAGAACCACCAGCTGGCGATGAAATAGGCGACGACACCGAGCACCAGCAGCGGCATGCGGTATTTGCGGCGGTCGGTGATGCGCAGCACTTCGCCGTAGCGCAGGGCGATTTCTTCGAGATGCGGGCGGTTCATGACGGTCTGCATCGGCATATCCTCACGCGGTCCGGAAGGCCTGGGCGCCGACGAGGCGTTCCCTGAGCCAGGCGGATAGCTGGTCGACGGCAATGATGGTGAGGAGAAGCAGCAGCACGATTGCCAGCGTCTTCGCCTCATGATTCTGACTGATCGAAAGACGAAGGAGCTCGCCGATGCCGCCGCCGCCGACCGCGCCGATGATGGTGGAGGCGCGCACGTTGATTTCCAGACGCAGCAGCGCATAGCTCGCAAGGTTGGGCAGCACCTGCGGCACGATGCCGAACCAGACGCGCTCGATCCAGTTGGCGCCGGCGGCGCGCAGGCCCTCTTCCGCCTTCATGTCGGCATTCTCGATAACCTCGAAGAAGAGCTTGCCGAGCGCGCCGACCGTGTGCAGCGAAACGGCTGCGATGGCGGGCAGCGGACCAAGTGAAAGGATGGCAAGGAAGAAGCCCGCAACCACCACTTCGGGAAAGGCGCGCAGCACTTCGAAAAGGCGGCGCACCGCATTGCGCACCCAGGAATTGGGCATCAGGTTGCGGGCGGCGAAGAAGGCGAGGAAAAAGGCGACGATGGCCGATATGACGGTCGAGAAGAGCGCGATGTTCAGCGTCTCGATCATCTTGAAGAAATATTCGGGCAGGTAGACGTCCTGGGTCAGGTAATGGCGGCCCTCGGGGTAATTGTATTCGAAGCTGCCATTGTCATAGGGCGAGGGGAGGTCGAAGAGCGCCCGGAAGATCTCGAACCCGTCCTTCGGCACGAAATCCCGGAAGAAATCGAAGAAATAGGGAAGGCGGTCGAAGAATTTACCAGCATTGGTCTCATTGGCGAACCAGAGCGAACCCGCGGTGGCGCCGAGGAGGGCAAAAAGGCCAAGCAGGCTGTACATCCGCCGGCGGGAGGCAAGTTCGGCCCAATGCCGTTCCACATCCGCGCCACGCTCGGAAAGCCGGGAGTTCAGGGGCTGTCGGTCTGTCATGTCTCACAACGCCGTTTGGATCGAGCGGAAAAAAATCGCCGGCGATGCGTGTGTGCGCATCGCCGGCGAGGTGGCGGAAGGGGATCAGCCGCCGACGGTTGCCTTGCGGGCTTCGATGATCGGGGCGTAGAAGTCCGGGGTTACTTCGGTGAAGGACTGGAAGTCGCCGCCTTCGATGGCTGCGAAGCAGGCCGGGTCAGATTTCGGCAGGTCCAGCATGAACTGCTTGAACTTGGCCTTCATGTCGTCGTTCAGCGAGGTGCGGACGACCAGCGGGCCGTTCGGGATCATCGGCGAGCGCCACAGCTCGACCAGGTCGTCCATGTTCAGTATGCCCTTGTCGACCATCTTCTTCAGGTTGCCGGAAGTGTAACCGGTCTTGAAGTCACCGACGCCCGAGCCAAAGGTCGTGCCGGCATCGAAAGTGCCCTTCAGTACTTCGAGTACGAGGTTTTCGTGGCCGCCGCCAAAGCCGGTTTCGCTGAAGAATTCCTTTACCGGCATGCCGATGTCCTTCGGCAGCGAGACGAGGGGCACGAGGTAGCCCGAGGTGCTGTCGGGATCGGCAAAGCCGAGCTTCTTACCCTTCAGGTCGGCGAGCTTGGCGATGCCGCTGTCCTTGCGGGCGACCATGATGGAGTAATAGCCCTTGGAACCGTCGGTCTGGACGGTGGTGAGGATCGGCTGCACGGCATCGGCCTTGGCGAGAACCACCTTGGCATAGCCGGAGGCGCCGAGTTCGGCGAAATCGAGCGTGCCGCCGAGGAGGCCCTGGATCACGCCGTCATAATCGGCGGCCGGGAATAGCGAGACCTTCTCGACGCCCAGAACGGCCGGGAGCTTTTCCACCAGGCACTGGTGGTTGCGCAGGCGGTCTGCTTCGTTTTCGCCGCCGATCAGGCCGATGCGGAACTCCTTCAGGTCTTCTGCGTGGGCAGCGCCCATGAGCGACATCAGCGCAACGGTGCTGAACAGGATCTTCTTCATGACAATAGTCTCCCTCGTCCGGTCCTTGCCGGAACATTGCGTGGCAGATGAAGTGGGTGCCCTTGACGCGGGCTGACGATCCGGGCCGTCAGAGGCCCGCGAGTACCAGCGGTTGGAGGCTGGCGGATGGGGTTGCAGGGCGCGCAAGGGCGGCCTGTCTTTCGGGAAGGGCGGTGGAGGTCATCGTCTCGTCGATTGCCTGCTCCGTTCCATAGATCGTGGCGACGGCCTGGCTGTCGAGATGTTCAGCGGCGCCATCGAACACGACCCTGCCTTCAGCCATGCCGATGATGCGCTGGCAATAGGCCCGGGCCGTATCCAGCGTGTGCAGGTTGACGATGACGGTGATGCCTTCGCGCTCGTTGATGTCGCGCAGCGCATCCATGACGATCTTGGCATTCAGCGGATCGAGCGAGGCGATCGGCTCGTCTGCAAGAAGAACCTTCGGGCGCTGCATCAGGGCGCGGGCTATCGCCACACGCTGCTGCTGGCCACCCGAAAGCGTACCCGCAGGCTGAAGCGCCACCTGCTCGATGCCGAGGCGCTCCAGGGCAGCAATCGCCTCGATGCGCTCCTCTCGACTGAAGAGGCCCAGAACGTTCATCAGGGTAGAACGGTCATTGAGGCGACCAAGGAGGACATTGGTCAGCACATCGAGGCGAGGCACGAGGTTGAACTGCTGGAAGATCATCGCGCAGTCCTTCTGCCAGGCGCGCAGACCCGCGCCCTTGAGCGATGTCACATCCAGATCGCCATAGCGGATCTGGCCAGACGTGGCGGAGGCGAGGCGATTCAGCATGCGCAGCAGGGTCGACTTGCCCGCGCCCGAGCGACCGATGACACCCACCATCTGGCCTTCCGGAATGGTGAGGCTGACATTGTTCACCGCGAGCTTGCGGCCGAACTGGCAGGTCACGTCTCGGAGCTGGAACATGGGTTCATCCCTCTTGCGGTTCAGGCAGGTGGCGGACCGCGCACCGTTCTTTCGTATGATCATTGACATACAGGAGCTTCATGAAGGCTGGATGTCAGTTGGAAGTCGATTTTGTTGCAATGTGAAAGTTATGCTTTAACTGCAACAAATTTTATTTAATCACTGTATTTGCTTATAAAATCTTCAGCGCTGAGGGTCCGAAAGTCAGCCAACGATGCCCGCAACCTGTCATGATCCCAATCCCACCATGCGAGTTTGATGAAGGCTTCAGCGGTCTTCCGGTCGAAGCGTTCACGGATGGGTTTGGCGGCCACCCCGCCCACGATCATGTAGGGTTCGACATCTTTCGATACGACGGCACCGGCACCGATCACCGCACCGTCACCGACCGTCACGCCGGGCAGGATCGTTGCTCCATGGCCGATCCAGACATCGTGGCCGATGACCACCCTGTTCTCCCGCCGCCAGGCGAAGAAATCCGTCTCGTCCTTCTCCTCGGCCCAGTAGTCGCCGGCCCTGTAGGTGAAGTGGTGCAGGGTTGCCCGCCAGGTGGGGTGGTTGGTGGCGTTGATGCGCACCGAAGACGCGATGTTGGCGAACTTGCCGATGGTGGCGCACCAGACGGAGCTGTCCTGCATGATGTAGGAATAGTCGCCCATCTCGGCCTCGCTGAGGCGGCAGCGCTCTGCCACTTCCGTGTAGCGGCCAAGAGCCACATCACGGAGTTCGGCCGTGGGATGGATGAGGGGCTTTTCGGACAGTTTGGTCATGCGGCCATCTCCCGGGCTGAAAAAGCGGACACGTCGAGGATCTCGTCGGCAACGGCATCGCGCACTTCCTCGTCGTGGAAGATGCCGAGAAGGGCAGTTCCAGCCGCCTTCTTCTCGCGGATCATCTCCACCACGACCTGCCGGTTCCGGGCGTCAAGCGATGCCGTCGGTTCGTCGAGCAGCAGCACGGTGTGATCGGTGATGAAGCCGCGGGCGATGTTGACGCGCTGCTGTTCGCCGCCGGAGAAGGTCGCGGGCGGAAGCGCCCAGAGCGTTTCCGGCAGGTTGAGGCGAGCGAGCAGCGTCGCCGCCCTGTCTCGTGCCTGATCGGCGGCAGTGCCGCGGGCCACCAGCGGCTCGGCGACCACATCCAACGCGCTGACGCGAGGAACGACGCGCAGGAATTGGCTGACATATCCTAGGGTTTCACGACGTACCTCAAGTACGGTGCGAGGATCGGCCGTCGCGAGATCGACCGGCGCGCCACGGTGGAGAATGCGGATTTCGCCGCTATCCACGCCGTAATTGCCGTAGAGCATCTTGAGGATCGAGCTCTTGCCGACGCCCGAGGGGCCGCCGAGCACGACGCATTTCCCGGCCGGAACCGAGAAGGATACGTTGCGCACCACATCCAGCCGGATGCCGTCGCGCAGATGCATGGTGAAGCTTTTCGCCACACGGGCGACTTCAAGGGGATGGGTCATGGCATCAGACCTGCAGGATCGAGGAGACGAGAAGCTGGGTGTAGGGCTCGCGCGGATCGTCGAGCACGCGGTCGGTCAGGCCCTGTTCGATGACGTGGCCGTCCTTCATCACCATCATCCGGTGCGAGAGCAGCCGGGCGACGGCGAGGTCATGGGTGACGACGATGGCCGACAGGCCGAGATCGTGGACGAGACCGCGAACGAGATCGAGCAGGCGCGCCTGAACGGAAACATCGAGTCCGCCGGTCGGTTCGTCCATGAAGACGAGGCGGGGGCCGGTGATGAGGTTGCGGGCGATCTGCAGGCGCTGGCGCATGCCGCCGGAGAAGGCGCGCGGCTGGTCGTCGATGCGGCTCGGCGAAATTTCCACCCGCGACAGCCAGTCGGAAGCGGCCTCGCGGATCTCGCCATAATGGCGGTGGCCGATGGCCATCAGCCGCTCGCCCACATTGGCGCCGGCGGAAACCGTCATCCGCAGCCCGTCCGCCGGGTTCTGGTGGACGAAGCCCCAGTCGGTGCGCATCAGGAAACGCCGCTCGGCCTCGGTGAGGCGCGACAGCTCGCCATAGGCGCCGTCACGCATATGGTATTCGACGGAACCGGACGTGGCTTCCAGTCGGGTGGACAGGCAGGAGAGCAGCGTCGTCTTGCCGGAGCCGGACTCCCCGACGATGGCAAGCACTTCACCGGGCCAGAGATCGAAACTGACATCCGCGCAGCCGATGCGCGCGCCATACATCTTCGTCAGGCCGTTCACTTTCAGAAGCGGTTCGATGGTCATTCCGCAGCCTCCTTCAGGGGCACGCCCTGGTCGCCGAGGAAGCCCTGTGCACGGCGGTCCTCGCAATAATCCGTATCGGAGCAGACGAACATGCGTCCGCCCCGGTCATCGAGCACCACTTCGTCCAGATAGACGCCTTCCGCGCCGCAAAGCGCGCAAGGCTTTTCGAAGCTCTGGACGGTGAAGGGGTGATCGTCGAAATCGAGGCTCACCACATCGGTGAAGGGCGGCAGCGCATAGATGCGCTTCTCGCGGCCCGCGCCGAAAAGCTGGAGTGCCTCCGACATGTGCATCTTCGGATTGTCGAATTTCGGCGTGGGCGAAGGGTCCATCACATAGCGGCCCTCCACCTTGACCGGATAGGCATAGGTGGTGGCGATATGGCCGTTGCGGGCGATGTCCTCATAGAGCTTCACATGCATGAGGCCATATTCGGAGAGAGCGTGCATCTTGCGGGTCTCGGTCTCGCGCGGCTCGAGGAAGCGCAGGGGTTCGGGGATCGGCACCTGGTAGACGAGCACCTGTCCCTCGGTCAGCTTCTCTTCGGGAATGCGGTGGCGGGTCTGGATGATCGTGGCATCCTTCGTCCGGGTGGTAACCTCCACATTGGCCACCTTCTGAAAGAAGGCACGGATGGAGACGGCATTGGTCGTGTCGTCGGCCCCCTGGTCTATGACCTTCAGCACGTCTGTCGGCCCGAGGATCGCGGCCGTCACCTGCACGCCGCCGGTTCCCCAGCCATAGGGCATCGGCATCTCGCGGGAGGCGAAGGGCACCTGATAGCCTGGAATGGCAATCGCCTTCAGGATGGCGCGGCGGATCATCCGCTTGGTCTGCTCATCCAGATAGGCGAAATTATAGGTCGCAAGTCCGCTCATTCGGCTGCCTCCTTCTGTTCGCTTTGGGTGTTTGCGTGTGCCAAGCCCTGTTCGGCGCGCATGCGGCGGACGAGGTCGAGCTCGGCCTGGAAGTCCACGTAGTGGGGAAGCTTCAGGTGCTCGACGAAGCCTGTGGCCTGCACATTGTCGGAATGGGCGATGACGAATTCCTCGTCCTGCGCGGGGGCAACGATATCCTCGCCGAATTCTTCCGCCCGAAGCGCCCGGTCGACCAGCGACATGGCCATGGCCTTTCGCTCGCTTTGGCCGAAGACCAGCCCATAACCGCGGGTAAACTGCGGCGGCTGAGTGGCCGAGCCCTTGAACTGGTTGACGCTCTGGCATTCGGTGAGACGCACCTCGCCGAGCGGCACGCTGAAGCCCAGTTCCGGCAGGTCCATCTCCACCTCGACCATGCCGATCCGAATTTCCCCGGCGAAGGGATGGGTGCGGGCATAGCCGCGCTGGGTGGAATAGGCGAGCGCCAGCAGGAAACCCTCGTCGCCGCGGGCGAGCGCCTGGAGGCGCGTGTCCCGGGTCATCGGGAAATCGAGCGGCGTGCGGGTGATGTCGCCCGGCTGATGGTCCGCATCCATGCTGCTATCCGGTTCGATCAGGCCTTCGCCGTTCAGGATATCGGTCACGCGGCTGGTGTTTTCGGGCGAGGGCGTCCGCGTCAGCGGTGTTTCCACGGCCTCATCCGTTTGAAGAGCGGGGTCGAGCAGGCGGTGGGTGTAGTCGAAGGTGGGCCCGAGAAGCTGGCCGCCCGGCAGGTCCTTGTAGGTGGCCGAAACCCGGCGTTCGATCCGCATCGCGGCCGTATCGACGGGCTCACTGTAGCCGAAGCGGGGCAGGGTGGTGCGGTAGGCGCGCAGCAGGAAGATCGCCTCGATCATGTCGCCGCGCGATTGCTTGATGGCAAGTGCGGCAAGCGAGGGATCGTAAAGCGAGGCTTCCGCCATGACGCGGTCGACGGCGAGCGAAAGCTGGCTTTCGATCTGGTCGATCCCGATCGCGGGGATGACACGGTCGCCGCGGCGGCGATCCGCGAGAAGGCGGTGGGCATTGGCAATGGCGGCTTCACCGCCCTTGACGGCTACATACATGTCTCAGACCTCCCTTGCTTGAAGACGGGTGGTGCGCGGCAGGCAGAGAAGGCGCGTGCTCTCCACCAGCACGAGATCGATGCCACGCGGGAAGAGCGCGCCATTCTCCCGCCAGCGGGCGAGGAAATCGGCGGGCAGTCCCTTCGGGGCGATCACGGCGCTCTCCCGGATGCCCGGCCCGCGGGCGGCCATTTCGGGCCCGCCTTCCAGCGCTTCGACTTCGACTATCAGCGTCACCGACCGGTCCGGATATTCGTCGCTGCCAATCGGGAAGCCCTCGAAGCCCGGAAATCCATCGGCGCGGGTAAAGAAGGCAAAAGCCGCATCGAAGGCGGTATCAGCCATGGGCGCGCCGGTCTGGAAGGCAAGCCAGGCCGGGAAGGCAGAGGCGCGGAGGCTTTTACCAAGCGCAACCGGCGTGTCGTGATCGACCAGCGTCAGCGCCAGCGCCGCCATGGCGGAGGGCACGCCGCCCGGAGCGCTCGGCGTTCCATCCGTGTCCTTGATGCGGCCGGGATTGGCCATGCAGTCCATCACGGCGCGGAAGACGGCCTGCCCCTGAAGCACGGGTTCGGCAAAGCCGCCGGTAAAAATGCTCGTATCCTGCATTTCTCAATCCTCCCCGCGGACCATGGTGAAGAAATCGACCCGGGTGGCGGCGGTCTCTTCGGCCTGCCGTTGGGCCTCGGCGGCAACCCGCTCTTCAACCGCGCGGAGAAGTGCAGAAAGCGCCGCTTCGTGCCGGCCGGTTTCCGCAAGCGCGTCGGCAATGGCCGAGAGGCGCGTGGCTTCGCGATCCGTACCGAGGCGCTGGCCATGGCCGATCTCGCCAGTGGCGAGGCGCACGGTTGCGCGCGTCACCGTTGCTTCGCCGAGATTGAAGGCATTGCCGCCGCCGCCGATCCGGCCGCGCAGCATCACGAGGCCCGTTTCGGGGCCGCGAACCGCCTGCGCCTCGATATCCAGCGGCTCCAGATGCGCCTTCAGTTCCGTGAGACTGGCCCTTGCCAAAAGCCCCATCCGCACCGCCCTTTCCGGGCGGGCGGGAGCATCCTTTTCCATCATGGCACCCATTTTCGCCTTCCTGAAATGTCTATTTATGTAGACAACCATACAAGTTGATTATAGGATTAATTGGAAGAGATGACAGGGGAATGACATGGGAACGAAAACCGCTTCCGGAAATCTGCTCGAGCGCCGGGCCGGGGTCGCACTGTGGCGGCAGATCGCTGACCGCATCCGGCATGCCATCAATATCGGCGAGTTCGGTGACAGCGGCATGATGCCGCCGGAAATGCAGCTGGCGGAGCGCTTCGGCGTCAACCGCCATACGGTCCGCAACGCCTTGGCCGCCCTTGCCTCCGAGGGGCTGGTGCAGGCCGTGCAGGGCAGGGGCACGATGATTCTCCGGCGGGACCGGCTCAGCTATCCCATCGGCAAGCGCACCCGATTTTCGGAAGGGTTGCAGGGGCAGGCCGAACGCATCGCCTTCCAGTGCCTCGGCCATGGCCGCGTGGCGGCCGGTGCGGAGATTGCCGAGACGCTGGGCATTCCCGTTGGAACGGAATGCATCACGCTGGAAACGCTTGGCGGTGCGGATGGCGTGCCGCTGTCGCGCGCGAGCCACGTCTTTGCCGGCGTGGAATTTGCCGACGTGCCGCACCATTTCGAGCGCTACGGCTCGATCACCCGCGCGCTGGCCGAGGTGGGGATTGCCGACTATACGCGGCTTTCCACCGATGTGGTCGCCCGCCATGCCCAACCCGACGAGCTCTCCGAGCTGAAGCTTTCCCCCGGCGCCATCCTGCTCGAAACGCTGGCAGTGAATGCGGACGGGTCGGGGCGGCGCATCCAGTATTCCCGCACGCGCTTTTCCGCCGACCGCATCAAGCTCAGGATCGAGACGTGACCGGCTTTTTCCGAAGGTGGCGGAAAAGTGGCGCGGAATACTTGACTCAAATACTCATGTAAAATAGATCGGCATCACCGCCCGACGGCGCTCCAGTCACCTTGCCCAGCCAGCCACCGCGCATGCGCGAACCAGCCAGCCCGGCCTTTTCTCACCGAAAGGAACGATCATGGCTGCCCGGTTTTCGAAGCCAGCCCTTCTTGCCTGCACCGCCCTTGCCCTCCTTGCCTCCGCCGGCCTTGTGGCCGCCGAGGAGGCCAAAAAGACCAAACCTGCCGAAGAGCAGAAGGATGACGGCTATCTGACGCCGATCATCCTTAAAGGGGGCGAAGGCGACGCCTATGGCACGGCCCAGCCGAAGAGCCATGTTTCTGCTGACGAGATCGAGCAGTTCGGCGGCAAGAACCTCGATGACGTGCTGCGCGCCTCGCCGGGCACCTTTACCCGCGACAATGTCCAGAACCCGGGCATTGCCGTCAACATCAGGGGCCTTGAAGGTTCTGGCCGCGTCAACATGATGATCGATGGCGTAAGGCAGAACTTCCGCTTTACCGGTCATGAGGCGCAGGGCTTTGCCTATGTCGACCCCGCCTTCCTCGGCGGCATCGATATCACACGCGGTTATGGCGGCGGCGCGGGCTCCGGCAACAGCCTGGCGGGTTCGGTCAATTTCAAGACCTATGATGCGGCCGATCTGATCCAGGAGGGCAGAAGCTGGGGCGGTTTTGCCACGGCTACATATGGATCGAACCGGGCCGGCTGGTCGGAAGCGATCATCGGTGCCGTCAGGCCGAATGATGCGATTGCCATCACCGGTGGCCTTTCAAAGCGCAACCCCGGCAATTACCGGAACGGAAATGGCGATGTCGTGACGGGCACCGAGCAGGATGTGCTGAACGGCCTCTTCAAGGTGGAACTGACCCCCTCCGACGCCCATAGCCTGAAGGTCACGGGCAATCTCTTCAGCGACGATTTCCTGGCCAATTCCTATTATCAGACGGTCAAGGCCCGCAACTACGCGCTGAACTACGCCTATACGCCCGGCGATGACCTCATCGACTTCCGCGCCAATGCCTATCTCAGCGACGTGACGATGGATTACGATTACAGCCCCATCCTTTCAGGCGGCGGCAGCGCGCAGGGACGGCATATCGCAAACCGGGGCACCGGCTTTGATCTCTCCAACACCTACCGCTTCGATCTGGGCGGGGTCGCGGTATCCTCGAATTACGGGGTGGAGTTCTTCCAGGACGATTATGACGTGGTGAACAGCCGTACCGTCGCCAGCCGAGGCGTGAATGGCTCGGGCAAGAACCAGACGACCAGCGTCTTTTCGAAAACCACCTTTTCCTACGGTATCACCGACTTCACCGTGGGCCTGCGTTACGACAGCTTCCATCTGACGGGCGAGGGCTCGGTCGGTGCCGGAAGCCCGGTCGGCCTGCCCTCCGGTCCCTACAGCGTCGACCGTAGCGAAGGCCGGCTGAACCCGAGCGCCACGCTGGCACTCCGTCCTGTCGACTGGTTCCAGCCTTACGTGACCTATGCCGAGACCTCTCGCGGGCCGACGATCAACGAGGTCTTCATGGGCGGCAGCCATCCGTCGACCGGCGTCCGCCAGTCCTTCTTCCCCAACCCGTTCCTGGAGCCGGAAACCTCGCGCGGCTGGGAGGTGGGGGCGAACTTCATCCTCGATGGCGTGCTTTCGGAATCGGATAGCCTGCGCTTCAAGGCCAATTACTTCCATAACCGCATCGAGAACTACATCACGGCCGCCTTCACGCCGACGGGCGGTTCCTATTTCCGCAACAATCCCGGCGAATCGACCGTGCAGGGCGTTGAATTGCAGGCGGCGTATGACAATGGCGATTACTTTGCCAGCGCCGCTTACACCTACACGGACAGCCAATTGCCGTCGCAGGTGAACGGCCTCGGCGCCCAGTCCTATGTGCCGGACCACGTCTTCTCCGCCACGCTCGGCGCGCGCTTCCTCGAGGATCAGGCGCTCACCCTCGGCACGCGGCTTTATGCGGTATCGGAAAGCTATATCGGTGAGGTCAATGCTGCCCCGGGCAAGGCGCCCTTCGAGCCGGGCTATGGGCTGGTCGATCTCTTCGCGAACTACAAGTTCAAGAACGGCTTCGAAGTCTCCGCCAATGTGGTGAACCTGTTCGACGAGACCTATACCCCCGCGCTCAGCACGCCGCCCGGCGGCTCCTCGATCGATACGGGCCGTGGCCGCACCTTCCTGGTGACGGCGAAGGCTACTTTCTAAGAGACCGGCGAAAGACGAAAACGAGAAAGGCCCGCTCGATGCGGGCCTTTCCTTATGCGGAAATTATGTCTGGCTTAGAACGAGCGCTGGAAACGGACCATGCCGCCCCAGAGCTTGTCGCCATTGGTCTTTTCCATATAGGCGACTTCCGGGGTGATGGCGAAGCCAGAAGCGATCTTCACGCCGACGCCAGCAGCAGCCGCGAACTCTTCCTTCTCGTCGTAGGAGAGCTGCAGGTTGAGGGTCGCCATGTCGGACATCTTGTAGGAGCCGCCGCCCCAGATGGCCCAGTCGCCGTTCCAGTTGGCATAGTAGTTCTTGACGTCGCCGGTGTTGTAGGCGCCCATCACGAAGAGCGACAGGTCGCCCACCTTGCCATCGACGCGAGCCTTGATGACGCCTTCTTCAGCGCCTTCGTCATAGGCACCGATGATGCCTACGCCAAAGTCGTCGGTCTTGTACTTGGCACCGAAGACGGCGTTCGGAACATAGCCTTCGCCCGCGCCATTGTCGTTTTCAACGCCGCCAACGACGGAGAAGTTGTCGGCCTTGAAGGTGTAGGTGATCATCTTGGCATTGGTCGGGCCATAGGGGATCAGGTCGTCATTGAGCACCGAGCCGGCCTTGCCAAGGAAGGTCACGAAGGTCGATTCGTCCTGACCGATATGGAAGCCGGCGAAATCGATATAGGCGGCGTAGAGCGAGGTCGAGGTCGACGCGCCGTCATTGTTGTTGAAGCGCACTTCGGCATAGGTCTTCAGCGCGCCATATTCCGTGTCGGCGGCGGTGGAGAGCTTAAGGGTCGTGCGAACGCGCTTGCTCCAGGCATCGCCACGGCCGTTGCCGTCGGTGTCGAGACCCAGAAGTTCGCCGCCGCGCATGTCGTAACGGATGTAACCGCCGATCTGCAGGCAGGTTTCCGTGCCGGGAATGTAGAAGTAGCCGGTGCCGAAGGCATCGCAAACCTTCACATATTCAGCCGGTTCCGGCTCGGCTGCCACGATGGCGTCGGCAGCCCAGGCGCCCTGCGCAGATGCCAGGCCCATGACGGATCCGAGCAGTACGTGCTTGATTTTCATATCTTTCTCCATGCGTCCAGAGTTCTGGATTTTCTCGTTATGACGCCGCCGCGTGTGCGACGGGCAATGCGCACCATCTGCTTGGGATCGGATGCTGCCCACTGCGGCCGGAGGGTTAATGGCGAAGTGTATCACTGTTATGAAGCATGGATGACACGGCCCGCTGCGGCTCGCTTCCCTGCATTTGTTGCGGAAATGGCACAGAGTCTGCGCCCTCAGGTCGTGTTCTTAACCGCGCTTTAACCAGCACATTGTGCCAGCACGAAGGGAACGCCGGCGGGCGGCACCGCATTCACGCGCAGCCGGCAGCCATAGACCTTTTCAAGAATCGCATCGGTCACGACCGCTGCGGTCGGGCCGGAAACCACAAGCCGGCCGTCGCGCATGAGGAGAAGCTCATCCGCAAAGAGGGCTGTGAGGTTCAGGTCATGCATGACCGCGACCACCGCCCCGCCTTCTTCGGCAAAGTTTCGGGCAATGCTCATGATTTCGAGCTGGTGCCGGATATCGAGGCTCGCCACGGGTTCGTCGAGCAGCAGAAGGCGAGGGGTTCCGTCTTCGGCCACTGCCTTCGGGATCTGGCAGAGAACCCGGGCAAACTGGGTGCGCTGCTGCTCGCCACCCGAGAGCTCCAGATAATTGCGCGGTCCGAAGCCGGAAAGCCCGACGCGATCGAGAGCCGCGCCGATGCGTGCGGCTGCATCGGACCGATAGCCTGCGCCCCCGGTTTCGAGCCCGAGCCCGACAATGTCGGCGACGGTGAAGGGAAAGGCCACTTCGGAAGACTGGGGAAGCACGCCGCGCAGCGCGGCCAGCGTTTCCGGTTGACAGCGGCTCAGCGGCTCGCCCATCAGGTCGAGCCTTCCGGTATGGCGCAATTCGCCGGCGAGCGTCTTCAGAAGGGTGCTCTTGCCGGAGCCGTTCGGCCCGGCAATGGCCGTCAGCCGACCCGCCGAGATCGACAGGTCAATCGACTGCAGAACAGTGCGCCCCGCAAGGGAAACGGTGAGGCCCTGTGCCTCGATCATGCTCGTCATCCTTTTCATACGGCAAGCCGTGCGCGATTCTTGAGGAGAATCCACAGAAAGAAGGGACCGCCAGCCGCAGCGGTCAGGATACCGATCGGCAGTTCGGCGGGGGCGGCCAGCGTGCGGGCGGCGCTGTCTGCCAGCACGAGCAGCGCGCCGCCGAGCAATCCCGCCGCCGGCAGCAGCTGTCTATGGTCCGGACCGATCGCCATCCGGATCAGATGCGGCGCGACGATGCCAACAAAGCCTATCCCGCCGCTCAGCGCGACGGCGGCACCCGTGGCAGCGGCCACGCTGGCAATTGCCGTGATCTTCAGCCGTTGCAGCCGGATGCCCATGTGGAAAGCCGCCGATTCGCCAAGCGCCAGCGCGTTCAGCCCGCGGGCGAGGAAAGGCGCGACGGCAAGACCCGGCAGCATGATGAGCAGAGCGGCCGCGAGCTTCGGCCAGCTTGTTGCTGCCAGCGATCCCATGCTCCAGAAGGTAAGGTCGCGCAGCTGCCGGTCATCGGCGAGGAAAATGAGAAAGCCGGTAACGGCTCCCGTCACGGCCGCGAGCGCTATGCCGGACAGGAGAAGGATGGCGACGGAGGTTCTGCCACCCTCTGTCGCCACACGGTAGAGGAGCCAGGTGCTGGCCAGCCCGCCGAAAAAGGCGGCAAGCGGCAGCAGGAGGGAACCGAGCGCCGGCGCCAGGGTGCCAAGCAGCCGGTCTCCCAGAATGATCGCCACCACCGCCCCGAGGCTTGCGCCCGAGGAAACCCCGGTCAGCCCGGGATCGGCAAGCGGATTGCGGAAAAGGCCCTGCATCACCGCGCCCGACACCGCGAGAGAGGCGCCGACCAGAAAACCCATCAGCACGCGGGGAAGGCGAAGCTCCAGAAGGACGATCCGGTCCCGATCGAGCGCGGTCGCCTCCATGCCGTAACCCGCAAACGCCTTGAGAAGCGAAAGCAACGAGGCATCCGAGGCGCCGACCGTTACCGAGAAGGCGACAGAGACAATGGAGATCCCGAGAAGCAGGGGCAGCACCAGCGGTGCCAGCCGCGCCCCGGCATTGCCTTGGGCGGCTGGCTCCCGGTCGAAACCGACCCGATCATTCGCTAAGGTCACGGTTTCGCTCCGTAGAGGGCGGAAGAAAGGGCCCGAACCGCATCGGCCGTGCGCGGACCGAAGCCCAGCAGGGTGAGTCCATCCATGCGGATGATCCGGCCGCTTTTCACCGCCGGCGTCGCGGCAAGGGCGGGATTGTTTGCAATGTCCTCCAGACCCGCTGCCGGGTCGCCCCGCTCCATGACCAGAATGGCATCCGGCCGGGCCTCGAATATGGCCTCGGCGGTGACAGCCTTGAAGCCGTTGAAGCCGGAGACGGCATTGCGGGCGCCTGCCATATCCAGAATGGCGGCGGCCGAGCTGCCTTCGCCGGCGGCCACCACCTTGCCGCCCGCAAGGCTGAGAATGAAGAGCACGCGCAGGCGTTTCTCCTCAGGCCGGGCGGCGGCCTGCAGCGCGGCGTCGAGATCGGCCTTTACTCGGGAGGCGAGGGCCTCTGCCGCCTGTTGCTGGCCAAGGAAGGTGCCGACCGCAACGATCTTTGCCAGAATGGCGGGTCCGTCATGGCCGCCCGGCACGGTGGCAACCGGTATGCCCGAGGCTTTCAGCGCGTCGATCTGCTCCGGCGGGCCGGCGCCCTCGCTTGCCAGAACCGCATCGGGATGGGTGCTCAGCACACCCTCGGCCGAAAGCGCTCGGATATAGCCCGCATCCGGAAGCCGCGCGGCTTCCGGGGGATAGGTGCTGGTCGTATCGCGGGCGACCAGCCGGCCGCCCTGTCCCAGCGCGAAGACGATTTCCGTAACATCCCCGCCAATCGAGACGATCCGCTGGTAATCCTCGGCCTTTGCGGCCAAGGCAAAGCCGAGAAGGGCCGCAAGAGCCATAATTGTCCGCCGTCTGGCCATGGCTCGCCTCATGCCGCACGGGAGGTTGCGCGGGGCAGGGCCTCCGCCAGTGCGCGCCAGGCATCGAGCTCTGCCTTGCCTTCCTTCCGCTTGCCAAAGAACTGGATGACCATTTCCCCATCGCGATCATAGGCCTCGATGGAGGTCACGTGTCCGGTATCGGCGGGCTTGCGCACGGCCCAGACATCGGCGATCCGATCCTGCCGCAGATGCAGGTGGAAGCTGGGATCCATCACATTCACCCAGGGGCCCATGCGCTGGATATTGCTGACCTTGCCGGTATGGATCTGCACGCAGCCGGGATTGGAGACGAAGCACATGATCTCGAGACCGCTTTCAGCGGCCCGGTCCAGCAGCGCGCCGGCGGCTTCCCGTTCCAGTGGCCAGGCGAAATCATCGCCCACCTCGCGGATGGCCGCCTTGCGGGTGATGTTGAGGCGCTTCAGCATGCCAAAAAACTGGTGCGGATCGGTCATGCCCTGCCATTCGCGGCGCAGCGTTTCGCGGTCGATGCGATCGGCGGCGGGTTCTTCCGCGGGCACGGCAAGCGCGTGGAAGCCGCGATCCTGATCCTCGACGCGCAGCGCATGGACGAGGCGTTCGAAGGCGGCGACATCCGAGGCCGGCCGCAGATGAATCTTGAAGATGGCCGTTCCCGCGCCATCGAAGAACTGAAGGCTGCGACGCACCTCGCCATTGACCTCCCGGGTCACCGCGAAGCCATGCTTCCAGCGATTGCCGAAAATACGAAGATCGATGTTCTCTCCAAGAGTCATGGAGACCTGCTTGCCGGGATGCAGATCCTCGAAATGACCGATCTTTTCATGCACGGCCGTCTCATTCCGGGTCAGCACCATGACCTCGCCGAGCGGTTTGACATGACCGAGCAGGGTGGCGGGATCCGCCTGAATGCGCACGGCCGAATAGCCTATATCGGCGGCCACGATGGCGGCTTCGGCAATGCCGAGCTTGGCGGCCAGATCACGTTCGCGCAGGTTCGCATGTTCGGCGCGGGCGGCCCGGATGTCATCAGGGGAGAGCATGGGGGTCGTCATTCAGGATGTCCTCACTTGTTCAGGATCAGTTTGCCCTGCCGGGTAATCCGCAGGTGGTAGACCGACTGTCCGAAATGGATGTCGATTTCGGTCCGGCCGTCGAAAAGTGCTGCACCATCAATGGCGCGACGGGGCGGACCGGCCTTTTCAGGGTTGGCCGGCGATGGTTCGGTGCGGGCTGCAAGCCCTTGGGAAGCGCTGTGGTGGTTCATGCCCCTCTCTCCGCACGGGAGTTAACATGAGTTAAAATGTCATATTTTTTACCTGCAATAGGTGATTAAAAGAGTCAACTTTAAAATTTCGGGAGGACGCCTTCATTCACCGCTCTGAAGACCGGATTCCGGGGCGGTCTGCGCCTTCCCGGCAAGCGGGCAATGGCAATGCCTATCACAGGCTGTACCCCTCCTAATTCTGGGGTATTATGGATCAATTTTAGGAGTGTCTTTCGGGCAAAAAGTAACAAACGCTTAAAGCTAACGGCGCATAGCTTGAGCATCTTCGCTAGTTGGCGATCCAGCCGTTTTTGGCTCCCGGACGATGATCTTCCGGCGTAACCGCCTGTTCCCGGAAATTTCACTCGGATAAACCTTATGCCTCTTCTCAACCGCATGACAATTACCGCCAAGATGACCCTGATCGCCGTGCTCGCGTGTCTGGGGCTCGGCGGACTTGTTACGACCTTTGTGGCGGGAACCTATGTCAACGCGCTCTACGGCTCGCAGTTGGAAAGCGTGGCCAAGACCCGGGCCGATGCGCTGAAGGTGGAGCTTGGCCTGCTTGACGCACGCTCTGCCATGGCGACCTTCCTGATCGACAAGTCCGAAGCGCAGATCGCGGTGATCAAGGCCAAGGCAGATGAAAGCGCCGCCGCCGTGGAGGCGCTTTCGAGCGCCGCCGAAACGTGGCTGAAGCCGCAGATCGAGGTGCTTCAGGGTAGCCTCCAGGCCTATCGCCATAATCTTCAGGCCGTGATGGACCGCGAAGTGGCGATCGGTCTCGATGCGGATACGGGCCAGATGGGTGCGCTGCGCAAGGCCGCGCATGATCTGGAAGTGAATTTCCGCCCGCTTAACAACACGAGCCTGCAGATTATCCTTCTCTCGCTTCGTCGGAACGAGAAGGACTATCTCCTGCGCCGGACCGAGAAATATTCGAGCCAGGTGGCCGATACGGTCGCGGCCATGAAGAACTCTCCGGAAGCCGCCTTCGGCGGGCCCGAGAACAAGAAGACAGCCTTCGAAAAGCTTGATGCCTATACCGCTGCCTTCACGGCCATCGTACAGGCCTTGCAGGACGAGACGCAGGCCCGGGAAGAGATGGACAAGGCCTTTGCCACCATCTCGAAAACCGTTGCGGATCTCGATGCCGAGCTTGAAAAGGCCGCTGACGATGCAGCGCAGGCCCAGTCCACCGCCGCCTTCTATGTGAATTGCGCCGTCTTCGGCATGGCACTGTTCCTCGCGCTTGCTACGGGCGTGATTGTAACCGCGCTTGGCCGCAGCATCGCCCGGCCCATCAACGTGCTGACCGACGTGATGATGCGTCTTGCCCGGGGTGAGCGAGGCCTCTCGCTGCCCAAGACCGCCAACAAGGCGGAAATCGGCTCGATGTATGCGGCGCTTGACGTGCTGCGCCATGCGCAGGACGAACGGGACGAGATGCAGAAGCAGGCCGCGATGACCGAGTTGCGCAATCGCGAGGAAATGTCTGCGGCCTCGGAACAGGCGACCGTGGATGCCCGCCGCGCCCTCATCACTGCCGTCGAGCCGGCCTTTGCCCGTCTGGCGGCGGGGGATCTCACGGTGCGCATCACCACCGCCTTCAACAATGATTTCGACGTGATCCGCGACTATTTCAACCGCACGGCCGCGGCGCTTGAGGAAACGATCCGCTCGGTTGCCCATGCGGTCGGCAATATCGACAACGGCACCCGCGAGATCAATGCCGGGGCAGGGGATCTTTCCCGCCGCACCGAGCAGCAGGCCGCATCGCTGGAGGAAACAGCCGCTGCGCTCGACGAGATCACCGCCAATGTGCTGAACGCCCAGCGGCGCGTGGAAGAGGCCCGCGGCGTGACCGCCGAAGCCAATGCGAGCACCCGCCATTCCGGCGATATCGTCGCCAAGGCTGTGGATGCCATGGGCCGGATCGAGGGTTCTGCTAACCAGATTTCCAACATCATCGGCGTGATCGACGAGATCGCCTTCCAGACCAACCTGCTCGCCCTCAATGCGGGCGTGGAAGCCGCCCGTGCGGGCGAGGCCGGCAAGGGCTTTGCCGTGGTCGCCCAGGAAGTGCGCGAGCTTGCCCAGCGCTCCGCTGGCGCTGCCAAGGAAATCAAGGCGCTCATCGAAACCTCGAACCTTGCCGTGCGCGGCGGGGTGCAGTTCGTCAGTGAAACCGGAACGGCGCTGCGCAAGATCGAGGAGCTGATCAGCTCCGTCAACGGTCACATGGAAACCATCGCTTCCTCGTCTCAGGAACAGTCGGTCGGCCTGCGGGAGATCAATTCCGCCGTCAACCAGATGGACCAGATGACCCAGCAGAATGCCGCCATGGTGGAAGAAAACAATGCCGCCAGCGCGACGCTGGCTTCGGAGACGGACCGCCTGCGCGCGCTTGTCTCCCGCTTCACCCTGTCGTCGCAGGGCCAGCACATGGATCGCTACGCCGCCTGATCCCGGCAGGCCGGGACACTATCGAAAAGGAGGGGCGCGCCCTCCTTTTTTCGTTTTACCCTCAAGCGAACAGTTTTCCCTTGAAATGATATTTGTTCTCTATATGTTCTAATGCCTATCCAGGAGGTGACGCAGCGATGCGGTACAGACGGCGTAAGGCCTTGAACGACAGGGAAAGGCAGGCAGCGGTGGAAGCCGCTGGCCGGCTGCACCGACATCTGCGAATCGACATGGCGGGTCTGTTGCCGAGTTCGGCGGATTATCAGGCGCTGCTCGCCCTTTCGGAGGCGGTGAACCGCGTCATTCGAGAGCTGACGGGCGCGGACCCGGAATGGATGCAGGTGATGCCCTCGGCGGAATATGCTGTGAACGCCCCGATTTTGGACGATGCGATTTTCGCGGAGCCGTTGCATTCTTCGCTGGCCGAAAGGCATGGGCGCGGTGGTGGATGATCCGCCATTGAACCGGACCTTCAGGGGTTCCCGGTTGCCGGCACAGGTTGGGCCGGCCGTCCCTTTTTCTTCAGGCCGCGCGGCGATAACAGTTCCGGACATTCTGCAGATAATAATCGCCCGGCGAGGCCGAGGAGGCCATTTCCCGCACGATGTCCGAGGGAACGCCCGTAAAGGTGCGCTCGGCGCCATTGACGAAGCAAACGCGCAGACGTCCGTCTTCCTGGGTGAAGTGGATCGTATCGATGATGCGCGAGGCGATGGTGATCTGTTCCATGTTCTTCCCTTCCAATTCTTCGTTGGATTTCGAGCCGATGACGGCTTGCCATGGCACCATGACAGGGAATGACGGATCTTCGCTGAAGGAAAAGGATAAAATGCAACCCAAGAACGCAAATAAGCCCCATGAGGGGCCTATTCTGCTTCAATTCGGGACGGATCAGACGCTCGCGTCCTGTCCAGCCATTGAAAGATCGGCAAAGCGGCGGGTCACGGTCGGCAATTCCGTTTCCAGGAAACGCGCCATCTCTTCTTCTTCGCGAAGATTCTGTTCGAGAAGCGGCTTGGCCGCTGCGTAGCCGCCCAGTTCGGTCAGCGAAATCAGCGAACGGTAGGCGGCGATCTCATAGTTTTCGAAGGCGAAGGAGGCGAAAGTGTTTTTGAGAATTTCGTCGCCTGCCAGCGTGTGGCCAAGTGCGGCGACCGAGCCGCCCACGGACAATGCCAGGTCCTTGAGGGTGGAGGAATCCTCATCCATGCTGCTCAGAATGTTTTCCAGCCGACCGATCTGACCTTCTGTCTCCGAAATATGGGTTTTCAGGCGCGCTGCCACCTCCGGATACTTCTCGATCCGCGAAAGCTGCGGCTTCATGATGGCGAGTGCCTGGTTTTCCATCGCATGGGCATTCTTCAGGCCCGTGACGAAGATGTCGCGCAGTGCTGTCTGTTCCTGCATGGATCTCTCCTTTACGTGAAAAGAGGCGGGGTTCCCCCCGCCTCCTGATCGAAACCGGTTTGCGCCTTAGTGCTGGCCGCCCTTGCGGCCGGCTTCGGCAGCACGCTCCGGATCGTTCTTGAAGTTGCCGCCGTAGGCCTGGCCACCCTTGGAGGCGATCTCACGCTGCTTGTCTTCGTCCATCGAAGCAAAGCCGCGCTTGGAGGTATCACCGGAGGACTGCTGTTGATTTGCCATTGTCGTAACTCCTGTTGATGTTTGTTGCCCCGCGGTGAGAAAACGACGAAAGCACAAAGGAGTTCCCTATAAAATTCATATACTTACCGCAGCGCGCCATTAGCGAGGCATTAGCGGGCCGTGTGCTCTGCACTGCTTACCGCAGGCTTTTTGCGGGGCTTCGGCCCCTAGTCCGCAAGGGCTTCCGGCGCTCCCTTGAGGTGACGGAGGGCCGCCGCCACAATGTGGTTCGTCAGCGCCCGATAATCGCCATCGAAATGGTGCCCGCCCGGCAGGGCGAGGACCTTCGCCGGGGTCTTCAGAAGGTCATGGCAGGCACTTTCCTTCTCCTGCAGGCCATAGATGCACTGGACCTTGGCGGGGTCGCCGGCGCGCACGGAATCGGCAACGAAACCAGCCTTTCCTTCGCCCTCCACCCCCAGCCAGCCGGAGACCGCTATCTCGAAATCCGCCTTCCGCGAAGGGGCGAGGAGCGAGAGCAGGACCACCCGGTCGCGATAGTCGGCCCGCATTTCCAGGTAGGCGGCAGGCAGTACATTGGCGCCGAAGGAATAGCCGATCAGCAGGATCTTCTCTGCGCCATAACGCGGCGCATAGGCATCGATGATCCGTTCGAGGTCTTGGGCCGTTTCCGTCGGCGACCGTTCGCTCCAGAAATATCGGAGCGCATCCACCCCGACTGTCGGAATTCCGTCTTCTGCCAGATAGGCGGCCACCTTCTTGTCGATGTCGCGCCAGCCGCCATCGCCGGAGATAATGATGCTGAGGAGCGCCTGCTTTGCCCGGGTCTCGACAAGCGTCAGGGGTAGGGCTTCGAGCGCCGAGGCGCGTGCGGTGCTCCGCCCGAGCACGGCCTCGGCAAGGCGCGCGGGACTCGCCTCCTCGATCTCATCGAGGGCGATTTCGCTGTGTTCGCGCCGCAGGGCCTCCACATGGGCGCGTCCCGCCTCGGACGCCGTCGGGCTGAGGAGCACGGAAATGCCGTTTGGCAGAGTGCCGGGTTTCAGCCCGTAGACCATGCCCGTGTCCGTCTTCCGCTTTTCGGCGGGCGTGCAAAGCGGTTTCCGAAGGGCTATCTCGGGGTCCGGGTCGATGGCGACGGTATCGCCCACCGTCGAAGCGGGCGTTTGGGCAGCAATTGCGAGCGCCATGGCGCCGCCCGCACCGATGCCCGCAATCACCGGCAGGTGATAATGCGATAATCCCGCCCGGCGCTGGACTTGCCGATTCAGGCTTTCGATCGACGATACCGTATAGGCGCAGTCCCGGTTCTCGCTTTCGAGACGGGCAAGATAGGCGGGAAGGTCGATGCCGATGACGATCGCTCCGGACTGGCGGAGGACGGCTGCAGCTTCCTCCTCGTCGCTGCGCCATCCCTCCCTGTCGGAGAGAAGAAACACGGTCGCCGAGGCTTGGCCCTCAGGTTCCAGAATCTGGGGCGAGGGGATGTTGCCGGTATCCAGATCGCCGGCTGCGGCCCGCCCGGCCAGGAAAAGGAGAAGAGCAAGAGCAAGGGAAGGTCGCATGGACATCATCGGCCGAAGACCCGCTTCACACCGCCGGCAATGAGGATCGCGGCGGCCATGGCCGACAGTGCGGCATTCCCGTCCGGCGTCACCACGAGATAGCGATCGTTCCACTCCGGATCGAACTTCTCCTTGAAGGCGCGCAATCCCTTGAAATTGTAGAAGCGGTTTCCCCGTTCATAAACCAGCCGGCCGAGACGCTCCCAGGCCGGTGCCCGACCCCGTTCGCCAAGGCCCGAAAGCGGGGCCATGCCGAGGTTGAGCCGGGTGTAGCCTTCCTCCTTCAGAAGGCCAATCAGCTTGACCACCAGAAGATCCATGGCCCCACGATGCACGCCCGGAACGAAGCGCATGAGATCGACGAAGGCATTGTTGCCGGCGGTCAGGATATTGACGAAGGCAATGATCCGCCCCTCGAAACGGATATAGGCGAGAGGGTGATCGTTTACATAGGCCGGATCGAAGGCGCCGAGGGAAAAGCGTTTCTCGCCGGTCTTGTTCATGCCGAGCCAGGCGTCGGAAACCGCCTGCAGCTCCGCCATCAGGGCAACGGCATCGCCCGCCGCGCAGTAATGAAACGTAAGCCCGTCCCGTTCGGCCCGGTTCAGGGCGCGGCGAAGGCTCGCCCATTCCTTGCCTTGAAGCGAGAAGCGGTCGAGCCGGACATCGGCCCGTTCACCGAGCTTGTAGCGGCGCAGACGGTGGCTACGATCCATGGCAAGAAGTCGGGCGGAAACCTGATAGAAGACCGGCTTCAAACGCTGCCGGCGCGCGAGCGCCACGAAACCCTCGATCAGCCCAGTCCAGCAGTCGTCCGGTCCGACCGGGTCGAAGAGGGCAATAAGCCGCGAGCCCTGCCTGGCATACATCAGAAAGGCCCGCCCATCCGCCGACCACAGCACCTGCTTGTCTCCGAGCCCGACCAGATGCGCCTCTGCCGCATCGCTGTGCCGGATGATCTCGCGCGTCCTTTCAAGCGGATAGGGAAGACCGGTCTCCGCCCGCCCTTGCCACCGCGCGGCATTGCCCTTCTCCCAGACAAGCCCTTCGAAGCGGCTGGCCCAAATGAGGTTGAGCGCCACGGCAAGCAGCGCGATCCACACCGCATCCGGATGATGATCCACCGACAGAAAGGCGGCAATCAGCAGAAAACGCTGCAGAAAATGATGGGAGGGCACCCGATTGGCCAAAAAACCTCGACCCGTTCCCCAGATCCCCGCCAGCGCCGTCGCCCCACCGGCACGACGTGAAATCGACGCAGAACCGCTCTCTTCCATCATGCAATAACCTCACTCGACACTTTCTATCTGGCCTTGCAAATACGGTGCGAGGATTGCTCGAAGCTAGAGAAACTTATGTAGAACTCCATTTATGATGGCTTCTGAATTAAGCCTCGTCCCGGGTGATCCGGAATGGCACTCCGAAGAAAGCCCGCCTTAACGGATGGGCGCGGCAAAAACAAAAAATGCCAAGCCTGCGGAGAGTGTTGGCTCGTGCCGAAGTGGTTTTGGGCGTGCTTGTCCGACCTGAGAGATAGGTGACGAAACGTACCGGAGACATGGGTAACACTTTT
>CAMFIF010000021.1 GCA_945952415.1 uncultured Rhizobium sp. | reverse complement strand
GCAAGCGCGCCCAGTGCTTCGGCGGCGCCAAGAACCACATGATCATCATGCCCGATGCCGATCTCGACCAGGCCGTCAACGCCCTCGTCGGCGCTGGCTACGGCTCGGCCGGCGAACGCTGCATGGCGATCTCCGTTGCCGTTCCGGTGGGCAAGGAAACCGCCGACCGTCTGATCGAGAAGCTCGCCCCCAAGGTCGAGGAACTCCGCATCGGTCCGTATACGGACGAAAAGGCCGATTTCGGTCCGCTCGTCACGAAGGAAGCCCAGAACCGCGTCATGGGTCTCATCGACCGCGGCGTCGAGGAAGGCGCAAAACTCGTGGTGGATGGCCGCAACTTCAAGCTCCAGGGCTATGAAAACGGCTATTTCGTCGGCGGCTGCCTGTTCGACAACGTCACCCCGGACATGGATATCTACAAGACCGAAATCTTCGGCCCGGTTCTCTCCGTCGTTCGCGCCAACAGCTATGAAGACGCCATCCAGCTGCCCATCAAGCATGAATACGGCAATGGCGTCGCGATCTTCACCCGTGACGGCGATGCCGCCCGCGACTTCGCCTCGCGCGTCAACATCGGCATGATCGGCATCAACGTTCCGATCCCGGTTCCGCTGGCCTACCACTCCTTCGGCGGCTGGAAGGCCTCCTCCTTCGGCGACCTCAACCAGCACGGCACGGACTCGATCAAGTTCTGGACGAAGACCAAGACGATCACCGCCCGCTGGCCCTCCGGCATCAAGGACGGCGCCGAATTTGTCATCCCGACGATGAAATAAGCGGCTCATCGGGAGCAGTCATGCGAGAGGCCTCCGGAAACGGGGGCCTTTCTTTTTGCATAAGAAAAATCTTGCTGAAGAAAATCTAAAACAATAGGCTGGTTGCGTTCGGTTGCTGAAAGCAGACGCGCCTTCCGGACCACGAGGGCGCATCAGGGAAGACGGCCTCCCCTGACGCCGGCATGCGCCTTGCTCTCGAACGTGGAGGTCTTGCGATGTGGCACATGCCAATAAGCATAACGCTTACGCTAAAGAAAACCCGGACGGCGTGGTCGTTCACCGTCCGGATCGTTTTCAAAGTCGCTGAGTAAAAAGAAGGGCAAGGCGGCAACCTCGCCCTTCACTCCACCTTATAACAGAATTCCCTTATGCACTCAAGCGACGATTACTCGCTCGGACCGTCGTTGAAGCTAACCTTGTCGACGAGCTCGGAGGCTTCCTTGCGATGGGCCGAGATCTCGGCGAGTGGCAACGGATCGGGCTTGATCGGCCCGAAGCCCTTGACGATGTCGGAGGGCTCGGCACCGGGCGCCACCGGATATTCGAAGACCTGTTCGGCATAGATCTTCTGGGCTTCCGGCGAGGCCAGGAATTCCATCAGCTTGATGCCATTGTCCTTGTTCGGCGCATTCTTGGCGAGCGCCACCCCCGATATATTCACATGGGTGCCCCGGTCGCCGGCATTGGGGAAGAGGATCTTGATGGCACCGGCCCAATCCTTCTGCTCCGGCTCCTTGTCGTCTGTCATCATCAGGCCGACATAATAGGTATTGCCGAGCGCGATGTCGCATTCGCCGGAATAGATGGCCTTTGCCTGGCTGCGGTCATTGCCGTCCGGCTTGCGGGTCAGGTTGTTCTTCAGGCCGGTCAGCCACTTCTCGGTATAATCGACCCCGTGATGAGCGATCATCGAGGAAATCAGGCCGATATTATAGGGGTGCTGGCCATCGCGGGTGCAAAGCCGGCCCTTCCACTTGGGGTCGGCCAGTTCCTCATAGGTGATGGCGGTTTCCGGAACCCGCTCGCGCGAGGCATAGACGACGCGGCCACGGGTGGTGAGGCCGAACCAGTTGCCCTTCGGATCGCGATACTGCGCCGGGATATGGTCGTTGATGGCCGGATCCTGGACCGGCTGCGTCACGCCCGCATCCGCAGCCTCGGTCAGGCGGCTGATATCCACGGTCAGGATGACGTCTGCCGGGGAATTGGCGCCCTCCGCCTGGATGCGCTCCACCAGACCCTTGTCGAGAAAGAGCACATTGGTTTCGATGCCCGTCTCCTTGGTGAAGGCATCGAGCAGCGGCTGGATCAGTTCGGGCTGGCGATAGGAGTAGATGTTGACCTCGCCATCCGCAAAGGCGGGCACGGATGGGGCAACCGAAGCCGCAAGGGCAAGGGCACCAAGGGCAGGGCGGGTGAAACGCATGGCTTTCTCCTGGTCCGATGAAATCTTGATTGGGAAAATCATATTTAAATGGCGGCTGTCAACCGGTTCGGACCGCTTGTGAAGAAAATATGATTGGTTTAATCATGTATTTTGGAATTGTTCCAAACTGCTGCGTTCCTATATAAGGGGCTCTTGCAGAGACGAGGAAGGAGCGCCCGATGCGGCTGACCAAGCAGACCAACTATGCCATTCGCATGTTGATGTATTGTGCCGCCAATGAGGGCCATCTGAGCCGCATTCCCGAGATCGCCAAGGCCTATGGCGTTTCGGAACTCTTTCTTTTCAAGATCCTGCAGCCGCTGAGCAAGGCCGGCATCGTGGATACGGTGCGTGGCCGCAATGGCGGCGTGCGCCTGGGCCGCCCGGCCAAGGACATCACCCTATTCGACGTGGTCCGGGTGACCGAAGACAGTTTCGCCATGGCCGAATGCTTCGAGAATGGTGCGGTCGATTGCCCGCTGGTCGACAGCTGCGGTCTGAACTCGGTGCTGAGCAAGGCGCTGAAGGCCTTCTTCGACGTGCTTGCCCAGTACACGATCGACGACATCGTCAAGGCGCGCCCGCAGATCAACTTCCTGCTTGGCATTCCCGGCCTGGAGCTCGGCCAGCCCGCTGCCTGAAGCGAGGCGCGGAATTTGGACTAGTCCAAATACGGTTGTTGTTTATAGCCAATTACCACCTTTAGTCTCGCGCGAGACAAAAGGGTGATTTGCATGAAATCGGGATTGAGCTCTTGGGCGGTCATCGCCGCGACGATGGCAATGGCGCTCTCTGGTACGGCCGAGGCTGGCCAAAAATATGATTTCTCCATGGTCAAGCCGCTGGTACCCGTGGGTACGCCCGGCTTCGAACTGGGTCCGTTCCACGACTTCAAGCTCCGCGTGACCGCGGGATATAACCACACCTGGCGTACCGGCAGCGACACGCCCATGGACCGGCGCGCCAGGGACCTGTCCCTCGGGCTCGATTTTCGCGTGGGAGACCAGGGTTTCGCCGCGATCAGCGGCCAGATCGGCCGTGAGAATGTGGATACCCAGCCGGTGGATTTCCCGCTGGATCTCACCAACAGCAACACCTTCCGCGGCATCGACGTCATGGCCGGCTACATGATCGTTCCGGGCATCAGCCTCGGTCTGGTCGGCGGATATGGGCATGCGAATGCGGCCTATGTTTTTGCTTTCGATCCGGCGAACGAGCTGGACTCAAGCGGCAATAGCAGGCGTTTCGGCGGTTTCGCCAATGCCATGGTACCCACCTCCCTCGGGCTTCTGAGCGGGACCGTGGCGATTGTCCGCTCGAGCGGCAGCCAGGACTACGATCCCGGGAACATCCCGCCCTCGACCGACTGGTCGAACACGCTCGGCGTTGTCGACGTGACCCTCACCCATCCCCTCACCGAAACTGTGACCTTGAAGGGCGGTGTATCCTACTCGCGCATCCTGGCCGAAACCGCCGCGGCCGGATCCATCGAGCGGGACGACGACTGGTTCACCCTGAAGGGCGGTCTCCTCGTGGACATCAGCAGCACGCTGCAATGGCAGGCCAATGCCAGCACCTGGCTCGGCAATGACACGAACCGAAACCTGCGTGTCACGACCGGTTTCACCTACCGTTTCTGAGGATTGCCGGATGGTTGTGCGAATCGTTTTTTCAGCATGGGATCAAAGGAGTAGGAACGTGAACAGGCGTCTGAAGAGACAGTGTTCGTCCCTGTCAAGCAAGCTCGTCCCGCTACTCTGCGCGTTCTTGCTGACCGGGTGCATGGGCTCAAGCGTTTTGCAGCTCGGCAAGACGGCGGATGGAACCTATTCCCGGCAACAGGCGGCGGACCGCATCAACACGCTCACCCGCGCCCTCGGCCTTTTCTATGACCGGGTCGGGCCGACCATCGCCAATGACACCGCGACCGTCTCCATGATCATCCGCCTTGCGGGCGATTACACCTTTGCGAGCGATGCCGAGAAACGCAACGCGGTGCTTCAGCGGATCAATGGCATGCTGGAGGACGACAAGAAGCTCACGGATGAACTCATGGTGACCCTGACCCAGCCGAAATCGTCGCGCAATGGAAACGTGGACAACACCTTCCTCGGGCAGTGGGGCCTCCAGCAGACGGACGACATGCTGAAAGCCTATATCCGGTCCCAGATCGTCGATGTCCGCGGCAAGGAACCGTCCGTCGAAGCGCGGAAATGGATGAAGCTGCTGTTCCACGGGGCTCTGACCGACGACAGCCCGCTCATGATCGACATCCTGCCGCTGATCGATCCGACTCGCGATATCGTTACCCCCGGCCTTGGAAGCTGATTCCCGGCAGGGATTTTGGCCAGGTTATGCGAGCCCTGGGCCACTGCGATGACTGCCCAATGCCGCCGGCGCGCTTCGCCCGGCGGCATTGTCGTTTTTCCGATAGCGGAACGCGGGGAAAATCCGCTGCGTTCGTCCCCGTCATTGCATATTCCGTTCCGTTGAAATACGGTGTTCTCCACAGAAAATGCGCCCTCTGGATGGCGATTATTTCGCCAGGCGGGCTTTTTTGACGGCTAAATTGCTAAATTTTGTGTCTGGTATAATTTTTTTAGACCCGATGTTGCTTTCGGCGAACAAATATCGTTCCATCCAGCGCTATGACCCTTGGGCGTCGCTTTAAGGGCATAAACAAGCGCAAAAAGAAAAATCTGGGAACCGACACTATGAAGAAGTTTTCCACTTTGCTCGCCGCGACCGCTCTGGTCTCGCTCATGGCTACCGCCGCTTCCGCAAAGACGCTGGTCTATTGCTCGGAAGCCTCTCCGGAAGGCTTCGATCCCGGCCTCTACACGGGTGGCCAGACCTTCGACGCCTCTTCCCGCACGGTTTACAGCCGTCTCGTCGAGTTCAAGCATGGCGGCACGGAAATCGAGCCGGGTCTCGCCGAAAGCTGGAGCGTCTCCGAAGACGGCAAGGAATACACGTTCAAGCTCCGCAAGGGCGTGAAGTTCCAGACCACCGATTTCTTCACGCCGACGCGTGACCTCAACGCCGACGACGTGATCTTCTCCTTCGAGCGCCAGCTCAAGGCGGATAACCCCTGGAACAAATATGTCGAGGGTGCTGCCTGGGAATATGCCGCCGGCATGGGCTTCCCGGAACTGATCAAGTCGATCGAGAAGGTTGACGATCTCACTGTCAAGTTCGTGCTGAACCGTCCGGAAGCACCCTTCATCGCCAATCTCGGCATGGACTTCGCCTCCATCATGTCGAAGGAATATGCCGACAAGCTCGCCGCTGACGGCAAGATGGCCCAGCTGAACCAGATGCCGCTCGGCACCGGTCCGTTCACCTTCGTGGCCTATCAGCCGGATGCGGTCATCCGCTACAAGGCAAACCCGGACTATTTCGGCGGCAAGCAGAAGATCGACGACCTCGTCTTCGCCATCACCACCGATGCCGCCGTGCGCGTGCAGAAGCTGAAGGCCGGCGAGTGCCATGTGGTGCCCTATCCGAACGCGGCCGATGTTCCGGACCTGAAGAAGGACGAAAACATCACCGTGATGGAAGGCCCCGGCCTCAACGTCTCCTATCTCGCCTACAACACCCTGCAGGCGCCGTTCGACAAGGCTGAAGTGCGCCGCGCTCTCAACCAGGCCGTGAACAAGCAGGCGATCGTCGACGCCGTCTTCCAGGGTGCAGGCCAGGTTGCCAAGAACCCGATCCCGCCGACCATGTGGTCCTACAACGACTCCGTGGAAGACGAGAAGTATGATCCGGAAGCCGCCAAGAAGGCTCTCGAAGCCGCTGGCGTCAAGGATCTGAAGATGAAGATCTGGGCAATGCCGGTCTCCCGTCCCTACATGCTGAACGCCCGCCGTGCGGCCGAACTCATGCAGGCGGACCTCGCCAAGGTCGGCGTCACCGCCGAGATCGTCTCCTATGAATGGGCCGAATACCTGAAGCTTTCCAAGGACAAGGCCCGCGACGGCGCCGTGATCCTCGGCTGGACCGGCGACAACGGCGATCCGGACAACTTCCTCGACACGCTGCTCGGCTGCGATGCCGTCGGCGGCAACAACCGCGCCCAGTGGTGCAATGAGGAGTTCAACAAGCTCGTGAAGGCCGCGAAGGTCACCTCCGATCAGGCAGAGCGCACCAAGCTCTACCAGGAGGCCCAGGTCGTCTTCAAGCGTGAGGCCCCCTGGATGACCATCGACCACTCGGTCGTGTCGATCCCGGTCTCCAAGAAGGTCACCGGCTTCTACAACGATCCGCTCGGTATCCATCGCTTCGATGGCGTCGATATCGCCGAGTAAATCATCTCTGGCATGCCCGGAATATAAGGCCGGGTTCCTCCGGCGATCGGTCCAGACCGATCGCCGGTATCATTTTGGACAACCACCATGTTTCGTTTCCTGCTTGGACGCCTCGCGATCCTCATTCCGACCTTTCTCGGGGTGTCGCTGATCGCCTTTTCGTTCATCCGCATGCTGCCCGGCGATCCGGTCATGCTCATGTCGGGCGAGCGCGTGATGTCGGAAGAACGTCACGCCGCCATCATGCATGATCTCGGCCTCGACCGGCCCATGCCGATCCAGTATCTCGACTACCTCACCGACGTGCTGAAGGGGGACCTCGGCACCTCCATCGTCACCAAGCGGCCGGTTCTCGGCGAGTTTCTCTCGCTCTTTCCGGCCACGCTGGAACTGTCGATCTGTGCCATCCTCCTGGCGGTGGTCTTCGGCGTTCCCGCCGGCGTGATTGCAGCGGTCAAGCGGGGAACCTGGTTCGACCAGTCGATCATGGGGGTCGCCCTCGTCGGCTATTCCATGCCGATTTTCTGGTGGGGCCTGCTGCTCATCATCTTCTTTTCCGGCTATCTCCAGTGGACGCCGGTCTCGGGCCGCATTTCGCTCATGTATTTCTTCCCGCCGGTTACGGGCTTCATGCTGATCGACAGCCTGCTTTCCGGTCAGGCGGGCGCCTTCAAGTCGGCCGTCACCTATCTCATCCTCCCCACCATCGTGCTCGGCACGATCCCACTTGCGGTGATTGCCCGCCAGACCCGGTCCGCCATGCTGGAAGTGCTGGGCGAGGATTATGTCCGTACGGCGCGCTCCAAGGGTCTTTCGCCCTATCGGGTCATTGGCGTTCATGCGCTGCGCAATGCGCTGATCCCGGTCATCACCACGATTGGTCTTCAGGTGGGCGTGCTGCTTGCGGGCGCAATCCTGACCGAAACCATTTTCTCATGGCCGGGCATCGGCAAGTGGATGGTGGATGCGGTCTTCAAGCGCGACTATGCCGTGGTGCAGGGCGGCCTGCTCCTGATTGCCGGCGTCATCATGCTCGTCAACCTGGCGGTGGATGTCACCTATGGCTTCATCAACCCGCGCATCCGGCATTGAGGGGGCATTCATGAGCACCGTTTCCACCACGCCCGGCAAGGGCAGCCATCCTTCGGCGCTGGCCGAATTCTGGCATTACTTCTCCCGCAACAAGGGCGCGGTCATCGGCCTCGCCATCTTCCTCGTCATTCTCGTGGTCGCGATCCTCGCGCCGCTCTTTGCGCCCCATAGCCCGAGCGAACAGAACCGCGAGGCCCTGCTTCTCGTGCCCTCCTGGGTCGAGGGTGGCAAGACCAGCTATCTGCTCGGCACCGATGCCGTCGGCCGCGACATTCTCTCGCGCCTCATCTATGGCGCCCGCTTCTCGCTCTTCATCGGCCTCGTGGTCGTTACCCTGTCGGTGATCTCGGGCGTGCTGATCGGCCTCGTCGCCGGCTATTTCGGCGGCCGCACCGATATCGTCATCATGCGCATCATGGATATCATCCTGGCCTTCCCCTCGCTGCTTCTGGCGCTCGTGCTGGTGGCCGTGCTCGGTCCGGGGCTCCTGAATGCCATGATCGCGATCTCGCTGGTCAACCAGCCGCATTTCGTCCGTCTCACCCGCGCCTCGGTGCTGGCGGAGCGGGAAAAGGAATATGTGATCGCCTCCAAGGTCGCCGGTGCCGGCACCATCCGCATCATGTTCCTCACCATCCTGCCGAATTGTCTGGGTCCGCTGATCGTGCAGGCAACGCTTGCCTTCTCGGCGGCGATCCTCGATGCCGCAGCGCTCGGCTTCCTCGGCATGGGCGCCCAGCCGCCGACGCCGGAATGGGGCACCATGCTGGCCGAAGCGCGCGAGTTCATCCAGCGCGCGCCCTGGGTCGTCACCTTCCCGGGCCTTGCGATCCTGATCACCGTTCTGGCCATCAATCTGATGGGCGATGGGCTGCGCGATGCCCTCGACCCCAAGCTGAAGAGGTCGTGATGGCACTTCTCGAAATCCAGAATCTCACCGTCGAATTCCAGACGGCCTCCGGCCTCTTCCGCGCGGTGGACAATGTCTCGCTGTCCTGCGATCGCGGGGAAATCCTTTCGATCGTCGGCGAATCCGGCTCGGGCAAGTCGGTCTCGATGCTGGCGCTCATGGGTCTACTGCCCTGGACGGCGAAGATCACCGCAGACAGGCTCGCCTTCGACGGCAAGGACTTGATCGGTCTTTCGCCGCGCCAGCGCCGCAACATCATCGGCAAGGACATGGCGATGATCTTCCAGGAGCCCATGTCCAGCCTCAACCCGTGCTTCACGGTCGGCTTCCAGCTGGGCGAAACGCTGCGCATCCACATGGGCCTGAACCGCAAGGAGCGCCGGGAGCGCTCGATCGAGCTGCTGAAGCTCGTCGGCATTCCCGCGCCGGAAGAGCGGCTTTCCAACTTCCCGCATCAGATGTCGGGCGGCATGAGCCAGCGTGTGATGATCGCCATGGCCCTTGCCTGCAATCCGAAGCTCCTGATCGCCGACGAACCGACCACCGCCCTCGACGTGACCATCCAGGCCCAGATCCTCGATCTGCTCGTGCGCCTGCAGAAGGAAAACGGCATGGCACTGGTGCTGATCACCCATGACATGGGCGTGGTGGCGGAAACCGCCCATCGCGTCCAGGTGCAGTATGCCGGGCAGAAGGTGGAGGAGCAGCCGGTCGGGCAGCTCTTTGCCGATCCCCATCACCCCTATACGGCAGCCCTCCTCGCCGCCCTGCCCGAGCGGGCGGTGGCGGGCGAAAAGCTGCCTTCCATTGCCGGTGTGGTGCCGGGCCAGCATGACCGCCCCACGGGCTGTCTTTTTGCCCCGCGCTGCGCCTTCGTCCAGCCCGATTGCCACCAGGGCGCCCGCCGCCAGGGCAGGGAGCTCGGGGAAGCGCTCTGCAACTATCCGCTGGTTCAGGGCGTACCCCTCAATCATCCGGCTTTTGCCGTCAAGGAAGGAGCGTGAGGATGACCCAGGCTGTCCTTGAAGCCAAAGATCTCGCCCGCCACTATTCGGTGCGCCGTGGCCTCTTCAAGCCCGATGCGACCGTAAGGGCGCTGAACGGCGTGTCCTTCGAGCTCTATTCCGGCAAGACGCTGGCCGTCGTCGGCGAGTCCGGCTGCGGCAAGTCCACGCTGGCCCGGCTCGTGACCATGATCGAGGATCCCTCTGCCGGCACGCTCCTGATCGACGGCAAGCCCGCCCGCGTCGGTGACATGTCGCTGCGAAGCCAGGTGCAGATCGTCTTCCAGAACCCCTATGGCTCGCTGAACCCGCGCCAGAAGGTGGGCTCGATCCTGGAGGAACCGCTGAAGATCAACACGTCAGACGATGCAGCCACCCGCCGCCGCAAGGCGGAGGAGATGATGGCGAAGGTGGGTTTGAGGCCCGAGCATTACGACCGCTATCCGCACATGTTCTCCGGCGGCCAGCGCCAGCGCATCGCCATTGCAAGAGCGCTGATGCTGCGGCCAAAGGTGCTGGTGCTGGACGAGCCGGTTTCGGCCCTCGATCTCTCGATCCAGGCGCAGGTGCTGAACCTGCTCATGGACCTGCAGAAGGAAATGGGGCTCGCCTACCTCTTCATCAGCCACGGCCTTTCCGTCGTACGCCACATCGCCGACGAGGTGATGGTGATGTATCTCGGCAAACCGGTCGAAACGGGAACCGCCGAAGAGGTCTTCGCCAATCCGAAGCATCCCTATACGGCAGCCCTTCTGTCGGCGACGCCGATTGCCGATCCGGCCCGCGCCAAGAACCGCATCCGCCTGCAGGGCGAGTTGCCCTCGCCGCTGAAGCCGCCGCCGGGTTGCCCCTTCAATCCGCGCTGCTGGAAGGCGACGGATATCTGCCGGGGCGAGATGCCGCCACTCGAAGGCAGCGAGACGCATCGCTTCGCCTGTTACCATCCGCTGGACTGACGGACACGTCAGCCTGGTAATACCGGAAGGGCCGTGCCGCAAGGCGCGGCCCTTTTCGTATGGCGTTGCTCGCTCTGGGGCGGCTTTAGCCGAAAATATAGTTTCACAAAACACCATTTATCTCATATTCTTCCGTTTACGGAAGATGCGGGAAGGGGAGCCCGCATCCGGCGGAGGGCAATTCATGTTTGATTACGTGATCGTCGGCGGCGGTTCGGCGGGCGCGGTTCTGGCTGCGCGCTTGAGCGAGAATCCGAAAATCCGTGTCTGCCTGCTCGAAGCGGGCGGCGATGGCCGCAGCATCCTCATGCGGGTGCCCATGGCGGCGGCGGCGATCGTGCCCGGCCATGTATCGTCCATGAACTGGGGCTTCGAGACGGTTCCGCAGCGGGGTCTCGGCGGAAGGCGTGGATACCAGCCGCGCGGCAAAGGCCTGGGCGGATCGAGCTCGGTCAATGCCATGCTCTATCTCCGCGGCCATCCGACCGACTATGACGATTGGGCCGCGCGCGGCTGCACCGGCTGGGCCTTCGATGATGTGTTGCCCTATTTCCTGAAGGCCGAGGATAATGAGCGCGGCGCGGGCCCGCTGCATGGCGGGGGAGGGCCGCTTCAGGTGGCGAATGCGCCCTGGGTGCGCGCCATCAACGAGGATTTCATCGCGGCGGCGGCCGAGAACGGCATTCCCCGCAATCCCGATTTCAACGGGGAAAGCCAGGAGGGCGCGGGCGTCTTCCAGGTCACCCAGTTCTGGCACGGGCCCCGGCTCGGCGAACGGTGCTCGACGGCCGCCGCCTATCTTCACCCGGCCATGAACCGACCCAATCTGGAAATCGTCACCGGTGCGATGGCGAACCGGGTTGTCTTCGAGGGCCGGCGTGCCGCAGGCGTCCGCTACCGCAAGGGACGGCAGGACATCGAGGTGCGGGTCGGGCGGGAGGTCATCCTTTCTGCCGGCGCCTTTCTCTCCCCGCAGCTCCTCATGCTGTCAGGCATCGGCCCGGCCTCAGACCTGAAGCCGCTCGGCATCGAGCCGCTTGTCAACAGTCCGGAAGTCGGCCGGAATCTGCAGGATCATCTCGATTTCACGCTCTGGTACCGCGCAGCCACCCGCGATCTCCTTGCGCTCGCTCCCGGATCGCTCGCCCACATGGTCGCGGCCATGGGCGAATGGCGGCGCAAGGGCACGGGCAGGCTGCGCACCACCTTTGCCGAAAGCGGCGCCTTCTTCCGCACAAGACCGGATCTCGACCGCCCGGACGTGCAGCTCCACTTCCTGATCGCCCTGGTGGATGATCACGCCCGAAAGATGCACATGGGTTATGGCTATTCCTGCCATGCCTGCGTGCTGAGGCCCTGGTCCCGCGGGGAAGTGCGGCTGGCAAGCCCGCATGCGGAGGATGCGCCGCTGATCGATCCCCGTTTCCTCTGGGACGAGCGGGACCAGCAGACGCTTCTGGAAGGCGCCCGCAGGATGCGTGCGATCATGGAAAGCGCGCCGCTGAAAAAACACCTGAAGGCGGAAATAAAGCCAGCCGGTCGCGATGACGAGGGGCTCCTGAAATCCATCCGCGAGCGCTCGGACACGATCTATCACCCGGTCGGCACCTGCCGCATGGGAGCCGACGACCATTCGGTGGTCGATCCCGCGCTGAAGGTCCGGGGTGTCGAAGGCCTGCGCGTGGTGGATGCCTCGATCATGCCGACGCTGATCGGCGGCAACACCAATGCCCCCACGATCATGATCGCGGAAAAGGCCGCCGACATGATCCGGTCGGCGGCCGGCTGAGCCCGGTTACTTCACCACAAGATCCACATCCTGGGTGGAGAAGCTGTTGCCGGAAATATCCGCATACCGCGCCATCGAAATGCCGACGCGGAAGTGATCCGGGCCGCGATAGCCCCGGTCCGGCGTATAGGCTATGCGCAGCACCTTGGCGAACTTGCCCTTGCAGAAGCGCGTGCCTTCCCCAAGCCGGGCGCTCACCCATTCGAAGGACACCTTGCCATGCTTCGGCTCGGTCACCACACTGCCTTTAGAACGGCCGATCGACTGGCAGTTCTCGTCCGTGTTCGAGAAGTCGAAGAGGTAGCTTTTCCGCCCGGCGGGAACGGTGAGGTCCTCCGCAAGCGAAACGCCGGCCGAAAAGGCAAGGGCGATAAGGGCGAGGCGGGCAGGGCGCAGCATGTATCTCTCCTGAAGATGCAATTATAAATAATGTCTTTAGGAGATGGGTGAAGATAAATCTACTTTAAAGTGCTTCTTCAAAGGGAAGAAAGCGGCGGGCTCTGTCCGGCCCGCCGCTTGCCGGAACGCTTATTCCACCGAGAGATCGAAGGATTCCGAAACATAACGGCTGCCCGAGCCGTCGTCATAGGCAGGCATGGTGGCGCCGACCTTGAAGGAGTCCGAGCCCTTGTAGCCGCGGTCCGGCGTGTAGATCACGCGGAGCGCCTTTGCATGCTTGCCCTTGCAGGTGCCGTAATCCTCGTCCAGCGTGATGCTCATCCACTGGAAGCTCACCTTACCGTGCTTGGGCTCGGACGTCACCTTGCCCTTCGGCTTGCCGATGGACTGGCAATTGTCGTCGAGATTGGTGAAGTCAATCATGGCCGAGCTCTCGCCCGCGGGAACGCTGATCGTCTCTGCCTTGGCGGCGGTTGCGGTCATGGCCAGCAGCGCGGCCAGGAAGAATTTGCCTTTGAACATGGAACGTCCTTTCACACGAATGATGACCACACTCATGGCAGGAAATCGCTGACCTGTCCGCGCGAAAATCCACCAAAGGTCGACTTAATCTGGGTGAATTCAACCAGTCGGCAAGGGCTGCCACCAATCGACAATTTCTCCGTCCGCAAAGACGGCAATCGGGCCGAAATGCTGCAGCACCGCCTCGCTCTGCGTCGGGCGAAAGAAGACGATATCGTCGGGTGAAAGCGCGAGATCGGGCGGTACGGTCAGGAACTGCTGGTTGGATGATTTGCCCCAGATCCGGTTTTCCCGGACACCGGGAGGATAAACGGGCCGCGCCAGCCAGTTGCCGCCATAGATGTAGCAGCAGCGCCGCGGAAAGAGACCGAGCGCCTTGAGGCCGCGCGACAGGAGGGCCGGGCCGGGCACATGGGCCTCGCCCACCTTCAGGACCGGCGTGGCGATGAAGGCCGCCGCCTCGAAGCCCGCGAGCCCCGGCGTATCGAAATCGGAAGGAAGGACAAAGCCCGATCCCGCCGAAACGTCATTCGCGTGGGTGCCTCCCCCGTAAAGGCTCAGCGTCTTGCTGCCCCCCGTATTGATGATCTGCCTTTCCTCCGGCCGCAGCATGGCGATGAAGCGATCGAGCCGCTCCGTGACTTTTGCCTGCTCCGCCCGCGCCCCCGGCACCTCGGCAATATGGGCCTCATAGGCCATCAGGCCCTCGATCTTCAGCGAGGGAAGCCTGCGCGCCGCCTCAAGCAGCGCATGAAGTTCTTCCGGGGTGGCAACCCCGCCCCGCCGTACGCCCGCATCCACCTCGATGGCGATACGAAGGACGATGCCGAGACGGGCGGCAAGCGCGCCATAGGCGGCGAGCCGCTCTGCCGTGTCGATCAGCCAGACGGTGCGCTGGAGAAGGCCCTGTTTCTCCGCCCCCTCCGCCTGTTCCAGCGCTTGCGCCGCGGCAGGCACCGGCATCGGCTTGCCGAACAGCAGCTCGGCCTGCGGAAAGGCTTTGAGCATGGTCAGCGTGACCGGCAGGTGAAAGGTCATCAGCCGGTCGCTGCCCGTCCGTTTCAGGATATGGCCGATCAGCGCCGGCGCGGGCAGCGACTTGTCGACGATCCGAAGGCGCGTGCCCTTCGGCAGGCCGGCCACCATCCGGTCGATGTTCCGGTCGAGCCGCTCCCGGTCGATGACCAGAACGGGACGGTGAAGTCCGGCCCGCTTGAGCGCCGCTTCCAGCCCGGCGAAATAGGGATCCGTCATGCCTCGATCCCCAGAAGCTGGCGCAGATAGGGCGTCAGGAACCGGCCTTCCGGATCGAATTCCCGGCGCACCTCCAGCGCATCGCCGAAGCGGGGATAGATGGATTTCAGGTCGGCGCCCTTGAGATTGTGCATCTTGCCCCAGTGCGGCCGCCCGTCATACCGGCGGAAGATTGCTTCCGCCGCGCGCATGAAGGCCGTCGGATCTTCGGCTGCATCATGATGGATCGCAATCGAACAGGTTTCGCGGCGGTAGAAGGGGCTGAGCCAGAATTCATCCGGCGCAACCGCCCTGACCTCCATGGGGAAATAGACCTCGGGGAAGCGGGTCTCCGCGAGCGTGATGATCTCCCGAAGGGCCTTGGCACCGACTTCGAAGGGCAGGTGATATTCCATCTCGTTGAACCGGGTGCGCCGGTCGCTCGTATAGACGTTCTGCCATTCCTGCACATAGTCTTCGGCGGGCACCCGCCGCAGCGCCGCCCCGATCAGCTTGCGGCGGACCCACGGGGCCCGGATCAGGCCGGTGCGAAGCGCCTTCAGGATGGCAAGCGATTCCTCGTCATCCTCGGTCGGGCGCTCGCCCTGCGGATCGGTGGTCATGTCGATGGTGCACAGAAGCGCATGGCCGGAGAAGGGGATGAAATAGAACTCCGCCGACCGGTGCCCGCGCATGAAGGGCTCGAAGCCGGAGAGGATCTCCTCGATCGGCACGATCCAGCGCCGCCGACGGAGATTATAGGTCGGCACGTTCTGGATCGTCACATCGGTAAGGGCGCCGAACATGCCGAGCGTCACGCCCGTCGCATGAACAAGGTCCTCGTCGCGGCTGCGGTCGATCTGGCGGATCTCGCCGCGCCCGTCCACCAGGGTCATGTCGAGGAGCTGGGTGTGGTAGGCCCCGAGCTTCAGCCCCGATCCGTGGGTGGCGGTGCCGAGCGCCCCGGCAAAGGCCTGCTTGTCGATGTCGCCCATGTTGGGCAGGCCCTGGCCGATACCGGCCAGAAGCGGCGTCAGCACCCCCAGCCGCGTCTGCGCCCCGATGGTCGCCGTATGCTGCTCGGGATCATGCCGGATCAGACCGGAAAAGGCGGAGAGATCGAGAAGCGTCCCCTCGGTTGCCACCAGCGGCGTGAAGGAATGGCCGGAACCCGTAATGCGGAGTGGTCCCGGTGCCTCGCGGATGACGGCGGCCAGCGCCTCGGTCGACCGGGGCGCCTCGACGCTCCGCGGATTGGCGCGCACCGAGCCCGACCAGTTCTGCCAGCGCGGCGCATTCTTTAAAGCCTCGGCCTCCTCGACCGCGCGGCGCTTGAGCAGGTGCCGGAAGCGCAGGAGCGCGCCGAGGCTGAGGAGCAGGCAGACCGCACCGAAGACCGGCACGGCCCCGGCATTCTCGCCATCGATGAAGAGCGAGGCTCCGACGGGTCCGAGCGCCGCTCCGAAAAGCTGTGCCGCCGGCACCAGAAGCGCGGTCGACCGCGTCTCGTCGGCCATCACGGCCAGGCCGATCTGGAACGGCGTGACGAACAGCCAGAGGAAGCCGGTGGCCATGACCGCAAAGGCAAAGAGGGAAAAGCCCGGATGCAGCAGATAAAGGGCGCAGAGGCCGAGGCTGGCAAGGATCGAAGCCGTGACCGCAAGCAGCGTGAAGCGTCCGCCGGAAAGGCCTGTGGCAATCGAGGCGCCGATCACCTGGGCGGCAAGGCTTGCCGAAACCATCAGTCCGACGTCCCGCGCGGAAATGCCGCCGGCAAGCCCCATGGGCTCCAGAAAGGCCCAGATCGCGCCGATGAAAAGGAAGAACAGGAAGATGGTGAGAAGCGCCGCCCCGGAAACGCGGTTGAAGAAGCCGATTCCGCCGGATTTCTGCACGAGCGGCGGATAGGCCGCCGGCAGCAGCGGCACCGCCGCAAGGCTGATGAGTGCGATGGCCGAAAGGGTGAGGAAGCCCGCGGGCGATCCATCGCTTGGCAGGAGAACCAGCGAGAAGAGGAGGGCGAGCAGGCACTGCGCCACCGTTTGCAGGATGACGAAGAGACCGCCCGTGCGCTCCGGCACCGGCGAGCGGGCAATCATCTCCGCCGCAATCGCCACGAGCCCGCCTTCGGCAAGTCCGGCAAGCAGCCGCCAGAAGATAAAGCCGGAGGCCGAACCGCTCGTGGCCGTCATATAGTCGAAGAGGGCGGTGGCGAGGAGGAAGGCAATCGCCTGCTGGCGCACGTTGCGCTTGAAGAAGGCCGCTATCGCCGAGGTAAGCCCGAGCGCGATGATCTCCAGCGTCGCCGCAAGCGCCAGCTGGTCGAAGGTGAGCTGCCCCTCGGCAAATACCTGGCCCAGCAGGATGGGTTGCAGGCCGAGAATCAGCAGTGCGGCCGATCCCACCCAGAGGGCAGCCCAGCGCCCCGCCCGATCCATTCTTTGCGTCGAAGCGCCATGAAGCGCAGCCTCAGCCATAGTGTCCTCCCCTTGTAATTATGACTCCCGAAAACCAGTATGCAAAAATCTGACAATGTATCAACTATTCACTGCGCGCCCGGACAGGACGGGAAAATACCCCTGTTTTGGCAGCAAATCCTTGGGCGAAATGGATTTTTTTCCATCTTTCTCGGAAAAGCCCTTTTCATCCTCCCCGTCTTTTTTCAAAAGGGTGGACGGGCCCTCGGGCCGGCAAGGGAGGCGAAAGGCATGGAAGAGAGCGCGACGACAGCCGGTTCATCCCTGCTCAGGCGATTGCCGAAGCAGGAGCGCGCACGTGAAAGGGTGGATGAAATCCTCAATGTCGCCATGCGCCTCATCGGCGAAAAGGGCATCGATGCCGTCACCATGAAGGAGGTGGCGCAGCTCTCCGGCGGACCGATCGCCTCCGTCTACCAGTATTTTCCCAACAAGTCGGCCATCATCGCCACCCTTTACGAACGCTATAATCGCAGCGTCGGCACGCTGATCACCGAGGCGCTGGCGGATATCACCTCGGTTGCGCGGCTGCACCGGGCCGTCGACCAGATGCTGTCCCGCTATGCGAAGATGATGCGCCAGAACCCGCCGCTGCTCGATCTCGTCAATGCGGTTCATGCGGACAAGAAATTGCAGAACCTCGACATCGAGGAGACCGACCGGCTGGTCGGCGAGTTCTTTGAGGCGACCGCCCATCTCTTTCCCGAAGAGGGCCGTATCCAGTACCGCCGGACCCTTTTCCTGCTGGTCCAGCTCGCAAGTTCCACCGTGCGCATGTGCTTTGCCATGGAGCGGGAGGAGGGCGATGCCCTCATCCAGGAATTTGCCAATGTGGTCCATCTGCAGATCGACCGGATCGCCGGCCTCCCCTGAGAGGGAAAAGGGGCCGCATCCTTGAAGCGGATGCGGCCCGTCCTGCCGGTCAGATGCCCAGCTTGTCGCGAAGGCCGTAATACCAGGCACCCAGGGCCGTCAGCGGCACGCGGAAGGTCTTGCCGCCGGGGAAGGGGAAGTTCGGCAGCGACGACCAGATGTCGAAGCGCTCTGCATGGCCGGCGACCGCTTCCCCAAGGATCTTGCCGAGCAAGTGGGTGGTCGTCACCCCATGGCCGCTGTCCCCATGGCTGAAATAGACGGTCGGCGAAAGCCGGCCCATATGCGGAATGCGCGAGAGCGTCAGCGCGAAATTGCCGCTCCAGGCATAGTCGATCCGCACATTGCCGAGTTCCGGGAAAGTCTTCAGCATGTTCGGGCGGATTTTGCCCGTCAGCGTTCTGGGATCGTGCCCGCCATAGACGATGCCGCCGCCATAGAGCAGACGATTGTCCGCCGTGCGGCGGTAGTAGTCGAGCACGTAATTGGCATCTTCCACGCAGTAATCGGCGGGAAGCAGGCTTTCGATCAGCTCCTTCGGCAGCGGCTCGGTCGCCATCACCTGCGAGGAAACCGGCATCATCCGGTCGCCGATCTCCGGCAGCAGCTTGCCCAGATAGGCATTGCCGCAGACGAGGACGTAGCGGCAGGAAACCGAACCCTTTTCCGTGCGCACCACCGGTTTCGCCCCAGTATCGACGGCAATCACCCGGCTGTTTTCGTAGATCACCCCGCCGAGGCTTTCGACCGCCCGGGCCTCGCCGAGCACCAGATTGAGCGGATGAATATGGCCACCGCGCTTGTCGATCATCCCGCCCGCATAGACATGGGTCTTCACATACCGGCCGACCTCTGCCTTGGACACCATTTCGAGCCCGGTATGGCCGTGCTTTTCCCAGTGGCGACGCGTGGCGTCCATCTCGCGGATCTGCTTGTCGGTGAAGGCGCCGAAGAAGCCGCCATGGCGCAGGTCGCAGGCAATCTCATATTTGGCGATGCGGCCGCGAATGATATCGCCCCCTTCGAGCGACATCCGGCCAAGTTCGACGGCCTTTTCCGGCCCGTAGCGCCTGGCGATGGTTTCGAGATCGCGGCTGTAGCCGTTGACGATCTGCCCGCCATTGCGCCCGGACGCGCCGAAGCCGATCCGGGTGCCCTCGAGCACGACCACGCGAAAACCGCGCTCGGCCAGTTCCAGCGCGGCGGATATGCCGGTGAAGCCCGCACCGATGATGCAGACATCCGTTTCGATCTGGCCTTCCAGCGTCGGGCGCACGCGCTGGTCATGGGCGGAAGCGGCATACCAGGTGGCGGCATGGCCGGGATTGGTGCTGATGGAAGAAAGATGCACGTTCATGATCAGACGGTCCTGATATAGGCGTCGTATTCGACGTCGGTCACACGGAGGGAGAATTCGGAAAGTTCCTGCTGCTTGCAGGCGGTGTAGAGCGCCCGGTATTCGGGCGAGAGAGTCGCATAGGCAAAGGTGGACTTGGCGAAGCGCTGAAGCGCGTAATCCCAGTTCGTCGGCAGCGGCTCATGGTTGATCGCATGGTCGTCACCGGTGATCGCCCCGCCCGGATTGTGCTTTTCCTTCATGCCGGTCAGGGCACCGTTGAGGATCATGGCGAGCACCAGATAGGGATTGGTATCCGCCCCGGCGACGCGATGCTCGATGCGGGTTGCGGGCTTGGAGGAGGTGATCACTCGCACCGCCGCCGAACGGTTGTCGAAGCCCCAGGAGGCATAGGTCGGCGCATGTTCGGAAGGCCGCAGCCGACGGTAGGAATTCGCATGAGGCGCAAAGATCGCCATGCTCTCCCCCATGTTTGCGAGAAGACCGCCCACCGAATGCATCAGCCTGTCGGCCGGCTTGTCGGTGTCGCTCACATAGATGTTGCGGCCGTGCTCGTCGAGGACCGAAAAATGCACATGCATGCCGGAGCCCGCCTGCGTGCCATAGGGTTTGGCCATGAAGGTGGCGTCGAGATCGTGCTTGCGCGCCACGCCCTTGACGATACGCTTCAGCAGCACCGCATAATCCGCAGCCTGCAGGGCATCCGGCACATGGTTGAGATTGATCTCGTACTGGCCAGGGCCGTTTTCGCGCAGCACCGTATCGGCCGGAACGCCTTGCGCCTTTGCGGCACGGGCAATGTCCATGAACACGTGTTCGAGGTCCTGCAGCTCGGAAATCGAGAGCACCTGCGTCTGGCTTGCATGCCAGCGCCCCTCGCGCGAATGGGGCGGGCGGACCGGATCGAGCGCATTGCGCACGGGGTCGATCAGGTAGAATTCGAGCTCGGTTGCCACGACCGGCGTCAGCTTCGCCTCGGCAAAGCGCTTCAGCACCTGGGCGAGCACCTGGCGGGGATCGGCAAAATAGCCGGAACCGTCGGTGTTGCGCATGCCGAGCATGACCTGCGCCGTCGGGCGCTCCAGCCAGTCAACGCGCGCAAGCGTGCCCGGCACCGGGAAGCAGAGCCCGTCCGGATCGCCCGTGCCCTCGGCAAGGCCCGCCGCATTCACGTCGCGGCCCCAGCAGTCGAGCGCATAGACGGAGCGGGGAATGGCCATGCCCTTGGTCAGAACGTCGAGCGCCCTTTCGCGGGGAATCCACTTGCCGCGGGGAACGCCGTTCACATCGATTACAAATGCTTCCAGGACCTCCAGGTCCGGGTTGTCGCGCAGAAAGTCCTGCGCCTCGCTCGCAAAATCCATAAGTCACCAGATTGATTGTCTTGGAATGGACCGGAAGAACGGCACGGCCATCGACGGGCGGCACGCCACGCGCACAGCCGTCTTCACCCATCGAAAAAAGGAAAAATGCCGGTCCGCACCGACGCCGGTCCGCGTCAGTCGTCTTCTTGTGAAGCGACGCTAACGGTCGCCACTTTCATGGGCGAAATGCAAGAAGCGGATCATCGTCTCTTGTCCCGACCACCCTTCGCGGGCAGCTCCGGGGTTCCCGGTTTTTATTATCGGTATGTGTCACATATACCGTTTTTGGCCGGAAAACCAGCCATATTCCGCCAAAATCTGCCAAATGGCAGGCGGAGGGGTGAGCGGAACGGTCCGCAAGCTCCTGATTCCCTTGATCTTAATCGATATGGGAAAAGCGGCTCCAAACGCCTCCGTCAGGGCCGGAAACGCTCCGGACGGAAGGCTGTGGGGTCGAGGAAGGGCTTTTCGCCCGCCATCATTTCCGCCACCAGCCGGCCGGAAACCGGGCCCAGCGTCAGGCCGTGATGGGCATGGCCGAAGGCGAACCACAAATGCTCGTGGCGGGGGGCCTTGCCCAGAACCGGCATCATGTCGGGCGTGCAGGGGCGGGCGCCCATCCACGGCTCGGGATCGAGACGCCGGCCGAGCGGGAAGACGCCGCGCGCCACCTTCTCGGCGCGGTCGAGCTGGACGGGCGATTTCGGCGCATCGCGATCGGCAAACTCCGCACCCGTCGTCAGGCGGATGCCCTGGCTCATCGGCGCCAGGAAATAGCCCCGCTCCGCATCCATGGTCCAGTCGTTGAGCACCGCATTGCCCTCGGCGGCATAATGCATGTGATAGCCGCGCTTGATGCCATGCGGGAAGCGATAGCCGAGGGCGGCGGTGAGTTCCTTCGCCCAGGGCCCGAGCGCCAGAACCGCCTCTTCCGCATCCACCGTGCCTTCGGCCGTTTCCACCCGCCAGCCGCTGCCATTGAGGTTGCGTTGCAGTGTCGTTGCCTCGCCCTTGAGGAAGCGCCCGCCGAGGTTTTCGAAGAGCTTCACATAGGCCTGCGTAAGCCCGAGCGGGCTCAGCACGGTCCAGGGTTCGAGCCAGCGCAGCGCCCCGACGAAGCCCGGCCTGATATGCGGCTCGGATTTTGCCAGCGCCTCCGTATCGAGCGCCTGATAGGCTACGCCGAATTCCCGTTTCCACAGCTCGGCCTGCGCCAGTTCCTCGTCGCGCACCCGCTCGGTGCGGAAGGCCTTCTGCCAGCCGCGCTTGCCGATCAGCGCCTCGGCGCCGGCAGCCTTGATGAGATCCTCATGCTCGGAAATCGAATGGGCGATGAGCGGCGCATAGGCCATCGCAATCGCCTTGTGCCGCGCCGGCGCCGAATGCCACCAGTAGCGCATGAGGAAGGGGGAGGCGGCCGGCAGCGCCGTCGCGTGGTAATGGGCATCGATGCGGTTGTTCAGCATGTAGCGGATGAGCAGGCCGATATCCCGCGGAAAACCGTAGGGCACCACGCCCTCGCGCTGGATCAGCCCCGCATTGCCATAGGATGTTTCTTCGCCGGGATTGCGCCGGTCGACAAGCGTCACCGCAAAGCCGCGGCGTTGCAGGTGCACCGCCACCGAAACCCCGACAATACCCGCCCCCAGGACCAGCGCCGACTTTGCCATTTTTCCCGCCCCATGAATGATGCCGGCGCGAAATTGCCCAGCAGCGCGGGGATGCGCAATTCAATTTTTGTCTGATGGGTAAAAAGAAAGGAATTTGCGGTGGAAAGCCCTTTCCACCGCAAACAGCACTAGAAAGCCTGGCCGTGCCCGCCGTTTCTGCGGCGTAACGGCCGATCCTTATTTCAGACGGAAATCGAAGTGCTTGCGCACCGTCTCCTCGATCTTCCACGTGCCCTTGAAATCATGCTCGACAACGAAGGCATCGCCAGCCTTCACCGTGACCGGCGTGCCGCCATCGGGCGTGATCACGATGCGACCCTCGATCATGTGGACGAATTCATAGGCCGAATAGGTGGCATGATAGGTGCCGGGCGTGCATTCCCAGACGCCCGAGGCCATGCTGCCATCCGAAGACGTGTGCAGCGCCCAGGTCTTCATGGAAGGATTGCCCTCCACGACGACCCAGCCTTCGAGATCGTTGGTGTCGGGTTCGATGCCGGCGGTATCGCCAAGGCGGGTCACGGTCTGCATGTCGGGTCCTCCTGATGGGTCGGGAGGACCCTAGCCAATGTTCGAAGACGGGGTGGGTCTAAATGCGACGAAGCGCTTCCTCCTCACCCTAGTCCGCCACCGTCTCCGGATGACGCCGGTTGTAGCGGATCGAGGAGAGGAGCGACACGCCGATGAGTCCCGCGCCCGCAAGACCGGTGATCACTTCCGGAATGTGCAGAAGGGTCTGCATATACATGATCACCGAGAGAATGACGATCGCCCAGAAGGCGCCGTGCTCCAGGTAGCGATATTCCGCAAGCGTGCCTTTTTCCACCAGCATGATCGTCATCGAGCGCACATACATGGCGCCGATGCCGAGGCCGATGGCGATGACGAAGAGATTGTTGGTGAGCGCAAAGGCGCCGATCACCCCGTCGAAGGAGAAGCTCGCATCCAGCACTTCCAGATAGATGAAGGCGCCAAGTCCGCCCCGCGCCGCCGCCGACATGGTTTCCTGCGAATAGTCGAGAAGCCCGCCCAGCACCTCCACGGCAAGGAAGGTGAGGAGGCCGTAGATCGAGGCGTAGACGAAGGTCACCGATTCCGCCCCCTCGAGCAGGGAGGAGAAGAGCAGGACGAGGATCAGCACCAGCGCGATTTCGATGCCCTTGATCGTCGCGATCCGCGCCATGCGCTTCTCGATGAAGGCAATCCAGTGGACGTCCTTTTCCTGGTTGAAGAAATAGGTAAGTCCCACCATCAGCAGGAAGGTGCCGCCGAAAGCCGCGATCGGCAGATGGGCGTCAGACATGATCCTTGCATAATCGTCCGGCCGCGCGGCGGCCATCACCAGCGCATCGATCGGCCCGATATGGGCGGCAATGGCCACGATGGCGAGCGGGAAGACAATGCGCATGCCGAAGACGGCGATGACGATGCCCCAGGTGAGGAAGCGATGCTGCCAGACCGGGGTCATGTCCTTGAGCTTGTTGGCATTGACGATCGCATTGTCGAAGGAAAGCGAGATTTCCAGCACCGCCAGAACGAGGCAGATGAAGAAGACCGTCAACGTGCCGGAGAGCGTGCCGGTAAAGGTCCAGCCCAGAATGCCGCCCAGGATGAGGCCGAGCACGGTGACCACGAAGGCCCATTTGAAATAATGAACAAGGGTGTTCTGTGTCATGGTCGCGTGAAACCCTGACGGCAGGAAAGCAAAGGTACCGACATCACGGGAGCGCCGAAACTTCCCGCCAGAGGGGCCCGGTACCGGGTGAAGGCCACGGGCACCCGGGAGAACCCGGACCGGCCGCTCCCCCGTAAGTAGACAAGATTGCGTGAGGGTCAAGCGTCAAGATCGGGCCTGATCTCACGCAACCACCAGCCGCACCCCGTTCGTCTCCAGCATCTCGACAATATCGGCAGGCGGAAGGCGGTCCGTAACCAGCATGTCGTAGCGCGCGGGTTCCGCAGGAATGATGGGTGCACTCCGGCCGAATTTGGCGCTGTCGGCCACCACGATCCGGAGGTCGGCCCGGTTTCCCGCCTCGCGCGAGAGATCGGCTTCCTCGAGATCCGCCAGCATGAAGCCTGCCCGGGCATTGACGGCCGTCGTGGAAAGAATGGCATAGCGCACATGAAATCTCCGGACGAAGGCAAGCGCCTCGGCCCCGAAGGCGCCGACATCATGGGCCCGAAGCTCGCCGCCCGCGAGGAACACCCGGTTGCCGTTCCGCCCGCCGAGGAGATGGGCGACCGCCACCGAATTGGTGACGACGAAGAGATCGCGATGCTTCTGCAGGGCAACGGCAATAAAGGCCGTGGTCGAGCCGATGTCGAGAAACAGGCTGTCGCCATCGGCAATCAGTCCCGCGACCCGGGCCGCAATCGCCCGTTTTGCGTCGGCATTTTCGCCCATGCGGAAATGCAGCGGCTGCTCGCCCGCGCTGTCCTTCAGATGCACCCCGCCATGCACCTTCACCACCAGCCCCTGCTGTTCGAGCGCCCGGAGATTGCGCCGGATCGTCTCCTCCGAAACCCGGAGCCGCTCGGCGAGAAAGGGAATCCGGGCCGAGCCGCCCGCAAGGCGCAATTCGTCCAGAATCTCTCTTTCGCGGTGATTGGTGGGACGCTCGGCCTCGGTGCCGCTCTCGCTCATGTGGAATTTCGCCGCCCGTCCTGTGGGTTTCAACGAGGTCTCAAGGAGAATTTCCACACAAAGCCACAGAATGTCAAATCCGCGAGCCTTAATGTGGATAATTCTTGACTTGTGGCCCCATTCGCGGAAGCTTTTCCGACAAGAACCAAAAAACCAAGGGAACAGCCATGGGTGCCTTGCCTGAAAGGGAGATCAGGGCGCTGCCTCTCTGGGACGGGGAGATTTCCATCCGTCCCTTGAGCGGCGGCATCACCAATCGCAATTATCTGGTCGAAGACAAGCACCGGAAGGCGGTGGTGCGGCTGGGCGCCGATATTCCCGTCCACCACATCCGCCGCGACAATGAACTGGCGGCAAGCCGCGCCGCCCATGCGGCCGGCATTTCGCCGGCGGTTCTCCACCATGCGCCGGGCATGCTGGTTCTCGATTACATCGATGCCCAGGCCTTCACGCCGCAGGTTGTGCGCGCGCCGGGCATGCTGGAAAAGATCGTGCCGCTTATCCGCCGCTGCCACCATGACATGCCGAAGCACTTCCGCGGGGCCGCCGCCGTTTTCTGGGTCTTTCACGTGGTGCGCGATTATGCGGGCGAACTCATGGATCGCGAGAGCCGGCACCGGCCCATGCTTCCCGGTCTCATGGACCGGGCCGACCGGCTGGAAAAGGCCGCCGGCCCCTTCGAGATCGTCTTCGGCCATAACGACCTGCTGGCCGCCAATCTGCTGGATGACGGCAATCGTCTCTGGCTGATCGACTGGGATTATGCCGGCTTCAACACGCCGCTTTTCGATCTTGGCGGGCTTGCTTCAAACAACGAGCTTTCGCCGGCCGATGAACGGAAGATGCTGGAGCTCTATTACGACCGTCCGGTTTCCGACGAGCTCATCCGCCGCTACGAGGCGATGAAATGCGCCTCGCTGCTGCGCGAGACCATGTGGAGCATGATTTCCGAACTCCATTCCACGCTCGATTTCGACTACGCCGCCTATACGGCGGAAAACCTCCAGCGCTTCGAGCGCGCCTTCGACACCTTCTCGCACATGTAAAAAGGACCCGCCATGAAGGAACTTCCCTCTACGGCCAAGATCGTCGTCATCGGCGGCGGCATCATCGGCTGCTCCACGGCCTACCACCTCGCCAAGCTCGGCTTTACGGATACGGTGCTGCTGGAGCGCAAGAAGCTGACATCGGGCACGACCTTCCATGCGGCGGGCCTTGTCGGCCAGCTGCGCACCAGCGCCAACATCACCCAGCTGCTTGGCTATTCCGTCAATCTCTACAAGACGCTGGAGGCCGAAACTGGCCTCGGCACCGGCTGGAAGATGAACGGCGGGCTTCGCCTTGCCTGCAACCAGGAGCGCTGGACGGAAGTGAAGCGCCAGGCGACGACCGCTCAGTCCTTCGGTCTCGACATGCAGCTTCTCACGCCGAAGGAGGCCCAGGAGCTCTGGCCGCTGATGACCATCGACGATCTGGTCGGTGCCGCATTCCTGCCGACCGACGGGCAGGCGAACCCCTCCGACATCACACAGGCGCTGGCCAAGGGTGCCCGCATGGCCGGCGCCTCGATCTTCGAGGATACGGAAGTGCTCGATCTCGAGATCGACAAGGGCCGCATCCGCGCCGTCATCACCGAGCGCGGCCGGATCGAATGCGAGAAGGTGGTGGTCTGCGCCGGCCAGTGGACCCGCAGCTTTGCCGCGCGCTATGGCGTCAACGTGCCGCTCGTCTCCGTCGAGCACCAGTATATGGTGACGGAGGCCTTTGGCGTTCCCTCCAACCTGCCGACGCTGCGCGACCCGGACAGGCTTACCTATTACAAGGAAGAGGTGGGCGGTCTGGTAATGGGCGGCTACGAGCCGAACCCGATCCCCTGGGCAATGGATGGAATCCCGAAGGATTTCCACTACACGCTGCTCTCCTCCAACTTCGATCACTTCGAGCAGATCATGGAGCTTTCGCTCGGCCGCGTGCCGGCCCTGGAAACGGCGGGCATCAAGCAGCTGATCAACGGGCCGGAGAGCTTCACGCCCGATGGCAACTTCATCCTCGGCGAAGCGCCGGAGCTGAAGAACTTTTTCGTCGGCGCGGGCTTCAATGCCTTTGGCATTGCCTCCGGCGGCGGTGCGGGCATGGCGCTTGCCGAATGGGTGGCGAAGGGCGAACCGCCCTACGATCTCTGGCCGGTCGATATCCGCCGCTTCGGCCGCCCCCATTTCGATACGGACTGGGTGCGCACCCGCACGCTGGAGGCCTATGGCAAGCACTACACGCTCGCCTTCCCGCATGAGGAACATTCGAGTGGCCGCCCCTGCCGCAAGTCGCCGCTCTATGACAGGCTGAAGGCGCAAGGGGCCTGCTTCGGCGAAAAGCTCGGCTGGGAACGGCCGAACTGGTTTGCCGATCTTGCCGCCGGCGAAGAGCCGAAGGATGTCTATACCTACGAACGCCAGAACTGGTTCCACGCCGTCGGCCGCGAACACAGGGCCGTGCGCGAGGCAGCCGTCATCTTCGACCAGACCTCCTTTGCCAAATTCACCCTGAAGGGCCGCGATGCTGAGGAAGCCCTTTCGTGGATCGCCGCCAACGACGTGGCAAAGCCGGTCGGCTCGCTCGTCTATACCCAGATGCTGAACGACAAGGGCGGCATCGAATGCGACCTCACCGTCGCCCGCATTGCCGAGAACGAGTATTACATCGTGACCGGAACGGGCTTTGCTACCCATGATTTCGACTGGATCGCGAAGAACATCCCCGAAGGGCTGCATGCGGAGCTGGTGGATGTCACCTCCGGCTGGTCGGTTCTGTCGCTGATGGGCCCCAAGGCGCGGACGGTTCTGGAGAAAGTCACGCGCTCGGACGTCTCCAATGCCGCCTTCCCCTTCGGCACGGTCAGGACCATCGGCATCGCCGGCTGCCCTGTCCGGGCGCTTCGGGTCACCTATGTGGGCGAGCTTGGCTACGAGCTGCACCTGCCAGTGGAATACGCCACCACGGTTTACGAAGCCCTGATGGCCGCTGGCCGCGAGGACGGGCTCGTCAATGCCGGTTACCGCGCCATCGAAAGCTGCCGGCTGGAGAAATTCTACCGCGCCTGGGGCTCGGATATCGGCCCCGACCATACGCCTGTCGAAGCCGGTCTCGGCTGGGCGGTGAAGCTGAAGAAGGGGACGCCTTTCAAGGGCCGCGCGGCCATAGAGGCGCAGGTGAAGGGCGGGGTGAAGAAGATGCTCGCCTGCTTCGTGCCCGATGATCCCTCCGTGGTGCTGCTCGGCCGCGAGACGATCTACCGCGACGGCAAGCGCGTCGGCTGGCTCACCGGTGGCGGCTTCGGCTACTCCATCGGCAAGGCGATCGGCATCGGCTATGTCCGCAATCCCGACGGCGTGACGGAGGATTTCGTCCTTTCCGGCACCTATGAGCTGGATGTCGCCATGACGCGCATCCCCTGCAAGGTCAGCCTGAAGCCGCTCTACGACCCCACCATGAGCCGCATCAAGGGCTGAACTCAAAGGAAAGGGGCGCTTCCGGGCGCCCCTGTTTCCGTCAGGAATTGATCCGGTAGAAGCGCTTGTACCACGCGACGAAGCGCTCCACGCCCTCTTCGATGGGCGTGTCCGGGTTGAAACCCACCCATTTTTCGAGGCCGGACGTATCGGCGGCGGTCGCCGGCACGTCGCCCGGTTGCATGGGCAGGAAATTCTTCACCGCTTCCCGACCCATGGCCTTTTCCAGCGCGGCGATGAAATCCATGAGCTTCACCGGCTGGCTGTTGCCGATGTTGAAGATCCGGTAGGGCGCGTTGCTGATCGAGGGGTCGGGAAGGGCCGGATCATAGGCAGGATCGGGCGTCGCCGGCTTGTCGCTCACGCGGATCACCCCTTCCACGATATCGTCCACATAGGTGAAGTCGCGCAGCATGTTGCCATTGTTGAACACATCGATGGCGCGCCCTTCCGAAATCGCCCGGGCAAACAGCATGGGCGCCATGTCCGGCCGTCCCCAGGGGCCGTAGACGGTGAAGAAGCGCAGCCCCGTCGTCGGAATGCGGAACAGATGGCTGTAGGTATGAGCCATCAGCTCGTTCGCCTTCTTCGTCGCCGCATAGAGGCTGACGGGATGGCCGACATTCTGCGATTCCCGGTAGGGCAGCGTCTGATAGCCGCCATAGACCGAGGAGGAACTGGCATAGGTGAGGCTTTCCACCGGATGGTGCCGGCACCCTTCGAGAATGTTGAGAAAACCCTGGATATTGGCGGCCACATAGGCCTGCGGATTGATCAGCGAATAGCGCACGCCCGGCTGGGCGGCGAGATGGACGACCCGGTCGAAGCGCTCGGCGGCAAAGAGCGCTGCAATGCGTTCCCCATCCTCGATATCGGCCTGCACGAAGCGGAAACCCTCAAGCGGCGTCAGACGGTCGAGCCGTGCCTGCTTCAGCGACACGTCGTAATAATCGTTGAGATTGTCGAGGCCGACCACCTCGTCGCCCCGCTCCAGGAGGCGCAAGGCCGTATACATGCCGATGAAACCGGCAACGCCGGTAACGAGAACTTTCAATGGCCCTGCCTTTGCTGGTCGTGAGGGGCTTAAACCGCCCGAACGGGCCGTTCCATCCTGCCAGCAAATGCGAAAGTCAACAATGATGTTAATTGATAGCCGATTGGCCCGCAGCGATCACCGATGCCCCCGACCCTCCCGCCTGCTTGAAAGCGGCGCGGATGTGGATTACCGAACGGCGCCGGGAGATGAAGGCTTCGGTCTTCCGCGGCAGACGGTCAGGGCAGGGAAAGGCATAGGCAAAGGCATGGCAAAACGCATCTTCGATCTGGCCCTGGCGCTGGTCTGCCTCGTCGTCTTTGCCATTCCCATGCTGCTGGTGGCGCTGGCCGTGCGCCTCACCTCGCCGGGGCCTGCCCTTTACTGGTCGCAGCGGGTGGGCCGCAACGAAAAGCTGTTCTGCATGCCGAAATTCCGCAGCATGCGGACCGGCACGCCGGCGGTCGCGACCCATCTCCTGAAGGATGCGGGAAGCCGCCTGACGCCCATCGGCTCCTTCATACGCAAGACCAGTCTGGACGAGCTGCCGCAGCTCTGGTGTGTCTTTACCGGCGACATGAGCTTTGTCGGTCCGCGGCCCGCCCTCTTCAACCAGAACGATCTCGTTGCGGCGCGCCGTGCGGCCGGGGTTTCGGGCCTGAAGCCGGGCATCACCGGCTGGGCGCAGGTAAACGGCCGCGACGAGCTGGCCATTCCGGAAAAGGTTGCCTTCGATGCCGAATATGCAAGGCGCCAGAGCCTCGTCTTCGATCTCGAAATCCTTGTCCTGACGGCACTGCGCGTCGTCAGGCGGGACGGCGTCACCCACTGAGGCGGGGTCCCGGCGGAGTTCTTCAGGCTGCCGCCTTCATCGCGGGGCTGGCCGGCTGGGGCGCACCGGAGGCGAGGGGACCGGCTGGAAGCGAAAGGGCAGGCTTCTCCGGCGTGCCGAAGCGCGGCAGGATCTTCCGCCGCAGCCTCCGCGTCACCGGCTTGTCGAAGCCGTAGTAAAGAACGCCGCCGGCAAGGATGGTGAGAAGCAGGCAGGCAATCGCCATCAGGTCTGCCGGGATCCAGGCACCGAGCGGCGAAGCCACCCGGTAGAAGTAGGAAACGGTCAGCACCTGCACGAGATAGATGCTGTAGGACGCATCGGCGAGGAAGAAGAAGAGCGGGGAGGAAAGCTGCGGCGCCATGGCCGCGCCGAGGATGATCAGGAAGGCGGCAGATCCCGAAACGGCCGCCTGATTCAGCGTCAGTTCCCGGGCCACGGGCATGAGGCCGAGCAGGAAAAGCATGCCAAACCCGCACAGGAGGCAGGCATAGCCGAGCAGGGAATTTGGGCCGGTGCGCTTGTAGATCTCGCAGGCCAGAACGCCCCAGAGGCATTCGAGGATCAAAAGCTGCGATGTCATGGCGGCAATGGCGCCGAGCGCGCCCATCAGGTAGAGATAGCCCTGACCGCGCCGCGCAAAGACCAGGCTGAGCCCAAAGACCACGTAGAATACGACCTCCCATTCGAGCGTCCATCCCACATAAAGCACCGGCGCATCACCGAGCACCGCTTCCGACAGGAAACTGTAGGAGAGGACGGTATGCAGGAGATCGAAAGAGACGGAGCGGATCAGGAAGGGTGTCGCGACCAGCAACGAGACGAAAACGGTGGTCACGAACCAGTAGAGCGGGATCACCCGGATCAGCCGCGAGACCATGAAGGTGCGAAAGCCCACCGGCCGGACATGCTGGGCATACTCCATCACGAAGCCCGATATGACGAAGAAGAACAAGACGTCGATGCCATTGGCGCTCCAGCGCGTCATGGCCGTCAGCACGAAAGGATCGAGGGAATTCTTGTTGCTGATTTCGATGATGTGAAACAGCACCACATTGAGCGCCGCGAAGGCTCTGACGATCTGCAGGTTGTTGATCAAGAAAACCTCCTGGCCACCCAAAACAAAATAATATTCGAAATAACTGATATTACTTCTACGGCAGCGGACTGACTGTTTCAAGACGACACGGAAAGTCCCTCTGAAACTGGTAAATGCTCTGTTTCAACCGGCCCGGGCAGGGGCGCCTGCACCGATTGGGTGCGCCTTTCCGGAAAAGGGACGCGGAACGGGGAGGCGGCGCTTGCGGTTTAAGGCAGCAATGGTCCGTGCCGCCGCGCAACTGGATTGTGCATCGGAACGAGAATACTTAACTGAGGATGGAAGGACGGGTGCCGGGCATCCGTCGTCAGGGAGCGGATCATGCGGGTGAAGGCGATCTTGAACAGGGACGGGGGTACGCTGAAAACTGCCGATACGGCGGCGCTGGCGGCGCTCTTCACGGAAGCCTTCACCGGCGCGGGCCACCGGATCGAGGTCCGTATCGTCTCCGGCAAGGGGCTGAAGGACGCGCTCGAAGATGCAGTGTCCGATGAGGATTGCGATGCGGTGGTCGTGGGTGGGGGCGATGGCTCGGTTTCGCTCGCCGCCTCGCTCTGCTGGAAGGCCGGGAAAATCCTCGGCGTGCTGCCCGCCGGCACCATGAACCTGTTTGCCCGCTCTCTGCACATGCCGCTCCGGCTCGAGGATGCGATTGCCGCGCTTGCCGTGGCGGAAACCCGGGAAGCGGATATCTGCACCGTCAACGACCACGCCTTCGTCCATCAGGTATCCGTGGGCGTCCAGCCGCGCATGGTGGAGCTGCGCAAGGCCATTCCCTACCAGTCGCGGCTGGGCAAGATCCGCGCCAGCATCCGCGCCGCGGTCAAGGCCATCCTCCGGCCGCCGACCTTCCGGGCAAGGCTGAAGGCAGGGGCGGCGGAAAGCGTCCATGCCTATTCGATCCTCGCCGTGTCGAACAATGTCTATGCGGATGGCCGCCTGCCCTTTGCCGAACGCATCGATGGCGGCACGCTCGGCGTCTATGCCTCGCCGCCGCTGAGCCCGCTGATGAACCTGAAGCTCGCCCGCGATTTCCTGCTTCGCCGCTGGACCAGCAACGAACATTTCCTTTCCCAGTCCGGCGACCGGGTGGAAATTCATATCCTGTCGAAGGTGAAAGGCCGGAAAATCTCCGTGGATGGCGAGCTTCTGCCCTTGCCCCAGTCGCTGGATATCCGACTCCACGGCCGGGCGCTGAAGGTGCTTGTGCCCGTGGCGCTGGCCGAAGCGGCACCGGCGGCCGGCCCGGCCAGTGCGGAAAAAGCGGGTTCCGTGGTCGGCTGAAACTGCGCGACAGGGCGCTTTTCGCATGATAGGAGGCGGGCACGTTACCCAGGGCCTCCTTCATGATCCGCATCGAGAATATTTCCAAGCAGCTCAGCCACCGTATCCTCTTCATCGAGGCCTCCGCCGCGCTTAACCGGGGGGAGAAGATCGGGCTCGTTGGCCCGAACGGGGCCGGAAAGACCACCATCTTCCGCATGATCACTGGCCAGGAATTCCCCGACGAGGGCCAGATTTCCGTCGATAAGGGCGTGACCATCGGCTATTTCAACCAGGATGTGGGCGAGATGGCCGGCCGCAGCGCCGTGGCCGAGGTGATGGAGGGCGCAGGTCCTGTCAGCACGGTCGCCGCCGAGCTGCGCGAGCTCGAGGCTGCCATGAGCGATCCCGACCGAATGGACGAGATGGATGCGATCATCGAGCGCTACGGCGAGGTGCAGGCCCGTTTCGAGGAGCTTGACGGCTATGCGCTGGATGGCCGGGCCCGCGAAGTGCTCGCCGGTCTCTCCTTTACCCAGGAAATGATGGACGGCGATGTCGGCAAGCTTTCCGGAGGCTGGAAGATGCGCGTCGCGCTGGCCCGCATTCTCCTCATGCGCCCCGATGTCATGCTGCTCGACGAACCCTCGAACCATCTCGATATCGAAAGCCTGATCTGGCTCGAAGATTTCCTGAAGGGTTACGAGGGCGCGCTCCTCATGACCTCCCATGACCGGGAATTCATGAACCGCATCGTCAACAAGGTGCTGGAAATCGACGGCGGCAACCTCAACACCTATTCGGGCAATTACGAGTTCTACGAAGAGCAGCGCGCCCAGAACGAAAAGCAGCAGCAGGCGCAGTTCGAGCGCCAGCAGGCCATGCTCGCCAAGGAAATCAAGTTCATCGAGCGCTTCAAGGCCCGTGCCTCCCATGCCGCGCAGGTGCAGAGCCGGGTGAAGAAGCTCGAAAAGATCGAGCGCGTCGAGCCGCCGAAGCGTCGCCAGTCCGTGGCCTTCGAATTCCGCCCCGCGCCCCGCTCGGGCGAGGATGTGGCAAGCCTCAAGAACGTCTCCAAGGCCTATGGCTCACGGGTGATCTATGACGGCTTCGATTTCATGATCCGCCGCAAGGAGCGCTGGTGCCTCATGGGCATCAACGGTGCCGGCAAGTCGACGCTTCTGAAGCTGGTGGCCGGCGCCGCCGAGCCGGATGCCGGCACGGTTGCGATCGGCGCCAGCGTCAAGATGGGCTATTTCGCCCAGCATGCCATGGATCTCATCAATGGCGACCGGACCATCTTCGAGGAACTGGAACATCATTTCCCGCAGGCGGGCCAGGGCTCGCTCCGCGCGCTGGCCGGCTGCTTCGGCTTTTCGGGCGACGATGTGGAAAAGCGCTGCCGGGTGCTCTCGGGCGGTGAAAAGGCCCGCCTCGTCATGGCCATCATGCTCTTCGATCCGCCGAACTTCCTGGTCCTCGACGAGCCGACCAACCACCTGGATCTCGATACGAAGGAAATGCTGATCAATGCGCTTTCCGATTTCGAAGGCACCATGCTCTTCGTCTCGCATGACCGCCACTTCCTGGCCGAACTCTCGAACCGCGTGCTCGAACTCACGCCCGAGGGCATCCACCAATATGCGGGTGGCTATACGGAATATGTGGCCCGGACCGGCCATGAGGCACCCGGCCTCAGAAGCTGAGGCCAGGGCCGGGCGGCGATCAGTCGCCCACCGTCACATTGACGAAATCGCCGGTGCCGCCGCGGCCGTAGATCTCCACCGTCACCATCACATTGCCCCGCACCAGCGCCTTGGCGGCGAAGCGGGCGATGGACCCGTGCTGCACCATATACTCCATGTTGGCGCGGTTCTCGGCGCTGGCAAAGAAATCGTCATCCTCGTCGCCCCGCTGGGAAATGCCGTATTTGTGGAAATTGGCGCGATCCTGGCGCAGCACCTGCCAGGGTTTTGTCAGCCGCTCGCCGTTTGAATTGTAGAGATCGTCCCGGCCGATGAAGGCGCGGTAGCTGCCGATGAGTTCATCGGCAACGGCGGGTGAAAGGGCAACGCTGGCAAGAAGCGCCGCAAGAAAAAGGCTTTTCATGAGATCATCCCCTCTGGATCCATAATAACGACAGGCTCTGTAGACGGTACCCTGTGTCAGGCCCTCTCTTCCCATATCTGCGCAAGCTCCACGATGGTTCTGACCGCCTTTTCCATGTCCTGGCGGCTCACCCATTCGAGCGGCGAATGGAAGGCATGGCCACCCGCGAAGAGATTGGGGCAGGGCAGGCCCATGAAGGAAAGGCGCGAGCCATCCGTGCCGCCGCGGATGCTGCCGCGCACCGGCTCCATGCCCGCCCGGCGGATCGCCTCCAGCGCATGCTCGACGATCGCGGGGTTGCGGTCCAGCACCTCCTTCATGTTGCGATACTGTTCCGTGACGGTCAGGCGGTAGCTGGAGCCCGGATAGGCCCTGAGCACATCCTTGACGATGTCCTCCAGCAGGGCTTCCTTTTCCTTCAGACCTTCCAAGGTGAAATCCCGGACGATGAGGGAAATCCGCGCCTTTTCCATGGAGCCTTCGAGATCGGTCGGATGGAGAAAGCCCTCGCGCCCTTCCGTGGTTTCGGGCGCCATGTGCTGCGGCAGCCGGGCGATGATGGAGGAGGCGATGCGGATCGCATTTTCCATGCGCCCCTTGGCAAAGCCCGGATGGATGGCCACCCCGGTGATCTCGATTTCCACGCCGTCGGCGGAAAAGGTCTCGTCCTCCACATGGCCCGCCGTTTCGCCATCGAGCGTATAGGCGATGTCGGCCCCGAGCTTTTCAAGATCCACTCGGTTGACACCCCGTCCCACTTCCTCGTCCGGGGTGAAGAGGATCTTGATCGTGCCGTGCCGGATCGCGGGATTGGCGATGATCTCTGCCGCGGCCGTGATGATTTCGGCAATGCCCGCCTTGTCGTCCGCGCCGAGCAGCGTCGTGCCGTCGGTGGTCACCACGTCATGGCCGATCTGGTTCAGAAGTTCCGGATGCTCCGCAACGCGGATCACCCGCGAGGGATCTCCGGGCAGGGTGATGTCGCCGCCACGGTAATTCTCGATTACCTGCGGCTTCACCCCGGTACCGGAGAAATCCGGCGCCGTGTCCATGTGCGAGCAGAAGCAGATCACGGGAACCGCCTTGTCCGTATTGGCGGGAATGGTGCCATAGACATAGCCGTGCTCGTCGAGATGGGCGTCTTCAACGCCGATCGCCTTCAGCTCCGCCGCGAGAAGCCGGCCGAGATCCTTCTGCTTTTCGGTGGTCGGCTGGCTCGAGGAGGTCGGGTCGGACTGCGTATCGATCACCACATAGCGCAGGAAGCGGGAAAGCACGGTATCGGTCATGGATCACCTTTCGATCATGTCTGCCAGGCTTTGGTCGAGGGTTTTCGGCGGCGTCCAGCCGAGGCAGGTTCGGGCGCGGCTGCCGTCGACCTGCAGCGATCCGAGAAGCCGGTCGGCCTTGGCCTTCTGGCCGAGAAGCCCCGCCAGCCGCCGGATGAGGGCGGGCGGAACGGGAATGAGGCGGGGCGGCCGGCCAAGCAGGCGGCCGATCCGGGTGAGCAGCGCCGGTGTGGAGAGATCCTCGCCATCGGCCGCCAGAAAGGTCTCGCCCGCGGCGCGCGGATGATCCGCTGCCGCAAGCAGCAGGCTTGCAAGATTGTCGATACCGACGAAACTGCGCCGGTTGTCTATGGCACCGAAGGGCAGGGGCACCCCCCGTTCGATCCAGCGGAGCATGGAGGCGACATTACCCCGCGCACCGGGCCCGAGCACCAGCGCCGGGCGCACCACGCAGACTTGAAGCCCGGTTTCGGCGGAAAGCTGCCAGAGCGCCCGCTCCGCCTCCCATTTCGACAGGCCGTAGGGATCGGCGGGTGCCGGCACCTCGGCTTCCGCAAAGGGCTTGCCCGGCGCCGTCTCCTCGCCATTCACCTTGATGGAGCTGACGAAGACGAAGCGCCGCCCCCCGGCTTGCGCAAAGCGGCGCGCGACGGAAAGCGTCAGGTCCCGGTTCACCGCCCGAAAGGCCGCAAGGCTGTCTGCGGCCGTCTCGCGCATCACATGGGCGCGCCCGAGAAGATGGATGAGGCGGGCACCCCGCAAGGCGGGATCGAGCTTCCCGTCAAGAAAGGCATCGAGGCTGTCTGTCGCAATGCCCGGTGGAAAGCCCTGCGCCGGGCCGCGAACCAGTGCGATCACCTCTCTCCGGCCCGAGGCGGCGAGATCGGCCACGAGTCGCCGGCCGACGAAACCCGTCGCTCCGGTGATGATCAGCGGTCCATCGGCCATGGTCTTTTCCATCTGCGGGGCTTTGAGGGATCGGGCGGCATGTCCTTCCATATATCGAAATTGCGCCCTGCAGGAATAGCCGGATTGAGGGATTGACGCCCGCCTTTCGGCGCTGGTCTCCGGCCTTTCTGGGAAGGGATGACGAAAGCCCGGCAGCCGCCGAAAAGCCGATGCGGGCGGCAAAGCGCGCAATAAGCGCTTGGGTTTCCCCGCCTCTTGGCCTTAAAAAGGGCGCTGACTCCCTGTCAGGTCGCCTCGGCTGCCTTCCGGGGAAGGCCTTGCAAAGAAAGGGTGCCGCCTTGCAATCTCAGCTGATCGACCGCTTCCGCACGAAGGACGCCACCATCGGCGTCGTGGGCCTGGGCTATGTGGGCCTGCCCCTCATCCTCCGCTTCAGCCAGGTCGGCTTCCGCGTGATCGGCTTCGACATCGACCCCGTGAAGGTGGAAAAGCTGAGCGCCGGCAAGTCCTATATCGAGCGGATCGAGGAAAGCGCAATTGCAGCGATGAATGCAAGACAGAGCCTCTTCACCACCGATTTTTCCCGGGCGCGGGAAGCCGATGCCCTCATCATCTGCGTGCCCACCCCGCTCGACGACCATCGCGAGCCGGATTTGAGCTATGTGATCAATACCACCGAGGAGCTCCTGCCGCATCTGCGCCCCGGCCAGGTGCTGGTGCTGGAAAGCACCACCTATCCGGGCACCACCGATGAGGAACTCCTGCCCCGGGTTAAAAAGGCGGGTCTGAACGTGGGCGAGGATTTCTACCTCGTCTATTCGCCGGAGCGGGAAGACCCCGGCAACATTTCCTACACGACCCAGACCATTCCGAAGGTCTGCGGCGGCTATACGCCGGCCTGCCTTGAGGTGGGCGTTGCGCTTTACGAGCAGGTGATCGATCGCGTCGTGCCGGTCAGCTCCACCCGCGTCGCGGAAATGACCAAGCTTCTCGAAAACATCCACCGCGCCGTCAATATCGGCCTCGTCAACGAGATGAAGGTCGTCGCAGACAAGATGGGCATCGACATTCACGAGGTCATCCGGGCCGCCGCCACCAAGCCCTTCGGTTTCGTCGCCTATTATCCCGGGCCCGGGCTCGGCGGTCACTGCATTCCCATCGATCCCTTCTACCTTACCTGGAAGGCACGGGAATATGGGGCCAATCCCCGCTTCATCGAGCTCGCCGGCGAGGTCAATGCGGCCATGCCCGATTATGTGGTTTCCAAGGTCACCCAGGGCCTCAACCGCATGCGCAAGCCAGTGAACGGCTCCACCGTGCTCGTGCTCGGTGTCGCCTACAAGAAGAATGTCGACGACATGCGGGAATCCCCTTCCGTCGTGCTGATGGAAAAGCTGAAGGAACTGGGCGCCCATGTGGATTATTCCGATCCCCATGTGCCGGTCTTCCCGCGGCTTCGCGACTATCCCGACATCCGCCTCGAAAGCGTCGCCGTGACGCCGGAAAACCTTGCCCGCTACGATTGCGTTCTGATTGCGACCGATCATGACCGCTTCGACTATGCCATGATCGAGCGCCATGCCGCGCTGGTTGTCGATACCCGTGGCCGCTATCTGGAACACCGCGACCATATCGTCCGGGCCTGAGCAGCCGTTCCCGCATGATTTTTTGCACTGCAAGAAAAACCGGCCCTTCATAGGGCCGGCAGGCCTTCTTTTTCCTCGCCCGGCTGTTATTGTCGGCGCTTGAGAAGCGCTGTCTCATGTTGCGTCGCACAATCCCCAGGGATTTGTATACAATCCATCGATTTTTTGTTGACGAAGCGCAGCTTTTGAAATCCACTTACCCTCGTGAGCCCAATAATCGCTCAACGTCCAGAGGGAACAAAAAAATGATGAATCGACGCAACACTCTGAAAACCGTGGCACTCGGCACGGTTTCGGCCATGGCCCTTTTGATGGGCAGCACGCTTCATGCCGCGGCCAATGAAAAGCTGAAGATCGGCTTCGTTGGCGTGACCTCCGGTCCCGCCGCCGCCTGGGGCACCTCCAACGTCCGTTCGATGCAGACGCTTGCGGCCTGGTACAACGAGACCGGCGGCGTGAAGATCGGTGACAAGACCTATGACATCGACATCGTCACTTTCGACGACCAGAAGGATCCCAAGCGCGCCGTCGAAGGGATGGAAAAGATGGCGCAGGAAGGCATCCACTATGTCGTCGGCCCGAACGTGGATGACGGCGCTGCCGCCGTCCGCCCGGTCGCCGAAAAGAACAATATCATCTATTTCCCCTATGCCTTCCCCAAGGAACTCTACACGCCGCCGGCCTCCAATGCCATTCTCGGCATGATCGCCAACTATCAGTCCGGTCCGGCCATTTATAAATATCTCAAGGAAAACAAGGGTGTGAAGAAGGTTGCCTTCGTGGCCGCCAATGAGTCCGATCCGCTGTCGCAGCGGGATGGCGGGGTTGCGGCCGCCAAGGCGCTCGGCCTCGAAGTGGTCGCCGACAAGGACACCTACCAGAACGACACGCGCGACTTCACGCCCGTCCTGACGCCGATCGTCGCGCTCAATCCCGACCTGCTCGTGCTTTCGGGCGTGGCGCCGGCCAATGCGCCGCTGCTCATCCGCTCGGCCCGCGAGCTTGGCTATGAGGGGCTGATCTCCACCGAGACCGCCCAGGATGCGAAGGTTCTGGAAGAGGGTGCGGGCGAGCTTGCCAACGGCTTCATCTCCGTCGGCGGCGCCTCCACGCCGGCAATCGCCTCCGACCGCATGAAGGAATTCGTTGCCCGCTACACCAAGATGTTCGGCGAGTATAACGACGAATCCAACACCAAGGTCTATGCGCTCGACTATATCCTCGAAACGATGAAGGCCAATCCGGCCGCCATCGACAATATCGACGAGTTCAAGAAGACGATCGATACCTTCTCCGCGCCCAATCCTTACGTGAAGGGCGATGCGAAGCTGAATTACGTGGGCACCACCTCCTTCGGCCAGAAGCGGCAGATTTCCGTGCCGATGGTGGTGAACGAATACAAGGACGGCGCCTTCCAGACGCTGTTCGTCGGTTCGGTGGACTAAGACCGCCAGACGTGACGGCGGAACGGGACCGGCGCTGCGCCGGCCCCGTTCCGCATCCCATGGAATTTGGATAAAGCCGGATGGAACAGGTTATCGCCAACGGACTGTATCTGGGTGCCCAATATGCGCTGATCGCGCTGGGGCTTACCCTGATCTTCGGTCTCATGAACGTCCTGAACTTCGCGCATGGGCAGATGTATGTCCTTGGCGGGTTCATCACCTACGCAATCTACGGGCAGCTCGGCCTGCCCTTTCCGGTGGCGGTGCTCGCCTCCGGCGTCAGCCTGGCCGTCATCGGCGGCCTGATGGAACGCTACCTGTTCCGCACGGTCATCCGGCGCAGCCATCGCGAGGAAAGCACCATGCTGCTGGCCGCCGCGACCGCCTTCTTCTTCGATGCCGTGATCCTGCTGATCTTCGGGGAGAAGCAGCGCGGCGTGCCGAAGATCGTCAAGGGCGTGTTCCACGATTTCGGCATCATCCTGCCCTATGACCGCATCGTCGTGGCGGTCGTGGCCGCCCTGATGATCTTCGCCTTCATTCTCTTCATGAAATATTCCCGGACCGGCCGGGCGATGCGGGCGCTTGCGCAGGACCGCGTCGCTGCCCAGCTGATGGGCATCAAGGTCGATCGCTACACCATGATCGGCTTTGCACTGGGTGCCATGCTGGCGGGCGTGGTCGGCGGCCTGCTTGTTTCGATCACCGGCGTCAATTCCGGCATCGGCGGCCCCATATCCGTCAAGGCCTTCCTGATGATCATGATCGGCGGCGCGGGCGTGGTGGGCGGCGCGATTGCCGGCGGCTTCATCCTCGGCATGATGGAATCGGTCGGTCTGACCGTGCTGCGCGAATATGGCGACGTGACCTATCTCGTCATCTTCGCCGCCCTCATGATTTTTCTCGCCATCCGGCCGAACGGCCTGATGGGCAAGCCCTGGGGTTGAGCCGATGACAGCGACACGCAAACTGGCTGGCCTGGCCATCTTCCTTCTCGCGGTCTTCGTTCTCGTGCCGGCCCTCATCGCCGCCACGGGGCGCAAGGACCTCTACTATACGCTCACCTCGGTGGCGCTGCTGTCGATCGCCAGCGCCGGCGTCTGGCTCACCTTCTATATCGGCCGCATCAACATGGGGCAGGGCGCCTTTGCGCTGATGGGTGCCTATGTCGCGGCCGTGCTCGTCACGCGTTACGGCATGTCCTTCTGGTGGACGCTGCCGGCCGCCGGCCTCTTCTGCGCGCTGGCAAGCCTGCTGATCGGGCTGCCGATCCTGAGGCTCCGCGGCGTCTATTTCGCCATGGTCAGTCTCGTGCTCACCGAGGTGACGCGGCTGCTTGCGCTGGCGGTCCCGATCACCGAAGGGGCGAAGGGCATCACCAACATCCCGCTGCCGGGGGCGATCTCCCTCTTCGGCATCACCCTCGTCCCGGATTTCTCGACGATGGAAAATCCGCGCATCGCCTTCTATTATCTCGCCGTCACCCTGATGGTCATCGCCTTTGCGGCCATGTACCGGCTGGTGAATTCCCGTATCGGCCATATCTGCATGTCGCTGCAGCAGAACGAGGAACTCGCTTCCTCTATCGGCGTCAACATCGTGCATCTTCGGCTGATCGCCTTTGCCATTTCCTCCTTTCTGGGCGGCGTCAGCGGCGCGGCCTTCGCGGCGGTCACCCAGTCGGTCTATCCCTCGAGCTTCACGGTAACGGACTCGGTCAATTTCATGCTGAACTGCTTCCTCGGCGGCCTCGGCTATGTCTTCGGCCCGATGCTTGGCACGCTCACGCTCTATTTCGGCTGGAACCTCCTGTTCCAGACGGGGGAGTTCCAGCTTCTCATCTATTCCAGCGTGATGATCCTGCTCATGCTGGTACTGCCGAACGGGCTCCTCAGCCTCGGCGAAGGCCGGAGAAAGGGCTGATCCATGGAAACCATTCTGCAAATTCGCGATCTCACCCGGCGCTTCGGCGGGCTGACGGCGGTCAACAATGTCTCCTTCGAGGTCCGGGAAAAGGAGATCCTCTCGGTCATCGGGCCAAATGGCGCGGGCAAATCCACGCTTTTCAAGCTGATCGCCTCCTTCCTCAAGCCCACCTCCGGCGAGGTCCTTTATCGGGGCGAGCGCATTTCCGGCCTCGCGCCCCACATCGCCGCCCGCAAGGGGGTGGTGCGGACCTTCCAGGAAACCACCATCTTCCGCAACATGACGGTGCGGGAAAACATCATCGTCGCCCATCACCTGCGCTCGAAGGCCTCGCTGGCGGGCTTCTTCTTCGGCACCCGCGCGGCGCGGGAGGACGAGCGCGCCTTCGGCGAGTCCGCCGACGAGATCATCCATTTCCTCAATCTCGACGATCTCGCACGGGAAAAGGCGAAGAACCTGCCCCACGGGCACCTGCGCGCGCTCGGCATCGGCATCGGCCTTGCCACCAATCCCGCCGTGCTGCTGCTCGACGAGCCCTTTGCCGGCATGAATCATGACGAGACCCACAAGGCCGTCGCCATGGTGCGCCGCCTGCGGGAGCGGGGCCTGACCGTGCTTCTGGTGGAGCACGACATGCCCGCGGTGATGAAGATTTCCGACCGCATTGTGGTGATCAATTTCGGCCAGAAGATCGCCGAGGGAACGCCGCTCGAAATCCAGAACAATGAAAAGGTGATCGAGGCCTATCTCGGCGCCGAAGACGAAGCGATCGGGATGTGACCATGACGGAGATGCTGAATTTTTCCAACGTGCATCTGTATTATGACCATGTCTATGCCCTGAAGGGTGTCTCGCTGACGGTCAACGAGGGCGAGACCGTGGCGCTGATCGGCGCAAACGGGGCGGGCAAGTCCTCGATCCTCCGGGCCATCACCGGCCTCAACCGCATTCGCGAGGGCGAGATCCACTATCTCGGCCAGCGGCTGGATGGCACGGCACCCGACGAGATCGTCAAGCGCGGCATTGCCATGGTGCCGGAGGGCCGCCGCGTCTTCCCGCTCATGACGGTGGCGGAAAATCTGGCGCTCGGCGCTTTCACCCGCACCGACAAGGGCGAGATTTCAGAAAGCCTCGACCGGGTGATGACCCGCTTCCCGCGGCTGAAGGAACGCTACCACCAGGCGGCCGGCACCATGTCGGGCGGCGAGCAGCAGATGCTCGTCATCGGCCGCGCGCTGATGTCCAAGCCCAGGCTCCTGCTCCTCGACGAACCCTCGCTCGGCGTCGCGCCGAAGCTGGTGCAGGACATTGCCCGCTCGATCGTCGCGATCAACCGCGATGAGAAGGTGAGCGTGCTGCTGGTGGAACAGAATTCGCGCATGGCGCTGCGCATCTCGCAACGCGCCTATGCGCTCGCCACGGGTGAGATCGCGCTCAGCGGCAATTCCGCCGAGCTCATCCATGACGACCGCGTCAAGGCGCTCTATCTCGGGGGCGAAGTCTAAGGAAGATCCATGAACATTCTCATCGTCAACCCGAACACGACCGGCTCCATGACCCGGAAAATCGGCGCGGCCGCGAGCCTCGCGGCAAGCCCCGGCACGGTGATCACCGCCGTCAGCCCCGAGACCGGTCCACCGAGCATCGAGGGCTATTATGACGAGGTCTTCGCCATTCCCCACATGATCGGCGAAATTCGCAAGCATCCGGAGGCCGATGCGGTCATCATCGCCTGTTTCGACGATACGGGTCTCGATGCCGCGCGCTGCGCCACCGCCGCCCCGGTAATCGGTATCGGCGAGGCGGGTTTCCATTTCGCCTCGCTCATCGCGGGGAAATTCGGCGTCGTCACCACACTTTGCCGGTCCATTCCAGCCATCGAGCACAATCTGGTGCGCTACGGCCTTGCCAGCCGCTGCTCCGGCGTGCGCGCGAGCGAAGTGCCGGTGCTCGATCTCGAATTGCCGGGCTCGGATGCAGCCTTGCGCATTTCCGCCGAAATAGACCGGGCAATTTCGGAGGACCACGCTGAAGCCATCGTGCTCGGCTGCGCCGGCATGGCGGATCTCGCCCATCGTCTGTCCGAACAGCATGGCGTGCCCGTGCTGGATGGCGTGGCCTCTGCCGTCAAGCTGGCCGAAGGCCTGATCGGCCTCGGCCTGAAGACCAGCAAGCAGGGTGGCTACGCCGCGCCCCGCGAGAAGCGATACAGCGGCGATTTCGCCCTGTTCTCGCCGGGCAGCTGAAGAGCTTGTCCGGCAAAGGCGGGGCATTGACGCAGCCGGGTTCGTCGCCTTACAGGTGTGGGCATGCGGTTTTCCCGTCGCCTCTGCGCGGATGCCGCGAATAAACCATATGCGAGTACACCCGATGGACATGTTCGATGCCGAGCGTCCCGCCTTGAGCTGGACGCCGGTCTACATAGACCTGCGTGATGCGATCGTTGGCCACCGGATTCCGCCGGGCATGAAGCTGCCGGAAGACGAGCTTGCCTCGATCTATGGCGTCAGCCGCACCATCGTGCGGGCGGCGCTGCAGGCGCTTGGCCATGACCGCCTCGTTAATCTCGAGCCGAACCGCGGCGCCTTCGTTGCCCAGCCCGGCAAGCGCGAGGCCCGCGAGGTCTTCGAGGCCCGGGCGCTGGTCGAACCCCATGTGGCGGCCCTTGCCTGCGACAACGGCAATCCCGACGAGATCGCCCGCCTGCGCGACCATCTGGAACGGGAACATGAGGCGATCCACGCGGGCCGCGACAGCGATGCGATCATGCTTTCTGCCCGTTTCCACATGGGCATTGCGGAAATGGCGGATCATTCCATCCTCACCGACGTGGTGAAGGACCTGATCCACCGCTCCTCGCTGATCATCGCGCTATACTGGCGCCGGCGTGACACGACCTGCGAGCGCCATGCCCATCTCGCCCTCGTCAATGCCATCGAGCGGCGCAGCAAGAACGATGCGTCGGAACTGATGAAGAGCCATATCATCGATCTTCTGTCCGGCCTGGATCTCTCCCAGACCGGCGATCCCGGGGGCAAGACGCTGAGCGCCATCCTGAAGGGCTGAGGCGTGCCGCGTCCGCGGCGCGTCCTTGGGCGCCAAACATCGTCCCGCTTTTCGCCGGAGGTCTCTTCGGCCAAGAGCGGGAGAAAGCCGGCAAGCGAGGCATTTTCCATGTATGGCCGCATTCCGCTCACCCATCTGCGGGTTCTCGAAGCGCTGATCCGGACAGGGCGGACAAGCCTTGCCGCCTCCGAACTCTCGGTGACGCCCGGCGCGGTCGCCCGCCAGATCCGCGCGCTGGAGGATCTGATCGGCGAGCCGCTTTTCAGCCGCACAAGCGATGGCCTCGTGCCCAATCAGCGGGCGCTGGATCTCGCGGCCGAGACCGGCGATGCGCTCGCCCGCCTTCAGGCGCGGCTCGAAGACCAGCCGCAACGGCGCCGCCTGCGCATCGGCGTGCCCCGCGCCTTTGCCGCCCTCGTCATGGCCCCGCGGCTTGGCGCATTCCTCAAGGACCATCCGGATATCGACCTGTCGCTGGATGGCGAGGCGCAGGGCCTGCAACCCTCGTCGGGCCGCATCGATCTCCTCCTGCGCCACGGCCTGCCGGAGGTGATGCCCAAGCACCATGGCGAGGTGCTTGGCAGAAGCCTGCTCTTTCCGGTGGCGGCACCGGCCCTTGCGGAGCGGATCGCCGACGATCCCGGGCTTTTCGACCGCCTGCCACGGCTCGTCTTCCAGCATGTGGACCACTGGGCGGCCTGGCTTGCCGCAACGGGAAGGCCGAGCGGGCGGGTGCCGCTCATGAGCTTTTCCGAAACCACCATGATCTATGCCGCCGCCCGGGCAGGGGTGGGGCTTGCCATCGGCCACAGCCTTCTCGCCCATGATGATCTCGCCGCCGGAACGCTGGTGCGGGTGGGGGAAGCGGTGGAGGACCCGCAGGTCTATTCCCTCATCCATCATGAAGGGGCGGACGAGACCGTGCTCGCACTGGCAGCCCATATCCGTGCCATGACCGCGGCACTTGCCTGATCGCTCCGTCTCGGACGGAAGTTTTCTCGTTTGAAACGAAGCCCGCCATGGTCCTAGTGGATTACCGGTTCCACAGCCGGAGATCATCATGGATATCGAGAAACTCACCGCCTTCGCCACCCTGCAATTCCTGTTCGCCATCACGCCCGGGCCTGCCGTGCTGCTGGTTGCCACCCATGCGTCCCGCAGCGGCATGCTGGCCGGCATCAAGGCCGCGCTCGGCGTGCAGGCCGGAAACGCCTTTTACCTCGCCCTGTCGGCGCTCGGCCTTTCCGTGGCGCTTGCGCGCATTCCGGGTGCCTTTCTCGTGATCCAACTTCTGGGTGCCGCCTATCTGGCAACCATCGGGATCCGCGGGCTTCTCTCGACTTTCCGCCCGCAGGCGGAGGGCGCAAGCACCGCGCCGCGCCTCACGGATGCCCCTTTTGTGCAGGGGGCGGTGAAGCAGCTCGCCAATCCGAAATCCAGCCTGTTCTTCGTGGCGCTCCTGCCGCAGTTCATGACGCCGGGAACGGGGATCGCGCTTCAGGCAACGGTGCTCGCCCTGATCGCCACCGCGATCGAACTGCCGATCCTTTGCGGCTACTCGCTCTTGGCCGCCTCGGGGCAAACGCTTCTTGCCGATCCCGCCCGGGCGCTGTGGCGCGACCGCTTCTCTGCGCTCGCACTTCTCGCCATTGCCGGCTGGATCTTCCGCGAAGCGTTGACACTGCCGGTGCTTGCCTGACAGGTTCAGCCATCACCCGGTCCGCTGGAGAGAGGCATGGCGAAGACGGTTCTGATCACGGGCGCATCCTCGGGCATCGGCCTTGCCGCAGCCCGCCGGCTTGCAGCGGAGGGCTATGGGCTGATCCTCGTGGTGCGGCCGGGCACCCGCTTTCCCGAGGGAACCTGGGATCCCGCCCGGGTCCGGATCGCGGAATGCGACCTCTCCCGCCCGCGCGAGGTAAAGGCGCTGACCGGCAGGCTGGTCAGCGAAGACGTGCCGCTCGATGTCGTCTTCTCCAATGCCGCCGTCCAGCCCTGGCAGCGGCAGGAAACCCGAGATGGGTTTGAGCTTGGCTTAGCCACCGCCGTTCTCGGCACCTATGGGCTGGTAGAGGGTCTCCATCCGCTTCTCGCGCGTCGGGCAAACGGCCATCCGCCGCTGGTCGTCGTCACGGGCTCGCTCGTCCACCGCTGGGGAGAGTATGATCTCGGCGATCTGCAGCGACAAAGGGGCTTCGATCCCAATGCGAGCTATTACGGCGCAAAGCTCGCGCAGATGCAGCTCGTCACCCATTTCGCGGCGGCGATGAAGAAGGAAGGCATTGCCGTCCACAGCCTGGAGCCGGGCATGACCCGCACCGCCTTTGCCAGGCATTTCAGGGGTTTCTATCGGATGATGAGCCTTCTCTGGCGGCCCTTCATGCGCGCACCGGAGGCCGTGGCCGGGGATTTTCTGACCCTCATCCGCAGGCCCGATCTTCTCGAGACCAGCGGCACCAACTGGCTGAAGGGAAAGCCGCGCCCGCTCTCGCCCGCCGCGCGGGACCGGAAAGCGGCCGATGCGCTTGTGGAGGCCTGCCGGGCGCTGATCGAAAAAACAGCCTAGGTTTCTCCGGTCAATCGTGAAGTGTCGCGCGCCGGGACGTCAGATGGGCGCGCAGGAGATCGCGGCTTGAAAGACCGATCGCCCGCTCATAGGCCGCATCGGCTTCCTGTATGGCGCCGGTGCGGGCAAGCAGTGCGGCGCGCGCGGCCCAGTAGGGCTGGTATTCGGCAATGGTCGCAGCCGGAATCCCGTCGAGAAGCGACAGGCCACGCGCCGCGCCCTGGATTTCCGCGAGCGCTACCGCCCGCCCGATGGCCGCTCCGACGGAAGGCCACCGCCTGAACAGCCCCTCATAGAGAAGGGCAATGGTCTCCCAATCGGTCCGGCCGGTATGGGCCCGCCCCGCATGGACGGACTGGATGGCGGCCTCGAGCTGGAAGCGGCCGACGCGCTGCAGCGCACCGGCGCGGGTGAGATGGGCCTCGGCGCGGGAGATCATCTCCGCGTCCCAGAGCGCCGGGTCCTGCTGATCGAGCGGCACATAAAGCCCGTCCTGCATGCGTGCATGCCGCCGGGCATGGATGTGAAGCTGCAGCGCGGCAAGCCCCAGAACCTCGGGCTCGTCCGGCATCAGCGCCGCCAGAAGCCCGGCCAGATAGATCGCTTCGCGGGCAAAGCCGTGTCCCGCTCCCTCGTCGCCCGTGTCATAGCCGAGCGAGAAGGCCACATAGATGGAGTTCAGCACCGCCTCCAGCCGCGCCTCCATCTCCCGCCGCTCCGGCAGATGGAAGGCAATACCGGCCTGCTTGATCCGGGCCTTCGCCCGGCTCAGCCTCTGTCCCATGGTGGCAGGCGCCACCAGAAAGGCCGAGGCGATCGCCGCCGCATCGATGCCCAGGACCACCTGCAGCATCAGGGGCGTGCGGATATCCGTATCGATTTCCGGATGGCAGCAGGCAAAGAGAAGTTCGAGCCGATGATCGGGAATGCGGTCACCCTGGCCAAGACTGTCCTCCGTCCGCTCCGCCAGCGCCAGCAGCGAAACGGATGCCGCTTCCACCACCTTGGCATGGCGCATCCGGTCGAGAAGCTTGCGCCGCGCGGTGGTGAGAAGCCAGGCTTCGGGCTTCTGCGGCACGCCGCTGCGGGGCCAGGTTTCAAGCGCCGCCTTCAGGGCCTCGGCCAGCGCATCCTCGGCGGAGGCCACGTCGCGGCTGTGGCGCGCAATCAGCGCCACCAGCCGCCCGTAGGACTGCCGGACCGCCTCCTCGACGGCCCGTTCCGTCGCCCTCTCCATCAGCTGGCCGGCGGCCGCATCACGGGCCGGACCTCGATCACGCCACCTTCGGCAACCGGCGCCCGGGCCGCCCATTCCAGCGCGGCTTCCATGCTGGCCACGTCGATCAGGAAAAAGCCGCCGAGCTGCTCCTTGGTTTCCGCGAAAGGCCCATCCTGCACCACATGCTTGTCGCCGGTGAACCGGATCGTCGCCGCCATTTCCGGCAGGTCGAGCCCGGCGCCGCCCGTCATGACCCCGGCCTCCGCAAGCGCCTTCGAATAGGCAAACCAGGCGCCCATATAGGGCCCCACCCGGGCCGGATCCTTCCGGTTCGCAATGCCCTCGGGACTTTCATTGATGATCAACGCAAACTGCATGGCCGTCTCCTTTTCCATGAGCACACCATATGCTCATTCCGATGACGGCGCAGCACGGCCCGTTTCGACAGGACGGGCAAAAAAATCTGCGGGCAGGAAAAAAGGACGAGCACGACCCTTTCGGGCCGATCAGTCCGTCGTCCGGAATTTCCGCAGCAACCCCGCCAGCGCCGAAAACAGCACGATCAGCGCGCCATAGATGAGCACGGTCGCCGTCAGGCCGAAATAGCCGACGGAAATACCCGCGAGAAGCGTGGGCAGGCCGAAGGCGAGATAGCTGAGCGTGAAGAGGGCGGCGAAGAGTTCGCCACGCTCGTCCGGCCGGACCGTCGGCACGATGGAGCGCATCACGCCATAGAAGCATGTGCCGAAGCCCGTTCCGGCAATGGCCAGCGCCAGCAGATAGGCGGGCAGCGATTGCCAGGAAATGGCGGCCAGCGTCAGCGCGGTGCCGATCGACAGCGCCGATGTTCCGTAAAGCGTTACCTGCCGCGAGGAATAGCCCCGCGCCACATAGCAGGCCGCCGCGCCGATGCCGCAGAGCAAGACGATGACGATGGCCTGGGTGACATGATCCGTCGCGCCGAAGACATGGTGCACCAGCGGCGCGCCGAGCGAGAGATAGAGCCCGCCCGTGGCCCAGCCGGCAATCACCGCAGGCGCACTGCGCCAGAAGGCCCGGTCCGCCGTTGCCGGCACCCCGATGCGCGGCCGAAGCGAAGCCCAGACGCCCTCATGCCGCGGCGCGGTTTCCGGAATGAGCCAGACCCCCGCGGCAAAGGCAGCGAAGGCGAGGGCAAGCGCCCCGAACACATCCGCCTCCGCGCCGTCGGTCACATCCATCAGCACGCCCGCCGCCAGCGCCCCAAGCGCAAGCCCGGCAAGCGGCACGACGGAATTCCAGATGGAGGCACTGCCCGGACGCTCCCGCGGCTCGAAATCCACCACTGCGGCGGAAAGCGCCGAAAGCAGCAGGCCAGCTGCAATTCCCTGCAGCACCCGCGCCTCCATGAGACCCGCCACGCTTCCCGCATGCCAGAAAAGCAGGATGCTGAGCGACATCAGCGCAAATCCGCCCGAAATCACCGGCCGGCGGCCGAGATGATCGGAAAGCGAACCGGTAAAGAGCAGGGAAGCGAGAAGGGCGACCGTATAGACGGCAAAAATGCCCGTCAGCGTCAGCGCGGAAAAGCCGATTTCCTGCTGGAGCTGCGGATAGAAGGGGGAGGGGGCGCTGGCCCCCGCCATCATCACGGCAATGCCGGCAAGCATTACCCGGAAGCCGGCATTGCGGCGAAGCGGAACGGAACGGGTCATATCGGTCACGGGGCACCTGACTGTTCGAATATTTTCGAACCAATCCCTACTGGATATTCCGGGATGGTTCAACTAAATTCGAACCATGACACCCAGCCTGATCGATCTTCCCCATCCAGACCGCGATGAACTCCGGCTCACGGACGTGCTTTTTGCACTGAGCGATCCGGAGCGGCTGGCCATCGTGCGCCAGCTGTCCGATGGTCCGCTGGAAATGGCCCTCTGCCACCTTTCCGATCCATCCATGCCGAAATCGACCAAATCCCACCTCATGAAGGTGCTGCGCGAAGCGGGCATCATCCGCAACGAGCCCTATGGCCGGGGGCGGCGTCTCAGCATCCGCCATGAGGATCTGGAGGCCCGGTTTCCCGGCCTCATCGCCTCGGTTTTGCACGCGGCGAAGGCGCCCGACGCGGATGGCCCTGGCGAGATGGAGGGTCTTTAAGCCCCTTTGCATCGGGGGATTTTCGCGTCCGGTGAAACTTGTCCCGCGCCATTCCGTCCTGTCTTCAGGGCCGATACCGGCCGAGACCATGGAGACCCCTTCGATGCGCCACGACCGCAAAGCGAAATCCCTTTTCCTCTCGATCACCCTTGCCCTCACGGCTCTTCTTGCCGCACCGCCGCTTTCCGCCCGGGCCGAGCCGCAGGTGGTGCGCCTCTCGCCCGATCACTATACCGGCACCTGGCTGGAAATCGCCCGACGCCCCATGTGGCTGACGGATGGCTGCGTGGCGGGTTACACCACCTATCGCCCCGGTCTCACCGAACGCCGGGTGATGGTGGAAGATGGTTGCCGCATGGGCACGCCCAAGGGCGAGCTGAAAACCATTCGCGGCATCGGAACGCTTCAGGATGCGGAGACGACCCGTGCGAAGCTCAAGGTCCGCTATGCCTTCCTGATCAGCATGGATTACTGGGTGCTCTACAAGTCCCCGGACAGGAGCTGGTTCATCAGCGCCGATCCCGAGATGAAGAACCTCTGGATCTATGCCCGCCACGTGCCCTCGCGCCAGCAGCTGGCGAAAATGACGGCAAAGGCCGCAGAGCTTGGCTATGACGTGCGTCAGCTCGAATTTCCCGAACAATGACCGCCCCTGATCGGGCCACTTAAGGCCCGTCCGCCACCACCCGGCGGGTCCCTTTGCAACGGGATCGGCCCGCTGGCGTTCTTCCCCAGGAGAAGAAGGACGGCGGGCGCATCTCAGCCCTGCCGCCAGCGCCTTCGCTAACGGGAGCAGCTCATGGGCGATGCGGAAGGACAGGCCGACCGGCGAACGGTTCTTGCGGCGGACCGCACCGTCTATGCGGCGGAGCGCACCTACGCGGCCTGGATGCGAACTGGCCTTGCGGCCCTTGCCAGCGGCATAGGCGCCAAGGCGCTGCTGGCCGATGTCATTCCCGAAATCCTGATCGTGCTTGCAGGCTCCATCCTGGTGCTCTTCAGCGCCTTCTGCTTCGTCGTCGCCGTCATCAGGGAATTCCGCCCCGGCCCGCCGCCGCCCGAACCGGACATAAGGAAAATACCCGCCTCTCTTCTTCTTCTGGTCAATGGCATTCTCGTCATCGTCTGTCTCGCAGCCCTTCTGGGCGTCTGGTTCGGCCGCTCCGGCGCGGCCTAGCGATCTGCCCCCGACACTCCGCCGATAACCGCGCCGGCCCTCTCGGCCGCAAGGCTATGGTTAAGGCGCATCGCCCGCCCGCAGGCGGAAACCCGGCCGCCTCACCGGGGGGAGGGCGCAAAATGCCATATTCCACCCGGAAGCCGTCCGTCGTTTAGGATTTACTTACCATATTTGTTCATGCTTCGGGTGTTCGGCGCCCATGGGGAAGATCCGTCATCCCGAAAGGCCCGGCAGTGTAAAGACCTGCGGATCCGTGTTTTCCGGTCCGCGTCCAGTAACGTGTATCGGGTAAGTGTAGTCATGGCGTCTGTGAAGCGATTTCAGCATTCCGGGGCGAAATCCAGCCGCGGTCTTTCCCAGGGAATGGCTCTGGGCGCCCTTATTTCCTGCGGCGTGATCGCCGGATCCGCCTGGGGGCTGGTCTCCGCCTTCCATGCCATGCAGATGGCGGCAAGCACGCTCGCCAATGGCCCGCTGACGCTCAAGGTCACGGTTGCCGATATCAGCCGTCCCGAACCCCTGCCGAAGGCGGTCAAATCCTCCCGCTATCTGAAGCTGCCGGAAAGCGATGTGCGCGGCTACCAGCTCTCTGCCGATGCGATCCTGGAGGCACACCAGCGGCGCGTGGCGACCGAGCTCGCTCTGGCGGAAAAGCGCCGGAAGGCGGCCGAAGCAACGCTTCTCGCAGCCGCTGCCCCGGCGAAAAGCCCGATCGAGCGGGAAGAAGCGGCCGGACCCAAGCCTGCGCTGGTGACGGCCCTTGTGGAGGATGTGCCGGTGCGCACGCCTGAGCCCTTCGATCTGGTGCTGGCGGACAAGGAGGACGAAGAGGACATCGCCCTTCCGAGCGTGGTACCCCTGCCGGAAACACGGCCCTCCACCGAAAGGGCGCTGACGATCGACAAACCCGCCGAGCGGAAGCCGCTGCCCTCCGCAGGCCCCGAAAAGAAGAACGAGCTTGCCGTGGCAAAGCCGGAGCGCTCGCTTTTCGGCGGGTTCTTCAGCCGCAAGAACAACCCGGCAGCCTGGCCGGGAAGCTCCACCCGGGTCGCGATCTACGACGTCTCCAACGCCACCGTCTACCTGCCGGACGGCACGCGCCTGCGCGCCCATTCCGGCATCGGCCACATGCGCGACAACCCGCGCTACGAGCATGTGAAGATGAATGGCCCGACCCCCGCCGGCATCTATCGCCTGTCCATGCGCGAAAAGCGCTTCTACGGCGTCGAGGCGATCCGCATGACCTCCATCGATGGCCGGGACCCGAAGAACCGCACCGGTCTTCTCACCCACACAAATCTGCTGCGCGGCCGCATCGGCTCGCACGGCTGCGTTGCCTTCCAGAACTACGAGCCCTTCCTCAAGGCCTTCAAGCGCGGCGAGATCAACATGCTGGTCGTGGTGCCCGAACTGCCTTCCTCCCCCACCCAGCTCGCCGCCCTCTACCGCAAGGCCGGCGCCTGACCCCGAGGCGGCGGCGTTTGCATCGCCAGGGCGCGGACGGAGACTGAGCCTGCGCGCTCACTCCCCGCACTATTTTGCGTCTGCCAATCGATCTTCCATGGCCTGCGACAAGGCTTCGTGCCCGGTGGCCCTCAAACCTGCGACTGCCCCGAGATAATCCCGCTCTTCCCGGTTCTGGCTGAGCTTGGATTTGGCCAGTATGCGACGAACCTCGATCCTGAGTGCCACGATATTGCTGAGCATCGCCTCCAGGTAGTCCGCGGGAGCATCCGTCATGCGCCATCCATTCTTGCCATGGACGCGCCTTTCATGATCTCGGGTCAAGAGCCCAACGGCCGCCCTCTTCGTCTGCTCATCATGCTGGAAGGTGATCGCGCCGTAGACATGCACCACTTGATAATTCCACGTCGGCACATGCTTGTGGTGCTCGGGCTTTGAGGGATAGAAGTTCGGAGATATGTAGGCATCCTCACCCCGGAATATGGTGAGAACTTCCTGCCCATCCGCTATCAGCCGATGCATGTCATTGTTCAACGCCACATGTCCGATGATCGTACCGCTCCGGGACGCCAGCAGGGGAAGGTGATTGGCGATGAGACCCATCTCTGTGTGAGCGACGACACAGGCCAGAGGCGCGGCCTGCATGACGCCCCTGATCCTGTCCTTGTCTATTTCCTGAAAATGCTGTGGGATATACATGACGGCTTCCTCCGACACATTTTCCCACTACGCCACGAACGCGGATGGCTTATCAAGGCGGCATAAATTCCAGGAAAAGGAAAAGCGTGTTTGTTCCAAGGCGAAGAGGAAAAATCGCTGAACTGCCGTTCTGCAAGGCCCCTTGAGCGGATGACAGCTCCGTTGCTTCCACGAACAAAAAAACCCGCCGCCTTGATCGAAAATATACCCGCGATTGCAGCCCGCTGCCGCAGACCCGCTTCAGCATCCTATCAATTTGTGATTTGCCCTGCTGAAACCTGAAACAGGTCGACCGGGGTATGGCGGGTACCTTCAAGATGCGCGGAATAACATAGGGAATGCTATGTCGTTCATTGATTTAATTGAGACTGGGAGAATTGGCTGGGGAACCTGGACCCTCATTCGGGACATAATTAACCCCTTGACCTCCAAGATAATTTTTGATTTTCAGTGCCTTAAGGTCCATCCTGTAGGGAATTTTGAGGTACGCAATGCCCAGAGTCAAGGCTCCCGGCTATCTTGAGCAGATGAATAATGGAGGCTGGAGAGTCTCGCTCCCAGTGCCTCGGGATTTGGTGAAAGCTATTGGCAAGACCCGCCTCAAGCGGTCCTTGAACACCCACAATCGGGCTGAAGCAGAGAGGCAAAAGCATTCGGTGCTGGCTGAGTTTTTCAAGCTCATCGAAGACGCAAGGGCTGGCAGAGTAGAGAAGGTCAAGGCGGTCCTTGCGGGGACGTCACCGGATGCCAGACAAGATCCTGTTGCTGCCGCTCTGCAGCTTCGAGAGGAATTGGCCAAGCTGCCGGAAGACAGCCCTGAGCGGGAAGATCTGGCTGATGCTGTCTCGATTATTGTTGATGACCTGCTGGGCAATCCCGTGGGCGAGGACGAACTCACGGCTGAGCCGATCTACGAGCCGACCAGAGAGGCAAAGGCGGAGATCTTCTACAAGATTGCCACCGGTCAGGAGACGCCGATCAGGGAGCCGCTAACGCGCTTTTTCGCGGAGGTCGATTGGACGCCACGGACAAAAGCAGACTGCGACCGAGCGCTCGCTCTGTTGGAAGGCTGGTGTTCGGAGCAGAGCGTTTCCTTCACGGTAGAGGCAATCACCAGAAGGCGAGCGGGGCAGTTCATCGGTCACCTAGCATCCAACAATGACAGGCCGCTGACGAACCGGACCATCAACAAGTATCTGTCTTGCTTGTCACAGTTCTGGTCCTGGCTGGAGAGGCGCGGCCTCATCAACATGGACAGCTCTCCGTGGTCTCGCCAATCCCTGCCCAAGATCAAGCCCAAAGAGGACGAGAAGGAGCGGCCCTTCACGGATGAGGAGATCGCCAAGCTTTTCGGGGGCAGTCCGAACCAGTCCTACCTCCGGGATGTCATGTTGATCGGGGCACTCACTGGCGCTCGTATTGATGCGATCATCAGCCTTCGGCGCAAGGACATCACGGAAGACGGATGCTTCAGATTCAAGGCTCAGAAGAGAGAGCGCACTTCCCGCCTTGTCCCCATTCACAGCGCCCTGAAATCGACCGTGGAGCGCCTCGTAGAGGGCAAGCAGCCCGATGATGACCTGTTCCCTGAATGCCCTCCAGTGGCCGCTGACAAGCCGCAGGAACGATCCATGCCAGCGGTGAAAGCCTTCACCTACTACCGTCGAACTGTGGGAGTGACGGACCTTGTAGAGGGCAAGCGTAGGGACCGGGTCAACTTCCACTCGTTCCGCCGCTGGTTCATCACCAAGGCCATTCAAGCCGGTCAGGCGGAACTGGTGGTGCAGATCGTGGTCGGCCACAAGCCGCAGAGCATGGCCGCAAGCGTGTACCTTGGGGGACTGACGGTGGAGCAGATGAGGGAATGTGTGGAGGCTGTGCAATTGCCTGAATGCTAAGTAAGGATACTGCCCCCAATCCCCACTGACATCAGGGAATGTCCATGATTGACGTAAGCAACCTCGACGACGAAACCGTCTGTTTCACCCTTGCCGGTCTTTACCTGCATCACTGGGCTAATCTCGAACAGTCGGTCAACGAGGCGTTGGGCAACGCACTCGACCTGAACTACATGCAGATGGTCGCAATTACAGCGAACGTCAACTTCATAAATAAACTCCGGATTTTACAGTCTGCTGTAAGCCTAACCATAACGCGGGATGCGGATCGGAAAAGGCTGCACGCCATTCTCGACAGCATACACGACCCCTATAGAGACAGAAATTTGATCGCCCATAGCCAGTTCGGCCCGCTGCCTAACAATCGTGGGATTACGTTCTTTAAAGACGGTGCTAAGAAGGCTGTTAGACTGACCGAGGTCTACTGGAGCATAGATGATTGCTGCTCACGGATAGAAACGCTGATCAGCAAAGCCGAGGAAGTGAAGCAGGTTTCACTAGCGTTGGAACAACACAAACGTCGACTGGCGAAAGGCTTAGCGAGTATCTTCGCTGCTAGCCCTATGCCGTATGGGGCAAAGAAGCTGTTGGATGACCACCAATAGGGCTTCGCCCTCTATTAAGAGTAATAACGACAGGGTACTTCTAGGAAAGTGCAGCAGGGGATGCAGTTTCTTGGGGGGCACGAAAAAACATAATCTCCCCCTCGAAGAGATGGCAGCAATTATACCGACTTCAGGATGCGGAAGACACTCGACCGGCTGATGATCAGTTCCTTGGTGATCTGATCGACAGTCTTGCCTTCTGCCCTCAAGGCCAGAACCTTCTCCTTCTGCTTCATGGCCGTAGGAGCGCGGCCCTTGTACTTGCCATCCCGCTGAGCCTTAGCGATCCCGTCCCTCTGGCGCTCCAGCATGATCCTCCGCTCGAACTGGGCGATAGACCCGATCAGGTTTAGCATCAGTTCTCCGGTGGCCGTGGAGGTGTCGAGGTTGAGATCGAGGATCTTCAGCGTCACCTTCTTTGCCTGAAGCTGCTCGGTGATCTTGACCAGATCGGGAATGGACCGAACCAGCCTATCAAGCTTAGTGACGATCAGGACATCACCTTCTCGTACGTAGTCGAGGGCTGCTCGAAGCTGGGTTCTGTTGTCATCGACGGATGAGAGCTGTTCATGGAAGATCTTTGAGCAGCCTTCCTGCCTCAGCCGCTCCATCTGTGCTTCGATCCCGGCAACCTGATCTCTGGTGCTGGTACGGGCGTAACCGACGATTGCCGATGTCATGGCGATCCCCTCTCCTTAGGTTCAATGAAGTCTTAGACAATGAGACACCGTCAGTTCCAAAAGTCAAGACCCATTCATGTGACACCATCTCCATCCCGGTTTTGATGGTGCCACTGAACCAAGGTCCATTGGGACTGAAGCGATGGCGATAGCAGCGGCGTCTTGGACAAGCTGGATAAGGGTGATCCGACGTTCTGGACCGTGTCCCGTTCACATAGACAAGCTACCTCAAACTGTCTGAGGGAGATCCCAGCCCGAAACATCAGAAGGCCTCCTCGGTAGCCGCAGCCTCCGAGGGCTTGGACTGGACACCCCGGTCCCGGGGGGAACTGGGCAGCTTGTTCTATGATCTGGAGGGCAGAAATTTTTTCGTCAAAAATTCCGGCCCTGCTTGGATCTCATGGCAGCTTAAGACCACGTACCTAGGCCGTAGCTATGTTATCTGAGGTCGTCAGAACTCAGGTGGAGAGAGATATCGGGGAAGCCTGACTACAAGGTCGTGGATGATCCATCTCCAAGGTCTTGGTCATGGAACCGACCCATGGGATGACTGCCCATCCCGTCCCTCCTTATGGTCCTGTTGTGCCTTACTATGGGAAAGACCGAGAAAATGGGACAACTGTTCGTCCTTCTGACACATGGACTTGATGAGGCGCGATACCGTTTGTCTTGGCCATCCGGTCTTTCTCGCGATCTGAGCCTGAGTTAAGCCTTCATCGATGAGGGTGCGGATGATCTTCTGCTTGGCCTCAACCTTACCCGGCTTGGTCGGAGCGAGAGTGCCCTTCAGAGATGCACTCACGGCAGCTTGTCCTGACGGAGTAACAAGGATGCGCTCGCTCTCCCGGTTGCCATGACCGAAGCGGAGCTGGATCACAAGACCGTCTTCAATCCCCGCGCCTGTAGCTTCGGGTTGCCGTTCCCACGATGTCTTTGTCAGGTGAGGCGCAAGCAGCATGGGGCGCTCTTTCGGACGAAGCACACGGACCACAGCCCCCATCTTCTCCAGTGCGTTGTTCACCTGTTGCGATGAGGTTCCAAGCTGAGCGGCAAGTTTCGAGACGGTCAGGCAACCGGTCACGATCTCCCCGGTCAGAGGGTTGACGATCTCCCCCGTCTGGCGACCCTTCACGACTGGGAACTTATGCCCCTCAGCGTCCCTCGGGAACCGAAAGACCTTACCCCCGCGCTCCTTGGCAGCTTGTCTGTGCTGAGTGATCCACTCCTCATAGCTGGGTCGCAGATATCCCTCGGTCCGGTTGGCGCTTGAACTGGCCAAACCGTTATCATCTCTAGTCTTCTGTTCTTCCTGCATGATCATCCTGTCTCGTTGTCGATGATGGCTGACCATCCACGACGACAAGAAAAAGCCCCGGCAGGAGACCTACCGAGGCGCAGAGAATGGATGATCAGGGAAGAGCTACTTCCTAGAGATGGGGGCTATCTTCCCGACGAGACGGTAACAGGTCGCTGGTCTCCGGCGCCCACCGGCTGAAGCAGAAGGGCGTCACATGGTTAG